>NZ_CP107799.1:2448571-3672857 GCF_041431135.1 Streptomyces sp. NBC_00554 | reverse complement strand
CAGCGAAAACTAAGCTCCTTCCTAGGAATTCCCCAACCACTTGGGAGACCCCACATGCCAGGCGCCATCTATGCCGAAGGCCTGGTGAAGACCTTCGGTGACGTAAGGGCTCTGGACGGCGTCGATCTCGATGTCCCAGAGGGAACCGTGCTGGGCCTGCTCGGGCCGAACGGCGCGGGCAAGACGACGGCGGTCCGCTGTCTGACCACCCTGCTGCGGCCCGACAGCGGCAAGGCGATCGTCGCGGGCGTCGACGTCCTCAAGAACCCCGACGCGGTGCGCCGCCGGGTCGGTCTGTCCGGGCAGTTCGCCGCGGTCGACGAGTATCTGACCGGCCGCGAGAACCTCCAGATGGTCGGCCAGCTCTACCAGATGAAGGCGAAGGCCGCGAAGGTCCGGGCGGAGGAGCTGCTCGAGCAGTTCAACCTCACGGACGCCGCCGAGCGCACCGCCAAGACCTACTCGGGCGGTATGCGCCGCCGGCTCGACCTGGCGGCAGCGCTCGTCGTCTCGCCGCCGGTGATGTTCATGGACGAGCCGACGACCGGCCTGGACCCGCGCAACCGCCAGCAGCTGTGGGAGGTCATCAAGCAGCTCGTCTCCGGCGGTACGACCCTGCTGCTCACCACCCAGTACCTGGAAGAGGCCGACCACCTCGCGCACGACATCTGCGTGGTCGACCACGGCCGCGTCATCGCCCGCGGCACCGCCGACCAGCTCAAGGCGCAGACCGGCGGCGAGCGCGTCGAGGTCGTCGTGCACGAGCGCGAGCACATAGAGACGGCTTCCGAGGTGCTGCGAGGTTTCGGCAAGGGCGAGACCACCGTCGAGGAGCACACCCGCAAGCTCACGGTGCCCGTCACCGGCGGCGCCAAGCTCCTCGCCGAGGTCATCCGCGAGCTGGACACCCGCGGCATCGAGATCGACGACATCGGCCTGCGCAGGCCCACCCTGGACGACGTCTTCATCACCCTCACCGGCCACGCGGCCGAGGAGAAGGAAGAGGGCAACGGAGTGGCAGCCGACAAGGACGGCAAGGACAGCAAGGGCCGTAAGCGCAAGAAGGAGGACGCGAAGTGAGTGCCGTCACCGACGCCGTGCAGGTCGCGGCGCCCACCAACCCCGTCGGCCAGTCCATCCGAGACTCGCTGGTCATCGCCAAACGCAACCTGATCAGAATGTCCCGGATCCCGGAGATGGTGATCTTCGGACTGATCCAGCCGATCATGTTCGTGGTGCTGTTCAGCTATGTCTTCGGCGGTTCCATGCAGATCGGCGGCAGCACCAGCTCCACCGACTACCGCAACTTCCTGATGGCCGGCATCTTCGCGCAGACCGTCACCTTCGCCACCGCGGGCGCCGGAGCGGGCATCGCCGACGACATGCACAAGGGCCTCATCGACCGATTCCGCTCGCTGCCCATGGCGCGCGGCGCGGTGCTGACCGGGCGTACGCTCGCCGACCTCGTCCAGACCGCGCTGACCCTGCTGGTCCTCGCCCTGGTCGCCCTGCTGGTCGGCTGGCGGGTCGGGTCGGACGGCGACACCAACGCCGGCAAGGTCCTCGGAGCCTTCGGGCTGCTGCTCCTGTCCGGGTACGCGTTCACCTGGATCGGCGCGCTCATCGGCCTCTCCGTGCGCACCCCGGAGGCGGCCACCTCCGGCGGACTGATCTGGCTGTTCCCGGTCACGTTCATCTCGAACGCCTTCGTGGACTCCAGCAACATGACGCCCTGGCTGCGTCACATCGCGGACTGGAACCCCTTCAGCGCCACGGTGCAGGCATCCCGCGAGCTCTTCGCCAATCCGGGTGTCTCACAGTCGGACGCCTGGCCCATGCAGCACGCGGTCTGGGCCTCGCTGATCTACTCGGTGCTGATCGTCCTGATATTCAGGACGCTGGCGGTGCGCAAGTACCGGTCCGCCACCGCATGACCGGGGCATGACGATGCCCCCGGCGCGCGGCCGGGGGCATCGTCGCAGTACGTGGTCCTGGGCGAAGGCGGGTCCTGGACGTACCTGGTCCCGGACTCCGGGCGGGGCCTGGGATCAGGCCTGGTACGGCACGGCCTTGAGGATCTTCACCGAGGCGAGCTTCCCGTTCGGCAGCTCGTACTGGGCGTCCTCACCGACCTTCTTGCCGCTCACGCCGGAGCCCAGCGGGGACTGCGGCGAGTACGTCTCGATGTCGGCGCTCGCGTACTCCCGCGAGGCCAGCAGGAAGTCCAGGGTGTCGTCCTCGTCGCCGTCGAAGGCGATGGTGACGACCATGCCGGGCGCGACCGCACCGTCCGCCGCGGGAGCCTCGCCGACCTTGGCGTTCTCCAGGAGCTGGGTCAGCTGGCGCACACGGAGCTCCTGCTTGCCCTGCTCCTCCTTGGCCGCGTGGTACCCGCCGTTCTCGCGCAGGTCGCCCTCCTCGCGCGCCGCCGCGATCTTGGTCGCGATCTCCGTGCGCGCGGGACCAGACAAATACTCCAGCTCGGCCTTGAGCTGGTTGTACGCCTCCTGGGTCAGCCAGGTGACGTTCTCGCTGGTCTGGGTCACAGGTGCTCCTCGTAGGTACTGGGAATACAAAGCATCGCCCTACCCAGAAGAATGTTCCTTCACGGGTGGGCGAAACCACGAGCCTAACAATTCCGCGGCTGAAGGGGGAGGACATAAGACATCAGAATTACGTCAACGCAGGTCAGCACGTAAGTGCTGGGGGTGACGTCAGTCGTTGTGGCAGCCGAGCAGCTCTGCGGTGGTGCCCTTGGCGGTCGTGCGCAGTGTGAGGACCTGGTCGATGCGCGAGGAGTCCTGGTCGAAGCGGAAGTCCGCGCGGCCCACCTCGGCGCCTTCCGCGTCCTGTGAGCGCAGTGTGCAGTAGCCCTTGGCGTCGGCGTCCTTGCGTACTTCCAGGTGCACCTTGACCTCGGTGTCCGAGGCGCTGAAGGTGATCACCTCGGCGCTGATCTTCGTCCCGGCGATGTGGTCGTACCCGTACCAGCCGATCAGGACGAGCAGGATCACGCCCAGTGCACCGCCGACGACCTTGAGTTTCCGGTCGGCGCGCTCGTCCGCTGAGCGGCCGTACCGGCCCTCGGGCAGCTGCGTGCTCGCCGTACTCATGGTCGTCCTCTCGGCAGGAGCCCCGGCTCGGACCCGGGGAGGGCCAGGGGCCGGGCCCCGGAATTATTCGCCCTTCGGTTCCGTCACTATAGAAGCCGCCCTTCAAGCTGATTCACGCCGGGCGCGACTTCCCGACTGGCCGACTTACTGAGGATTGAGTCTTGACTGACCAGCTGCGACTGATGGCCGTGCACGCCCACCCCGACGACGAGTCGAGCAAGGGCGCGGCCACCATGGCGAAGTACGTGTCCGAGGGGGTGGACGTGCTTGTCGTGACCTGCACGGGCGGGGAGCGCGGCTCCATCCTCAACCCGAAGCTTCAGGGCGACAAGTACATCGAGGAGCACATCCACGAGGTACGCAAGAAGGAGATGGACGAGGCTCGCGAGATCCTCGGCATCAAGCAGGAGTGGCTGGGCTTCGTCGACTCGGGGCTGCCCGAGGGCGACCCGCTGCCGCCGCTCCCCGAGGGCTGCTTCGCGCTCGAGGACGTCGACAAGGCGGCCGGCGAGCTGGTGAAGCAGATCCGCACCTTCCGCCCGCAGGTGATCACCACCTACGACGAGAACGGCGGTTACCCGCACCCCGACCACATCATGACCCACAAGATCTCGATGGTGGCTTTCGAGGGCGCGACGGACACCGAGAAGTACCCCGAGTCGGAGTTCGGCACGGCGTTCCAGCCGCAGAAGCTCTACTACAACCAGGGCTTCAACCGCCCGCGCACCGAGGCGCTGCACAACGCGCTCCTCGATCGCGGCATGGAGTCGCCGTACGGGGACTGGCTGAAGCGCTGGTCGGAGTTCGAGCGCACCGAGCGCACGCTGACCACGCACATTCCGTGCGCCGAGTTCTTCGAGATCCGCGACAAGGCGCTCATCGCGCACGCCACGCAGATCGACCCCGACGGCGGCTGGTTCAAGGTCCCGCTGGAGCTCCAGAAGGAGGTCTGGCCGACCGAGGAGTACGAGCTCGCCAAGTCCCTCGTCGATACCTCCCTCCCCGAGGACGACCTCTTTGCGGGCATCCGCGACAATGCCTGACATGAGCGCAAGCCTGGCACTGACGCACCTCGTCCCCCTCGCCAAGGAGGTCGACGAGAACAAGGTCACCCCCGGCGTCCTCGGCTTCATCGTCTTCGCGGCGATGGCCCTGGCGGTGTGGGCACTGATGAAGTCCATGAACCGGCACATGGGGAAGGTCAAGGACAACTTCGAGCAGGAAGCGGAGGCGGCGGCCTCCGCGGCCGCCGCCGGCGAGAAGAGCGGTTCCGGGACGGCGCCCGCCTCCGGTGCCACCGGTGGGAAGGCCTCGCCCGCCAAGGCCTCGCCGGCGAAAGCCGAGTAGGGCCGGCCCGCGAAGGTCGAGCAGGGCTGACCCGCGAAGGCCGAGGCGGGTCGACCCGCGGCACGGCGCCCGCAGCACACCGGGAACCGGGACCGGAGGACCGGCAGGCGACCCGTCCCCGGCCGCGGCCGGTCGCCGTGGCGCTGGGACGTTCACCCTGCGTCGCGCCGACCGTCACCCCGGCACCGCTCCGACCGTCGCGCCGACTGTCACCCCTGCACCGCCCCGACCGTCACCCCCATCACATCCCGGGCATGCCGCTTGGGCACCATCTGCAGCCGCCACGCCTGCCACCCGGTCTCCAGGCTGACCCCCCGCTCCAGCAGCAGCTGATACGAATCGATGTAGTCGTCCAGCTTGCTGTCCCGTGACGGATGCCCGGTGCGGGACAGCTGGCTCAGCTCCTCCTGGGCCACGGCGGTGCCGATCTCGGAGCCGCCCGGGGCGGCATAGGGGAGCAGGGTGCAGCGCAGGAAGCGGGCCCAGTCCTCGCCGCGGCGGTCGCCGTACGAGGTGAAGAGGGCGATCGCCTCGTCGCACAGCTTCAGGGCCTGCTGGGTACGGGCGTTGCCCCCGTCGACCACGGCCAGCTCCAGGCACGTCCACGCCTCCCCGTGGGCGACGCCGATGCGCTGGAAGTCGGCGCGGGCGTCGACGAGGAGCTGGCGGGCGAAGCCGGAGTTCCGCAACGAGCCGGTCTGGCCCGCCCGTTGGTCGCGGGTGACGCGGGCCGAGTGGTGGCGGGCGCAGGCCAGCCCGTACACGTCGCGCATCCGGGAGAACATCGTGCGGGAACGTTCCAGCTCACGGACCGCCTGGTCCAGGTTGCCGGTCTCCTCCAGGGCCTGGCCCAGGTAGTACACCGTCCATGCCTCGCCGCGCGCGTCCTCGTTGTCGCGGTGCCGGGAGGCCGCCTGGCGCAGGCCGTCGACCGCGGGGGACGGGTCGCCGGCGACGAGACGGGCGCGGGCCAGCTCGGTCAGGGCCCACGCCTCGCCCCGCGGGTCACGCGTGCGGCCGTACAGGTCGAGGGCCTCGCGCAGCTCGCGCTCCGCACGCGGTACGTCGCCCATGCGCAGGCCCAGTTGGCCGAGGTGGAAGTGGGCCCACGCCTCACCGTGCACCGACTCGCTCTCGCGGTGCAGGACCAGGGACCGGGTGAGCAGGTCCAGAGCGATGGCGAGGCGGGAGCGGTCGCGCTCCACGCCGGCCAGCGCGTGCATCGTCCAGGCGCGGTCTCCGGCCAGCTCGGGCGAGGACTGGAGGTCGATGGCCTCCTGGAGCTTCGCCGCGGCCTCGGTGAGATTGCCCTGGTGGTGGAGGGTGATGCCGAGGGAGCAGAGCGCCAGGGCCGCGCCCGCGTCGTGGTGGGCCTCGAAGTAGAGGTCGACGACCGAGGAGAGTGTCGTGCGGGCCTTGTCCAGTTCGCCGAGCTGGCGGGCCGCGATGCCCGTACGCCACTGGACCGAGCGGACCAGGAGGCCCTGGTCGACCGCCTGCGTCAACTCGCTGATCTCGCCCAGGCGGTAGAGGTCGCCGCGCAGCAGGCAGTAGTCGCAGAGGGCGCCGAGGAGGTGGAGTACCGCGGCCTGGTCGACGCCTTCCGCGTGCCGCAGGGCCGCCGTGATGAAGCTCGACTCGTCGTCCAGCCAGCGCAGGGCAGCGTCGAGCGAGGTGAAGCCGTGCGGCCCGAACTGATCGGCCCGCGTGGACGTCTTGCCGTCGACCAGGCGGATCACCGAGTCCGCCAGCTCCGCGTAGTTCACGATCAGGCGTTCCTGCGCCGCCGTACGCTCGGCCGGTTCCTCCTCGTCCAGGAGGCGGGCCTGCGCGAAGGTGCGTACGAGATCGTGCAGGCGGTAGCGGCTGCCGCGGACATGGTCGACGAGGCCTGCACGCGAGAGCGCGGTCAGGTGGCGGGTGGCCTCCGCCTCGTCCGTGGCGAGGAGGGACGCGGCCGCCACCGCGCCCAGGGAGGCGCGGCCCGCGAGGGCCAGGCGGCGCAGAAGCCGGCGTGCCGTGTCCGTCTGGTCCGTGTAGCGCAGCCACAGGACCCGTTCGACCGGTTCGACGGGTCCGTACGCCGCCAGGTCGGAGGCCAGTTGGCGCGGGGTCCGGGGGCCGAGCGAGGAACCCGCGATGCGCAGGGCCAGCGGCAGACCGCCGCACAACTCCCTTACGAGGTCGGAGGATTCGGCGTCGTACGGGCCCGACTTGTCCTGCGCAGCGGCGTTCAGCAGCTCCTCGGCGCCCGCTGCCTCCAGTGCCTCGACCGGGAGCTGGTGCACCCAGGCGGCGAGGTCGGCGGGCAGGTCGAGGGGTTTGCGGGCGGTGACCAGGACCAGGCTGTCCGAGCGCTCGGGGACCAGGATGCGCACCTGCTCGGCGTCGTTCGCGTCGTCAAGGACGATCGTCACCGGCAGGCCCGTCAGATGCTGGTGGTACAGCTCGCTCAGCCGCCTGACCTGCTGATCCTGCGAGGAACGTTCCCGGAAGAGCAGTTGTTCGCGCGGCGCGCCGAGACGATTCAGCAGATGGAGCAGCGCGTCACGGGTCGTCAGCGGCGGCTCCTCGGCGCTGTCGCCGCGAAGGTCCACCACGCACGCGCCCCGGAACTGGTCCTTCAGGGCGTGCGCCGCCCGGATCGCGAGCGTGCTGCGGCCGGAGCCCGGCGCGCCGTACAGCACCACCACCGTCGGCTTGGTCTCCGTGCTCGCGCGGGCCGCGTGCACCCACTGCGCGACCCGGGACAGCTCGGTGCGCCTGCCCGTGAACGGGCCGTCCAGATCGGGAAGTTGGCCGAAAGACTGCTCCAGGACACTGCGCCGCCTCGCCGCGGCGCTCTTGTCGGTGCGGCGCAGCTGGGGCGCACCCTGCTTGGCGACCGTGGCGGCGCTGAGTACGCGCTGCTGATCGAGGAAGGGCCGGATACCGCGTACCTCCAGGGCCGTCAGCCACTGCAGCCGCAGCTGCTCGGCGCCCCCCGGCTGCCCGAGCGCCCCGGCCCGGCGGCTCGCGGCCGGCAGATGCGAGGCGGTCACCTTGACCACCGTGGCAGCCGCGCCCACCACCGCCACCGTCGCCCCCGCACCGAGCGCCGTCCCCGCGCCCGTGCCGAGCGCCAGGTCCGCGACGACGGCCGCGATCGCGGCAACGGCCGCCACCATCAAGGGAGTTCCGCCGCCCTCCTGGGCGTACCGCTGCCCGAACGACAGCTGCCCTGCCTCCGCCTCGTCGAGTGCCTGCGTATACGCCCCGTACTCCTCGGCGGCCGTCTCGCCCATCGCCTCCAGTGAACCCCGAGCCCGCGAAAGCAGCACGCCCCTGTCGGTACGTCCGCCCGACCGCCGTACCTCTTCCTCCACGGCCCGGGCCAACAGCCGCTCGGCATCCGCCCGGTGGCTGTCCCGCATGTCACGTCCCCCTCCGGCGGCAACATCTGTCGCCGTCAAGTGTCCTGCGTGCGGGGCATCCGCGCGAGGGTGCGCGCGGATCATCACGGTGCCTTCGCAGCGATGGGGGGTGCGGTGCGCGAGTATGGGAGCCATGCCGAACCGACTGGCCCATGAGACGTCCCCCTACCTCCTCCAGCATGCCGACAACCCCGTCGACTGGTGGCCCTGGTCGGCCGAGGCCTTCGACGAGGCACGCAAGCGGAACGTGCCGGTGCTGCTGAGCGTCGGCTACAGCAGCTGTCACTGGTGCCATGTCATGGCTCACGAGTCCTTCGAGGACGAGGCGACAGCCGCGTATCTGAACGAGCACTTCGTGAGCGTCAAGGTGGACCGGGAGGAGCGGCCGGACGTCGACGCCGTCTACATGGAGGCCGTGCAGGCCGCCACCGGCCAGGGCGGCTGGCCCATGACCGTCTTCCTCACCCCCGACGCCGAGCCCTTCTACTTCGGGACCTACTTCCCGCCCGCCCCCCGCCACGGCATGCCCGGTTTCCGGCAGGTGCTGGAGGGCGTGCGCAGCGCCTGGACCGAGCGGCGCGACGAGGTGGCCGAGGTCGCGGAGAAGATCGTGCGGGACCTCGCCGGGCGGGAGCTGAGCTACGGGAACGCCTCGGTTCCGGGGGAGGAGGAGCTCGCCGGGGCGCTGCTCGGGCTCACCCGTGAGTACGACGCCCAGCACGGCGGGTTCGGCGGTGCACCC
This sequence comes from Streptomyces sp. NBC_00554, assembly GCF_041431135.1. Lineage (NCBI taxonomy): Bacteria > Bacillati > Actinomycetota > Actinomycetes > Kitasatosporales > Streptomycetaceae > Streptomyces > Streptomyces sp. NBC_00554. The sequence continues at coordinate 3,664,242 of NZ_CP107799.1, read as the reverse complement.
AAGTTCCCGTCGTCCATGGTGATCGAGTTCCTGCTGCGGCATCACGCGCGGACCGGTTCCGAGGGCGCGCTCCAGATGGCCGCCGACACGGGGGAGCGGATGGCGCGGGGCGGGATCTACGACCAGCTCGGTGGTGGGTTCGCGCGGTACTCCGTCGACCGCGAGTGGGTGGTGCCGCACTTCGAGAAGATGCTGTACGACAACGCCCTGCTGTGCCGTGTGTACGCGCACCTCTGGCGCTCCACCGGCTCCGAGCTCGCCCGCCGCGTCGCCCTGGAGACCGCCGACTTCATGGTGCGTGAACTGCGCACGAACGAAGGGGGGTTCGCCTCCGCGCTCGACGCCGACAGCGACGACGGGAACGGCAAGCACGTCGAGGGGGCGTACTACGTGTGGACGCCCGGGCAGCTCAGGGAAGTCCTCGGTGAGGATGCCGAACTTGCCGCCCACTACTTCGGGGTGACCGAGGAGGGCACCTTCGAGGAGGGGGCTTCGGTCCTCCAACTTCCGCAGCACGAGGGCGTGTTCGACGCGGAGAAGATCGCCTCCATTCGGCAGCGCCTGCTCGCCGCCCGCGCGGAGCGCCCGGCCCCCGGCCGCGACGACAAGATCGTGGCCGCCTGGAACGGGCTCGCGGTCGCCGCCCTCGCGGAGACCGGCGCCTACTTCGAGCGCCCCGACCTCGTGGAGGCCGCGATCGGCGCCGCCGACCTCCTCGTACGGCTGCACATGGACGACCGGGCGCGGCTGTCCCGTACCAGCAAGGACGGTCAAGTCGGGGCGAACGCAGGAGTGTTGGAGGATTACGCGGATGTCGCCGAGGGGTTCCTCGCGCTGGCGGGAGTCACCGGTGAAGGGGTGTGGCTGGAGTTCGCCGGGTTCCTTCTCGACCATGTGATCGTGCAGTTCACGGACTCCGAGTCGGGTGCCCTGTACGACACGGCGGCCGATGCCGAGCGGCTCATCCGCCGTCCGCAGGATCCGACCGACAATGCGACGCCCTCGGGGTGGAGCGCGGCGGCCGGCGCGCTGCTCTCGTATGCGGCGCAGACCGGGGCGGAGCCCCATCGGACCGCCGCGGAACGGGCGTTGGGTGTCGTGAAGGCGCTCGGGCCGCGCGCGCCCCGCTTCATCGGCTGGGGTCTGGCCGTGGCCGAGGCGCTGCTCGACGGGCCGCGTGAGATCGCCGTCGTGGGCCCGATGGAGGACCCCGCCACCCGGGAACTGCACCGTGCGGCGCTCCTGGGCACCGCACCGGGCGCCGTCGTCGCGGTCGGCGCTGCGGACAGTGACGAACTTCCGCTGCTCGTCGACCGTCCGCTGGTCGGCGGTGAGCCCTCCGCTTACGTTTGCCGTAACTTCACATGTGACACGCCGACCTCCGATGTCCAGCGTCTGCGCGAGGCCGTGGGTGGCGGAAACGTCGCCTGACAAGGGATTACAGCGACCGTAAACCTCCGACGTAGCGGGATACGTCCGGGTACTCGCCGATACTCGACCGAGGATTCCGAAACATTCTATTTATCTGATGAGCTTTCTGGCTTCACAGTTCCCCCATAGTCTCTGCACGGTGACGCGGCAGGAGTGACTCACTGTCGCGACAGGGGGCTTTAGGGGATCTGGGGGGATCTGTTGCTCACGTCTGTCTTTATTGCTGCCGTTTCGCTGGCCTTGTTCTGGATGGCAGCCTTCACTTTGTGGTGGCAGATGCACGCCTGGCGTACGCCCGAGGTGCTCGCTTCCACCCGTTTCAGCAGTCCGGACGGCGGCGACGGGCTGTCGTTCTCGCTGCTGCTGCCCGCTCGGCACGAGCAGGCGGTACTCGACCACACCATCCAGCGGCTGCTGGAGTCGAGCCACGACGACTTCGAGATCATCGTCATCGTCGGGCACGACGACCCGGAGACCACCGAGGTGGCCCGCAGCGCCGAGGCGCGCGACCCGCGCGTCCGGGTCGTCGTCGACCACCACGAGAAGAAGAACAAGCCGAAGGCCATGAACACGGCGCTGCCGCACTGCCGCGGTGACGTCGTCGGAGTCTTCGACGCCGAGGACCAGGTCCATCCGGAACTGCTCGCCCACGTCGACCACGCGTTCCGTACGACGGGTGCGGACGTCGTCCAGGGCGGCGTGCAACTCATCAACTTCAACTCCAGCTGGTACAGCCTGCGCAACTGCCTGGAGTACTTCTTCTGGTTCCGGTCCAGGCTCCATCTGCACGCGCAGAAGGGCTTCATCCCGCTCGGCGGCAACACCGTCTTCGTACGCACCGACGTGCTCCGGGAAGCGGACGGCTGGGATCCCAACTGCCTCGCCGAGGACTGCGACTTGGGAGTACGGCTGTCCAGCGTCGGCAAGAAGGTCGTCGTCGCGTACGACTCCGACATGGTGACCCGGGAGGAGACCCCCGGCAGCCTGATGTCGCTGATGAAGCAGCGAACTCGCTGGAACCAGGGCTTCCTTCAGGTCTACCGGAAGAAGGACTGGAAGCAACTCCCGGGATTCGGGCAGCGGTTGCTAGCCCGCTACACCCTCATGACGCCGTACCTCCAGGCCGTCTCCGGCGTGGTCATCCCGCTCAACGTGGCCATCGCGCTCTTCCTGGACGTACCCGTCGGCATCGCGTTCATCACGTTCCTCCCGGCCGTGACCGCACTGGTCACCTTCGTCTTCGAGGTCGTCGGACTGCACGACTTCGGCAAGCAGTACGGGCTTCGCGTCCGGCTGGTCCACTACCTGAAGCTGATCGTCGGTGGCCCCTTCTACCAGGTGCTGCTGGCCGGCGCCGCCGTTCGCGCAGTGTGGCGCGAGCAACGGGGGCGCAATGACTGGGAGTTGACCAGTCATGTCGGCGCGCACCTCACCGAAGTCGAAGCGGCCCGCTAGCCGGCGGGATCGCGAGTTCGCCAGTCCGGTAGCCCGAGAGTCCCGAGAGGACATTTCCGCGTGACCTCCACCCTTCCCGCGGTGGCCACCTCCACGGTCCCCGCGCAACGGCCTTCCGCGCCCAAAAACGTCCCCGATCCCCGTCCGCCGTCGCGTTTTCGCCGCCCGAGCTCCGATCTGCTGCTGTGCGCCGCGCTCCTCGTGGCGATCATGCTCGTGCAGGGCTGGAACATCGCCGACTACCCGACCCTCAGCGACGACGAGGGCACCTACCTCGCCCAGGCCTGGGCCGTGCAGGAGGGCAACGGGCTCGCCCACTACACGTACTGGTACGACCACCCGCCACTCGGCTGGATACAGATAGCCGCGCTCACCTGGATCCCCGCCCAGTTCAGCCCGGGTCTGATGACGGTCGGCTCGATGCGCTTCGCGATGCTCCTGATCAGCGCCATCAGCGCGGTCCTCGTCTACGTCCTCGCGCGCCGCCTCTCGCTGCCGCAGTGGGCGGCCGGACTCGCGATGGTGCTCTTCGGACTGTCGCCGCTGTCGGTGGTGCTCCAGCGGGAGATCTTCCTGGACAACATCGCGGTGATGTGGACGCTGCTGGCGTTCTGCCTCGCCGCATCCCCGAGCCGCCATCTCTGGCACCACTTCGGGGCGGGCATCGCGGCCGCGGCGGGCGTGCTCACCAAGGAGACGATGCTCGTCATCCTGCCCGCGCTCCTTGTCACCATGTGGCGGCACGGCCACCGCGACACCCGGAAGTTCGCGCTCACCGGGGCCATCACCGCGTGCGTGCTGATCGGCATGGCGTACCCGCTCTTCGCCCTGCTCAAGGGCGAGTTGTTCCCGGGCTCCGGCCATGTGTCGCTCTGGGACGGCATCACGTACCAGATGAGCCGCCCCGGTTCGGGCTTCATCCTCGACTCGGGCACCGGCTCGTACGGCGTGCTGCAGTCCTGGCTGTACTACGACCGCGTGCTGCCCCTCGGCGGCCTCGCGGGTGCGCTGCTGCTCCTGCTCACCTGGCGCTGGTCGGTCACCGCGCGCGCCCTCGCCGGACCCGCGCTCACCGTGGCGATCCTCGCCCTGGTGGCGATGCGCCCGAGCGGCTACCTGCCCGCGATGTACGTCATCCAGGCCCTGCCGTTCCTCGCACTGGTCCTCGCCGGCGGCACCGCGAGCGTCGCCCACGCGGTGCTGCGCAGATGGCGCAGCGCCGAGGAGAAGCCGTACGTCCTGTGGGGACGGCGGGTGACGGCGGCCTTGCTCGTGGCGGGCGCCGCCTTCTACGTCGTACCGCGCTGGTACGACGGTGACCGCACCGCCGTCACCGTCGACGCCAACGCCCCCTACCGGGCGGCCTCTTCGTGGCTCAGGACCGAGGTCGAGAACCCGGCGGAGACCCGTGTCCTCGTCGACGACGCACTCTGGCTCGACCTCGTGCACGCCGGCTACGAACCAGGGCTCGGCGTCATCTGGTTCTACAAGGCGGACCTCGACCCCGCGGTGACCGAGACGATGCCGCGCGGCTGGCGCGACCTCGACTACGTGGTCGCCTCCCCGACGGTACGGCGCGACGCGGTCGACCTGCCCAACGTCAAGGCCGCGATGGAGCATTCGACGCCCGTTGCCACCTTCGGCAAGGGCGAGGACCGGATCGAGATCCGGCAGATCGACGACAGCGACGACATCACGACCACCGCGAGCGACGGAGGCAGTCGATGACCAGCTTCGAGAGCACCGTCCCCGACGAGCTGGGCGACCCGGCCGTACGAGCCGTGGAGGTTCCCGAACCCGGCGCCGTCACCATCGTCGTGCCGACCTTCAACGAGGCGGCGAACATCGGGGAGTTGCTGTACCAGATCACCGAGTCGGTGCCCGCGCGGCTGCCCTGTGAGGTCCTCTTCGTGGACGACTCCACGGACGACACCCCCGAGGTGATCCGCGAGGCCGCGCAGGACTGCCCGTTCCCCGTCACCGTGCTGCACCGCGCCGAACGCGTGGGCGGGCTCGGCGGCGCGGTCGTCGAGGGCCTGAAGGCCGCGACCTCCGACTGGATCGTCGTCATGGACGGAGATCTGCAGCATCCGCCGTCCCTGGTACCGGAGTTGGTCGCCACCGGTGAGCGCTCCTCCGCCGGACTCGTCGTCGCCTCGCGCTACATCAAGGGCGGCAGCCGCGAAGGGCTCGCGGGCGGCTACCGCGTCGCCGTCTCGCGCGGCGCGACCTGGCTGACCAAGACGCTCTTCCCGCGCAAGCTGCGCGGCATCAGCGACCCGATGAGCGGCTTCTTCGCGATCCGCCGCAGCGCGGTCACCGCCGAGATCCTCCAGCCGCTCGGCTACAAGATCCTCCTCGAACTCGCGGTGCGCAGCCGCCCCCGCGAGGTCACCGAGGTCCCGTTCGTGTTCCAGGACCGGTTCGCGGGCGAGTCCAAGTCGACGGCGCAGGAGGGCTTCCGGTTCCTGCGCCATCTGGTCGGACTGCGCACCGCCTCACCCGTCGCGCGCATGGTGGTCTTCGGCCTGATCGGCGCCACCGGCTTCGTACCGAACCTGCTGGGCCTGTACGCCCTCACCGCCGCCGGAATGCACTACCTGCCGGCGGAGATCGTCGCCAACCAGCTCGGGGTCGCCTGGAACTTCCTGCTCATCGAGCATCTCCTCTTCCGCGAGCGACGGAAGCACCGCCACTGGGGGGACCGCGTCGGCCGGTTCGCCCTGATCGCCAACGCCGATCTGGTGCTGCGCATCCCGCTGATCGCCCTGTTCGTGGGCCACTTCGGGATGGGCGCACTCTCCGCCACCGCACTGGCCCTGGTGACGACCTTCGTCCTGCGCTTCGTAGGGACCGAAGCGCTGGTCTATCTGCCGCGCCGCAGCAATGAGCCCGCGGGCGGGAGCCGTAGCCGCACAGCAAGGAGAGCCGCGTGACACTTCGCGTACGACCACGACTGAGACCACGGCGGAGAACATCACTTCTGGCCGTGGCGGGCCTCGCCGCGGGCCTGCTGCTCATCTCGCCGCAGCCCGCCTCCGCCGCCAACCTCGTCACCAACCCGGGCTTCGAGACGGCCGGCACGGACGGCATGCCGTACTGCTGGGAGAAGTCGGGCTGGGGCGACAACGACTTCACCTTCTCCACGGTGGCCGACGCGCACTCGGGCACCAAGGCGATGAAGGTCGAGCTGACCCGCCGGGTCTCCGGTGACCGCAAGGCGCTGATCACCGAGTCCGCCACCTGTGCGCCGGTGGTCACGGTCGGCAAGCAGTACGACCTCGGACTCTGGTACAAGACGACGACCCCCGACGCCTCCCTCACGCTCTTCCGGCACGACACGACGGCGGGCTGGCAGTACTGGACCGACCTCAAGACGCTGGAAATGCAGGGGAGTTGGACGCAGGCGACGGTCCGTACCCCGGAGGTCCCGGCGGGTACCGACCGCATCACCTGGGGCGTCTCGGTGTACGGCACGGGCTCCGCGACCACCGACGACTACACGATGGAGCAGGTCGCCGACACGCTCCCGCCGGCCACCTGCACGGGTACGGCCGAGCAGTGCGCCAACGGCAAGTGGGACGTGCTGCCCACGCAGAACCCGGTCCGCTCCATGCACTCCGTCGTCCTCAACAACGGCAAGGTGCTGCTGATCGCGGGCTCCGGCAACAGCGAGGAGCAGTTCAACGCGGGCACGTTCACCAGCGCGGTGTACGACCCGGTGAACGGCACGTACAAGACGATCCCCACGCCCAAGGACATGTTCTGCGCCGGTCACGTCCAGCTCGACGACGGGCGCGTGCTCGTGATGAGCGGCAACAAGGCGTTCCCGGTCGTGGGCGGGCACGGGTACGAGGGGTACAAGGACTCGTACATCTTCGACCCGGTCACCGAGACGTACAGCAAGACGAACGACATGAACGACGGCCACTGGTATCCGTCGGCGACCGAGCTCGGCAACGGTGACATCATCTCCTTCGGCGGTCTGCGCGAGGACTCCACCGGTTCGGTGACCGCCGAACTCTGGTCGGACGCGCAGCAGCAGTGGTTGCCGCTGTGGCAGGTCAACCAGACCTGGTCGTACTGGGGTCTGTACCCGTCGATGATCCTGATGCAGGACGGCCGCCTCTTCTACTCGGGCAGCCATGTCTTCGGCAACGGCACGCCGGGCACGGGTTCGGCGATCTACGACTACGGCGCGAACACGGTGACTTCGGTCCCGGGGCTCCAGAACAAGGACGAACGCGACCAGTCCGCAAGCGTGTTGCTGCCCCCGGCCCAGGACCAGAAGGTCCTGACGATCGGCGGCGGCAACATCGACTCGAACCCGGACGCCAACCGGCTCACCGACATCATCGACCTCAAGACCGCGAACCCGTCGTACACCGTCGGTCCGCCGCTTCCGCAGGGCACGGTGGATCTGGGCGCCGGTGCGGTGGCTCAGACGGGCAACCAGGGCAAGATGTACGTCTCCGCCGTACTGCTGCCCGACGGCAAGGTGTTGGAGACGGGCGGCGCTCTGCACAACCGCGCCAACCCGGTGTACGAGTCGTCGATCTTCGACCCGGCGACCTCGACGTTCGACCCGGTGGCTCCCGACCCGGAGGAGCGCGGCTACCACTCCTCCGCGTTCCTGCTGCCCGACGGCCGTGTGATGACGACCGGCGACAACCCGGGCAACGGCACGTGGAACCATGACGTGTCCATCTACACGCCGCCGTACCTCCTCAAGGGCACCCGCCCGACGATCACTTCGGTGATCGACAACGAGTGGGTGTACGGGGACACACAGCGCATCACCACCGACCGGCCCATCGCCAAGGCCGAGTTGATCCGTCCGGCCGCGGTGACGCACTCCTCGGACCCGAACCAGCGGTTCGTGGACCTGCCGCTGTCCGTGGACGGCAACAACGTGGACCTGAACGTGACGAGCAATCCCAACCTGGCGCCGCCCGGCTGGTACATGCTCTTCGCGGTCGACGCCAACGGGGTGCCGTCGGTGGCCAAGTGGGTGCATCTGCAGGGCCCGTCGGCACTCGCCGCCGAGTCGACCGCCGAGGCGCACGTCCACTCCTTCGCCGACTCGCTCCAGGGCACGGTCACCGAGCCCGGCAAGAAGCGGACCTCGCAGAAGGTCAGCCCGACGATCTCCGGCTGCGACCGGCACTACGGCTCGATCAACGTCTGCGTGCCGACCGTCTTCCCCGACGAGGTGAAGAAGACGACGGCCGCCCGGTGCGCGTGGCTGAAGACGAACGACTACGGGCGCCTGAAGGTCAACGGCAAGGACGACCCGCTCAAGCTCGATCCGAGCAAGGACGGGGTGGCTTGCGGGGCGAAGGATCTGAAGAAGCGGTAGGCATCTGAGGGGGCGTCAACGGTTCCTCTCCTCAGGTCCCGAACTCCGTGAGGGCGCGCTCCACGATGGCCTCCAGGCTGTCGTGGTGCGCGCCCTTCCAGTACGCGCGCCCGCACTCCTGGCATTGCGCGAAGACGTCGTACGACCGCTGAGTCCCGCTTTCCAGCCGCTCCGCGACGTCTTCCTTGCTCGCCTCCTTGAGCAGGCCGTTGCACGCCGTGCAGCGTGTCCAGGGCTTCAGTTCGGGCGCGAACCGGCCAAGGACGTCCCGGAGTTGGTCGTCCGGCTGGGTGCTGTAGATGAAGGCACCCGCCCACAGTTCGCGGCGGTGGAGCAGTCCGCGGTCGCGGCTGAGCAGCACGCGCCGCTCGGCGGCGGAACGCGCGGCGAGGGCCGGGTCGCCGATGTCCGTCGACTCGTACGCCGTGTCCACGCCGAGCAGCCGCAGCCGGCGGGCGAGGGTGCCGAGATGGACGTCGAGCAGGAATCGCAGGGGAGCGCCGGGAACCTGCTGCGGGCGCTCGACCGGTCGCACGCGCACGGACTCGCCCGCCGCCGGAACATGGGACACGGGCACCTCGTGGCCGTCCACGACGAGCGTGCCGACCTCGGTCAGCGGGACGCCGAGGGACTCGACGACGTGGCCGAGGGTCGAGACACCGTCGGTGACGACCTCCGTGACACCCGCACGCCGTCCGGGCGCGACGAACATTCCCAGCTCGGGGGCGAATTCGACGTGGATCTCCGGTCCGTTCACCGGATCAGGATGCCACGGGGGTGGGCTGCGGCCTCAGTCGTCCTTCGCGGGCAGGCCGTGCTCGATGACCTCCAGGGCGCGGTCCAGGAGGGTGAGGAGGTCGTCCTGGAAATCGTGTTCGGCCCAGTACTGGGTGATCTCCGCGAGGCCGCCGATGAGGGACATCGTGTAGACGCGCGCCTCCAGGCTGTCCGGGTCCCGGCCGGTGCGCTCGGCGACCGCCTGGGCGAGCATCCGGCCGGTGACCGACATGCTCTCCAGCATCCGGGAGCGCACCGCGGGGACCTGGACCATGAGGTGCGAGCGGAGTCGGGTGGCCTCGGGCTCCCTCTCCATCCCGAAGCCGATGGCCAGCTTCATGACGTACCGCAGCGAGTCCATCCACGGCTCGTCCGCCGGCCGCTTGCGCAGTTCCTCCATCAGGATCGGGTCGAACTCGTCCGTGAGGACGATGTCCTCCTTGGTGGGGAAGTAGCGGAAGACCGTGGACGGGGAGACCTCGGCCGCCTCCGCGATCTGCTCGATGGTCGTCGCGTCGTACCCCTGCTCCTGGATCAGCCGGTATGTCGCGTGGCGGATCGCGATGCGGGTCTTCATCTTCTTCCGCTCGCGGAGCCCGAGCGGGGGCTCCGCGGAGGGAGTGGAGCTGTGTGCGGTGGCGGCCATGGTGCTCATTGTCGGGCATCTGCGGCGGCCGGGGCCACGTCGGTCTCCTTCTCGGGGGTGGGGCGGCCGGCGGGCTCGGACGGCTTCGCGTTCGGCAGCAGCGCCGCGGCCAGCAGCGCGGTGATGAGCGCCGCGACCCCGCTGACCAGCAGGACCAGGTTCATGCCGTGGATGTACGAGGCGTCGGCGGAGGCGGCGAGCGCGCTGTCGCCGAGCCGGCCGGCGACGACATGGGCGCCGACCACCGAGTCGGAGGCGGTGTCCGCGGCGGCGCGCGCAAGGCCCGAGGTGTCGAGCCGGTCGCTGTACGCGCCCGCCAGCAGCGAGCCGAGCAGGGCGATACCGATCGCGCTGCCCACCTGGCGCACCGTCATGAGGAGCCCGGAGCCGCTGCCGGCGCGGTCGCGGGGCAGCGCGCCGAGGGCGGCGGACATCGCGGGGACGACGGCGAAGCCGAAGCCGAGCCCGGCGATGGACAGCCACAGGGCGGTGAAGCCGTACCCGTCGTCGACCGTCGTACGGCTGCCCAGGATCGCGGCGAAGGCGAGCGCGACCAGGCCCGCGCTGATCACCGCGCGCGCCCCGAACCTCCGGATCAGCGGCTCCGCGCCCCTCGCGGCCACCAGCAGTCCGCCCATCATCGGCAGCAGCCGCACCCCGGTGGCGAAGGCGTCGTACCCGAGTACCGCCTGCAGATACTGCGGCAGCACGAACAGCAGCCCGGACAGGACGAACAGGACGAGGGTCGCGGCGAGTGTGTTGAGGAGGAAGCCGCGCTGGGCGAGGAGGGAGAGGTCCAGCATCGGGCGCGGGCTGCGGCGTTCGCGTACGACGAGGAGTGTGATCAGGAGCGCGGAAGCCGTGAACAGGGCGAGGATCAGCGGGTCGCCCCAGCCGCGGTGCGGGGCCTCGATGATCGCGTAGATCAGGATGCTGAGGCCGGCCGCGGTGTACGCGGTGGAGACGGCGTCGACCTTGGGTGCGGCCGGGTCGCGGGTCTCGGGGAGCAGGAAGACGCAGGCGGCGATGCCGAGCGCGGCCATGGGCACGTTGACCAGGAAGACCGAGCCCCACCAGAAGTGGTCGAGGAGCCAGCCGCCGATGATCGGGCCGAGCGGCATGCCGAGGGCGGAGGCGGCGGACACCGCGCCGACGGCCTTGGTCCGCTCGTCGGGTGCGAACAGCGTGGGCAGTACGGCCATCGCGAGCGGCATCACGAGCGCGCCGCCGATGCCCATCACGGCGCGGGCGACGATCACGGGCGTGACGTCGTCGACGAGGGCGCCGACGAGTGAGCCGGCCAGGAAGATGCCGAGCCCGGTGATGAGCATGCGGCGCCGTCCGAAGCGGTCGCCGAGCAGGCCGGCGGGGAGCATCAGCGAGGCGAAGACGACGACGTACGCGTCGGCCATCCACTGCTGCTCGCCGGTGGACGCGCCCAGGTCCCGGGCCATCGTGGGCAGCGCCACATTGAGGATCGTCATGTCGAAACCGAGCACGAGCATGCTCGCGACCAGGGCCCCGAGGGCCCACCAGCGGCGGGGGTCGCGCCGTACGGCGCCATCGTTAGTGACAGTAACCATGAAATGAGAGTAGCTCTCAAAAGGTGGTTGCTGTCAATGTGTGGAGGGGGAGTGGACGGGGAGGGCGGGCAGGGGGAGCTGCGGGGAGGGGCTCATTGTCAGTGCGGCATGTCACTCTGAGATGGGGCTGATTCACGGTCCGTGATGGAGGAGGGGGCTCGTCGTGATGGAGGGAGGGGGCTCGTGAGGAGCACTGTCAATGTGCTGGCGCTGCTGGTCGCCGCGCTGTGCGTGGTCGCGTTCCTGGTCGGCGGCGCGACCGCGGTCCTGGGGGTCGTGGTGGTGGGTGTGGCCGCCGTGACATGCAAAGTGGCCGCGGCTTCGAAGCCACGGCCACTGAGGGTGAGTCGGTCAAAAAGATCAGCCGTGCTGATAGGCCACCAGCGAGATCCCGACGTAGTGCACGACGAACGCCCCGACGGTGAGGGAGTGGAACACCTCGTGGAAGCCGAACCAGCTGGGTGACGGGTTGGGGCGCTTGATCCCGTAGATCACGCCGCCCGCGCTGTACATCAGCCCGCCGACGATCACCAGTACGAGCACGGCGATGCCGCCCGTCCGCATGAAGTCGGGGAGGAAGAAGACGGCCGCCCAGCCCATCGCGATGTAGCAGGGGGTGTAGAGCCAGCGTGGGGCGCCGACCCAGAACACCCGGAAGATGATGCCCGCCGCGGCCGCGGCCCAGATGCTCCACAGGAGCCACTGTCCCTTGGCTTCCGGCAGCAGCAGCATCGTCAGCGGTGTGTAGGTGCCCGCGATGATCAGGAAGATGTTCGCGTGGTCGAGTCTGCGCAGCACCCCGTCCATGCGCGGGCTCCAGTTGCCCCGGTGGTAGAGCGCGCTGACTCCGAACAGGAGGCAGGCCGTCAGGGCGAAGATCGCGCAGGCGACGCGGGCGCGTGTCGAACTCGCGAGAGCGGTGAGCACCAGGCCCGAGATGAGGACGGCCGGAAACATGCCGAGATGCAGCCAGCCGCGGAGCTTGGGCTTGATCTCGTCCGACAGCGACGGGTGCGGCAGCGACAGATGTGTGGAGGACGAGCGCGACGAGGAGTGCGCGACGGAACCGTGGCCGGCGGCCGGCGAGTCCGTGGGCGCGTCGGGGACGGACGCAGTCATGCGCTGAATCGTACCTACGGAACCGTAAGTTACGTATCAGGATGCCCTTATGAAGGGCGAATAGTGGCCATCGTCTCACGGGCGCCCGGGGCGCGATAGGCCGCGGTGCGCCGGGTGATGGGGGGTGAACCCCAAATGGCGCGGAGAAAACCCGGAGATGAGTGGCGATCCTCACTTCGCTCGTCTGTGAGGCCCTCTGGACATATGCGCGGTCTAGTCGGATGATCAAATGAGTGCGGTCGGCACCGGATGAGCGCCAGGGGATCCACCATCGTGAAGCGTCCGGGTCGCAGCCCCCACGGGGCACAAACAACAAAACCCCTCATTTAGGAGCAATCGTGGCGCGCGACATCGCGGCTCCCACCGTCGTACCCACCAACCACAAAGCACTGATCTCGTGGGTGAACGAGATCGCCGAACTGACCGAGCCGGACAGCGTGGTCTGGTGTGACGGATCCGAAGCCGAGTACGAGCGACTGAGCGAGGAACTCGTCCGCAAGGGCACCTTCAAGAAGCTCGACCCGATCAAGCGCCCCAACTCCTACTACGCCGCCTCCGACCCGACCGATGTCGCGCGGGTCGAGGACCGGACGTTCATCTGCTCCGAGAAGGAAGAGGACGCCGGCCCGACGAACCACTGGAAGGCGCCCGCCGAGATGCGGGAGATCTTCCAGGGCACGGACGGCAAGGGCGGTGTCTTCCGCGGCTCGATGCGCGGCCGGACAATGTACGTCGTGCCCTTCTGCATGGGCCCGCTCGGCTCCGACCTCTCCGCGATCGGCGTCGAGATCACCGACTCCGCGTACGTCGCCGTGTCCATGCGCACCATGACCCGCATGGGTCAGCCGGTCCTGGACGAGCTCGGCTCCGACGGCTTCTTCGTGCGTGCTGTGCACACGCTCGGAGCGCCGCTGGCCGAGGGCGAGGCGGACGTGCCGTGGCCGTGCAACTCCACGAAGTACATCTCGCACTTCCCGGAGTCCCGCGAGATCTGGTCGTACGGCTCGGGCTACGGCGGCAACGCGCTGCTCGGCAAGAAGTGCTACGCGCTGCGCATCGCCTCCGTGATGGCGCGCGACGAGGGCTGGCTGGCCGAGCACATGCTCATCCTCAAGCTGACCCCGCCGCAGGGCGAGTCCAAGTACGTCGCCGCGGCCTTCCCGAGCGCCTGCGGCAAGACGAACCTTGCCATGCTGGAGCCGACGGTCGGCGGCTGGACCGTCGAGACGATCGGTGACGACATCGCGTGGATGCGGTTCGGCGAGGACGGCCGGCTGTACGCGATCAACCCCGAGGCCGGTTTCTTCGGCGTCGCGCCCGGCACCGGTGAGCACACCAACGCCAACGCGATGAAGACGCTGTGGGGCAACTCCGTCTTCACCAACGTCGCGCTCACCGACGACAACGACATCTGGTGGGAGGGCATGACGGAGGAGACTCCGGCCCACCTCACCGATTGGAAGGGCAACGACTGGACGCCGGAGTCCGGTACGCCCGCCGCCCACCCCAACGCCCGCTTCACCGTCCCCGCCGCGCAGTGCCCGATCATCGCGCCCGAGTGGGAGGACCCCAAGGGCGTGCCGATCTCCGCGATCCTCTTCGGCGGCCGGCGCGCGACCGCCGTACCGCTGGTCACGGAGTCCTTCGACTGGAACCACGGTGTCTTCCTCGGCGCGAACGTCGCCTCCGAGAAGACCGCCGCGGCCGAGGGCAAGGTCGGCGAGCTGCGCCGCGACCCGTTCGCCATGCTGCCGTTCTGCGGCTACAACATGGGCGACTACATGGGTCACTGGATCGACGTCGCCAAGGACAAGGACCAGGCGAAGCTGCCGAAGATCTACTACGTGAACTGGTTCCGCAAGAACGACGCGGGCAAGTTCGTGTGGCCGGGCTTCGGCGAGAACAGCCGTGTCCTGAAGTGGATCGTCGACCGCCTCGACGGCAGGGCCGAGGGCGTCGAGACCCCGATCGGCATCCTGCCGGCCAAGGGTGCCCTGGACACCGACGGGCTCGAACTGTCCGAGTCCGACCTCGACTTCCTGCTCACCGTCGACAAGGACGTGTGGCGCGAGGAAGCCGCGCTCGTACCGGAGCACCTCAACACGTTCGGCACGCACACGCCCACCGAACTGTGGGACGAGTACCGCGCGCTGGTGCAGCGCCTGGGCTAGTCCACGGAGATCTCCGCGGCCGGTCGGACTTGCCCTGACCTGCGACGTCGTCAAGACCGGCCGCGGTGACCGCAACTCGGGGGAGGCCGGGGCCGCGCACAACGGTGTGCGTGGCCCCGGCCTTCTTGCGCGTCGGACGCCATCTCGACGGGGTGTCGCACGTCGTCCCGCTGCGCGCGGCACGTGGTCCTGCTTGCGGGTCGAACGTAATCCCGGCCCCCATTTCCGCCATCACCTCTGCCACGGCGGGGATTTCGCGGGACACTCGGGACATCCTGCAACGAACCCTGGATCGAGGTGAGCGGGGTGCGCACGCCCGTCAGTGACCCCCTGAAGATCGGGCCGTACCGCATCGTCGGACGGCTGGGCTCCGGCGGGATGGGATGGGTGTATCTCGGCCGTTCGCCGGCCGGGCGCGAGGTCGCGGTGAAGGTGGTGCGGGCCGAGCTGGCGGCGGAGAGCGAGTTCCGGGAGCGCTTCGCGCGTGAGGTCGCGGCCGCGCGGGTGGTCAGCGGCGCGTACACCGCAGCCGTCGTCGACGCCGACACCCAGGCCGAACTGCCGTGGCTGGCCACGATGTACGTGCCCGGACCCTCGCTCGCCGAAGCCGTCCGCACCGACGGACCGCTGCCCGAGCCGCAGGTACGGCAGCTGGGCGCGGGCCTGGTCGAGGCGCTCCAGGCTATCCACGCCGCCCGCGTCGTACACCGTGACCTGAAACCGGCGAACGTGCTCCTCGCCTCCGACGGTCCGCGCGTCATCGACTTCGGGATCTCCCGCGTCGACGGCGTACCCGGGCTCACCCAGACCGGCATCGTCGTCGGCACACCGCCGTTCATGTCGCCCGAGCAGATCAAGGGCGCGAAGGTGGGGCCGCCCAGCGATGTCTTCTCCCTCGGCGGGGTGCTGGTGTTCGCCCTGTCGGGAAGGCCCCCGTTCGGGAGCGGCGACGCCGTGCGCTTCCGGGTCGTACAGAGCGAACCCGAACTCGACGCCGTACCCCGGGGAACGCGCGAGCTGATCGCGCGCTGTCTGGCCAAGCGGCCCGAGGACCGGCCTCAACTGGACGAACTGCTCGCCGCGTTGCTGGAGGAGACCCCGAAACCGGCGTCCTGGCCGCCGCCCACCGTGGCCCACAGCATCAAGGTGCGCACCAGTGATCTGGCCGACCGCCGCAGGGCCGCGGCCGCGGGGCGCGGGGCCGGTACGAGTGTGTCCGTGCCCTCCTGTCTGCTGCTGCACGCCCAGGCGCTGCTGGACGCCGGGCTGACCGACGCGATGGTCGCCGAGGCGGTGGGCCGTGGCGGCGACGCCTGATTCCTCACCCACGCGTTTTCCCGGCCGGGAGCCCGAGGTACTCGAGATCGGTGCGCACTGGCGGCGGATGGTGGAGAGCTGGGTGGCCGGACGGAACTACCACACCGTGACCGACACCGTTTCCGTGTCCATGCAATTCGATCTCAAGGAGACGGGACGGCAGGTCACCGTGAGATTCATGACCACCAAACGGCTACTGGTCGCCTTCGTGACGGATGGTCATTATCTGCGCCAGGATCAACTGGCGGTCGCCGCCGCGGCCTCGAACGCATGGAATACCGAACAACTGAATCCCATGCTCTCGGTATGGGACGTACGGGGGCCGCGGCCCTGTCTCGCCGGGGTCTGCGATCTGCCGCTGACCTGCCGGATGACGCAAACGGATTTCGATGCTTTGGCCAGTGATTGGGTGGAACGGGCGAGGCAGATGTTCATCCGCTGCCATCAGGTATTCAAGTTGTAGAAGTGAAAGCGGTGGTTTCCCTAAAACCCTTCCGGGCGCACGCCGGTTGCCCTCACTATGGGCGAGTGCCTTTTAGGCCACGGGGGGTTGCCCATGAGGCGTTCACTGTTTTGCGCGGTGTTTTTCGGAATGCTCGTCGCCCTGCTTCCCGCGGGTGCGGCGGTGGCCGACACGTGCGACGAGAACTTCGGGGCCCGGCTCAAGTGCTGGTCCCAGTCGATCGACGAGTTCGGTGTCCTGGTCACCCTGGACGACCAGGTGCCCTTCGACGACAAGGCGGGCGACCTCGGCGCCACCAAGCAGACCCTGTGGGACAACCGCCAGAACCTCGTGGTCGAGGTGCCGGAGGGCGGGAAGACCGGTGAGGGCGGAACAGCGCTCCTGCTGCTGGCGGGCACCGGCTGGGTGGACCCGAAAGCCACCATCGACAGACTTCCGGGGACTGCTCGGCAGGGACTGCCCGCCTGTGAGCCCGCGAAAGCCGGTGACCCCGGCTACCTCACGGAACTCCACTCCGCCTGCGGTCTGCTCGCCGCCAAGTCGCTGACCGGCCAGGAACTGATGGACGCGGCTCCGGCCACCTACCGCGCCAAGCAGTCGTTCTCCGTCTCCACCTCCGGCAAGTCCTCCGTCTGGGACGACCTCCCCCTCGTAATCGTGAGCGCCCTCCTCGTAGTCCTGCTTGCCGCCCTCGTGCTCGCCATCCGCCGCTCCTCCCGCGCGGCGCCCCGCCGCACCCTCGCCGCAGCGGGCGGCAGCACGATTCCCACCACGAACAGCCGCGCGGCCGACGAGAAGACCACCCACCTCAGGGTGGAGCCGGCCACCCGCCACGGGCGCCGGGTCGGCAACGTATCCGGCCCCGCGAGGTCCGCCGTCGTCCGCACCGAACTGCACCCGCAGGGCTACGTCGAGCTCGGCCGCGTGCTGTACCGCGCCGTGTGGGCGGAGCCCGGCCGCCCGCCGCCCGCGCCCGGCCAGCTCGTCGACGTCACGGACGCACGCGAGCGCGACTCCGACGTCCTGTACGCCTTCCCGCCCACCACGGGACGGCACGCCAAAGGCACCCGGTCCTGAGGCCCGTGAGACACCCCGGAAACCAGGAGAAGAGAACAGAGATGCACAGCGATCACCCGCCCACCATGCCGGCGGAGTACGCCGACATCGAGTTCGAGAACAACGCGCAACGCCTGCCCCTCGTGCTCTGCCTCGACACCTCCAGCTCCATGGCGGGCCGCCCCATCCAGACGCTCAACAACGCGCTCATGGAGTGGACCCGGGAACTGCACGACGACGTCAGCCTCAGTTACAGCGTCGAGGTCGCCGTGGTCACCTTCGGCGGCCAGGGCGTCGTCGCCTGGCGCGGGCCCCAACTCCTGGACCCGCGCGCCCCGGTGAGCCCCTTCGTGCCCGCCCACATGTTCCGGCCGCCGCAGCTCGCCGCCGCGGGGGTGACCCTGATGACGGAGGCCGTCGAACTGTCGATGCACATCGTCGCGGCCCGCAAGGCCGAGCTGCGCGCCTCCGGACTCCAGTACTACCGGCCGCAGATCTGCCTGGTCACCGACGGTCTGCCGACCGACGGCACGGGCCATCTGACCGACTCCTGGCACCGGTTGATCCCGGTACTCGCCGACGAGCAGAGCGCCCGCCGCTTCCGCCTGTACGCGATAGGGGTGGGCGGCATCACGGACATGGGCGAGCAGGTGCTCCAGGCGTTCGCCCCGAAGTTCAACGCCCGGCTGCAGGGGTTCCCGTTCCGGGAGCTGCTCCAGATGATGTCGGCGAGCGCGAACGCCGAACAGAAGGGCGCGGGCGACGAGGTCTTCGAGAAGATCTTCAGCCAGTTCAAGACCCAGCGCCCGGCCTGGGAGTCCTGACCGAATGACCGGATGGGGATCCTGACTCATGGCCGGAGCGGAAAAGCAGGAATCGCCGTGGCGCATCCACGGCATGAGCGTCGAGGGCTACCGCCACCGCCGCCAGGGCCTGCCCTGCCAGGACGCCTGCGCCTACAAGGCGTCGGCGTACGTGGCGGTCCTCGCGGTCGCGGACGGCGCGGGCAGCCGTCCGCGCTCCGAGGAGGGGTCGAGGCTCGCGGTCGAGCTGGCCACCGAGCACTTCGCGCGGCGGGCCGACGCGGCGGCCGACTGCCGGCCAGGAGAGGCCGTCCACGAACTGCTCGAAGACGCCTTCCACGATGTCAGCAAGGTCTTCCTGGACAGGACAGGGGCCGACGCCGCCGACTTCGCCACCACGCTCACCGTCGTGGTGCTCGCCCCCGGCTGGCTGGGCCAGCTCACCGTCGGCGACGGCTTCGTCGTACTGCGAGCCGGTACGGAGGACGGGGAGCGGCAGTTCCATCTGCTGCCACAGCCGCGGGCGGCCAGCGAGTACAGCAACGAGACGGTCTTCCTCACCTCGCCGGACGCGGCCCGCTGGGTGCACACCGACTGTGTGTCAGACGAGGGGATCGACGGCGTGCTGCTCTCCACCGACGGGCTCGTGCAGGCCGCGCTCACCCGGGCCGCCTCCGGGGCGCAGTCGCCGAACGCGTCCTTCGCCGACGCCGTGTTCCGCTCCCTGGACACGGTCACCGACGACGCCCACGAGGGACTCGCCACGCTGCTCAGGTCGGACCGCCTCACCGCCCTGAACGCCGACGACAAGACGCTGCTGCGGGCCGTGCGCAAGGCGCGGCCATGAGCGGCCTCACGGTGTTCCTGGACGGGAAGCCCGTCGTCCTGGCGGAACTGCCCCTGAAGGGCGGCGGCCAGGCGGCCGTCTACCCGGTCGTCGGCGACGACGGCATCGTCGTCAAGCTCTACCGCGAACCGCCAGGACCCGAACAGGAGCGCCGGCTGACGCGGATGCTGACCATGTCCCCGCTCGCCGCCCGCCCCACCAACGCCTCCCAGCCACCCGAACTGGCCTGGCCCACCGCGCTCGCCCGCGGCCCCCGGGGCGAGTTCCTCGGCTACGCCATGCGCCGCTTCGGCGAACCCCAGCACGTCCAGCTGATCGGCCTGTTCACCCGCGCCCAGCGCCTCAAACTCTTCCCCGGACGGGCGGACTGGCGCTTCCTGCTCGGCGTCTCCTGGAACCTCGCCTTCATGACGGCCCGTATGCACTACGACAACCTCGTCATCGGCGACTTCTCCAGCAGCAACGTCGTCGTCGACGGGAACGGCTTCGTCACCTTCCTCGACTGCGACTCCATCGCCTTCACCGACCCGGTGACCGGGGAACCCTTCCCCTGCCTGATGCACACCACCGACTACTCGTCCCCCGAGCGCCAGGCCGGCGGCCCCGCCACCCGCGCCACCGACGACTTCGCCCTCGCCGTCCTCGTCTACCAGCTGCTCACGGCGGGCAACCACCCCTTCGGCGGCGTCCCGCACGACAGCGCCTCCGAGTCGACCGTCAAGGACAACATCGCCGCCAGCTGCTCCTACGTCGTACGCCCCGAACTGGTCGTCATCCCGCGCGGCACCGTCGACCCCTCCGTGCTGCCCCCGGAACTCCTCACCCTGGCCCGCACCGCCTTCGGCCCCGGCGTACAGGCCCCCGCCGCGCGCCCCCAGGCGGAGGCGTGGCTGCGCGCCCTGGACAGGGAACGCGCGCTGGTACGGGTCTGCCGGAACCGCCCGCTGCACGCGTACGGGTCCCATCTGCCGACCTGCCCGTGGTGCACGCGGGCGGCGGTCACGGGGCACGACGTGTTCAACGGGCCGGTGCCGGTTCCGGTGCCGGACGTGCCGCCGGAGGAGACGCAGCCGTGGCCCGCGGCCCTGAAGGTCGGCCTGCTGATCCTGGCGGTGCTGATCCTGGTGATCATCGTGGTGCGGCCAGGATGAATCCACAGCGCCATGCTCCGCCGTCAAAGCCCATAACTGCTCATGTTTGTAAGGGTAGTTGGCACCCAAGTGCGTTTACATGCGCCACACTGATTACAGGGGTGCGGGCATAGGGGTGGGAGTGACGCATGACCGGGTGGAGGCCAACCTTGGCCGTGGCGGCGGGGGTGCTGCTGCTGGCGGGGTGTACCAGTGGAGCGGGCGATGAGCCCAAGACGGAGGGGACACCGAAGAAGAGCTCCGGCGCGTCTCCTTCGGCCTCGGCGTCGCCCGTGAACGAGCCGTACACGCTCGCCGAGGACCGGGCACCGAGGACGCGGGCCGAGGCCGTCGCCTTCGTTCGTGAACTCACCGTGCGCCCCGACTACTTCGGCACCGGGTACCGCAAACGCGATCCCTTCGAGAGCGATCCGGCCGAGTGGGCCGTACTCGGCGAGGACTGCCTGTGGCGGCGCGAGGCGCTGCCGAACACCGTACTGGCCAGTCTCACGCGGATGTACGAGCTGCCGACGAAGGGCGGCAAGGGGCCGGTGTACGTGTCGTTGACCGTCACCGTGCACCAGGACGTCGTGTCGGCACGGCGCGACATGGCCGGGTCGCTGGAGGAGGCGCTGCGCTGCCCCGAGCAGCAACTGAACGCCACGGACCGGGTGCGCGGCCTGTACTCCCGGGTCGACGCGTTCGCCGACGGGCGACCCGTGATCTCCGACGACGACCTGACGGAGAGCGGGAACTGGGTCGCCGCCGGCGGCAAGGCGCATCCCTTCGACTGGTACAAGTTCCGGCTGGGGTCGGTCACCCTGGCCGCGACCGCGCGGCACGGCTCGGGCCGGACCGAGGCCGAGGACTCCACCGTCACCACCGACATGGGCAGGGGAATGACCTTCGTCGCGGCGAGCATCGACGGCCGGGGCAAGGCGGGCGATGCGAGTGCCACCGCGGAACCGACCGAGACGAAGGGGGCGGGACAGTGAGCGAACCGCTGCGGTCCTCCGACCCGTCCCGCATCGCGGGGTTCCGGCTGCTGCGGCGGCTCGGCGCGGGCGGCATGGGCGTCGTCTACCTCGGGCGCACCGACTCCGGGGCACTCGCCGCGGTCAAGGTGATCCGGGGGGAGGGCGCCGACGAGGACGACTTCCGGGCCCGGTTCGCGCGGGAGGTGGAGCTGGCGCGAAGGGTGGACAGCCCCTGGGTGGTTCCCGTCCTGGACGCGGACGCCGAGGCACGCGAGCCGTGGCTGGCCACCGCGTTCGTCCCCGGGCCCTCCATCGCCGAGGCGGTCGCCGCGCACGGCCCACTGCCGTCGCGTGCCGTACGCGTCCTGGGCGGGCTGCTGGCCGGGGCCCTGAATGCAGTGCACACGGCCGGGCTCGTACACCGGGACGTCAAGCCGGGCAACGTACTGCTCGCCCTGGACGGACCGCGCCTGATCGACTTCGGCATCGCGCGCGCCGCCGACGACACGGCACTGACCGCGTCCGGGCTCGTGGTCGGCACCCCCGGTTTCCTGGCCCCGGAGCAGGCCCAGGGGCAGTCCGCCACATCCGCGAGCGACGTCTTCGCACTGGGCTGCGCGCTGGCGTACGCCGCGACCGGCACTCCTCCCTTCGGCACCGGCACGCCGGATGCCCTGATGTACCGCACGGTCCACGACGAGCCCGAACTCGATCGTGTGGAGGGCGAGTTACGGCCCCTGGTGGAACGCTGCCTGGCCAAGGACCCGGCCGCGCGGCCCACGGCCGACGAGATACGCGGCCTGCTCGCCGATGACGCTCCGGACGCCTCCGGCGGCTGGCTCCCCGACCCCGTCGCCCGGATGGTCGCCGCACGGGCTGCCGAGAGCCTCGCCTTCCCGGACGTCGAACCCACGATCGTGGACGATCCGGCCGTCCCCGCCCGGCACCCGGCACGCCGCCGCCTGCTGCTGGCCGGCGGTGCGCTGCTGCTCGCGGGCGGCGGAACCGGAGCGGCGGTGTGGGCGTCGGAGGACGACGGGAAACCGTCCGCGAGCAGTGGGCGTCCCCTGTACGTACTCGGCGTGCACACGACCACCAGCACGAGTGAGGCCGCCGTCAGCCGGGCCAGTGAACGCGCCGCCCGCCTCGCCGTCGCCGAGCACAACGCCACGCCCAAGCGCTCCTACGACCTGAAGGTGAAGGTCCTCGCCGACCAGGGCGACGCGGACACCGCTCAGGAAGTGGCCCGTAAGTTCACCGCCGACCGGAACGTCGTCGCCGTGCTGGGACCGGTCGCCGAGCTCCCCATGCAGAGGGCCGCGGCCGTCTACGGTGCGGCGGGGCTGACCCATGTCTCCAGCACCACGGGCCAGCAGGACTACTTCCTGACGTCGCCGAAGACCTCGTTCCAGAGCGGCCCCGCCCACGCCGCGCTCGGCGGCTGGATCGGACTGCACGCCTTCATAACCCAACAGGTGGTGCGGGCCGGCGTCGTGATCGACCGGGCCGGGGGCCCTGCCATGCAGGACCAGGGCACCCAGGTGGTCGGCAACTGGCGCAACATCCTCAAGAGCGAGGTCGTGCCCCGCGTCGTCGCGGAGGACACGGACGACGGCCCGAAAGCGGTGCGCGAACTGCTCGCCGCCGGTGTCGGGGCCTTCGCGTACCTGGGCCCCCTGGACGCCACCGTCCGCACGGCCCGGTACCTGGCCACGGCCGGCTTCACCGGACCGCGCTGGATGCAGCACCAGTTGTACGGCTCGGACTTCCCGCGCCTCGCGGGTGCGGCGGGCGACGGCTGGTTCGTGGTGACGGACGCCGTGGACCCCTCCGTACTGACGACGAAGCGGGCCAAGGACTTCACCGCGGCCTGGCGGAAGCGCTACGGCAGCGCTCCGGAGCCGTACGCGACCGAGGCTTACGACAGCGTGGGGATGCTGCTCGCCGAGTTCGCCCGCACGGTCCCGGCCGGGGCACGTCGGCGGCCGGTGCGGGCCGATCTCGCTGTGCGGCTGGCGAAGGTGAAGTACCAGGGCATCGCCCGGACGTACGCCTTCGGCGACTTCCACCAGTACGACAACAGCTCGACGGGCTGGGCGGACGAGACCTTCGTCCACGAGGTCCGTGGCGGGCGGTTCAGACAGCTGGGATCACTCGGCGATCTGAACCGCGCGGCGCAGAGCCAGGGCTGAAGTGCTGGAGTGAGGCCCGGAACCGGCGGGCGGGAACGACAGGGAAACGGAGGCGGCTGACGTGGAACGGCTCCTGCCCGCCGATCCGTCCCTGATCGGCGGCCACCGGCTCGCCGGCCGGCTCGGCGCGGGCGGCATGGGCGTCGTCTACCTGGCGCGCTCGCCGCACGGCGCGTGGTGCGCGCTGAAGGTGATCCGCGCCGAGTATGCGGACGACCCCGGCTTCCGCGCCCGCTTCCGCCGCGAGGCCGAGCTGGCCGCGCGCCTCACCAGCCGGTGGACCGTGCCGGTCGTCGCGGCCGACGCCGACGCCCGCTCCCCGTGGCTGGCCACCGCCTATGTGCCCGGACCGTCCCTCGCCGAGGCCGTGGCGCTGCGCGGACCCTGGCCCGAGGCGCAGCTGCGCAGCCTCGGTGCCGTGCTGGCCGAGGCGTTGGACGGGGTGCACGCGGCCGGGCTGGTCCATCGGGACGTCAAGCCCGCGAACGTGCTGCTGGCCGCGGACGGGCCGCGCCTGATCGACTTCGGGATCGCGCGGGCCGTCGGCGCGACCGCGCTCACCACGGACGGCACCGTCGTGGGCTCCCCCGGCTACCTCTCGCCCGAGCAGGCCCGCGGGCACACCGTGGGTCCGCCCAGCGACGTCTTCTCGCTCGGCTGCGTCCTCGCCCACACGGCCACCGGCCGGCCGCCGTTCGGCACCGGCGGCGCCGCGGCCGTGCTGTACCGGACCGTGCGGGAGGAGCCGGACCTGGACGGCGTACCGGAGAGCCTCGACCGGACCGTACGGCGATGTCTGGCGAAGGAACCGGAGCGGCGCCCGAGCGCCCGTGAACTCCAGGACGTCTTCGGCGAGTTCGCCGTGGACGAGTGGCTGCCCGAAGGGCTGCCGGCCCTGGTCGCCGCCCGTGCCGCACGCGTCCTCGACCTGCCCGTTCCCGACCCCACCATGCTCGCCGGGCCCTCCCCCGTGGACGCACCGCCCTCGCCCACCCGGCGGCGCCTGCTCGTCGCCGGGGCCGCGCTCGGTGTCATCGCGGTGGCCGGGGCGGGCGCGTGGTGGGAGTGGGGCCGGGCCGACGCGTCGGCGAACACCGGCTCCGTACGGCGGTCCCGCCACGTGGTCACGCTGCTCGGCAGCCCGGACGACCCCTACTTCACCGACCACCGGCGCGGCGCCCTCCTCGCCGTCGAGCAGCACAACCAGGACGCCCGGCGCACCGTGGACCTCGTGCTGCGCACCGCGGACGACGGCGGCACCGCGACGGGCTCCGCCGCGACGGCCGCCCGGCTGGCCGCCGACCCGGACGTGTCCGTGGTGATCGCCGCGGGCACGAACGCGACCGTGCCCGCTGCCCTCGCCCCGTGTACGAAGGCCCGGCTGACCGTGCTCGTCACCCGTGCCGACACCGAGGCCCTGGAGGTCGTCAACACCACCACCGCCCTCGTGTTGCGCACCACCCAGACCGTCGGCCCGTTCGCGGCAGTGATCTATCTGAACCGGGTCGTCAAACCCGCCCGCACGGTGGTCGTGCACGACCTGGCCACCGAGGCGGAGAGCCTGGCCGCGGTCCGCATCATCACCGTCTACGGCAAGCTCGACGGCGGGACGTCGGTGGAGGAGGTCGCCGCGGACGAGGACTTCACCGGGGCCGCTCGCCGCATCGCCGCCCGCCCCCGCGACGCCGTCTTCTTCGGCGGGGTGAGCCCCGACCGCGCCGCCGCCTGCGCCCGCGCGTTGCGGGACGCGGGCCACCGGGGTGCCAGGGTCGCGGGCGAGCACGTCCTCGGCGCC
Organism: Streptomyces sp. NBC_00554; assembly: GCF_041431135.1. Classification (NCBI taxonomy): domain Bacteria; kingdom Bacillati; phylum Actinomycetota; class Actinomycetes; order Kitasatosporales; family Streptomycetaceae; genus Streptomyces; species Streptomyces sp. NBC_00554. The sequence continues at coordinate 3,639,121 of NZ_CP107799.1, read as the reverse complement.
CCCTTCCTCGCCGTCGGCGAGGACTGGAGGATCAGTACGGGCTACACCGACGCGAGCGCCGACTCCCGTACCAAGGCGTTCGCCGCCGCGTTCCGCGCCCGCCACGGACGCGCCCCGGGCGCCTGGGCGGCCGAGGCGTACGACGCCGTCCGGTTCGCCGCTCACGGCCTCGCCTCCGTCGGCGACGACGGCCGCACCGCCCTGCGCTCGGAACTCCTGCGCCGCCCCTGGCAGGGCATCACCCGTCTCATGAGCTTCGATGCCTCCACGCAGAACTTCAAGGCCGACGAGGACGGCGGAGGGTTCCTGTTCCGGGTGACCGGGGGAACAGTCCGCTTCGTGGCGCGCTCCGCCGACATCGGCAAGAAGACGTGACCCGTACCCCGGGACCTCCGCTAAGAGCGCCCCCGGTCCTCCAGATACCGTGTGAGCGACTCCTGCCGCCGCGCCTCCGTCTCCCGCAGCTGTGCCGCCAGCCGTTCCGACTCCTCGTGGAGCACGGCGAGTTGGCGCTCCAGGTGGCGTTCCGGCGGTTCGGTGCCGGGTGTCATCCGGGTCCACCACCGCGTCCGTACGAAGGTGTCGACGGCCTCGGGAATGTCCTGCCGTACGGCCCGGGACAGGGTGTGCACCCCCTCCGGGTCCTGCGCGAGGACCGCGGCGACCCAGCCGGGGTCCAGCAGGGCGGTGAGGAGTTCGGTGAGCTCGGTGAGGCGGCCGGCCGCCGCGGGCGGCAGCTCGACGCCGTCCAGGTACTCGCGCAGTTTGCCGAAGTCACCGCGCAGTTCGTCGAGTTGGGCGGACGGGTCCGGGAAGTCGGGGAGCGGCGGGCGTTCCGGCGGCGCGATCAGGGCGCCCGCGCCGTACAGACCGAGGACGACGGCGGGCCAGTACGCGCCCGCGAGCCCCGTGAAGGTCAGCGCGAGCCCGGCGATCCCGCCCGCGCTCCCGGCGAGGTTCTTGCGGGACTCCAAGTAGCCCATGAACCGGCTGGTCCCCTTGGTCCTATTGGTAGCCACGGATCTCCTCGAAGGCGCCGTCGAGCGAGCCCTTCTGGGCGTCGAAGAGACGGCCGCCGGTCAGGTCGGCGATGTGCTGGAGCTCGCCGCGGTCGGAGTCGCCGAAGAGGATCGGGAAGACGGGTATCTCCTGCTCGGCGGCGGGCAGTCGGCCGTAGAAGCCGTCGAACTCGTCAGCGCTCGCGCCGGCTGTGTTCTCGCCGTCCGTCATCAGCACGATCGACGTGAACGTGTCGTCGTCGGCGCCCAGATGCTCGTACGCCTTCTCCAGCGAGGTGAAGATCGCGGTGTCGCCCTCGGCGCTGAGCGCCTTGGTGTCCTTGCGGATGCCGTCGAGCCCGGCCTGCGGGTCCTCGGGCCGCACCACGTGCGTGCGGACGCTCTTGACCTCGGAGCCGAAGGGCATCAGCGTCACCTCCTCGCGCTCGCGGAAGTCGCTCGTCAGATCGGTGAGCGCCTTCTTGAGCCGGTCGAGGCGGCCGTCCTCGCGCATGGAGCCCGAGGTGTCGAGAACGTATACGGTCCTCGACGGTCGGCGGAGCTTGTTCTCATAGGCGTCGAGGAGGCCGTCGGCGACCGACTGGCTGCCGGGGAAGGGGAGTTCGCGCCTTCTGCTGGTGTCGAGGCCGGTCGCCGGGGCGACGGAGGCGACGACCGGGCGGCGCAGGGTCTCCTCGGTGATCTGCTGCTGGGCGGCCGGGGCGCGCAGGGCCTCGGTGAGACGGCGGACGTCCTCGCGGGTCTCCTTGGAGGACGAGGCGAGGGAGGTCAGCGGATAGTCCGCGGTCACCACGCCGTCGCTCGGCCGGATGACGGTGAGGCCCTTCATGCCCTTGAGGACCGACTCGTAGTTGAGCAGGGCGTCCACGGTGCCGCGGCGCTCGTAGGCGGCCGCCAGCCAGCCCGAGGAACCCGAGGTCAGCTTCTGCCCCTGGAAGAACTCCTTCAGCTTCGGCGTCGCCTTGTCCACGTCCGCGTCCGTCAGCGCCGACTGCGCTCCGGACAGGCCCGAGGCCACCGAGATCAGCGTGGAGAAACCGGAGTTGGAGCGTGCCGGATCGGTCATGCCGTACGTCAGCTTGCCGGCCGCCACCGCCTTCTCCACCTGCGACCAGGTGACGTCGTCCGGCTGCCAGCCCAGCTCGCTCACGGTCGCCGTCTTGACCCCGATGGCCACCGGGCTCGACATGATCGGCGTCTCCGACACGACCTTCTTCGCCGCGTCGGAACGCAGGTGCAGATAGTCGTTGGACGACAGCCACAGGGCGTCGTACGAACCGTCCACCTTGCCCTGCGCGAGCAGGTCCACGGCGGCGAGGGTGCCCATGTAGGTGGGCTTCACCGTGATCCCGGTGTCCTGCTGGATCTTCTCCAACACCGGTGCCATGTCGCTGAGTTCACTGGAGGCCAGGACGCGGAGGGTGCCGGGTGTGGGTTCTGTCGGCGCCTTGGGGTCCGTCGTGTTGTCCGCCGTGCAGGCCGATACGGCGAGCAGAGCCGCCGCCGTCAGTACGGCGAACGCGCTTCGTCGTCTCATCCGTTCCCGCCTTCCAGGGCACCCTGCGAGCGGCTGCGCTCCAAGTACGCGCTCGCGTGCTGGAGTTCGGAGGTCAGGGACTCGACCGTCACGGCCATGGCCTCGGTGGCCTGGACCTTGTAGGTGTCGATCGCGTCGAGTGTGCGGTAGATCTGCTGGAAGGCGCTGCGCAGGGTCTCCGCGCCGACGGCCGGGTCGGCGGCGATCCGCTGGATCTCCCCGCTCTGCGTGGCGAGCATCTCGGCGTTGCCCCGGATGAGGTCCTCCGTCGTACCGCGCAGGGCGTTGACCTGGTCGACGACCTTGCGCTGGTTGTCGAGGGCGGAGGCGAGCATCACGGAGATGCGCAGCGCGGACACGGTCGTGGTCGCGGCCCGGTCGACGCCCTTGATCAGCTCTTCGTTGTTGCGGCGTACGACGTCCATGGCCAGGTATCCCTGGGCGCACACGGCCAGTTGGGTCAGCAGGTCCTGGTGCTTCTGCCGTACGGGGAAGAGGACGTCGGAGCGGAGGGTGTCGGCCCCCGCCGGGTCCCTGGCCTCCACGCCCGCGATGTGCGCCTCGACGGCCGTGTCCAGGGCCTGGGTGAGGACGACGTACTCCTGGAGCTTGCCCATCGTCTCCCAGAGCCGGACCCGCTCGGTCTGCAACGCGGCGTTGTCCCGGCGCAGTTCGTCCTGTCCGCCGCGCAGCGAGCCAACGATCTTGTTCAACGTGCCTTGCGCGGAGGCGTACTTGGCGACGTGGTCGCGGAGCTTGTTGCCGCCGGGGAGCCGGGAGAGGAACTTGCGGCCCTTGCTCGCGGGCAGGTCGCGCGGGTCCAGGTCCTCCACGACTCGCCGGAGTTCGACGAGCGAGCCCGCCACGTGCGACTGGGCGTCCTCGCCCTTGCCGGGGAGGCTCCGGATGGTGCGCTCCAGCATGCGGTTGGACTGTGCGGCGGCGCCCCGCATCTCGCCCGCGCCCAGGCCCGCGATCTCGCCGACCTTGCCGGCGAACTCGGGGGAGCGGGCGTCCAGGGTGGCGAGCCCGCCGACGTACTCGGCGGCGCGGCGCGCCATGTCCTCGTGCACGGCCGGGTCGACGGGCACGAGCCCGCCCGCCTTCTCGCGGGGCACGGGCGCCACGGCCTCGGGCGGTGTGAGGGTCAGTGTGTTCGGTTCAGTGCTCATTGCGTGCTTCCCCCTACTTCCGGGCCCGGAGTGCCATCTCGTGCAGCACCTTGGAGGCGGGCACGGGCGCCTGCCGGACGCCGGTCAGCTTCTGATTGATGTACCTGGTCTGGGCGGCGGTCGCCTCGGTGAACTCCGTGCTCGCGCCCTGCGGCCGGAACCCGTGCCGGACGGCGAGCTTGCGCAAGGTCGGGTCGGTGCTGAGGAGTTCGCCGAGCGCACGGCCCTCAGGAGTGAGCGGTACGACGGTGTGGTCGCTGTTCGCCGTGGTGTCCGGGTAGAGGACGGCGAGGTCGCCGACCTCCTGGCCCTGGACGAGCAGCGAGGCGACCTGGGACTCGTAGGCGAGGACGAGCGGGTTGCCGGCCCCGCTGATGAAGTCCCTGAACGTGGCGTCCGTACTGCTCTGTTGAGCGCCCTGGACGCTGATCAGCTTGTGCATCAGGGGCGCGGTGCGGGTCACGGCGGCGTTGTCCGCGGCCACGCGTCCGCCGTCGGCGACGTACGAGGCGGCGGCGAGGTAGAGGGCGCCGGAGTTGGAGGTCTCGGGGTCGGTGGTGGCGATGAAGAGCGTGCCGGTCAGCTCGCCGTACTTCTCGGAACCCTTGAGTTCCTGCCAAGTCCGGTCCTGCTCGGCCGCCTTGAGGTAGGCGGACATCTTGAGGGTGCCGGTGGCCTTGTCGAGCACCGCGAGGCCGTTCTTCTCCAGGACCTCGGCGGCGTTGCGGTGGGCCACGACGACGAGGGGCGAGTAGAAGGGCCGGGGGAGCGGCTTCTGTGCGTGGTACTTGTCGGCCAGCTCATCCGCCGGCGCCTGGCTGGAAGGGAAGGCGAAGTCGTACCCCTTGAGGTCCAGGCCCTCCATGGCCCAGGACCCGGAGGTCTCCGTCTTCACGGTGTAGCCCTTGGCAGCGAGGGCCTTCACCACGTCGGGATCGGCGAAGAACTCCGCCTTCTCCGATCCGATCACTCCTTGCACGGTCTTCGTTGCCGTGCCCTTGTCCTGACCATCGCGGCCTGCGACGACGGCTGCTACCACTCCGCCGATCAGCAGCACCGCCAGGACGATTCCTACGATGCGTCTCACACCCGAGAGCGTGCTCCCGGACTCCAACATTCCCCCCGGCGCGGGGTGAACACGGGGTGACGACGGGGTCCCGGTACGCAACCGGAACGGGGGGTGCCGCTACGGGGGTCCACTGCACGGGGCTGTCCGGTTCCCGCCGTTGCACCGGGCGTCTCGCTGCGCGAGGGCTGCACCGGCTCGGCACCGCCGAAGGGTGCGGTGGGGGCGGGGCGCCGCCGCGGCGGAAGGAACTGGCCCGACCAGCGCCGGTCGGGCCAGTTCCTTCCGCCGCAGCGGCGCTCAGCCACGATGGCGTTTGACGGCGGTGCCGAGTAACCGCAGCCCACCGAAAACGCCGGGGTCCTCCAAAACGGGGGCAAGCGAAACCCCCGCGACAGCGAACGCAGTGCTGTGGCACCCGGTCCGCACGTCGCTGCGGTGCGCGCGGACCGGGGCCGTATGAGGGGAGCGCGGAGGCTCAGTGGGCCGCGAGAGATGCCGGGGCGGTGGCGGACGCGTGGGCGTCCATGCGCTCGGCGGCGAGTATCGCGGCGGCGGTGTCGGCGCGGGACGCCGCGACGACGAGGGCGCGGCCCGCGAGGGCGTGCGCGCGCTGGTGGAGGGAGAGGAGCCGCGGCTCGTGAAGGGCGTCGGCCACCGACGACCGCACCGGCGCCACCCCGTCCCGCAGCCGGGCCACCTGCGCGGTGAGCCGCTCACCCGCCGCGTCCAGATCGCCGGACGGCGCGATCGCACGGATCTCGTCGGTCACCGCGAGCAGCGCCGCGAGATGACCGGCCAGCTGGATGTCCAGCTCCTCCTCGCGCGACCGATGGGGAAAGTCGGAGGTGGCGCCGGCCGTCGTGTGGACCGACTTGGTGCGGATCGGTTCGTACATGGGACGGCCTCCTGTGCTCTGACAGGATCCCATCCTAGCTTGGATTCCGTCTAAAGTTGAGCGGGATCGCAGAACCGGTCAAAGCGCACACACAGCGTGAGTGTCAGTGCTGGCCGTAGCCGTCCAGGAAGTTGCCGATCCGCGTCACCGCGTCCGTCAGATCCCCGACCGTCGGCAGGGTGACCACCCGGAAGTGGTCCGGCTCGGGCCAGTTGAAGCCCGTCCCCTGAACCACCATGATCTTCTCGCGGCGCAGCAGGTCGAGGACCATCTGCCGGTCGTCCTTGACCTTGAACACCTTCGGGTCCAGCCGCGGGAAGAGATACAGCGCCCCCTTCGGCTTCACACAGCTCACGCCGGGGATCTGCGTCAGCAGCTCGTACGCCACATCCCGCTGCTCCTTCAGCCGCCCGCCGGGCAGGACCAGGTCGTTGATGGTCTGCCGCCCGCTCAGCGCGGCGACCACCCCGTGCTGACCCGGCATGTTCGCGCACAGCCGCATGTTCGCGAGGATCGTCAGCCCCTCGATATAGGAGTCGGCGTGCGCGCGCGGCCCGGAGATGGCCATCCAGCCGACCCGGTAACCCGCCACGCGATACGCCTTCGACATCCCGTTGAAGGTGAGCGTGAGCAGATCGGGGGCGATCTTGGCGGTCGACGTGTGCGTGACACCGTCGTAGAGGATCTTGTCGTAGATCTCGTCCGAGCAGACCAGCAGGTTGTGGCGGCGGGCGATGTCGGTCAGCCCGCGCAGCATCGCATCGTCGTACACCGCGCCCGTCGGATTGTTCGGGTTGATGATCACGATGGCCTTGGTGCGGTCGGTGACCTTCCGTTCCACGTCCGCGAGGTCGGGCATCCAGTCGGACTGCTCGTCGCAGCGGTAGTGCACGGCCGTTCCGCCGGACAGTGACACGGCCGCCGTCCACAGCGGATAGTCCGGCGCCGGTACGAGCACCTCGTCGCCGTCGTCGAGCAGCCCCTGCATCGCCATCACGATCAGCTCGGACACGCCGTTGCCGATGAAGACGTGCTCGACGTCCGTCTCGATGCCGAGGGTCTGGTTGTGCATCACGACGGCCCGGCGCGCCGCGAGCAGCCCCTTCGCGTCGCCGTACCCGTGCGCCGAAGACACGTTCCGCAGGATGTCCTCGAGGATCTCGGGCGGGCACTCGAACCCGAACGCCGCCGGATTCCCCGTATTCAGCTTGAGGATCCGATGCCCTGCCGCTTCCAGCCGCATCGCCTCCTCGAGCACCGGGCCCCGGATCTCGTAACAGACATTGGCGAGCTTGGTCGACTGGATCACCTGCATGTCCGTGAGCTTACGGCCGGGTAACGCCGGGCGGGGCGTGTTTTCCACCACGTGAGACGGGACGATTTGTTCGCCTTTCTCCCGTCGCTGTCCCCAGACCCCTCGCAGTCTCTACAATCCGCCCCCATGTCCCAGCAGAACGGCGAGCCCGAAGCCCCGCCGAGGGTGTACCTCCCGCAGAACGACGACGAGGCGCCCCCGGCCTACGAGGCGTACGCGGATCCGGCGGCGGCCCACGGCTGGGAGGACGTGCACGTCGGCGACGACGCCGACACCACCCCGCTGGCCGCCGTCCCCGCCGACACCTCGGCACGCCAGGACCGACTGCTGCGCCGTCGCCGTGCCCGGCTGCTGCGCCGGGCGGCGGTGGCCGGCGGCGCCGCGTGTGCCGTCCTCGTAGTCGTGACAGTCTCCGGATTGTTCGACTCCGGGTCGTCAACGGCTCCGGGCGACCGCGTCCGTGAGGCGACCTCGCCCGCGGAACCCGCCACGGGCACGACTGCATCCACGGACGGTTCCGTCCCGAGCGCCGGAGCGTCGTCGTCGCCGGATCCGTCGCCCGACCCGTCCGATACGTCGGCGAGCGCGCCCGGCGCCTCCCCGGGCGCCAGCGGATCGGCGTCCGAGGCTCCCACCACAGGGACCTCTTCGGCGGCGACGGGGACAGCCACCGCCACGGCCGACCCGGGCCAGGGCAACGGCAACGGCAACCCCGGCCAGGGCCAGGGAGCGAGCAAGCGGCCCAAGTAGCCCCCGGGCGCGGCCTCTTGAGCGCACGGCTTGAACCAGCGGCCGGAAACAACTCCTTGTCCCCTCCCGCCCACCCCCTCACAATGCGCATGACAAAACAGAAGGTGACCGGAAAACCTTCGGTCACTCACGTCGCAAGAGGGGACCCCACATGAGAAAGCCTCTCGTTGCCGCGCTCTTCGCCCTGGTGATCGCCGGGGCGGGCGCGGTACCAGCGGTCGCGGCACCGGCACCGGCACCCGCGCCGGAGACCGTGGCCGCGACCACCGAAGCCGCCGCGCCCACGATCCAGGCCGTCAACCTCGCCGGCACCGTCGCGCTCAGCAACTGTTCCGGCTCGGTCGTCCGCTTTCCGAACTCCCTGGACACCGACCCGGCGCTGGTGCTCTCCAACGGCCACTGCCTGTCGACCGGCTTCCCGGAGCCGGGCGAGGTGCTCGTCAACCAGGCCTCCAGCCGCACCTTCGGGCTGCTCAACTCCGCCGGCACCCGGGTCGCGACCCTGCGCGCCAGCAAGCTCGCCTACGGGACGATGACCGACACGGACGTCTCGATCTACCAGCTCACCAGCACGTACGCGACGATCAAGAGCTCGTACGGGATCTCCGCGCTGACCGTGCAGAACACACACCCGACCGCCGGCACCGCCATCACCGTGGCGTCCGGTTACTGGAAGACGCTCTACAACTGCAACATCGACGGGTTCGTGTACCGGCTGGAGGAGGGTGACTGGACCTGGAAGGACTCGGTCCGTTACACCTCTGCCTGCCAGACCATCGGCGGCACCTCGGGCTCACCGGTGATCGACCAGTCCACCGGGAACGTCGTCGCCGTCAACAACACCGGCAACGAGGACGGCGGGACCTGCACGGTGAACAACCCCTGCGAGGTCGACGAGAGCGGCAACGTGACCGTCCGCGAGGGCATCAACTACGCCCAGGAGACCTACCTGATCCCGGCCTGCTTCACGACGGGCAACCAGCTCAACCTGAGCGCGAGCGGGTGCACTCTGCCGAAGCCGTAAGGCATGGGCGGGCGGTCCGTCACACGGGACTGCGACGGACCGCCCGCCCGGCCAGTACGTCCGTACGCCGGCCGTCCTCGATGACGAACCGGCCGTCGATCAGCACGTGCGGGATGCCGGTCGGGAGCGTGCGCGGGTTCTCGAAGGTGGAACCCGCCGCGACCGTGGCCGGGTCGAAGAGGACCAGGTCGGCGCGGTAGCCCTCGCGGACGAGCCCGCGGTCCGGCAGCCGCAGCCGGGCGGCGGCCCGCCCGGTGAGGTGGGCGATGCACTCCTCCAGCGAGAGGACGCCCAACTCCCTTACGTAGTGGCCCAGATAGCGAGGGAAGGTGCCGTACGCGCGCGGGTGCGGCTTGTCGCCGCGCAGGATGCCGTCGGAACCGCCGGTGTGCACGGGGTGCCGCATGATCGTGCGGACGTTCTCCTCGTGGCCGACGTGCTGGAGGATCGTCGGGCCGAGGCCGTCGTCGAGGAGGAGGCGGCGGGCGGTCGTCCAGGGGGCCTCGCCGCGCTGGTCGGCGGAGGCCTGGACCGTGCGGCCGACGTACGGCGCGAGGGCGGGGTCGGTCACTCCCGAGATCTCGATCGTGTCCCACTCGATGGGGACGCCGTGGCAGCCGTCGGCGCCCACGACCTCCATGTGGTGCCGGATGCGTTCCGCCGTGGTGTCGTCCCGCAGGCGGGCGAGGATCGACTCCGGGCCGCCCTCGCTCGCCCAACTCGGCAGCATCGCCACGAGGGTGGTGCAGCCGGGGGTGTAGGGATACGTGTCGAGGGTGATGTCGGCGCCCTCCGCGAGCGCCTTGTCCAGGAGGGCGAGGAGGTCCGGGGCCCTGCCCTCGTTCACGCCGAAGTTCATCGTGGCGTGCGCGAGGTGGAGCGGGCAGCCGGCCTCGCGGGTGAGGGCCACCATCTCCTCGTACGCCTCCAGGGCGCCCGCACCGTAGGAGCGGTGGTGCGGGCAGTAGTAGCCGCCGTGCTCGGCCACCACCCGGCACAGTTCGGTGAGTTCGGCGTCCTTGGCGTACATGCCGGGGGTGTACGTCAGGCCGGAGGACATGCCGACGGCGCCCTCGCGCATTCCGGTGGCCACCAACTCCCGCATGCGGTCCAGCTCCTGGGGTGTCGCCTCGCGGTCCTCCCAGCCGACGGCGAGCATCCGCACGGTGCCCTGGGGGATGAGGTAGGCGGCGTTCACCGCGATGCCCTCGCCGTCGAAGCCGTGGTCGAGCCGGTCCAGGTACTCGCCGACCGAGCGCCAGGTGAAGTCGATGTCGTCGCCGTGGCCGTTCCAGCCGGTGATCGTCCGGCGGACCTCGGCGAGCGTACGGTCGTCGACCGGGGCGTACGACAGGCCGTCCTGGCCGATGACTTCGAGGGTCACCCCCTGCGCGGCCTTCGCGCTGTGGTCCGGGTCCCGGAGCAGCGCGAGGTCGCTGTGCGCGTGCATGTCGATGAAACCGGGGGCCAGCGCCAGGCCTTCGGCGTCCAGGACGCGGCGGGCCACGGGACGCTGGCAGCCGGCCGCCGCGGCCTCCTTGACCACGGTGGTGATCACGCCGTTCTCGATGCCCACGTCGGCGCGGTAGGAGGGCTCTCCGGTGCCGTCGACGACTTCCGCGTCGCGGATGACGAGGTCCATCACAGCTGTCTCCTGCTCTCCTAGAAGAAGGTGCGGATGTAGTCGACGACCGTGCCGTCCGCCTCGACGAGCGGGATCAGCTGCCACTTGTCGAAGGACGTGCAGGGGTGGGACAGGCCCATGCCCAGCCAGTCGCCGACCTGGACGTCCGCCTCCGGGGCCGTGCGGAGCCAGCCGTGCTGGTCGGAGAGCCCGCTGACCGTGACGCCGGTGGCCGGGCGCTCGGTGCCGTCGCGGCGGACCACCTGGGCCTCCGGCAGATCGAGGTCGTACGCGGCGTCCCGCTTGCCCGCGTTGACGAAGGCCTGGTCGGGGGAGGGCCGGGAGACGACCTGGGCCCACAGCCGGAAGGCGGGGTGCAGGGCGCCCTCCTCGGGGACGCGGGTGAAGGGGGTGAGCTTGCGGTAGTGGCCGTCGTCGTGCGAGACGTACGCGCCGGAGCGGAGCAACTTCAGTACGGGGAGGGAGAGTTCGGGCATCTCCGCGAACACGTCCGCCACCGCGTCGAACCAGGCGCTGCCGCCCGCGCTGACGACGATCTCGTCGAGGCCCGTGAACCGGCCCGCCTTGTCGAAGTCCGCCGCCAGCGAGGTGAGCCGGCGCAGCCACGCGTGCACGCGCTCGGGGTCGGCCTGCGGGACCTCGCCCTCGTAGCCCGCGACGCCGACCAGCCGCAGCGTCGCCGTCCCGGCCACCGCGTCGGCGACCGCCGCGCACTCCGCCTCCGTACGGACGCCGGTACGGGCGCCCTCACCGGCGGCGAGTTCTACGACGACGTCCACGGGGCGGGGGGCTCCGAAGAGCGCGGCGTCCATCAGCTCCACGCCGCGTACGGAGTCGACGTAGCAGATGAAGCGGAAGTCCGGGTCCGCCGCCAGTTCGGAGGCGATGTGGCGCAGGGCCGGTGCGTCGACGAGTTCGTTCGCGAGGAAGATCCGGTCGATGCCGAACTCCCTTGCCACGCGCACCTGGTGGGGGACCGCGAGGGTGATACCCCAGGCGCCGTGCTCGATCTGCTTCCAGAACAGCTGCGGGGCCATCGAGGTCTTGCCGTGCGGGGCGAAGGCGAGGCCGTGACGGGTGGCGTAGGTCTCCATGAGCGCGAGGTTGTGGTCCAGGCGCTCGGCGGAGAGGGCGAGGACGGGGGTGGTGAAGCCGTCGGTGAAGAGGTTGCGGCGCTGGGCGGCCAGTTCGCCGACGGTCAGGCCCTGGGCGTCCGGGGGGAGGCCCTTGAAGCGGTGGTCGACGCGGTCCGCAGTGAGAGCGGCCAGCTGTGCTGCGGCGGTGTCGGCGCCCATGGGGCCTCCCGGATTTCCTGATGAGGTGCGTTGCAGTATATGCAACGCTCATTGCGTATGTCGCTTACTGCTGTCTAACATCCCAGCCAACGCAGGGTCAACGGTGCCGATGCCGTTGCCCGAGAGAGCAAGGGGCCCCAGCCATCGTGACCGCCTTCGACGTCGTAGCACTCGGCGAGTCCATGGTCACGTTCCTGCCGTCCGGGCCGGGGCGCCTGGCCGATGTCCCGTCGTTCGAGCGGGGGATCGGCGGCGCGGAGTCGAACGTGGCGTGTGTGCTCGCCGCCACCGGTCACTCCGTGCAGTGGGTCAGCAGGGTCGGCGCGGACGGGTTCGGCGATCACCTGGTGGAGGCGATCGCCTCGTACGGCGTGGACACCTCCGCCGTACGACGGGATCCCGCGCGTCCGACCGGCATCTACTTCCGCACGGCGGGCGACCGGGCGACCGACGCGCACGAGGTGGCGTACTACCGGGCCGGATCCGCCGCCTCCGCGATGACCGTGGACAACATGGACCTGGACGCCGTCCGGTCCGGCCGTGTGCTGCATCTCTCCGGCATCACGGCCGCGCTGTCCGACGACTGCCTGGCCCTGCTGCGGGAGCTGACCTCCCAGCGCCCCGGCCAACCCCTCGTCTCGTTCGACATCAACCACCGGGTGAACCTCTGGGACCGCCAGGAATCGGGTCCCGTCCTCCTGGAACTGGCCCGCGGCAGCGACCTCGTCTTCGTCGGCGAGGACGAGGCCGAGACCGCCTGGGGTGTCACCGGCGGCCCGGCCGCGATCCGCGCCGCGCTGCCCGAACCCCGGACTCTGGTCGTGAAGCAGGGTGTCCGGGGCGCCACCCTCTTCGACGGCGACCGGGCAACGTTCGCGCCCTCCGTCCACGTCGACGTCGTCGCGGCCGTCGGCGCCGGTGACGCCTTCGCCGCCGGGTTCCTCTCCGCGACCCTGCGCGGGCTCCCCGCCAGGGACCGGCTCCGGCACGGCCACCTCATGGCGGCGGCCGCCCTCACCGTCCCGGGTGACCTGGCCGCGCCTCCCTCCCGCGACCACGCCGACCGGCTGGCCGCTCTGGACGACGAGGCGTGGGGGACACTTCGACTCGGCCCCGGCTGGACCGAAGCCGTCACGCGGGCCGACGAGGAGGTACGTACCCCATGAGCCAGACCGTCGACCGAGCGCTGAGCATCCTGCCGCTGCTCGCCGAGGGCCCCGCCGACCTCGGGCAGGTCGCCGACCGGCTCGGCGTGCACAAGTCCACGGCGCTCCGCCTCCTGCGCACGCTGCACGAGCACGGGCTCGTCTACCGCCAGTCCGACCAGCGCTACCGCCTCGGCGCCCGCCTCTTCGCCCTCGCCCAGGAGGCGGTGGAGAACCTGGACATCCGGGAGATCGCCCACCCCCACCTCGTACGGCTGAACGAGCAGTGCGGGCACACCGTCCACCTCGCGGTGTACGAGGAGAAGGAGGTCCTCTACATCGACAAGGTGGAGAGCCGGTACCCGGTGCGGATGTACTCGCGGATCGGGAAGCCCGTCGCCATCACCGTCGCCGCCGTCGCGAAGCTGCTCCTCGCCGATCTGCCCGAGCCCGAGCGGCGCGCGCTCGCCGACAAGCTCGACTACCCCATGTACACGGCCCGTTCGATCCCCAACGCCCCCGCCTTCCTCAAGGAGCTGGCCACGGTGCGCGAACAGGGCTGGGCCACCGACCTCGGTGGTCACGAGGAGTCCATCAACTGCGTGGGCGCCCCCATCCGCGGAACCGACGGACGGGTCGTCGCCGCAATGTCCGTCTCCGCACCCAACGTCGTCGTCACCGCCGACGAACTCCTCACCCTGCTCCCGCTGGTGCGCCGTACGGCGGACACCATCAGCCGCGAGTACTCAGGTAAGCCCACCGCCAGAGAAGCCGCCCCAGCTGCCCCGAAGGAATGAGCACGGCATGACCGACAAGATCGCCCTCACCCCCAAGACCCACGCCACCCCGCCCGCCAAGTTCTCGCACGGCGTGCGGAAGGGGAACATCCTCCAGGTCGCCGGGCAGGTCGGCTTCCTCCCGGCCGTCGAGGGCCAGCCGCCCACGACCGCAGGTCCGGCGCTGCGCGAGCAGACCCTCCAGACCCTCGCCAACGTCAAGGCGATCCTCGAAGAGGGCGGCGCGAGCTGGGACGACGTGATGATGATCCGCGTCTACCTCACCGACGTCGACCACTTCGCCGAGATGAACGGCATCTACAACACCTACTTCGAGGAGCAGGGCCTCACCGCGCCCCCCGCCGCCCGCACGACGGTCTACGTCGGTCTGCCGGCCGGACTCCTCATCGAGATCGACGCGCTGGCCGTACTCGGCTGACGCTCCTCTCCCCACCTCTCCCGCACCCCGTACGTCGTCACGGTGCGGCGCCCGTCATCCCTTGGGCGCCGTGCCGCGATCCCCCACGCCCGAAAGCTCTATGCACTTAAGAAGAGGTCCCCCTTGCTCTCCTATCCGCTCGCAGCGACAGCCCCCGTCCCCGAGACCCCACCCCACACCGGCGGCCTGCTCCTCCTCATCGACGGCACCGCCGGACTGCTCACGGTCGCCGCCCTCGGCATCGCCCTCCTGCTCGTCCTCATCATCAAGCTGCGGCTCCAGCCCTTCGTCGCGCTGCTCGCCGTCTCCATAGCCGTCGGCCTCTCGGCCGGGCTGTCGGTCACGGAACTCTTCGGCACCGTCCAGAGATCCACGGCCGTCTCGGTCATCGAGTCCGGCATGGGCGGCATCCTCGGCCATGTCGCGATCATCATCGGCCTGGGCACGATGCTCGGCGCGATCCTCGAAGTCAGCGGCGGCGCCGAGGTGTTGGCGTCCCGGCTGCTCGGGCTGTTCGGCGAGAAGCGGGCCCCGCTCGCGATGGGCCTCACCGGCCTGATCTTCGGCATCCCGGTCTTCTTCGACGTCGGCATCTTCGTCCTCGCGCCGATCGTGTACGCCGCCGCCAAGCGCTCCGGCAAGTCGATCCTGCTGTACTGCCTGCCGCTGCTCGCGGGTCTGTCCGTGACGCACGCGTTCCTGCCGCCGCACCCGGGCCCGGTGGCCGCCGCCGGACTCCTGCACGTGGATCTCGGCTGGGTCATCCTCATGGGCGTGGTCTGCGGACTCCCCGCCGTGGCCGCCGCCTGGGTCTACGCCGCCTGGATCGGCAAGCGGATCTTCGTCGCCGTACCGCAGGACATGGTCGAGGCCGCGGCGGAAGCCAAGCTGGCCGTACGGGAGGAGCAGCGGGCGTCCGGCGTCGAGCCGCGCGAGAGCCCGGTCCCCCTCGGCACCGTCATCGGCATCATCGGTACGCCGCTGGTGCTGATCCTGGCGGCGACGTTCTCCTCGATCGCGCTCGACCCCTCCACCACCCGCTCGGTGATCGAGTTCTTCGGCAGCCCGTTCGTGGCCCTGACCATCGCCCTGCTCCTGGCGTACTACCTGCTCGGCATCCGGCGCGGCTGGTCCCGCAAGTCCCTTGAAACGGTGTCGACTTCATCCCTCAAGCCGGTCGGCAACATCCTGCTCGTGGTCGGCGCGGGCGGCATCTTCGGCGCCGTACTGAAGGCCAGCGGTGTCGCCCAGGCCCTCTCGGACACCTTCAACGACGTCGGCCTGCCGGTCCTCGTCCTCTCCTACCTGATCTCCGTCGTCCTGCGCGTCGCCCAGGGCTCGGCCACCGTCGCCATCGTCACCACGGCCGGCATCGTCGCCCCCCTCCTCGCCGAGGGCGACCACTCCCAGGCCTTCGTCGCCCTCGTCATCATGGCGATCTCGGCAGGCTCGATCTTCGCCTCGCACGTCAACGACGGCGGCTTCTGGATGGTGGCGAAGTACTTCGGCATCAGCGAGCGCGACACCCTGAAGTCCTGGACGGTCCTGGAGTCGGTGCTGTCGGTGGCGGGGTTCGCGGTGGCGGCGGTGTTGAGTTTGTTCGTGTAGGGGTACGGCGGCTTGCTCGGGCCGGTGAGGTGGCGGTGGCCCCCTCACCGGCCCGGCGGCTCAGGCGTCGTCAGAGGCTCAGAATCCCAGGTAGGTGATCTGGACGACGTAGACGCGTTCGCTCCGCACGACGACCTGGTACCTGAACCAGCCGCCGGAGACGATGATCTCGCCGCCTTTCGGGTCGATGCCCTCATGGGCGCGGCCGCGGACGTGAAGAGCTTCGGCCGCCCTGACCAGTTCGTCGGCCCTGCAGGAAACAGTGGCCAGGAAGTCTGCCGGAGCGGCGCGCGCGGTTTCTTCGGCCCCGAAGGCGTACTCCCATTTCCAACTCACTCGCGAACTGCCTTCAGGGCCTCTTCGAGGACCGCGCTCAGCTCGCGAAGAGCTTCCTGCGCGATGGCCGGATCCTCGTGCTCCAGGTCCTTCTGCGCCTGGTCGTAGCGGGCGGTCAGGTCCGGGCGACGGGCGATCTCGATCTCCTTGGCCCAGATCAGCACCCAGCTCTGCACCGGGCTGAGGGACTGCCACTCGACAGCCTTGGCGAAGGCCTCGTCCTTCATGGCCTGCATCTCGTCGAGACGTCCCGGGGCGACCACGGCGAGGGCCGCACGGAGGGCATCCGGCGTCAGTTCTGGACGGGGGATCAGCTCGTGTCCGTGTTCGGACTGGGTGCTCATCGTGTCCTCCTGTGGGCGCTCGGGCCAGGGTATCCGGCCGGGCTGCCGACGGGAGTGGGCAGAGAACACGTGCTGAGGACTGGCCATGGTCGTGTCGGGGTCTCTCGTTCTGGGCACCGCAGCCGGCGGTCAGATGGTCACTGCGGGGATTCGGTCACGGCAGTCGCGGCAGCGGCCTGGTTCCGGGCCTCGGAAGGCGCGGTCGCAGTCGTCGCAGTTCCGGAGCGGGTGTCGGACGGGTGGTGGTGATGAGGGGGCTCGGAACGGGGGTGGCGGTGGCAGCTGGGTGGTCAGGCGGTGGGCCAGGAGGGCTGCCGGGCGGCACAGGGGGTCCGGGAGATCCGTGGTCAGGGCTTGGCGTACGGCGGTGGGGGTGAGGTCGCGTTCCAGCCAGGCGGCGACGCCGGGGGCCAGGTGGCTGGTGTCGTTGGTCGTGAGGAGCAGGCGGGGGTCCTCGCGGCGGAGGCCGGCGAGGAGGTCGGTGGCCTGCTGGAGGAGGGTGGGGGAGGGGTACGACGGCTGCGGGACGGCGGGGAGAGGTTTCTTGCGGGTCGGGCGGGGCTTCTTCGCCGGGGCCGGGGTGTGGTCGGGCTCGTCATGGTTCCGTCGTCCGGGCTGGTTGCAGGAGATCGTGCGGCTGACGATGCGGCCGCCGGGGACGCGTTGGCGTTCGCGGCGCAGGTAGCCGTGGGCCTCCAACTCGCGCAGGGCGGCGGCGATACGGGTCGTGCCCTCGGGGAAGCGGGCGGCGAGGGTCTTGATGTCGACGCGGGCGCGCTTGGGGAGAGACTGGATGTGGCAGGCCAGCCCGATCGCGAGGAGAGACAGCTCCGCGTGCTGGACGAGGTGGTTGCCGACCACCGTGAAGCGGGTGGAGTGGCGGGTGTGATCGTGGTCGAGCCCGCCCGTGCGGGGGTGGTTTTTGCCCGCGATACCGGACTGGGCGCGCGAGGGCGCGCTAAGGTTTTGCGTATCCATCGGGAAGCGGCTTTCTTCCTTGGTGGTGAGGCCCTCGCATTGGGATTGCAGTCCCGGCGAGGGCCGTTGTATGTCTGCGTTTGTGTTGCGGCGAGCGTAAGGCAAGCAACCAGGCCGAAATCCAGCTGAGTTGGTGATGTTCACTCGCGAGGGTGACGCTGCGCCACGGGCGGGAGGGAGGGGTGGGGTTTGGTCGGTTTCTTTCCCTCTCGTGTTTCTTGGGGAAGACCACCCACGGCACCGGAGCATGGGTTTCTGGAGTGCGGTGGGGCGGCAACTGAAGCTGCGGCGAGAGGCGGTGGGGATGAGGGGCGCGGAGTTCGGTGTGGCGTCGAGCAGCGTCATTCCCAGCACGGGCCACGCCTCCCGCCTGTGACAGTGCAGCCGCGTGGTGTCCGTCTCGCTGCGTAAAGTGTTGGCTCGTCTGCCCGTCTGTGATGGCTGCGCGCACACGGACGGTTTCCCGTTCGACCCGAAGGACGGAGCCGTGCCCGACCGACCTGAGATTGTCTGCATCTGCGGCTCTACCCGGTTCGTGCACGAGATGAGCGCGGCGAACCGTGATCTGACCTTCGCAGGTGTCATCGTCGTCGCGCCAGGCGTCTTCCTGCGCGCCGAGGATCACGAAGCAGACGAGTTGATCACCAACGAGCAGAAGACCGCGCTGGACGCCCTCCACCTGCGCAAGATCGACCTGGCTGACCGGGTTCTGGTCGTCAACCCAGGCGGGTATATCGGCGAGTCCACCAGCAGGGAGATCGCATACGCCCACGCCACCGGCAAGCCGATCTCGTTCACCGATCCCTTCTGACCAGTAGACGCTTCGTGGTGCGCGCGGGCAACGAGTCTCGGTCAGCCTTGGAGCGTGTTGCTGGAGGGTCTTCGAATTCGCCCCCGTACCGTCCATCCCCCAAGAAGCCTTCTGCCCCCGGCGCCCCATGGCACAGCTTCGTCCGCCATACTTCCGGCTGTGGAGCAGCGCATAGGTTCGAGCAGCCAGCCCCTGGAAGGCGCCGGGTTCGACCCGGCCTTCATCCCCGGGCTCACCTCACCCGTGTCCGGAGAGCCGGCGGACGCCGGGTCCCCGGACGACTCCGTCGAGGCGGAGGCGAAGCCGGAGGCCGAGGCCGAGGCCGAGGAGTCCGAGGGACCCTCTCTCGAGAAGGCCGATCTGGAGAAGGCCGATCTCGAGAAGGCAGAGAAGTCCGAGGAGGTCGAGGAGGCGGAGGAGGACGAAGCCCCCGACGGCCCCGTCTTCGAGGCCTCCGACCGTCGCGCGAAGATCGCCGCCGACCACAAGGGCGTACGGCTCGCCCTGGACGACCAGGCGTGCGAGTTCCGCTGGGACGAGATCGGCGCCGTGGAGACGGAGTCCCCGCGCTTCGGCAGGCGGTTCACCATCACCGTCCACACTCCCGACCGCCGCTGGTACCCGATCGAGATCGAGGCGGCGTCCCGGGCGCGGTTCGGCGAGTGGGAGGAACGGCTGGACGCGGTCCTGGACGCCTACTTCGAGGACGGCGACGAGGACGCGGAAGAGGCGGACACCGAGGTCGACGAGACCGAGGTCACCAAGGCAGACGTCGAGGACAGCGCCCCGTAAGGGGCGCGGGGAACTGCGCGACCGGCCACGTACGGCCCGCAGTTCCCCAACGACCTAGTAGTTGTCCGCCTCACTCAGCGGAGCGTTCACGCGCAGTACGTCGCTTCCTTGCCGATGGACCGGTACATGCAGTCGGAGTTCTCAAGCAGCTGCAGCACCGCGTCCCGGTTGCGGGACGTCTCCCGGGTGATGACCTCGTCGGGCGGGTAGAAGCCGCCGCCGGACGCGGAGGACGGGTACATCTCGAAGGTGTACGCGAAGATCTTCTGGTTGCCCCACAGCCAGTCGTCGATCGAGCCGTCCGTGATGTAGAGGTCACTGGACTGCTCGGGCGTGTAACCGTTGCTGGCTGCCATCTTCCCGCCGACCGCGGCGAAGGCGTTGCGGTCGTCCAGCGTCATACCGGTCGCGGTGTTGGCGGTCGTGTAGCCGTAGGGCCACAGCACCAGTTGGCTGTACGTGTGGAAGTCGATGCCCGTCTTGATCTGCTGGGTGCCGCCGACGACCCGGCTGCGTACGAAGTTGGCGACGACCTTGACCTCGGGGGCGGACTCGGGTGCCGTACCGCGGTAGGTCTCCGAGGACGTCGACCCGGAGGAGCCGCCACAGCAGCCCCACTGGTAGTTCCAGTTGCGGTTGAGGTCGGTACCGACGTACGACGAACCGGAGTTGGGCTGGCGGTTCTTGCGCCACGAGCGGTACGCGCCGCTCGCGATGTCGTACTCGCCGCCGTCCGGGTTGAGGTCCGGGATGATCCAGATCTCCCGGGAGTTGACCACGCTGGCGACACGGGAGTCCGTGGCGTACTTGGAGGTCAGCTCCTTCACCAGATAGAGCGCCATCTCGACGGTGAGGTGCTCGCGGGCGTGCTGGTGGTGGGTGAACAGCACCTCGGGCTCGGCCTCGTCCGTACCGACGTTGTCGCTGATCTTGAGGGCGACGATGTTCCGGCCCTGGTACGAAGTACCGATGACGCGCTGGCTCACGAGGTTCGGGTAGGCCGCGATGACGGAGCTGATGTCGCTCGTCATCTCCGCGTAGTTGTGGTAGGTCGAGTCGGCCGTGGGGAAGTCGAGGACCCCCACGTCGGCCGCGCTCGAGCGGTCCGGTGCCGAGCCGAGCAGCGAGACCTCGTAGCCGAGCGAGCGCAGCTTCTTGATCTGGTCCGCGCGGCCCGAGACGACGACGGTCTCCGTGTCGGCCTCGTCCACGGTCACGCCGGTCTGCTGGATCGCCGTACGGGACGCGGAGTCCGAGTGCGTGTGCACCTCGTACTGGCGGACGGGGTCCGCCTCGGCCGCGGGGGCCTTCGCGCCGTCGGCCGTGGCGTCGGTGGCCGCGGTGAGGAGGGGTGCCGCGAGGGCGAGCGCCAGCAGAGTGGCGAAGGCGGCGGTGCGGCGGCCGCGTCTCTTTCCGGTGGTTCCGGCGCCGCTGCCGCGAATGCGAAGTCGCATGAAGTCTCCTTGTTTCTCCGGGCGTTCCGGGATCTCCGGAACGAAGGGAGTGGAGCGGGTGGGGGGTGGATCCGTGCGACGTGCCTGGTGCGGGTGTGGCGCTCATCGTGAAGGTCTGGCATGGTCAGGTCAAGAGACACCCATGGGTCGGTAGCGGGAATCGGCCGAAAAATGGGCCGGGGGATGTAGGCGGACGCTACCGCCCGACGCCCTCACCTGGCCCGTAGCCCCCCCCTGGCGTGTCATCGTCGCCCGGCCGGTTCCCTGTGCACATCGGGTGATGATCGAAGCGCGCTCCCTTGTGCCCACCTGTTCTTTACGCTCTCTTGAATCACATGACGGAGACCACTGGGAAATCAGCGTCAGGGGAGTCCATCTCCCAGCCCCGCAAATCCAGTTGGAAGTACATCGGCCCCGGCATCGTCGTCGCCGCGACAGGCGTGGGCGCCGGCGACCTCGTCGCGACACTCGTCGCGGGCAGCAACTTCGGCTACACCCTGCTCTGGGCCGCGGTCATCGGCTGCGTGGTCAAGATCTCCCTCGCCGAGGCGGCCGGCCGCTGGCATCTGTCCACCGGACGGACCCTCTTCGACGGCTGGGCGAGCCTGGGCCGGTGGACGACGTACTTCTTCGTCGTCTACGTGGTCATCTGGGGCTTCGTGTACGGCGCGGCGGCGATGTCGTCGAGCGCGTTGCCGCTGCAGGCGCTGTTCCCCGACGTCTTCCCGGACGACTGGTCGATCAAGCCGTGGGCGGTCATCTGCGGCCTGGTCGGCCTCGTGTTCGTGTGGTTCAACAAGTACGAGGTCTTCGAGAAGGTCATGACCGTGCTGGTGGGCGTGATGTTCGTCGTCACGGTCTACCTGGCGATCCGCGTCACCCCCAACCTCGGCGACGCCTTCGCCGGCCTTCTCCCCGTCCTCCCCGACGAGAAGGACTCGATCCTCAACACGCTCGGCCTGATCGGCGGGGTCGGCGGCACCATCACCCTTGCGGCGTACGGCTATTGGGTCAACGCGAAGGGCTGGACGAACACGGGCTGGATGAAGGTGATGCGCCTCGACAACCGCGTCGCCTACATCACCACCGGCATCTTCGTCATCTCGATGCTCTTCGTCGGCGCGGAGCTCCTGCACTCCGCGAACGTGGCCATCGCGAGCGGTGACAAGGGCCTCATCCAGCTGAGCGACATCCTGGAGGCCGAGTACGGCACGGCGACCGCCAAGTTCTTCCTGATCGGCTTCTTCGCCACCTCCTTCACCTCGCTCATCGGCGTCTGGCACGGCGTGAGCCTGATGTTCGCCGACTTCGTGGAGCGCTACCGCGGGACCAGGACGACCGGGGAGGAAGTGGCCTCGGGCGCCCGCGAGAAGTCCTGGCCGTTCCGTGCGTACCTGCTCTGGCTGACCTTCCCGCCGATCGTCCTGCTCTTCCAGGGCCAGCCGTTCCGCCTGGTGATCCTGTACGGCGTCCTGGGCGCCGCCTTCCTCCCGTTCCTCGCCCTCACCCTGATCTGGCTCCTCAACTCCTCCCGCACACCGAGCGAGTGGCGCAACGGGCCGCTCAGCAACGGCATGCTCGCCATCGCAGGACTGCTCTTCCTGGTCCTGTGCGTGAAGCAGATCTGGGACCAGCCGTGGGCGGACTTCCTCTAGCGGTCTCTTCTGGATGTCAGCCGAACTCTTCTGGATGTCAGCCGAGCTCGAGCCACTTCGCACTCGTGGCGATCGCCTCGAGCTGCTCGATCGTGAGCGCCGGAGTCCCGCGCGTCGCGGCGCGCTCCTGGCTGCCGGAGTTGAAGGCGCTGACCACCACACGCCTGCCGTCGGTCCTGATGGTGTCGGCGGTCCACATCACGACCCCCGCGCCGCCCTTCTCGCCAGGGCCCTGATGCGTGGCGACCTTCGTGCCGTCGGGCAGGGTCTTGGCGTCGGGGCCGAAGAGCTGGTCCTCGACGTCCGACATGTCGGGCTGCACGTTGATCTGGACGAGGCTCTCGCCCTGTCCGTCGTCGACCACGACATAGGTGTACTCGGTGTCCTGGCCGCCCTGTCCGACCACCTCGACGTCGTCGGGGAGCAGGGAGACGAGCGTCGACCGGATCGTCGCGCCGTCGATGCCGGCGGGCGGCTGGCCGGTGTTCTTCGGCTGCTCGGGCTTCAGCGACTCCTTCGCGTTCTCCGTGGACTCGGAGTACGCGTCGATGGCGGTGAGCCACGCCTGCGCCGTGACGACCTTCTTCAACTGCGCCGTGGACAAGGGCGGTTCGGGCCTGCTGACCGGCGCGTCCTTCTCGGCGGCGGCGTTCCACTCGCTCACGTTGACGTGCTGTCCCTGCGGGGTGACGAGGTCCGCGGTCCACCACTTCGTCTGGACGCGGAGGTCCGGATACTCGTACCCCTGGAAGATCGTGAGCACCGAGCCGTCGGACAGTCTGCTCGTCACGCACGCGGGGTCGTACGCGAACAGGACCTTGTCCGGGCACGCGGTCGCGGCGCGGGCCTGCTCGCTGCCCGGTTCGACCTGGTTGAGGCTGACGGCTACGGCCGCCTCGCCCTTGCCGTCGTCGTACACGAGCCCTGCGTACGGTGGCAGCGTCTCGTTCGTGCCGCGCGACTGCTGTCCGCTGAACTCGCCCTTGGGGAGCAGCTTTTCGAGGGTGCTTACGAGTTCGTCGCCGGAGACCGCGTCGGGCGTCGCGTGGCCCACGGTCGAAGACCCCGTGCTCGAGGCTCCCGCGCTCGCGGCCACGGACCGCTCGCCGCCCTCACCCCCGCCTCCGGGTACGAGCAGCGCCCCGCCCAGTCCCACCAGCGCGACGCCGGCGACGCCGCCCAGGACGGACGCCTTGCGCCGCACCAGGAGCCGGCGGCCGCGTACCTCCCCGGCGGTGATCAGGGTGCGCCGGTCGGTCTCGTAGGTCCCGCCTGCCTGGTGCAGGGCCGCGCCGAGCCGGTCCTCGAAGTGTTCCTCGGTGTCTTCAACGGGCATGGCGAACCAGCCTCTCCGCTAGGTCGTTGCAAGTGTCGTTAAGGTGCCGGCGCAGTCGCCGGTTCAGGACTTGGCGTACTCGCCGAGGGCGTCGCCGAGCAGGACACGCAGCCGGGCGAGGGCGCGGACGCAGCGGGTGCGTACCGCGGCCGAGCTGACGTTCATCGCGTCGGCGGTCTCCTCGATGCTGCGGTCCTCCCAGTAGCGCAGGACGACCACCGCCCGGTCCTTGGCGGACAGCCGGCCGAGCGCCTCGACCAGGGTCAGCCGCAGGGGCATGTCGGCGTCGGCCGAGTGCGGGTCGGGGACGTCGGGGAGCGTGTCGGTGGCACGCTCCCTGCTGCTGCGGCGCCGCTGGTGCGCGAGGAACGTACGGGTGAGGACGGTCTGGGCGTACCCCGCGGGGTTGTCGGCCCGCGAGACCCGGCCCCAGCTGACGTACAGCCGGCCGAGTGTCTCCTGCACCAGGTCCTCGGCGAGATGGGTGTCCCCACCGGTGAGCAGACACGCGGAGCGGTACATGTGCCCCGCACGTGCCGCCGCGAACTCCTGATACCCCTCGGCCCGGCCCTGTCTCATGAACTCCCCCGACGTCCCCCGAACTGCCTTCACTTCATTGATGCGGTGGACCCACGGAAATGTTTCACCCCGCCGGGCGCGGACGGCCCTAGGCGCGAAGGCTTGCGCTCAGCGTGGCGATTCCGGCCCGCTTGGCCTGTGCCATGCGCTCCTTGTCGCGGGCGATCTCCCGGTGCAGGTCCGGGGGAGTCCGGGTGCCGCGTTCCAGTGTCATGAGGTCCGTGGCCCCCGGCAGCGCGATCACTCCGCCGAACTCGGGGTCGCCGGCGAACCAGGCGCCGTGCTCCATCTCGCCCGTCCAGCGTTTGCGCTGGAGCGGGTTGACCGCCCGCATGGTCCTGGACCAGTCGCCGTCCGGGTCGGTCCGTACGCGCACGGGGAGCGCCATCGTGTCCTTGACGCCGGGGGCGGGACGGACGGACGCGCGGTACTCCCAGGGGTACACACGAAGAATCCGTCGGATCCTGCGCAGGCGCAGGACAGGACCCAACGAGTACAGCGCGTAGGCGAAGGTGAACGGGGCCGCGACGACACACAGGAGGCCGACGACGCGCATCCACATCGGCTGCGTCGTGGGCCGGTCCCCGAGCATCCCCATCACCACCAGGGTGGCAAGCAGCAGAATGATGACCGGCGGCAGCACCGCACCCGCGCGCAGCCGTGCGAGCTGCCAGTTCCGCCGGGTCTCGGGGTCGTCGAAGGCGCACTCGTCCGTGGGGATCTGCACGGGGGGTGTCATCTGGCGAGGCTCCTGCTTCGGGATTCCGAGAGTCTAGGACACCCGCCTTAGGCATCCCTCACCAAGAAGTGTGCGGCGCCGCCGGTTTTCCGGCGGCGCCGCACAGGCGAGGTGTCGGACGGTGCTACGGCAGTGCAGTGCCGGACGGTGCTACGGCAGCGCGTGCACGTGCGGCCCGACCGCGTTCGACCACGCGTTGCCCGCCGTGGCGTCCCAGTTCGTCGACCAGGTCATCGCGCCGCGCAGGTCCGGGTAGGTCCTGGACGGCTTGAAGGTGCCGCAGCCCGTGCCCTTGGCGAGGCAGTCGAGGGCGTTGTTCACGATCGTCGGGGAGACATAGCCGCTGCCCGCGCCGCTGGTGGAGGCGGGGAGGCCGAGGCCCACCTGGGACGGGGCGAGGCCGCCCTCCAGCTGGATGCAGGCCAGCGCGGTCAGGAAGTCGACCGAGCCCTGCGAGTACACCTTGCCGTCGCAGCCGAGCATCGAACCGCTGTTGTAGTACTGCATGTTGACGACGGTCAGGATGTCCTTGATGTTCAGCGCCGTCTGGAAGTAGGCGTTGGACGTGGACTGCATGTCGATCGTCTGCGGGGCCATCGTGATGATGAGCGAGGAGCCCGCCTTGCTGGACAGGGACCTCAGCGCCTGCGACATGTACGTCGCGTTGAGACCGTTCTCCAGGTCGATGTCGACGCCGTCGAAGCCGTACGTCGTCATCAGCGAGTAGACGGAGTTGGCGAAGTTCGTCGCGGACGTCGAGTCGTTGATCGTCACCGTGCCGTTCTGGCCGCCGATGGAGATGATGACCTTCTTGCCCGCGGCCTTCTTGGCGGCGATGTCCGCCTTGAACTGGTCGACGGTGTAGCCGCCGAGCCCGGCCGAGTCGAGGTTGAAGGTGACCGCGCCCGGCGTCGTCGTGGCGTCGGCGAAGGAGACCGCGATGATGTCGTACTGGGACTGGACGGCGGAGATCCGCTGGACCGTCGCGCCGTTGTTGAAGTTCTGCCAGTAGCCGGTCACGGCGTGCTTCGGCAGCGTGCCGCCCCCGCCGCCGGTCGCGGTCGTCGTACCGGTGACCGCCGCCGACTTCGCCGACTCACCGGCCGAGTTCGTCGCGGTGACCTGGAAGGTGTACGAGGTCGAGGCGGCCAGCGAGGACACGGTCGCCGAGGCGCCAGTCACCGACTGGACCTTCGTGCTGCCCTGGTAGACGTTGTAGCCGGTCGCGCCCGAGACCGTGTTCCAGGCGAGGGACACGGAGGACGAGGACGTGGAGGAGACGGCCAGACCGGCCGGGGCCGCGGGGATCGTCGGGGCCGGGTCGCTGCCACCGCCGCCGTCCGGGCCGAACACCGAGAGGTCGTCGGCATAGTAGGCGGCCTGCCCGTACCAGCCGTGCGTGTACACCGTCACCGAGCTCGTCGAGGAGCCGGTGGTGAAGGTGGTCGTCAGCTGCTTCCAGGCGGCGGAGTCGGGCGTCCAGGTCGACACGTCCGTCGTACCCGTGCCGGTCACGCCGAGGTAGGAGTACCCGCCCTGCACCCAGGCGCTCAGCGTGTACGTCGAGTTGGGCTTGACGGCGACGGCCTGGGTGCACTTGGCGTTGTCCTGCCCGGCCGGCGTGCCCTTCAGCGCGGCCGCGCCGCCGTGCACCGGCGAGGTGACGGTCGTACCGCTGCCGGCGGAACACGTCCAGTTGGTCAGGCCCGACTCGTAGCCGGCGTTCTTGGCGTTGTTGATGTCCGCGGCCTCGGCGTCGGTGGCGAGCCCGGCGACGGTGAGGAAGGAGGCGGTGACGGCGGCGGCGAGGAGTCCCGCCCAAGTGCGTCTGCGTCCGGGCATGCCTGATACGCGGTCCACTGGGACCTCCGGTGAGGGGGAGGGGATGGGGAAGATGTGGGGAGGGCATGGGGAACGGTGGCCACCGTTGTTGGGGTACAAGGTGGTCCAGACCAATTGGGTTGTCAAGACCTCTGGCGGCCCTCGGGTCCCTCAACGGCCTTACTGGCGTACCGAGTTGTGGCATATGCGCCTCACTCTCCGTTGATCAAGCCCGCACCTTCAGTGAGTTGATCTCGCGAAGTCGGTGTTGAGCGGGGCATGCCGTGGATATGGTGCTGATGCAGGAGGGCGTCACAGTGGCGATCTGTGGCCATATGTGACGGTCCATGGCGAAACAGGGGCGGTCCGAGGCGGTGGTTGACCACTCCGCCGCAGGGAACGGCCCGCCGCAGCGAACGGGGTGTGTGCAGCGTGCCGACCGCGATAGCCGTCACCAGTCCCGACCTGGTGCTCCCACCGCACGACCGGCAGATCCCGCCCGCAGTCGTCCAGCCCCTCGACACCCTCGAAAGCTCCCTCCTGGGGATGCACGCGCTCATCGAGCAGCACGGGTACGTCATCTCGCTCTACCCCGCCTCGGTCTCAGGCGAGGTGACACAGCGACTGCGCACCGTCCGCTCCGTCCTGGAGAGCGACCGCATCGCACTGCTCGGCATCGACCTGCCGCCGCTCGGAGTCGCCCTGCTGGCACAACAGTTGAGGCAGCTCTCGGTCTGCGACTTCAGTCCGGGCGTACTCGCCTCCGCCGCGCGTCTGCTCGCCCACTACATCTACGCAGGCGCCCTGCTCGGCTCGGTCGCCAAGCTCGACCGGGTCCCGGTGTCCCTGAAGTCCCACGCCAAGTCCTGGGTGCCGGGCGCCCAGTTCGCCGTACTGGCCAATCCGCGACCGCAGCTCGTGCGCGTCGGCCAAGAGGAGCTCGCCGGGCCGGAGTTCGGCACGCGGCTGCTCGCCGCCGCCGGCCAGGCACCCTCCGACTGGGTCACCGAGACGCTCGCGCCCGCCTGGCGGGTGCAGGGCGTCGCGACCGTACCGCTGCCGGAGGAGTCGACGCGCTGGTGGGGGACCGGGAAGCTCGTCGAGTTCGCCGCCGGGCTGTACGACGTGTCCGTGCTCTACCAGCTCGTGTCGTCCGTCCGGCGGGAACAGTGCCACTGGTGCGGGCTCGAACTCATCGGTGACCGCTGCGGGTTCTGCGCGGCGCCACTGCCACCGGCATCGGCACAGCCGTCGCCGTCGCCATCATCTTCACCGTCGTCCATCCGTTCGACTTCGGCCTCCCCATCGGAGCTTCCGGCTGCCACCGCGCGGGCAGCCTCTTCTGTACGCGCCCTGCCCCCGGGCGCCACATAAGCACCACGGAACAACACCAGGTACGACCGCTCGACCCCGCCGTCCCCGCCCCACGAACGAGGTTGTCCGGATCATGAACTCACGCCAGCGCCGCGGCGTCATCCTGCTGGTCCTCTCGGCCCTGTGCGCCATCGGTGCCTTCGCCGGAGTGCTCTCGGTGATCCGTGACGTGAACTCCAAGGTCGGCCCGGAGGTCGCGGCGTACCGCCTGAAGGACGACATCGCGCCCTACAAGGAGCTGTCGGCCGACCAGTTCGAGAAGGTCGAGATGCCCGAGCGGTGGCTGTCGTCCACGGCCGTCACCGACCTCTCCCAGATCCGCGGCAAGATCGCGGTCACCCGGCTGGAGAAGGGCTCCCTGCTCCAGGCCGACATGATCGTGGACCGGCCCGCGCTGGAGGCGGGCCAGCAGGAGATCGCGATCCTGATCGACGCGTCGACGGGGGTCGCGGGCAAGATCAACCCGGGTTCGCGGGTCAACATCTACGCCACCTTCGAGGCCGAGGGCGACACGGGCGTCGACCAGTCCAAGGTCATCGTGGTGAACGCCCGGGTCATCGACGTCGGCAAGCTCACCGCGCTCGACCCGGGCCAGTCCACGGCCGAACGCAGCCGGACCGCCACCCAGGCCGTCCCCATCACCTTCGCGCTCGGCACCGTCGACGCCCAACGCGTCGCGTACGCCGAGTCGTTCGCCGAACACGTCCGGCTGGCCCTGGTCGCGGGCGGCGCGGACAGCACCGTCGCTCCCGGCGACCGCACGTACACCCTCGACGAGGACAAGTAGGAGGCCGGGCATGACGACCACTAGGCCGGGCATGACCAGCACGCGGCCCGGCGTGACGAGTACGCGGCCCGGCGTCACGTGTTCGCGGCCAGGCGTGACGAATACGCGGCCAGGCGTGACGACCCATAGGCGGGTCCGATGACCATCCGTATCCTCCCGGCCGTCGGAGACATCGACTCGGCCCGCGCGCTCACCACACTGCTGAGCCAGCTCGCGGACGCCGAACCGGCCCCGCCGGTCCCCGACTCGACCGCTCTCCTCGACTCCCTCGCGCGTCTCGCGGGGGAGTCCCTGGACGAGCTGCCCGAGGTCGTCCTCGTCCACGAACGAATAGGCCCCGTACCGGCGTTGGACCTGATCCGGGACCTGGTGATGCGTTTCCCGGCGGTCGGCGTCGTCCTCGTCACCGCCGACACCGGCAACGGCGTACTCACCGCCGCCATGGACTCAGGCGCCCGCGGCATCATCGGCCTGCCGCTGGCCTACGACTCCCTCGCGGAGCGCGTCCAGGCGGCCGCCGCGTGGTCGCTCGGCATGCGCCGCCACCTGGTCAGCGGCACACCGGAGCTGTACGCGGGCCCCGGCGGCACGATCGTCACGGTGACCGGCGCGAAGGGCGGCGTGGGCGCGACGGTGACGGCCGTCCAACTCGCCCTCGCCGCACGGGCGTCGGGGCGTGACGTGGCCCTGGTCGACCTGGACCTCCAGTCCGGTGACGTGGCCTCCTACCTCGACGTCCAGTTCCGCAGGTCGATCGCCGACCTCGCCGGGATCAGCGACATCAACCCCCGCGTACTCCAGGACGCCGTCTACACCCACGACACCGGCCTCGGCCTGCTCCTCGCCCCCTCGGAGGGCGAACGCGGCGAGGAGGTCACCGACCGGGTGGCCCGCCAGGTCCTGGCCACCCTGCGCTCCCGCAACGACGTCGTGATCGTCGACTGCGGATCCCAGATGAACTCCGCGACCGCCGCCGCCATCGAGATGGCCGACCAGGCCCTCCTGCTCGTCACCCCCGACGTGATCGCCGTCCGCGCCGCCAAACGCATGATCCGCATGTGGGACCGCCTCCAGATCCGCAAGGCCGAGGAGACGACGACCGTCGTCAACCGCTTCGCCCGCGGCACGGAGATCCAGCCGTCCCTCGTCGAGAAGGTCACCGGCACGAAGGTCGCCCGCTCCGCCGTACCCGCCGCCTTCAAGGAACTCCAGTCGGTGGTCGACGCCGGCCGCCTCCAGGACCTGGACGCCCGCTCCACGGTGAAACAGGCGCTGTGGGCACTGGCCGGCGAGCTGGGACTGGTCGTCGCCCAGGAGGGCGGAGGAGGCGGCAGGCGCCGTAAGTCCTCACCCTCGGACCGCGGAGCGCTGGCACTCCGCCGCAAGGGCGGCGACCGGGGGGCCGTGACCCTCGAATTCGCCGGGATGTTCCCGCTGTTGCTCGTCGTGATGACCATCCTCTGGCAGTGCGTGCTGTACGGCTACTCGTACTCCCTCGCCGGGAACGCGGCGGACGAGGCGGCCCGGGCTGCGACGGCGGCGTACGCGGTCGACGGCGATGTGGGCGGTGCGTGCCAGGCGGCGGGGAGCGAGCATCTGCCGGGGGCCTGGGACGGCGCCCAGATCGGGTGTGCCCCCGCCGGCTCGCTGATGAGGGCCACCGTCAGCGTCCAAGTACCGCTGTTCTTCCCGGGGTTCGACGCGGGGTGGAGCGTGAGCGGGGAAGCGGGCGCGGCGTTGGAGGGTGATGGCGGATGAGGCTCTCCCCTCGACCACGGCGTCGGCTCCGGGGTGTGGGGCCTGGGCTGCGGGGCCTGAGGCCTGGGCTCCGGGGCTTGAGGCCTGGGCTCCGAGACCTGAGGCATCGGCTACGGGACGACCACGGCGTCTCCATCCTGGAGTTCACCGGGTTCCTGCCCATCCTGCTCGTCGTCGGCATGGCCGCCATCCAGCTGGGCCTCATCGGGTACGGCATCAACCAGGCCGGCACCGGGGCGCGAGCCGCCGCGCGGGTCGCCTCGCAGGGCGGGGACGGCGCGGCGGCCGGTCAGGCCGCGGTGAGCGGCTGGCTCAACCCGGCCGTGGCGGCTCCCGAAGGCCCCGACCTCACCACCGCCACCGTCACCGTCCAAGTCCCCGCCGTCATACCTCTCTTCAACCCCGTGACGGTCTCCCGCAGCGCCACCATGCCCACCGACGACTGACAGCAACAGGGAGGAGCCGAAGCCATGAGTCTGCGTTCCCGTATCGCCGCCCCCGACGAGGGGGGACCCGCCCGTGAGGACGGACACCTCGTCGCCGTCTACCGTTCGAAGCTGCTCGAAGAGATCGACCTCGCCGAGATGTCGAGCCTGGCGGCGGCCGAACGCCGGGTACGCCTGGAGCGCGTCCTCGGCCACATCATCAGCCGCGAGGGCCCGGTTCTCTCCTCCGCGGAACGCTCCCAGCTGATCCGCCGAGTTGTCGACGAGGCGCTCGGACTCGGCGTCCTCGAACCGCTCCTGGCCGACGCGTCGATCACCGAGATCATGGTCAACGGCCCGGACTCGATCTTCGTGGAGCGAGCGGGGCGCGTGGAGCAGCTCCCGCTCCGCTTCGCCTCCAACGAGCAGTTGATGCAGACCATCGAGCGGATCGTCTCCACCGTCAACAGGCGGGTCGACGAGTCGAACCCGATGGTCGACGCCCGCCTCCCCACCGGCGAGCGCGTCAACGTCATCATCCCGCCGCTCGCCCTCACCGGACCGACCCTCACGATCCGCCGCTTCCCCCGCGCCTACACCCTGCCCGAGCTGATCGGCCTCGGCACCCTCGACGAGCAGATGCTCATGCTCCTCGCGGCCTTCGTACGCGCCCGCTTCAACGTCATCGTCAGCGGCGGCACGGGCAGCGGCAAGACGACCCTGCTGAACGCTCTCTCCGGGCTCATCCCGTCCCACGAACGCATCATCACCATCGAGGACTCGGCCGAACTCCAGCTCCAGCAGGAGCACGT
Organism: Streptomyces sp. NBC_00554; assembly: GCF_041431135.1. Taxonomy (NCBI): domain Bacteria; kingdom Bacillati; phylum Actinomycetota; class Actinomycetes; order Kitasatosporales; family Streptomycetaceae; genus Streptomyces; species Streptomyces sp. NBC_00554. The sequence goes on along the minus strand of NZ_CP107799.1, from coordinate 3,607,431 downwards.
CATCCGCCTCGAATCCCGGCCCCCGAACGTCGAGGGCAAGGGCCAGATCACCATCCGCGACCTGGTCCGCAACTCGCTGCGCATGCGCCCGGACCGCATCATCGTCGGTGAGGTCCGCGGCGGTGAGACCCTCGACATGCTCCAGGCCATGTCGACGGGCCACGACGGTTCGCTCGCCACGGTCCACTCGAACTCCGCCGAGGACGCGCTGATGCGCCTCCAGACCCTCGGCTCGATGTCCGAGGTCCAGATCCCCTTCGAGGCCCTGAAGGACCAGATCAACTCGGCCGTCGAGGTCGTCGTGCAGCTCTCCCGCCACGCCGACGGCTCCCGCAAGGTCACCGAGATCGCCCTGCTGGTTTCGCACGGCCGCGAACAGTTCCGCATCGCTCCCGTCACCCGCTTCGTCCCCCGCCCCGTAGGCCCCGACCGGGTCGTTCGCGGCCACTTCGAGCACCTCCCGCTCCCGCGCTCCATCGCGGAGAAGCTGTACGTCGCCAACGAACCGCTGCCACCGGCCTTCGGAGTGGCCGAGGCGATCGACGTACTGAACACGAGGCAGGCCATCGGATGACTTCCACGGCTGAGAGGTGTGAGCCATGAACAACAACCCCGCCCTGCTCGCCCTCGGCGCGACGATCCTGTGCGGCACACTCGCCGTCGCGGGCATCCACTCGTACGCCTCCGGACGCGCCCAGCGCCAGGCACTGGTCGACCGTCTCGCCGGCGCCGGCCCCCTCCGCACGGCGGCAGGCCGGGTACGCCGCTTCGCGGGCATCGACCGCCGGGTCCGCCGCACCAGCATCGGCCGCTCGATCCACCTGCGCCTGTCGGCGACGGGACTCGACGTGACGGCGGGGGAGTTCTTCACGTACGTCACCGCCGTCGTCGTGGCGCTGTGGCTGATCGCGGCGGCGACCCTGGCCCCCTTCTTCGGCCCGATCGCCGCCCTCCTGGGCGTCTGGAGCGCGGCCTTCTTCCTCAACTGGCAGCGCCAGAAACGCATCGAGGCCTTCATCGCCCAACTCCCCGACGTGGCCCGCCTGCTGGCGAACGCGACGGCGGCCGGACTGGCGCTGCGGACGGCCCTGGCGATGGCGGCGGAGGAGCTGGAAGCCCCGGCGGGCGAGGAACTCGCGCACGTGGCCGACCAGTTGACGATGGGCAGGACCGTCGAGGACGCCCTCGCCGAACTCTCCGAACGCCTCCCGTCCCGCGAACTGATCGTCCTGGTCACGACTTTGGTGCTCGCCAACAAGGCAGGCGGATCGGTCGTCAGCTCCCTCCGGAACCTCACCCAGACCCTGGAGGACCGCAAGGAGACCCGCCGCGAGGTCCGCACGATGCTCTCCGAGGTCAACGCCACCGCCTTCACGGTCCCGTTCCTGGGCATCGGCTCACTCGTGCTGATCAACTCCTCGAACGAAGGAGCCCTGGCCCGGGTCACCGGCTCCCCGCTCGGCCAGGGCCTGGTCCTGCTGTCCCTGGGCCTCTACGCCGTCGGCTTCTTCGTCATCCGCCGCCTCGGCAAGATCGAAGTATGAGGGAGGGATCACGTTGCTGACGCTGCTGCTCGCTCTCCTCATGGCCGCCTCGGTCGCGGGCGTCCTCCTGGGCATCCGCATGATCCGCGCCGACGCCAAACTGCCCTCCGACCTCGTGCTCGCCCTGGAGGTCGGCGGAACCCGCGTCTCCAAGGCGGACTCGGCCGTCGACCGCCTCGGCATGCGCTTCGCGCCCTCGGTCCTGCGCCTGATGGGCCCCCGCCGGGTCGACGCCAAGCGCCGCCGTATCGACATGGCGGGCAACCCCGGCGGCCTGACCCTCAACCGCTACGCGGCCCGCCGGGCGGTGTACGGCATCTTCGGCGTCGTACTCGGCTTCGTCTTCCTCTCCAACGGCCAACTCTTCCTCGCCGCTCTGACCTTCGCCTTCGGCGTGGTGGCCGCCGACGCCCTCATCTGGCAGGCCGTCCGGGAACGCAAGGAGGTCATCGACCGCACCCTCCCCGACTTCCTCGACGTCCTCGCGGTCGTCGTCTCGGCGGGCCTCGGCTTCCGCCAGGCCCTGGACCGCGTCGCCGAGAAGTACGAGGGCCCCTGGGCGGACGAACTGCGCATCACGCTCCGCCAGATGGACGTGGGCGTCAGCCGCCGCCAGGCCTTCGACGAACTCCGCAAACGCAACTCCTCCGAACAGGTCGCCCAGTTCGTCTCGGCCCTCCAACAGGGCGAGGAACTCGGCTCCCCCATCGCCGACACCCTCATCCAGCTCGCCAACGACATGCGCCGAACAGACGCCCAGAACGCCCGCCGCCGCGCCGCGAAAACCATCCCCAAGGCCACGATGGTCACCCTCGTCTTCATGCTCCCCGCGACAATGATCCTGATCGCAACAGGCATGTTCCTGGGCTCGGGCACCGACTTCGGCTCGATCTTGGGCCGATGATGACTATGAGGCTGACGCGGCTGTGGGCCGCGGGCGCCGGCCGCAGTCACAGCTGCCGTCCCAGCTGTGGGCATGCGTGCCGCAAGGGGCGGCACGGGTGGGCACAGCGGCACCTCGCAAGCGCCGAGCAGCGCACCCACCCCGACGGTAACCAGGACGCCGGGCCCCCGGAAGCAGACGCGGGCTGGCCCAAGGGCGACGCCGGTTACCTCGCAGACGACGCCCCCGCCCCCGGCAGCATCCGCCTCCAACTGAACGCCCTACAGGCCCTATGCCGCCAGGCCTTCGCAGTACGCGGGGCAGCCATAGCGATAGGCGCCCCCGTTGCGATGGCCAACGCCACGGACGGCCCACCCCGCTACGCCGTACTGGCCGCGGCGGTCCTCGGCGTCATGGGCTCGTACGCCATGCTCCGAGACTGGGACCGCTTCGGCCCCCGCCTCCTGGCCCACCCCACCCTCATGGCCGTGGACCTCACCTTCGGCGCGGTCCTCCTCCTGACCGCCTCCCCGGCCTCCCCCCTCGCCTACGCGACGGTCTGCACCCCGCTCCTGGCGGGCCTCCTGTACGGCTGGCGCGGCTCGGGCATCTTCACGGGCCTGCAGCTGATCGTCCTCCTCACCGTGTACAGAGCCTGGGCACACCACCCCGGAGCAGGCGCCAACACCCTCCTCATCGCAGGCTTCTGCATCGGCGCCGGCATCATCGGCGTCACCCTCCGCAACCTGATGTTCCGCTTCGGTACGGCCAGCCAGGCACTCTCCGAGGCGACCTCCCGCCTCGCCGTCGCGGAGGCGGTGGAGTCCGAACGAGCCCGCCTGGCCCGCGAGATGCACGACTCGGTGGCGAAGACTCTCCACGGCCTGGCCCTGGCGGCGGAGGCGCTTGCGGCATCGGCGGACGCCTCGGACCCGAAGGCGCTGGAGGCGCTCAAGGGCCAGGCGACAACGGTGGCGGGCGCGGCGCGCAGAGCGGCGGCGGAGTCCCGCGCACTCCTGTCGGACCTGCGCAGCCACACTGACCTCCTCTCCGAACTCACCATCCGCACGGCCGACTTCGAGTCACACACGCAGATCAGTACATCCCTGAACCACAAGGGTGGCCGCTGCCCGCCCCTCCCCGACACCACCGCCCACCACCTCCTGGCGATCGTGTCCGAGGCCCTGGAGAACGCCCACCGCCACGCGGACGCGAAGCGGGTGACGATCGAACTGGACGCCTCCGAGACCGATCTCACGGTCCGCGTCCAGGACGACGGCCGAGGCCTGCCCGGGGCCACCACCCTTCAAGACGCAACGAAAACCGGCCACTTCGGCCTGCTGGGCATGTCGGAACGGGCCGCCACCCTCAACGCCCGCATCCACCTGGGCCGATCCCCCCAGGGAGGCACAGAGGTAGCCGTAACGCTCCCTCTGGCCCTCCCCGCGACGCCCTGCGCACCCCACCCCCCTCAACAGGAGGCCGCACATGCCTGACCAGGCACTTCCCGGCCCGCCACCCCTCCGCGTACTCGTGGCCGACGACAACCCGGTCGTCCGGGCCGGCCTCACCGCGCTGCTCGGCGGCCACCCCGACATCGAGGTCGTAGCGGCGGCGGCCGACGGCGAAGAAGCCCTCACCTCCGCCGCCCGCCACGCCCCCGACGTCGTACTCCTCGACGTCCGCATGCCCGGCACCGACGGCCTGACCGCCCTGCCCGACCTGGCCCGAATCGCCCCGGTGATGATGCTGACGTACAGCCGTGAACCCGAGGTCGTGGCCGAGGCGTTGCTCCGGGGAGCGGCCGGCTATCTCGTCCACGGAGAGTTCACCGCCGCCGAACTGATCACCGCAGTACGCGACTTGAGGAACGGCACGCCGACTTTCACGAATTCACTCGGTGTTTCCTACGAACCGAACAAAAACTCTTCGCATCTGCAACCAGTTGTGGCACAGTCGTCAAAGGCTCGACTCACGCACGCGGCGGCCCTTCGTCGCCGCACCCTCAATCGGCCCGACTTCGGCCTGAGTTCAAGGGAGGTGGAGGTAATGGACCTCATCGCATCCGGCATGAGCAACCGCCAAATCGCCGCCACCTGCTTCATCAGCGAGAAGACCGTCAAGAACCACATCAACCGCATCTTCGCAAAGCTGCACAGTTCTTCGCGGAGCGAAGCGATCGCCCACTGGCTGGGGACTGCGCGGGAGGGGTGGAGGCGGTGACTCCGAGACGGACTGCAGTATGGGGAAGTTGGGCCCTTGGGCCCACTCGCAGTAGGCGGGTTCTCACGTACGGTGCTCGGGTCGGTAGTGGTGGTGTCGGGTGGGAGGCCAGTGACGATGAGCAGCTTCGAGGCGTGGACGCGGACCGTTGTCTCCCGAATGCGGGGCAAGGAGCGGGATGCGGGGGCCGGGTTCGTGGAGTACGCGGGCCTGATGATCATCATCGCGGGGATCTTCACGCTGATCGACGGTCTCGGGCTGGACGGGTTGATCTCAGACGCGATCCTCAACGCGGTCAACGACGTCATCGGCGGCGGCTGACCTCAGTACAACTGGGGAGCGACGGTGGACAGACGCTCCCCATCTACATCTGGCTGACGGTGATTCTGCTCTTTGCCGCGTTGGCCTTCTTCGTGTTCGCCCAGGCAGCGTCCGCCCGTAATGGTGCTCAATCCGCGGCGGACGCTGCGGCGTTGGCAGCGGCGCAGGACGCGCGGGACGAGCTGTTGCTCGACCTCGGGGACGCCATCGGTGCGGGTGACGACTGGCTGGACTGGCTTGACCTGACCGGCGATGCCGAGCTTCCGGCCGGAGGAACCGCCGAAGCGGCCGGGGAGTTGGCCGCTGCCAATGATTCGACCGTCCAGGCCATCGTGCCCCAGGCGGTGGGCGGCTACCCCGGTTTCCGAGTCGACATACAGACCAACTACACGGTCGGCGACTCGATCATCCCCGGTACCGAAGGCATGCAGGCGCAGGCCCATGCCATTGCCGTGGTCCAGCCGCGCTGCGAGTTCGATCTGAACGCGGATCCCACACAACCCGTGGAACTGGTCTGCGACGGCGAGACCGTGAACATCGACCCCGAAGATTTCGATCCGGACGACCTTCCTGACGCGTCCGTGATGTTCTCTGTGTATCTGGCCGAGTGAGAGGAAGCCGCACCGATGGACTTTCGGCACACCATGAAGGGCCGCAGGGCGCTGAGCGCGGTGGCGATCACGGCTGGGCTGCTCCTCACGGTGGCCGGCTGCGGCGGGGGAGACGACGACAAGTCCGAGGGCGCTCCGTCGTCGTCACCGGCGCAGAGCAACAGTGATGACGGGAAGGAGGAGTCGCAGGCTCCCCCGTCGGACACGGTCCTTGCTGAGGTCAAGGGCGAGGGCGGTGTGACTCTTACGATCTCGTCCGCGAAGCGTGACGAGGGCGGCTTCGTCACTGTCGAGGGCACAGTCACGAACGCTACCGGCAAGGCTTGGTCCGTGGGCAGCTGGCGAGGTGACGAGCGTGAGTTGGCCAAGAACGGCGGATCCATGGCGGGCGCCAGCCTGGTCGATGAGACAGGCAGGAAGAAGTACCTGGTCCTGCGTGACACCGAGGGCCGGTGCCTGTGCACGAGGTTTACCGGTGGCTTGAGCCAGGGCGAGAGCACCCAGTGGTTTGCCCAATTCCCAGCCCCACCCACCGACACCACCAAGGTCAGCTTCCAAGTAGGCGCCATGCCCCCCGCCTCGATCGAACTCACCGAGGGCGAGTAGCCATGGCCCTCACCTTCCGCCACACGGCGACCACGCTCACGGCCCTCGCGGTGCTGGCGACCCTTACCCTGAGCGACCCTCCGGCATACGCCGCCGACGACGACCCGAGCGCCCCACCGGGCAGCGTGACAACTTCCCCACCGCCCGAGGTGGACGCCAACAGCCCAGGCCTGAAACTGGCCGATGGCGGGACGCTCGCCCCCGCCAAGGTCCTCGACATCAAGTCAGTCGTAGAAGACCTAGGCGGCGAAGAGCGCCGAGAGGACACCAACTCGGACGTGACCTTCGCTCTGCAGGCCGAGGTCCTCTTCCCCAAGGACAGTTCGAAACTGAACCCCGAGGCCCGTTCCCGTATCCAGGCGATCGCGGACGAGATCAAGGCCACGAACGCGACGACCGTCCGTGTCTTCGGCTTCACCGACAACCTCGGCTCGTACGCCCACGGCCTGACCCTCTCCAAGAACCGCGCGGAAGTGGTCCACGACCAACTGGCCTCCTACCTCGGCTCGACGGACGTCACCTTCGAGGTCCGCGGCTACAGCGAGGACTACCCGATCGCCGACAACACCTCGGAACAGGGCCGCAGAAAGAACCGCCGCGTCGAGGTGACGTTCCCGCGGGGGGAGTCGAGCGGCGAATCGTCGGGAACCCAGAGCTGAGACGGGGATGCCGGACTGGGGCCACCTCGCGGAGACAGTGGGCGTCTGTTTCACGGAGGTCGTGCTGGTCCTCACCTTCCGCGTGAGGTTCTACGAGCCCTGGTTGCTTACAGCGACTCCTTGGCGGAGCGCCGGGAGGCCTATGAGGATCGCGCGTTCCGTGGTCGCCGAGCGCCCGAAACCGGCCGACGTGGGAGAGGTGACCGCGGCGATCGAGGCGAACGGCGCGCTTCCTCCCTTTCCGCCGGAGGAATTGGAGCGGCGGTTGTTCGAGGCCGAACTGGCCGACAGGGGACGCGAGTCCTGGCCGGTAGGGACGGTGATCGTGCCTTCGCTGCCGGTGCTGGTCCTGGTGCTCGCGTTCCCCGGCATGGAACTCCGGCTGGCTGCCGCCCTGGGTATCCCCTGGCTCACCTGGGGTTTCCGCGAGGCCTGGTTCCTGAGCCGCATAACGGCTCAGGATTGCCCGCTGTCCATCCACGGCGACTGCGCCAGAGCGATCCTCGCCTGCGGAAAGGTCAGGGAAAGACAGGGAGACAGCCTGTCGCTCGACGCCCGGGTGGAGGCAGTGATCCGGGACCTCGGCAGCTTCGCGGAGTACGGCCACTGGCAGGCCAGCGAACCCCGACGCAAGGAATTGGCCGAACACATCACCCAGGTGCAGGGCGCCTTGCGCGACGCTGCCGGCGCCGTGTTCCGCGACGGAGACGACGCGCTGCCGCCACTGGTCGCGAGGCTGGTCACGGTGATGGAGCGCGCGGCAGCGGGCCGTTGGACAGGTCTGCTGGATTCGGCCGCGCTACCCACCGAGCCGCTTCCCGTCCCCACCCCGACCCGCGGCCGGCGTCTCGCGGAAGCCGTCGGAGTCATGGCGCTCACGATGGGCGCCGGGGGTCTGGTGATCGGCGCGCTGGCACTGAACGCCCCGGCGCAGTACGCAGCCGTGATCGGTATGGCCGGCTTCCTGGGCGGCGGGCTTGCCTGGCGTGGCCGCCACCTCGGCCTCACCACCCGAGGCATCTTCGGCGCGGTCGGCTCGGGCCTCTCGGCCGGCCCAGCGCCCTCGCCCCCTGCGGACGCAGAAGGCGGTCGGCCGCTTCCGCCTTGATCGCACCGTACGTCGTCGCCCGCCCGGAGGCGATCGCCGAGCGCGAGCAGCCCCAGGCGATCGAGCCCCCAGGCGAAAGGCGTTTCACCCTGCTGGTCCCGTGCCCTCCTGGTTGACTGGTCACGTCCCTGTGTAGCGAGACGACCCGGGTGAGGTCCGCCATGCGAAAGATCGTCGTGATGATGTCGGTGTCCCTGGACGGGTTCTTCGAGGGGCCGAACCGTGAGATCGACTGGGCTGTGGACGACGAGGAGGTGTTCCGGAACGTCAACGCGGAGGTCAAGGGGCTGAGCGCCCTGCTGTTCGGGCGGCTGACCTACGAACTGATGGCCGGGTACTGGCCGGACGCGGACAAGGACCCCGCCAGCAGCCCGACAACGGTCGAGTTCGCGGGGATCTGGCGGAACATCCCCAGGCTCGTGTTCTCCCGGACGCTGCAACGGGCGGACGGGCAAACCACGATCGTGCGGGACGTCGTGCCCGAGGAGATCAGGGCGCTGAAGGAGCAGCCGGGCGGAGATCTGGGGCTCGGGGGCGCCGATCTCGCCGCCGAGTTCATGCGGCACGGTCTCGTGGACGACTTCCGGTTGTACGTCCATCCGGTACTCATCGGCCGTGGCAGGCGCCTGTTCCCGGAGACGGACTACCTCACCCGTCTGCGGCTCGTCGAGTCGCGGATCTTCGACAGCGGTGTCGTACTCCTGCGGTATACGCGTGCCGACACCGACACCGACACCGACACCGACACCGACACCGACACCGACACCGGCGGCGGCGGCGGCGGCGGCGAAGCGTAAAGCAGTTGTCCGCCGAGCCAGTCCTAGGTAGTAAGGCCACATGACTGGACTCGGTGCTGTGTTCCGGCCTCAGCTGCCCCCCGAGCGTCTGCGTGCCATGGCGCGCGTGGCGGACGAGGCGGGCCTTGAGGAACTCTGGCTGTGGGAGGACTGTTTCCTCGAAGGGGGGATCTCGGCCGCGTCGGCCGCCCTCGCCTGGACCGAACGGGTGCGGGTCGGCGTGGGCCTGCTGCCCGTGCCACTGCGCAATGTCGCCGTCACCGCGATGGAGACCGCCACGCTGCACCGCCTGTTCCCGGGGCGCGCGATCCTGGGCGTCGGCCACGGCGTACAGGACTGGATGGGACAGGTCGGGGCGCGGGCCGAGTCGCCCGTGACCTTGCTGCGCGAGTACCTGGAAGCGCTGTGCGCGCTGCTGGGCGGGAAGCGGGTCAGCACGGACGGGCGGTATGTGAAGCTCGACGGCGTCGCCCTCGACTGGCCGCCGACGCGGGCGCCGGAGGTTCTCACGGGCGCCACCGGCCCCCGTACGCTCCGGCTCTCCGGCGAGGCCGCCGACGGCACCATCCTCACCGCCGCCACCGCACCCGAGGGGGTACGGCGCGCACGCCAACTCATCGACGAGGGACGCAAGTCGGCGGGCCGGACCGGCCACCACCGGATCGTCGTCAACCTACATGCGGCCACCGGCCCCGACGCCGCCGCCCGGCTGCGCGCCGAGATCGCGGCCAATGGCGAGGACCCGGTGCCCGAACACGGAGTCGCCGGTGACGCGGACGCGGTCGCCAAGGCGGTCCAGCGCCTCGCGGACGCCGGGGCCGACACCGTGATCCTCCAGCCCACCGCCGACGAACCCGATCCCGAGGGCTTCCTGCGGTTCGTGGCAGGGGAAGTGCGGCCGCTCGTCCCCTGATGAGGGACCGGGAATTGTCAGTGCCCGGTGCCACACTTCCTGAGCATGAGGGACGACGTGCGAATCAGGGACGTACAGGACGCTGATCTGGAGCTGTTCTACGAGCAGCAGCTGGACGCGGAGGCGGTGCGGCGGTCGAGGTTCCCCTCCCGGGAACGGGAGGTCTTCATGAACCACTGGGTCACGAAGGTCCTCGGCGACAGCACCGCCTTCGTCCAGACGGTCACCGTCGCGGGCGAACCGGCCGGCAACATCGTGGCCTGGTGGGACGACCAACCGGGCCGGCAGAGTCAACAGGATCCGCGGCGCTTCATCGGCTACTGGTTCGGCCGCCCGTACTGGGGCCGGGGCATCGCCACCGAGGCCCTCACCCTCTTCCTCCGCCTTGAGAAGAACCGCCCCTTGTACGCCGACCCCTTCACCGGCAACACCGCCTCAGTACGCCTCCTGGAGAAGCACGGCTTCCAGCACACCGGCACGGTCCGCCACGGCGAGAACGAACACGCCATGCTCGTACTGGAAAAGCCCGACGAGCTGCACGAGGAGGGGAGTCAGCCCCGCCGGTGATCCCCCGCCCCACCGTCGATCAACTCCCGCACGATGTCCATGTGTCCCGCGTGCCGTGCCGTCTCCTCGACCATGTGGATCAGGACCCAGCGCAGGGAGACGGTCGTGCCGTGCGAGGACTTGCCGAGGTCGTCGAGGGAGAGCTCGTCGATGGTGTAGTCGGCGGCGGCGCGGGCGCGGCCGTAGAACTCCACGATCTGCGCCGTCGTCTCACCCTGGCCCGCGCTCATGTCCTCCGCCTTGTACGGGTCGAACCAAAAGGGCTCGACCTCGCGCCCGAACGTCGAGCAGAACCAGCCGTACTCGACGGACGCGAGATGCTTCACCAGGCCCAGCAGGTTCGTGCCCGACGGCGTCATCACCCGCCGCACCTGCTCGTCGTCGAGCCCCTCCAGCTTCCACAGCACGGCATCTCTGTGCCGGTTGAGACTCGCGTGCAGGCTCTCCTTCTCGCCACCGGTGTACGGAGTTCGGGCGGCCCCTGTATTCGTCGTCATGGCCGGAACGTAACAGCGGCCACTGACATCGCGGGGTCACGACAACGCAGGGCCACTGACAGCACACGGCGACCGCGACGCGCCGGAATTCATTCGCGGCACCGTCCGCCCCCTTGAGAAGATCCGCCGCATGACCGCGATCCGCAACCGCACCTTCGAAGCCCTCGTCAGCGAAGCCGAGGCCGCGTCCGTCGACGGCTGGGACTTCTCCTGGTTCGAGGGCCGGGCCACCGAGGAGCGGCCCTCGTGGGGTTACGCGCGGGCGATGGGGGAGCGGCTCGCACGCGCGTCCGCCGCGCTCGACATCCAGACCGGCGGGGGTGAAGTCCTCGACTCCGCACCGAAGTTGCCCCAGCTCACCGCAGCCACCGAGGGCTGGCCGCCGAACGTCGCCAAGGCCACCGCCCTCCTCCACTCGCGCGGCGCCGTGGTGGTCGCCGCCCCGGAGGACGCGCCGCTGCCCTTCGCGGCCGAGGCCTTCGACCTGGTCGTCAGCCGTCACCCCGTCCGCACCTACTGGGACGAGGTCGCGCGCGTCCTGCGCCCCGGAGGCACCTATTTCTCCCAGCAGGTCGGCCCGGCGAGTGTCGTCGAGGTCGTGGAGTACTTCCTCGGCCCGCAGCCGGACAAGGTCAAGAACGGCCGCCACCCGGACCTCGCCGTCGCCGCAGCCGAGGCCGCCGGACTCGACCTCGTGGACCTGCGCTCGGAACGCCTCCGCATCGAGTTCCACGACATCGGAGCCGTCGTCCACTTCCTCCGCAAGGTGATCTGGATGGTCCCCGGCTTCACCGTCGACCAGTACCGCCCCCAACTCCGCACCCTGCACGAGCAGATCGAGACCGAGGGCCCGTTCATCGCCCACAGCACCCGCTTCCTCATCGAAGCCCGGAAGCCCGAAGCCCGGAAGCCCGAAGCCCCGAAACCTGAATCCCGGAGGCCGTGACAGCGCGCCTACGCGTGCGCCCCCGCCGTCACCTTCCCGATCACCAACTCCGCCTTCGCCTCCAGCACTTCCCCCACCCGCTCCACCCGCACGGCCAACTCCCGTTCCCGCGCCGCCGTCAGCCGCCCCAGCGGCTCCACCGTGACCGTCGTACGCTTGCCCTGGCGACGCTGGTGCCAGACCCCCGCGACCACGCCGTCGACCAGGAGCACCGGGTAGTTGCCGGCCTGGCCGCCCGCGAGGGCGCGCTCGTACGCCGGCCCGGGGAACAGCGTCTCGCGCGGCTGGGCGGCGATGGCGTACGCGTCGAAGTAGGGGAGCAGCCGCAGCCCGCGCACGGGTTCCGCGGGGAACTCCGTGTCGCCCGCCACCACCCAGGCCGGTCCTCCCTCGAAGCCGACCTCTTCGATCTCACCGGCCGCGGCGGACGAGGCGAACAGCTCACCCGCCCAACCCCGGGGCGCCGCAAGCCACTTGGCGAAGTTCGCCACCGTCGCCGGTCCGTAGGCGCGCAGATAACGCCGTACGAGCGTCGAGAGCGCCGCATCCTCCGCCAGCGGTTCGAAGCGCGGAGGCCGTGTGTACGTCACCTTGCGGCCCCGGTTCGGCCCGAAACACAGCGCGCCCCGCTGTCCCGCCCGGTGCATCACCTGGCGCCAGCGCGGCCACATGGTCTGGAAGGCGGGCATCACCAGGTCCCCGGCCCAGGGCCCGGTGCGCGCCACCACCTCGTCGCTCAGCTCGTCGATGGTCAGGTACGTGCCGTCCAGGGCCTCCCCGATCGCCGCGACCACCTCTTCCGCCTGCGCCTCGGTGAGCCGCGCGTTCGGCGCGAACGGGCCCGAACCGGTCGGAATCGCCGCCAACACGGTTGTCCAGAAGGGGAGTTCGGAGGTGGGCAGCAGATGCACGGTTCCCCGGGGGCCGTGCATCTTCACCAGCGACCGGTGCTCCCACAGCGCCGCGCGTACGTCCGCCCGCGTCACCCCGTCCGCCCGCACCCCCACCGACACCTCGGCCGCCGACAGCACCTGCGCGTGCGCGCCGAGCATCGCGCCGACCACCTCGGCCACGGGGGTGCCGGTCTTCGCGGGCACGGTGAGGAACTGCCGTTCCAGCCGCCGTGCGCTCGCCTCGTCCCATGTGATCTTCACGGTCATGAGGCCGACGCTAGACCCGAAAGAGGTCAGATTCTGTCCGCTGAGGCGGCGGGCGCTGATTGACCGAAAACATGCGGATGTGGCCCATTCCGCATGAGATGTCCGTCCATATGGTGGACACCCGGCGGTGGGTGGCGGTGGATGGCGGCGCGTGGGTGGGTGCGTGTCCGGCGTGTGGCGCACAACTCACACGGTTTTCACATCGTTATCCAGAGTGGCTCGCCTCGGCTGTTTGCCTCACGTAAGTTCAGACCAAGGTAATTCGCGTGAGCAAAGCTGCGCGTGTGGCACCGCGCAGTGGAGGGGGCTGCGCGGTGCTGCGTCCACTTTTCTGACGCGACGTCACCCCGTCGGAGCCCGACGTCATCGGCATCGCACCGAGGTCACCGGCACCGGACCGACGTCACCGGCCCTGGACCACGAGCCGCACCCCGCGCCGCAGACCCCACCGCTCCATCGCCCCGGCTTCCGCCTCCAGGACGTGCCTGGCTCGCGGGCGCGGCAGCCCCACCCGACCCGGGCGCATCGTGCGTACCGCCAGGACCCGGAATTTCCCGTCCAGGTGTGCGACGTCGATCGCGAACCGCATCCCCACCGTGTGCACCGAGCTCGCCGGACTCAGCAACAGCGCCCCCTCGATCCCCTCCCGCCCGAGCAGTCCGCGCCGCCGGGCCCGCGCCGACTCGGCGAGTTCCAGGGGGACCGGCTCGGGGGTCTCGGGAGTGGTGAACGTCGCCATGGCTGCGAAGTTAGCGGTGGCGTCAAGCCGCCGTTCCCGACGCGCGTCACTCTCTTGGAGTACGTCCCGGCGAGTCGCCGAGGAAAACACAATCAGCGAGCAAACCCTCCGGATCTTTCCGAATCCTCCGCGGTTCTCGACGAACCCCTTTGATTCCGCTGTGATTCGGCCATGATCGCACCCTGAATCCGGGCTTCCGGGCCCATCGCGGCGTCGTCGGGCGATTCCGGAGAGTAGTTGTGGCACGCCGATGCACGCAGCATCACTTACGAAGGGTTATGGTGGAAACCCCCCCTCGGGCCGGTCCGTCTCCCCCCCACGGACCGGCCCGTTTTTTGTGCCCGCACACCGCCCGCCGGACGGGCGCCCCCGTGCGCCCCCCAGGCCCCGCGGCCCCCAGCCCCGGCGAACCCCGGTGACTCAGCGCCGACCGGCCCGGCGGATGCCCGACCGACTCAGCGCCTGCCGGCCCAGATGTTCGTCCCCGGCGTTGACACCGCGAACGCGTCGATCTCCTTCAACTCCTCGTCCGTCAGCTTCGGAGCCGACAGCGCCGCCAGGTTCTCCTCCAGCTGCCGCACGCTGGACGCACCGATGAGAGCGGAGGTCATCCGCTCGTCGCGCAGCACCCAGGTGAGCGCGAGCTGGGCGAGGGACTGGCCGCGGCGGGCCGCGATGTCGTTCAGCCCGTTCAGCCGGCGCACGACATCGGCGTCGCCCGCCAGGCCCGGGTCCAACGACTTGCCCTGGGTGGCTCGCGAGCCCTCCGGGATGCCCTTGAGGTACTTGCCCGTCAGCAGGCCCTGCGCGAGCGGCGCGAAGGAGATGCAGCCCATGCCGGCCGCCTCCAGCGCGTCGAGCAGGCCGTCGTCCTCCGTCCAGCGGTTGATCATCGAGTACGAGGGCTGGTGGATGAGCGGACGCACCCCCATCCCGGTCAGGATCGAGGCCGCCTCGGTGGTCTGCTCGGCGCTGTACGAGGACACCCCCACATACAGCGCCTTGCCCTGCTGGACCGCGGACGCGAGCGCGCCCATCGTCTCCTCCAGCGGGGTGTCCGGATCGAAGCGGTGCGAGTAGAAGATGTCCACGTAGTCGACGCCCATCCGCTTCAGCGAGGCGTCCAGGGACGACAGCAGGTACTTGCGGGAACCCCACTCGCCGTACGGGCCGGGGTGCATTTCGTAGCCGGCCTTGGTCGACAGGACCAACTCGTCCCGGTAGGGCGCGAAGTCCTGCTTCAGCAGCTTGCCGAAGTTGAGCTCCGCGGAGCCGGGCGGCGGCCCGTAGTTGTTCGCCAGGTCGAAGTGCGTGACGCCCAGGTCGAAGGCGCGGCGCAGGATCGCGCGCTGGGAGTCGAGGCCGCGGTCGTCGCCGAAGTTGTGCCACAGGCCGAGCGAGACGGCGGGCAGCTTGAGTCCGCTGCGTCCCGTACGCCGGTATTCCATCGATTCGTACCGCTCTGTCAAGGCGCGGTATACAGACGAGTCGTTCATGGTTACGAAGCTACGTCAGCGCGCTGACAACTCACAGGAGCGCCCTGTGCTCCATCACAGGGGAGCCCTGTACCCCAAGGGAACACTGCCTTCCCACAGGGGTAGGGTGTCGGCCCTGGGGGATCGCCATCTGCACGGAGGGGCTGACAACACGTGAACCTGCGCGACAACCTGCGCCGTCTTCTGGTCAGGTTCTATGCACGCAGGGTGGAAGGCCACCTCGACCACGATCAGGTGCCCAAGCACATCGGCGTCATCATGGACGGCAACCGGCGCTGGGCGAAGGCGGCGGGCTCCACCGCCGCACACGGGCACCGGGCCGGAGCCGAGAAGATCGAGGAGTTCCTCGGCTGGTGCTCCGAGACCGATGTCGAGGTCGTCACCCTGTGGCTGCTGTCGACGGACAACTTCGACCGTCCCGCGGAGGAGCTCGTCCCGCTCCTCGGGATCATCGAGAACGTCGTCCGCACCCTCGCCGCCGACGGCCGCTGGCGCGTCCACCACGTGGGCACGCCCGATCTGCTGCCCGGGCATCTGCAGCACGCCCTCAAGGAGGCCGAGGAGTCCACCGCGCACGTCGACGGAATAGTCGTCAACGTCGCCATCGGCTACGGCGGCCGCCAGGAGATCGCCGACGCCGTGCGCTCGATGCTCCTCGACGCCGCCGACAAGGGCGCCTCCATCGAGGACATCGCCGAGTCCGTCGACATCGACCTCATCGGCAAGCACCTCTACACCAGCGACCAGCCCGACCCCGACCTCGTGATCCGTACGAGCGGCGAGCAGCGGCTGTCCGGATTCATGCTCTGGCAGACGGCCCACTCCGAGTACTACTTCTGCGAGGTCTTCTGGCCGGCCTTCCGCAAGGTCGACTTCCTGCGCGCCCTGCGTGACTACGCGGCGCGACACCGGCGTTACGGCGGCTGACACACCCCCTTGTGACGCCCGGACCTCGGCACGGGCGCGCTCCTTCGGCATGCCCGCCGACGGCACCCCGGGGACACACGTCATCTGGAGTTAACGAACGCGTGGTCATATGCCCTGGCATGGCAGTGCGTGTTCGAGGGCATAAGCCATGCAGGTCGATGCCCGAACCACGGGCGTCGGATCTCAGCGGACGGCACGGGGCCGTCCGCCCGGGAGGCCCTTTGCACCAGCCCGACCGTGCGGTCAGTACGGACGAAGCGGAGGGCCGGTTTTCGGCCCGCGCATCGGCGCCGCAGACCGGTCCAGATCTCCTTCGTCGCTCCCCGACCTCATCCGAGGGGGTACGTCCTTCCGTGGTGACCAGCACAAAGCGCCGTATGCCAGACCGGCGCACCTATGTTCTCGACACCAGCGTCCTGCTGGCCGACCCGAACGCCCTGAACCGCTTCGACGAGCATGAAGTCGTGCTTCCGATCGTCGTGGTCACGGAGTTGGAGGCCAAGAGGCACCATCCCGAACTCGGCTACTTCGCCAGGCAGGCCCTGCGTCTGCTCGACGAGTTCCGAGTGCGGTTCGGCCGCCTCGACGCCCCTCTCCCGATCGGGGATCTCGGCGGAACGCTACGCGTCGAGCTCAATCACTCGGACCCCAGTGTGCTGCCCAGCGGCTACCGCCTGGGGGACAACGACTCCCGCATCCTCGCGGTCGCCCGCAATCTGCAGGCCGAGGGGTACGACGTCACGGTCGTGTCGAAAGACCTGCCGCTCAGGATCAAGGCATCCTCCGTCGGACTCCTCGCCGAGGAGTACCGCGCGGAGCTCGCCATCACGGGCAACTCCGGCTGGACCGGAATGTCCGAACTGACCCTGGCGGGCGAGCAGGTGGACATCCTCTTCGACGAGGGCCACGCGTACGTCCCCGAGGCGGCCGATCTGCCGGTCCACACGGGCTTGACGATCCAGTCGGAGCGCGGCAAGGCACTGGGGCGCGTCACGTCCGAGGGCAACGTCCGGCTCGTACGCGGCGATCGCGAGGCCTTCGGCATCAAGGGGAGGAGCGCGGAGCAGCGGATCGCCCTCGACCTTCTCCTCGACCCGGACATCGGGATCGTGTCGATGGGCGGCCGGGCCGGCACCGGCAAGTCCGCGCTCGCGCTCTGCGCGGGTCTGGAGGCCGTCCTGGAGCGGCGCCAGCACCAGAAGGTGATGGTCTTCCGGCCGCTGTACGCGGTGGGCGGGCAGGAGCTCGGCTATCTGCCCGGCTCCGAGTCGGAGAAGATGAGCCCGTGGGCGCAGGCGGTCTTCGACACCCTGTCGGCCGTCACTTCGCGCGAGGTCATCGAAGAGGTCACCGCACGCGGCATGCTGGAGGTCCTGCCGCTCACCCACATCCGCGGCCGCTCCCTGCACGACGCGTTCGTGATCGTGGACGAGGCGCAGTCACTGGAACGGAATGTGCTGCTGACCGTTCTGTCGCGAATCGGCGCCAATTCACGGGTCGTTCTGACCCATGACGTGGCACAACGGGACAATCTGCGAGTCGGCCGGTACGACGGCGTGGTTGCCGTCGTCGAGAAACTGAAGGGGCATCCACTCTTCGCGCACGTGACTCTGAACCGGTCCGAGAGGTCCCAGATCGCGGCACTAGTGACCGAAATGCTGGAGGACGGGCAGATCTGAACCATCTGAACCACCCTGACCCATTCCGTCAATGGGTGGCGGATGCACGGTAGTTGGCGCCGTCCGGCGAAGGCGAAGAGCCTAGCCGGGCGGCGTCTTGGTGCGTGCTTGTTTCCGGAAAACTCCTGAGGCAAACGGGGTGTGAGCTTTCACACGCAACTCAGAATTGCCTCCCGGCGTCGGGTTACGGCAGAGTCTCACTCCTGTCAGGCCCCGCATACGACACACCTGTACCCCCAGCGGTACGGCACAACAGGAACCTCAGAACTCCATAGAGCCGTCGTATGCCGCCCGCGCACCACGCGGCGCTCCCCGCAAGGGAGTTGCCCACCGGGCCCGTGCCTCCCGTGACCCCGCAGTTGGGAGGCCAGCGTCAAAGGGGCACGATTGCGTCCGCGAGGGTCACCTAAGCGGGCGATGCTGGAAGGAAACCGTGTGAGCCGGATTTCGGTCCGGGGATTCGCAGTGGCTTCGGCCACCGCGGTCACCGCTGTCGGAAGCGTCGTCGGAGTTGCCTCGGGCAGCACCGCTGTTCCCTCGAACGACGCCGAGGCGACGGCAAGCGACGCGACTCTCCTCGCGGACATACCCGCGGGCCAGCAGGCCCAGGTACAGACCGCATCCCTGACGCAGCAGGCCACCGCTCAGGCCATCCAGGCCGACGCGAGCGCCAAGAAGGACGCGGAAGAGGCTGCCCGTAAGCAGGCCGCCGACGACGCCGTCGCGAAGCAGAAGGCCGCGGAGAAGGCCGAGCAGGACGCCAAGGAGCGCAAGGAAGCCGAGGAAGCGGCCAGCCGCGACGCGACTCGCGACGCCAGCAGCTTCACCGTGCAGTCCTCCTACACCATCGCGCAGATCCAGGCCATGGCGCAGTCCATGGTGCCGAGTGGTCAGTACCAGTGCTTCAGCAACATCGTGGACCACGAGTCCAGCTGGAACTACCAGGCGGTCAACGCCTCCTCCGGTGCCTACGGTCTCTTCCAGGCCCTGCCCGGTTCCAAGATGTCGTCCGTCGGTTCCGACTGGCAGACCAACCCGGCCACCCAGATCAAGTGGGGCCTCAACTACATGAACGACCGCTACGGCAGCCCCTGTGATGCCTGGTCGTTCTGGCAGGCCAACAACTGGTACTGAGGCAGCGCTCAGCACGCCGGACGCTCAACCTTTCGGAGCCCCTCCCCGTCCTACGGGGAGGGGCTTCGGCCATGTACGGTCGGATCCGACGACTCCGGGGGGAGTGGTGGAGCGCAACGGGGGAAGAGGACGGATCATGTCGCGGGTACCGGATTGGCTCGGCCGGATCGGTGCCGGACTGACCGAGTTGGGCAAGCGGTTGGACGAGCGGCGGGCCGAGGTGGAGCGGGAGTCGCAGTCCGGGCCCGACGAACCGCCGGCGCGGCACCCCGCTCGGGCAGGCGGCGCGTCCTCGGCGGACGCCCCGTCCTCGCCGGAAGACGCGGCCCCGGGAGAGGCCAAGGCCTCAGGGGACGCACAGCCGCCGTCGGGCACGCCCGGCTCCCAGGACGC
Source organism: Streptomyces sp. NBC_00554 (assembly GCF_041431135.1). Taxonomy (NCBI): domain Bacteria; kingdom Bacillati; phylum Actinomycetota; class Actinomycetes; order Kitasatosporales; family Streptomycetaceae; genus Streptomyces; species Streptomyces sp. NBC_00554. The sequence goes on along the minus strand of NZ_CP107799.1, from coordinate 3,588,228 downwards.
GGCAGTGGTCTCCGACCTCGCCGGCGCCCCTGCCGACCCCGCCTCGCCTCCCGCTCCTGTTCCCGCCCCCGCCCCCGCTGCTCCCGCACACGTGACCGCGGTGGCGGCACGCCCCGACCCCGCCGTGGCGGTGCCCTGGGGTGTACGGGTCGCGGCCGAGGCCGGCTGGCGGCTGCTCGTACTCGCGGGCACCCTCTGGGTGTTGATGCGGGTCATCAGCTCCGTACAACTCGTGGTGTTCGCCTTCGTGGCCGCGCTGCTCATCACCGCGATACTGCAACCCACCGTGGCCCGGCTGACTCGCTACGGGGTGCCGCGCGGGCTGGCCACCGCGCTCACCGCGATCCTCGGCTTCGTCGTCATCGGGCTGATCGGCTGGTTCGTGGTCTGGCAGGTCCAGGAGAACATCGACAACCTCTCCGACCAGATCCAGGACGGCGTCGACGAGTTGCGGAACTGGCTCCTCAACAGCCCGTTCCATGTGACCGACAAGCAGATCAACGAGATCGCCAAGAACCTGCGCGACGCGATCGGCACGAACACGGACCAGATCACGTCGGCGGGCCTAGAAGGCGTGACGGTCATCGTCGAGGCCCTCACCGGCATCCTCCTGACGATGTTCTCGACGCTGTTCCTGCTCTACGACGGCAAGAAGATCTGGCAGTGGACGCTCAAGCTGGTTCCGGCGGCCGCCCGTCCGGGTGTCGCGGGGGCGGGCCCGCGGGCCTGGCGCACGCTGACGGCGTACGTCCGCGGCACGGTGGTGGTGGCGTTGATCGACGCGATCTTCATCGGCCTCGGCATCTACTTCCTCGACGTCCCGATGGCCGTACCGCTCGCCGTCTTCATCTTCCTGGGCGCCTTCATCCCCCTCGTGGGTGCGGTGATCTCGGGAGCGCTGGCGGTGGTGGTCGCCCTGGTGACGCAGGGCCCCTTCACGGCGGTCATGGTGCTGGTCGTGGTCCTCGCCGTGCAGCAGATCGAGGGGCACATCCTGCAGCCGTTCATTCTGGGCCGGGCCGTACGGGTGCATCCGCTGGCCGTCGTCCTGTCGGTCGCCGCGGGTGGCATGGTCGCCGGGATCGGCGGCGCGGTGGTGGCCGTCCCACTGGTGGCCGTCACCAACACGGTGGTGGGCTACCTGCGTTCGTACAGCTCCGAGGAGCCCGGGGGAGCCACGGCGGTGGATGTGGCTCTGGCCCAGAACGCGCTCCAGGAACACCGCAGACGGTGAGGTAACCGGCCTGCTTGCGGGAGCGGCGCGCGGGGCCGAGCACGAGGAAGGCCGCAGCGCTCCGGGAAGCGCTGCGGCCAATTCCCGTACGGGTTCTCCCAGCCGTCCGTCGGTCCTACTCGGTACGCAGCCCGTCCGGCCGCATCAGCCGCAGCAGCGGCGGCAGGCTGAGCAGCGTCACCACGACCACGACCGCCGCACCGATGCCGGTCATCTGCAGCATGCTCGCCCAGTCCACCCGTACCGGGGTGCTCGCCATCTTCAGCAGGACCGAGCCCAGGGTCAGGCCCACCGTCGAGGCCAGGAGCAGGCCGAGGGAGATCGGGATCGCGGTCTGCCAGAGCACCGACAGGCTCAGTGTGCGGCGCCGGGTGCCGAAGGCGACCAGGGCCGACAGGAGCTTCTTCCGTTCGCGCAGCTGCTCGAGCTGGGAGACCAGCAGGCTCGCGCCGATCAGGAAGAGGACGCAGGTGGCGCCGACGAACAGGCCGGTGCGGATGGAGGTGTAGCGCTCGGACCGCTCGCTGGACGTCCACAGGAAGGGGTCCGCGAACGGGCTGATGCCCGCGGCCGTGTTCCGTACGTACTCGTGCACGTCCGGCACCGACTCGTCGAGGCTGAGGTAGAGCTGCCCGTCGACGGTCGGCGTGGCCTTCGCCGGCAGAGCGCTCGGAGTGATCAGGAAGCCACCGCGATACTGGCCGGTCGGGTCCTGGCTCGCCTTGGCCTGCTTCAGGCCCTTCGGCACGGTCCAGGCGATCTCCCGGCTCCGGGGGGAGTCGCTGTAGGACGGGTCCATGTAGAGCGTCTGGCCGGGCTTGGCCAGCTCCTCGGTGTCGGTGTCGTAGTCGACGCCGGTGACAGCGAATACGTCGCCGTCACGGCACGAGGGCAGGGTCGCCACCTCGCGCAGGGCGGCGCAGTCGCCGACGGTGAACCCGTTGGAGTGCTCGGGGTCCGTCCTGCTGTCGCCGAGGTAGCCCTCGGAGAGCGCCAGGACATGGCGTACGCCCTTGGTCCGCTCGAGCTTCTCGGCGGCCGGAGCGAGCGGGGTGCCGCTCGGCAGCGGCACCTGCATCTGTGCCCGTGTGAGGTCGTTCTGCGACACCGTGGTGAAGTCGTCCTCGACGCCGGCGAACAGCATCTGCAGGGCGATCGCCCCGGCCACCGCCACCGCGATGCCGTTGACCATGCGGGCCGCCGTTCCGCTGCTCAACTGGAGCCTGCGGACGGCCAGTTGCCAGGCGACCGGGCCGGAGCCGAGCCGGGCGACGACGGCCTCGACGACCCAGGGCAGCAGTGCGGTGATGCCGACGAGCAGCAGGATGACGCCGCCGATCACCAGGTACTGGTTGAAGTCCCCGTTCTCCCGGCCCTGCCCGATCATCGGGTAGAGCATCGCGAGCCCGCCAAGGGGCAGCAGCAGCCGCCACCACAGCCGGCGCCGTGCCGGCCGGGCCGAGCGCACCACACCGAGCGGCTCGATGACGACGCCGCGCAGCGCGAGCAGGGTGACCAGCACCGCCGCCGCCGGAACCGCGAGGGCGACCAGCGCGGCCAGCCCCGGCGAGGGGTTCATGTAACTGGGGAACACGCTGACGTCGAGAACCTCGACGGAGCCCGCGATCTCGCGGCCGATCAGGAAGAAGACCGTGCCGAAACCGAGCCCGACCACGGCACCCGCGAGCGCCTCACCGGCGGCGATCCGCCGGGTCATCCGGCTGTCGGAGCCGACCAGGCGCAGCGCCGCGAGCCTGCGGTCGCGCCGCTCGCCGCCGAACCGTACGGCCGCGGCGATGAAGACGCCGACCGGCGTAAGCAGCACCACGAACATGACGACGACCAGCAGGATCAGTACGGGATCCATCGGCTCGGACGACGGCAGCGGATCCCCGAACTTGTCGATGCGGACCACCTTGCCGCCGTTGACCTTCGGTGCCAGTCCCTCGCCGCCCGCGTAGAAGGCGAGTTCGGCCGAGCCGATGAGACCGGGCTCGCCGATGGTGCCGACGGTGCGGTACGGCAGCCGCTCGCGCAGCAGCTTCCCGCTGTCCGACTTCAGCAGCTCGTCCAGCGCGGGGGAGACCACCATCTCGCCTGGCGCCGGGAACTTGTCCACTCCCGGCGGCAGCGGGGCCCGGGGTCCCTCGGGCTCCAACTGCCGTCCCCGGACGTCCTTCTCGCGATAGGTGGTGCCGACGTTCGCGACGATCAGCGTGTTGTCGGCCTTCGCCACCTGATTGTCGCTGTACGTGATGTCCGTACGCGCGGTCTCGCGGTCGTGCCGGGCGGTCAACGCGCTCGGGATCGCGGCGGTGAGCAGCAGCAGTGCCACCCCGAGCCCGACGCCGACGGCCGTCAGCAGGACCCTGACCCAGCCCTCGCGTCCGCCGGTGAAGGCGAACCTGGCGCCCATGGCCAGGTCTCTGGCCCACTGGCGGACCCCCCGCGCCTTCATACGATCCGCTCCATGTCCCGGGACTTTCCATCGCGTACGACGATCTCGCGGTCGGAGTACGCGGCCACCCGCGCCTCGTGCGTGACGAGCACGACGGCCGCGTTGGTGGACCGGGCGGCCTCCGTGAGCAGGTCCATCACGCGCTCGCCGTTGAGCGAGTCGAGCGCGCCGGTCGGCTCGTCGGCGAACAGCACACGCGGGTCGGTGACCAGCGAACGCGCCACCGCCACGCGCTGCCCCTGGCCGCCGGAGACCTCGCCGGGCCGCTTGCCCTTGAGGTCGTCGACCTCCAGCTGCTCCATCCGCGCCAGCGCGGTGCGCTCGGCCTCCTTGCGGCTCGTGCCGTTGAGGCGCAGCGGCAGGGCGACGTTCTCGACGCAGGTCAACTCGGGTACGAGCTGCCCGAACTGGAAGACGAACCCGAACTCGGTACGCCGCAGGGCACTGCGCTGCGTGTCGTTCATCGTCGCCATCTCGCGGCCGTTGTACGTGATCGAGCCCGAGTCGGGCGTCACGATTCCGGCGAGACAGTGCAGCAGCGTGGACTTGCCGGAGCCGGAGGGTCCCATCACCGCGACGACCTCGCCGGGGTGTATGGAGAACTCGGCGCCGTCCAGTGCGGTCGTCGGTCCGTATGTCTTGCGAAGTTCCGACGCGGTCAGCAGGGAACCGGGAGGAGGAGTCATCGGGGTCCTCGGGGTCATGGTGGTCATCGGGTTGTCACCGCCTCGGCGAGTTGGCCGAGGCGGGCGGCGGTGAGCTCCAGCCACCGCAGATCGGCCTCGAGGTGGAAGAGGGCGTGGTCGCAGATCAGTTGGTCCGCGAGATCGCCCTTGCGCTTGCGGTCGGTCAGCATGCGCATCATGCGCAGGTGCTCCGAGCGCTGGGTGTCGAGGAGCTCGCTCGCGTCGCGGTGGGTCAGCAGGGCGAGGACGATCTTCGTGTAGAGGGTCGACTGCAGATAGGGCTCGGGCTTCTCGGGGGTCGCGAGCCACTGCTGTACGTCGGTGATCCCCGCCTCGGTGATCGCGTACCGCTTGCGCTCGGGACCGCCGCCCGCCTCTATCCCGTCGACCTCCACGAGACCGTTCTTCAGGAGGCGCGACATCGTCGAGTAGACCTGGCCGTAGTGCAGCGGCCGGTCGTGACCGAACTTTTCGTCGAAGGCCCGCTTCAGGTCGTAACCGTGCCGGGGCCCGGACTCGAGGAGTCCTAGGAGCGTGTGACCGATGGACATGGCGAGGACAATACACAGCACGTATACATGGTGTGTATACGTGCCGTGTATAGATCGGGATGGGGAGGTCAAGACCGCAGGTCAGGGGGCATTGTCACGGTTCTGTCACCGGTCTTTTCGCGCCCCCTGCCGGGGCGGCTAATCCTCGGAGTCGTCCGAGGCGGGCGGCCGCCCCCGCCGCGGGATCGGCCCGGTCCCGCCCGGCAGCCGGCCCGCCTCAGCCAGTGCCCTGCGCAGCAGGAACTCGATCTGGGCGTTGGCGGAGCGCAGCTCGTCCCCGGCCCAGCGGGCCAGTGCGTCGTGGACGAGCGGGTCCAGCCGCAGCAGCATCTGCTTGCGCTGCTGCTGCGGCCGTCGTCCGGGAGCGGAGCCCTTGGCGGGAGTCCCGCCGGGACCTGCCGCGGAGGGATCGGAAGGAACCGTCACTGGTAGAGGGACCCCGTGTTCAGGACGGGCTGCGGCGCACGATCCCCGCAGAGCACCACCATCAGGTTCGACACCATCGCCGCCTTCCGCTCGGAGTCCAGCTCCACGATGTCGCGCTCGGTGATCCGGGCGATCGCCGCCTCGACCATGCCGACCGCGCCGTCCACGATCTGCCGCCGTGCGGCGACGACCGCCCCCGCCTGCTGCCGTTGGAGCATCGCCGACGCGATCTCGGGAGCGTACGCGAGATGCGTGAAGCGCGACTCGATGATCCGCACTCCGGCGGCGGCCACGCGCGCGTGCAGCTCGACGGCCAGCTTCTCGGTGATCTCCTCGGCGTTGCCGCGCAGCGACAGTCCGCCCTCGTCGTGGGCGTCGTACGGGTACTCGATGGCGATGTGCCGCAGGGCCGCCTCGGTCTGGGTGGCGACGAACTCCAGGAAGTCGTCCACCTCGAAGGTGGCCTGCGCGGTGTCCTGGACGTTCCACACCACGACGGCGGCGAGTTCGATGGGGTTGCCGTACGCGTCGTTGACCTTGAGGACGGGGGTCTCGTGGTTGCGTACGCGCGTCGAGATCTTGGTCCTCGAGGTCAGCGGATTCACCCAGCGCAGCCCGTCCTGCCGGATCGTCCCCCGGTACCTCCCGAAGAGCTGGACGACGCGGGCCTCGCCCGGTGCCACGGTGTTCAGCCCGCACATGGCGGTGAACGACGCGATGGCGACCACGATGCCGCCGATGATGAGCGCGGCCTTGGGGCCGGTCGCGTCGACCGTCGTCGCGGTCGCGATCATGCCCGCGCCGAGCAGTAGCCCGACCAGGCCGAGCAGCAGCGCGAGCCCGCCTCCGATGCTGCGCGCGGCGAACTCCCGTACGCGTGGGGCGGGCATTTCGGGTACGTCGGCGATGGGTGTGGAGTCGTGCGCGGACATGAGCGTCCCCCCGTGGTCGTGGTTGCAGTGCGGCATAGCTTGAATCTAGCTAAGTGATATCACTTTACCCCGCTCGGCAACCTTCCACCCCTCTCGATCGTCGGTTCCATTGGGGCTGGAGTGTGTCGCGTGCTGATTCTCACGTCCGTAAAAGACGGGATCGGCCGCCCTTTGTCATATCGCGCGGTGTTAGTTTGCTGAGCTGACCTGAGCGATGAACCTGTGTGCCACACGAGAGTGAAGCGGAGCGGATCGACCCATGGGACGAGCGGACGAGAGACGAGCGCGGCAGGCGCAGGGCCACCGCCGCGCGGCGCCCAAGCGCTCGGCCAAAGGCAAGGCCGGCCGCCGCAGTGGCATACGCCGGTTCGTGAACTGGAAGACGCTCCTCGGTACGTTCCTCGGCTTCTGCCTGCTCGGCATGGGCGCCTTCATCGTGCTCTACATGATCGTCGACGTGCCCAAGGGCAACGCGGCCGCGCAGCAGCAGAGCAACGTCTACCAGTACAGCGACGGCTCGTCCCTCGCCCGCACCGGTGAGGTCAACCGCGAGGTCGTGGACCTGGCCGAGGTGCCCAAGGGCGTCCAGAAGACCTTCGTCGCCGCCGAGAACAAGACCTTCTACACGGACTCGGGAATCGACTTCAAGGGCACCGCCCGCGGTCTGTTCAACACCCTGTCGGGCAAGGGCCTGCAGGGTGGCTCGACGATCACCCAGCAGTACGTCAAGAACTTCTACCTCACGCAGGACCAGACCGTCACGCGCAAGCTGAAGGAAATGGTCATCTCGCTGAAGGTCGACCGCCAGACGTCCAAGGACGACATCCTCGCCGGTTACATCAACACCGCCTACTACGGCCGCACCGCGTACGGCATCCAGGCCGCGGCGCAGGCGTACTACCGCGTCGACGCGAGCGATCTCAGCGTCGAGCAGGGCGCGTACCTCGCCTCGCTCCTCCAGGCGCCGAGCCAGTACGACTGGGCGACCGCCACGGACACCGGCAAGGCCCTGGTCAAGGACCGCTGGAACTACACCCTGGACAACATGGTCGAGCAGGGCTGGCTGGACTCCGCCAAGCGCCAGGACATGAAGTTCCCGGTGCCCAAGGACCCGCAGGGCGCGCCCGGCATGGAGGGCCAGACCGGCTATCTGGTGAACGAGGCCGACAACACTCTGGCCAAGCAGCTCGTCACCCAGGGCGCGGCCGCCGACCTCGACGAGGCCAAGGCCCTGGTCGACGCGGGCGGCTGGACCATCAAGCTCAACATCGACAAGAAGAAGCAGGCGGCGCTGGAGAAGTCCGTCAAGGACAAGCTGACCAGCAACCTGGACGCCAAGGAGCGGGACGTCGACGCGGACGTCCAGGCCGGTGCCGCCTCCGTCGACCCGAAGACCGGCAAGGTCCTCGCGATGTACGGCGGCACGGACTACTTCAAGCACTACATCAACAACGCGACCCGCGCCGACTACCAGCCGGCGTCCACCTTCAAGCCGCTGATCCTCGCGGCGGCCCTGGAGCAGAGCGCCGAGACGCAGGACAAGAAGCCGATCACGGCGAGCACGGTCTACGACGGCACGAGCGGCCGCAAGGTCGAGGGCAGCGACATCGCCTTCGCCCCGCCGAACGAGGACGACCAGGACTACGGCGACGTCACCGTCCAGACCGCGATGAACAAGTCCATCAACTCCGTCTTCGCGCAGATGGGCGTCGACGTCGGGATGGACAACGTGCTGAAGGTCGCGGGTGACCTCGGTATGGACACCAAGGGCGTGCAGGCGGTGCCCGCGCAGACCCTCGGCACCATGGGCGCGAGCCCGCTGGAGATGGCGGGCATCTACGCCACCCTCGACAACCACGGCAAGAAGGTCACCCCGGCCGTCGTGGCGTCGGCGGAGCACAAGGACCGCAACGTCGAATTCCCCGACCCGATCGGCGACCAGGTCATCAGCGAGGAAGCCGCCGACACCGTCACCTCCGTACTGACCGGTGTGGTCGACGACGGTACGGCCCGGAAGTCGGTGGCCCAGGCGCCCGACCGCAAGGGTCAGCAGGTCGCAGGCAAGACGGGTACGTCCGACGACAACAAGTCGGCCTGGTTCACCGGCTACACGCCGAACCTGGTCACCTCGGTCGGCCTGTTCGGCGAGGGCGCGGTCGGTACCAAGGAAGCGGGCAAGCAGGTGACCCTGAAGGGCGCCGCGGGCGGTGGCCGTGTCAACGGCGGTGGCTTCCCGGCCCAGATCTGGGCGGACTTCACGTTCGGCGCGATGGGCAAGGTCACCAAGTTCGACCTGGACACCACGCAGGGCGCGGCGGTGGCGCCCACCGCGTCGCCCTCCATCACGCAGTCGCCGTCCACGACCCCCTCGTCGACGCCGACCACCGAGAAGCCGACGACCAAGCCGCCGACGAGCAGTAGCGCGCCCCCGACCCCGTCGGACGAGCCCACGACGAGTGCGCCGGCGACGACCGAGCCGGCGACCACGCCCACGGCGACGTCGAGCGACGACGAAGGGCTCCCGGAGGATCCGTTGGATCCGGACAGTCAGTAGGTGGACGAGAGGGGGGGCGCCCGGTGAACCACCGGGCGCCCCCCTCTCGCGTACCGCGTACTCAGCCTCCGTTGACCTCGTTGGCGATCCGGTCGCCGATCTCCTTGTCGATGTTGCGCCAGTACTGGAGCGCGCGGTCGAGGACCGGGCCCGACACGCCGGCCTGCAGATGACCGCTGACGTTGGACACCAGCCGGTCGCGGGCCGCGTCGTCAAGGACCTGGCGGACCATCGTGCCCGCCTGGCCCCAGTCGTCGTCCTCGCGGTGCAGCTTGGTCGCCTCGCGCACCAGCTCGCCGGCGGTCTGCCAGCTCGCGGGGTCACCGAAGCTCCCGTAGTCGGCCGCGGGTCCGCCGTAGGAGTTGGGCGCGTACGGGCGGGCGGCGTTCGACGGCTCGTAGCGCATCGGGCCGTCCTTGGCGTACGAGTTGAGCGCGGAGCGCGGCCGGTTGGGCGGCAGCTGGGCATAGTTGGGGCCGATCCGGTACCGGTGGGTGTCCGGGTACGAGAACAGCCGGCCGAGCAGCATCTTGTCCGGCGAGGGGCCGATGCCGGGCACCAGGTTCGAGGGCTCGAAGGCGGCCTGCTCGATGTGGACGAAGTAGTCCTCGGGGTTCTTGTCGAGGGTCATCCGGCCGACGTCGATCAGCGGGTAGTCCCCGTGCGGCCAGACCTTGGTCAGGTCGAAGGGGTTGAAGCGGTAGTCCGCGGCGTCCTCGAACGGCATGATCTGGACCTTCAGGCTCCAGCTCGGCGCGTTGCCGGACTCGATCGACTCGTACAGGTCCCGGCGGTGCAGGTCCCCGTCCTTACCGGCCAGCTCGTCGGCCTCGGCCTGGGTGAGGAAGTCGATGCCCTGGTCGGTCTTGAAGTGGTACTTCACCCAGAACCGCTCACCGGCACCGTTGATCCACATATAGGTGTGGGAGCTGTAGCCGTTCATGTGGCGGTACGTCTTCGGGATGCCCCGGTCGCCCATCAGCCAGGTCACCTGGTGTGCCGACTCGGGGGACAGGGTCCAGAAGTCCCACTGCATGTCGTTGCTGCGCAGCCCGGTGGCCGGGTGACGTTTCTGCGAGCGGATGAAGTCCTGGAACTTGATCGTGTCACGGACGAAGAAGACCGGGGTGTTGTTGCCCACGAGGTCGTAATTGCCGTGTTCCGTATAGAACTTGAGCGCGAAGCCGCGAGGGTCGCGCCAGGTGTCGGGCGAGCCCTGCTCACCGGCCACGGTGGAGAACCGGGCCAGCATGTCGGTGCGCCTGCCCGGCTGGAAGAGGTCGGCCTTGGTGAACTGGCTGATGTCATTGGTCACTTCGAAGAATCCGTACGCGCCACTGCCCTTGGCGTGCACCACCCGCTCGGGAACCCGCTCCCGGTTGAACTGGGCCATCTTCTCGATGAGGTAGTGGTCCTGGAGCAGGATCGGACCGTCGGGACCGACGGTGAGCGAGTGTTCGTCGCTCTCCACCGGAATTCCTGCGTTGTTCGTGGTGTACGGAACCTTCTGGGGTGCCTGCGTCACGAGCGTCCTCCCGTCAAAGAAAGAGGGTCGTCAGGTCGCTTCGTCCACCCCAGCAGTCAACTCCGCCGACGGGATGTCGGCAACATTTGGACGGGGTCCAATCCCAGTCCGGGTCCGACTGGCTGCTTTCGGTTCCGGCCGGCCGCTGAGGGGATCCCGCGCGGGTACCCCTCAGCTCCGGTTCAGCTCGAACCAGACGACCTTTCCGGTGCTCAGCCGGGTGGCGCCCCACCGTCTGGCCAGTTTGTTGACCAGGTAGAGCCCGCGTCCGTCCTCGTCCGTGGCGCGCGCCTGCCGCAGCCGCGGCAGCTGCGGCACGTCGTCGCCCACCTCGCAGCGCAGTACGTCCGTACGCAGCAGCCGCAGCGTCACCGGCCGCGTCGCATAGCGCACGGCATTGGTCACGACCTCGCTGACGAGCAGCTCCACGGAGTCGGTCATGTCCTCCAGACCCCACCGGGACAGCGCCCGCCGGGCGAGCTTGCGGGCCCGCCCCGGGGCCGCGTCCTCCGGCTCCAGGTACCAGTACGCGACATCGCTCGGCGCGATCCCGTCGAAGCGGGCGGCGAGCAGCGCGATGTCGTCGTCCCGGTCGCCCGGACCGAGCATGTCGAGCACGTCGTCGCAGAGCGCTTCCAGCGGCGGCGGATGGTCGGGCCCGGTCAGCTGCGCGGTCGCGGCGAGCCGCTCCCGCAGCTGCTCTATCCCGGTCCATACGTCCCTGAGGCGCGACTCGACCAGGCCGTCGGTGTACAGCAGCAGCGTCGCCCCGGCGGGCGCGTCCAGCTCGACCGCCTCGAAGTCCACCCCGCCCACACCGATCGGGGCGCCCGGCGGCACCCGCAGCACCTCGGCCCGCCCGCCCAGGTGCAGCAGGACCGGCGGCGGATGGCCCGCGTTGGCGATGGTGATCCGGTGCGAGACCGGGTCGTAGACCGCGTACAGGCAGGTCGCCATCCGGTCGGTGCCCAGGCGCTGCGCCTGCTCGTCGAGGTGGTGCAGCACCTCCTGCGGCGGCAGATCGAGCCCGGCGAGGGTCTGTGCGGTGGTCCGCAGCTGGCCCATGATGGCGGCCGAGGTCATGGAGTGGCCCATGACGTCACCGACGACGAGCGCGACGCGGCTGCCCGGCAGCGGGATCGCGTCGTACCAGTCGCCGCCGACCCGCGCGGTCTCGGCGGCCGGAAGATAGCGGGACGCCAGCCGCACACCCGTGGGCCGCGGCAGCGTCTCGGGCAGCATCGTGCGCTGCAGCTCGTCGGCGATGTACGCCTCACGCCCGTACAGCACCGCCTTGTCGATGCCGAGCGCGGTGTGCGTGGCGAGCTGCGCGGCGACCAGCAGATCGTCGGCCTCGAAGGCGAGCCGCTCCGGACGGCGCAGGAACAGCGCCGCGCCGATCACCCGGCGGCGGCCGCGCAGCGGGGCCAGGATCCCGCGCTGCCCGCACGGCACGACCAGCTCGTCGCCGAGCAGCTCGGGCAGCGCGGCCCGGGCCGCGGGCGCGTCCGCGAAGACGGGCCGTACACCGCGCAGCACCTCGGCGAGGGCGCCGCCGGGGCGCACCTCGCACAGCTCGGCGCTGACCGGCTGCAGCAGTTCGACGGGCTCCGGCGGCTGGAGCGCGGGCGAGAAGCCGTTCTCGGTGTCCCGCTCCGGGGGGATCCGGTCGGTGCGCCGCAGCCGCAGCACGAGGGGCCCGGTGGGCCGCTCGTCGCCGACGGGCAGCGGGTCGCGCAGATAGACCAGGATCGCGTCCGAGAAGGTCGGCACGGTCGCCCGGCACAGACCCATCACGATCTCGTCGAGGTCGATGCCGCGGGCGATCCGCCGGGTCGCGGCGCCCACGAAGCGCAGCCGGTCACCGTCCCGCCGCATCGGCATCGGGCCACCCGGCGGCAGCCCCTGTCCGGTGCGTCGCTCCTTGCTGCCGGAATCACCCGAGGACCGCTCCTGATCGGGGCCCTGCTGGACCGGGATGCTCTCGGGAGCGGGGCGCGGACGGTGCGGATCGGACTCGGTGGCCGAGGGCTGGGAGTGCTCGGGACCCGGGCCGGGGCCCGGGGAGGCCGACGACGGCGCGTCGGTGCCGGCGGACGCCTGGCCGCCGGACGGGCCGTTCTTGCCGCAGGGCACGGTCGTACCGGATCCGCTCGGGGCGTCTCCCGCGCGTGCCTGTACCGGTAACCCGCCGGCTCCCGGGGTCTGCAACGGCTGCTCCGGGGTACGCAGGAGCCCCCCGCGGGGGTCCGCGGGGGCGGGTGACCGGCCGGCGCCGGGCTTGCGGCGCTCGTGCGAGGTGGGGTGCTCCGTCACGCGTGTCGAATCCATCCGTCCGGGGCTGCACGCCCTGCGCGCAGTTCGTCCCGCAGCCCCGATACCCGGAATGTGTGCCCCAGGAACGGAATCTGCGCTTCGTCAGGACCGGGCCGGTCCGTTACCGGCCGGAGCGCCGTTGCGGCTCCGCCCGTCGCCGGCCCGAACGCCGTCGTGCCCCGGTCCGGCCGGTGCGGCCCGTACGGCCGTCTGCAGGCCGTACCGCCGTGGCCCTCGTACCCCTCGCTCACGTCCTGCCGCCCCTCGGTGACGTATGGTCAAGCCCGCCCCATACTGCGGGAGTTGTTGCTGCCGTGCGCCCTTGCGGAAGACGATCCTACGGTTGTACCACGGGGGCGCATCAAGGGTCTCATGAGGACACATGCGCGGGCGTACGGTCCCAGTCATCGGGGAGGGCGGGAACCGGCCATGCCGGATCCGGGCGCCAGCGCGGCCAGCCGTCCCGGAACGGCGCGCCCCAGGCACGGATCACGTCCACCGCCGACCACCCCGCTTCCCTTACCTTTGCCGCCAGTTGAGCGTCCATGAGACCGGCCCGCTGAGCCTGCGCGAACTCGTCCTCGTCCAGCCAGCGCCAACTCCGGTCCGGGTGGACGGAGATGTCCAGGAAGTGATCCTCGGAGTCGACTCCGCCCTCCCAACGGGCAAGCGGAGCCTCAAGGTTCACGTACCAGTTCTTGAAACGCCACCCCGGCTCCCAGAAAAGCCACACGGACCAGGGATCGCCGGGCCGCGCCAGCTTGAGCACCCCCGTGCCGAACCAGCGGTCAAGGCGCACGGTACGCGGCTTCGTGTAGCGGGACTCGAGCGGTTCTCCGTGCAGGGGCGTGCCGTCGGCGAGCACCGGCCGCACGCACTCCGTGCCGGGCGCCATCCACACCGCGAGAAGCTCGGCGTCGTCCTGTACGACGGTCACCGGGCGGCAGATGTGGAAGCGCGCGCCGGCGTTCTCCCGGTACCGCCACAGGATCTGACTCCCGGGGGCCCAGTGCGCCGTCGAACCGCCCGCTTCCACTTCTCTCACCGCTCCACCGTCTGTCATGACCAGATATTAGGTGCCCAGGGCATACGACGCTGCGGCGAGCGTCACGGTTCTCCCCAACCGGCACATGACGTAACGGAGGTGTCATCAGGCGTTTTTCGGAGGCTCTGCGCCGTTACGGACGCGTCATCCGCAGGACATCCAAGGCCTGGTCCAGCTGCTCGACCGTCAGATCGCCCCGCTCCACGTACCCCGACTCCAGGACGACCTGGCGAATCGTCTTCCGTTCCGCGAGCGCCTTCTTGGCGACCTTGGCGGCCTCCTCGTACCCGATGTACTTGTTCAGCGGCGTGACGACGGACGGTGACGACTCGGCGTACTCCCGGGCCCGTTCGCGGTGCGCGACGATCCCGTCGACGGTCCGGTCGGCGAGCAGCCGTGACACGTTGGTGAGCAGCCGGATCGACTCCAGTACGTTCCTGGCGATCACCGGGAGCATGACGTTGAGCTCGAAGTTGCCCGCCGCGCCCGCCGTCGCCACGGTCGCGTCGTTCCCGACGACCTGTGCGGCGACCATCAGCACGGCCTCCGGGATCACCGGGTTGACCTTGCCGGGCATGATCGAGGAGCCGGGCTGGAGGTCGGGGAGGCTGATCTCGGAGAGGCCCGTGCGCGGCCCCGAGGCCATCCACCGCAGGTCGTTGGCGATCTTCGTGAGGCCCACGGCGATGGTCCGAAGCTGCCCGCTGGTCTCGACGATCCCGTCCCGCGCGCCCTGCGCCTCGAAGTGGTCGCGCGCCTCGGTCAGCGGCAGCCCGGTGGTGCGGGCGACCTCCTCGATGACGGCGGCGGAGAAACCGGGGGGTGTGTTGATGCCGGTGCCGACGGCGGTGCCGCCCAGCGGCAGCTCGGCGAGCCGGGGGAGGGAGGCGTTCAGCCGCTCGACGCCGTACCGCACCTGGGCGGCGTACCCGCCGAACTCCTGGCCCAGCGTGACGGGCGTGGCGTCCATGAGGTGCGTCCGCCCCGACTTCACGACGTCGGCGAACTCCTCGGACTTGCGCTCCAGGGCCGCCGTCAGATGCTCCAGGGCGGGGATCAGGTCGCGGGTGACGGCGGCGGTGGCCGCGATGTGGATGGACGAGGGGAAGACGTCGTTGGAGGACTGGGAGGCGTTGACGTGGTCGTTGGGGTGCACGTCCCGGCCAAGCCGCTCGGTGGCGAGGGTGGCGATGACCTCGTTGGTGTTCATGTTGGACGAGGTCCCGGACCCGGTCTGGAACACATCGACGGGGAAGTGCTCGTCCCACCGCCCCTCCGCGACCTCGCCCGCCGCCTCCTGGATCGCCTCGGCGATGTCCTTGTCGAGCACACCGAGACGCGCGTTCACCCGGGCCGCGGCGCCCTTGATCCGGGCGAGCGCCTCGATGTGGGCGCGCTCGATGCGCTGGCCGGAGATCGGGAAGTTCTCCACGGCCCGCTGCGTCTGGGCCCGCCACTTGGCGTCCGCCGGGACGCGTACCTCGCCCATGGAGTCGTGCTCGATGCGGTATTCGCTCATGCCCGTATAGCGATCGGGACGGTGGGGATGTTCCGGGCGCTCGGCCACCCGGGTGCCGCTCTTGTGTGACCCAGGTCTCACGGCGGCCGTGCAGCAGACGAAGGGGTGTTCGCGTCGAGGAGGGGTGACAGGAAGGGGGAAGAGTGTGGAGACGGACTTCGACGGTTTCGTCGCCGCCCGGTCGGCCGCGCTGTTCCGGGGCGCACTCGTCCTGACGGGCAACCGGGACGCGGCCGAGGACCTGGTCCAGGAGACCCTGGAGCGGGCCTGCCGCAAGTGGCGCACGGTCTCCGCCAAGGACGCCCCGGACGCCTATGTGCGGCGGATCATGGTGAACCTGGCCAACGACCGCTGGCGCCGCTTCCGCCGCACGGTTCCGCAGGCGGACGGCCCCGACCGGGCCGCCCCCGGCGACGAGTACGGACAGGTCGACAGCAGGGACCAGTTGGTGCGCGCGCTGCAGCAACTGCCCATGCGGATGCGGACGGTCGTGGTGCTGCGGTACTTCCACGACCTCTCCGACGCCGAGATCGCGGCCGACCTGGACATCTCGCCGAGCACGGTGCGCTCCCAGCTCGCCCGGGGGATCGAGAAGCTCAGAAGCCAGTTCCCCGCACTCTCCGCCCCAACGCCGCGACAGCACACGGAAGGAATCCGATGACCTCGTACGGCGACGCACGGCCTTCCGGCTGTTCACCATTCGCCTCACCATTCGAAGAGGAACTGATGAACGCCATGAACCAGTACGCCAACTCCGCCGAGTCGCCCGACTTCGACGCGCCCCAGATCCTGCGCCGCACCCGGCGCAGGCGGACCGTCGGCATCGCCGCCGTCGCCGCCGCTCTCATCGCGGCGGGCGGCGGGACGGCCCTGGCCACCTCGGTCGCGGGCGGCGACGCGAAGCCGGCGGCGAGCCCCACGGCCGCCGGCAGCGACGCCACCACCATGCTCTACGGCACCGATCCGACCATCCCGATCGACTTCGCCGGCTGGAGCCTGGAGGGGGCCAAGTCGTACCTCGTGAAGACCCAGACGAAGCTCGGCACCGTCACCAAGAAGTCCGTCAAGGGCTGCAAGCCGGGCTCGGTGATCGGTGTGTCCCCGCACGCCCCGAAGATCGTCAACAACGGCGACACGGTCAGCTTCACCATCTGCGCCGGCTGATCAGGCACTGAACCGAAACGACGCCCGCCCCTGCACCAATCAGGGGCGGGCGTCCGTCACAGGATCACACCAGACCCGGCCCCCGCACCGGAATCGACGTGAACGTCGGCGCCGGTGCCGGATCCTGGAAGAAGTCGTTGCCCTTGTCGTCGACCACGACGAACGCCGGGAAGTCCTCCACCTCGATCTTCCAGACGGCCTCCATGCCGAGCTCCTCGTACTCGACGACCTCGACCTTCTTGATGCAGTCCTGGGCGAGCCGGGCCGCCGGGCCGCCGATCGATCCGAGGTAGAAACCGCCGTGCGCGTCACACGCGTTGGTGACCTGCGCGGACCGGTTGCCCTTGGCGAGCATCACCTTGGAACCGCCCGCCGCCTGGAACTGCTCGACGTAGGAGTCCATACGGCCGGCCGTCGTCGGACCGAAGGAACCGGACGCGTACCCCTCGGGGGTCTTGGCGGGCCCTGCGTAGTACACCGGGTGGTCCTTCAGGTACTGCGGCATCTCCTCGCCCGCGTCCAGCCGCTCCTTGATCTTGGCGTGCGCGATGTCGCGCGCCACGACGAGCGGGCCGGAGAGGGAGAGCCGGGTCTTCACCGGGTACTTCGTCAGCTCGGCGAGGATGTCGTCCATCGGCTGGTTGAGGTCGATCCTGACCACGTCGGAGGCCTCGTCGAGGTGCTCGTCGGTCGTCTCCGGCAGGAAGCGCGCCGGGTCCGTCTCCAGCTGCTCCAGGAAGACGCCCTCGGCGGTGATCTTCGCGACCGCCTGCCGGTCGGCCGAGCAGGACACGGCGATGGCGACGGGGCAGGACGCGCCGTGGCGGGGGAGGCGGACCACGCGTACGTCGTGGCAGAAGTACTTGCCCCCGAACTGCGCCCCGATCCCGATCCGCTGCGTCAGCTCGAAGACCTTCTCCTCCAGGTCCTTGTCCCGGAAGCCGTGCCCGAGCTCGGAACCCTCGGCCGGAATCTCGTCCAGGTAGTGCGCGGACGCGTACTTCGCGGTCTTCAGGGCGTACTCCGCGCTCGTACCGCCGACCACGATCGCCAGGTGGTACGGCGGGCACGCGGCCGTGCCCAGCGAACGGATCTTCTCCTCCAGGAACTTCATCATGGAGGCCTCGTTCAGAACGGCCTTCGTCTCCTGGTAGAGGAACGACTTGTTCGCCGAGCCGCCGCCCTTGGCCATGAACAGGAACTTGTACGCGCCGCCGTCCGTCGCGTACAGCTCGATCTGCGCCGGGAGGTTCGAGCCGGTGTTCTTCTCCTCCCACATGGTGAGCGGAGCCATCTGCGAGTAGCGCAGGTTCAGGTTCAGGTACGCGTCGTAGATGCCGCGGCTCAGGGCCGACTCGTCGCCGCCCTCGGTGAGCACGTTCTGCCCGCGCTTGCCCATGACGATCGCCGTGCCGGTGTCCTGGCACATGGGGAGGACGCCGGCGGCCGCGATGTTCGCGTTCTTCAGGAGGTCGAGCGCGACGAACTTGTCGTTGCTCGACGCCTCCGGGTCGTCGATGATCCGCCGCAGCTGCGCCAGGTGAGCGGGCCGCAGATAGTGCTGGATGTCGTGGATGGCCTCTTCGGCGAGCTTGCGCAGCGCCTCCGGCTCGACCTTGAGGAACGTCCGCCCGTCGGCGTCGAAGGTGGAAACACCCTCGGAGGTCACCAGCCGGTACGGAGTGGTGTCCTCTCCCTGGGGGAGCAGATCGGTGTACGCGAACTCAGGCATCTCGCCCATTCCTCACTCGACAGACAGCGGCATGCCTCCATTGGCAGCGTCCACCAGCGTAGAACCTGGCACGGACAGCGGGCTTGTGAGGTAAGGCTCAGTTCGGGTTCCGGACGGATGGCCGAGTGGCAGACCGGACGGTTTTCCACAGCTCGCGAGAAGGGGTAGTCGCGATCTATCGCGTTTGGGTACGCTGTTGCCGTGGACCTTCAGAAGCGCCCCGACCCGACAGTCCCCGCGCCGCCGGAGCGGACCGAGCTCCGTGCCTCGGACGCCGACCGTGACCGGATCACCGACATCCTGCGTGATGCCCTCGCGGAGGGGCGCCTCACCGCCGAGGAGCACTCCGAGCGCGTGGAAGGGGTGCTGGCCACGAAGACCGTGGGCGAGCTCGACCAGTTCGTACGGGACCTGCCCGCGGCCCACGGGCCCCGCGCGACCCCCGCGTACACGATCGCTCCCAACCGCCCCACCGCGGGCGCCATCCCGCTGGAGGCCGATCACCACGTGGTGGCGGTCTTCAGCGCCGCCGTCCGCAAGGGCCGCTGGCGCGCGGGCCGCCGCATCCACGCGTACTCGGTCTTCGGCAGCATCGAGATAGACCTCACCGAGGCGATCTTCGAGTACCAGCAGGTCGTGATCAAGGCGGTCTCGGTCTTCGGCAACGTGGAGATCCGCGTTCCGGAGAACGTGTCACTGCGGGGCAGCGGCGCCGGTGTGCTCGGCAACTTCGAGGTGGACACGCTGGATTCGGGTGATCCCGACGCACCCGTGATCTATGTGGACGGCCTCGCCGTACTGGGCAACGTCGAGGCGAAGCCCAAGCGGGGCAAGCTGATCGCGGACATCCTCGAACGCGTGACGGACCGGGTGTCGGACAAGCTGGACAAGAGTTTGCGCAAGCACCTGGACCGTTGACACATGTGAATTCGACGGCTCCCGCGGCGAATTGGTCCAGCCCCGTGAGCGCGGTACGAGGTCGGTCGCCGACGAGAATTCCCGGGTTCGGAACACAGTGCATAGGCGCGCGCACAGCGGGTAGGCCTTGCTGCATCGTCTCTTGGAGGGCGCTGCGGACTTCCCGCGGCGCTCAGCACGCTCGCGAAGCCGTCGTCAGGAGTAGACCGTGCTGCAACCGCCGCATCAGTCCCTGCAGGTAGCTGCCGTTCCGGCCCAGCGGGCGCCAGTGCGGGACAGGGATCAGGAAGCCCCGTGGCACACGGAGGCCGTGTGCCGACGGGACGAGGCAGGCCTGTTCTTCGCACCCTCCAAGGAACCCACCGCCGCCCGCCTCTCCCGTGAGGAGGCGGCGAAGCGGGTCTGCGCGCGCTGCCCGGTCATGGTCGAGTGCCGCGAACACGCACTCCTGCAACCCGAGCCCTACGGCGTCTGGGGCGGCCTCACCGCCGCCGAACGCCGAGTGGTCCTGGCCCGCCGCCGCCGCCGCGACCTCGAACTCAAGAAGGCCACACGCCCGACGGGGTCGATAGCGGCGGCCGGCTGACCGGCACACGCGAGAAAGGGGCGCCCCTCCGCACAAGGGGCGCCCCTTGGTCTTTTGATCTTTAGGGGCGCGGGGAACTGCGCGACCAGCCACGACGCACCCGCAGGTACGAACGAGCCGCAGTCACCCGGCGTCCACGCGGACTCGGGGTCGGCACTGACCCAGGCCCGCAGTGAACCGGCGAAACCAGCGGAGCTACTTCGCTCGGTCGAAGTCGATCGCGCTGTACGCCCGCAGCTTGCTCAGCCGGTGCTCCGACGTGATCCGCCGAACCGTCCCGGACTTGGACCGCATGACGATCGACTCGGTCGTAGCGGTCTCGGCGCGGTACCGAACCCCTCGCAGCAGCTCGCCGTCCGTGATGCCGGTGGCGACGAAGAAGACGTTCTCGCCGGAGACCAGGTCGTCCGTGTACAGGACACGGTCGAGGTCGTGGCCCGCGTCCAGCGCGCGCTGCTTCTCGTCGTCGTCCTTGGGCCACAACTTGCCCTGGATGGTGCCGCCCAGGCACTTCACGGCGCAGGCCGAGATGATGCCCTCGGGCGTGCCGCCGATGCCGAGGAGCAGGTCGATGCCGGTGCCCTCGCGCAGGGCCAGGATCGAGCCCGCGACGTCGCCGTCGGAGATCAGCTTGATCCGGGCGCCGGTCTCGCGGATCTCCTTGATGATCCCGTCGTGGCGGGGCCGGTCGAGGATGCAGACGGTGACGTCCTCGGGGGAGGACTTCTTGGCCTTGGCGACCCGGCGGATGTTCACCGACACGGGCGCGTTGATGTCGACGAAGTCGGCGGCCTCCGGGCCGGTGACCAGCTTGTCCATGTAGAAGACCGCGGACGGGTCGAACATGGTGCCCCGGTCGGCGGCGGCGAGCACGGCGATCGCGTTCGTCATGCCCTTCGCGGTGAGGGTGGTCCCGTCGATCGGGTCGACGGCGATGTCGACCTCGGCGCCGGTCCCGTCACCCACGCGCTCCCCGTTGAAGAGCATCGGGGCCTCGTCCTTCTCGCCCTCACCGATGACGACGACGCCGTTCATCGAGACGGTGGAGACGAGGGTCCGCATGGCACGCACGGCGGCACCGTCGGCGCCGAGCTTGTCGCCGCGGCCGACCCAGCGGCCCGCGGCCATCGCGGCTGCTTCGGTGACCCTGACGAGTTCCAGGGCGAGATTTCGGTCGGGGGCCTCGGCGGGGACCTCGAGTTCGGACGGCAGATGATGCTCGGTCATCGAGACGCACCTTTCTGATACGACGACGGCCGGATGAGGGTGTGCCCCCGACTCTATCGTTAGGCCGACAGAATGAGCAGGGGACCCCACGGATGAGCAGGCCAGGGCACCTGCGACGATAGGGACGTGGCAGGTACGAAAGGCAAGCAGTCGGTCCGGGACATGATCCTCTCCCTGGGCGTCATCGCGCTGGTGGCAGGCGTCATCTACGTGTTCATCCCGCACGACGACTCCGAACCCGAGCTCAAGCGTGTCGACTACCGCGTCGAGCTGCTCACGGCCCGCCGTGCGGCGAGCTATCCCGTGGCGGCGCCCGAGGGGCTGCCCACGGAGTGGAAGGCGACGTCGGTGCGTTACGACGGCTCGGAGTTCGACGCCTGGCACCTGGGCTTCCACGACCCCGACGGCCAGTACGTGGCGGTCGAGCAGTCCACCGAGAAGCCGGCCGCGTTCATCGACACGGCCAGCCAGGGCGCCGAGGAGACGAAGGCCACCCAGCGCATCGGGGACCAGACGTGGCAGCGGTACGAGGGTGCGAAGTACGACGCCCTCGTGCTCAAGGGCGAGGGCTCCACGACGGTCGTGACCGGGACGGCGTCGTTCGGACAGCTGACGAAGATGGCGCAGGCCCTGAAGACGGCGTAAGCGCCCCCGCGTGCAGGAAGGTGACGTACGCCCCCGCGTGCAGGTAGGAGAAGGGCCCCGGCGATATCGCCGGGGCCCTTCTCCGCAACTGGCTACAACCGCGTCAGACGGTCGTGATGACCCGCTCGCTCTCCAGGCGCGGCCCACGCGGGAACCACGCGTCCTCGCCCGGCCGGCCGATGTTGACGATCATCAGCGGGGTGTGGTCGTCGTCCAGGAACTCCTTCTGGACACCGGCGGCGTCGAAGCCGCCCATCGGGCCCGCGGCCAGGCCGGCGGCGCGGACGCCGATGATGAAGTACGCGGACTGGAGGGCGGCGTTCAGGGTGGCCGACTGCTCACGGGCCTCGCGCGAGCCGTCGAAGAGGCCCTTGGCGCCGGGGAAGTGCGGGAAGAGCTGCGGAAGCTCCTCGTGGAACTCGTTGTCGGCGGAGAGGATCGCGACCAGCGGGGCGGCGGCCGTCTTCGGCTGGTTGCCCTCGGCCATGTGCGCGACGAGGCGCTCACGGGCTTCGGCGGAGCGGACCAGGGTGATCCGCAGCGGCGACTGGTTCATGGCGGTCGGACCGTACTTGACCAGGTCGTAGATCGCCTGCACCTGCTCCTCGGTCACCGGCTCGTCGGTGAAGGTGTTCGCGGTGCGGGCCTCACGGAACAGCAGGTCCTGGGCAGCGGAGTCAAGAACGAGAGACATGGTTGAACCTTCTCGAGGGTGTGCGTCGGATCCGGGGGGATCGGCTGGCAATGACGACAGTACGTCGATGAAGTTTAAGGTTCAACCAAAAGCGGGGCATCGTGATCCGCTTCACAGACGCCGGTGTTGTTTTGCCAGGGAGCGGGCCTACAGGAAGCGTGGCTACTAGGACTCCGCGCCGTCCCCGGCCCCGTCCTCGTCCCCTTCGCCCTCTTCCTCGGCCAGCGCCGCGTCCAGCCGCGCCCGCGCCCCCTCCAGCCAGCGCCGGCACACCTTCGCCAGCTCCTCGCCCCGCTCCCAGAGCGCGAGGGACTCCTCCAGGGTCGTGCCGCCCGCCTCCAGCCGGCGTACGACCTCGATCAGCTCGTCCCGCGCCTGCTCGTACCCGAGCGCCTCGTCCACCTTGCTGGTCATGCGCCCACCCTATGCATCGACTCGTACGGAGAATTCACCCTCGGCGACCCGCGCCCGCAGCGGCTCGTCGGCCGTCACCTCGCCCGGGTCACGCACCACATGGCCGTCGGCCTTCTGCAGCACCGCGTAACCCCGCTGGAGCGTCGCGGCGGGGGAGAGGGCCACCACGCGCGCGCGGGTGTGCGTCAGCTCCGAGTCGGCGCGGTCCAGGAGATGGCCGAGCGTGCGCCGGCCGCGGTCCAGGAGCGAGGCGACATGGTCCGCCCGCTCGTCGACCATCCGGTGCGGATCCTCTATCGAGGGCCGGGCCAGCGCGTGCGCCAGGCCGCGCTCCTCGCGGTCGATGAAGGCATGGACGCTGCGCCGCGCCCGGTCCCGCAGCAGCCGCACCCGCTCGTACTCCTCGCCGACGTCCGGCACGACCTTCTTGGCCGCGTCGGTCGGCGTGGACGCGCGCAGGTCGGCCACGTAGTCGAGCAGCGGGGTGTCCGGTTCGTGTCCGATGGCCGACACGACGGGCGTACGGCAGGACGCGACCGCCCGTACGAGCTGCTCGTCCGAGAACGGCAGCAGGTCCTCCACGCTGCCGCCGCCGCGCGCCACGATGATCACGTCGACGTCCTCGATCGCGTCCAGGTCCTTCACGGCCTGCACGACCTGCGGCACGGCGTGCACCCCCTGCACGGCGACGTTGCGGACGTCGAAGCGGACGGCGGGCCAGCGGTGCCGCGCGTTCTCCAGCACGTCACGCTCGGCCGCGGACGCCCGCCCGCACACCAGCCCGATGAGCTGCGGCAGGAAGGGCAGCGCCTTCTTGCGCTCCGGCGCGAACAGCCCCTCGGCGGCAAGGGACTTCTTCAACTGCTCCAGACGGGCGAGCAGTTCACCCACGCCCACCGGCTTTATCTCGGTGGCCCGCAGCGACAGCTGCCCCCGTGGCGCGTACCACTCGGGCTTCGCGAGTACGACGACACGGGCGCCCTCGGTCACCACGTCGGCCACCGCGTCGAACACCTGCCGGTAGCAGGTCACACTCACGGAGATGTCGTGCGACGGGTCACGCAGCGTCAGAAACACGACGCCCGCGCCCGGACGCCGCGACAACTGGGTGATCTGCCCCTCGACCCACACCGCCCCGAGCCGGTCGATCCACCCGCCGATGAGCCGCGACAC
Source organism: Streptomyces sp. NBC_00554 (assembly GCF_041431135.1). NCBI lineage: Bacteria > Bacillati > Actinomycetota > Actinomycetes > Kitasatosporales > Streptomycetaceae > Streptomyces > Streptomyces sp. NBC_00554. The sequence goes on along the minus strand of NZ_CP107799.1, from coordinate 3,564,429 downwards.
CTCACCGACGGGCAGCGGAGCCTCTGCGGACGTGTTGAGAGCCATGCCGCGAGAGTAGCCGCAGGCTCGGACAACACGGCTGCACGATCCAGCCCGTCCGGCGTTTGAGGACGAGGCCGTTCAGGCCGAAAGCGGGGGTCTGGGGGCGGCAGCCCCCAGGTACGCGGCGGGTAGGGGCGGAGGGGGCGAAAACCCACACGGCCGGCCCCAACGCCGGCCGACTAACCAGCCCCCTCGCCGCCCCGACCTCGCTGTCCCACCAGCACCGCCAGCCCCACCGCCAGCCAGATCGCCCCCACCACCTGGGCCGTCGCCGACGCCTCGACGATCACGGCGATGGTGATCGCGGCTCCGACGACCGGGACCAGGATGTGCCGCCACCACACGACAGGCCCACCCCGACGGCGTACGACGAACCAGCCCACCACACTCGCGTGCAGCAGCGTGAAGGCGGTCAGCGCACCGATGTTGACCACCGACACCAGGTGGTCGAGTCCGTCGTCGCGCCGGGCCGCCCAGACCGCCGCGACCAGCGTGATGACCGCCGCGCACAGCAGCGCAAGCCTCGGCACCCCGGAGTCGGTCTTCGACAGGACCCGCGGCAGCCGTCTGTCGCGGGCCATCGCGAACACCAGACGGCCCGCCGCGGCCTGCCCGGCGAGCGCCGCGAACGCCGCTCCGATCGCCTTGCTCACGGCCACCAGGTCGTGCAGCCAGGTCCCGACGGAGGCGTCCACGGCGTCGTAGAAGGCCGATCCCTGCTTCTCGGGATCGGCGGCGAGCTGATCAGACGTCGTCGGCTCGAGAAGCGCCACCAGGTAGGTCTGCGCCACGAACAGCACACCCGCGAGCACCAGGCAGAACAGCACCGCCCGGGCCACCTTCTCCGAACCGCCCGTCACCTCTTCCGCGAAGGAGGCGATCGCGTCGAAGCCCAGATACGACAGGACGGCGACCGACACGGCGCCGATGACCGCCGACAGCGCGAACGCCCCCTGGGTGCCGTCACCCGACAGCGGCGACAGCCAGCCGCGCTCGGCCCCGTCGCGCGCGAGTACGACGACCGCCGACACGACGAAGACAAGAAGGACCACGATTTCCATCGCGAGCACCAGGAAACCGACCCGGGCGGCCGCCCGTACACCCCACAGGTTGAGCAGCGTCGTGACGACCACGGCGAGCGCGGTCCACACCCACCGGGAAACCTCCGGGACCAGCGCGTTCATCGCGATCCCGGAGAAGAGGTACGCCACGGCCGGGATGAGCAGATAGTCCAGCATCGCCATCCACCCGGCGATGAACCCGGCCTCTTTTCCGAGGCCCACGCGCGCGTAGGCGAACACCGAGCCCGCCTGGGGGACCACACGGACCATCTGGGCGTAGCTGAAGGCGGTGAACGCCATCGCGACGGTGGCGACGACGTAGACCAGGGCCACGGCCCCGTGCGACTTGGCGTCCAGGGTTCCGAAGATGCCGACGGGTGCCATGGGGGCGATGAACAGCAGCCCGTAGACGACCAGGTCCCGGAAGCCGAGACTGCGCCGCAGCCCGCGTTCCTCACCGGTACCACCGGCGTCACCGGCCGCTCCGGCCGAGGTCTGCGTGTCGGACATCCGTGCCTCCCGAGAGTCGCGACTGGCCCCACCCCTCCCAGCTCCCCAACAGTCTCCCCAAGGAGGCGATCTTTGACCTGCCGAGCGCGGCCTTACGATGGGAGGCATGACTGCTTCGCCTGGCCGCCGTGTCCTGCTCGCCGCCCCCCGGGGCTACTGCGCGGGTGTGGACCGCGCCGTGATCGCCGTCGAGAAGGCCCTCGAGCAGTACGGGGCCCCCATCTATGTCCGCCATGAGATCGTCCACAACAAGTACGTCGTGCAGACCCTTGAAAAGAAGGGTGCGATTTTCGTCGAGCGGACGGCGGAGGTCCCCGAGGGGTCCATCGTCATGTTCTCGGCGCACGGCGTCGCCCCTGTCGTCCACGACGAGGCCGCGGCCGGAAAGCTCGCGACCATCGACGCGACCTGCCCGCTGGTCACCAAGGTCCACAAGGAAGCCGTCCGCTTCGCGAAAGAGGACTACGACATCCTCCTGATCGGGCACGAGGGCCACGAGGAAGTCATCGGCACCTCCGGTGAGGCACCCGAGCACATCACGCTGGTCGACGGCCCCTCGGACGTCGCCAAGGTCGAGGTCCGTGACCCGTCGAAGGTCGTCTGGCTCTCCCAGACCACGCTGTCGGTCGACGAGACGATGGAGACCGTCGACGCCCTCAAGAACAAGTTCCCGCAGCTCGTCTCCCCGCCCAGCGACGACATCTGCTACGCCACGCAGAACCGCCAGATCGCGGTGAAGAAGCTCGCCGAGGACGCCCAGCTGGTGATCGTGGTGGGCTCGAAGAACTCCTCGAACTCGATCCGCATGGTCGAGGTCGCCCTGGACGCCGGCGCCTCCGCCGCGCACCTGGTGGACTTCGCCTCAGAGATCGACGAGGCCTGGCTGGAGGGCGTCACCACGGTCGGTCTGACCTCCGGCGCCTCGGTCCCGGACGTGCTGGTCGACGGAGTTCTCGAGTGGCTGGCCGAGCGTGGCTACGGCGACGTGGAGACGGTGAAGACGGCCGACGAGTCGATCACCTTCTCGCTGCCGAAGGAGCTGCGCCGCGATCTGCGTGCGGAGGCGGCGGCGCTGGTGGCGGAGCGCACCGGAGAGAAGTGACCGGCCGGGCGGTCGCGGGGCGTCCGGACGTGAAGGTTCCGGCGCCGTACGCCGTCCGAGAAGTGACTGTCAGTCGCAGGACGTAACGTGGGATCCATGCAGATCTTTGGTGTGGACATCGGTGGTTCCGGGATCAAGGGCGCTCCTGTGGACCTGGACCGCGGCGAGTTGACGGAAGAGCGCTTCAAGGTGCTCACTCCGCATCCCGCGACGCCCGACTCGGTGGCGGACGGCGTGAAAGAGGTCGTCGGTCACTTCGGCTGGACGGGCCCTGTCGGCATCACCTTCCCCGGTGTCGTCACCGGCGAGGCCACCATCCGTACGGCTGCCAATGTCGACAAGGACTGGATCGACAAGGACGCGCGCGCCCTGCTCAGCGGGCGGCTCGGCGGCCTTCCGGTGACGGTGCTGAACGACGCGGACGCGGCGGGCGTCGCCGAGATGCAGTTCGGCGCGGGCCGCGACCGCCAGGGCACGGTCATCCTCCTCACCTTCGGCACGGGCATCGGCAGCGCGCTCTTCATCGACGGCGTCCTCGTGCCGAACACGGAGCTGGGCCATCTGGAGCTGGGCGGCCACGACGCGGAGAAGCGCGCTTCCACCAAGGCCAAGGAAGACCACGAGCTCACCTGGGAGCACTGGGCGCGCCGGGTCACGAAGTACCTCGCCCACCTGGAGATGCTCTTCTCCCCCGAGCTCCTCATCATCGGCGGAGGCGTCAGCCGCAAGGCCGACAAGTTCCTGCCCCTGATCGAGGGCATCAGGGCCGAGATCGTCCCGGCGCAGCTGCAGAACAACGCGGGGATCGTGGGGGCGGCGATGAGGGCGGCGAAGGCGTCGTAAGCCCGCTGGGCGGGGCTTTTCAGAGCTGGACCTCGTAGCGGGGCGAGTCGGGTGGCTGGGGTGGGAAACCCGCCGCGAAGCGGCGAAACCCACAGCGGACCTCAGGTCGTACGCGCGGACCTCAGGTCGTCGTACGCGCGGACCTCAGGTCGTCCTACGCGCGGACCTCAGGTCGTCGTACGCGCGGACCTCAGGTCGGACGACGACGCACAGGGGTCTGCGCCCGGCGCTGAGCGGCGCGTCGGCTCATGAGCCGAACCTTCCGCACGGTCACGATGAGCCCCGCGACCAGCGTCCCCCCGTACAGCCACCCCGCCTCCACGGCGAGCGTGGTGACCAGCCCCATCAGCCGGCCCCCGACCCCGCCCCCGCTGTCGTCGGCGATCGGCAGCAGCCCGAAGGCGAAGGCGATCGGCACGACGACCGGCGCGCTGACGAGGTCACCCCGCCGCACCCACACCGCGGTCAGCGCGCAGACCGGCAGGAACAGCACCCCGTAGACCACCAGCGAGGCCCCGAACAGCAGCTGGTCGAGGCAGCCGAGCGCGAACATCAGCGCACCGCAGAACAGCCCGCTGCCCAGCCCGGTGAGCCGGGGATTCGGCATCCGCCGCACCGCCTGGACGACCGGCGGAACGGGCCGCCGGGAGACCCCCGCGCCCCGCCGGACAGCATCCGCCGCACCCCGCCCGGCCTGCGACGGGAAGGGCGTGCCGCGAGGTGGTCTCTGCTGCGGTCTGTACTGAGGGGGACGCGTCCTGTGTTGCTCCACTGGACCAACTTAGGTCGGTTTATGTGTGGAATAGGCCTTCAGACACGCCGTAGGGGAGACCTTGGCCAAGCGTTCGATACGTCGCCGGTGCGGGACCCCGCACGCCGTAGACTGGTGGATCGGCCCGCGCTCTCCGGGGGCCCTCGCCCATCCTCACGTACGGGAAGTCGCAACGTGTCGCTCACGATCGGAATCGTCGGTCTGCCCAATGTCGGCAAGTCGACCATGTTCAACGCCCTGACCAAGAACGACGTGCTCGCGGCCAACTACCCGTTCGCCACGATCGAGCCGAACGTCGGCGTGGTCGGCGTCCCCGACGCGCGCCTCGCGAAGCTGGCCGAGATCTTCGGCTCGCAGAAGATCCTCCCCGCCACCGTCGACTTCGTCGACATCGCGGGCATCGTGAAGGGTGCCTCCGAGGGAGAGGGCCTGGGCAACAAGTTCCTCGCGAACATCCGCGAGTCCGACGCGATCTGCCAGGTCATCCGCGCCTTCAAGGACGAGAACGTCGTACACGTCGACGGCAAGGTCTCGCCCAAGGACGACATCGAGACGATCAACACCGAGCTGATCCTCGCGGACCTCCAGACGATCGAGAAGGTCCTGCCGCGCCTCCAGCGGGAGTCGCGCATCAAGAAGGACATCGGCCCGAAGGTCGCGGCGGTCGAGGCGGCCCAGGCGATCCTGGAGAAGGGCGACACGCTCTTCTCGCAGGGCATCGTCCAGGGCTCGGGCAACGAGGAACTCCTCCACGACCTGCACCTCCTCACCACCAAGCCCTTCCTCTACGTCTTCAACGTCGACGAGGACGAGCTGGTCGACGAGGACTTCAAGACCGAGCAGCGCGCCCTGGTCGCCCCCGCCGAGGCGATCTTCCTCAACGCCAAGCTGGAGGCGGACCTCGCCGAGCTGGACGAGGAAGAAGCGATGGAGCTCCTGGAGTCGGTCGGCGTCGAGGAGCCCGGCATGGCGACCCTGGCCCGCGTCGGCTTCGACACCCTCGGCCTCCAGACCTACCTGACGGCAGGCCCGAAGGAATCCCGCGCCTGGACCATCAAGAAGGGCGCCACCGCCCCCGAAGCCGCCGGTGTCATCCACACCGACTTCCAGAAGGGCTTCATCAAGGCCGAGGTCATCTCCTTCGCCGACCTCGTCGAGACCGGCTCGGTCGCCGAGGCCCGAGCCAAGGGCAAGGCCCGCATGGAGGGCAAGGACTACGTCATGCAGGACGGCGACGTGGTGGAGTTCAGGTTCAACGTGTAGGCGCATTTCCAGCACGTCGTGTTTGCTGAAAGCGCAGGTCAGAGGGGGTCGGCTCGCCTGGGTCGGCCCCTGACACTTTCCCGTGCCGGGATAGTGCTGGGACATCTGACGAACCGCCATGTTTCGTCGCGCATTGCAAGCCCGCTCGATGCTAACGTTTGAGTTACTAACATTGACGTTAGTTTCATGCGTGGAGGTCGGCAGGCGTGGTGGACTTCGTAGGCCGTCGGCAGGAGCTGGCGACGCTGGAGCGCGAGCTTCAGAAGGTGGCGGTAGGTGTCGGGAGTGAGCGCCCGGGCCGTTGCGTGATGCTGCGCGGACGACGCCGAGTAGGAAAGTCGCGGCTCGTCGAGCGGTTTGCGGAGCAGTCCGGGGCGCCATTCTTGTTCTACGCCGCCATCGGTGCGTCCCCCCGAGACGAGCTGGCACGGCTGGCCCGGGATGCCCAGGCGTCGACGCTGCCCCTGGCGCAGCTGGTGGCTGCCGCGCGGCCGGAGAGCTGGGACGCTGCGTTCGATGTGCTGGCCGCGGCGCTGCCTGCCGACCGGGCGAGCGTGCTGGTCATCGACGAGGTTCCCTACCTGATGGATACCGACGGCGCCTTCGAGGGGATGCTGCAGCGTGCCTGGGATCGCGTCCTGGAGACCAAGCCGGTGCTGCTGGTCCTGATCGGCTCGGATCTGTCGATGATGGAGGCGCTGAACAGCTATGGGCGCCCCTTCCACCAGCGCGGCCGAGAGATGGTGCTCGGGCCGCTGAACCCTGCCGAAGTAGGGCGGATGCTGGGACTGGATCCGGCGGAAGCCTTCGACGCCGCGCTGGTTACCGGCGGGCTGCCGCTGATCTGTGCGGAGTGGCCGCACGGCGCAGGGCTGTGGGATTTCCTCGGCGAGGCACTGCACGATCCGGTCTCGGCACTGCTGGTTTCCGCTGAGCGCTCACTGGCTGCGGAATTCCCGCCGCAGGCCCAGGCGCGCTCGGTGCTGGCGGCCATCGGCAGCGGCGAGCGAACCTTCACCAACATCGCCCGCGCGGCCGGGATCGGGGCCACGCCTTTGCAACGGGCGCTGGAACTGCTCACGGAGAAGAGGATGGTGGCTGCGGAACTCCCCGTATCCCTGCGGCCCTCGAAGGATCGCCGCTATCGGGTGACGGATCCCTACCTGCGGTTTTGGCTGCACCTTCTCGGCCCCTCCATGGAGGAGATCGAGCGGGGACGAGGCGATCTGACCTTGGCGCGGATCCGGGAGAACTGGACCAGTTGGCGCGGTCGGGCCGTCGAGCCGCTCATCCGCGAGGCGCTCGCCCGGATACTGCCCGACGACCAGCTGCCTGCGGCCCCTGCGGTGGGCGGCTACTGGACCCGCACCAACGACGTCGAGATCGACATCGTTGGTGCGGACCGCGCGCCCATCGCCAAGGAGCTGCTGTTCGTCGGTTCCATCAAGTGGCTGGAGCAATCCCCCTTCGACCGGCATGACCTGGCAGTCCTCCACCGCCACCGGGCTGCGCTCACCCCCGATCCCGTCCTGGTTGCGGCGGTCTCGCGCAGCGGAATCGACTGTCCGGGACTCGACGCCTCCTATGGCCCTTGCGATCTGCTGACGGCATGGCCGCTGTGAGCGGCAAAATCCTTGAGAGCCAACGCGGTTGGCGTCGGGGCAGGTCGGCGACCTGGGTAGTCGTGTGAGGGCCTGTGCCAACGGTCGCGAATCGCCTGTTGGTCGCTGGAGTCGGCGTCCTGCTGACAGGCGATGCTGCGACCTTGGCAACTGAGAAGGCCTGGCAGCAGCGCGAGAAGCCCGCCTGCTGGCGGACGCGCCGGGCCGGCTAATGGTAGAGCCGGGTGGCAGGCCGTTGACGCGACCGCCCTCCAGAGGCCCTGCGGGAGTTGGAGGCGGGCACAGAAGGGGGAAGCCTGTTGCAGTCGGAGGGGCAAGGGCCACGCGCGACGGACACCGACCCGGGTGGTCAGCTCGGTCTCTGGGGCTGATGTCGGCGGATGTCTCCGCCTTGTCGGCCGGTGCCGTCGCATGTATACGGTTCGGCTTCGGAATTGCGATCGCGTGCGGTGGTTGGCGATGTCGTTCGCGAGTCCTCCACCGGCAGGGCGATGTCGCTGTGCGGAGCTACGGAGGACCAGAAGGGACCGGTGCCCCTCACGGATAGGAATTAATCCGATATGGAGAGGCAAACATTGTTCACGCGATTGGATGACTCCGTTTGGTAAGGGCCTTTGAATCTTCATGGACCGGCATACTTTGTCACGGGTGGCTGGTGAAGAATGGGGCTTGAGTCATGCCGGATGTTTTTGATCGCATCGAATGGAACGTTCGCCAGGGCTTCGGGGGAATGCCGGTTTGCGTGCATGTGGGAGATGTGAATGAGTGTGAGATTAAGCGTCATCCCATTTATCCGAAGTTCCGCTCCGAGGTGATCTCCGCAGGAGTCCGGTCAGCGGCCAGTTCTCGCCTGTGGGAGTCCCTGATTGCCATGGGAAGGCTATGTGATCTGGATGGCGACGACACGTGGCGACTAGTCATCCTCGACTGCATCGTTCCATGTTTCCGCTCACTGTCTTCGAGGATCTCCCGTGACTTCCGAGTTGAACTGGAGGAAATTCGGTCGGCCATGGTGGCAACCGCATTGGAGGTGTGGGTAGACACTGCCTCGGGCGTTCCGCCACGGCACGTCAGGGATCGAATGGCAAAGGCGGCCTTCGAGGTAGCTTTTCGGTATGGGAATTCCACCTCGTCGGAGTACTCGATGGATGACGTCGAAACATTCATCCAGCCGGAAATGTCTGCCCAGGGTTCCGTGCTTAGGGCGTCGTCGATCATCGATACTGGCAGTATCCGCGACCCGGATGTCGCAGAGCAGATCAGGGGTGAGCGACTCGGGGCGCTGCTTCAGAGGGTGGGTTACTCCGACGCCGTGCAGGGATTTCACGAAGATCTGCGCACTGGTCGTCGTTCAGGGTCGGTCAGTCAGGTGGTGAGGGCATCGAATCTGTCGCGATCCCGGATTTCCAGCCAGAATCTCTACTACTATGCCTCTGACCTCTACCCCTCGTTCGTTGGGCTCCAGGAAGCCGCAGACGTGATGGGAATCTCTATTTCTGGCGCACATCGCCTCATTCGGGCAGGCCAGTTTCCTTTCCCTGTGGCGAGGGCAGGGCGGAGCTACAAGGTTTCCGTCAAGGCCCTCATGCACTTCAAGGATATTCCGGATGTCATCGTCCATGTCGACGACATTGAGAATGGAGCTCTCCATGCGAGCGGCGGCTAAGGACACCCATGGAAGTGGTGCGGGGCTGGCAGCCTCCACGGTGACAATCCCGCACGGGGCATCCGGATATGCCAGAGGGATGCGCTGGCGGCGGACGAGGATGAGATCCCGACTCGGGCCGAGGTCGATCTGATTGCGGAGTACATCCCGCCGTGGCACCGGCTCACCGTCTAACTTCAGTCCGGCAGCGGCCAGCGTCCCAGTGAGTCCGTGACCTGCTTGGCACCGGCCCGGCGCTGGTGGTCAACCGTCAGAACAACCCCGAGATCGACCTCATCGGTGCGGACCGCGGAGCGGGTGGCCGGCCAGGTGCACTTCGTCGGGTCGGTCAAGTGGCTGGAGACCCAGCCCTTCAGCCGTCACGAGTACGACGCCTTGGTACGCGACATGCTCACCGTCCCCGGTACCGCTCCGGACACTTCACTGGTTGCGGTGTCCCGCTGGGGGGTGGTCGATGATCTGCCGCTGACCACGCGCTGGGGCCGGAAGACCTCGTACGGGCGTGGCAGCCCCGATACCCGCGGAGCCTGCGGAACCGGTCTGTGAACAGCGCGGATACGGTCTCGCAGAAGGTCACTTGGGGGGCTATCGGCCGACACCCGGGCCCGGCACAATCCCTCGCATGACGATCACCGCGGGCGCGCCGCCCACGCACAGCACTCCCGTCGCCCTCGTCCGGGGGTTTGTGACGGGTGGCGTGGTCGGGACGGCGCCGGCTGCTTTTGTCGTCGGCATCGTCATCGAGAACGTGGCGCTGATCGTCACGGGCCTGGCCCTCCCCGCGGTCTACGGGCTGCTCTACTTCCTGGCCGGCATACCTCGGCGTGCCCGGGAGGCGGCCGTCGTACCCCGCACGGCCCTTGCGATGATCGAGAGCCTGGAGGCCATCGGGAGCGAGTCGAGCGACGTACCGGTGCGGTTCGACCTCACCGTCGCACCGGACGACGTACCGGCGTACCGCGTCGAGATCTCGCAGAGCATCAACCTCGTTGAGCTGCCCGACTACCGGCCGCGCGGCATCGTGGTGGTCCAGTACCCGCCGGACCGGCCGTGGCGGGTGAGGATAGTGAAGCGGCCGACACCCGAGTGGGAGGGCCGGCTGGCCGGGGCACACCTCGACTCGGCGCCCGGGTCGGCCAGAGTGAGCGCGCCACCGGAGGGCTGTGCCGTCGGTTTCGTCGGGCTCCTGGGGCTACTCCTCGGCGCGGCCGCCGTGATCCTGCTCTTCCGCGCCGACCTGTTCGGTCAGGAGACCACCGCGCAACCGCCCTCCTCCACGCCGTCCGTGTCCTCCACCTCCTCGACCACCGTCGTGACGTCGGCGTCCGGCACCGTCACCCTCGGCCCGGGCCAGTCGTTCCTCGACAAGGGCGAACTGCGCCGCGCCATCGACTCGCTCACCCAGGGCAAGGACTCGCGCCAGGCGCTCACCGTCGTCGTGCAGGAACGCCTGCTGTCGGTCGTATTCGCTCCCACCGGCACGCAAGCCCCGCAGTTCGACCCCGATTCCCTGCCCTACGAACGCTTCCCCGCCCTGATCGAGGAAGCCAGAACCACCCTCAGCATCCACTCCCCGGAGACCTGGCAGCTCACCGCCGACCGCCTCACCGGCACCCTCACCATCAGGGTCGGCGTGACCGGCTCCGAGGGCACGGCCTCACTGGAGGCGGACGGACAGGGCGAAGTGGTGCGGCGCACCCCGGCACGCTGACCGTCGATCGGTGTGTTCGGCAGGCCGTTCCCGAAGTGGCAGGAGGAAGACGCATGGGCTGGCACGGATATCTGGCGTTGTGGTGCGGGGTGTTCGGCGCGGTGGCGCTGATCGGGTACGGGCGGTCGTCGGCCGGAGTGACCCGGACCCAGCGGATGGTCCGGGTCATGGGACGGATCGAGCAGGTGCGGGAGCCCAGACACGGCAGCTCCGGGAAGGACGGGATACCCGTGGTCGTCTCCTTCCAGGACCCGTCCACCGGGCAGGAGTTCACCGTGACGAACGACGGTGAGCACGGCGAGAGGATCACCACGGCCTGGACGGGCCGGGAGATCGGAATCCATTACCCGCGCGGGAGACCCCATGCCTTCCGGTTCACCGGCGACCTCTGGGGAGGGCGGTACGGACTCGGCATGCCGAACTTCGCGGTCTTCCTGATCTACGCCGGGCTCGTGGCCGTCGCCGCGATCGACTGGGGCTGGCCGTGGGCTCTGATCGGCTTCGGCGTGCCCTGGACCATCTCCGGCGTGTACCACGTGCCCGCGAACGCGCGTGAGATGAGCCGCCGTATCGACAGGCTGACCTCCGCGGCCCCCGTCCCGGGCCGAGTCGTCGCCGTACTCAAGGACGTCAGCGTCGACGCGGACGACGGCCACGTCCGCACCAGCCACACACCGGTCGTCACCTTCACCACCCACGAGGGCACGGCCGTCACCGCGTACTGGCCGACCGGGCTGACGGCCCCCGCCGGCCCGCACGGCCGGGACGTCACGATCCACTACACCCCCGACGACCCGGCCGTCTTCACCCCGGCCCTCGCAGACGAACACCACTCCCGGAAAGTGGACATCGTCTCCGGCGTCCTGTTCCTTCTCATCGGAGTTGCGGCGGTCGCCGTGGGAGCGATCATGCTGTGACCGACGGGGCGCGGGTGAGTGGTACCGCGGTACCACTCACCCACCGAAGATTCCCCCTGGGGCCCACGGTCCGGGACCGTCCCGCTCCTAGCGTCGAACACAGACACCGCGGCGTATCCGCGGCCGAGTTCGACGCGGGAGAGGCGCCCCCATGATCGAGGCACGTCAGCTGACGAAGCGGTACGGCGACAAGACGGTCGTCGACAATCTGAGCTTCACCGTCAAGCCCGGTGAGGTGACCGGCTTCCTCGGGCCCAACGGCGCGGGCAAGTCCACGACCATGCGCATGGTCGTCGGCCTGGACTCGCCCAACGCAGGCTCGGTCACCGTGAACGGCCGCCCCTACGCCCGGCACCCGGCGCCTCTGCACGAGATCGGCAGCCTGCTGGAGGCCAAGTCCGTCCATCCGGGGCGCACCGCGTTCAACCACCTGATGGCGCTCGCGTACACCCACGGCATCGCCCGCAGCCGGGTGGACGAGGTCATCGAACTGGCGGGGCTGACCAGCGTGGCCGGCAAGCGCGTGGGCGCCTTCTCCCTCGGCATGGGCCAGCGGCTCGGCATCGCCGCGGCCCTGCTCGGTGACCCGGCGATCGTCATGCTCGACGAACCGGTCAACGGCCTCGACCCCGAGGGCGTGCTGTGGGTGCGCAACCTCCTGCGTCGACTGGCCGACGAGGGCCGCGCCGTGATGCTCTCCTCGCACCTGATGAGCGAGACCGCGCAGATCGCCGACCATCTGGTGATCATCGGACGCGGTCGGCTGCTCGCCGACACCACCGTCGACGACTTCATCAGGGACGCAGGCAGCGGAGGGGTGAAGGTCGCCACCGCCGACACCGCCAGGCTGCGCTCACTGCTGGTCGGCCCCGGCGTCACGATCACCTCCACCTCCACCGACGAGCTCATGGTCCATGGACGCGAAGCCCGGGAGATCGGCGCCATCGCGGCCATGCACGGGGTGGCGCTCTACCAACTCACCCCGCAAGCCGTCTCCCTGGAAGAGGCGTTCATGGACCTCACCCGCGACTCCGTCGAGTACCAGAGCGCTCCGGCCGACACCGCACGAAAGGCGGCGTGATGACTGTCACCGACCTGTCCCCGGCCCCGCCCCGCACGATCGTGCGCAAGGTGACCGGACCTCGCGTGCTGCGTTCGGAGTGGGCCAAGTTCTGGACACTGCGCTCCAGTTGGATCACCCTGGGCGTCGCCGTGTTCCTGCTCATCCTCTTCGGGACCATCGCCGCCCACACCTACAGTCCCCAGGAAGCCGGGGACGGCGGCGGACCGCTCGGTCCCGACGCGGGCAGCACCGACGCCGTGAGCCTGGCCCTGACCGGCGTTACCTTCGGGTCGCTGGCCATCGGCGTGCTCGGTGTGCTGCTCTCCGCGGGCGAGTACAGCACCGGCATGATCCGCTCCACGCTCACCGCGGTCCCGCGCCGGCTGCCGGTCCTGTGGGCCAAGGCCGCCGTGATCGCGCCCGTCGTCCTGGTCCTCGCCACCCTGGGCGTCCTGGCCGCGTTCCTGCTCGGAGCACCGGGCCTGGACGGCGAGAGCATCTCCCTGTCCCTGGGCGACGACGGTGTGCTGCGCAGCCTGGCCGGCGCCGGCGTCTACCTCGCCCTGGTCGCCGTGTTCGGCGTGGCCCTGGGCATGCTGATCCGCTCCTCCGCCGGGGCCATCGCGACCCTGGTCGGCATCCTGCTGATCCTGCCCGGGCTGGCCTCCCTGCTGCCCGATTCGTTGTACGACACGCTCAGCCCGTACTTCCCCAGCACCGCGGGCCAGGCCGTCTACGCCCTGGAACAGTCCTCCGACGCCCTCTCACCGGGGGCGGGGCTCGCCGTCTTCGCCGGCTGGGTGGCCCTGGCCCTAGCCGGGGCGGCCTACCGGCTCGTCCGCACCGACGTCTGATCGGGTACGGGACAATGGTGGTCATGAGCCCGCACCACGCGGCAGCTGCCACGGACACCGGCCGGGGAGTGGCAGAGGCGTCGCTCTCCGGGTTCGACGCCGTGTGGGCGCGCCCGCTCCTGGACCGGCTGCTGGGCGACCGAAGCCGCCGGCCGGGTCTTGGCGGCCGGCACCCGTGGCTGCTCGACACCGCGTTGGTGCTGTTCATCGTGGCCATCTCCCTGCCCAACCTGATGCACAACAGCTCAACCCCGACGTCTCCCTTCGGCGACACCGAACCCGGTCCCCAGCTGTCGACCGGCATCCTGTGCCTGCTGGCCGCCGCGCAACTCGTTCCCCTGTGGTGGCGCCGCAAGGCCCCGACGACCACGTTCCTCGTGATCGCGTTCGTGTCCGTCGCGCAGTGGTCGCTGGGCGTGTGGCTCCCCACGGGGATCGCCGGGCTCGTCGCCCTGTACACCCTGGCCCGCTACGGTTCCGTGCGGGTACTGGGCTGGGCCGTCGCGCTGGCGGCCGTCGAACTGCTCCTTGCCGCCTTCGTGCTGGTCCCCGGCAGGGCCGATCACCCCATGGTCGGCGGCTTCTTCCTGCTGGCGACCGCGACGGCGGCCGTCGCGGTCGGCCTGGCGGTCCGGATCCTGCGGATGTACCTGGTGGCTCTGGAGGACCGTGCCAGACGTCTGGAGGTCGAGCAGGAGCAGCGTGTCCGGCTCACCGCCGCCGCCGAGCGCTCCCGGGTCGCCCGGGAGATGCACGACATCGTCGGCCACAACCTCTCGGTCATGGTCAGCGTCGCCGACGGCGCCGCGACCCTCGCCGCCAACCGGAGCGAGCGGTCCGCCGAGGCGCTGCGCGTCCTCGGCGACACCGGCCGTCAGGCCATGAGCGAACTGCGCCGGGTGCTGGGCGTGCTGCGCGAGGAGCAGGAGGGCGAACGCCTGCTCGGCCCGCAGCCCGGGATCCGTGAGCTGGACCCCCTCATCGCACGGGTGCGCACGGCCGGACTGTCCGTGACGTACCGGACGGTGGGTGATCTCGACGCCCTGGGCAGCGGCGTGCAGCTCACCGTGTACCGCGTCGTCCAGGAGTCTCTGACCAACACCCTCAAGCACGCGGGGACCGGTACGTCCGCCGAGGTGACCATCGCGGTAGAGGCGGAACAGGTGAGGATCAGGATCGCCGACACGGGCGTACCGCCGGGAGCACCTCCGCGCGCGAGGCCGGGAGGGCACCACGACAATCCCGGCCACGGCCTCGTCGGGATCCGCCAGCGGGCCGCCATGTACGGCGGGACCGTCGTCCTGGGGCCGGGTGACACCGGCCACGGCTGGACGGTGGATGTCGTGCTCGACGTACCGCCGGGAGAGCAACTGCCATGACCACCGTGCTCATCGCCGACGACCAGCCCCTGCAGCGCATGGGCGTCCGCATGCTCATCGAGGGGACCCCGGGCCTGGACGCGGTCGGCGAGTCCGAGCACGGCGCCGAGGCCGTCCGCATGGCCGCCGAACTCCGCCCCGACGTCGTCCTCATGGACATCCGCATGCCCGGCATGGACGGCCTCGAGGCCACCCGCCGCATCGTCGCCGCGGGCGGCCGCACCCGCATCCTCATCGTGACCACCTTCGACCTCGACGAGTACGCCTACGAGGGTCTGCGGGCCGGTGCCAGCGGCTTCCTGCTCAAGGACGCCCGCCCCGAGGAACTCGTCGCCGGCATCCGCGCGGTCGCCACCGGCGACGCCGTCGTGGCCCCCCGCCTGACCCGCCGTCTGCTGGACGCCTACGCCCACCAGGTCCTCGCACCGGCCGGCGAGCCCGCCCCGGACGATCCCCGGCTGCGGACCCTGAGCGACCGCGAACGAGAGGTCCTCGTCGCCATCGCCCAGGGCTGGACGAACACGGAGATCGCCGAGCACCTCGTCCTCACCGAGTCCACGGTCAAGAAGCACGTCGGCCGCGTCCTCGCCAAGATCGGCGCCCGCGACCGCATCCAGGCCGTGATCATGGCGTACGACGCCGGGCTGGTCAGGGCCAAGCCGTAGGGCCTAGCGCGGGGGGACCGGGCGGTCGTAGACGTTGTCCGGGGTCACGATCTCGGTGATCGCCCGGCCGAGGAGTGAGGACGGCTCGGCGCCCTCGTGGGTGATGTCGGTGTTGATGAGGATCACCAGGGTGGCCTTCTTGGAAGGCAGGTAGACGGTCACGCTCTCGTATCCGGGGATGGAGCCGTTGTGCCCGATCCAGCCGTCGGAATTGAGGATGCCGAGGCCGTAGCCCGTGCCGGGGTAGCCGGTCGGCAGCGTCTTGAGCCGCTCCTTCTGGGTCTCAGGGCTGAGCAGCGTCCCGGTGGCGACGATCCTGGCCCAGCGGCGCAGGTCGTGCAGGTCAGAGATCATCGCCCCGGCCGCCCAGCCCCAACTGGGGTTCCAGTCCGTGGAGTCCTCGACCTCGCCGCTCAGTGTCTGGTTGGTGTAGCCGCGCGGGTGCGGCTCGGGGAACTCGGCGCCCTCGGGGAACAGCGTGCGGCTCAGGTGGGCAGGGCGGAGCACCTCCCTGTCGAGGAAGTCGACGAAGCGGTGACCGCTGACCTTCTCGATCACCAGGCCGAGCAGGACGTAGTTGCTGTTGGAGTACTGGAACTGCGCACCCGGCTTGAAGGTGTTCTTGTGCTTGTAGCCGTACGCGAGCAGCTCCTGCGGGGTGAACGAACGGCTCGGGTCGCTCAACAGGTCCTGCACGAAGCCGGGGTCGGCGCTGTACGGGAACAGTCCGCTGCGCATCTCCGCCAGATGACGCAGCGTGATCCGGCGGCCGCCCGGCACGCCGTCGATGTACTTGGAGATCGGGTCGTCCAGCCGGATCCGATGGTCGTCGAGCAGCTTCAGCAGCGCGGTGACCGTGAAGGTCTTGGTCTCGCTGCCGATCCGGAAGAACGGACCGGTGGTCATCGGCTCGCCGGTGGCCTTGTCGGCGACCCCGGTCGCCCGGACGTAGTTTCCTTTGCCCGGCATCCACAGTCCGACGACGACGCCGGGGATGCCGGCCTCCTGGCGGACGTCCTCGATGGCCTTGTCCAGCCGGGCGGTCAGCTCGGGACCGAGACCGTCCTGCGGGCACTTGTGCTTGTCGCACCGGTCGACGCCCGCGGTGTCGACGGCCGTTGCGGGAATCGCTGTCATCGGGGCCAGCACCGACGCCACCAGCAGCGTTGCGGCGAACAGACGGCGGGAGGGGGTACGTCGCATGTCGGGGCACCTCTTCCAGGTCAAGGGTTCGGACGGCAACGTCACCATCCGGACCCCAGCCGGAGACCTCCGTCCGGTACGCCTTCCCGCGAGTCCACTCGTTCGGCGCCACCCGGGTTTCGGGGGCGGCCCCGGCCCGGCCCCCCGGCGGGCCAGCAGGACCACTGGCTGTCAGTGCTCCGTGGAAAGATGCGCGCATCGGGGCGGATGGCACAAGAGGGGCGCGGCATGGCGGGTGTCGAGGGGAGTGGAAGGCCGGGGAGCGGCGGCGAGGCCCCACCGGTCGGGCGGCGGGTCAGAGAGCTGGTCTCGGTGGGTGCGCGGTTGTACGAGGCCGCGCGGGCCGTGCTCGCCGATCATGCGCGGGCGCTTGACGCGGTTAGGGCGGCTCTGGCGCCGATACATGCCGAACTCGTCGGCGTGGAGCTGGAGTCCATCCCCGTCTCGCGGCTGAAGGACGTCACCGAGGGGCGGCTGCGGCTCAGCGCGCTCGAGGCGGCCGGGTTCGCGTCGGTGGGGGCGGTGTACGGGACGAGCCGGTACGGGCTGCGGCAGGTGCCGGGGGTGGGGGCGCAGACCGCCGACCGGGCGCTCGCCGCGGCGCGCCAGATCGCGCGGGCGGTGGAGGACACCGTTTCCGTGCGGATCGACGTCGATCACCCGGAGCCCCGGACGACCGCGCTGGTCATCGCGTTGCGCACACTCGTCGAGGCCGGTCCGGAACTGCGCCGGGCCGTGGACGCCGCCACCCGGCTCGACGAGCGGCTGGGTGCGCTGCTGCCGGTGGCCTGGCCTGCCAGAGGGCGGCTGCGGATGGCGCTCACCGGGAGGGAGCGGCGTGAGAGGGCGCTCGCGGCGGTCGCGGAACTCCGTGAGCTGACCGCCGACGCCGCCGCCAAGGACGTACGACTGCTGCTGGCCCAGGCGTCGGCGGACCTGCTGCGCGAACCCGCCTCCGACATCGAGGCGTGGGTCGACTTCGAGCTGCGTTCCGCGGAGTACTACAGCCAGCTCGCCGAGATCTCGCGGCAGCGTCCCGATGTCGAGGCCTCCGAGGGGTTCCTGCCGTCGGAGGTCGCCGAGCGGGTGCACGCCCAGGAGCTGGACGACACGCATCGGCGGGTCTCGTTGCGCGGCTATCAGGCCTTCGGCGCGCGTTTCGCGCTGGCCCAGCGGCGGGTCGTCCTCGGCGACGAGATGGGGCTCGGCAAGACCGTGCAGGCCATCGCGGCGCTCGCCCATCTCGCGGCGGACGGGCACAGCCACTTCCTGGTCGTCTGCCCGGCCAGCGTGCTGATCAACTGGACGCGGGAGATCGGCGCGCGCAGCACCCTGCGGGCCCTGCCGGTGCATGGCTCCGAACGGCTCGACGCGTACGAGGAGTGGCGTGAGCGCGGGGGCGTCGCGATCACCACGTACGACGTGCTGCACCGACTGCCCGGACCCGACGGCACCAAGGGTGGCAAGGGCACCAACGGCACGAAGCCGGGGATGCTCGTCGTCGACGAGGCGCACTACGTGAAGAACCCCGACACCCGTCGCTCCAAGGCGGTCGCGGCCTGGACCGGACACTGCGACCGTGTCCTCTTCCTCACCGGTACGCCCATGGAGAACCGCGTCGAGGAGTTCCGCACCCTCGTCCGCTACCTCCAGCCCGGCCTCCTCCCCAGCATCCACAACGGCACCGCGGCCGCGGGCCCGCACGCCTTCCGCAGGTCCGTGGCTCCCGCGTATCTGCGCCGCAACCAGCAGGACGTCCTCACCGAACTCCCCGCCCTCCTCCAGGTCGACGAGTGGGAGGAGTTCGGCGCGGCGGACCGGCAGGCGTACCGGAAGGCCGTCGAGGAGGGGAACTTCATGGCGATGCGCCGCGCCGGGTACGCCGGCGCGGAGAAGTCGGCGAAGCTGCAAAGGCTGCGGGAGCTGGTGGCCGAGGCGGCCGAGAACGGGCTGAAGGTCGTCGTGTTCTCCTACTTCAAGGATGTTCTGGCGACGGTTCAACAGGCCTTGGGGGAAGGGGCGTTCGGCCCGATCTCCGGTGCTGTTCCGGCCGCGCGCAGACAGCGCCTGGTGGACGACTTCACGGCCGCTCCCGGGCACGCGGTGCTGCTCTGCCAGATCGAGGCCGGCGGCGTCGGCCTCAACCTGCAGGCGGCGTCGGTGGTCATCCTCTGCGAGCCGCAGGTCAAGCCGACCATGGAGCACCAGGCCGTGGCCCGCGCCCACCGCATGGGGCAGGTCCGCCCCGTGCAGGTCCACCGCCTCCTCGCCACCGACAGTGTCGACCAGCGCCTTCTGCACATCCTCAAGAACAAGACCCGCCTCTTCGACGCCTACGCCCGCCGCAGCGACACCGCCGAACACACCCCGGACGCCGTCGACGTCTCGGACAGCGGCCTCGCCCGCCGGATCGTGGAGGAGGAACAGCAGCGCCTGGCCGGCGGGGTTTCCCGGGCGACCACCTAGTGGGCCAGCCCCGTCTTCACCCCCGCCCCGCACAACGGCACCACCGCCGACCGCTCCCCGAGCACTCCCTCGCGGACAGCCGCCCAGCACGCCACCCCCGTCGACTCCACATACAGTCCCCGCGACGCCAAGTCCGTCTGGGCGTGCCGGATCTGGTCCTCCGTCACCGTCAGGAACGTGCCGCCGGAGTCCCGTACGGCGCGCAGGATCTGGCGGGCCCGGGGCGGGCGCGGGATCGCGATGCCCTCGGCGAAGGTGGGGGCCGCGGGGGTCACCCCGACCAGGTCGTCGGCGCCCGCGCGCCATGCCTCGGCGAGCGGGGCGACCGCGGCGGCCTGGACGGCGTAGAGGGCCGGCCGCCGGTCGATGAGGCCGGCCGAGTGGAGCTCGGCGACGGCGAGGGCGGCGCCCAGGAGCAGGGTGCCGTTGCCGACGGGGACGACGATGACGTCGGGGAGGCGTCCGCCGAGGTCCTCCCAGAGTTCGTGGACGTAGGTCTTGGTCCCGGCCAGGAAGTAGGGGTTGTAGACGTGGGAGGCGTAGAACACGCCCTCCTCGTCCGCCGCCTCCCGCGCGGCCGCCGCCGTGGCCTCACGGTCGCCGTCGATCACCCGCACCCGCGCCCCGTGTGCCCCGATCTGCTCCAGCTTCTTCGGTGAGGTGCCCTCGGGGACGTATACGGTGCACGGCAGCGCGGCCCGTGCGCAGTACGCGGCGATCGCCGTCCCCGCGTTGCCGCTGCTGTCCGCGAGCACCTGCCGGGCCCGCAGTCGCAGGGCCAGCTCGGCCAGGAGTACGGCGCCGCGGTCCTTGAACGACAGCGTCGGCATCAGGAAGTCGAGCTTGGCGGAGATGCCGTCGCGGAGCGGGACCAGCGGTGTGCGGCCTTCACCCAGGCTGACCGTGGGGGCCGTCAGGGGCAGGCACTCCGTGTAGCGCCAGAGTGAATTGACCCGCCCCGCAAGGGACTTGAGGGACGCCGGGGTCGGGGCGAAGTCCAGGTCGAGCGGGCCGCGGCAGGCCGGGCAGCACCAGGCGAGCGAACCGGCGGGGACGCGTGTGCCGTCCACCGGGCAGAAACAGTCCGGCAAAGATGTCATGTGCGCAGGTTAGATGCGCCGTTTGGTGACGTTGTGTCATGGCTGGCATATGGCACCTGTGTTACGTCCCTGCAGGGCTCTTGTGCAATTCCTGTGGAAGCCGCAATCTTTCGGCTGACGCACAGGGAACGCACAGCGGGTTGACATGACCCTGCCTCTATCGCTGTCTCTTTCGCGTCTGTGCACCCCCCACCAGCGCACCACCGATTTCTGTACCACCCCCCACCAGCGCACCACCGATTGAGGAGGATCCCTCAGATGGCAGTGATGCGTCACACCCGCCGAAGACTGGCCGGCATAGCAAGCGCGGCCCTCGTCCTCGGAGTCGTCTCCGCTCTCCCCGCGAACGCGGCACCGGAGCGAGTAGGACAGATCCAGTACGCGGGCGCGGCCAACGCGGTCGCCGACAGCTACATCGTGACCCTCAAGGCGGACGCCGCGAAGGCCGGTTCCACCGAGGGCAAGGCCCTCGCCAAGGAGTACGGCGCCACGATCGAGCGTACGTACAAGAAGGCGCTCAACGGCTACGCGGTCGAGGCCACCGCGGCCGAGGCGAAGGCGTTCGCCGCCGACCCGGCCGTCGCCTCCGTGGTCCAGAACCGCACCTTCCACATCAATGCGACGCAGCCCAGCCCGCCCTCCTGGGGCCTGGACCGCATCGACCAGAAGACCCTCCCGCTCAACAGCAGCTACACCTACCCGGATTCGGCCGGGACCGGCGTGACCGCGTACATCATCGACACCGGCGTACGCATCACCCACAGCGACTTCGGCGGCCGTGCCTCCTACGGCTACGACGCGGTCGACAACGACAACACCGCGCAGGACGGCAACGGCCACGGCACGCACGTCGCGGGCACGGTCGCCGGAACCTCCTACGGTGTCGCGAAGAAGGCGAAGATCGTCGGCGTCCGCGTCCTCGACAACGCCGGCTCGGGGACGACCGCGGGTGTCGTCGCGGGCATCGACTGGGTCACCCAGAACGCGGTCAAGCCGGCCGTCGCCAACATGTCACTCGGCGGCGGCGCGGACAGCGCACTCGACACGGCCGTCCGCAACTCCATCGCCTCCGGCGTCACCTATGCCATCGCCGCGGGCAACAGCAACGCGAACGCATCGAGTTACTCGCCCGCGCGCGTCACCGAGGCCATCACGGTAGGCGCGACCACGTCGACCGACGCCCGCGCCAGCTACTCCAACTACGGCTCGGTCCTGGACATCTTCGCCCCGGGCTCCTCGATCACCTCGTCCTGGAACACCAGCGACACGGCCACGAACTCCATCTCCGGTACGTCGATGGCGACGCCGCACGTGGCGGGCGCGGCGGCGGTCTACCTGGGCGACAACCCGACGGCCACGCCCGCGCAGGTGGCGACGGGTCTGATCAACAACTCGTCGACCGGTGTGGTCACCAGCCCCGGCACCGGCTCGCCGAACCGGCTGCTCAACGTCGTCGGCGGTACGACGACTCCGCCGCCGACCGGGCCGCGCTTCGAGAACACCGCGGACTACGCGATCGCCGACAACACGACGGTCGAGTCGCCGATCACGGTGAGCGGCGTCACCGGCAACGCTCCTGCGGCGCTGAGTGTGCCTGTGAACATCGTTCACACGTACATCGGTGATCTGCAGGTGCAACTGATCGCGCCCGACGGTACGGCGTACACGCTGAAGGCGTACAGCACCGGCGGCAGCTCCGACAACATCAACACCACGTACTCCGTGAACGCCTCCTCCGAGGTCGCCAACGGCGTGTGGAAGCTGCGGGTCAGTGACAACGCGGCGCAGGACGTGGGGCGGATCGACTCCTGGGCCCTGCAGTTCTGATTCTTGAACCCTGATCAGCGGTAATCGATCACTCGTCCTCGCGGTACGGCTCCGGGTCCGTGACCCAGCCCGCCGCGAGGACGAGGCGTGAGGTGCGGTGCAGGGCGAGGAAGCCGAAGGGACGGTCGAAGACCGCGTCGATCTCCGTCGTCACATAGCGCGGTGCCGGGCGCTCGGAGGGCGCCGCGCCACCGACCGCGGAGATCGCTGTCACGGCGGCGGCGCGGAAGCCCTGGTCGGTGAAGGCGGTGGTGGCCGCCTGCCTCGCGGAGCCCACCGCCAGAGGCTCGGCGCTGACGCCGGGGAAGTGCCCTCGGGAGTCGTCCGTGGCCGTGCCGAGTCCGAACAGCCGGGGCTGCTCCAGCAGATCGTGCTTGGTGGAGAAGTCGAAGGCGACGGTCGCGACAGTCAAGCTGGGCGGTGTCGGGCGGTGGCGGCGCACCCGCCGGACGTCCAGCCCCGGACCCGCCTCTCCGTACGGCAGCCGGTCACCGGGTACGGCCCGATGGCGCCGCCCGAGGATGTCCACGCCTGCCGCGAGCACCTGGCCCGCGCTCATCCGTTCCTCGCCGAGGAGCAGGTGGATGTCGACGCCGGTGGTGCCGAGCACCTTGAGCTCGGTGACGGCTCCCTCGGGGGTGTCCGCCACACCGATCCGGTCCAGCAGGCTGGTCGTCCTCCAGAGCCCGGCCAGTCGCCGGTCCTTCCAGGGACCCGAAGCGGCCGACATGCATTCGGGCTCGAAGGGCCGCAGCCACTGCGTACGCAAGGCCAGCGCACTCGCGAGCACCAGCAGGGTTTCCTCGTGCAGCGGTACGGGCATCCGCTCGATCAGCCCGCCCGTCCGCTTGGCCGCCCACGCGTCGAGCGCCGCCTTGTCCGCCGCGACGTCCCCGCTGAGCACACCGAAGGTGTCCGCGGGCAGCCCCGCCGCCCACTCCTCCCGCAGCGGCAGCGTCCGCCGGGTCCACAGCCCCAGCGCCGCGTCCACGCCCCGTATGCCGCCCAGGGCGCCCAGCAACTCCCGTCCCGCACCGGCCGCTTCACCGGCCGGCAGACCCACCGCCTCCGCCAGCTCCGCCCGGGCCGCGCCGCCCGCTCCGTCCGCGAGGAAGGCGAGCAGCGGCCACACCCCGGCCGCCGAGAACACCGTGCCACCCGAAGTCTGCCCCGCCCATCGCGCGGTCAGCCCGTTGACCGCCCGAATCGTCGCGTTGGTGACCCGCATTCCGCCCCCGCCCGTGCCGCGCTTACGATGCGCCCAGCCGTACGACAGTTCGCACGGAAGTCCGTACGACAGCTCGTACGCAACTCCCGCACCCGCCTGGACTAGGAGCAAGGTACTCGTGGCCATACCCCCGCCGCCCGGCCCCCAGCAGCCTGAGGGCCAGTACCCGCCTCCGGGGATGCCTCAAGGAACGCCACAGGGGACCCCACCGGGCCCTTACCCGCCGCCGTACCCCCAGGGACCGTACGCCCAGGGCCAGTACCCGCAGGGCCCCTATCCCCAGGGCCCGTACCAGCAGCAGCCGTTCCAGCAGCCCTACCAGCCCTGGGGCTCCGGCTACTCGCCGTACAACCGCCCGGTCCCCGTCAACGGGCTCGCGATCTCGGCGCTCGTGCTCGGGGTCCTCTGCTTCCTGCCCGGCGTAGGGCTGCTTCTCGGGATCCTCGCGCTGGTGCAGATCAAGAAGCGGGGCGAGCGCGGCAAGGGGATGGCGATCGGGGGCATGGTGCTGTCCTCGCTCGGCATGGTGCTGGCGCTGCTCGTGGTCGCCACGGGCGGTGCGGGTGAGTTCTGGGACGACTTCAAGGACGCGGCACGCGACTCGGGCGGCAGCGCCTTCTCGCTCGTCAAGGGCGATTGCTTCGACGTGCCGGGCGGTTCGCTGGAGGGCATGACGTACGACGTCGACAAGGTGCCGTGCGCCGGGGAGCACCAGGGCGAGGTGTTCGCGAACTTCGAGATGAGTGAAGGGGACTACCCGGGCGACAGCACCGTCACGGACACGGCCGACGACAAGTGCTACACGCTCCAGGACGCGTACGCGATGGACACCTGGGCCGTCCCGGACGACGTCGACCTGTACTACTTCACGCCGACCCGGCAGAGCTGGCGCATGGGCGACCGGGAGATCACCTGCGTGTTCGGGAACGTCGACGCGGAGATGAGCCTGACCGGCTCGCTGCGCGAGGACGGCACGACGCTCGACCCGGACCAACTCGCCTATCTGGAGGCCGCGCACGTGCTCAACGCGGCGATGGACTCGGCGCCCGCGACGGAGTACGTCGAGGACGATCTGCCGGGTCACCAGAAGTGGGCGACCAGGGTGTCGGACGCGCTCACGGAGCAGGCGGGCATGCTCCGCGGCCACACGTTCGCCCCGGATGCCGCCGAGCCCGTCGCGACCCTCGTGAAGGACCTCGAGGCGGCGCAGAAGGAGTGGGCGAAGGCGGGGGAGTCGGAGGACGTGGACACCTTCTACGTGCACTACGAGAAGGGGTTGGACCTCACCGACCCCGAGAAGACGGTCACCACGCGCGAGGCTCTGGGCCTCGCCACCACCCCGCCGACGTACGGCACGGACGACGGCTCGGTGGACGACGGCGGAGATGGCACCGGCCAGGAGGTGTGACGGCCGCTATAACGGGGAGAAAGTGCCTGGGTAAAGCCCTTGGGGGGCGCAAGTCATCACATCGAGTGATTCTCTGGCCTTTGCTTGCATGGCACAACCCACGGTTGCCAGGCTGTTGCTGTCTGTACAACCTGATGGGAGCGGCCAGTGACTTTCGGTGAGCAGCCGGCGTACCTGCGTGTCGCGGGTGATCTCCGCAAGAAGATCGTCGACGGTTCGCTGCCACCGCACACCCGCCTCCCCTCGCAGGCCAGAATCCGAGAGGAGTACGGCGTCTCGGACACGGTCGCGCTGGAGGCGCGGAAGGTGCTGATGGCCGAGGGCCTGGTCGAGGGCCGTTCCGGGTCGGGCACGTACGTGCGGGAGCGTCCGGTGCCGCGCAGCGTCGCCCGCACGGGGTACCGCCCGGACAGCGGCGCGACCCCGTTCCGCCAGGAGCAGGCCGACGTCTCCGCCCGCGGCACCTGGGAGTCCCACAGCCGGCAGGTCGAGGCGAGCGTCGCGATCGCCGAGCGGCTCTCCCTCCGGCCCGGCGACCGCGTGATGTGCACGAACTACGTCTTCCGGGACGCGGGCGAGGCGATGATGCTCTCCACGTCCTGGGAGCCCCTCGCCGTCACGGGCCGTACGCCGGTGATGCTCCCCGAGGAGGGCCCGCTCGGCGGCATGGGCGTGGTCGAGCGCATGGCGGCCATCGACGTGATCGTGGACAACGTCACGGAGGAGGTGGGGGCGCGCCCAGGTCTCGCGGAGGAACTCCTCGCGCTGGGCGGTGTTCCCGGGCACGTGGTCGTCGTCATCCAGCGGACGTTCTTCGCGTCGGGGCGTCCGGTCGAGACGGCGGATGTCGTCGTGCCGGCGGACCGGTACCGGATCGCGTATCACCTGCCGGTGAAGTAGCCGCCTGTCGGTGAAGTGGCCGCCTTCGTGAAGTAGCCCTCCAGTAGGGCCCGGTCTTCGTGAAGTAGTCCTCAGTAGGGCCCGGTTGGAATCTGGCCTTTCTCAATGGCCTTGCCCCGCTTTGGCTTTGCCCTGCTGAGGGGCGCGTGGAGAGCGGTCGACGGCGCGTTCGACGGCGTGCCCCCCCGTGCTCAAGTCCACATCCTGGCTTGTTGCGTACCCCGTTGTGTACCTCTTTGTGAAAAGCCGTATTCGCTGCGTGAAGGTTAGGCGTAGGCTCGGGCATATGCGGATTGCGGTTTCGTTAGAGGGCGGGGCACGGCGGGGGCCCGGGGCGGGAAGTGGAGGGGTTTGATGAACGACGGCACGATCACTCTTCCCTGGCTCGTCATACGACAGGACGACAACGGCAATCGCTACCGCGTGGGCAGGTATGCGACCAGGGCCGAAGCCCAGAAGATCGCGGACAGCCTCGACGACCGCGGACACAAGCAGTTGTACTGGGTCGAGCGGATCGGGCAGAACGGAACCAGGTGATCCGGCAGGGGTGGGCGCCCGGGAGGCGGGGGCCGCTCCCGTAGGCTCCGGCGCATGACCGAACGGATCGTGGTGGTCGGAGCCGCTCTGCTGAACGGCGGTCGACTGCTGGCCGCCCGCCGCAGCGCGCCCCCGGAGCTGGCCGGACGCTGGGAGCTCCCCGGCGGCAAGGTCGAACCGGGCGAGACCCCCGAACAGGCTCTGGCACGCGAACTGCACGAGGAACTCGGCATCGCGGCGGCACCGGTCGGCCGCGTCCCGGGGGAGTGGCCCCTGAAGCTGCCGTACGTCCTCCAGGTGTGGACCGCGCGACTGCTCCCCGGCTCGGACGATCCGAAGCCGCTCCAGGACCACGACGAGCTCCGCTGGCTGACGCCGGACGAGATCTGGGACGTGGACTGGCTGGACCAGGACGTGCCCGCGGTGAAGGCGACGCTGCTCGGGTGGGGCAGCGGGGCCCAGGCGTAGTGACCCCCTCGCAGAGTCGGCCTCCGTGGCGGCGATCGGGAGGTGAGCGGGCGCGTTCGGCGGCCTTTGTTCGTCGGTTCGTACGCCGTTCGCGCCACAGTGCGCCATCGGTTGCGGTAGGGCGTCCTGCATATCGGGTATGTGCCCATTAACCCCACGAAACCGGACATGGGTGTATTCCTGGCCTGGGAAGTGATCGGCGTGATCGACACCGAAGGCGACTGCGCCGAGTGGAGCTTCCCCGCGGAGCCGGGTGCCGTCCGCACCGCTCGCGCCGTCGTCCGGGGCCAGCTGCGGGACTGGGAGTTGGAATCCCTCGCCGATATCACCGCGCTGCTGGTCAGCGAGCTGGTGACGAATTCCCTCCGGCACGCCACGGGCCCCATCGGCGTACGTCTTGTGCGGCCCGCCGGAATGCCGGACGCCCTGCTGGTGGAGGTCTCCGACCCGCTGCCGGACCCGCCCCGTGAACGGTCCGCCGACGCCGACGACGAAAGCGGCCGCGGACTCCAGCTCGTGGCCCGCTCCTCGCGGCGCTGGGGCACCCGTCCAGGGGACACCGGCAAGACCGTCTGGTTCGAGCTTGCGGTGCCCGGGTGATGGGGATCGATGTCTGGGTGAGTGTGATCGGTGCGGGGAGCCGGGTGACCGAATGGTTCAGGCCACTGGAACTGGCCGGACTCTTTGATTCGACGGGGTGCCACCTGGTTAGAAGACTGGGAGTATGTCGCGGCCGGTCCAAAAACCATCGGGACCGTGCTGTGATCGTGAACACCGTGTTGTGCGGCGCCGTAGTGCTGGATACTGCGGGCAGCCGCCCCCGGTGACCGGTGCCGGACGCGGTGAGCTGGAGGGGACGGTTCGCGTGAGCGAGATACCAGCGAAGGCCACGGAGTCCGAGGACCCGTCGGGCGGCGCGAGGGCTGACGCCGTGGGCGATTCCGCCGTGGGTGACTCCGTTGTGGGCCGATCCGCCTTGGACGAGGGGATGGGCGACGCCAGAGGCGACAGGGCGGGCGACGCGATGTGGCAGAGCAGTCCGCCCGGCTCGATCTACGACTACATCAAGGTCGCGTCGTTCTCCATAGGTGCCGACGGGCTGGTCGACCAGTGGAGTCTGCGTGCGGAGCAGCTCTTCGGGATATCCGCGGAGCGCGCCGTCGGCATGGACCCCATCGCCGCGTTCGTCGCACCCGACCGGCGTGACTTCGGGCACCGCAAGATGGCGGAGATCCTGGACGGCCGCGAGTGGACCGGCGTGGTTCCCTTCCGGATGCCCCCCACCGAGGGGGACCAGGAGGGCGCCGAAGGCCTCGCCGAGGTCTATGTGATGCCTACCACTACGGAGGACGGTGAGAGGGCCGCCGTATGCATCGTCGTCGACGTCCGCACCCTCCGCCGGATCGAGACCGACCTCGCCGCATCGCAGGCAATTTTCGGCCAATCTCCGTTCGGCTTCCTCCTGATCGACACGGACCTGCGGGTCCGCCGCGCCAACCAGCGGTTCGCCTCGACCTTCGGCGGCACTCCCGCCGACCACCGCGGGCGCGGCGTCCACGACTATCTGCCGCGCGCGGAGGCCGAGCGGGTCGCCGCCACGCTGCGCCGGGTCCTGGAGACCGGCGACTCCATCACGGACATGCACGTCACCGGCCATGTGCCCGGATCCGACGAACGCCGGCACTGGTCCATCAACCTCTACCGCGTGCACAGCGGCAGCGGCCGCCCCATCGGCATCGCCTGGCTCGGAACCGACATCACGGCCCGCCGTGCAGCAGCCCGTGAAGCGGCCTCCGCGCGGCGCAATCTCGCCCTTCTGAACGAGGCCGGCGCTCGCATAGGCAACTCCCTCGACCTGGAGACCACCGCCCGCGAACTCCTCGACGTCGTCGTCCCCGGCTTCTGCGACCTCGCCACCGTCGACCTCTACCAGGGACTCCTGGCCGGCGACGAAACCCCGCCCGGGCTCGCCGACGGCAGCGCCGAACTGCGCCGCGTCGCCTTCGCCAGCGCCGTCGGCGACCCCGTCGCCGACGGACCCGCGCCCGGCGCCGTCCATCACTTCCCGTTCAACTCGCCCTGCGCGGACGCCCTGCGCACCGCCCGGCCCCAGCACATCCCCGCCGAAGAGGGCGGCCTCATCCAGTCCACGCTCGCCGTGCCGATGGTCGCCCACGACACCGTGGTGGGCCTCGTGCAGTTCTCGCGTACGAAGGGCAGCGAGCCGTTCGGGGAACGGGACCGGTCGCTCGCGGTGGAACTCGCCGCGCGCGCCGCGGTCTGTATCGACAACGCGCGCCTGTACCGCCGTGAGCACGAGCGCGCGCTGATCCTGCAGCGGTCCCTGCTGCCCCCGGGCGACCCCGAGGCCTCCGGTCTGGACATCGCCTGCCGGTACCTGCCCGGCAACGCGGCCACCGAGGTCGGCGGCGACTGGTTCGACGTCATCGAACTCCCCGGCCACCGCACCGCGTTGGTCGTCGGCGATGTCATGGGGCGCGGTCTGCGTGCGGCCGTGGCGATGGGCGAACTGCGTACCGCCGTACGGACTTTGGCCCTTCTCGACCTCGAACCGGCCGAAGTCCTCTCGGCACTGGACGAGATCGCCCGCGGACTCGGTACGCCGGGCGGTGTCCAGCAGGCCACCCGTACGGCCCGCCAGTCCCGCGACGCCGACCTCTCCGAGGTCTACCTCGCCACCTGCGTGTACGCGGTCTACGACTCCGTCACCCGCCGGTGCACCTTCGCCAACGCGGGCCATCTGCCGCCGGTCCTCGTGGAGCCCGGTGAGGCCGCGCTGATGCTCGACGTGCCGCCCGGGATGCCGCTGGGCGTCGGCGGTGAGCCCTTCGAGGAGGTCGAGGTCGAACTTCCCGAGGGTGCTCTTTTGGCGCTCTACACGGATGGACTGGTCGAATCGCGCGACCATCCCCTCGACGAGGGCCTGCAAGCCTTCGTCGGCGCCCTGACCGACCCCTCCAGCCCCCTGGAGGACGTCTGCGACCATGTCCTCAACACCCTCGACACCCACCACGGCGAGGACGACATCGCCCTTCTCATGGCACGTGTCCAGGGGCTGCCCGCCGACTCCGTCGGCGACTGGACCCTGCCGCGTGAGCCGCGCAGCGTGGGGCGCGCCCGTGAGTACGCGCGCACGCAGCTGGTGGCCTGGGGCCTCGAGCCGCTCGTCGACACCGCCGAACTGCTCGTCAGCGAACTCGTCACCAACGCCCTCCGCTATGGCGAGGGTGAGATCAGACTCCGCCTGCTCCTCGACCGGACGCTGGTCTGCGAGGTCTGGGACGCCGGGCTCGTCCAGCCGCGGCGGCGCCGGGCGCGTGACACCGACGAGGGCGGGCGCGGGTTGCAGCTCGTCGGGCTCCTGTCCGCCGGGTGGGGCTCCCGGCGGACGCCGCGCGGCAAGACGGTGTGGTTCGAACTTCCGTTGCCTGATGGGGGAGCGGGGCTGGCGGATCCGGCGGAGGCGTTGCTGAGCCTGTTCTGACTCGGGGGTGTGTTTTTCGCCCCTTCCGCCCCTACTCACCCGTCGGGGCTGGGGTTTCAGCCCGTCCGGCGTTTGAGGACGAGGCCGTTCAGGCCGATAGCGGGGGTCTGGGGGCGGCAGCCCCCAGGTACGGGACGGGTAGGGGCGGAGGGGGCGAAAAACCCACCCCCAGCCCCGTCTACGGCGCCGCCCTCCGCCCCCGCGTCCGCCGTCCGCCGAAGCTCGCGGGCCCACCGCCCGGCAACAGGATCCCCCCGAGCACGGCCCCACCCACCCCCGCCCCCTCCAGCAACGGATGCCCGTACGCCCGTACATCCCGCTCGGCGAGCACCCGCGCCCGCAGGGCGAGAACATCGGCAGCCTGAGCCTCGGAGAGATCACGCCCGAGGCACCGCTCCGCCTCGGCCAACCGGACACGCGCCTCACAACCCACCGCCCCCCGATGCGTACTGACGAAGTCGGCCGCACCGGCAACCGCACTGCGCGCCGGAATGAGGGCACGCTCGACGATCCCGTCGGCGAAATCCGCACCGGCCCGCACCACCCGGCGCAACGCGTCGAGCGGATCGTACGGATCCCCGGCGGACAGCGAACGCCGCACGCCGACGACGACCGACTCGGCGTGCGCGACACGGCCGGGCAGCTCGGGCGAACCGACGGCGGCGCCCTCCAGATGGCCGCGCGCCTTCGCGAGCCCGGTCTCCACCGCGCCGATTGCGGCGGGCAACTGCTGTTCGGCCGCAGCCAGTTCGCCGGCGAGCCGGTCGATGCCGTCGACGAGGACCGCCGCCTGCTCGATGGCACCCTCCGCGGCACGCAGATATGCGGCGGCCCGATCCCCGTCGCCCCGGTCGAGCGACTGCCGCGCCTGGTTGAGGTGCGTCGTCGCGAACAGGAGCCGGTCCTTGGCCTGTTCGACGTGGCCCAGCACGGGGAGGGACGCGGAAGGGGCGTACCGATTGCGGAGCTCGCCGAGCGTCGCCTCGGCGGCCGGCGTGCGCGCGGCGAGCTCACGGAAGCGGGTCTCGGCGTACGCCAGCGCGGCCGGCGCGTTCCGCTCCAGGGCGCGGAGCTGGTCGAACCCGGCCGCCTCCGCGTCCAGCCGTCGCCCGGCCTCCGTGCAGCGCGCGACGACCTCCTCCAGCAGGCGCCGGGCCTCGTCGGGTTCCGGTGCCGCGTCGACCGTCCGCAGCCGCAGCCGGAAGGCCACCGCCAGCTCGGACTTCGCGAACGCCAGCGCCTCCGTGTACGGCTTCACCGCCTCGCTGTCGAACTGGGCCGTGACGTAACCGAGTTCCTCGGCGCTGGTGCGGACGCAGTCGTCGGTCTCCACCAGCAACTGCTGGGCCTGCCGGTCGAGTTCGGCAAGGGGTACGACCCGTGGAGTCACCCCGCCCGGTGTCGTACGGGTCCGCGCGCGCCGCCTGCGCCGCGTGTACGTGTACGCCGTCAGCACCCCCGCCGCACCCACCGCGACGACCGGCAGCACAAGATCCCCGGAGTTCGTCCCGCCGTCACCGGGGGCGGCCTCGTGCGTCGGCGCCCCCGCACTCCGTGCCGCGGTCACCCGATCGTGATCATCGGCATCCACTCGCGCAAGCGGCAGTACCAGCCACCCCACGGCCACCAGCCCGCCGACCACGCCATATACCCCTCGCGCGGCTATGTGCGACGCCGCTCGGCGCGACCGGTTCCGACTCTGGGACGACGTCACATTTGGGAGCGTATGACCGCCCGCCCGCCGCCGCGACCGGGGTGCGCCGAGGTGGGGATGCTTAGGGTACGGAGGATGCGGGGGCGTACAGGAGGGGGCGCGGGGATGGACACGGGGCGGGTGGAAACCGAGGCGGAGGACCGGGCGGGGAGGCCCGGGACGGCGGCGGAAACGGGGGCGGGGGTCGAGCCCGAGGGGCAGGCTCGGGAGAGCGGGGGTGGGCCGGACGCGCCGGGGCCAGCCGCACGGCCGGATGCTGCTGTCGAGGGGGAGCCTGATCCCGAGTCCGGTCCCGAGTCCGGTCCCGAGTCCGGTCCCGAGTCCGGTCCCGAGTCCGGTCCCGAGTCCGGTCCCGAGTCCGGTCCCGAGTCCGGTCCCGAGTCCGGTCCCGAGTCCGGTCCCGAGTCCGGTCCCGAGTCCGGTCCCGAGTCCGGTCCCGAGTCCGGTCCCGAGTCCGGTCCCGAGTCCGGTCCCGAGTCCGGTCCCGAGTCCGGTCCCGAGTCCGGTCCCGAGTCCGGGTCCGGGTTCGGTCGCGAGTCCGGGTCCGGGTTCGGTCCCGAGTCCGGGCCCGAGGCCCAATCCGAGCCTGCGCCTGTACCTACACCTGCGCCTGACTCCGAGTCCGTGCCTGACTCCGACTCGGAGTCCGCGTCTGCGTCTGCGTCTGCGCGCGAGATTGCGATCGGGCCTGCACCTGCGCCCGAACCTGAGGCCGGGCCTGCACCCGAGCCTGGGCCTGTGCCTGCGGCCGAGTCCGAGTCCGGGCCTGCGCCTGCGCCTGCGCCTGCGCCCGAGTTTGCGACCGGACCTGCGCCTGAGCCCGGACCTGAGGCCGGGTCCGAACCTGAGGTCGAGCCCGATCCTGAGGCCGGGCCCGAACCTGAGACCAGGCCTGCACCCGAGCCTGGGCCTGCGCTTGCGTCCGAGCCTGCGACCGAGCCCGAGCCCGAGCCCGAGCCCGAGCCCGAGCCCGAGCCCGGGCCTGTGCCCGAGCCCGAGCCCGGGCCTGTGCCCGAGCCCGAGCCCGGGCCTGTGCCCGAGCCCGGGCCTGTGCCCGAGCCCGGGCCTGTGCCCGAGCCCGGGCCTGTGCCCGAGCCTGCGGCCGGGCCTGAGCCCGAGCTTGCGACCGGGCCTGAGCCCGCGCCCGAGCCCGGACCTGCGCCTCCGCCCGGACCCGCACCCGACCCCAACCCCACCCCCCAAGCCGCCCACCCCACCCCCAACTCCGACCCCGACACCCCCAAAGCCCAAACCCCCCGCCCCCACCCCCACCCAGCCCTACGCGCCTGGCGCCACCCCCATCTCCGCTGGCCCAAGCGCATAGCCCTCGGGCTTGTCCTCCTGCTCCTCCTCCCCGCTCTCGGGGCCGGGATCGCGTTGCGGGTGAACTACGCCGGAGACCCGGGTCCCGGTACGCAGACCAGGAACCGTGACGCTCTCTGGCTGGGCCATGCCTGGATCGACGGGCGGAAGGTGGACGCGGATGTCGAGGCGCTCGCGGAGCGGTTGCGGGACAGTGGGATACGGGATCTGTATGTGCACGCGGGGCCGTTGGAGCATGACGGGACTTTGCCCGAGTCGGCGTACCCGCAGGCGGGTTGGCTGATCGAGGCCGTGCATCGTGAGTTGCCCGGCGTACGGGTGCAGGCCTGGCTGGGGGATGTGCTGGCCAGTGAGGGGCCGGACGGGCTGCGGCTGGAGCGGGAGGAGACGCGGGCCGCCGTGGTCGGGTCCACCGAGCAGATCCTCGAGGCCGGTTTCGACGGCGCCCACTTCGACCTGGAGCCGCTGCACTCGGACGACCAGGACTACCTCTCCCTCCTCGACGACCTGCACGCGGTCACCCAGGACCGCGGGGTCCCCCTCTCCGTCGCCGCCCACCAGATCGACCCGTTCCCGGCGGCCAACTCCATCAGGGGCACCCTCACGGGCCACCCCAAGTGGTGGTCCCAGGCCTACTTCGGCCAAGTCGCCCGCCGCGTCGACCAGATCGCCCTCATGTCGTACGACACGGCACTCCCGTTGGAGAGCCTGTACGGCGGTTACGTCGCCCAGCAGACCTCCCTCGCCCTCGAAGTGACCCCGGAATCCACGGACTTGCTGATGGGCCTGCCGTTCTTCCACGAGGACGACCTGAGCCACCACGAGAACGCAGAGACGGTGGAGGCGGCCGTACGCGGCACCCGTCTGGGCCTCTCCCGCACGGACCGCGACCGTGAGCGCTTCGGGGTCGCGCTGTACGTGGACTTCGCGGCGAAGGAGTCGGACTGGGCGGCGTACAGGGAGGGTTGGGTGTCATGATCGATGGTCGGGAGCGCGTGACGTACGCGCGTTCGGAGGGGCTTGGATGGACAGGTACTGGTACTGGGCCGCGGCTGCGGTCCTGCTCGCCTCGTTGAGTTCGGGCCTGTTCGGAGTGCTGGCGATCGCGACCGGTCGGATGCCGTCGTGGCTGCGGCGCCGTACGCCCCGCCGGCCGCGGCTGTGGGGCTACGGCACGGTCTGCTCCAGCGCGGGGCCGGTCCTGTGGTCCGTGTCGTTCATGGTGATCGACTCCGATATCGCCTTCAGTGTCGTCGCCCTTGTCGGATTGGTGCTCATGATCGGGGGCGGCCTGCTCCAGTTGTTCGCCGAGCGGCCCGACCCTGCCCAGCCATGACGGGCGAAGGCTCAGCAGACCCTCCCGCTCCTGGAGGCCCACCGCCCCGCGTGTCATCCTCGGGTTGAGAACGGGCGCACGAGAGGCGGGGCCATGGACTGGCGTTACATGTTGGGACTGGCCGAGGGAGTGGTCCTGGGTGTGTTGTTCTCCGCCGGGATCGCCGCCGTGCGTGGCGGCTGGGTGCCAAGGGCGACGCGGGGGCGTGTCATCCGGCGACGTCTGTGGGGCCAGGGGCTCCTGGTGCTCACCGCTTCCCTCGCGCTTCCGCTGATCGCCCTGGCCCTGCTCGGCGCCGGCGCTCTCTACTTCGCCGCCTCCCTCGCTGGCGGCACCGGAATGATCACCGGTGCCGTGCTGATGCACCGCGCGACCCGTGACCGCCGCCGTGGCCCGGCCACGGCTCGCGCTTCCTGACCTCCCGCCCCGGCTCCGCCACGACTCGCCCCACCCAACGCCCCCACCCCGACCGGGTAACCGCCTCGTCGCCCAGACGTCATGCGAGGTTTCCCTGATCAGTCGCTCGTGTTTGTTGTGACTCTGCTGTGGGCGCCCTACGTTCCTTCGAACACCGCGCCTCCACCGTGCCTGCACGTCGCACCACGGGCGTGCGCACTCCGCCCCCTCGCGCAGGCACCGCAGCACCTCTTCCTATTCCTGTGAGGATCACGGATTCATGCGAGCGTTACTGACCAGCAAGGCTGCCCGGCGCACTCTGCGCCCGATCCTCGAGCTCATCGACCAGCGCATCGAGCGCCAGGTCCGCCGGGCCGTCGCGGACCGCCCCACCGTCGCGCTGAAGAGCGAGAACGGCGCGCTGCAGCGGGAGTTGCAGACGCTGCGCAACCGCCAGCGCCCACTGGAGCTGTTCTTCGACGGGACCGGGCGCGGCGCGTCACGGCTGCCGTCGGCGCCCCATCTCAACCGCACGATCAAGGAACTGGCGGAGGTGGCCGGCGGGGACAAGGCCGACGCGGAGCGCAATGTCGCGCAGGCGTTCCGGCTGCTGATAGCCCTGGAGGCGCTCGGGGTCGGCAGGATCGCCGGCGGCACCATGAACATCGTCGGCAAGCTCGCCGCCGTACCCCTGCTCGACCCGCCGAACGACGAGATGCTGGAGATCGGCACCTTGTACGGAATGTTCGGCGCGGGCCTGATCCGGATGATGGAGCGCGCGGGCCGCGACCCGAGCCTCACGATCGTCGACCCGCTCGCGGGCCTTCAGTTGCAGCCCGGCACCACCATGGGAGGCGATGTGACGGGCACGCCGGTGCGCGAAGCAGCCGTGCGCACCAATCTGGCCATGGCGGGCGCGGCCGGCGCCGCGACCCGTATCCAGCAGGGCTTCTCCGAGGACCCCGAGGTGCGCGCCCTGGTCTCCGACCGCTCCTACGGAGTGATCATCGTCGACGGTGACCACTCCGCCGCCGGTGTCCTCGCGGACCTGGAGTGGGCCGAGCAGATCGTCGCCCCCGGCGGCATCGTCGTACTGGACGACTTCGGGCACCCCAAGTGGCCCGGAATCAAAGAGGCCTTCGAGAAGCACATGACCACCGACACCCGGCTGAAGTTCCTCGGCCAGGTGGCGCACTCGGGCTATCTGCGGGCGGCGGAGTGAGGGCGCGCACCTGAGAGGGGCGCGCGCCTCAGGGTGACTTGGGCCGTCGGGCGATCTTCGACCCCAGCCACACCAGCGGGTCGTACTTGCGGTCGATGGCCCGCTCCTTCAAGGGGATCAGCGCATTGTCCGTGATCTTGATGCCCTCGGGGCAGACCTCGGTGCAGCACTTGGTGATGTTGCAGTAGCCGAGGCCGTGTTCGTCCTGGGCGGTGCGTTTGCGGTCCAGGCCGGACTCGGCGGCGGCGTCCAGTGGATGCATGTCGAGTTCGGCCACGCGCATCAGGAAGCGCGGTCCCGCGAACGCCGTTTTGTTCTCCTCGTGGTCCCGGACGACATGGCAGGTGTCCTGGCACAGGAAGCACTCGATGCACTTGCGGAACTCCTGCGAACGGTCCACGTCCGCCTGCTGCATCCGGTACTCGCCCAGGCCCAGTCCGGCCGGCGGCACGAAGGCCGGGACCTCGCGCGCCTTCGCGTAGTTGAAGCCCACGTCCGTGACGAGATCCCGTATGACGGGGAAGGCGCGCAGGGGAGTGACGGTGATCGTCTCCTCCGGCGTGAACACCGACATCCGCGTCATGCACAGCAGTCGCGGGCGCCCGTTGACCTCGGCGGAACACGAACCGCACTTGCCCGCCTTGCAGTTCCAGCGCACGGCGAGGTCCGGGGCCTGGGTCGCCTGGAGGCGGTGGATGATGTCAAGGACCACCTCACCGTCGTTGACCTCGACCTCGAAGTCCTTCAGGCCGCCGCCCTTCACATCCCCGCGCCACACCTTGAAGCTGGCCTTATAGCTGCTCACTCGTAGAGCTCCTCTTCGGCGAGGTACTTGACCAGCTCCTCCTTCTCGAAGAGGGCCAGCAGGTCGGGGCGGATCGGTTCGGTGGTGTCGCGGGTCAGGTCGATCTGGCCGTGCACGGGGTCGGTCGCCGCCAACCCGCCTGTCGGGTCGGTCAGTTGGCACATGAGGTTGATGCGGCGCCAGGCCCGGTCCATCGCCGGGTGGTCCTCGCGGGTGTGGCCGCCACGGGACTCCGTGCGCTCCAGGGCGGCTCGTGCGACGCATTCGCTGACCAGCAGCATGTTGCGGAGGTCCAGGGCCAGGTGCCAGCCCGGGTTGAACTGGCGGTGCCCCTCCACTCCGGCCCGGCGTGCCCGTACCCGCAGATCCGCGAGCTTCTCCAGGGCCGACTCCATCTCCGCCTCCCGGCGGATGATGCCGACGAGGTCGTTCATCGTCTGCTGGAGCTCCTGGTGGAGGGTGTACGGGTTCTCCGGCGGGCGCCCGTTCTCCTGTCCCGGTTCCGGGCCCTCGGCCGAGAAGGGCCGCAGCGCCTCCGCCGCCGCCGTGTCGACCTGGATCTCGTCCACCGGGGGCCGCTCGCCCAGGTCGGTCGCGTACTGCGCCGCGTGCAGTCCCGCCCGGCGCCCGAACACCAGCAGGTCCGAGAGCGAGTTGCCGCCGAGCCGGTTGGAGCCGTGCATGCCGCCCGCGACCTCGCCGGCCGCGAAGAGCCCGGGTACGCCGCGTGCCGCCGCCGTGTCCGACTCGACCGCGATGCCGCCCATGACGTAGTGGCAGGTGGGGCCGACCTCCATCGCCTCGGCGGTGATGTCGACGTCCGCCAGCTCCTTGAACTGGTGGTACATGGAGGGGAGTCGGCGCCGGATCAGCTCGGCGGGCATCCGGGTGGAGACGTCCAGGAAGACCCCGCCGTGGGGTGTTCCGCGGCCGGCCTTCACCTCGGAGTTGATGGCGCGCGCGACCTCGTCCCGGGGCAGCAGTTCGGGGGGACGCCGGTTGTGGTCCGGGTCCTCGTACCAGCGGTCGCCCTCCTCCTCGGACTGCGCGTACTTCTCCTTGAAGACGTCCGGGATGTAGTCGAACATGAACCGCTTGCCCTCGGAGTTCTTGAGCACCCCGCCGTCGCCGCGCACCGACTCCGTGACGAGGATGCCCTTCACCGACGGCGGCCAGACCATGCCCGTCGGGTGGAACTGCACGAACTCCATGTTGAGGAGCGGGGCGCCCGCCAGCAGGGCCAGCGCGTGCCCGTCGCCCGTGTACTCCCACGAGTTCGACGTCACCTTGAAGGACTTGCCGATGCCGCCGGTCGCGATCACGACCGAGGGCGCTTCGAGGACGAAGAAGCGGCCGGACTCGCGCTCGTAGCAGAAGGCGCCGGAGACACGGCTGCCGTCCTTCAGGATCCTTGTGACGGTGCACTCCTGATACACCTTCAGGCGGCTCTCGTAGTCACCCGTCTCCTTCATGTCCTCCTGCTGGAGGGACACGATCTTCTGCTGGAGGGTCCGGATCAGCTCGAGGCCCGTACGGTCGCCGACGTGCGCAAGCCGTGGGTACTCGTGCCCGCCGAAGTTGCGCTGCGAGATCCGCCCGTCCTTCGTACGGTCGAAGAGGGCACCCCAGGTCTCCAACTCCCATACCCGGTCCGGGGCTTCCTGCGCGTGCAGTTCGGCCATCCGCCACTGGTTGAGGAACTTCCCGCCCCTCATGGTGTCGCGGAAGTGGACCTGCCAGTTGTCGCCGGAGTTGACGTTGCCCATGGCGGCCGCGATACCGCCCTCGGCCATCACCGTGTGCGCCTTGCCGAACAGGGACTTGCAGATCACGGCCGTACGGGCGCCACGCTCGCGCGCCTCGATGGCGGCACGCAGTCCGGCGCCCCCGGCACCGACCACGACGACGTCCCACTCCTGGCGATCGACCACGGACATCAGAAGAACCTCGGATCGTCAAAGGCGCCGGACGCGAGCAGGAAAACGTAGAAGTCGGCGAGCGCCACGCTCACCAACGACGCCCAGGCGAGCAGCATGTGATGGCCGTTCAGTTTCCCGACCCACTGCCACATCCGGTAGCGCACGGGATGCTTGGAGAAGTGTTTGAGCTGTCCGCCGACGATGTGCCGGCAGGAGTGGCAGGACAGGGTGTACGCCCAGATCAGCACGATGTTGAGCAGGAAGACCAGGGTGCCGAGGCCCATGTGGCCCCAGTTGTAGTTCTCGTCGCGGAAGGCGAGCACCGTGTCGTACGTGAGGATCCCGGCGACGAGGATCGCCGCGTAGAAGAAGTACCGGTGCAGGTTCTGGAGCACCAGCGGGAAGCGGGTCTCGCCGGAGTACTTCTTGTGCGGCTCGGCGACCGCGCAGGCCGGCGGGCTCGCCCAGAAGCCGCGGTAGTAGGCCTTGCGGTAGTAGTAGCAGGTCAGCCGGAAGCCGAGCGGGAAGATCAGGATGAGGACGGCGGGGGAGATGCCCCACCAGCTCCCGAAGAGGTCCGCGTTGGGTCCGGCGTGCATGGGCTCGCAGCGGTCCGCCAGACACGGTGAGTAGAACGGCGAGACGTAGGGCGCCGCGTAGTAGTCCGTGTCCGCGAACGCCCGCCATGTCGAGTAGACGATGAAGGCCAGCAGACCGGCCGTGGTGGCGGCGGGCGCCAGCCACCAGCGGTCCGTCCGCAGGTGCGGGGCGGTGATCGCGGCGCGGGTACCGGCGCGTACGCCGCCGCTTTTGGGATGGGGTTCCGTACCAGTGGCCAACTCATGACTCCGGTCGGGTTCGCGTTCGGGTTCCGGATCTCGGGTTCCGGTTCAGGGGGCGTGGCGGTCGCGGGCGCCGAGTCCCTCGTCGTCCGAGTCCGTCCACAGGGTGGTGTCGTAGGGGGTGTCGGGGATCGTGACGAGGTCGGGGCGCCGGGAGGTGGTCAGGCCTGGGGCGGCCTCCTTCAGCAGCGCGACGCTCTCGCGCAGGTGGTCGGCGTCGGTGCGTACGCGGCGCATCTCCAAGCCGCCGCCTATCTGCTGCTCCAGGCGTCCTACCGACCTCGCGAGGTCGTCTAGGCAGCGCTGGACTGACGTCAGGTCGTCTTGCACGGACATGACTTGCCCTCACTTCCGGGGCGGGTCGGCCCGTTGGCGGCAACGTTCATGCGCCTGCGAGTGTTGCGCGTCACATGAGCCCGTGTGAAGGCGTGTGCATGGATTGATGGATCGCGCGCCTCCGTGCGCCGGGGCCGGGGGTGGGTTTTCTCGCCCCCTCCGCCCCTTCCCGTCCCGTTCCTGGGGGCTGCCGCCCCCAGACCCCCGTATCGCGCTGACGCGCTCGTCCTCAAACGCCGGACGGGCTGAAACGGCCGCCCCGGCCCCACGTTCGTTGCGCCGCACGGGTGGGGTTCCGTCCTCCCGTCGCCGTGTCGCGGCCGACGCACCGTCCCCCTCCCCTTCAGTGGGCGCATACATCTGATCAGCTCCATATACCGCCAAACGTGATCAGAAGCCGACAGTAGAGCGCCCCCCGGAGGTTGCAGTGATGTCCCACGACGGCGTCGGACTGCGCGCGGTGATGCGCTCGGTCGCGTTTCTCACCGCGGGCGCGCTCGCGGTACCCCTTCTCTCCGCGTGCAGCGCGGAGGACCCGGCGGGGAAGCCGGTCGCGGGGCAGGACATCGCGCCCGCGACCCGCGACCTGATCGCAGACGGCGGGACCCTCCGCTGGGCCGTGGACGCCGTACCGGAGACGCTGAACACGTTCCAGGCGGACGCGGACGCCGCGACGTCGAGGGTCGCGGGCGCCGTACTGCCCTCGATGTACCGGCTCGACCAGAACGGGCGCCCGCAGGTCAACACCGACTACCTGGAGACCGCGAAGGTCGCCGAGCGCGAGCCCAAGCAGGTCGTGCTGTACAAGCTCAACCAGCAGGCGGTCTGGAGCGACGGCCGCGAGATCGGCGCCGCC
The DNA here is from genome assembly GCF_041431135.1 of Streptomyces sp. NBC_00554. Taxonomy (NCBI): domain Bacteria; kingdom Bacillati; phylum Actinomycetota; class Actinomycetes; order Kitasatosporales; family Streptomycetaceae; genus Streptomyces; species Streptomyces sp. NBC_00554. The sequence continues at coordinate 3,523,568 of NZ_CP107799.1, read as the reverse complement.
GACTTCGCCGCCCAGTGGCGCGCCCTGTCCGGCAAGGACACCGCGTACTGGACGGCCCGCAACGCCGGCTACGACCGCATCGAGAAGATCGAGCGCGGCGCCAACGACCTGGAGGTCAAGGTCACCTTCAGCCGCCCGTACGCCGACTGGAAGTCGCTGTTCTCCCCGCTGTACCCGAAGGACGTCATGGGCACCCCGGACTCCTTCAACGACGGCGCGCGCCGCAAGCTGAAGGTCACCGCGGGCCCCTTCGCGCTGAAGAAGGTCGACCGCGAGGACGGCAAGGTCACCCTCACCCGCAACCCGCGCTGGTGGGGCCGCCCCACCAAGCTCTCCGAGATCGTGCTGCGCGCCGTCCCCCGCGACGAGCGGGCCGCCGCACTCGCCGACGACAAGGTCGACGTGGCCGAGATCGACCCCGCCGAGGCCGAGCGGATCACGCTCGCCGCCCGCGCCAAGGGCAGCACGCCCCTCCAGGGTCCCGGCGCCGCGCTCAGTCCCGCCAAGTCGCTGCGTTCCTGGGCCCGCGCGCACGGCTCCGACGAGGAGGCCGCGGGCGAGGAGACCAGCGCCCGCGAGAAGCGGCGCGAGGCGATGGCGGAGTACGCCGACCAGCAGTCGGCCCTGCGCGGCTTCGTGGTCCGCAAGTCCCTCGAACCCGCCTACACACAGCTCGCCCTCAACGGCTCCGAGGGCCCCCTCGCCGACGAGCGCGTCCGCCGCGCCGTGGCCCGTGCCCTGGACCGCGAGGAACTCGCCAAGGCCGTCCTGGAACCGCTCGGGCTGCCCGCCGTCCCCGTCGGCAGCCACCTCGCGCTCTCCGGCCAGCAGGCGTACGCGGACAACAGCGGCGCCCTCGGCGGGCAGGACACCGCGGAGGCGCAGGCGCTGCTCGCGGACGCCGGGTGGGTGCCCGGCGGGCCGGTCAAGGAGCAGAAGAAGAAGGAGAAGGCGGCCGGGTCCGAGGGCGAGAAGGCGGACGCGGACTCCGAGGAGGGCTCCGGCGACGGGACGTACATCGTCGGTGACGACAACAAGCCCGCCGAGGCCGACCGGGAGAAGAAGAAGGACCCCAAGGACCACTCCAAGAAGCAGTCGGGGCAGTACGCGGACGAGCGCGCCGGCAAACACCTCGACGGCAAGCAGTACGGGCGCAAGGAAGCCAAGCAGGGCGGAGCGCCCGGCGCGTACGCCCCCAAGGGCACGGCCGCCCCTGCTGGCGCCGCGGCCGCAGCGCTCGCCAAGGACGGCAAGCCGCTGACGCTCCGCTTCGTGGTGCCCTCGGGCCCCGGTTCGGAGTCGCTGCGCACGGTCGCCGACCGCATCTCGCGGATGCTGGAGCGCATCGGCATCCGTACGGAGATGACCAGGGTCCCGGACGACAGCTACTTCAAGGACCACATCGCGTCCGGCGAGTACGACCTGGCGCTGTACTCCTGGCCCGCCTCCGCCTTCCCGGCCACCGACGCCCGCCCGATCTACTCCAAGCCGGTACCGGCCGCCGACGGCTCCCTCACCGTCGAGCAGAACTACACCCGCGTCGGCACCGACCAGGTCGACCAGCTCTTCGACCAGGCCATCGCCACCCTCGACGAGGCCGAGGGACGCTCCCTGGTCCGCAAGGCCGACGCCCGCATCTGGGCCGCCGCCGGATCGATTCCCCTCTACCAACGCCCCCAGCTGACAGCCGCCCGCACCAACCTCGCCAACACCGGCGCCTTCGGCTTCCAGACCCCCGTCTACGAGGACATGGGCTTCCTGAGGAAGGGCGCGAAGCCCGCGGAGAAGTCACCGGGGGCGGAGAAGAAGGACAAGTAGTCCTCCACTCTCAGTTTCTCCTCGCTCAGATCATCCTCAAGCCGAGTGCCGGGCGGGACCCGGCTGGGCAGAGTGTCCCCGACGGCCAGTGATCACCACCGGCCGCGGGGGACACCGGGGGATCACCATGCGCGAGCACGCTCTCAGGAACACGGCGGCGGGTCTCGCCGCAGCGGCGCTGCTCGTCGGCGCCGCGGGCTGTTCGAGCGGCGGGGCGGGCGATGACAAACAGGACAAGGCCGCGTCGTGCACACAGGGCACGTACGCCTGGTCCGGCATCGAACGCGAGCAGAAACTGACCGGGCTCGCCGACCCGATCCGGCTGAAGAAGAAGACGGACTCCGTGTCGGTGGACCTCGAGCCGCTGAGGGGCGTCAGTTACAAGCCCCACATGACCTCCATGGCCCCTGGGGTCCGCGCGGCCGACGCCATCAAGGCGCTGGGCCGGCATCTCAAGGCGGCGCAGCCCCTCGCGGCACCCTCGGAGCCGGCCGTGCCGAGCGAAGTCGGGGAGCACTTCGAGGCACATACAGGTGACCTCCAGGGGGCGTACTACGCATGGACGTACGTCGATCTGGTCGAGGCCGATTTCACGTACACCTGTCGCGGCGGCGGCGCCGACCCGGTCACGGGCCATGTACTGACCTGGGAGACCACCGGCACCGGGTTCCTGACCTGCGGCGACCCCATCGACGCCGCAGACCTCGCCTCACCGGACGCCGCCGAGCGCAGCGCCGCCCGGCAGACCTGCCCCGCAGATTCGCCCGCCGCGAAGACCGCCTGACCAGGAGCCCGAGACCGCGGCCGCGGGCCCGCGCGCACGGGCCCGCGGAGGCCGTCCCTGTCAGGGCCACGTACGATGGGGTAAGGCCGTGGCGTGTTCAGCCCGGCAGGCCCCGCACAGCGGAGGCCGTCCACTCACTCCGGGAGAAGCGCCTCAATATGGCCACGCGCCACGACATCCGCAACGTTGCCATCGTCGCCCACGTCGACCACGGCAAGACCACTCTGGTCGACGCCATGCTCAAGCAGGCCGGTGCCTTCGCCGCGCACGCCGCCGAGTCGCTTGACGACCGCATGATGGACTCGAATGACCTGGAGCGTGAGAAGGGCATCACGATCCTGGCCAAGAACACGGCCGTGAAGTACCACCCGAAGGATGGCGGCGACGTCATCACGATCAACATCATCGACACCCCCGGCCACGCCGACTTCGGCGGCGAGGTCGAGCGCGGTCTGTCGATGGTGGACGCGGTCGTGCTCCTCGTCGACGCCTCCGAGGGCCCGCTGCCCCAGACCCGCTTCGTGCTGCGCAAGGCGCTGCAGGCCCGCCTGCCCGTCATCCTGTGCATCAACAAGACGGACCGCCCCGACTCGCGCATCGACGAGGTCGTGAACGAGGCGTACGACCTCTTCCTCGACCTCGACGCCGACGAGGAGCAGATCGAGTTCCCGATCGTCTACGCGTGTGCGCGTGACGGCGTGGCCTCGCTGACCAAGCCGGAGAACGGCACCGTCCCGGCCGACAGCGACAGCCTGGAGCCGTTCTTCTCCACGATCCTGTCGCACGTCCCGGCTCCGGAGTACGACGAGGCGGCCCCGCTCCAGGCGCACGTCACCAACCTGGACGCCGACAACTTCCTCGGCCGTATCGCGCTGCTCCGCGTCGAGCAGGGTGAGCTGCGCAAGGGCCAGACCGTCACGTGGATCAAGCGCGACGGCACGATGTCCAACGTGCGCATCACCGAGCTGCTGATGACCGAGGCGCTCACCCGCAAGCCGGCCGAGAAGGCGGGCCCGGGTGACATCTGCGCGGTCGCGGGTATCCCGGAGATCATGATCGGTGAGACCCTCGCCGACCCCGAGAACCCCATCGCGCTGCCGCTCATCACGGTCGACGAGCCCGCGATCTCCATGACCATCGGTACGAACACCTCGCCGATGGTCGGCCGCGGCGCCACCGGCAAGGGCGCGGACGCCAAGGCCGCGGTCAAGGACCGCAAGGTCACCGCCCGTCAGGTCAAGGACCGCCTGGACCGCGAGCTGATCGGTAACGTCTCGCTGCGCGTGCTCGACACCGAGCGCCCCGACGCCTGGGAGGTGCAGGGCCGCGGTGAGCTGGCGCTGGCCATCCTGGTCGAGCAGATGCGCCGTGAGGGCTTCGAGCTGACCATCGGCAAGCCGCAGGTCGTCACGCAGATCGTCGACGGCAAGGTGCACGAGCCGGTCGAGCGCATGACGATCGACGTGCCCGAGGAGCACATGGGCGCCGTCACGCAGCTCATGGGCGTCCGCAAGGGCCGCATGGACAACATGTCGAACCACGGCTCCGGCTGGGTCCGCCTGGAGTTCGTCGTCCCCTCCCGCGGCCTCATCGGCTTCCGTACCGAGTTCCTGACCGGTACGCGCGGCACGGGCATCGCCCACTCCATCCACGAGGGCCACGAGCCGTGGTTCGGCACGCTGACGACCCGTAACAACGGCTCGCTGGTCGCCGACCGCTCGGGCGCCGTCACCGCGTTTGCGATGACGAACCTCCAGGAGCGCGGTGTGCTCTTCACCGACCCCGGCACCGAGGTGTACGAGGGCATGATCGTCGGCGAGAACTCGCGCGCCGACGACATGGACGTGAACATCACCAAGGAGAAGAAGCTCACGAACATGCGGTCGGCCGCGGCCGACTCGTTCGAGGCGATCGTCCCGCCGCGCAAGCTCTCCCTGGAGCAGTCGCTGGAGTTCTGCCGCGACGACGAGTGCGTCGAGGTGACCCCGGAGGCCGTTCGCATCCGCAAGGTCGTCCTCGACCAGAAGGAGCGCGGCCGCTCCGCCAGCCGCGCCAAGCACGGCTGATCCTTCGGCCGTCCTATACGTCCGGTACGGCTTTGTCCGTACCAACTGAGCCCGGGTTCCCCCATGATGGGGAGCCCGGGCTTTTTGCTGCGAAGGGCGCGCAAAGGGTGCGCGAAGGGCGAGGTGGTGGCTGTCGCGGCGGCCACCGCGAAGGACGCTGCGCAAGATCTAGCCGTCCCGGATGTCGCTCGCAACCGGTTTTCCCGTCGCCGCGTGTCCGAAATGCGGTTCCTCCCGCCCGATACGCATGTAACAAGTCCGTTTCGCGGGCTTCTCTCTCAGATCATTTTGTCCAGATTTTGGAAGATGTACGCGTCAGCTGTGATGGAACCGAGACCTAAAGGCAGTGGTCGGTATCTGGCTCATGTCAGATAGTTAGCCGCGTAACGCTCGGGTCAATGGGTCATGCGCTGCACGGGGCAGCGCCGACTCACGAGCACAGTGGGGTGCTTGACCCTCCGTCAGGGGTGTCGGAGGTCAAGCAAGAGCCCCTCCTGTCCGTGCACCGGTTGAGTCATGAGGAGGCACAAGATGCCAACTACGCGTGTTCACCTGCGAGTTGTCGCTTGCCGGGCCCTGGCGCCCAGCGACCACTAGGCATACGTCTCTCCTGATCCGCATGGTCCGAACCGTGGCCGCCCAAACTCTGTGGCGGCCCGCGGACTCGGCGTACCCATGAAATGGACGAATCATGACCAGTCCGATCGAGATCGAGGGCGCGGAAGCCTCCACCGACGTCGACGAGAAGGCCGAGCCGAAACGTTCCGAGCAGCCGGAGAAGCTGGAGGGGCGATCGCCCGGCCAGCTGATGTGGCGCCGGTTCAAGCGTGACCGCACCGGTGTGGTCTCCGCGTACATCGTGCTCTTCTTCTTCCTGATCGCCGCTGTGGCTCCGCTGATCTCGAAGGTGTACGGCAAGAATCCGTACACGCTCTACGGGCAGGAAGACCCCACGCTCCTGAACGACTTCAACATGCCGGCGGGTCCCAACGGCGGCATCACGTCGGAGTACTGGTTCGGGATCGAACCCACCCTGGGTCGCGATGTGTTCATGCAGCTCCTGTACGGCATGCGCACCTCGCTGTACACGGCGCTCGCGGCGACCGTCGCCATGGTGGTGATGGGCATTGTGATCGGCCTGGTCGGCGGGTACTTCGGCGGCAAGGTGGACTACTGGCTGGGCCGGTTCACGGACTTCATGCTGGCCTTCCCCAACCAGCTGTTCATGATCGCGGCGATGCCCGTGATCACGGTGGTCTTCGTCGCCCCCGACGAGGAGACGCCCACCTACATCCGCACGCTCGCCATCGTCGGCGTGCTGTGGTTCCTCGGCTGGATGGGGCTCTCCCGGCTGATCCGGGCGGTCACCCTGTCGCTGCGCGAGCGTGAGTTCGTCGAGGCCGCGAAGGTCGCCGGCGCCTCCCCGTGGCGGATCATCCGCAAGGAACTGCTGCCCAACCTCGTCACACCGATCCTGGTGCAGGGCACGTACATGCTGCCCAGCACCATTCTCTCGGTCGCGTTTCTCTCTTTCGTCGGCGTCGGGTACACCGAGCCGACGCCTGACTGGGGCCGGATGTTCGCCATTGGGTCGGACATCTACGAACAGGACCCCGTCTACATGTTCTTCCCGGGTGTCGCCATGGTCGTCTTCGTCGTGGCGTTCAACCTCCTCGGGGACTCCGTCCGGGATGCCTTCGATCCCAAGACGGGCCGCTGATTCCAGCGAGGGCCGCTGCCACCCGGGAGCCGGCGACGAACCGGCCGTGCACTGCAAGGCAGCACCAGTGATCACTACTCACAGGCAGGTGGACTCAACTCCATGAGCATCCTCAGTTCCCGCAGAGGGCGGACCGCAGTCGCCGCGGTCGCGGTCGGCGCCCTGGCGCTGGCCGGCTGCAGCAGCAGTGACAGCGGCAGCAACAACGACAAGAGCCAGCAGAAGGAAGACGCCGCCGCACAGTCCAACGCGGTGAAGATGGGCACCGCCGCGGACTCCACGGGTCCCGCCGAGGAGGTCGCGGGTGCCAAGTCCGGCGGCACCATACAGGTCTACAACGAGACCGACTTCTCGCACCTGGACCCGGCGCAGATCTACGTCAGCGACGGCGGCCTGCTCTCGAAGCTGATCTACCGCGGTCTGACCACGTACGTGGAAGACGGCAAGGGCGGCATCACCGTCGTCGGCGACCTCGCCACCGACCCGGGCAAGGTTTCCGACGGCGGCAAGACCTGGACGTTCACGCTGAAGGACGGCGTCAAGGACGAGACCGGTCATGTGATCGACTCGGCCGACGTCCGGCACACCTTCGAGCGGCTCTACGACCCGTTCATCACGGACGGCCCGTCCTACATCCAGCAGTGGCTGTCGGGCTCCGGCACCGCCTACCGCGACGCGTACGAGGGTCCGTTCAAGGGCAAGCACCTGCCGGACACCGTGCTGGCCACGCCCGACGCCAAGACCGTCGTCTTCAAGTTCAAGACCGCGCAGCCCGACCTGGCGCAGGCCCTGGCCATGGCCGGCTACTCCATCGTGCCCGAGAAGACGGACACGAAGGAGAAGTACGACACCGACCCGGTCGCCGTCGGCCCGTACAAGATCTCGGAGTTCAAGCCCGGCAAGAGCGTGACGCTGGTCAAGAACACCAACTGGGACCCGAGCACGGACCCGATGCGCCACCAGTACGTCGACGGCTTCGACATCGAGGTCAACCACGACGACGAGGACCAGACCAAGACGCTCCTCGCCGACCGCGGCGACGCCAAGAACGCGATCATGATGACCGGCCAGGTCGCCACCACCCAGGTGCAGAAGGTCGTGGCCGACCCCGCGGCGATGAAGCGCACTGTCCAGGGCTACGCGCCGTACGTCTGGCAGCTGAACTTCAACCTCGACCGCATCAAGGACAAGAAGATCCGCGACGCGATCACCCTGGCCATGCCGGCCACCTCGGTCTTCAGGGCCGACGGCGGTAACTACGGCGGTGAGGTCGCCAACAGCCTGATGTCGCCGACCACTCCGGGTTACGACAAGGCGTACGACCCCTTCAACCGGGCCAAGAAGCCCAACGGTGACATCGCGGCGGCCAAGAAGCTGATCGAGGAAGCCGGCGCCACGGGCAAGAAGGTCGTCTACGCCTACTCCAACACCCCGGTCCGCCAGCAGCAGGCCCTCCTCATCGAGGACGCCCTCACGAAGATCGGCCTGGACGTCCAGAAGAAGGAGATCGACTCCGCCACCTGGTACGAGCAGGTCGGCAAGGTCGACAACGGTCTCGACCTCTACATGACCGGCTGGGGCCAGGACTGGCCGTCCGCCAGCACGGTCTTCCCGCCGCTGTACGACGGCACGCAGATCCAGGACGGTTCGTCGAACTACGCGCACATCAACGACGACCACGTGAACTCCGAGATCGCCCGCATCCAGAAGATCACGGACGCGGTGGAGGCCACGAAGGCCTGGAACGCCCTCAACCAGTACATCAGCGAGAAGGTCAACCCGGCCGCCCCGATCTACTACACCAAGGTGTTCCAGATCGCCGGCTCCAACATCGGTGGCCTGCGCTACTCCACCGTGACCAGCTACACCGACCCGACTCGGGTCTTCCTCAAGAGCTGACCACGGTCCCGGGGGCGCACTCAGCGGAGTGCGCCCCCGGGTGCTCCTGTCCCTGGCCGCAGCCGTCCTGAGAGCAGCGTTCCGCCATGCTTCGATTCATCCTTCGCCGGACGTTCGGCGCGATGCTCATCCTTCTGCTGATCAGCGTCGTCACGTTCATCATGTATTACGCCATCCCCCAGGACCCGGCGACGCTTTCGTGCGGAAAGAACTGCACTCCGGACGCCCTGGCGATCATCCACAAGAACCTGGGCATGGACGATCCGCTGCCCGTGCAGTACTGGAAGTTCCTCTCCGGCGTCTTCGTCGGACGTGACTTCGCCGTGGGGCACTGCCCCGCACCCTGCTTCGGCGTCTCCTTCCGCGACCAGCAGATGGTCTGGGACACGATCATGGACCGCTTCCCGCTGACGCTGTCCCTCACGATCGGCGGACTGGTCGTCTTCCTCATCGTCGGTCTCGGCACCGGCATGATCGCCGCCCGCTTCCGTGGCACCTGGCTGGACAAGGCCGTCAGCACCTTCTCGCTGGTGCTCAGCTCGTTCCAGATCTACTTCCTCGGCCCGATCGTCCTCGGCATCTTCGTCTACAGCACGGGCTGGCTCGACAAGCCCAAGTACGTGCCGCTGACCGAGGATCCATGGGGCTGGTTCATGGGCCTGCTGATCCCCTGGCTCGTGATGTCCGTGATCTTCACCGCCAACTACACGCGTATGGCACGCTCGACGATGATCGAGCAGCTCCAGGAGGAGCATGTGCGCGCGGCCCGCGCGAAGGGCATGGCGGGCAGATACGTCTTCCTGCGGTACGCCTGGCGCGGCTCGCTCATCCCCATCCTCACCATCCTCGGCATGGACCTCTCCGCACTGCTCGGCGGCGCCATCGTCACCGAGTTCACCTTCGGCCTCGCGGGTCTCGGCCGGCTCGCGGTGGACTCGGTGGTCGGCAAGGACCTGCCGAAACTGATGGGCGTGATGCTCGTCAGCGCGGCGTTCATTCTTCTGCTCAACGTCATCGTGGATGCCCTGTACGCGGTGGTCGACCCGCGCATCCGGCTGGCGTAGTCCCGTAGTCCCGTAGTCCCGTAGTCCCGTAGTCCCGTAGTCCCGTAGTCCCGAGTTCTGTAATTCCGTAGTAGCTCTGCCGTAGTCCTGCTCGTCGTCCTGCTCGTAGTACCGGGAGAAACCGCAGTGACCACTCTCACCAAGCCGGAGGACGCGCCGGCTCCCACCGGATCCGACGCGTTCCTCTCGGTCCGCGACCTGCACGTGCGGTTCTCCACGGAGGACGGCGACGTCAAAGCGGTCGACGGTCTCTCCTTCGATCTGGAGCGCGGTACGACCCTCGGCATCGTCGGCGAGTCCGGGTCCGGGAAGTCCGTCACCAACCTGACCATCCTGGGCCTGCACAGCCCGCTGAACACCACCGTCGAGGGCGAGATCGTCCTCGACGGCAAAGAGCTGACCACCGCCACGGAGCACGAGCTGGAGAAGCTCCGCGGCAACAAGATGGCGATGATCTTCCAGGACGCGCTGACCGCCCTTTCGCCGTACCACACGGTCGGCCGACAGATCGGTGAGCCGTTCCGCAAGCACACCGGGGCCTCCAAGAGGGAGGCGAAGGCGCGGGCGATCGAGATGCTGACGAAGGTCGGCATCCCGCACGCCAAGGAGCGTGTGGACGACTATCCGCACCAGTTCTCCGGCGGTATGCGCCAGCGCGTGATGATCGCGATGTCCCTGGTCTGCAACCCGGATCTGCTGATCGCCGACGAGCCGACGACGGCCCTCGACGTGACCGTGCAGGCGCAGATCCTGGACCTCCTGAAAGACCTCCAGCAGGAGTTCGGCTCCGCCATCATCATGATCACCCACGATCTCGGGGTGGTCGCGAACATGGCGGACGACCTGCTGGTGATGTACGCGGGCCGGGCGGTGGAGCGCGGCACGGTCCGCGAGGTGCTCAAGTCCCCGCAACACCCGTACACCTGGGGACTGCTGGGATCCATGCCGCGCCTCACGGCCGACGTCGACGAACCGCTGACCCCCATCCCGGGCGCGCCCCCGTCGCTGCTGAACCCGCCCTCGGGGTGCCCGTTCCACCCGCGGTGCACCTTCACGCGTGAGGTCGAGGGCTCCGACCGGTGCGTGGACATCCGGCCCGAACTCCCGGTGGGGCGTGGCTCGGCCTGCCATCTGACACCGGACCAAAAGAGCCACATCTTCACCGACACGATTCGGCCCAGGCTGGGCTGAGGGGACTGACTGTGAGCGACGAGAAAACCGCGGTCGTGACCGACGCGATCCCCGGGCAGCGGGAAGAGACACGCGAACCGCTGCTGAGTGTCACCGACTTGAAGAAGCACTTCCCGGTGAAGGGAGGCTTCCCGATCAAGCGCACGGTCGGCGCCGTCCAGGCCGTGGACGGGGTCTCCTTCGACGTGTTCCCCGGCGAGAGCCTGGGCCTGGTGGGCGAGTCCGGCTGCGGCAAGTCCACCACCGGACGGCTGCTGACCCGGCTCCTGGAGCCGACCGGCGGCACGATCTCCTACCGCGGAAAGGACATCAGCCGCTCCACCCGGCGCCAGCTGCGCCCGATCCGCTCCGAGATCCAGATGATCTTCCAGGATCCGTACGCCTCCCTGAACCCCCGGCAGACGGTCGGCACGATCATCTCCGCCCCGATGGAGATCAACGGCGTCAATCCGCCGGGCGGCCGCGAGGCCCGGGTGCGGGAGCTCCTTGAGACCGTCGGCCTCAACCCCGAGCACTACAACCGCTTCCCGCACGAGTTCTCCGGCGGACAGCGGCAACGTATCGGCGTGGCAAGGGCGTTGGCGCTCGCACCCAAGCTGATCGTGGCGGACGAGCCGGTGTCCGCGCTGGACGTCTCGATCCAGGCGCAGGTCGTGAACCTGCTCCAGGAGGTCCAGCGGGAGATGGGCATCGCGTTCGTCTTCATCGCCCACGACCTGGCGATCGTGCGGCACTTCTCGCAGCGCGTCGCGGTCATGTACCTCGGCAAGATCGTGGAGATCGCCGACCGTACGTCGCTGTACACCGGCCCGCGCCACCCGTACACCCACGCGCTGATGTCGGCCGTCCCCGACGCCGACATCGATGCCGAGAAGAAGGAACGCATCCGCCTCGAGGGTGACGTGCCTTCCCCCATCAACCCGCCGTCCGGCTGCCGCTTCCGCACCCGCTGCTGGAAGGCGCAGGACAAGTGCGCGCAGGAGGAGCCGCCGCTGGTCCGCCTTTCGGGTAACGCCGAGGGGCATTTGACGGCCTGTCACTTCCCGGAGGACCCGACGACCGGGGCCCGCGCGCAGGACATCATCCTGGATCCGGCGCTGGCGGCGCTGGAGGAAGAGATCGCGAAGGACTGAGGAGACCGCGGCCCGTCGGACGGGCCACGGTGATGATCTCCGGGGCGGTGGGGGTGAGCGGCCCCCGCCCCCAGTCCCCGAACCGTTCGGCCACGGCGAAGCCCGCCTCGGTGAGGAACCCGTCGAGCGCGTCCGGGTCCAGGAACCGCAGAGTGCTGCTACTGACCCGCGGCTGCTCCCACCCCGGGTGGTCGAAGGTCTCGGTGAACGTGACACGGTCCCCGGCCTCGGGTGCCTCGGCCTCGTGCCAGACGCGTACGACTTCGCCGTGGGCGTCCGTCACCTCGCGGACCTGCTCCGGAGTCCACCTCTCCCAGGCGCGGGCGGCGGGGTTGCGGGTCTCGAAGACGAAGTGGCCGTCGTCGGAGAGGGCCTGGCGTATCGCGGCCAGGGCACCGCGTAACTCCTCATCGCCCAGCAGTACTTGAAACGCGTGGCCGGTCATCACGACGAGGTCGAACTCCCGCTCCCAGTGCGCCGCTGTGAGATCGCCGAGCACCCACTCGACGGCCGCTCGTTGATCGCGGCCAGGGCCCCCGCCTCCCGCGCCCGCCCGCCGCCGCGCCTGCACCAGCATGGCCGCGGCGGGATCGAGCCCGCACAGCCGCCCCTCGTGCCCGGCCTCCAGAGCCCGCCCGAGCAGCCGCCCCGTGCCGCACCCGACATCGAGCACGGACCGCGCGGACAGCACAAGGTCCAGGTAGAAGTCGTCACTTCGTCCCCACGGATTGAGGGCGTCGTACAGGGCGGCCAGTGAGAGGTCACTGAACGAACGGTCAGCCATCGAAGCAGTCTCTCAGCCCGTAGGCTCGCCCGAACCACTGATGGGGACACTGGCGGCCGCTCGCGAGACTGCCGGTAACTGCGGGGAGGAACGCGGGAGTTGGCAGAGAGCGCGGTGGGGGCCTTCCTCTTCGACGTGGACGGCGTACTGATCGCCACCGCGGACGCGCACGGACGGGTCTGGCGTGCCTGGGCCCGGCTGCGCGGCCTGGACCCCGAGGAGGTCTGGGAGGCCACGCAGGGCCGACGCCGGACGGACATCCTCCGGCTCCTCGCCCCGCAGCTGGATCCCGCCGGGGAACACCTGGTCCTGGACCGGCTGATGGCCGCCGAGGAACCCGGGTTCCGTGCCTTCGACGGCGCCGCCGCGCTGCTGCGGTCCCTGCCGCCGCACCTGTGGGCGGTCGTCACCTCCAGCCGCGCGCACCCCACCGCGGCCCGCCTCGCCCGTACCGGGCTGCCCGTTCCCGGCGTACGGATCTGCGCCGAGGACGTCTCCGAGGGCAAGCCCTCGCCGGAGGGCTACCTCACCGCCGCCGCCCGGCTGGCGGTCGACCCGGCCCGCTGCGTGGTCGTCGAGGACTCGCCCCCGGGCATCGAGGCCGGGCTCGCCGCCGGCTGCACGGTGTACGCCGTGGCCTCCACGCACCGCCCCGCCGAACTGGCCCGTGCCCACGCCTGCTTTCCCTCGCTGTCGGAGGCGGGCCGGGCGCTGACCGCCGTACACCGGAGTCGGCTCGACGACGGCTGTTAATGGCTCGACATCGAACGGGCGACCGGGGATGCTTCACCCCGATGACGACGCGAACAGACACGCCTCCCGCCTGGGACGAGCGCACACAGCTGGCCACCTTCCTCGACTACGTCCGCGCCACGGCCCACGCCAAGTGCGAGGACGTCTCCCCGGAGGACGCCCGCAAGGCCCCGCTGCCCGGCTCCCCGCTGATGACCCTGTGCGGACTGATCAACCACCTTCGCTGGGTCGAGTACTACTGGTTCCAGGTGGTGTTCCTCGGCGAGGAGGACGAGGGTCCCTGGACGGACGAGGACCCCGACCGCGAGATGCGCATCGCCGTCGACTTCCCGCTGGCGGACCTGCTCGCCCAGTACGAGGAACAGTGCGTCCGCTACCGCCTGCTGGTGGCCGAGCACGACCTCGACACCAACGCCAAGCGGGTCCGGCGCGAAGGGCGCGCCGTCAACCTCCGCTGGATCCTCCTCCACTTGATCGAGGAGACGGCCCGCCACAACGGCCACCTCGACATCCTGCGCGAACTGGCCGACGGCCGGACCGGCGACTAGACCACCAGACCATGGGAGAGACAGGGTTGTTGAACCCCACCATCCGCACCCTCACCTTCGACTGCACCGGAGATCCGTACGATCTCGGCCTCTTCTGGAGCGAGTTGCTCGGCCGCCCACTGGACGACGACGACAAGCCCGGCGACCCGGAGGCGGTGATCCGGGACCCGTCCGGCGGACCGACGCTCCTCTTCGTGCACGTCCCGGAGGGCAAGGCGGCCAAGAACCGCGTCCACCTGGACCTGGAGCCGCACGGCAGGACAAGGGCGGCGGAGGTCACCCGCGCCCTCGCCCTCGGCGCCCGCCGGATCGCGGACCACACCCGCCCGGACGGCGGCGGCTGGGTGGTCCTGGCGGATCCCGAGGGCAACGAATTCTGTGTGGAGCGGGGGGAGTTGGGCTGAGAATGACGGACCTTCGCCTGGAGAAGGTGACCCCGGACAACATCGACGCGGCCATCGCCCTGAAGGTCAGGCCGGAGCAGGAGCGCTTCGTCTCTCCGGTGGTGAACTCGCTCGCCGAGGCGTACGTGCATCCCGAGAAGGCCTGGCCCCGCCTGATCTTCGACGGCGATGACCTGGTCGGCTTCGTCATGGCCTTCTTCGACATCCGCTTCAACCCCGAAATCCCGGACGACCGGCCGCGCTCCGGCCTCTGGCGCCTGAACATCGCCGACGGCCGGCAGGGGCGTGGATACGGGCGGTTCGCCGTCGAGGCCGTGTGCGAGGAGATCCGCACGCGTGGCCGCCAGTCCCGCGCCACGGTGACCTGGGCCGAGGGGGAGGGCGGGCCCGAGGGGTTCTATCTGGGGCTCGGGTTCCGGCGTACGGGGGAGATGAGCGGGGATCAGGTTGTGGGGGAGTTGGAGCTGGCTGCGGTGCACCCCCGCGGCTAGGCCCCGGCCTTCCCGTAGCGGCGGAAGGCGCCGGTCTCCACCGTCCACGGGCCGAACGGCACTGTGTCGCCGAAGATGTACGGGTCCTTGTGCTGGTAGCGGTCCTTGCACGGGTCGGAGTGCACCTCGATGGTGCCCGTGCGGGGGTCGACGATCATGTAGTGGGGGATGCCCATGGCCGGGTATTCGGCGAGCTTCTCGCCGTAGTCATTGTTCGGATTGGACGGAGAGACGATCTCGATGGCCGCCAGTACCTGAGTGGCGTCGACGGCGAGACCTTCTCCTTCGAACACGTCCCAAGGGAGAACTATGGCGTCCGGGCGTCGCATACGACCGATCGAAGGATGCTCGATTTCGGGGCCGTTCGCGCACACGTATGTGGGGTGCGTGGCGGAGAGCTGCGCGTTGATCTGGTCGCGAATGCGGTGAATCAGCACCTCGTGGCGCTTCGAAGGGCTCATCATCGCGAGGAACGGGCCGGAAGGGCCGATCTCCACGTTCCAGGATCCCTCAAGGTGCTCGGCGTACTCGGTGAGCTCCTCGGCGATCGCGCGCATCTTCGCGTAGTCCATG
The DNA here is from genome assembly GCF_041431135.1 of Streptomyces sp. NBC_00554. NCBI lineage: Bacteria > Bacillati > Actinomycetota > Actinomycetes > Kitasatosporales > Streptomycetaceae > Streptomyces > Streptomyces sp. NBC_00554. Next base: position 3,508,340 of record NZ_CP107799.1, on the reverse strand, counting down.
CTTTTCAGAGTAGCGAGATGGATGCCCCCGGGCTTGTCCAAGACGAAGGCCCGCACCCCGAAAGGGTGCGGGCCTCCGTTCCCCGGGGACCGGAAGTTCGTCTGCTCGGGTCAATGGGCCGGCGAAAATCGGGTCCCGTGGGTCATGGGCTGACGGAATTGGGGTGTGTCAGGCCGTGACCTCGGGGTCCTTGGCGAGGCGGGGAGCCGGGACGGTCTCCTTGACCTCGGGGTAGTGGCACGCCGTCAGGTGACCCTCGCTGCTGCCCTCGATGTGGACCAGCGTCGGGGCCTCCGTCGCGCACTTGTCCGTCGCCTTCCAGCAGCGGGTGCGGAAGCGGCAGCCGGACGGCGGGTTGATGGGGGAGGGCACGTCGCCGGTGAGGCGGATGCGGTCGCGGGCCGGGGTGTCGTCCGCCCTGGCCTCGGGGACGGCGGAGAGCAGCGCGCGCGTGTAGGGGTGGCGCGGGTTGTCGTACAGGTCCGCGCGGTCGGCGATCTCGACGATCTTGCCGAGGTACATGACCGCGACGCGCTGCGAGAAGTGCCGGACGATCGCCAGGTCGTGGGCGATGAAGACGAACGCGATGCCCAGGTCCCGCTGGAGCTCCTGGAGCAGGTTCACGACCTGCGCCTGGATCGAGACGTCGAGGGCCGAGACCGGCTCGTCCGCCACGATCAGCTTCGGCTCCAGGGCCAGTGCGCGGGCCACGCCGATGCGCTGGCGCTGTCCGCCGGAGAACTCGTGCGGGAAGCGGTTGTAGTGCTCGGGGTTGAGGCCGACGGTCTCGAGCAGCTCGCGTACGCGCTTCTCGCGGCCGCCCGCCGGGTTGATGCCGTTGACCTCCATCGGACCCGAGATGATCTTGCCGACCGTGTGCCTCGGGTTCAGCGAGGCGTACGGGTCCTGGAAGATCATCTGGATCTCGGAGCGGACCGGCGCGAGCTGCTTGCGGTTCGCGTGCGTGATGTCCTGGCCGCGGTACTTGATCGTGCCGGCCGTCGGTTCCAGGAGCCGCGTGATCAGCCGGCCCGTCGTCGACTTGCCGCAGCCGGACTCACCGACCAGACCCAGGGCCTCGCCCTCGGCCACCTGGAAGTCCAGCCCGTCCACGGCCTGGACCGCACCCACCGTCCGGCGGATGGGGAAACCACCCTTGATCGGGAAGTGCTTGGTCAGACCGGTGACGTCCAGGAGGGGGTTCGTTTTGCTCATGATCGTGAAATCCCGTCAGGTGTACGTCAGTTGGACCGGCTGCCGGCGAATTCGGCGAAGAAGTCGCGGCGCTGGTCGGCGGTCAGGTGGCAGGCGGAGCCTCGTCCGTCCGTGATCTCGAGAAGGGGGCGCTCGGAGGAGCAGCGCCCGTCCCCGACCTTCTCGGTGAAGCTGCACCGGGGGTGGAACCGGCAGCCCGTCGGCGGGTTCAGCAGCGAGGGCGGCGAGCCCGGGATCGGCGACAGCGGAACGTCGACCGGACCGTCCAGCGTCGGCATCGAGCTGAGCAGCCCCCAGGTGTACGGGTGCTGCGGCGCCCGCAGCACCTCCCGCTTGGTCCCGCGCTCCACGCACCGGCCGCCGTACATCACCAGCACCTCGTCCGCGATGTCCGCGATGACACCGAGGTCGTGGGTGATGAAGATGATCGCCGTGCCGAACTCCTTCTGGAGGTCCTTGAGGAGGTCCATGATCTGGGCCTGCACGGTGACGTCGAGCGCGGTGGTCGGCTCGTCCGCGATCAGCAGCTCCGGGTCGCAGACCAGCGCCATCGCGATCATCGCGCGCTGGCGCATACCGCCGGAGAACTGGTGCGGGTAGTCGTCCACACGCACATCGGGCTGCGGGATGCCGACGCGGGTCAGCATCTCGATGGCCCGCGCCCGGGCCTCCTTCTTGGAGCAGCCGGTGTGCTTGCGGTACGTCTCACCGATCTGCCTGCCGATGGTGTGGTATGGCGACAGCGAGGTCAGCGCGTCCTGGAAGATCATCGACATCTTGTTGCCGCGCAGCTTCTCCAGGGTCTTCTCCGGAGCGCCGTTCAGCTCCTGGCCGTCGAGGGTGATGGAGCCCTCGACGGTTGTGCTGTCCGGGTTGTGCAGCCCCAGGATGGTCAGGTTGGTGACCGACTTGCCGGACCCCGACTCGCCCACGATGCCCAGCGTCTTGCCGCGTACGAGGTCGAACGAGAGACCGTCGACGGCCTTGACGGTGCCGTCCTCGGTCGAGAAGTGCACCTTCAGGTCCTTGACGGACAGGAAGGGCTGCTGGTCGGTGCTCGTCACGGGGACGCTCCTGAGGGGGTGATGCGGGGTAGCTGGTGGGGGCGGCGGCGGATCAGGCGAGCCGGATACGCGGGTCGATCAGGGCGTACAGGGCGTCCACGACGATGTTGGCGACGACCACGAAGGAAGCGGTGATCACCATGATGCCGAGCAGCATGGGCAGGTCGCTCGTGGTCACCGACTTCACGGCGAGCATGCCGACGCCCTGGAGGCTGAAGGTCTTCTCGGTGATCATCGCGCCGCCGAGGAGGACGCCGAGGTCGATGCCGAAGATGGTGACGATCGGTCCCATCGCGCCGCGCCAGGCGAAGCGGAAGAAGACGTTGCTGGCGGAGAGGCCCTTGGCCCGGGCGGTGCGGACGTAGTCCTCGTTGAGCTGCTCGACCAGTTGGGAGCGCGTCATACGGGTGTAGTTCGCGGTCCAGATCAGCGCCAGGACCAGCCAGGGAAGCATGAGTCCGTTGGCCCAGGAGGCTGGGTTGTGGGTGAAGTTGGTGTACGAGGGCTGGTCCAGGATGTGCCACTGGTACACGAAGAAGTACAGGGCCAGCGTGCCCACGAAGTAGATCTGCATCGACGAGGCGATCAGCGAGGCGCTACTGGCGAGCTTGTCGGTGGCCTTGCCCTGCTTCACGGCGGCGAGCATGCCCATACCGATGCCGAAGATCAGGAACACCACGGAGGAGCCGATGGCGAGGGAGACCGTGGTCGGGAACCGGTCCAGGATCGTCGCGAGGACGGGCTCACGGTTGACGAACGAGTAGCCCAGGCACGGCGCGTCGCAGTGGCCGAAGGACGCGAAGTCCCGGCCGAGGAAGATGCCCGACAGCCAGTGCCAGTACTGCACGGGCAGCGGGTCGGTGATCCCCATGTTGTGGCGGATCAACTGGAGCGTCTCCGGGGTGCAGAGCTTGCCGCAGGCCAGTCGGGCCGGGTCGCGCGGCACCGCGTAGAAGAGCATGAACGTGACGGCGCTGATGATCACCAGCGTTATCACGGCGCCGAGGATGCGGCGGACGAGAAAGCGAAGCATGGGGAGTGGCTTTCCTGGGATGGGCCGTCGTGCGGAGCGAATGCGGACCGGGAGTGACGAGAGGCCACGGAAGGCGGGGCCGAGGGTGGGGCGGCCGTGGCCGCCCCACCCGTCAGGTGTGGATCAGAACTACTTGACGTACAGCTTGTAGAGCATGCAGCCGTCGAAGTTCGGGTCCATCTTCACGTTGCCGAGCTTGGAGCCGTGAAGGTAGATGCGCTTCATGTACACGTCGGGGACGAAGGCGCCGGTCTCCGTGACCTGCTTGTCCAGGGCGGCCCACATCTTGTTGGCCTTGTCCTGGTCCGTCTCGGCCGTGGCGGCCTTGATGGCGGCGTCGACCTTCGGGTCCTTGAGGTGCGCGTAGTTCGAGCCGCCGTCGGTGATGGTGCTGCTGTCGAACAGCGGCTGGAAGACCGAGTAACCGGTCGGCCAGTCGGCGGACCAGCCACCCCAGTAGACGTCGTACGGGTTGTCGACCTTGCCGATCGCGTCGTACCAGGTGGTGGAGTCGATGCCCTTGGTGACGACGTCGAAGCCGGCCGCCTTGAGGGCGTTCTCGACGACGACCTTGATCTTCGTCTGGGTGTCGTCGATCTGGTACGCGTAGACGATCTTGTAGTTGGCCTTGCCGGCCTTCTCCAGGATCTTCTTCGCGGCCGCCGGGTCGCCCGCGGGGGTCTTGAGCTTGCCCCACACGTCCTGCGACTCGTAGCCGGCCACGAGCGGGCTCATGATGCCGGTGGCGTAGTCGCCACGGACGCTGCCGCCCTGCAGCTGGCGGATCTGCGCGGTCGGCCAGGCCTTGATGATGGCCTCGCGGACGGCCAGGTCCTTGACCCGGGTGGTGTTGACCCAGTAGACGCTGACGCCGCTGCCGAGCTCCTCGAAGACGCGGTCCTTGGCCTCCGTCTGGGCCTTCGTGACGCGCTCCTGGGGGATCGTGCGCCAGCTGACGGCGTACTGGTCCTTGCCGGAGTCCGCCAGCAGGCGGTCGATGGCGGTCAGCTGCTCGATGCCGAAGGCGAAGTCGAACTGGTCCGGGTAGGCGTTGCGGATCGGGTCGGTGGCCGGGTCCCAGTTCTCGTTGCGGACGAAGACCATCGACTTGTCGGTGACGTGGGACTTCACCCGGTAAGGACCGTTGGAGTACGGCTTCTTGTCGTAGTTCTCCTTGGTGTCGTGCTTCACCGGGGTGGGAGCGTACGACTGCATCGCGACGACGTAGTTGAAGTCGGGACGCGCCTCGGAGAGGTGGAAGGTGACCGTCTTGCCGCTGGTCACGACCGACTTGAGGTGCTTGCCGCTGTACGGGCCCGAGTACGACTTGCGGTAGTCCTGCGAGCCGGTCAGCCACGACTGGACGTACATGGCGCCCTCGGTGATGAAGCTGGCGAAGGCGCGCTCGATGCCGTGGCGGACGTCGTCGACGGTGACGTCGGAGCCGTCCTCCCACTTGACGCCGTCCTTCAGGGTGAAGGCCCAGGTCTTGCCGCCGTCCGACATGGTGCCCGTGTCGGTCGCGAGGTCGCCGACCAGCATCTGGGAACCGTCGTCGGCGATCTTGTAGCCGGTCAGGGTGCGGGAGAGGACGATCGCGGCGAGCGAGTTCCACGCGTAGTAGATGCGCTGCGGGTCGAGGTGCGAGACGTCGTCGTCGTTCAGCAGGTAGACGGTGCCGCCCTTCTTCGCACCGGAAACCTCGGGGGCCGGGCCCGTGGAGTCGGCCTCGGTGCCGATCTTCACCACGGTGGCTTCGGCCTTGGCGGCGTTCTGCTTACCGGTGGTGCCGCCGCTGCCGGAGTTGCCGCTGCTGCACGCGGAGAGCACGGAGCTCGACGCGGCCACAACACCGGTGGCTATCAGGAAGTTTCTGCGCGAAAAAGACATCGCATCCTGCCTTGAAGTGAGTGAGATGAGAGAAAGCCGGCACCCGGCGTCGTTGCCGTGGTCCTGAAAAGGGCCGGAGTCAGCGCTTGGTCTTCGGGTCGAGTGCGTCACGCACCGAGTCGCCGAGGAGGTTGAACGCCAGGACGAAGATCACCATCGTCAGACCCGGGAAGAGCAGGTAGGTGATGTCTTCCTGGTAGACCTGGGCGGCGCGCCCGATCATGACGCCCCAGTCGGGGGTCGGGTCCTGGATACCGACGCCGAGGAAGGCGAGACCCGCCTCCGTGGTGACCATCAGCGGCAGGTTGAGCGTTGCCTGGATGAGGATCGGCGTCCACAGGTTGGGGAGCAGTTCCTTGAAGATGATGCGGGCCGGCGACGCGCCCGTGACCTTGGCGGCCTCGACGAACTCCCGCTCGCGCAGGGCCAGTACCTGGCCGCGCAGAAGTCGGGCGATGGAGGCCCAGCCGAAGGCGGTGAGGATGCCGACGAGAGTGGCCACGGTGAGCCAGACCGGCGTGTTCTCGTCTGCCGACACGAACAGCGCGAGCACCACGGGGGTGAAGGCGACGAAGAACAGCTGGGAGGGGAAGGCGAGCAGGATGTCGATGACCCGGCCGATGAACCAGTCCGACTTGCCGCCCAGATAGCCCGCGGTGACACCCACGGCCACACCGATGATCACGACGAGCACCGTGACCGCAGTGGCGATCAGCAGCGAGTTGCGGATGGCGTAGAGCAGGAAGGTGAAGACGTCCCGGCCGAGCCCCGGCTCGATGCCGAACCAGAAGTCGCTGCTCATACCGCCGTTCGGCAGGACGGGGTAGCTGTTGTCGGCGAGCAGGCCGGGGAGGTTTATCCCGTATGTCGTGTACGGGTCCTTGCCGTACAGCTTGGCTATCAGCGGAGCGGCGATCGCGATGACGAAGAAGAAGATCACGATGAACGCCGATATGACGCCCGTGCGATCCCGTTTGAAGCGGAGCCATGCGAGCTGTCCCGGGGACCGGCTCTCGTTGGCCTTGGGAGCGGGAGAAGTGATCGACTTCTCGACGCTCTCGTCGGTCACCTCAAGCGGGGCGGCCGCGGAAGGAGTAGGGGGGGTCATGGTGCTCCGTGCCCGTGGGGTCAAGGGCTCCGCAGGGCGCTCCCTACGGGCTACGCCGGACTTTTTCAACGCAATTCATGCAAGGTCAATAAAATCTGGCTCCCCTTGGGTTTCTCTTTACTTTCTTTGCCTGGGCTTGACCTCGACGTAACTACGCGTGTAGCGCTCCGTGGCCGATCCGTGTCCAGAAACGGACCAACTGCCCTAATCGGGCAAGGGGTTCGATATGCGGACGCCCAAGTCTCGGAATGCGTACATCTGGTGCACGCAATTCAACGGTTCGGCATCGAACAATGAAGATCCATTGCGTCGGCCGTCCGGAGCGTTTGCGTCCGGTCTGCCGACAACCGGAGTGCTGGATTCCGGGGTGCGTGCATATGGCTGGCACTTCCACTCGGAAGGGTGGGCTGGATATGCGATATGGCCGGTATCGCCGGATATTGAGCGCTAAAGGCACAGCGCACCGGAGCCGAGAGCGTTCGACCGGCGCCGGCGGCACAGCGCACTCTTGAGGAGGCACTCCATGCGTGGAGCCACGCACGCCAAATGGGCCGCATGCGCGGCGGCGGTAGCCCTCGCGGCGACCGCCTGCGGAGGCGGGGACAGTGACAGCGGCGGCGACGGCACCGGTGTCGTGAGTTCCTCGTGGGGAGACCCGCAGAACCCGCTGGAACCGGCCAACACCAACGAGGTCCAGGGCGGCAAGGTCCTCGACATGATCTTCCGCGGGCTCAAGCGGTACAACGCCAAGACCGGCGCCGCCGAGGACATGCTCGCCGAGAAGGTCGAGAGCACGGACTCGCAGAACTTCACCATCACGATCAAGGACGGCTGGAAGTTCAGCAACGGAGAGGCCGTCACCGCGCAGTCCTTCGTCGACGCGTGGAACTACGGGGCCAGCCTGAAGAACAACCAGAAGAACGCGTACTTCTACGGGTACATCGACGGCTACGACAAGACCCACCCCGAAAAGGGGACGCAGAGCGCCGACACCCTCTCCGGGCTCAAGGTCACCGGCACCAACACCTTCACCGTCAAGCTCAACCAGAAGTTCTCGACCTTCCCCGACACCCTCGGCTACGCGGCCTACTCGCCGCTGCCCAAGGCGTTCTTCGACGACCACGCAGCCTGGCTGAAAAAGCCCGTCGGCAACGGGCCCTACACCGTGGACTCGTACACCAAGGGCTCGCAGATGTCCCTGCGGAAGTGGGACGGCTACTCCGGCGAGGACAAGGCGCAGAACGGCGGGGTGGACCTCAAGGTCTACACCGACAACAACACCGCCTACACCGACCTCCTGGCCGGCAACCTCGACCTCGTCGATGACGTACCCGCCTCCCAGCTCAAGAACGTGCAGAGCGACCTCGGTGACCGGTACATCAATACGCCCGCCGGCATCATCCAGACGCTCGCTTTCCCGTTCTATGACAAGAATTGGGACAAAGCGGGGATGGAGAAGGTCCGCCAGGGACTGTCCATGGCGATCAACCGCGAGCAGATCACCGACACGATCTTCCAGAAGACCCGCACCCCGGCCTCCGACTGGACCTCCCCGGTGCTCGGGGAAGAGGGCGGCTTCAAGGAGGGGCTGTGCGGTGACGCCTGCGAGTACAACGCGAGCGAGGCCAAGAAGCTGATCGAGGAGGGCGGCGGCCTTCCCGGCGGGCAGATCAAGATCTCGTACAACGCGGACACCGGCTCGCACAAGGAGTGGGTCGACGCCGTCTGCAACTCCATCAACAACGCCCTCGGCAACGACAAGGCCTGCGTCGGCAACCCCGTCGGCACCTTCGCCGACTTCCGCGACCAGATCACCTCGGACAAGATGTCGGGCCCCTTCCGGGCCGGCTGGCAGATGGACTACCCGCTGATCCAGAACTTCCTGCAGCCGCTGTACTACACCAACGCCTCCTCCAACGACGGCAAGTGGACCAACGCGGACTTCGACAAGCTCGTCGACGAGGCGAACGCCGAGACCGACCAGGCCAAGGCCGTGAAGCTCTTCCAGCAGGCCGAGGAGGTCCTGCGGGACGACATGGGCGCCATCCCGCTCTGGTACCAGAACGGCAGCGCCGGCTACTCGGACAAGGTCTCCGACGTGGCGCTCAACCAGTTCAGCGTCCCCGTCTACAACGAGATCACCGTCAACTGAGCCGCGCCGGGCGGCCCCCTCGACGGGGCCGCCCTCACCCACCCCCGGAGCCCTCATGGGACGGTACGTAATCCGGCGCCTGCTGCAGATGATCCCGGTCTTCATCGGCGCCACCCTGCTGATCTTCCTCATGGTCAACGTGATGGGCGACCCCATCGCGGGCCTGTGCGGGGACCGGGCCTGCGACCCCGCCACCGCCGCCCAGCTGGAGAAGGAGTTCGGCCTCGACAAGCCGGTGTGGCAGCAATACCTGACCTACATGGGCAATGTCTTCACCGGCGACTTCGGCACCGCCTTCAACGGGCAGCCGGTCACCGAGCTGATGTCGACCGCCTTCCCGGTCACCATCCGGCTGACCATCGTCGCGATCCTCTTCGAGATCGTCATCGGCATCGCGCTGGGCGTCATCACCGGCCTGCGCCGCGGGAAGCCCGTCGACACCGGCGTCCTGCTGGGCACCCTCGTCGTCATCTCGGTGCCCGTCTTCGTCACCGGCCTGGTGCTCCAACTGCTGCTCGGCGTCGAATGGGGCTGGATCAAGCCGTCGGTCTCCTCCGACGCCACCTTCGGCGAACTGATCGTGCCCGGCCTGGTCCTTGCCTCCGTCTCCCTCGCCTACGTGACCCGGCTGACCCGGACCTCCATCGCGGAGAACAAGCGGTCCGACTACGTCCGTACGGCGATCGCCAAGGGCCTGCCCCGGCGCCGGGTGATCACCAAGCACCTGCTGCGGAACTCACTCATCCCCGTGGTCACGTTCATCGGCACGGACATCGGCGCGCTCATGGGCGGCGCGATCGTCACCGAGCGGATCTTCAACATCCACGGCGTCGGCTTCCAGCTCTACCAGGGGATCCTCCGGCAGAACACGCAGACCGTCGTCGGTTTCGTGACCGTCCTGGTCCTCGTCTTCCTGGTCGCCAACCTGCTCGTCGACCTGCTGTACGCCGTACTCGACCCGAGGATCCGCTATGCCTGAACCCCAGCCACCGGAGTCACCGGAGCCCTGGATGTCGGGCGGCGGCCGCGCCCCGGAGGACGGCGCGATCGCCGCCACGGGCATGGGCGGCGCCATGGACCTCGCCATGAGCGAGGCGGAGACCCTGGAGAAGACACCGGGAGGACCCGAGGGCACCGGCCCGCAGGAGAAGCCCCGGAGCCTCTGGTCCGACGCCTGGCGCGATCTGCGGCGCAACCCCGTCTTCATCATCGCCGGGCTGGTCATCCTCTTTCTGGTGGTCATCTCGCTCTGGCCCTCGCTGATCGCCTCCCAGAACCCGCTCAACTGCGACCTGGCCAAGGCGCAGGAGGGTTCGCAGCCCGGACACCCCTTCGGGTTCGACGGACAGGGCTGCGACGTCTACACGCGCACGGTGTACGGCACGCGCGTCTCGATCTCCGTCGGTGTCTGTGCCACCCTCGGGGTCGCGATCCTCGGATCGCTGCTCGGCGGGCTCGCCGGCTTCTTCGGCGGGGTGTGGGACTCGGTGCTGTCCCGGGTCACGGACGTCTTCTTCGCGATCCCCGTGGTGCTCGGCGGCCTGGTCCTGCTTTCCGTAGTGACGAGCAACACGGTCTGGCCGGTCATCGGGTTCATGGTGCTGCTCGGCTGGCCGCAGCTCTCCCGCATCGCACGCGGCTCCGTCATCACCACCAAGCACAACGACTACGTCCAGGCCGCCCGTGCCCTCGGCGCCTCCAACTCCCGGCTCCTGCTGCGGCACATCGCGCCGAACGCCGTCGCGCCGGTGATCGTCGTGGCGACCATCGCGCTCGGCACGTACATTTCTCTGGAGGCGACCCTCTCCTACCTCGGTGTCGGCCTGAAGCCCCCCACGGTCTCCTGGGGCATCGACATCTCCTCGGCGTCCGCGTACATCCGCCAGGCCCCGCACATGCTCCTGTGGCCCGCCGGAGCCCTGGCGATCACCGTCCTGGCGTTCATCATGCTCGGCGACGCGGTGCGCGACGCCCTCGACCCGAAGCTGAGGTGACGGCCGTGCTGCTCGAAGTGCGCGATCTGCACGTGGAGTTCAGGACCAGGGACGGGGTCGCCAAGGCCGTCAACGGGGTCAACTACAGCGTGGACGAGGGCGAGACCCTCGCCGTGCTCGGCGAGTCCGGCTCCGGCAAATCGGTGACCGCGCAGGCCGTCATGGGCATCCTCGACATGCCGCCCGGGAAGATCACCGGCGGTGAAGTCCTCTTCCAGGGCCGGGACTTGCTCAAGCTCAAGGAGGAGGAGCGGCGCAAGGTCCGCGGCGCCGAGATGGCGATGATCTTCCAGGACGCGCTCTCGTCCCTGAACCCGGTGCTCTCCGTGGGCGACCAGCTCGGCGAGATGTTCACCGTGCACCGCGGGATGTCCAGGAAGGACGCCCGGGCCAAGGCCATCGAGCTGATGGAGCGGGTGCGGATCCCGGCCGCCGCCGAGCGCGTACGCGACTATCCCCACCAGTTCTCCGGCGGCATGCGCCAGCGCATCATGATCGCCATGGCGCTGGCCCTCGAACCCGCCCTGATCATCGCCGACGAACCGACCACCGCGCTCGACGTCACCGTCCAGGCCCAAGTCATGGACCTGCTCGCCGAGTTGCAGCGCGAGCTGCACATGGGGCTCATCCTCATCACCCACGACCTCGGCGTGGTCGCGGACGTCGCCGACAAGATCGCCGTGATGTACGCGGGCCGGATCGTCGAGTCGGCGCCGGTCCACGACATCTACAAGGCCCCCGCGCACCCGTACACCAAGGGCCTCCTCGAGTCGATCCCGCGCCTGGACCAGAAGGGCCAGGAGCTCTACGCCATCAAGGGCCTGCCGCCGAACTTGATGCACATCCCCCCGGGCTGCGCCTTCAACCCCCGCTGCCCGATGGCCCAGGACATCTGCCGGACCGACGTGCCCCCGCTCGCGGAGGTCGACGAGGAACGCAGAAGCGCCTGCTTCTTCTGGAGGGAGTGCCTCGATGACACAAGCAGCCACTGAGGCGACGCAGGCAGCCGCCGAGGCGATTCTGGAGGTCAGTGGGCTGGTCAAGCACTACCCGCTGACCCAGGGCATCGTCTTCAGGAAGCAGGTGGGGGCCGTCAAGGCCGTCGACGGCGTCGACTTCCACCTCGCCCGGGGCGAGACCCTCGGCATCGTCGGCGAGTCCGGCTGCGGCAAGTCGACGGTCGCCAGGATGCTGGTCAACCTGGAGAAACCGACGGAAGGGACGATCAAGTACAAGGGCGAGGACATCACCAGGATGTCCGGCAAGGCGCTGAAAGCCGTACGGCGCAACATCCAGATGGTCTTCCAGGACCCGTACACCTCGCTCAACCCGCGCATGACCGTCGGCGACATCATCGGTGAGCCGTACGAGATCCATCCCGAGGTGGCGCCGAAGGGCGACCGGCGGCAGAAGGTCCAGGACCTGCTCGACGTGGTCGGACTGAACCCCGAGTACATCAACCGCTACCCGCACCAGTTCTCCGGCGGCCAGCGCCAACGCATCGGTATCGCACGGGGGTTGGCGCTGCGCCCCGAGATCATCGTCGCGGACGAACCGGTGTCCGCGCTCGACGTCTCGGTGCAGGCGCAGGTGATCAACCTGCTCGACCGACTCCAGGACGAGTTCGATCTGTCGTACGTCTTCATCGCGCACGACCTCTCCATCGTGCGGCACATCTCCGACCGGGTCGGCGTGATGTACCTCGGGCGGATCGTGGAGACCGGCAGGGACGCCGAGATCTACGACCACCCGACGCATCCCTACACGCAGGCGCTGCTCTCCGCCGTGCCCGTCCCCGACCCCGAGGCCCGTGAGCACCGCGAGCGGATCATCCTCAGCGGGGATGTGCCGTCCCCGGCGAACATCCCGTCCGGCTGCCGGTTCCGCACCCGCTGCTGGAAGGCGCAGGAGCGCTGCACCCTTGAGGTGCCGCTGCTCGCGGTGCCCGCGGAGTTCCGGCTCGTCGAGGGGCCGGCCGCGCACGACTCGGCCTGTCACTTCGCGGAGGAGAAGCACGTCGTCCCCACCGGTGAGACGCCGGACGATCATGCGGAGGGATCGTCATAGACGTACAAATGTGCACCAATTGCGTTTACAAGCAGGCAACTTAGCGGAAGCGGTACCGATATACGGACGCGTCAGTCTCTACAACGTACGGCCGTGCGGGTGCCGTAAACGGGCCGGGAGCGCCATGTCTCCCGGCCCGTTGCCGTACCTAGGCCGGCCCCAGTGAGCGCTTCAGGAAGTCCACCTGGAGCAGCAGCAGGTTCTCCGCGACCTGCTCCTGCGGGGTCATGTGGGTGACGCCGGACAGGGGCAGTACCTCGTGCGGGCGGCCGGCGGCCAGTAGGGCCGAGGACAGGCGCAGGGTGTGGGCCACCACCACGTTGTCGTCGGCGAGGCCGTGCACGATCATCAGCGGGCGGTGCGGCTCGGCGGGGGAGGAGAGCCCGTCGTCGGTGATCAGGGAGCTCTTCGCGTACGTCTCCGGGCTCGCCGCAGGATCGCCCAGGTACCGCTCCGTGTAGTGGGTGTCGTACAGCCGCCAGTCCGTGACCGGGGCGCCCGCGATGCCCGCGTGGAAGACGTCGGGGCGGCGCAGGACCGCGAGCCCCGCGAGCCAGCCGCCGTACGACCAGCCGCGGATCGCCACCCGCGACAGGTCCAGCGGGAACGTCTCCGCGAGGCCCTGCAGTGCGTCGATCTGGTCGTCGAGGGAGAGCGTGAAGTCGTCGCGGACCGCCTTCTCCCAGGCGGGGGACCGGCCGGGGGTGCCCCGCCCGTCCGCCACGACCACCGCGAAACCCTGGTCCGCGAACCACTGCGAGGTGAGGTGCGCGTTGTGCGCCGCCAGCACCCGGGGGCCGTGCGGGCCGCCGTAGGGGTCCATCAGGACGGGCAGGGGAGCGTCGCCGCGGTAGTCCGTAGGCATAAGCACGGCGCATGGGATTTTCCGTGCGCCCCCCTGCGTGAGGGTCACGCGCGGGGACAAACCCGGATCTTCGGCGTACGAGGTGATCGTCGCCGCACGCTTTCCCTCGCGCAGCACCTGCACTTGGGTGCCCGGCTGGTCGAGCACCGCCGAGACGAGGACGGTCACGCCCCCGGCGCGGACCGCCGAGTGCACGCCGGGCTCCTGCGAGACGCGCTCCAGGCCGAGCTCGTTGACCCGGTACACATGTACTTCGCCGGTCTCGGGAGCGGCCGCCGCCTCGCCCGCCGACGCCGAGACCAGCACCTCGTCGTCCGACACGTCGAGCACCGCACGCACATGCAACTGCGGTCCCGTGAGCGGGCGTTCACCGAACGCGAGCACCCGCGCGCCGCCCTCGTCGGCGATCCGCACGAGCTGCCCTCCGGGGCTCCAGCACGGCACGCCGGGGAAAAGATCCAGCCATTGTGGATCTTCGTCCGCGTGCACCATCCGGGTCGCCCCGGTGTCCGGATCCACGGCCAGGAACAGCTGACTCCGCTGGTCCCGAGCCTGCACCAGAATCAGCGGCGCACCGGCCGCTGACCAGTGCACATGCGCCAGGTACGGGTACCGCGCCCGGTCCCACACGACCTCCGTGCGCACCCCGTCGAGACCGAGGACGAAGAGGCGTACGTCCGCGTTGGCGCTTCCCGCCACCGGATACGCGACCCGCTGCGGATCACGTTCCGGTTGTGCGGGATCCGCGATCCACCAGCGGCGTACGGGCGCGTCGTCGGCCCGCGCGACCAGCAGCCGGTCCCCCTCCGGCGACCACCAGAAGCCGCGCGAACGCCCCATCTCCTCGGCCGCGATGAACTCGGCCAATCCATAGGAAACCGTCTCCGCCTCCGGCTCCGCGAGCGCCCGATCGTCCGCACCCTCGGCGCCGACGACCCGCAGGGCGCCCCCGGCGACGTACGCGACAAGCCGTCCGTCGGGCGAGGGGCGCGGGTCGATCACCGGTCCGGGGACGCGGAGTTCACGTGCCGTGCCGGCTCGCAGCTCGGCCGTGAAAAGCCGCCCTGACAAGGCGAAAGAGGCCAACTCCACCGCCGTGTCGGTGGCGTAGCCGACGACCCCGGCACCGCCCTCCCGGCTGCGCTCGCGGCGTGCCCGCTCCGCCGCCGACAGGTGCTCCGAGGCGCCACCGAGGAGCGCCTGCGGATCGGCCGCGACGCGCTCCGCGCCGTCCGCCACATCGAGCACCCAGAGCAGATTCGCCCGGTCCGTCCCGGAGCGGGAACGCAGGAACACGACTCGGGAACCGTCGGGGGCCACGGCGAAGGCGCGCGGCGCGCCGAGCGTGAACCGCTGGGTACGCGCGTGCCGTCGGGGGAAGGAGAGAGGCTCGGTCGTCATCCCCCGACCATATTGGCCATGCGCCCCCTTGTGCGGCCGTGCGCCGATCGATGCGCGCGTACGGATAGTTATGATCACTAGCGCTGCGTGGGTATGAACCCGCTGGCTGCTGTATGGATTTACCGACCCCCCATGTCCGACCCCCATACCGGACCCCGAGTCCCTGGGATCTTTGGAGGTGAGCCGCCGTGGCACTCTCGATTTCGGCGGTGGTGCTGCTGGCGATCGTCGTCTTCATCCTGGTGAAGAAGTCAGGACTGAAGGCGCCACACGCCATCGTGTGTGTCCTGCTCGGTTTCTATCTCGCCTCCTCGACGGTCGCTCCCACCATCAGCGAGCTGACCACCAACATCGCGGGCATGATCGGCAGCATCAAGTTCTGACCGTGTTCCCACCTCGTAGGGTGGTTCCATGACGGAACTGCCCGACCGGCGTCTGCTCCTGGTGCACGCGCACCCGGACGACGAGTCGATCAACAATGGCGCGACCATGGCCAGGTACACGGCCGAGGGCGCCCATGTGACGCTGGTGACCTGCACTCTCGGCGAGGAGGGTGAGGTCATCCCGCCCGGCCTCGCGCACCTCGCACCCGACCGGGACGGCGGACTCGGCCCGCACCGGATCGGCGAGCTGACCGCCGCCATGAAGGAACTGGGCGTCACGGATCACCGCTTCCTCGGCGGCCCCGGGCGCTACCACGACTCCGGGATGATGGGCGTCGAGCAGAACCACCGCCCCGGCGCCTTCTGGTCCGCCGACGTGGACGAAGCCGCCGGACACCTCGTAGAAGTGATCCGAGAGGTACGCCCCCAGGTGCTCGTCACCTATGACCCCGACGGGGGCTATGGGCACCCGGACCACATCCAGGCCCACCGCGTCGCCATGCGCGCCGCCGAGCTGGCCGCGCTGCCGGACTTCCGCACCGATCTCGGCGAACCCTGGGAGATCGCCAAGATCTACTGGAACCGGGTCCCACGTTCCGTGGCCGAGGCGGAGTTCGCGCGGCTTCGCGAGGCGCTGCCGGAGCTGCCGTACACGAAGTCGGCCGCCGTCGACGACGTGCCGGGTGTGGTCGACGACTCGGAGATCACCACCGAGATCGACGGAACGGCCCACGCCGCCGCCAAGGCCGCCGCGATGCGCGCGCACGCCACCCAGGTCGAGGTGGCCGAACCATGGTTCGTGCTGTCCAATGAGCTCGCTCAGCCGCTGTTCACCACGGAGTACTACGAGTTGGTGCGCGGGGAGCGGCCGAAGGCGCGTGAGAAGACGCGTGAGACGGATCTGTTCGCGGGGATCGCGGGGACCGACCGGCAAGAGCGAGAGGCGGGCGTGTGATGAGTGCGACGGGACAGCGGGGGAGCGCGCTCGCTCAGCCGGTGACGGCGCCCTCGGGCGGACGGATCGCCGCCTACCTCGGACTCTTCGTGCTCGGCGCCGTGATCGGAGCCGCCGGAGCGCTGGTCCAACCCGGCTGGTTCCCGGGCGGGTTGCTGCTCGCCCTCGTGGGCGCGGCCGGGCTCTTCCTGGGCGGGGCGCAGGCCGTCGGCACCAGGGGCGGGGTCGTCGCGCCCGCCGCGGGCTGGATGGTCGCCGTCGTCCTGCTCACCGCCAGCCGTCCGGAGGGCGACTTCCTCTTCGGCGCGGGATTCGGCTCCTACCTCTTCCTGCTCGGTGGTATGGCTCTGGCTGTGATGTGCGCCACGCTTGGCCAGGGGCGGCAACCTGGTGGCTCCGCCGTCCGACTTGGCAAGTGACGTACCACTTCGCCGTATCCGGCAGGTGCGGGTCCCGTGGGGGTTTCCTTCGCGGGCGAGGTTTGCGGGCCGGACATGGCCAGTATGGTGGTGCGCGCCGCCGAGCTGCCCGAGATGAGGTCGAGTAAACGGGCGGCGGAGCCAACCGGGAGAACTTGCCTTGAGTCGTGAAACTGACAGTTCGTCCTCCGGGCCCAACGGGCGCGGTGGAGCCGCGTACCCGTCGGGGACGCCGCCGTACGGGACCCCCCAGGTCACCGAGAGTGGTGCCGACGCGGGCCGTTCGGCCGCCGGCGCCCCTCCGGAGGAGCGCAAGACAGAGACCACGCTGACGACGCGGATCCGGATCAACATCCCCGGATCGCGGCCCATCCCGCCCGTCGTGGTGCGCACACCGGTCACGGACACCGATGTGTCCGCCGAGGGTGCCGACAGCACGGGCGGCGCACCGCGCGGTGGCGCGGAGGCGCCGCGTGCCGTGAGTTCGCCCACTGGCGGGCCCGCGGTCGTGGAGGCTCCGGCGGGTGCCGCTCCGGCCCCCGCGGCTGCCGCCGCCGAGGAAAAGACGAGCGACTGGTTCGCGCCGCGCAAGTCCGGTGCGCCCAAGGGCGGGCCGGGGGGTGGGTCCACCAACGGGGCGGGTCTGCCCGGCGGTTCGGGGCCCGCGGGTGCCGCCGGTCCGCCGGGACCGCAGGGTTCGGGTGGCCCGGGTGCCGGAGGCGGCCGCCATGGTGCTCCCGGCGGTGCGCGTCCCGGCGGGAGCAGCGGCGGGAACGGTGCAGGTCCGCAGGGCGCCCCTGGTGGTGCCCGGCCCGGCGGGGCGAACGCGCCCCGTCCCGGCGGTACGAACGGTGCCGGGCTGCCCGGTGCCACCGGTGCCGGACCCGTGGCGCCAGGCCACGGCGGCGGCACTGGCTCCTTCGACGTATCCGGAGCGCTGAGAGACACCGGCTCCTTCCCGGCCATCGGATCCGGCAACGGGAACGGCAACGGGAACGGCAACGGCACCGGCGAACAGCGGCGCGACGATCTCCCGTACTTCGCGGACTTCCCGGACGGAGGTCGGCGTGGTCCCGGTAACGGCACCGGTCCCTCGGGGCCGACCGGTGGTCCGGTCACCGGTGACGGTCCGCTGGTTCCGCCGATGGGTCCGGGCGTGGCTCCCGGCAGTCTGGCCGCGGGGCCGGGCGGGCCGGGGCGGGGACCTGGCGGGCCCGGAATGGGTCCGGGCGGGCCTGGAGCGGGCCCGGGTGGACCTGGTATGCGTCCGGGTGGGCCTGGCGGGGCGCCGGGCGGGCCCGGCACGGGCTCGGGGTATCCCGGTGGCGGCCCCGGCGGCCCTGGAGGACCCACGGGCCCCGGAGGTCCCGGCGGTCCAGGAGCCTCGGGCTACCCCGGCAGCACGGGCAGCAGTTTCTCCGGTGGTCTCAGTGACGACACCGCGATCCTCACTCCGCAGAAGCCGGCCCCCGAGCCGGGCGCCGGTGGCTACGGCGGCGCCGGGGAGAACGTCTCCGGACACACCCTGACCAGCGGCATCCCCGTCGTACCTGGCACCCAGAACTCCCCGTTCGGGCCGGGCGCACACCCCGACGGGCCGCTGCCGCACACCCCGCCGAAGCTGCCCGAGCCGGTCCAGGAACCCGCGCCCGCGGCCAGGCGGAGCAAGAAGAAGGGCCGCAGCAAGCTGGTGCTTCTCGGCGTCGGCGTGTTCGTCATCGGCGGCGGTGCCTACGGCGCCGGGCTGCTCATGAACCACTCGGACGTGCCCAAGGGCACCACCGTGCTCGGCGTCGACATCGGCGGCGGCACCCGCGACGAGGCGGTCAAGAAGCTCGACGACGCCTTCGGCGACCGTACGAACAAGGCCCTCAAGCTGTCGGTCGACGGCGACACGGTCTCGCTCAAGCCGGACCAGGCCGGGCTCCAGCTCGACACCCAGGCCACGGTCCGCGCCGCCGCGGGCAGCGACTACAACCCCGTCTCGGTGATCGGCTCGCTGTTCGGCCAGGAGCGGGTCGTCGAGCCCGCGATGCCCGTCGACGAGGAGAAGCTCAAGGCGGCTCTGGAGAGCGCCGCGGGCGGCTCCGGTTCGGCGAGCGACGGCACGATCAAGTTCGAGTCCGGCAAGGCCGTCGCCGTGTACGGCAAGGCGGGCAAGGGCATCGACGTCGCGTCCTCCACGCAGGCCGTCCAGGACGCGTACCGCGCGCAGGTGGAGACCGGCACGGGCACGGCGGTGAAGGTGGCCACGGCCACCCAGCAGCCGACGGTCACGAACGCCGAGGTGGACCGCGAGATGAAGGCGTTCGCCGAGCCGGCGATGTCGGATCTCGTGACCGTGCAGACGGACGCCACGCACACCGTGTCGTTCAGCCCGGAGAACACCCTCTGGAAGTTCATCGCGGTGAAGGCCGTCGACGGCAAGCTCACCGACACCTACGACCTCGACGCGCTCAAGGAGCTCTACGGCAACACCTTCGACGGTGTGACGATCGCGCGGGCCAACGGCGAGAAGACGGCGGTCACGCCGCAGGACGTGGTCGGCGCGCTGCGCCCCGCGCTCCTCGGCAAGACAGCCGCCGACCGCATCGGCGTGATCGAAACCAATCCCAGCTAGCAGACCCGCTTTCCGAGAGGGCGCCCGGCCATGACTCCCATGGCCGGGCGCCCTCTTGTCATACGCCGGACGCCGATGCAGCGTTGCCGCAAGGGGACCGCATCCGTACGCCCTCCCCGCCGATGTCGCCGCGGCGGCGGGCGTCCCCGCGCTCACCCTCGCGGTGGGCGGCGACACCAGCCTGCCGCGCATGCTCTCCCGCTTCGCCGAGCTGGCCCAGGCACTCGGTGGCGAACCCGCCAGGCAGCAGGGCGAGTTGGCGGCCGCCTAGGAGGCCGTACGGTCCGCGGCGAGCCCCCTGAAGGTGCTCGCGCTGTCGGCCGCCCGGTCCGGGCAGGTGCACCTCGCGCGGCCTCGGGCCTGGCCGGAGCTGCGCCATCTCGCAGAGCTGGGCGTCGAGTTGACCGACCCCGGCGCGGGAGGCGTGAACTGGTCCACCACCGACTGGGAGCACGCCGCCGCGCTCGCCCCCGACCTGGTCCTCGCCGACAGTCGCGGAAACGCCGTCCCGGCAAGGGAGTTGGACTCGGTCCCCGGCTGGCGCGCTCTCACCGCGACCGCCACCGTGGAGCCCTGGAATCCCGAACTGCCGTGCAGCGGCGCGGCCTGTGCGGCCTTCCTGCACTCGGTCGCGGACGCGCTGAAGGTGCTGCGCGCCAAGCACTGAGCGGGCGGGAGCGTACGTCGCGTATGACATCTGTCATCCGCGAATGACGACATGGGGCACTGCCGAGGACGGGGCCCGCGTCGCCACGATGGATCACATGACAACGACAGCGGCGATCGCAGGGGCGACCACCACCTCGGTGGTCGCGTTCGAATCGGTGACCAAGAGCTACGGCGGCGTCCGGGCCGTGGACGGACTGACGCTCGAGCTGCACCCGGGCGAGACCGTCGCCCTCCTCGGCCCCAACGGCGCGGGCAAGTCGACCACACTGGACCTGCTCCTCGGACTCAAGCGCCCCGACAGCGGCGTGGTCCGGGTGTTCGGGGCCGGCCCGCGGGAGGCCATTGTCGGCGGCCGGGTCGGGGCCATGCTGCAGAGCGGCGGGCTGATGGACGAGGTCACCGTCGGCGAACTGGTGAGGCTCGCGTGCGATCTGCACCCGAAGCCGTTCCGCGTCACCGACGTGCTGGCCCGCGCGGGCATCTCCCCGATCGCCGACCGCAAGGTCAACAAGCTCTCCGGCGGCCAGGCCCAGCGCGTCCGCTTTGCCCTCGCCACCGCCGGTGACAGCGACCTGATCGTCCTCGACGAGCCCACCACCGGCATGGACGTCACCGCCCGCCAGGCCTTCTGGTCCACCATGCGCGAGCAGGCCGACCAGGGACGTACGGTCCTGTTCGCCACGCACTACCTCGAAGAGGCCGACGCCATAGCCGACCGCGTGCTCGTCCTGCACCGTGGACGCCTGCTGGCCGACGGCACCGCCGCCGAGATCAAGGCGAAGGCGGGCGCGCGACGGATCGCCTTCGACCTGGAGGGCCCGATCGACGAGCCGGCCCTGCGCGCCCTTCCCTTCCTGACCTCGGCCGACGTATCGGGCCACACGGTCCGCATCCAGTCCACCGACGCCGACGCGACCGTCCACGCGCTGTACGGGCTCGGCGTCTACCCCCGCAACCTCGAAGTCGCCGGGCTCGGTCTCGAGCAGGCCTTCGTCGCCATCACGGCCGCCGAGGAGGCGAAGTCGAAGTGAACAGCCTGATCAAGCTGGAGATCACCCGCGCCCTGCGCAACCGCAAGTTCCTGTTCTTCTCGGTGATCTACCCCTCGGCCATGGCGGCCGCCGCCCTGGCCCAGGGCGCCAACCCGCTGACCGACCGCGAACGCGAGGTGCTGCGCGCGGCGGCCGACGGCTCCACCAACGCCGAACTCGCCAAAGCCCTCCACCTCTCCCAGGGCACCGTCCGCAACTACCTCTCCACAGCCATCCAAAAACTGACGGCACGCAACAGAGCGGAGGCGGTGAGGATCGCGAGGGAGAAGGGCTGGCTTTGAATCCCCGCCAAGGGAGGCCGGCCAGGGGCGCGGGGAACTGCGCGACCAGCCACGACGAGCCGGCACTCGCGCGACGGCACAAGCCCCAACGGCGCCGGGGCGAAGCGCGAACTCAGTTGAGCATCGCCCGCGCGGCATGCGCCTGCCGCCGCACCCGATCCGCGGCCGCTTCGTCAACGGCGGCCACTACATCGGCGTACGCGTCGAGTTCCGCGGAACCGCCGAGGAAGTCGCCGCGCTGCACAAGCAGCTGAGCGCGCTCATACCGCAGCCGCGCAGGATGCGAAGGCAGCAGCAGCGCCAGCTCCACGGCCCACAGTGAGACATCGGACCGCTCGGGCCGAGCGGCAGCCCACGCCCGGATGTTGTTCAGGATGCGCATGACGACGTCGAGCGGTTCGGCGGGGGAGAGCATCGCCGGGTCGAGCGGCGCCCCGGTCGCCCCCGCGACGAGCAGCTCGGCGTCGGAGCCGGTGAGTACGCGGCCCCCGTCGAAGGGATCGGCGAGTACCTGCTGCTCCGGGGGCCCGAAGCCGACGACGAAATGCCCCGGCAGCGCCACCCCGTACACGGGCGCGCCCGCCCTGCGCGCGACCTCCATCCACACCACGGAGAGCAGGATGGGCAGCCCGCTCCGCCGCCGCAGCACCTCGTGCAGCAACGAGGACCGGAGCCGCTGGTAGTCCCCGGGCGAGCCCCGGAACTCGCAGCGCCCGCCGAGGAGTTCACCGAGTGCCGCCGCCCAGGACCGAGGCCCGCCGGGCCGGAAGGGCAACAGTCCCGCCAGCCGGTCCAGCTCGATCTGCGCCGCGTCCATCCCGGCCTCGTCGAGGCCGCCGTCCGCCGCCGCCCCCACCAGCAGACACAGCACCGCCAGATCGGGCCGCTCGGCCCGCGCCTCGTCACCGAACCGCCGCCGCACCTCGGCGGCCCGCTCCGGCTCCGGAGGATGAGGGGGACGCATAGCAGCCTCGTGCCCGTTCACGACGATCGATACCGGTCGGTGCCGGGTACTTGTGGCGTTTGCGGGGATTGCTCGCTGCTCGGCAGTGGGGTCTGGAGGGACGGGTCGCCGCCCGGAACTGGTGTTTGCGGGGGCGGGCCGCCGCCCGGTACCGGGGTTTGCCGGGCCGGGCCGCTGCCGGGCGATGGTGCTTGCCCGGACGGGTCGCTGCTGGGTGATGGCGTCCGCCCGGACAGGCCGCTGCCGGGCGATGGTGCTTGCCCGGACAGGTCGCTGCCAGGCGATGGTGTCCCCCCGGACAAGTCGCTGCCAGGCGATGGCGTCCCCCCGGACAAGTCGCTGCCGGGTGATGGCGTCCGCCCGGACAGGTCGCCGCCGGGCACCGGTGTCTGCCGGGACCCGTCGTTGCCGCACGCGTCTGGCGTCTGCGGCCCCCGGTAGTGGTGGTACGCGTGATGCGCCCCGAACCCCATCCGCTCGTACAGCGCACGCGCCCCCGCGTTGTCCGCCTCCACCTGGAGCCAGCCCGCCGAGGCGCCCTCGTCCAGGGCCCGCCGGGCCAGCGCCGCCATCACGGTCGTCGCGAGCCCCTGGCGGCGGTACTCCGGGTCGACCTCGACGGCGGCGAAACCGGCCCACCGTCCGTCCACCACGCACCGCCCGATCGCGGCCGGAGCCGCACCCCCGGCGCCGGGCACCGTCGCGAACCACACCGATGGCCCGCTCCCCAGCACCTTCAGGGCCACCTCGCTCACCCCCTTGCGCTGGTACCGGCCCAGCCACGCCGCATCCGCCTCCCGCGACAGCACGACCCCGGGAGCCTCCCGGTCCCCGACCGGCGCGAGCGCCCCGATCCACAGCTCGGCCGTCACCTCACGCGCCCACCCGCGCGCCTCCAGCTCCGCGCACAGCAGCTCCTGCGTGCCCTCGGCCCCGGTGGCGGTCTGGATGTACGCGGGCAGGTCACGGGCGGCGTACCAGCCCCGTACGTACGTCAGCGCCTCGTCCAGCGGCAGTCCGGGATCACCGAGCGGCAGCACGGAGTTGGCGCGCCGGGTGAACCCGGAGGCCGCCCGCAGCTCCCAGTCACCGAGCCGCTCGCTCTCCACCGGCCGCCAGGCCCGTGCGGCGACCCGCGACAGCTCCTCGTACGAGGCCGCCGGGCCCCGCCGCCGGGCGGGAGCGGACGGCACGACCTTGCCCGCGACCAGCGAGGATTCCGAAATCCGGACACGCTCACCGGTCCGCCGTGTGATCGTCAACACACCGTCGTCCCATGATGTGAGAACACCCACCGTGTCGGTGAATTTCTCCCCGTCGGCGGCATCCTCGTACAAGCGCCGAACAGAGACACGTTTGCCCACGTCAGCGGCGGTGATGCGGACCTCGAGACGGCCAGACGCAGAGATTTCCACAGGTCGGTGCACCCCTCCTGTTCGGATCAGGACCAAGAACGGAGATACTAGGGGCGGGCATCGACGACGCCGCGCTCCCGCGCGCCAGGCGGCGGGAGCCTACGAAGGCCCGCCAGCGCCCTATCGAGGAGGAACGACAGCGTGACCTACGTCATCGCGCAGCCTTGTGTCGACGTCAAGGACAAGGCGTGCATCGAGGAGTGCCCGGTCGACTGCATCTACGAGGGCTCCCGGTCCTTGTACATCCACCCGGACGAATGCGTCGACTGTGGAGCCTGTGAGCCGGTGTGCCCGGTCGAGGCGATCTTCTACGAGGACGACACTCCCGAAGAGTGGAAGGACTACTACAAGGCGAACGTCGAGTTCTTCGACGAACTCGGCTCGCCCGGCGGCGCCAGCAAGCTCGGCCTGATCGAGCGCGACCACCCCTTCGTCGCAGCGCTCCCGCCGCAGAACCAGTAAGCGGCCCGGCATACGCGCCGCCTCGGTCCCGTACGGCCTGATCGCCTTGATCGCCGTACGGGACCGAGGCGTTTGCCGTACCGGTGAGCGTGGCGAGTACAGCGAGTACAGCGAGTACCAGCGATACGTACGGGTCGAAGGCCGCCGTACGTGCGAGAAAGTGAGCCAGATCCCGTGTCCGCAGTCACCGACCGGCTTCCCACCTTCCCCTGGGACAAGCTCGAGCCCTACAAGGCGACGGCCGCCGCCCACCCGGACGGCATCGTCGACCTGTCCGTCGGCACCCCGGTCGACCCGGTTCCCGAGCTGATCCAGAAAGCTCTGGTCGCGGCCGCGGACTCGCCCGGCTACCCCACGGTGTGGGGCACGCCCGAGCTGCGCGACGCGCTCACGGGCTGGGTGGAACGCCGGCTCGGCGCGCGCGACATCACCCACCACCACGTACTCCCGATCGTCGGCTCCAAGGAACTGGTCGCCTGGCTCCCGACCCAGCTGGGCCTTGGCCCCGGGGACAAGGTGGCGTTCCCGCGCCTGGCCTACCCGACGTACGAGGTCGGCGCCCGCCTCGCCCGGGCGGACCACGTGGCGTACGACGACCCGACGGACCTGGACCCCACGGACCTCAAGCTCCTCTGGCTGAACTCCCCGTCGAACCCCACGGGCAAGGTCCTCTCCGCGGCGGAACTGACCCGGATCGTCGCCTGGGCACGGGAGCACGACATCCTCGTCTTCGCCGACGAGTGCTACATCGAGCTCGGCTGGGAGGCCGACCCGGTCTCGGTCCTCCACCCGGACGTGTGCGGCGGCTCGTACGAGGGGATCGTCTCGGTCCACTCGCTGTCGAAGCGGTCGAACCTGGCGGGCTACCGCGCCGCGTTCCTCGCCGGCGACCCCGCCGTCCTCGGCGACCTCCTCCAGATCCGCAAGCACGGCGGCATGATGACCTCCGCGCCGACCCAGGCCGCCGTGATCGCCGCCCTGTCCGACGACACCCACGTCCGCGAACAGCGCGAGCGCTACGCGGCCCGCCGTACGGCCCTGCGGGACGCCCTTCTCCAGCACGGCTTCCGCATCGAGCACAGCGAGGCCAGCCTCTACCTCTGGGCCACCCGCGACGAGTCCTGCTGGACCACCGTCGCCCACCTCGCCGACCTGGGCATCCTCGTAGCCCCCGGCGACTTCTACGGCCCAGCAGGCGACAACTTCGTACGAGTGGCCCTCACAGCAACGGACGAGCGAGTGAACGCAGCGGTAGCCCGCTTGCAGCGATAACCGCTGGCGCTGCGCAGGCCGCCTACGGCTGCCGCTGCCGCAGCGCAGGCCCGCTACCGCTACCGCTGTGGGCAATCGTCCCGCAGGGCGGGACGGGTGGGCACAGCCGACAGCGCCGGGTGCCGTGCAAGCAAAGTCCAGTGCAGCTCCGGTCAGGTGCAGAGCACAGACGAGGGGGTCCAGGGAACGTACGTTCCCTGGACCCCCTCGCCGTTCAGACCCGGCGTCAGCCGAGCGGCAGCCCCTTCAGCGGCAGCTGCCCGGTCGGCAGCCCACCCTTGGTGACCGCGTCGGTCGGCAGCCCCTTGGTAACCGCGTCCGTCGGAAGACCACCCCCCGCCGACTTGGCGGTTTCACCGACCAGGCCACCGGCCTGCCCCGCGGTGTCCCCGGCCACCTGCTGCGCCGCCGGCGTCGCCGTCTTGGCGACCTTCCCGCTGGTCTTGCCCGCGGCCGGCACCGCCTTCTTGACCGCGTCGCCGCCGGACTTGCCCGCGAGCCCGGTCACGTTCTGAGCCGCACCGTCGACCGTGTTGCCGACGCTCGCCCCGTCCAGGGCGGTCAGTCCGCCGAGGTTGGGGGTGGCCGGCAGTTCGGGGGCCGCGCTGGCGGAGCCGGCCGCACCGACCCCGGCTGCCGCTCCCGCTGCGACGAGCAGCGCGGCACGGGCGATCCGGCGGGTCAGGGGGAGGGACATGATGCTCCTTAGACGGAAGAGAACGGTGAAATGTCCATCCAGGCCCGGCAGTTGACCGACTGGCTGTCGGCAGACCGTCGACCGACCGAAGGTGATCGTTCCGGACTCGGACGCAGTGACTACCGCTCGAAGCCCGCGAAGGTTGCGGTGACCCAACGTAAAGAGTTGGTAATGCGTCGCATAATCATCTATGGACAAAGACGGCCAAAGAACACCCGGTCGGAAAGTCTGCCGAATCCCTACGGCCCTTTGTTTCCAAGGGATTCGGCGGAAACGGGAGTGACCGCGCGAAAACCTGCGCACTGGCGCGACCGCCCGCTACGCGACCCACCCCAACGGGTGAGGACTCGTACTACTGCCCAGTGACGATTCGGACCTCGGCGGTGGACGCCTCCGCGGCCGAGCCCCCGTTCGCGTCGGACGTACCCCACTCGCTGTCGATGCTTTCGGCCGTCCACTCCCGCCCCGCGTACGACACCCGCTCGATGTGCAGTGCCGAGGAGTTGGCCACGGCCCAGTGCGCCAGCTCCCAGCCGCGCTGCCGGACGCCGGTCCCGGCGGCGTTCGTGGACACGGGTACGGACACGGTCCGGCTCGTGGTCGTCGGCGAACGGGAAGCCGTGGCGGACGCCGTCGGCGAGGCGGAAGCACCCGCGGCGCTCACGTCCGCGCCCGCCTCCTGCAGCACATCGCGCCCGAAGTCCCGTACGAGCGCGGCCCGCACCGAGTCCGTGCCACCGGCCGGGGTCGACTCGGCGGGCCCCTGGCAGGTCAGCGTGGCCGCCGAGCGGCCGGTCAGGGCCGCGGCAAGGAGCGTGGCGTCCGGCTCGTGCTTCGCGTACGCGTCCGGATAGGCACTGCGCTGCACGCGCTGCGCGGCAACGGTGAGCGGCAGCTGCGCATAGCCCTTCACCTTGGCGAGGTGCTCGTAGAAGATGTCCGCCGCGTACGCCGGATCCAGGATCTCCTTCGTCGTCCCCCAGCCCTGCGAGGGCCGCTGCTGGAAGAGGCCGAGCGAGTCCCGGTCGCCGTGCTGGATGTTGCGCAGCCCCGACTCCTGGAGCGCCGTCGCGAGGGCGATCGTCACGGCGCGCTCGGGCATGCCGCGGTTGGTGCCGACCGCCGAGATCGTCGCCGCGTTCACCGCCTGCTCCGGCGTGAACTCGTACGACTCGCCGTCGCTCTTTCCCGAGACGACCGTGCAGCGGGGCACTCCGGGCCCCCCGGTGAGGTACTGCACCGTGAGATAGCCCGCGAGCGCGAACAGGACCACGACGGCCCCTCCGAAACGGAGGAGGCGGCCGCGCCGGACGGGGGTGGGGGACGGCTCTGACACGTCGTACAAGGTACTGGAGGCCGCTGTCGGCGACCGGCGGGGCTGTGGACAACCGTGCGGAGCCCGGAGCGCTAGGGTCGACGGCATGGCCGACACCCCCCTTGACCTCACGCTGGACGCTGCCGAGCTGACCGCGCGGCTCGTCGACTTCCCCTCGGAGAGCGGCAACGAGAAGCCGCTCGCGGACGCCGTCGAAATCGCGCTGCGCGCTCTGCCGCATCTGACGGTCGACCGGTACGGCAACAACGTCGTCGCGCGGACGAACCTGGGCCGCGCCGAGCGCGTCGTCCTCGCCGGCCACATCGACACGGTCCCCATCGCGGACAACGTCCCCTCCCGCCTCGACGAGGACGGCGTGCTCTGGGGCTGCGGCACCTGCGACATGAAGTCGGGGGTGGCGGTCCAGCTGCGTATCGCGGCCACAGTGCCCGCCCCCAACCGCGACCTCACCTTCGTCTTCTACGACAACGAAGAGGTCGCCGCACACTTGAACGGCCTGAAGCATGTCTCCGAAGCCCACCCCGATTGGCTCGAGGGCGACTTCGCGGTCCTCCTGGAGCCGACGGACGGTCAGGTGGAGGGCGGCTGCCAGGGCACGCTCAGGATGTTCCTGAAGTTCACCGGCGAG
This sequence comes from Streptomyces sp. NBC_00554, assembly GCF_041431135.1. Taxonomy (NCBI): domain Bacteria; kingdom Bacillati; phylum Actinomycetota; class Actinomycetes; order Kitasatosporales; family Streptomycetaceae; genus Streptomyces; species Streptomyces sp. NBC_00554. Next base: position 3,480,398 of record NZ_CP107799.1, on the reverse strand, counting down.
CGGGCGCACTCCGCGCGCGCGTGGATGGGCTCGAACGCGATCCACGCGGCGGCCCCGGCCCTGGCCAGGCTCGCCGCTTACGAGCCGCGGACACCGGTCGTGGACGGCCTCCGGTTCCACGAGGGCCTCAACGCCGTCCGCATCGAAGGCGGCGTCGCCACCAACGTCATCCCCGACGCCTGCACCCTGGTCGTCAACTTCCGCTACGCGCCCGACCGCAGCGAGGCCGAGGCGGAGGCCTTCGTCCGCGACTACTTCGCGGACTGCGGCGTGGACGAGTTCATCGTCGACGACCACACCGGCGGGGCCCGCCCCGGCCTGACCCACCCGGCAGCGGCGGCCTTCATGGCGGCCGTCGGCGGTGAGGCCCGCCCCAAGTTCGGCTGGACCGACGTCGCCCGCTTCAGCGCACTCGGGGTGCCCGCGGTGAACTACGGCCCCGGTACCCCGCTCCTGGCCCACAAAGTGGACGAGCGGGTCAAGGCCTCCATGATCCCGGAGGCCGAGGAGCGGCTGCGGGCCTGGCTGACGTCCTAATGCGCGGCTGAGACGCGGCTGAGCCGTGCTGGTGCTCGGCGGACATGCTCGCGTCCCCCCTCCGTAACCCGCGTAGATCTACGCTGGGGTGGAACGACCGCAAGCGGAGGGAGCGCACATGGCTACTGGCAACCCCGAGGGCAAGAGGCGGCCACCGGAGGAACAGCGCCTGGGACCGGTGCTGCGCAGGCGGGATCAGGTGCAGGCGAGCACAACCGACCAGCGCCTCCTGGACGCGGGCGGGCCCTCCGACTGGGTGCACACCGACCCCTGGCGGGTCCTCCGCATCCAGTCCGAATTCATCGAAGGCTTCGGCACGCTGGCCGAACTCCCGCCCGCGATCAGTGTGTTCGGATCCGCCCGTACGAAGGCGGACTCGCCCGAGTACGAGGCGGGCGTGGCACTCGGCCGCGGTCTCGTCGAGGCAGGCTTCGCCGTGATCACCGGCGGTGGCCCGGGCGCCATGGAAGCCGCCAACAAGGGCGCCTGCGAGGCCAAGGGCATCTCCGTCGGCCTCGGCATCGAGCTGCCCTTCGAGCAGGGCCTCAACCAGTACGTCGACATCGGCCTCAACTTCCGGTACTTCTTCGTCCGCAAGATGATGTTCGTCAAGTACGCGCAGGGCTTCGTGGTCCTCCCCGGCGGACTCGGCACACTGGACGAACTCTTCGAGGCCCTGACCCTGGTCCAGACCCAGAAGGTCACCCGCTTCCCCATCGTCCTCTTCGGCACCGAGTACTGGGGCGGCCTGGTCGACTGGCTCAAGAACACCCTCATCGCCCAGGGCAAGGCATCCGAGAAGGACTTGCTGCTGTTCCACCTGACGGACGACGTGGACGAGGCGGTGTCGTTGGTGTCGAAGGAGGCGGGGCGGTAGAGCTTTTCAGCCCGTCCGGCGTTTGAGGACGAGGCCGTTCAGGCCGAAAGCGGGGGTCTGGGGGCGGCAGCCCCCAGGTACGGGACGGGCAGGGGCGGAGGGGGCGAAGAAACCCCCTACGCCAGCCCCCGCCGAGCCACAGCCGGTGGCCGGTGTCCGGCGATGGCCGCGACCATGTCCAGCACCTGCCGCGTCTCCGCGACCTCATGGACCCGGTACACCTGAGCCCCCAGCCAAGCCGAAACGGCAGTCGTCGCCAGCGTCCCCACCACCCGCTCCTTCACCGGCTTGTCCAACGTCTCGCCCACGAAGTCCTTGTTGGAGAGCGAGACAAGCACGGGCCACCCGGTGGACACCATCTCGCCGAGACGCCGAGTCGCCTCCAGACTGTGCCGCGTGTTCTTCCCGAAGTCGTGCCCGGGATCGATCAGAACGGACTCCCGAGGCACCCCAAGGGACACCGCCCGCTCGGCAAGACCGAGGGTCACCCGGAGAATGTCGGCCACGACATCGTCGTACGCGATCCGATGGGGACGCGTACGCGGCTCGGAGCCCCCGGCATGGGTGCACACCAGCCCCACCCCGTACCGCGCGGCCACCTCGGCCAGCCGCGGATCCACCCCGCCCCACGCGTCGTTGAGCAGATCCGCCCCCACCTCGCAGACCGCCTCGCCGACCTCGTGCCGCCAGGTGTCGACGCTGATGATCACGTCGGGAAACCGCCGCCGCACCTCGGCGACGAAACCGACCGTACGACGCGCCTCCTCGTCGGCGGTCACTTCTTCCCCCGGCCCCGCCTTGACCCCGCCGATGTCGATGATGGCAGCGCCCTCGGACACCGCCTGCTCCACGCGGGCGAGCGCGGGCTCGTCGCGGAACGTGGACCCCTGGTCGTAGAAGGAGTCGGGGGTCCGGTTCACAATGGCCATGATCACCGGCTCATGCGGGTCGAATTCATGCCTGCCGAGCCTGAGCATCCCCTGTGACCTCTCCCAGTAAGTCCCGCTGATGAGCCGCCTGCGACCCTAACTGTCAGACTCGCATGGCACGATCGGACCCGACACTTCAGCTTCAGCACCAACCGCTTCAGCACTGTCCGCTGCAGCGCTATCCACGCCGACGCGCCCCGCGTCGGCACCAGAGCGTGGGGACCTCAGCGATGTTCATGTTCTTGTTCCTGGTCGTCGCGCTCGCCGTTGTGGTCGCCGCGGTGACAGTGGCCGTGGTGGGCGGCGGCGAGAGCGCGCCCCTACCCGAGGCCGGACCGGAGCGCCTGGTGGACCCGTTTCCGCTGGACCGGCCGGTGAATCGGGAGGATGTCGAGACGCTGCGCTTCCCGCTCGCCGTACGCGGCTACCGCATGGCGGACGTCGATGACGCCCTCGGCCGCCTCGGCGCCGAGATCGCCGAGCGGGACGCCCGTATCGCCGACCTGGAGGCCGCGCTCGACGGCGCCAGGGCGTCCACTGCACCCTCCACCTCGCTGCACAAGCACGCCGAGGAGGATCACCAGTGACCGACGCACTCGCGGGCCCGGACGGCGCGCTGCGCTGCCCCTGGGCGCTGTCGACCGAGGACTACGTGGCGTACCACGACGAGGAATGGGGCCGCCCGGTCCACGGCGACGACGCGCTGTACGAGCGGCTGTGCCTGGAGGCCTTTCAGTCGGGCCTGTCCTGGATCACCATCCTGCGCCGCCGCGAGGGGTTCCGGGCCGCTTTCGCCGGCTTCGAGATCGCCAAGGTGGCGACCTTCACCGACGCGGACAAGGAGCGCCTGCTCGCCGACCCGGGCATCATCCGCAACCGCGCCAAGATCGAGGCGACAGTCGCCAACGCGCGCGTGCTGACCGACTGGGCACCGGGCGAGCTGGACGAGCTGATCTGGTCCTTCGCCCCGGCCACCCGCCCGGCCCCGAAGAGGCTGGCCGACGTCCCGGCCGTCACCGACGAGTCGACCGCCCTCTCCAAGACCCTCAAAAAACGCGGCATCCGCTTCGTGGGCCCGACAACGGCATACGCCTTGATGCAGGCATGCGGCCTGGTCAACGACCACTTGGCAGATTGCACGTCCAGGAGCGCCCCGTAGGGGCGCGGGGCTGTGACATTGTGCGGCTCCGCCGCGTGGGCGCGACCAGCCACACCCGGCCCGCAGCGCCCCATCAAACCGTCACCGCCCCAAGTACTTCGGCTTCTCCTTGTTCACGAACGCCTGCACAGCGATCAAGTGATCCTCAGACGCCCCCGCCCGGGACTGAAGCTCGTCCTCCTTCTCCAGGGACTCGTCCAGGGAGTGGGAGAGGGCATAGGCAAGGGACTCCTTCAGCGCGGCATACGCCAGCGTCGGCCCCTCGGCCAGCGCACGGGCCACCTTCACAGCCTCGGCGGCCAGCTCCGAGGAGGGCACGAGCCGGTTCGCAATCCCCAGCTCGTACGCCTCCTGAGCGCTGATGCTGCGCGGAAAGAGCAGCAGATCGGCGGCACGGCTCGGGCCGACGACCCGAGGCAGCGTCCAGGAGATACCGGAGTCGGCGGTCAGCGCGACCCCGGCGAACGACGTGTTGAACGCAGCCGTATCGGCCACGATCCGGTAATCCGCCGCGAGCGCGAAGCCGAACCCGGCCCCCGCCGCGACGCCGTTCACCGCGGCCACCACCGGCTTCGCCGCCCCGGTCAGGGCCCGCACGATCGGGTTGTAGTGCTCCTGCACGGTGCTCATGACCCCCTCGCCGGCGCCCGACTCGCGGGCCGCGAGCAGCCCGCCTACGTGTTCCTTGAGGTCCTGGCCCACGCAGAACGCCCGGTCACCGGCGGCGGTCAGCAGCACGGCCCGTACGGAGTCGTCGGAGGCGGCGGCCTCTGCCGCGTCCCGGAAGGCGACCTTGGTCGCGATGTTCATCGCGTTCATCGCCTCGGGGCGGTTCAGCGTGATCGTCGCGAGTCCGTCGCTCACCTCGTAGAGCACGGTGTCGGCCATGGTGGGTCCCCTCCGGTGTCGCGGCTCCGGCGTACCCGCCTACCCGCCGGTACGTCCTGCTTCCGAGGACAGCATGACGGAGATCACTGACACTGGAGCCGCTCGGACATGTGACCTGCGTCAAAGAATTCGTGACCTTGGAGGGTCGTGCGGCGGCGCAGTATCGCAGTCACATCGCCGAATTGAGTGGTTTTGCTCAAGCGCGTTGCGCAAGCGATGCCGACTGATGTTGGTCATCGGGTCCTGAGATGCGGGATAATGGCCTGGAAGCAATGTGTTCGATGCCGGTGACGCGTGTCCTATGAGGGGACGGGCGTGCCCTTCTAAGGGGCCGTCGGCGACGATGAGCTGGTTTCAGGAAGGGGAACGAGCATGGCGGCCATGAAGCCGCGGACGGGCGATGGCCCGCTCGAGGTGACCAAGGAGGGGCGGGGCATCGTCATGCGCGTTCCGCTCGAAGGCGGCGGTCGGCTCGTCGTCGAGCTGACCCCTGACGAGGCCGACGCGCTCGGCGACGCCCTCAAGAAGGTCGTCGGCTGACGCGGGACGCGACCATACCCCTACAGCTGCCCTGGCATCGTACGCGGTGCCGGGGCAGCTGTTTTTCATGGGTACGGGACCGACGTAACCCCTGGTCAGAGGCCCGGGCGGGTGCCCTGGATCAGCGCTTGACCGCGCACAGCAGGCCGTCGCCCACGGGCAGTAGCGAGGGCACCAGATCCTGGCTCTCGCGCACTGCGCGCAGCAGCTCCCGCAGTCGCCCGACCTCCGCCGGCTGCGGTCCCGCGTCCACCGTGCGGCCGTCCGCGAAGACGCCCTCGAAGACGACGAGCCCGCCCGGACGAAGCAGGCGCAACGATTCAGCGAAGTAGTCCAGGCACTCCAGACGGTCGCCGTCGCAGAAGACGAGGTCGTACCCGGAGTCCGCGAGCCGGGGCAGGACGTCGAGGGCGCGGCCCGGGATGAAGCGGGCGCGGTTGCTGGCGAAACCGGCGGCGCGGAAGGCCTGGCGCGCGAACTGCTGGCGCTCCGGCTCCGGATCCACGGTGGTCAGTACCCCGTCCGGCCGCATGCCGTTGAGGAGATGGATTCCGGAGACTCCGGTCCCGGTCCCGATCTCCGCCACCGCTTTCGCGTCCACGGTGGCGGCGAGCAACCGCAGCGCGGCGCCTGTACCGGGCGACACCGAGCGCAGCCCTGCTTCCTGGGCCCGGTCCCGGGCCCAGAGCAGTGCTTCGTCCTCGGCGACAAAGGCGTCGGCGAACGCCGCCCAGCTTGGCTGCCGGTTGCCGGTAATGACCCTCTCCTGTCCCCGTAGTTGCCTGGCCGTGACTGTATCCGTTGGTGCCGGGAACCCGCAGATGGGACCAGGCGTTTAGAGGGGTGGGGAAACGCACTGGGGGGAAGCACGTGGATCAGGACGCCGAGCAAGTGCTGACGCAGCGATATGAGCACGTATCAAATTCTCGTAAAACCGCTTATCCGGAGCTAACGGGCGAGGTGGCTATGGTAGGGGCTCCACTGGACACCACCAGAGCCGACAGGGGAGGTGCGGCTGCGCCTGTGGATCGGGGAGGAGTGCTGCGGCGCTTTCTCAGGTCGGCGGGTGAGCCGAAATCCGTGACCAACACCGCTGACCGTATCCACAGTGCCGACTCCGGGCAGACCGCGACGTTTTCCACCGACGCGGAGTCGCAGGCGTGGACTCCGCCCACCTGGGAGGAGATCGTCAGCACGCACAGCGGCCGGGTCTACCGGCTCGCCTACCGCCTGACGGGCAACCAGCACGATGCCGAGGACCTGACACAAGAGGTCTTCGTCCGTGTCTTCCGCTCCCTGTCGACCTACACGCCCGGCACCTTCGAGGGCTGGCTGCACCGCATCACCACGAATCTCTTCCTGGACATGGTGCGCCGCAAGCAGCGCATCCGCTTCGACGCCCTCGGCGACGACGCGGCCGAGCGACTGCCCAGCCGTGAGCCGTCCCCGCAGCAGGTCTTCAACGACGCGCACTTCGACGCGGACGTCCAGCAGGCGCTGGACACCCTCGCGCCCGAGTTCCGCGCCGCAGTCGTCCTCTGTGACATCGAGGGACTTTCGTACGAGGAGATCGCCGCGACCCTGGGCGTCAAGCTCGGCACGGTCCGCAGCCGGATCCACCGTGGCCGCTCGCAGCTGCGCAAGGCCCTCGCACACCGGTCTCCCGAGGCCCGTGCCGAGCGCCGCGGCTTCGCGGTCACCGGTGTGCCCGCGCTGGGAGGAGGGGGCGCGACCGCGTGAGTGGATCACGGCCGAACCCTGCCCAGCGGCGCGTTGCCGATCAGCATCTGGGAGACCGACTGTCCGCCCTCGTGGACGGAGAGCTCGGTCATGAGTCGCGCGAGCGCGTCCTGGCCCACCTCGCCACCTGTGCGAAGTGCAAGGCCGAGGCGGCCGCCCAGCGCCGACTGAAGAACGTGTTCGCGGAGATGGCCCCGCCGCCGCCCTCCGAGAGCTTCCTGGCCCGCCTCCAAGGGCTCCCCGGTGGAGGCGACTCCGACGCGGGCATGGGCTCGCCGTTGGGCGGGGGTGCCTTCGGCGGAAGAATCCCCGGTGGCTCCGCCGGCACCGGCGTCTTCGGAGTGAGGGGCGAGCCGTTCGGTTACGTCCCCGCCGAACCCCACGCCGACGTGCTGCCCCCTTCCTCGGGGCGCGGCTTCCGCATCCATGACGTCAGCCGTCACGAGGCCGAGCGGTCGGCCTCACGCGGGCTGCGTTTCGCTTTCGCCGCGGCCGGAGCGGTGTCGCTTGCCGCCGTCGCGCTCGGCGGGGTGTCGACCGGGACCACCGGTGACACCACGGCCGCGCGGGGCGAATCCGGTACCGGAAGCAATGTGACGCCGACGCGTCCGCCGGGCGCGGGGGCCTCGACTGCTCCCGAGTCCCAGCGACGCCGGTCCGTCGGGCCACTGCTCGCACAGGGCGAGCGGACGCTCGGCCAGAGCGCGGTGGCGCCCACCGAGGTGTCCGCGCCGCTGCTCCCCGGAGTCCCCGCTCCGCCCGACCGTGCCCAGGAGGTCATGCACACACTGACGGCCCCCATGGTCGCCGGTGCCGCCGTGATGTCCCCGCTCATACGTCCGTTCACCGAGGTCGAGCCGATCGCGCTGACCTCGTGGTCCACAGCCCCGGACGTCACGACTCCGGGCCTGCTCGCCGCCCCCGCCCCCCTCTCGTCCCCCTCTTCCTCCCCGTCCCCCACCTCCCCCTCCTCAGGCACCCTCCGCTGACCCCGCCCTCTGCGCGGCGGCCCGTGAACCTGGTTGAATCCGGGGTGGGCCGCGTCCGCCGGAGGGATTCCGGACGCGGAGTCGACAATCTGTGGCAACCGTCGGTGAGTTGTGCCCGGGGGCCAGGTGTGGGGAGAGCATGAACGAGGGGAAGCCCACGAAGGCGAAGTGGTGGAGCCGACCCCGGCCACCGGTCCCCCCGGGGGATGCCGGGGCGGGCTCGCCCGAGGACGTACGGATGGCCGAGGGCGATTTCGAGCTGGACCGGCCTCTCGGCGGCGGTGAGTTGGCGGGGTCCGGCGCCGATGCCGACTCGACGGGGTTCGGCGTCCACGCCGACTCGACGGGGTCCGGCGTCGACGCCGACGGCGACTTCGAGTTGGCCCGTCCTGCTGCTCCGGCCCACCACGACAGCGAGTCGGACGGCATCCCCATCTCTCCGCCCACCGACCTCTCTGCCGTTCCTGACGCCGGCCTTCCGGTCGTTCCTGCAGCTCCTCCCAACGGCCTTCCCGCTGTTCCCCCCGCTTCCCCCACCCCCCTTCCTTCCGAGGCTGTCCCTGACGATCAGGCCCCCGCCGACCGTCCCAAGCCTCTGCACGACCCCGACCCCTACAGCACCCCGCCCTACGGCGAACCGGGCCCCTGGGCGCCGGCCCCGCCCGTCCAGCACCCCGCGGCCACGCCCGCGCACGGCACCCACGTCCCGGCGGCGCCCCCGGCTCAGGACACACACGTACCCCCCGTGCCCGTGCCCGCGGCCTTCGCGCAGAGCCCGGGCCACCAGCCGCCCGCCGCCGCCTCTCCCTCCCCCTGGCAGAACTACGACCCCTGGGCCGCCCCCGGCCCCCTCCAGCAGAACGGCGCGGCCGTGGCCACCAAGGCCCAGCGTCGCAAGCGGGCGACCAAGGTGCTGGTCCTCGGGGCCGTGGTGATCGCTCTGGTCTCCGGAGGCGTCGGAGGGACCGTAGGGGCCTATCTGGAGCGGAACGGCGGGGGGAGTGACATCGAGCTGCCGCAGGCCGTGAGGGAGGTCCCGGAGCGGGCTCCGGACAGCGTGGCCGGGATCGCCGCCCAGGCGCTGCCCAGCGTCGTCACCCTGCATGTCAGCGGCGCCGAAGAGGAGGCCACCGGCACCGGCTTCGTGCTCGACGGCCAGGGGCACATCCTCACCAACAACCACGTGGTCGAACCGGCCGCCGACAACGGCGAGATATCCGTGACGTTCAGCAGCGGCGACACGGCAAAGGCCAAGGTCGTCGGGCGCGACAGCGGGTACGACCTCGCCGTCGTCCGGGTGACCGGCGTCAGTGGCCTCGACCCCATGCCGCTCGGCAACTCCGACAACGTCCAGGTCGGCGACCCGGTCGTCGCCATCGGCGCCCCCTTCGACCTCGCCAACACCGTCACCTCCGGCATCATCAGCGCCAAGGAGCGGCCTATCACGGCGGGCGGGGAGAGCGGCGACGGGAGCGACGTCAGTTACGTGGACGCGTTGCAGACCGACGCTCCCATCAACCCCGGCAACTCCGGCGGACCCCTTCTCGACTCCAAGGCCCAGGTCATCGGCATCAACAGCGCCATCCGCTCCGCCGACAGCGGCTCCGGCCTGGAGAGCGGTCAGTCCGGTTCGATCGGGCTCGGTTTCGCCATCCCCATCAACCAGGGCAAGCGCGTCGCCGAGGAGCTGATCAACACCGGCAAGGCGACCCACCCCGTGATCGGCGTGACGCTCGACATGGACTACACGGGCGACGGCGCCAAGGTCGGGACGCAGAGCGGCGACGGCGGCCCGGCGGTCACCGAGGGCGGCCCCGGCGCCAAGGCGGGCATCGAGCCGGGCGACATCATCACCGAGATCGACGGCCGTCCCGTGCACTCCGGTGAGGAGCTCATCGTGAAGACCCGCGCGCACCGCCCCGGCGACACGCTCCGGCTGACCGTCCTGCGAGGCGGCACGGAGAAGCAGATCAGCCTGGTCCTCGGCTCGGCCGACAGCAACTGACAGGAACTTCACAGAAAGTCGGGCCGGGTCCGCCCTGAACGGCAAACTTCGCGGAAAACTCGCCGTGTACATGAACCCGGAAGCCCCGGGACAGTTCCGGACGGACAGGATGGCCGGGTACCGTGGACACGGCCCGGACCACGGAAGACCTGCCGAGGGCCGAGGACCGAGGACATCGCAAGGAGCTTCAGGTGTTCAATGACATAGGACCGCTCGAGGTCGTGGCGCTCGTTGTCCTCGCCGTGCTCGTCTTCGGTCCGGACAAGCTCCCCAAGCTGATCCAGGATGTCACGCGCACCATCCGCAAGATCCGTGAGTTCTCGGACAGCGCCAAGGCGGACATCCGCGAGGAACTCGGTCCGGAGTTCAAGGACTTCGAGTTCGAGGACCTCAACCCCAAGACGTTCATCCGCAAGCAGCTGGACAATGACGAGCTGGGGCTCAAGGAAATCCGCAACGGCTTCGACCTGAAGAAGGAGATGGCCGAGGTCACGGACGCGGTGCACGGCCGCGAGTCCGAATCGTCGGCCACCCCGTCCGGCGGCTCCGTCGACATGACGAAGAAGCGCGAGAAGCTCGACCTCGCCAAGGACGAGCGCCCGCCCTTCGACGCGGACGCCACCTGAGCCGTACACGGCTCGTGCCGCACGTGAGCTGAGTCTCACGCGGCCTGAAAACGTACCCACGCGCCGGGCGGTTTCCCGGCTGCTCGGAGCGGTGTGGCTATGCTGCCCAGTTGTTGTGCGGACCGATACGGACGCCCGAGGGGGGCGGGCCCGTCGGTCCGACGAGAGCTAGGAGGCGTCCGGCAGATGGAGACGACAAGTCGGGTAGGCGCGCAGGCGCCGGCCGCGGAGGGCGGACAACAGGTCCCCTCCGCCCGGCGCACGGTCGACGGCTACCTGCTGGCGCCCTTCCCTTGGTACGGCCTCGACGAGGCCTTCACGGGGCCGCGCTGGCTGATGCAGGTGGGTACCTCGGCGGACGGTGCCGTCGAGCACGGTTCGATCGGGCACGGTGAAGAGCCCACCGTGCGCGGTGAGACGACGGAGGACAAGGAACGCTTCGCGGTGGTGGTCACCGTCGCGGCCAGCCCCGTACGCCGCAGCGCGGACGGTACGGGCCTGCTGGAGGCCACCTCGGTCTCCTCCGCGGCCTGGCTCGCGGGAGTGGGGCTGCTGTCCTTCACCTGGCCCGGCCAGATGGACCACACCCTCCGGGACGACTGGCTGGACCAGCAGACGGAAACGGCGTGGGTCCTGGCCGACGACCTGACCGGCTCCGACTGGTCCTCCCTGTCCCTCCCCGTGGACGGCGTTCCCACGCCCTTCCACTACCGCGAGTCCGAGTTCGGCTGGGTGCTTGCGGGTTCCACCCAGGAGGGCGTGCATGTGGGCGCGTACGGGCGGGGGATGAGTGCGTATGGTCTTGGGTTCTCAATGATCAAGGACATCGGCGCGTACGCCTAGGCGGCGGGCATACGGGGATGGGGGCGCCGTCTTGAGTGACGGCGCCCCCATCCCCGTATGCGATCCGAGGTGCTCTGGAGCGTTTGAACCTGCGGGTGCGTCGTGGTTGCTCGCGCAGTTCCCCGCGCCCCTAAAGGGGCGTCTCCCGTCACCTGCTCAGAATTTGTTCCTCGGGGTGATGCCCAAGGACATGCCCGAGAGGCCTCGGGCTCGGCCGCCGAGTTTTCCTGCGATTGATCGTAGGGCGGCGCCCGCCGGGGAGTCGGGGTCGGTCAGGACCACCGGCTTGCCTTCGTCGCCGCCTTCGCGGAGGCGGACGTCGATCGGGATGCTGCCGAGGACCGGGACGTTGGTGCCCGTGGTGCGGGTCAGGCCCTCGGCGACGGACTGGCCGCCGCCGGTGCCGAAGACGTCGACCATCTCGCCGCAGTGCGGGCAGGGCAGGCCGGACATGTTCTCGACGACGCCGACGATCTTCTGGTGGGTCTGGACGGCGATGGAGCCCGCGCGCTCGGCCACCTCGGCGGCGGCCTGCTGCGGAGTCGTCACGACGAGGATCTCGGCGTTCGGGACGAGCTGCGCGACCGAGATCGCGATGTCGCCGGTGCCCGGCGGGAGGTCCAGGAGGAGGACGTCCAGGTCGCCCCAGAAGACGTCCGCCAGGAACTGCTGGAGGGCGCGGTGGAGCATCGGGCCACGCCAGACGACGGGCGCGTTGCCCGGCGTGAACATGCCGATCGAGATGACCTTCACACCGTGCGCGGACGGCGGCATGATCATGTTCTCGACCTGGGTGGGCTTGCCGTCGACGCCCAGCATGCGGGGCACGGAGTGGCCGTAGATGTCCGCGTCGACGACACCGACCTTGAGGCCGTCGGCGGCCATCGCCGCCGCCAGGTTCACCGTCACCGAGGACTTGCCGACGCCGCCCTTGCCGGAGGCGACCGCGTACACGCGGGTGAGCGAGCCCGGCTGGGCGAAGGGGACCTCGCGCTCGGCCGTCCCGCCGCGCAGCGCGGCCGCGAGCTCGCGGCGCTGCTCGTCGCCCATCACGTCGAGGGTCACGTCGACGTGCGTGACGCCCTCGACCGCCGCGACAGCCGCCGTCACGGTGTCCGTGATGGTCTGGCGCATCGGGCAGCCGGAGACGGTCAGATAGACAGTGACCGCGACCGCACCGTCCGCACCGATCTCAACAGATTTGACCATCCCCAGTTCGGTGATGGGTCGCTGGATCTCGGGATCGTTCACCGTCGCCAGTGCTTCACGCACCGCGTCTTCCATAGCCGCCATACCGTCGATGGTACGGGGCACCCCATGGGCCCCGGAAAGCCCCGTCACAGGTCGTCTGTGTCACGTCCCCGAGCGGCCTCGGACGGGAATACGCGATGCCCGTCCACACGCTGCTCCTCCAGCTCCTTGACCAGGTCCTGCAGTTCGGAGCGGATCCAGTCGCGGGTGGCGACCTCGCCGAGGCCGATACGCAGCGTGGCGATCTCCCGGGTGAGGTACTCGGTGTCCGCGATGGACCGCTCGTTCTGCTTGCGGTCCTGTTCCAGGTTGACGCGGTCGCGGTCGTCCTGGCGGTTCTGCGCGAGCAGGATCAGCGGGGCGGCGTAGGAGGCCTGGAGCGACAGCATCAGCGTCAGGAAGATGAACGGGTAGTTGTCGAAGCGCAGGTCACGCGGCGCGAAGACGTTCCACAGCACCCACACGACCACGACGACGGTCATCCAGACGATGAACCGCCCGGTGCCCAGGAACCGCGCGATCCGCTCCGAGAACCGTCCGAACGCCTCCGGGTCCCACTCCGGCAGGAGCCTGCGGCCCGGCAGCTTCGGCTGGTCGAGCCGGTTGCGCGACCGGGGGGCCGCGGTCGCCCCGGAGGCGGTGCGTTCCCGCGCCTCGCGTTCAGCCGCCATCGGCCGCCCCCTCGTCGTCTTCGTCGAGGTGGAACTCCGTCTCGCGCCAGTCCTCGGGCAGCATGTGGTCCAGTACGTCGTCCACGGTCACCGCGCCCAGCAGCGAGCCGCTCTCGTCGACGACGGGCGCCGCCACCATGTCGTACGTCGCGAAGAACCCGGCGACGACGGGCAGCGCGGCATCCGGAGAGAGGGGCTGCAGATCGCCGTCGAGGATCGAGCTGACCAGGGTGTACGGCGGGTCGCGCAGCAGCCGCTGGAAGTGCGCGGTGCCCAGGTACTTGCCGGTGGGTGTCTCGTCCGGCGGGCGGCACACGTACACCTGGGCGGCGAGTGAGGGGGAGAGGTCGGGGTTGCGGACCCGGGCGAGCGCGTCGGCGATCGTCGCGTCGGGCCGCAGCACGATGGGCTCGGTCGTCATCAGACCGCCGGCGGTCCGCTCCTCGTACGCCATCAGCCGCCGTACGTCGGCCGCGTCGCCGGGCCGCATCAGCGTCAGCAGCCGCTCCACGTCGTCCTCGGGCAGTTCGGCGAGCAGGTCGGCCGCGTCGTCCGGGGCCATCGCCTCCAGGACGTCGGCCGCGCGCTCCTCCTTGAGCTTGCCGAGGATCTCGATCTGGTCGTCCTCGGGGAGCTGTTCGAGTACGTCGGCGAGGCGGTCGTCGTCGAGTGCGGCGGCCACCTCCCCGCGCCGTTTCGGCGACAGGTGGTGCATGACGTTCGCGAGGTCGGCGGGGCGCAGCTGCTCGAAGGTGGCGAGCAGGCTCTCGGCGCCCTGTCCCTGCTCGTCCAGCGAGAACCCGGTGACGGCGGACCACTCGACGGTCAGGGTCTCGCCCTTGGTGCGCCTGAACGCCCCGCCGCGGCCCTTGCGGACGAAGACCCGGTCGATCTCCCAGTCGCGCCGCGCCGGAAGCTGCTGGATGGCCACGTCGAGCACGGTCACCTCCTCGCCCCCTTCGACGAGCGTGAGGCGCTGGTCCAGGAGCTCGCCGAACACGAGCCGCTCGGTGGGCCGCTGCTCGAAGCGGCGCACGTTGAGGACGCCGGTGGTGATGACCTGGCCGCTCTCGATGCCGGTCACCCGGGTCATGGGCAGGAAGATGCGGCGGCGCGTGGACAGTTCGACGACGATGCCGAGCAGCCGGGGCGGCCGGCGCCCGACACGCAGCATGGCGACCAGGTCCCGCACACGGCCCACCTGGTCACCGTTCGGGTCGAACACGGCGACGCCGGCGAGGTGCGAGACGAAGATCCGGGGGGCGCCTGCGGCCATGCGCGCGCCTCCTGTTCCTGCCGTTTTGTCCGCTCGGGTGGGCTTCAGGCTAGCCCGTCCCGGTCGGATACGCCCTGGTGGGCGCTCCGGACGGACCCCTTCCGCGGGGCCCCGGGAGCACCGGTACGCTGCCCTACGCCGCCGCCCGGACCCCCGCACGAAAGGCGTCCCACCTGTGACTGCAATTCCCCAGGGTCGTACCCGCAGGGCCGCACTGGTGAGCGCGATGTGCGCACTGGTAGTGACGGGGACAGGACTGACGGGGTGCGGCAGTGACGACCCGGACGCGGGCACGAACGGGGTCGGCAAACTGACCGCCGCCCAGATCCAGGCGAAGACGAAGAAGGCGGCCGACGCCGCGGAGACGGTACGGCTCGCCGGGACCGTCGTGACCAACGGGACCACGTACACCCTCGACATGCGCCTCAAGGGCGACGGCGGCACCGGCTCCGTCACCTCGAAGGAGTCGACCTTCCGGCTGCTGCGGGTCGGCGAGCACCTCTACCTGAAGGCCGACGCCGACTTCTGGACCGACCAGGACGGCAAGGGCGGCGCCTCCTCGGCGGACACGGCCGTCGCCGACAAGCTCGACGGCAAGTACGTGAAGGTCCCGACGGATGACCCCACCTACAAGCGCTTCAGCGGCTTCACCGACAAGAACGTCCTCCTCGACGGCCTGCTCACCCTGCAGGGCGCCCTCGCGACCGACGGCTACCACGAGCAGTCCGGCACCCGCACCTTCCGCATCACCGGCGGCGACGGCTCGGGCGGCTCCCTGGACGTCTCCCTGGAGGGAACCGCGTACCCCCTCCGCCTGGTCCGCGCGGGCAACGCCGGCACCCTCCGCCTCACGGACTGGGGCAAGGACTTCGCCCTGGAGGAGCCCTCCAAGAACGAGACGGTGGACTACGGGCAGCAGCTGCCGTCCTCGTAGACCCAGCGGTAGACCTAGCGCCGCCTGCGCTTCTTGAAGAGAAGGCCGGGCAGGGCCCCCGGGGCCGGTTGCCGGGTGGTGGCGGGGGTGGGCAGCGGCGGCGCGGAGAGCGAGCCGTCGGGGAGCTCGGAGGTGCCGCCCGTCGGCTCGAGGCGGAGCACCCGGCACTCCCGGGCCCAGCGCCCGGTCATGGCCTCGCCGTCGGGGGCGTTCAGGCGCTTGCCCTTGAGCTCGGCGACCGCTTCCTCCCACTCCGGGGAAGCGGGCGTCAGTTCCACGACCTTCGCCGCCCAGGACACCAGGCGCCCGCCCTTGTCCTTGCTGCGTACGGTGACGACCGCGTCGCCCCCGTCGACCAGACCCGGCAGCGGCTGCTCGCCGGGCCCGTCGCCGATCAGACAGGCCCCGCCGTCGTGCCACACGTGCCACAGCGCGCGCGAGGGTGCTCCGTCGCCCTGGCCGTGGAGCACCGGCACCCCGTTGCCCCGCACCCAGATCAGCCCGGACTTCTTGGTGGCTTCCTCGACGAGGGCCCGGTCGAGCAGCTGTTCCGTCATGGGGGCAACACTATCCAGCCGGGGTCACAGCCAGCCGTTGCGCTTCAGCGTGCGGTGGATCCCCAGACAGATGGCGACCGTGACGCCCAGGATCACCGGGTAGCCGTACCGCCAGTGCAGCTCGGGCATGTGCTCGAAGTTCATGCCGTACACGCCACACACCATCGTCGGTACGGCGATGATCGCCGCCCAGGAGGTGATCTTGCGCATGTCCTCGTTCTGCGCGACGGACGCCTGCGCGAGGTTGGCCTGGAGGATCGAGTTGAGCAGCTCGTCGAAGCCGAGGACCTGCTCCTGCACCCGGGCGAGGTGGTCGTGGACATCGCGGAAGTACTTCTGGATGTCGGGGTCGATCAGCCGCATCGGCCGCTCGCTCAGCAGCTGCATGGGGCGCAGCAGCGGCGACACCGCCCGCTTGAACTCCAGCACCTCACGCTTGAGCTGGTAGATCTGCCCGGCGTCCGTGCCGCGCGGGGTGCCCTTGCGGCCCGGCGAGAAGACCTCGGTCTCGACCTCGTCGATGTCGTCCTGCACGGCGTCGGCGACCGCGATGTACCCGTCGACGACATGGTCGGCGATGGCGTGCAGCACGGCGGAGGGCCCCTTGGCGAGCAGCTCGGGGTCGTCCTGGAGCCGGTGCCGCAGCGCCCGCAGCGAACCCTGCCCGCCGTGCCGGACGGTGATGAAGAAGTCCCGCCCGGTGAAGCACATGACCTCGCCGGTCTCGACGATCTCGCTGGTGGCGGTCAGCTGGTCGTGCTCGACGTAGTGGATGGTCTTGAAGACGGTGAAGAGGGAGTCGTCGTACCGCTCCAGCTTGGGCCGCTGGTGGGCCTGGACCGCGTCCTCGACGGCGAGCGGGTGCAGCCCGAACTCGCTTGCGATACCGGAGAATTCGGCCTCCGTCGGCTCGTGCAGGCCGATCCACACGAAGCCGCCGTCACGGTGCACCTGGCGCATCGCCTGGTGGGGCGTCAGTGGCTCGCGGGTCTCGACGCGCGCACCGTCGCGGTAGATGGCGCAGTCGACCACGGCGGAGGGGGTCCCGGGGTCACGGGTGGTGTCGTACGAGCCACTGTCCTTGCGCAGCGAGGGACGGGGGCGGACCGCGGCACGGAGGTCACGAATCATCGACATGGGCAGGCTCCTTCGCAACGGAGGCGGCCGGCGACGGTTGGAACTACCCGGAATGGGGACGTCCTGACTGCGGATGTTTGGCACGTCCACAAAGCGGGGAGCACCGCACCGTCGCGGTGGCAGCTTCGCTACTGACTCGGATCAGGCAGATCACGTCTCGATCAGACGGATCACGTTCGGATCGGACGGATCAGGCGGGAACGAAGCGCTCTTCCGTGGTGCACCGGGCAACGCTGACACGTATGCACATGTTTCGCAGGAGGCGACAGCCAGCAGGACTACAGAGCCAGCTAAAGAACTCAGCGACCGGAAGAGCGGGTAGTACTGCACGGATGACTTCGGTCCATTGCAGCCCCACCTCCTCCGGTCGGTCCCCCGTGAGGGACGATCCATCCCCCGTAGGGGGTCCAGCTCCCTCCACAGGGGAGTCGGACAGTTCCCCCGTCGGGGGGAGTCAGCCTCAGTGGGCCGGGACTTGAGAGCGACGCTTCTGCGTGCTGCCCCGGCCAGCGGCCAAGACTATCAGCGCACCGAAGCGTCAACGTGCCGCTTTGCGCGCTCCTGACGAGTTCTATGCTCGGTTCATGGCTGATGTTCTTCCTCTGGTCGAGGCCCGGTTGCGTTCCGCGCTGGGCGAATCCGACGCGCGGGCCGCGGTCACCTTCCTCGGCACCGACCGTGTCGAAGTGCTGCGTTTCACCGAGGGCGACATCGTCCGCTACGCGACGCTCGGCATGTCCGCCCAGCCGATGGCGGACCCCACCTCGGTCGTCGCCGACCCCGTGAAAGGCCCGCGCGCCGAGCTGATCCTCTCCGTGCGCGCCGGCGCCGCCGACACCGACAAGGTGCTCCGCCCGCTCGCCGTACTCGCCGCGTCTCCGCAGGTCGAGGGCCTGATCGTGGCTCCCGGCGCCTCGCTCGACGTGGGCGAACCCCTGTGGCCCGGCGCGCCGTTCACCTCCGTACTGGTCGCCGAGCCGGGTGGTTTGGTGGAGGACCTCGATCTGGACGAGCCCGCCGACCCCGTACGGTTCCTGCCGCTGCTCCCCATGACGCCGAACGAGGCCGCGTGGAAGCGGGTGCACGGCGCGGGCGCCCTCCAGGAGCGCTGGCTGAGCGGTGGAACGGACCTGCGCGATCCGCTGCGCAAGTCCGTTCCGCTGGACTGAGTTCTTTCTCATATCTGGCTGATCCCGGCTCAGGCCCTGGCCGAAATCAGTCAGTTGGCAAAAACGGTGACGCTGTCCTCCGTGGCGTGCCGAGGCTCCAGCTCCTCGGCGTCGTGCGTCAGCGCGTCCCGCCGTACGAAGACCACCGCGGCGCCGATCACCGCTGTGAGGGCCGCGACCACGAACGGGATGTGGATGTCGCTCCACTCCTCGATCTTCGGCGCGAAGTACGGCGCCGCCGCGGCCGCGAACCACCGCACGAAGTTGTACCCGGCGCTGGCCACCGGGCGCGGCGCGTCCGAGACGCCCAGGGCGAGTTCCGTGTAGACGGTGTTGTTCACGCCGATGAAGGCGCCGGACAGGATCGTGCAGACGACGGCGGTGGTGTGGCTGCCGTACCCGAGGACGAGGACGTCGGCGGCGAGCAGGATCAGCGAGCCGCCGAGCACCTTCAGCGAGCCGAACCGGGCCTGCATGCGCGGGGCCACGATCACCGAGAAGAGGGCCAGCAGCAGGCCCCAGCCGAAGAAGACCGCGCCCGACTTGTAGGGGGTCATGTTCAGTACGAACGGGGTGAAGGCCAGCACGGTGAAGAACGTGTAGTTGTAGAAGAACGCCGAGACGGCCGCCGAGGCGAGGCCGCCGTGGCCCAGTGCCCTGATCGGGTCGAGCAGCGAGGTCTTCTTCGCGGGCTTGGGCTGCTCCTTCAGGAACGCCGTGATGCACAGGAAGCCGACCGCCATCAGGAACGCGGTGCCGAAGAAGGGGTAGCGCCAGCTGGCGTTGCCGAGCAGCGCGCCCAGCAGGGGGCCGCACGCCATGCCGAGGCCCAGGGCCGACTCGTACAGCAGGATCGCCGCGGCGCTGCCTCCCGCCGCCGAGCCGACGATGACGGCGAGGGCCGTGGACACGAAGAGCGCGTTGCCCAGGCCCCAGCCGGCCCGGAATCCGACGAGTTCGCCGACCGACCCGGACGTGCCGGCGAGGCCCGCGAAGACCACGACGAGCGCGAGGCCGAGCAGCAGGGTCTTCTTGCCGCCGATGCGGCTGGAGACGAAGCCGGTCACCAGCATCGCCACGGCGGTGATCAGGAAGTACGAGGTGAAGAGCAGCGAGACCTGGCTGGTGGTGGCGTCCAGGCCCTTGGCGATGGACGGCAGGATCGGGTCGACGAGCCCGATGCCCATGAAGGCGACGACGGACGCCCCGGCCGTCGCCCAGACGGCCTTCGGCTGGCGCAGGATGCCGCCGGCTCCCGCGTCGAACGGGTCCGCTTCGGCGGCTTCTCCTGCTGTGGTGCGCATGTGTGGTCCTCGCAGTCCTCGACCAGATCGTTGGCGTATACACATATTAGTTAGGTCGACTAAATAATGCAAGATGCATCTAGTTTCTCGAGGTGACGGCGGAGCGGTCCCGGGTGATGTGCACACGCCGGACGGGTGATCGTCCTTGACGCGGCGAAGGACGGGGAGGACCGTTGGGCTCTATGAGGGGCGAACCCAGTTGCCCGAAGTGTGGTGGCCGGGTCAGGGCTCCCGGCCTCTTTGCCGACTCCTGGCAGTGCGATGTGCACGGGACCGTGCACCCGCTGCAGCCCGTGATCCCGCCCAGCGTCGAGGCCCTCGGTGTAGTGGTGCACCGCGCCCGGGTGCCGGTGTGGATGCCGTGGCCGCTGCCGGTCGGCTGGCTGTTCACGGGCGCGGCCTTCGCCGGTGACGACCGCAGCGGCGGGCGCGCGACCGCCGTCGCCTGCTCCGGACCCGGACCGCTCGGCGGCATAGGGGAGCTGGTCCTCATCGCCGAGGAGCTCGGCGTCGGCCTCGGTGCGCGGTACGCAGGTGTCGACGGGCCCGACCCCGGCCCGTACATGAGCGTCGAGAAACCGCCCCAGGCGAAGGTCCTCGCGGCCGGCCGCCCCACCCCCCTCTGGCATGTGGCCGGCGCCCCCGACGACCGCGCCGTCTTCGCGGGCGAGGCGCGCGGGCTGTGGCTGTGGGCGGTCGTGTGGCCCGAGCAGTCGGGGCTGCTGATGTACGACGAGCTCGTGCTGACGGATCTGCGGGACGCGGGCGCCGAGGTCGATCTGCTGCCTTGTGGGGCGTTGTCGCCGCGGATTCTTGAACCGTAGGGCTCACAGGCGGTTCGTAGGGGGCGCAGCCCAGGTGCGGGTGTGACAGGGGAAGGCGGGATTCCCGTTATCCTTGGGTGTCCCCTTCCGTCCCGTCATCGCCAGGAGTCCGCGAGTGCGCATCGATCTGCACGCCCACTCCACCGCCTCCGACGGTACGGACACCCCGGCCGAGCTGGTCCGCAACGCTGCCGCCGCCGGTCTGGACGTCGTCGCGCTGACCGACCACGACACGACCCGCGGGTACGCCGACGCGATCGACGCGCTGCCTGCCGGGCTGACGCTGGTCACCGGGGCCGAGCTCTCCTGCCGCCTGGACGGCGTCAGCATGCACATGCTGGCCTACCTCTTCGACCCCGAGGAGCCCGGGCTGCTCGCCGAGCGCGAACTCGTACGGGACGACCGGGTGCCGCGTGCCCAGGGCATGATCGCCAGGCTTCGGGAGCTCGGCGTGCCGATCACCTGGGCGCAGGTGGCGCGCATCGCGGGCGACGGTTCGGTGGGACGGCCCCATATCGCCTCCGCCCTGGTCGAGCTCGGTGTCGTACCGACCGTGAACGACGCCTTCACCGAGCAGTGGCTGTCCGACGGGGGCCGGGCCTTCGTCGAGAAGCACGAGACCGACCCCTTCGAGGCGATCCGGCTGATCAAGGGTGCGGGCGGCGTCGCCGTCTTCGCGCATCCGGCCGCCGCCAAGCGGGGCCGGACCGTGCCGGAGGCCGCCATCGCGGAGCTCGCGGCCGCGGGGCTCGACGGCATCGAGGTGGACCACATGGACCACGAGCCGGAGACTCGGGCGCGGCTGCGGGGGCTCGCGGCCGAACTGGGGCTGCTGCCCACCGGGTCCAGCGACTACCACGGCAGCCGAAAGACGTGCCTGCTCGGGGAGTTCACGACCGATCCCGAGGTGTACGGAGAGATCACTCGGCGGGCCACCGGGGCGTTTCCGGTGCCGGGGGCGGGCGGGGACCAGGGCGTGTAGTTCCCCTCCCTGGTTTCGCTCTTCCTGGTTTTCCCGCTCAATACACGCAAGGCCTCACCCATGTTCGACGTCGCTGTCTTCGGCTCCCTCTTCCTCACCCTCTTCGTGATCATGGATCCCCCCGGGATCACCCCGATCTTCCTCGCGCTCACCGCGGGCCGCCCCGCCAAGGTGCAGAAGCGGATGGCCTTCCAGGCCGTCTGCGTGGCCGGCGGAGTGATCGCCGTGTTCGGGCTGCTCGGGCACCAGATCCTGAACTACCTGCATGTGTCCGTGCCCGCGCTGATGATCGCGGGCGGCCTGCTGCTCCTGCTGATCGCCCTCGACCTGCTGACCGGCAAGACCGACGAGCCGAAGCAGACCAAGGACGTCAACGTCGCCCTCGTACCGCTGGGCATGCCGCTGCTCGCGGGCCCCGGCGCGATCGTGTCGGTGATCCTTGCGGTGCAGAAAGCCGACAGCGTTGCCATGCAGGTGTCCGTGTGGGTCGCGATCCTCGCCATCCACGTCGTGTTGTGGATCGTGATGCGGTACTCGCTGCTGATCATCCGCGTCATCAAGGACGGCGGTGTGGTGCTGGTGACGCGGCTCGCGGGCATGATGCTGTCGGCGATCGCGGTTCAGCAGATCATCAACGGGGTCACGCAGGTGATCCAGGGGAGTTGAGCGGTCGCGCCCACATGTGCAGAGCCCCGCACGGCATGGTTGCCGTGCGGGGCTCTGAAGTCTGTCCGCGTGTTATGAAGCGGATGAGTCGGCCGGGCGGATCCAGAGGCGCTGTCCTATGGCGGCGGCCTGCTGAACGATCCGGTTGACGGAGGCGGCGTCTACGACGGTGCTGTCCACGGGGGTTCCGTCGACATCGTCAAGTCGCATGATTTCGAAGCGCATGGGCTTCTCCCTTCGTCTGGTCATCCTCCTGAGGAGAACTACTTGTGTGTGGTGCGTGAGGCATCGGCGCCCCTCGCTCCATACGGATTCAACGGGATGCGTGTTACAAACATTCCCTACGCTAAGGAAATTTTTCGAGAAGCTAATTACCTGTGGGTAGCTGGGCGGTTTGGCGGGGTGACTGGCGGGGTGACTGGCGGGGTGTGTGGCGGACTGACCGGGACCGGTTGTGTTCGAAGCGTGACCGCCGGGACAATGGAGGCGATGAACGACGACCTCGTGGCGCTCGGCGCCCGCATCGACCGCACCAACGAGCTGCTCCAGCGCATGCTCGCCGAGGTGGCGAAGACGCCTTCCACGCATGCGATCTTCGTCGACGCCGGATATCTGTACGCGGCCGCCGGTCGGCTTGTCGCCGGGACCGAGGACCGTCGCTCCTTCGACCTGGACACCGAAGGTCTCATCGAGGCGCTCATCGACCGGGCCCGCACGATTTTCGCGGACAGCAGGCTGCTCCGGGTGTACTGGTACGACGGCGCGCGGCGCCGTATCCACACGGCGGAACAGCAGTCCATCGCCGAACTGCCCGACGTCAAGGTGCGGTTGGGCAACCTGAACGCCAACAACCAGCAGAAGGGCGTCGATTCACTCATCAGGTCCGACCTGGAGTCCCTCGCCCGGCACCGCGCCATCAGCGACGCCGCGCTGCTCGGCGGCGACGAGGACCTGGTGTCCGCGGTCGAGGCGGCGCAGGGGTACGGGGCACGGGTCCACCTCTGGGGCATCGAGGCGCCGGAGGGCCGCAACCAGGCCGAGCCGCTGCTCTGGGAGGTCGACAGCCAGCGGACCTTCGACCTCGACTTCTTCAAGCCGTACGTGGCACGGCGGACCGGCACCACGTACGACGCGACGGCGGCGGCCCGGCCCACGCGCGACGACGTGCGGTTCGTGGGCGCGCAGGTCGCCGCGAAGTGGCTGGCCGCGCGGGGGCGGGAGGCGCTGGTCGACCTGCTGCCCGGGCATCCGTATCTGCCCGGCTCGGTCGACCAGGATCTGCTGGTCGAGGCGGAGGGGCTGCTGCAGTACTCCCTGCGGGGGCAGGCGGATCTGCGGCGGGCGCTGCGGGACGGGTTCTGGGAGCACCTGCGGGCGCAGTACTAGGGTCGCTGGACGTCGTTCCAGAAGTGCGCGAGGGCTCGGGCCGTCTGCTCCGGCTGGTCCGTGTTCGGGGAGTGCTCCGAGCCGTGGACGACCGTGCGGCGGGCGTTGAGGCGTACGGCCATCTCGTCGAGGAGCGGGAGCGGCCAGGTGTTGTCCTCGTCGCCGGACAGGACGTGCTTCGGCAGGGGGACGGCTGCCAGTTCGGCGACGCGGTCCGGCTCGGTGCACAGCTGGCGGCCGGTCGCGATGAGCTGGGCGGGGCTGTTGCCCAGCCAGCGGCGCCGTAGGTCGGCACGGTCGTCGAGGCCCGTGTCGAGGTCGCCGGTGTCGGTGTCCTCGGGCGGCTCCATCGCCTGGATCGCCTCCCACACCTGGGCCATGTCCATCACGGTGAGCGCGTCCCGGAGCAGTTTGACGCGCTGCTGCTGGGAGGCGGAGATCTGGGCGGGGCCCGAGGCGATGAGCGTCAGGGAGACGAAGGGGGCCGGGTTCAGGAGTACGGCTGCGCGGGCGATCTGGCCGCCGAGGGAGTGGCCTACGAGGTGTACGGGGGTGCCTACCGCGTCCGCCTGGGCGAGGACGTCCCTAGCCAACTCGCCCTGCGCGTACGCCGATTCGTCGTCCCGTGGGCCGGGGGACTCGTGCTGGCCCCGGCCGTCCACGGCCACCGTGCGGTAGCCGTCCGCGGCGAGCGGTTCGTGCAGCGAGATGAAATCCTCCTTGCTGCCGGTGAACCCTGGCAGAAAGAGCACGGTCCCTCGCTGGTGCCCCTGCGCTGCCGCTTCGAGTACGGCGAATTCGCCGCGCGCGGTCTGGAGCCGGTGGGCGTGGGCGCCGGCGGGAGGGGTGAAGGTGATGGGCCTGCTCATGGGCTGAGGCTATCCGGAGGGGGGCGCCTGCCGTCCGGTGGGTGGTGGGTCGGGGGCGTGCCGGTACGTCCGCCCGTCGCCGCCGGATCAGACGTTGGCCGAGCAGTGAAACGTCCGGTGACGCGAACGTACGCGACGGGCTTTGGACGTACCGACACGCCCCCGACCCACGCCGGTGGGCGGCTGCGGGGTGTCCGGTGGGGGCCCGCTCCTCGAACGCCTACGGCGTCCGGTGGGCGGGGCGGTGCCGTCCCGATCCCCCTCCCACCCGCGGGGGCTGCGCTTTCAGCCCGGGTCAGGTATCTCCAGCCCGTCCGGCGTTTGAGGACGAGCCTGTGCCGTCCCGATCCCCCTCCCACCCGTGGGGGCTGCGCTTTTCAGCCCAGGGAGGCACCATCCAGCCCGTCCGGCGTTTGAGGACGAGCCCTTCGGGCGAACGGGGGTCTGGGGGCGGAGCCCCCAGGTACGGGTTGGGTAGGGGCGGAGGGGGCGAAAGACCATCCCTTACGCCAGCCCGGGTGGCGGCCCGTAGGAACGCCGATGGCCCGGCCCCACGCGAGGTGGGAACGGGCCATCGGGCAAGGGCAGGAGATCAGCCCTCGGAGGGCTCCGTCGCAGCGGCCTTGCGGGTGCGCCGACGGGGCTTCGACTCGGCCGTCTGGGCCGGGATCTCGGCATCGACGGCCGCGGCCGCGGCGGTGGCGGTCGTGGCCTTGGCGCGGGTGCGGCGCGGCTTGGGCTCCGCCTCGGTGGTGGCTTCGGCCACGGGGGCCGCGGCCTTGCGGGTGCGGCGCGGCTTGGTGGGGGCCTCTGTGACGGCCTCCGCCGTGTCGACCACGGTCTCCGCAACCTTGCGGGTACGGCGGCGCGGCGCGGCCTCGGGCTCCTCGGCCGTCTGGGCCGGAATCTCGGCCTCGACGGTCGCGGTGGCGGCCTTGCGGGTGCGACGGCGCGGCTTGGCCTCAGCGGCTTCGGCCGTGTCCACAGCGGCCTCGGCGGCCGCCTCGGTCGTGGCCTTGGCGCGGGTGCGGCGCGGCTTGGGCTCCGCCTCGGTGGTGGCTTCGGCCGCGGGGGCCGCGGCCTTGCGGGTGCGGCGCGGCTTGGTGGGGGCCTCTGTGACGGCCTCCGCCGTGTCGACCACGGTCTCCGCAACCTTGCGGGTACGGCGCCGCGGCGCGGCCTCCGTGACACCTTCAGCGGTGTCGACCGCGGTCTCCGCAACCTTGCGGGTGCGGCGGCGCGGTGCGGCCGGGGCCTCGGGGGCTTCGGAGGCTTCGGCAGCTTCCTGGGTGACGGCGACAGCTTCGGCCACGACGCTCTCGGCCGTCGCTTCCACCGGCTCCGCGGCCTTGCGGGTGCGGCGGCGGCGCGGCTTGGCCGGCTCGTCCGTGAGGCCCTCGGCCGTCGCCACGGCGGTCTCCGCCGCTGCGGTCGACGGCTCGGCAACGGCCTCGGCCACGGCGACCGGCTCCGACGCGCCGTTGCGCGTACGGCGACGGCGGCGCGGGGTGCGGGGCTCGGTCACGGTCGGGGTCGCCTCGGCGACGGCCTCGGTCGTCACCTCGGGAGTCGTGGCGGCCTCGTCCATCGGTGCGCCGTTGCGCGTACGACGGCGGCGGCGCGGCGTGCGCGCCGGGCGCTCACGCTCGACGGCAGGCGCAGCGGCGGCCGGGGCGGCGGAACGGCCACCGCGGCCACGCGGGCCACCACGGCCGCCGGTCTCGCCGAGGTCCTCGACCTGCTCGGCCGCGAGGCCGGCGCGGGTGCGCTCGGAGCGCGGCAGGACACCCTTGGTGCCGGCCGGGATCTTCAGCTCCTCGAAGAGGTGCGGGGACGTGGAGTACGTCTCCGGCGGGTCCGGGAAGCCCAGGTCCAGCGCCTTGTTGATGAGCTGCCAGCGAGGGATGTCGTCCCAGTCGACGAGGGTGACGGCGATGCCCTTGGCGCCCGCGCGGCCCGTACGGCCGATGCGGTGCAGGTACGTCTTCTCGTCCTCGGGGGACTGGTAGTTGATGACGTGGGTGACACCCTCGACGTCGATGCCGCGGGCGGCGACGTCGGTGCAGACGAGGACGTCGACCTTGCCGTTGCGGAAGGCGCGCAGCGCCTGCTCGCGGGCGCCCTGGCCGAGGTCGCCGTGGACCGCGCCGGAGGCGAAGCCGCGCTGCTGGAGCTGGTCGGCGAGGTCCGCCGCCGTCCGCTTGGTGCGGCAGAAGACCATCGCGAGACCGCGGCCGTCGGCCTGCAGTATGCGTGCGACGAGCTCGGGCTTGTCCATGTTGTGCGCGCGGTAGATGAACTGCGCGGTGTTCGCGACCGTCGCGCCCTCGCCGTCGGGCGAGGTGGCGCGGATGTGCGTGGGCTGCGACATGTAGCGGCGCGCGAGGCCGATGACCGCGCCCGGCATGGTCGCCGAGAACAGCATCGTCTGACGGCGGGCCGGCAGCATGTTCATGATCTTCTCGACGTCGGGCAGGAAGCCCAGGTCGAGCATCTCGTCGGCCTCGTCCAGGACGAGCGCCCGGATGTGCTTCAGGTTGAGCTTCTTCTGGCCCGCGAGGTCCAGCAGACGGCCCGGGGTGCCGACGATGACGTCGACGCCCTTCTTGAGCGCCTCGACCTGCGGCTCGTACGCACGGCCGCCGTAGATGGCGAGAACGCGTACGTTGCGGACCTTGCCCGCGGTCAGCAGGTCGTTCGTGACCTGCTGGCACAGCTCGCGCGTCGGGACGACGACGAGGGCCTGCGGGGCGTCGGTGAGCTGCTCGGGCTGTGCCCGGCCGGCCTCGACGTCCGCGGGGACGGTGACGCGCTCGAGGAGCGGGAGACCGAAGCCCAGCGTCTTGCCGGTGCCGGTCTTGGCCTGGCCGATGACGTCGCTGCCGGAGAGGGCAACGGGGAGCGTCATCTCCTGGATGGGGAAGGGATTGATGATGCCGACGGACTCAAGGGCCTCGGCCGTCTCGGAAAGGATCCCGAGATCGCGGAAAGTCGTAGTCAGGGTGCTGCCTCTTCTGTGTACGCGGTGCGAGGCGAGCGCGGGGGTCGTGACGGGACCGTGCCGGGGACGTCGGCCGCTCTTGACGGGCGGGCCGAGTGGCATGGGACCACTGCCGACGCTCGAGCTCTCGTACCACTGAGGGTTCCCTCCGGGTGTCGTACGCAATGTGCCGTACCGACGTGGAGGGCTGTCAGGTCGGAGCCGATCGGGCCACCGACCGGGCATCCTCATTCATGCGGCCCGTCGAATAGTCGCCGGGCGCATTACCACCATACCCCGGAATCGCGCATATGCGATGGCCGATTTGGTCACGTAGTGGTCGTCACACTGATTGACCAGGGACTTCCGTGTTGCTGTCAGCGGGCTATTGTGCGCTTCATGACGACGCCCGACAAAGCCGCTGACAAACCCGCCGAGGCCACGGACGACACCGCTCCCGCGGCCACCGGAGTCGCCGCGCAGGGCTGGGACACGGCCTCCGCCGACCCCCAGTACCGCGCCGCGGTCGTGGACCTGCTCGGAGCGCTCGCGTACGGCGAGCTGGCGGCGTTCGAGCGGCTCGCGGAGGACGCCAAGCTGGCGCCCACGCTGAGCGACAAGGCGGAGCTGGCGAAGATGGCGTCGGCCGAGTTCCACCACTTCGAGCAGTTGCGGGACCGGCTCTCGGCGGTCGGCGCGGAGCCGACGCAGGCGATGGAGCCGTTCGTCGCCGCGCTCGACGGCTTCCACCGGCAGACCGCGCCCTCCGACTGGCTGGAAGGGCTCGTCAAGGCGTACGTCGGCGACTCGATCGCCAGTGACTTCTACCGCGAGGTCGCCGCCCGGCTCGACTCGGACACCCGCAGCCTCGTGCTCGGCGTACTCGACGACACCGGGCACGCGAGCTTCGCCATCGAGAAGGTGCGCGCCGCCATCGACGCGGACCCGCGGGTGGGCGGGCGGCTCGCGCTGTGGGCGCGACGGCTGATGGGCGAGGCCCTGTCCCAGTCGCAGCGGGTGGTCGCCGAGCGCGACGCACTGTCGACCATGCTCGTGGGCGGCGTCGCGGACGGGTTCGACCTCGCGGAGGTCGGACGGATGTTCTCGCGGATCACCGAGGCGCACACGAAGCGGATGGCTGCGCTGGGCTTGGCGGCGTGATGCTCCCGCAGGCGGATCGGTAAGTGGGGGTTGTGGGGGGCTGAGCGCGCAGTTCCCCGCGCCCCTTACAGGGCGCCTTCGTCCCCGGGATCAGAATCCCTGGTTACGCCGTCGCCGAGTGGCGGCGAAAACTTTCCGCCGGGCGCAGCAGCAGGGACAGTGACGCCGTGGAGACGGCAACCGCGCCCAGGAGGATCACGAGCAGGTGGCCGGCGCCCAGCGCGGTGTGCGTCAGGAAGGCGCCGAACAGGGCTCCGGCGACGCCGGTCGGCAGGACCAGCGTGCGGCTCGGGAGACGGTGCGGCAGGCGGTACACGGCCGCCCATGCCAGTGCCAGACCGAGCATCGCGGAGCCGAGCGTTTCCAAGAGCATGGTGGGGGTCCCTCCCGCACGGCCGGTGCAATTCGGTCGTAGCCGGTCCTACCCCTGACGTGCGGAATACAACCCTCCTCTGTGGTGGATCTGTGCTCCATCTGTGGTGAACATCTGCGTTGAGCGCGGTATCCGGCCACCTACGCGAGTGCGCGGGTGGCCGCGTGCGCGATCACGTACGAAAGGGGGCCCGGTGGCAGTGCCACCGGGCCCCCTTCTCGTCTGCTCGCCCGAACTACAGCGCGCTGAATCCCACCTTGCGCTGGGTGGGCTCGCCGAGCTCCACGTACGCGAGGCGGTCGGCCGGAACCAGGACCTTGCGGCCGTGGTCGTCCACGAGGCTCAGCAGCTGCGACTTGCCGGCCAGCGCTTCGGACACCGCGCGCTCGACCTCTTCCGGGGTCTGACCGCTCTCCAGAACGATCTCGCGGGGCGCGTGCTGCACGCCGATCTTGACCTCCACGGCTTTGTCCCTCCGACGGTCAGTGATGTGCGCGTGTGTCCGCGCCGTACGCAGCACACATTAGCCCGGTGAGGGGACGTGCACGCTCCGCCCAAGAACGCCAGGAGCGAACAGTGGGCGGGAACAAATGAACGGCCGGTGGTGACCGGCGCGAACCCTCAGTGGTGATCCGTGCCGTGCAGCGGGAAGCCCGCGATGCCCCGCCAGGCCAGCGAGGCCAGCAGCTGGACCGCATGCTCGCGCGGGACGCTGCGGTCGCTGTGCAGCCAGGACCTGGCCACCACCTGGGCCAGACCGCCGAGGCCCGAGGCGAGGAGCATCGACTCGTCACGCGAAAGGCCGGTGTCCTCCGCGATGACCTCGCAGATCGCCTCCGCGCACTCGTGCGTGACCTTGTCCACGCGCTCGCGGACCGCGGGCTCGTTCGTCAGGTCGGACTCGAAGACCAGCCGGAAGGCGCCGCCGTCGTCCTCGACGTACGCGAAGTAGGCGTCCATCGTCGCCCGTACGCGCAGCTTGTTGTCCGTGGTGGACGCGAGTGCCGTCCGTACGGACTGGAGCAGGGACTCGCAGTGCTGGTCCAGCAGGGCGAGGTAGAGGTCGAGCTTGCCCGGGAAGTGCTGGTAGAGGACCGGCTTGCTGACGCCCGCGCGCTCGGCGATGTCGTCCATGGCGGCCGAGTGGTACCCCTGCGCAACGAATACTTCCTGGGCGGCGCCGAGGAGCTGGTTGCGTCGGGCACGGCGCGGCAGGCGAGTGCCCCGCGGGCGTGCCGCCTCTGTCTGCTCGATGGCTGTCACGCCGCCTCCCAAAATTGTCCACATGCGGTGAGCGCCGCGCCGCCATCGTACTTTTCGGTAACCGTGGTGTGCGCGGTGCGAGCGCACAATTTCACGTACCGGACGCCTGGTGATATCGGCACGGACCGTGCCAAACGGGGATGAAGTGGGCGCATCGGTGACGGTCGCGTCACCGGTGGGCCGTCACCGGTAGTCGTCCTCGTCGAGTTCTACGACCCTGGCCTGCTCGGCCAGGTCCCCTTCGTCCGCGCTTGCGGGGTCGCCGACCGTCAGCGGGCCGTCGTCCTCCTGCGGTTCCAGGCCCTTGCGCTGTTCGGCCGCGTCGGCCTCGGGGGCCTCGGGGTCGAGCTCCTCGGGTTCGTCGTCGTTCGCGAAGGTCTCGGGGTCTGCCGGGTCGACTGTCATGGTTCCTCTTCCCGAGTGGTGCGCGTGCGCCCCTGTACGAGGTGCGCTCCTGGTGAGATTCGCTCCTCTACGAGATACGAGTGCCCTCGTCCGAGCCTAGGAGACACCCGATCGGGGCGCTATGCGATCTGTTCGCCATTTGCTCGCGATCCGTGACGGCGAACAGATTTGGAACGCCGATTTGTGACGCCCGACAGACCTGTTTTGCGATGCCCAACAGACCTGTTCTGTGACGCCGAACAGATCTGTGACGGCGAACACACGAACCACTGCGTGATCGTCTCGTAACATTGCCGCATGTCTTCGACCGAGCTGCCGTCCGTGCTGGCCACCACTGTCACACCAAAGGTGGGCGCCGTCAGGGTCGCTGAGGGGGAGCGGCTGCGGTCGGTGGGTCTGCCCGGGATCACGCTGACGGTGCGGTCGAGGCCGCCCGTGCGTGCGGGGCTGCCGCCCGCGTTGTACGTCCATGGCCTCGGCGGTTCCTCGCAGAACTGGTCGGCGCTGATGCCGCTGCTCGACGGGCTGGTCGACAGTGAGGCCCTCGATCTGCCGGGCTTCGGGGACTCGCCGCCGCCGGACGACGGGGACTACTCGGTCACCGGGCACGCGCGCGCGGTCATCCGCTATCTCGACGCGTCCGGGCGCGGGCCCGTGCACCTCTTCGGGAACTCGCTCGGCGGAGCCGTCACGACGCGTGTCGCGGCCGTACGGCCCGATCTCGTCCGTACGCTCACGCTGGTCTCGCCCGCGCTGCCCGAGCTCCGGGCGCAGCGCACCGCGTGGCCGACCGTGATGATCGCGCTGCCCGGGGTGGCGGGGCTGTTCACCAAGCTCACCAAGGACTGGAGTGCCGAGCAGCGTGTACGCGGGGTTCTGGCGCTCTGTTACGGGGATCCCGGCATGGTGACGCCCGAGGGGTTCCACGAGGCGGTCGAGGAGATGGAGCGGCGGCTCGCCCTCCCGTACTTCTGGGACGCCATGGCGCGGTCGGCGCGCGGCGTCGTGAACGCGTACACGCTGGGCGGCCAGCACGGGCTGTGGCGCCAGGCCGAGCGGGTCCTCGCGCCGACGCTCCTGGTCTACGGCGGCCGCGACCAGCTCGTCGCCTACCGCATGGCGCAGCGGGCGGCCCGCGCCTACCGCGACTCCCGGCTGCTGACGCTGCCGGACGCGGGCCATGTCGCGATGATGGAATACCCGGACACGGTGGCCACGGCCTTCCGCGAACTCCTCACGGAATCAGGCGAGTTGACGTCACCTTCCGCCGCTTCCACCGGTGCGGGGAGCTGAGGCGGGGCGTGGGACGTCATAGCCGTCGCGGGCGGTCCGACAAGGTCGAGAAGACCGCCAAGGTCGACACGGTCGACAAGAGGGATCCGAACGAGCTGGCTGCGGTGCCGGTGCCGGCACCCGGGGCGGGTGCGGGTGCGGGTGCGTCGCAGGGTGTCGGCCGGGGGTCCGGTCCGGCTTCCGTGCCGGGCGCGCTGGGTCCGAGGCCTCCGATGGGCGGGGCTCCGGGGCGCGGGGGTCCGCTTCTCCCGGACGGGACGCCCGCGCATGGGGTGCCTCGTTTTGCGGACGGGACTCCGGCGCACGGGGTGCCTCGCTTTCCGGATGGGACTCCGGCGCACGGCGTGCCGCGGTTCCCTGACGGGACTCCGGCGCACGGCGTCCCCCGTTTCCCCGACGGGACGCCCGCGCACGGTGTACCCCGGGTGCGTGGTGGTCACCCCGAGCAGCGTGAGCCCGGTGGTGCCTGGGGGCAGTCGAGGGGTGGCGGTCCGCAAGGTGGTCCCCAGGGCGGTCCTCAAGGTGTGTTGGCAGGCGCTCCGTCCGGGCATCCCGGGCCCCGGATACCGGCGCAGCGCCAGACTTCCGTGCCGGGACCCCGGCAGACCTATGTCGACGCCTTCGGCGGCAGCCTCGGAGAGGAGGACGACGTCTTCGCGCCCCGCACCCCCACAGCGCATCGCAGCGACCCCTATGCCTCCGTCGCCGACTGGGACACGGATGTCGACGAGAAGCCGCTGCCGGAGACCGAGGAGCCGGAGAAGGGCAAGAGCGGCAAGGGCCGGGCGTTCACCGGGATCGCGGCGGCCGCCGTCACCACCGTGCTCGCCGTCGTCGTGGCCGGACAGGTGGTGACCGGGCGGGAGGACAACGCAAGCCAGGACTCCGGCGTACGCGCGCAGTCCACCGCCGGCGGCCGTGGCGCCCTCGCAGCCTCGGGGGCGGCGTCCCCGTCGGTGACACCGAGCGCGAAGACACTGACGTACGACGAGAAGATGGGCGAGAAGTACGCGCTCGGCGCGACGCTCGACGGATCGGGGAAGTTCGACGCCGTCCTCGGGCTCGACAAGGCGCCCGGCAAGGGGCAGAAATACACCTATCGCGTCGACGTGGAACAGGGGCTCGGTCTCGACGCCGCGCTCTTCGCACAGGCCGTGCAGAAAACTTTGAACGACGACCGGAGTTGGGCCCACAACGGCGGACGTACCTTTGAGCGGATTTCCTCCGGGAAGCCCGACTTCGTGATTACTCTGGCGAGCCCGGGCACCACCGCCGAATGGTGCGCCAAGTCCGGCCTCGACACGACCGAGGACAATGTGTCGTGCGACTCGGCGTCGACTGAGCGCGTCATGATCAACGCGTATCGCTGGGCGCAGGGCTCTGAGACCTACGGCGACAAAATGCAGGCGTACCGGCAGATGCTGATCAACCACGAGGTCGGCCACCGGCTCGGCTACAGCCACGTCACCTGCGACAAGGACGGCGAACTCGCCCCCGTCATGCAGCAGCAGACCAAATTCCTCGACCACGACGGGATCCACTGCAAGGCCAACCCCTGGCCGTATCCCGGGAGTTGACCGAGGTTCCGACGAGGTGTACGAGTCCCCGCAGGACTCGTACGCGAAGCAGCTGCCCGCCGCCGGACCGGCGCTCGATCCGGACGCCGCGGCCCGGCGCCGCACCGCCCGCCGGGCGCTGGCCGTGGTCTAACGAAACGTAACTGCTTGATCCCGTAGCGCGATCGAACGCGGCCTGCGCGGGAAAGTTACGACCGTTCACCCCTTTTGGTGGCGTGATGGACAACCGTCCGTCGCGCCACCGCCATGTCCGCATACGTTCGTCCCGCTGCGAGCCGCCGGGTCAACGGCGGCTCCCCACAAGGGAGATCGGGGGTGCACTCGTGCGCATCGGACTGCTTACGGAGGGTGGCTATCCGTATGTGAGCGGTGACGCCAGGCTCTGGTGCGACCGGCTCGTACGCGGGCTCGGGCAGCACGAGTTCGACATCTACGCGCTCAGCCGCAGCGAGCGCCAGGAGGACGAGGGCTGGATCCAGCTGCCGCCGCAGGTCAGCCGAGTACGGACGGCACCGCTCTGGATGGCTGAGGACGACGGCGTGGTGTACGGGCGGCGGGCGCGACGGCGGTTCGCGGAGGCGTACGGGGAGTTGGCCGCGGCGGTGTGTGAGGGGCCGGGATCGGGAGTGGCGGCTGTCGGCGCGGGGGCATCCGGTGACGCGGGGGCTGCTCGCGGCTCGGTGTCTTCCGGCGACGCGGGCGTCGGTACTGCGGGGATTTCCGGCGGAGTCGAGGCGGACCGTTTCGGCAGCGCGCTCTACGAGCTCGCCGAGCTCGCCCGCGACGAGGGTGGACTGACCGGGGCACTTCGCTCCGAGGTCGCTGTGCGGGCGCTGGAGCGCGCGTGTCGTGCGCCCGGCGCACTCCGTACTGCGCGCGCCGCGCGTGTGCCCGATCTGCTGGCGGTCGCCGCCCACTTCGAGCGGGCGCTGCGCCCCCTGTCCCTCGACTGGTACGAGGGCGACGGGCTCGACTCCGTCGACCTGTGCCACGCGACGGCCGGCGGTACGGCGGCCCTGCCCGGCCTCCTCGCACGGCACTTCTCCGGAGTGCCCCTGCTCGTCACCGAGTACGGCGTGCCGCTACGGGCGCACTACCTCGCGTCCGCCTCCGTAGGGGACGCTCCCGCGGCACGGGCGCTGCTCGCCGCTTTCCACGGCAGGCTCACCGCCGAGGTGTACCGCGCGGCCGCTCTCATCACGCCCGGCAACACGCACGCCCGCCGCTGGCAGGAGCGGTGCGGTGCCGACCGCGCCAAACTGCGCACCGTCTACCCCGGCATGGAGGCCTCCCGCTTCGCGGAGGTGGGGGAGGGCGCGGAGAGCTCCGGGTGCGCGGACCCGGACACCCTGGTGTGGGTCGGCCGCATCGAACCCGCCAAGGACCTGATGTCGCTGCTGCACTCCTTCGCGGAGATCCGCAAGGACGAGCCGAAGACCCGGCTGCGGATCGTCGGGGCGCCCGCCGACGGACCGGACGGCGCGACCTACCTGGCCCACTGCAGGGCCCTGGCCGCGCAGCTCTTCCCCGACGAGGCGGAGGGCGTCCACGCGGTCGGCGACAACCCGGTGTCCTTCGAGGAGATCGGCGGCCCGGAGGTCCCCGGCCTCCCGGAGGCATACGCCTCCGGGGCCGTGATCGTCCTGTCCAGCGTGGTGGAAGGCTTTCCGATCAGTCTCGTGGAGGCCATGTTCTGCGGTCGCGCCACGGTGTCCACGGACGTGGGCGCGGTCGTCGAGGTCATCGGCGGTACGGGGCTCGTGGTGCCGCCGCGCAATCCGCGGGCGCTCGCCGAGGCGTGCGTGGCGCTGCTGCGCGACCCCGAGCGCCGTGAGCGCCTCGGGGCGGCCGCCCGCGCACGCGCCCTCGAACTCTTCACCGTCGAGCAGAACATCACGGCATTTCACGGCATTTACCTGGAGATCGTCTCGCACTCGCCGGTACGACACGTGCTCGTGGACGAGGCCGGGGAGCCGCTTCCCTTCGGAGTCCCCGCGGAGGCGCACGTGCCCGGCCGCTGGACCGAGGCCCGCCTCATGCCCACGGGCCGCCCGCGCTGGGCGGCGGGCTCACCGGTGCGCGCGACGGTTCCCGTCCCCGCCGGGGAGGGCGCGTGATGAACGAACTCGGAGAACTGGACCGGCCGGGGCGCCCGAGCAGCCCCGGCGCCTGGGACGCGCGGTCGGAGGAGTGGCTTGTGACGGGGGTTGGCGAGATGGGCGTACGGGTTGGCGGGGATGAACGGGTTGACGGGGATGAGGGGGCGTCGGTGGCGGAGGCGACCGACGGCTCCGATTTCGGGTCCGGGTCCGGGGCCCGGTCCGGCTCCGGCTTCGGCTCCGGTGGGGCGTTGCGCGAGGGTGTGGACGGCGCACGCGCCGGTGTAGGGGGAGTGCGTGAGGGTGCCGGTGAGGCGAGCGAGCCTGTTGAGGGGGCGCGTGAGACGCCTGGTGGGGCGCGCGACGGTCTAGGTGGCGCCCCGCGCAAATCCAGCGGCCGACGCGGCGCCGCGGACCCGGTGAAAGCCCTGATGCACCGGCACCGTGACCTCTGTGAGAGGGCCGTGGACCCGCTGGAGATCGCGGCGGGGCTGGAGGCGCACGGGGTGACCGACCGGACCGCCGCGCGGTTCCGGCACCGGGACGTGTTCTCGCTCGCCGAGGAGATGTACGCGCGCGTGTCCCGTGACGGGGAGCCCGCGCAGCGTCCCGCGCCCCCTGGGCGCCCCGGCGTGCGCCCTGATTGGGCGGCGCTCGCCCTGCTCCCGGGCGTCCTGTGCGCGGCGACCGTGATCGGGGTGCGACTCACCGAAGGCCAGCCTCGTCTCGCCGTCGCCGCGGCCGGCGCCCTCGCCGTGGCGCTCGGCCTGCGCGTCGCCCTCCGGCGAGGCCCCCTGAGCGTCACTCACTACACGACGGGTGCCACGCGCGCGTGGACATGCTGGCTGATCGCATACGCCCTCCTCGGCGACGGGCTGCTGAGCGCCGGTGTCGAGGGCGGCCCGGACGGCCCCTGGCCCCTGGCCACCGCACCGGTCCTTGCCCTCGCCCTGGCCTGCGCCCCGGCGGCCTGGTGCGCCCACTTCTTCGCCGTGCGCGCCCGTCGCAGGCTGACCGCCAGCCGCGGTCTCGAGGAGTTCGCCGCCTCCGTGCAACCCCTGCTCCTCGGGATGTTCGGGCTCTACCTGTGCGCCCTCGGCGGGCTGCTCGCGCTGTGCGCGGCGGTGCTCGGCGAGCCCGCCGCATACGCCGGAGCCGGTGCCCTCGGCACGCTGCTCCTGCTCGCCCGGCTGCTCGCGGCACGCGGCTTCAACCACGCCCCGGCCGTCGTCCTCGCCACCGCGGGGGCGGCCGAGGCGACCTCCCTCGCCACGGTCTTCGCGGGCCGTCTCCCTGGCTGTGCGTTCCTGTCCGCGCCCGTCGAGACCGTCGTCGACGCCTGGGGACCGGGCGCCGTCCCCGCCTTGGTGTGCGGCGCGGCCACCCTCGTCCTCCTGATCCACTCCACCCGCACGCTGACCCGGGCCTCGGCCCACGCCCTGCCTTGTGGGGAGGCATGAGCCGCCGACGGGGCGGCGAGCGCCCCGCCCGAGCCCCGGCTCACGTGCCGACACGTGCCGCGGCTCACCGCCATCGGTGCCGTGCGCCGCGACCCGAAACCTGGCTCGTGGCGTCCCCCACCTCCCTGAGCCGCGCCCGGCGGCCCGGGGTCGTCCCCCATCCCGGGCACATCGCTCCCGCGGGGCCGACACCGCGGGCCCTCTCCCCGACCCACGGCATCACCTTGAAGGAGAACGCCAGATGATCACCTCCCGAACCGGAGAATCCGCCCCGGGAGCCGCCCGATGAGGGTCCTGCTGATCGGAGCCAACGGATACCTCGGCCGCTTCGTCGCCGACAGGCTGCTCGCCGACCCGGCCGTGCAGCTCACCGCGCTCGGCCGGGGCGACGACGCCGACGTACGGTTCGACCTCGCCTCGGGCAGCCCGGGCGCGCTCACCCGCTTCCTGGACGCGGTACACCCCGGAGTCGTCGTCAACTGCGCCGGCGCCACCCGCGGCGGCGCCCGCGAACTCACCCGCCACAACACTGTCGCCGTCGCCACCGTCTGCGAGGCCCTCCGCCGCAGCGGCTGCGGGGCACGACTCGTGCAACTCGGCTGCGGCGCCGAGTACGGGCCCAGCCAGCCCGGCTCCTCGACGGCCGAGGACGCGGTGCCGCGCCCGGGCGGCCCCTACGGCGTGAGCAAGCTCGCCGCCACCGAACTCGTCCTCGGGTCCGGCCTGGACGCCGTCGTGCTCCGGGTGTTCTCACCCGCGGGGCCAGGCACCCCGGCCGGATCCCCGCTCGGCCGCCTCGCCGAGGCCCTGCGCCGCGCCATGCAGTCCGGCGACGGAGAACTCAAACTCGGCGGACTCGGCGTCCAACGCGACTTCATCGACGTACGCGATGTGGCCCGCGCCGTCCACGCCGCCTCGCTCTCCGCCGCCCAGGGCGTCATCAACATCGGCTCGGGCCGAGCCGTGCGGCTCCGTGACGCCGCCGCCGTCCTCGCCCGCGTCGCCGGCTACGGCGGCGCGCTGCACGAACTCGACGGACCTCCCAGCCCCGTCAGGCCATCCATCGGCCACCCGCGAAGCGAACCAGACCACGCGGCCCCGGTCGCGTACCCCTATCCGGACGGCTGCGGCAGCTGGCAGCAGGCCGACGTGCGCACCGCACGCGACCGGCTCGGCTGGCGGCCCCGGATCAACCTCGAGGAATCCCTCGCCGACATCTGGATGGAGGCGGCATGCCGTATCTGACCAGCACCGCAACGGGCACCGCGAGCACGGACTTAGGCCTCGGCTTCGGCATCCCCGGCTATGCACACCCCCTCGTCGCTCCCGTGGAGTGGGGCGAACTCACCCGCCCCGGCACCCCCTTGCACTGGGTCGTCCTGAACGTGGCCAACGGTCCCGGCAGCCGCCCCGACCCGCACTGCCTGGAGGCGGCCGGGCGACTGCGCAACGCCGGCGTACGCGTCCTCGGACACCTGGACGCCACGTACGGCGCCCGCACCCTCGGCGAGCTGGTCTCCGATGCACACCGGTATCTCGACTGGTACCGGTGTGACGGATTCCTCCTGGACCGCTGCCCCACCGAGCGCGCCGCGCTCCCCGAGGTCCGCCGCACGGTCACCACACTCCGCGCGCTCCTCGACGGCGCGCACATCGTGCTGGGCCACGGCAGCCAGCCGTACCCCGGATATGCCGAGAACGCCGACCAGTTGGTGACCTTCTCCGGCCCCTGGAGCGACTACCGCTGGTCGCAGGTCGCCGAGTGGACCGCCGACTATCCCCCCGAGCGCTTCTGCCACTTCGTGCACGGCGTACCGCGCGGCCATCTCGACGAGGCGCTGCGTATCGCCCGCTGGCAGGGAGCCTCGACGATCTACTTCACCGACCGCACGGACCGTGGTGGCCGCGCCGACCCCTGGGAGACCATGCCCGGCTACTGGGACGAAATCGTCTCGCGGATCGGAACGGGTGTCTCGGAATGAAGAAGGGCGTGGCAGTGTTACGGGGAGAACAACTGTAGTGATTGACCGACCAACGGAGTCCCCGTGTCGCTGCCACCCCTGGTCGAGCCCGCATCTGAGCTCACCGTAGACGAGGTTCGCAGGTACTCCCGCCACCTGATCATCCCCGATGTGGGCATGGACGGGCAGAAGCGGCTGAAGAACGCCAAGGTGCTCTGTGTGGGCGCCGGCGGCCTCGGATCGCCGGCGCTGATGTACCTGGCCGCCGCGGGCGTGGGCACGCTCGGCATCGTGGAGTTCGACGAGGTCGACGAGTCGAACCTGCAGCGCCAGATCATCCACAGCCAGGCGGACATCGGCCGCTCCAAGGCCCAGTCGGCCCGCGACTCCGTCCTTGGCATCAACCCGTACGTGAACGTCGTCCTCCACGAAGAGCGGCTCGAAGCCGAGAACGTGATGGACATCTTCAGCCAGTACGACCTGATCGTCGACGGCACGGACAACTTCGCGACCCGCTACCTGGTCAACGACGCGGCCGTCCTCCTCAACAAGCCGTACGTATGGGGTTCGATCTACCGCTTCGACGGCCAGGCCTCGGTCTTCTGGTCCGAGCACGGCCCCTGCTACCGCTGCCTCTACCCGGAGCCCCCGCCGCCGGGCATGGTCCCCTCCTGCGCCGAGGGCGGCGTCCTGGGTGTGCTGTGCGCGTCCATCGGCTCCATCCAGGTCAACGAGGCGATCAAGCTCCTCGCGGGCATCGGCGATCCCCTCGTCGGCCGCCTGATGATCTACGACGCCCTGGAGATGCAGTACCGCCAGGTCAAGGTCCGCAAGGACCCGAACTGCGCGGTCTGCGGTGAGAACCCGACCGTCACCGAACTCATCGACTACGAGGCCTTCTGCGGCGTCGTGTCCGAGGAGGCCCAGGAGGCGGCCGCCGGCTCGACGATCACTCCCAAGCAGCTCAAGGAGTGGATCGACGACGGCGAGAACATCGAGATCATCGACGTCCGCGAGATCAACGAGTACGAGATCGTCTCGATCCCCGGCGCCAAGCTGATCCCGAAGAACGAGTTCCTCATGGGCACCGCCCTGGAGACTCTCCCGCAGGACAAGAAGATCGTCCTGCACTGCAAGACGGGTGTCCGCAGTGCGGAAGTCCTCGCGGTCCTGAAGTCCGCGGGCTTCGCGGACGCGGTGCACGTCGGCGGCGGCGTGATCGGCTGGGTCCACCAGATCGAGCCTGACAAGCCGGTGTACTGACCGATGCACAGGCCGGTGCATCGGTCGATGTACTGAGCAGTGGCTCCGCCGATGGCGGGGGTTCCGGGCGCCGAGGGTGCCCGGAACCCCCGCCATCGTCATGAACAGACCTTGCCGTCCTTCGGCACCGTCCCGTTCAGCAGATAGCCGTTCACCGTGGAGTCGACGCAGTCGCTCCCACTCCCGTACGCGCCATGGCCCTCGCCCTTCCAGGTGAGTTCCACTCCGACGCCCTTGCCCAGTTCGTCGGCCATCTTGCGGGCGCCCTCGTACGGCGTCGCCGGGTCCCCGGTGTTGCCGACGACCAGGACGGGGTCGGCTCCTGGCGCGCTGACCTCCGGGTTGTCGAACTGACCGGCCACCGGCCAGTCGTGGCACCAGCCCGCCGTGTCCCAGCCCAGGAAGTCGCCGAAGACGGGCGAGATCTTCTCGAACTCGGCCAGCTGCTTCTTCGTCTCCTCGGGAGTCGGCCGCTGCTTGTCGTCCAAGCACGATATGACCCGTTGCGAATGGGTCGTCGTGCCGTAGTTCCCCGAGGAGTCACGGTCGTTGTAGCCGTCGGCGAGGGCCAGCAGCTCCGAACCGTCTCCGTCCTCGGCCGCGTTCAGCGCGCTGGTCAGCGTCGGCCAGCCCTGCTCGCTGTACAGCGGCAGCACAATTCCGGTGAGCGCCAGCGACTGTGTGAGCTTGCGTCCGGAAGAGGTCGCCAGCGGATTCGCGTCGATCCTCTCCAGCAGGTCCGCGATCTTCTGGGAACCCTGCTTGGGGTCCTGGCCCGTGGACGTGAGGTAGTTGTCCAGGGCGCGCTGGAAGCCCAGGGCCTGGTTCTTGGCATGGCCCACCGTGTCGGCGCTCGGGTCGACGACGGCGTCCAGCACCAGGCGTCCCACGTTCTTCGGGAACAAGTGTGCGTACACACCGCCGAGTTCGGTGCCGTACGAGATACCGAAGTAGTGCATCTTCTGGTCGCCGAGGACCTGGCGCATCAGGTCCATGTCGCGGGCCGTGTCGGTCGTCGAGACGTGCGACAGCAGCTTGCCCGCGGCCTTCTCGCAGCCCTTGCCGAAGTCGGCGGCGTCCTCGAAGTACGCCGTCTCCTCAGCCGCGTCGTCCGGTGTGGCGTCCACCGACTCGGCGGCTTGGATCTCCTTGTCGCTGCGGCAGCGCACGCCTTCACTGGCGGCGACCCCGCGCGGGTCCCAGCTCACCAGGTCGTACCGATCGTGGAGCTGGCCGACGACACTCTCGTACGAAGGCATCGTGGAGACGCCCGATCCGCCGGGGCCGCCGAAGTTGAACAGGAGTGAGCCGATGCGGTCGCTCTTGTCCCCGCTCGCCTTCGAGCGGATCAGTGCGAGGCCTATCGTCTCGCCGTCGGGTTTCGCGTAGTCCAGCGGCACCTTGAGCGTCGCGCACTGCCAGTCGTTTCCTGGCGCGGGAGAGTCCGAAGTGGCCTTGCAACGGCCCCAGTCGAGCTTCTGTGAGGTGAGTGCGGCGGGCAGCCCCGACGGCGTGGCGGAGGAGGGCGCGGCGGCCGACGGGCTGTCGCTGTTCTTTCCCTCGTTCTCGCCGTCGCCGGACGAGCCTCCGCCGCAGCCGGCCACCAGCAACGCGGCGGCGGTCGCGGCCGTCCACCGTGCGAATCGCGTCATGAGCTTCCCCCCTCGCCGTGATCCGCCGGAAGTCGCGGATCACATGCAGGCCATATTAGGCGCCGTCGAGCCGCGACCGTCGCGGCCTGTGGATAACCGTTTGACCTGCGGCTTTCTAGGAGCAGACGGTCCCGGCCGACGGCACGGTCCCCTGCAGCAGATAGCCGTTCACCGCGTCCTGCACGCACTTGTTCCCGCTGTCGTACGCGCCGTGCCCCTGGCCCTTGTACGTGAGCTCGACACCGACTCCCTTGCCCAGTGCGTCCACCATCTTCTTCGCTCCCTCGTACGGCGTCGCCGGGTCGCCGGTGTTGCCGACCACGAGGACGGGCGCCGCGCCAGGAGCGCTCACGTCGGGGTGGCCGGCGGCGCCCGCCACCGCCCAGTCGGTGCAGCTGACCATGCCCCAGGCCAGATAGTCGCCGAACAGCGGCGAGGCGGCCCGGAACTCCGGAAGCTTCGACTCCACATAGTTGGCGGTGTAACGCGGTTTGTCGTCCGCGCAGTTGATGGAGATGTTCGCCGCGGTGATGTTGCTGTACTGCCCGTTCTGGTTGCGCCCGTTCATCGAGTCCGACAGCAGCATCAGCACCTTGCCGTCACCGTCGTACGCCTGTTCAAGTCCCTCCGTCAGGTACTCCCAGAAGTCCTTCGAGTACAGGGCCTGCGCGATGCCGTTGGTCGCGGCGGTCTGGGTGAGCTGCCGCGGGAAGACGCCGGGGATCGGCTTGCTGTCGAGGTCGGCGAGCAGCTTGGCGATGCGGTCCTTGACGTCCTGCGCGGAGTCGCCGATCGGGCAGTCCTCGGTCTTCGAGGTGCAGTCGTCGGCGAAGTTGTCGAGCGCGAGCTGGAAGCCCTCGGCCTGGCCGAGAGAGCCCTGCTCTGAGGTCTGTGTCGGGTCGACGACCGCGTCGAAGACGGCACGTCCCACGTTCTTGGGGAACAAATGTGCGTAGACGCCGCCGAGTTCGGTGCCGTACGAGATGCCGAAGTAGTACAGCTTGTCGTCGCCGAGCACCTGACGCATCAGGTCCATGTCGCGGGCTGCGTCCGTGGTCCGCAGGTGCGGGAGGGTCTTGCCGGAGTTCTTCTCACAGGCCGCGTTGAACGTCTTGGTGTTGTCCAGCAGTTCCTTCTGCTCGGCGGAGTCGTCCGGGGTGGCGTCCTGCTGGAAGTACTCGTCGAGCTGGTCGTCGCTCTCGCATTCCACTCCGGCGCTGCGGCCGACCCCGCGCGGGTCGAAGCTCACCAGGTCATAGCGGGTGCGCAGTTTCGCGTAGTCCTCGCCGAAGGCCGGCAGCGTGGTGACGCCGGAGCCGCCGGGACCCCCGAAGTTGAAGACGAGCGAGCCGATGCGCTTGCTCTCGTCGCCGCTCGTCGTGGCCCGGATCAGCGCGAGCTTGATCGTGTCGCCCTTGGGATCGGCCCAGTCGAGGGGTGCCTTCAAGGTGGCGCACTTCCACTTCGAACCGCCCGGCAGAGGTGAGGGAGCATCCCCGCCGCCCTCGGACGCGGACGGCGCCGGGCAGTCCTTCCAGCTCAGCTTCTGGGCCGTCAGATCCTCGTCCTTGGAGTCATCGCCGCAGCCCGTCATCAAGGAGGACAAC
This sequence comes from Streptomyces sp. NBC_00554, assembly GCF_041431135.1. NCBI lineage: Bacteria > Bacillati > Actinomycetota > Actinomycetes > Kitasatosporales > Streptomycetaceae > Streptomyces > Streptomyces sp. NBC_00554. The sequence continues at coordinate 3,437,145 of NZ_CP107799.1, read as the reverse complement.
AGGACGGCAGCGACGGTCAAGGCAGCGGCGCGCAGCGGGGGAGGGTTCGGCATGCTCCCCATCCTGCGGTCGTGCGGGGCGGGACGCTCGGGGCGCGAGCCGTGTGGGTGAGGACGCGCTGTGCCGCGTACGAAAGGGCCCCTACGGTGCGCCGTGCCGCTGTGCGAGACGGCCCTGCGTGCCCGGGCTAGAGCGCGCCCTTACGCGTCAGGTGGTTGAAGAACAGCCACCCCGGTAGCACCGGAATCCACAGTGTCAGCAGCCGGTACAGGAGCACGGCGGGCGCCGCGACCTCCTTCGGGAGGCCTACGGCGATCAGGCCGACCGTGAGGGTCGCCTCGACCGCGCCGACGCCGCCGGGGGTCGGTGCCGCCGAGCCGAGCGCGTTACCGGCGAGGAAGACCACGGCCACGCTGGCGAGGCTGAGGGTGTGGGTCTCCTCGTGGCCGAACGCGCGGATCGACGCGTCCAGGCACATCACGAAGCAGGCGGTGAGCAGCAGCATGCCGCCGATGCCGGTGATCAGCTTCTGCGGCCGCTGCAGCACGTCGAGCATGCGCGGAATGACGCCCGCGAACAGCGACCTCACGCGCGTGGAGACGAATTTGCGCAGGAACGGCACCGACGTCACCACGAGAACCAGTACGGCGACGGTGAGCAGACCGGCGATGACCGTGCGGGACGGTGACAGGGAGGGTGTCTTCTCGGTGCCGGTCAGGTAGCCGAAGGAGAGCAGCATCAAGATGTGGCAGCCGAGTCCGAACAGCTGCGAGGCGCCGACGCTGGCCACCGCGAGCCCCGGCCGCACCCCGGAGCGTTGCAGGAAGCGCGTGTTCAGAGCCACACCGCCGACCGCGGCGGGTGCCACGATCTTCACGAACGAGCCCGCCACCTGTGCCGCCACGGTGCGCAGGAAGGGCACTCGCTCGGGTACGAAGCCGAGCAGGCTCATCGCCGCCGCGAAGTAGCTCAGCGCCGAGAACAGCACCGCCGCGGCGACCCAGCCCCACTCGGCGTCGTCGAAGAGGGTGCCGAATTCGATGTGGGTGAGCTGCGTCAGCAGGAAGTACGCGCCGATCGCGCCGGCGATGAAACTGAGCAGCGTGCGCGGCCGGACGCGTTCCAGGCGGACCGGTTCGACGGGTGCCTGGGGCCTGATCAACAGCACCTGGTGGCGGATCTGGGTGAGCAGATCCTCCTCGCGGGCCTCGTCCAGCGCCTCGTCGATCGCCCGCTTCTCGGCCCGCTGCTCCGCGCGTACGGACTTCTTGGCGGGCTTTTCCAGTACGGGTGTGGTGTCTTCCTTGGTCTCCTCGGCGCGGGCGAGCCTGTCCTGCCGCGAAGCCTCAAGGACCGCGTCGCGCTCGCGCTGTGCGCGCTCCCGGGCGAGTTTTCGCAACGTCGCGCGCGTGGCGCGCGTCAGCGCGATGGGCTGGAGCATCGGCAGACAGTCGGCGACCGTGTCCGGGCCGAGTACGCCGACCGCCGAGGCCACCGCGCGCTCGGCGCCCACGCGAAGCCCCAGTGTGGTGACCAACTGGGCGATGTCCATGCGCAGCAACAGGTCGCCGGCGGCGATCTCGCCGCCGCGCAGATCGGTGAGGATCACCGTGCCGGAACGATCCACCAGAATCGCGTCACCCGCGAGCCTGCGGTGCGCGATGCGCCGGGACTGCAGCGACTGCACCTGATGCCAGGTCTCGCGCAGGAGATCGTCGGTGATGAGTTCGTCGGGCAGCGAGTCGAGGGTGTGGCCACCGGTGTGCTCGTAGACGAGCATCACGGCGTCCGGACCCAGCTCCGAGGTCGCGATCAGCTTGGGTGCGTTGGCCCCGGCCGCGATGGCCGCGTACGCGAGCAGCGCTTCCTGCTCAAGAGCCTGGCGCAGTGACTGGAGGCTGCGGCGTGTGGTGATGCCGCGCAGCGTGAGCCGGCGCCACGCGCGGTAGAAGAAGCCCTGCGCCTGCTGCTCACGGTCGACCACCGTGACATCCAGAGGTGGGCCGTCCTCCAGGGTGACGAAGTAGCGTCTGCCGCGGTCGCCGCTCTCGGCGGACTCCGGCGCCTCCTCGCGCGCCGCCGTCACCGGGTGGAAGCCGACGTGCCGCAGGCCCGCCATCAGGGTCCGCCCGGTGGGGCGCACGTTCGGCGAGCCGACCGCGTACAGCGTCCCGTACGCGACGGTCCAGCCGATCAGCACGGTCAGGATGATCGAGAACGGCGTCGTGTAGCCGGTGACCAGCATCGAGAACGCGTCGAGCATCAGCACCACCCACAGCACCGCCCGCCAGCGCGGTCTGCGGGACATGCCGACGGCCGTCATGTACGCGATGACCGGCGCGAGATAGCCGTGCACCGGGTCGGTGAGGGCGTGGATGTCGCCCGGCGAGGGCTGGGTGAGTGCTTCCTGGATCGAGTTCGGGGCGGCCTGCGCGACCCACAGGTCGGTGGCGAGCGTCACTCCGTGTGCGAGGACCGCGGCGAGGACGCCGTCGGCGATGCGCAGTCCGTCCCGTTTGATCAGCCGCTCGATCGCGAAAGCGACCGGCACCAGGAGGATCGCGATACTCGAAGCCAGACCCGCGATCTTGATCAGTAGATCGGGTGCCTGGCCCGTGCCCTTGTTGATGTCCTGTTCGAGGCCCGATGTGGTGCCGTGCGCGAACGCGGCGATGGCGAGCAGCACGGCGATCGCGAGGATCCCGACCAGGAGGCGCATCAGATCGGACGGACGGTGCACGCGCGCGGGGAGCAGCGGTTCGTCGCCCTCGACCTCGTCGTTGTGGACCTCGTCCGAGCAGTCGGTGTCCCGCTCGACCTGCAGTTTCTCGTTTTCGTACGTCTTAGTGGTGCGCTCGTCGTCCGTCGTGGTCGTGGGCTCTTCGCCGGCCTTGGAGGTGGGCTCGGCGGTCTCCTCGCCGGTGTCCTTCTCGTCGGACCCGCCGGTGTCCGGGCGTGACGAGGCCGCGGAGGTGCTCTCCGCGTTTTCGGGGTGTGCGCCCTGCTGCCTCATCGACTCTTCTTGATCTCGTATCACCGGTCACCGCCCGCACGATGGTGGCATGCCCCACCGACACACGGGGGCATCAGGGTGCAAATGCGGGGGCGCACAGTCTGCCTCACGCGCCGCCGCGGGGCGAGGGCTACCCGCGGTCGTCACCCCGTCACACTGTCGGTGGGGTGGGGCAGGATGGGGCGGATGAGCGAGGAGAGCCTTCCGGCGGACGACCTGCCGGAGTACGCGGAACGGGTCCTTGAGGTCGCCGAGCTGATCCCGCCCGGGCGCGTCATGACGTACGGGGACGTCGCCGAGTGGCTGGAGGAGGGCGGGCCTCGACAGGTGGGCCGCGTGATGGCCCTCTACGGAGGAGCGGTTCCCTGGTGGCGTGTCATACGCGCGGACGGCGTGCTGCTCCCGGGCCACGAACTCGAGGCGCTGGCCCACTATCGAACCGAGGGCACTCCCCTGAAGGAGGCGAGCAGAGCCTCCGAGGGGCATCTGCCGCGCGTCGACATGAGACGGGCGCGATGGGACGGCGGCGAACGCGCGGAGAGTCACACCTGACAGCTTCCGGTATCGGACGGGCGGAGGGGGCACCTGTGGCCCGTACGGGGGAAGCGAGGCACGCCCGTGACATGCCGTACGTTCGAGGACCGGGGGACGCACGAGGCCCCCGGGAAGAAGGGGAAGCCCTGCTTCCACCGCGCTCTCCGGCGTAGCGTCGACGACGCGCTTCCCTCTCACCCCGCGGCCACCGCACTGAACGCGCGGCAGTCCTCCAACCAGCACGACCACCAGGACCGGCGAACCACGTGAGCTCCTCTTCCTCCACCAGGCGCCTGTCGCACCCCCAGGTGCGACAGGGGACCCGCGGCGCGTACCGACTGGTGCGTACCCCGCCGGTCCGGGTGGATCCCCCTCGTCTGGACGCAGGACAGCGCTCGGTGGTTGACCACAGGGGCGGCCCACTGCTCGTTCTCGCAGGTCCGGGCACCGGAAAGACCACCACGCTGGTCGAGTCAGTGGCCGCCCGGATCGCACGGGGCGGCGATCCGGAGCGCGTCCTGGTGCTCACCTTCAGCAGGAAGGCGGCCGTCGAGCTGCGCGACCGCATGGCGTTGCGCATAGGGGCCGCCCGCGCCCCTCAGGCGACCACCTTCCACTCCTTCTGCTACGCCCTGGTCCGTGCCCACCAGGACAGTGACCTGTTCGTGGAACCCCTGCGGCTGCTGTCGGGTCCCGAACAGGACGTGGCGGTACGCGAACTGCTCGCGGGCCAGCCCGACCTGGAGCGCCTCGGTCTCGCGCATGTGCGCTGGCCGGACGAACTGCGCGCCTGTCTGACCACACGCGGCTTCGCCGACGAGGTCCGCGCGGTCCTCGCCCGCAGCCGCGAGCTGGGCCTGAGCCCCGAGGCCCTGGACGCCTTCGCCTCACGCAGCGGCCGCCCCGACTGGGGCGCAGCGGCGGCCTTCCTCGCCGAGTACCTCGACGTTCTCGACATGCAAGGAGTCCTCGACTACGCGGAACTGGTCCACCGCGCCGTGCTGCTCGCCGGCCGCCCCGGTGTCGCCGAACGCCTGGCCGCGCAGTACGACGCCGTCTACGTGGACGAGTACCAGGACACCGACCCGGCGCAGGTACGACTGCTGAGGGCCCTCGCCGGCGGTGGCCGCACCCTTGTCGCCTTTGGCGACCCCGACCAGTCGATCTACACCTTCCGGGGCGCAGATGTGAACGGCATCCTGGACTTCCCCGACGCGTTCCCGCGCGCGGGCGGGCACCCGGCGCCGGTCGAGGTCCTCCGGACGTCCCGCCGCTCGGGCGCCGACCTGCTGGCCGCCACCCGGCTGCTCACCCAGCGCATGCCGCTGACCCGCCTTCCGGCGGAGAAGGTCAGGGCCCACCGCGAGCTGTCCCCGGTACGGGACGGGGGCCGGACCGAGGTCTACACGTACCCGACCACCGGCACGGAACTGGACAACATCGCCGACATCCTGCGCCGCGCCCACCTGGAGGACGGCGTCCCGTGGAGCGAGATGGCCGTCCTGGTACGCGCCGGCTCCCGCACGATTCCGACGATCCGCCGTGCGCTCACCGCGGCCGGGGTGCCGCTCGACATCGACGGCGACGATCTGCCGCTGCGACACGAGCCGGCGGTGGCGCCGCTGCTGACCGCGCTGCGGGCGGTGGCGCGGGCGGAGTTGGGTGCGGACGCGGACTCCCGTGCCGGCACGGACGTATCCGCTGAGGACGCCGCCGCAGGGGAGGTACCCGCTCAAGAAGACGCACCCGCGGAAGGAGCGGAAAGCGCCGACGCCCAAGAGCCCGAAGAGGCCCAAGAGGCCCAAGACTCGGCTGAGTCGGAACCGGAGACCCCCTGGCTCGACATCGAGACCGCGCTCACCCTGCTCGCCTCGCCCCTCGCGAGCATGGACGCCGCCGACCTGCGGCGCCTGGGACGCGCGCTGCGGGAGGAGGAGCGCGCCGCCGGCAACCACGTACCACCGCCGTCCGACGAACTGCTCGCCCGCGCGCTGGCCGAGCCGGAGCGGCTGGTCGCGCACGACCCGGCGTACGCCCGAGGCGCCCAGCGTCTCGGTGCGCTGCTGCGGAAGGCGCGGGAGCGCCTCGCGGGTGGCGGGACGGCCGAGGAGGCCCTCTGGGACCTGTGGGAGGGCACACCGTGGCCGCAGCGTCTGGAGCGGGCCGCCAGGCGCGGTGGCGCGGCCGGGCGGAACGCGGACCGCGACCTCGACGCCGTGTGCGCGTTGTTCGCGACCGCGACGCGCGCCGAGGAGCGCACCGGTGGCCGCGGCGCCCTCAACTTCCTGGAGGAGATCGAGGCCCAGGACATCGCCGCCGACACGCTCACCCGCAGGGTCGTACGCCCCGACGCCGTGCGTCTGATGACCGCGCACCGCTCCAAGGGCCTGGAGTGGCGCCTCGTCGTCGTCGCGGGCGTCCAGGAGGGCCTGTGGCCCGACCTGCGCCGCCGCGGCTCCCTGCTGGAGGCCGACCGCATCGGACGCGACGGCCTCGCCGAGCCCCTCACGCCCGGAGCACTCCTCTCCGAAGAACGCCGTTTGTTCTACGTGGCCGCCACGCGCGCGCGTGAACGCCTCGTCGTCACCGCCGTGAAGGCCCCCGCCGACGACGGCGACCAGCCCTCCCGCTTCCTCACCGAACTCGGCGTCGAACCCAAGGACGTCGCCGGCCGCCCGCGCCGCCCGCTGTCCGTCGCCGCGCTGGTCGCCGAGCTGCGCGCCACGACCGTCGATCCGCGCGTCTCGGACACCCTCAGGGAGGCCGCGGCCCGCCGTCTGGCCAAACTCGCCGCGCTCGGTGACGAGGACGGCCGCCCCCTGGTGCCGTCCGCGCACCCCTACCGCTGGTGGGGCCTGTACGAGCCGACCGAGAGCAAGATCCCGCTGCGCAACCGCGATCAGCCCGTCGTGCTCTCCGGGAGCGCCCTCGACCAGCTCGCCAACACCTGCGCCCTGCAGTGGTTCCTGGGGCGCGAGGTGAAAGCCGACGCGCCCGCGACCGCCGCCCAGGGCTTCGGCAACGTGGTGCACGTCCTCGCCGACGAGGTCGCCTCCGGACGCACCCCGGCAGACCTGGCCGTCCTCATGGAGCGCCTCGATTCCGTGTGGAACGCGCTCGCCTTCGACGCGCCCTGGAAGTCCGCGCAGGAGAAGGAGCACGCGCGCGTGGCGCTCGAACGCTTCCTGAAGTGGCACGTGACGGACCGCACCGGGCGTACGCCCGTGGCCAGTGAGCACGACTTCGACGTGACCCTCGAAGCGGGCGACTACGAAGTACGCATCCGCGGCTCCATGGACCGCGTCGAGGCGGATGCCGAAGGCCGCGCCTACGTGGTCGACTTCAAGACCGGCAAGCAGGCGCCGACCGCCGCCGAGGTGGCACACCATCCGCAGCTCGCCGTCTACCAGCTCGCCATCAGCGAGGGCGCCGCCGATGACGCCTTCGACGGTGTCCGCCCCGAACCGGGCGGCGCCGAACTCGTCCAGCTGCGCCAGGGTGCCGCCAAGAAGAACGGGGGCGAGACCCTCCCCAAGGTGCAGGCGCAGGAGCCACTGGAGGGCGAGTGGGTCGGCGACCTGCTCGCCACCGCCGCGGGCAAGGTCCTCGACGAGCGGTTCTCGCCGACGACCGGGCAGCACTGCACGCACTGCGCGTTCCGGGCGTCGTGCAGCGCGCGACCCGAGGGGCGGCACGTGGTCGAGTGACGGGGGCGCGATCGAGTGACGTGGGTGCGGTCGAGTGATGTGGGTGCGGTCGAGCCACGCGCGTGTGGCCGGGTGACGCCTGCGCGTCGAGTGGTGCGACGTGCGTGACGCATCGCACCACCCGTGCTGACCAGCGCATCCTTGTGCCCCACGGCCGATGTGGCCCCCACTGTCAGTGCGCGCCGCTAGCCTCTCTGACGTGCCAGCCCGTATCACCGACCCCGAACAGCTCAAAGAGCTCCTCGGCATCCCGTTCACCCCGGAGCAGACGGCCTGCATCACCGCACCGCCCGCCCCGCAGGTGATCGTGGCCGGAGCCGGTTCGGGCAAGACCACGGTGATGGCGGCACGCGTGGTGTGGCTGGTCGGCACCGGGCAGGTCGCCCCCGAGCAGGTTCTCGGCCTGACGTTCACCAACAAGGCGGCCGGCGAACTCGCCGAGCGCGTCCGCAAGGCGCTCATCAAGGCAGGCGTCACCGACCCGGACGTGATCGACCCTGACAACCCACCAGGCGAGCCCGTCATCTCCACGTACCACGCCTTCGCGGGCCGCCTGCTGACCGACCACGGCCTGCGCATCGGGCTCGAACCGACATCCCGCCTGCTCGCCGACGCCACCCGCTACCAGCTCGCCGCCCGCGTGCTGCGCGAAGCACCTGGACCGTACCCGGCGCTGACCCGCTCCTTCCCGGACCTCGTCGGCGACCTCCTCACGCTGGACTCCGAGCTCTCCGAACACCTCGTACGCCCCGAGGACCTGCGCGCCTACGACGCCGAACTGCTGCGCTCCCTGGAGAGCGCCAAACTCACCAACGCCGACCTGCGCAAGGTCCCCGAGGCAGCGGCGGCCCGGCGCGAACTCGCCGAGCTGGTCGGCCGTTACCGCGCGGCCAAACGCGAACGTGACCTCCTCGACTTCGGCGACCAGATCGCCCTGTCGGCCACCCTGGCCCGCACCCGCCCCGAGGTCGGAACCATCCTGCGCGACGAGTTCCGAGTGGTCCTGCTGGACGAGTACCAGGACACATCGGTCGCCCAACGTGTCCTGCTCGCCGGTCTCTTCGGCGGCGGCACGGGCCACCCGGTGACCGCGGTCGGCGACCCCTGCCAGGCGATCTACGGCTGGCGTGGCGCCTCCGTCGCCAACCTCGACGACTTCCCCGAGCACTTCGCGCACCCCGACGGCCGTCCAGCGACCCGCCAGGCGCTCAGCGAGAACCGCCGCAGCGGTGGCCGCCTCCTGGAACTCGCCAACGGCCTCGCGGAGCCCCTGCGCGCCATGCACGCGGGCGTGGAGGCACTCCGCCCAGCCCCCGGAGCCGAGCGCGACGGCCTGGTCCGCTGCGCGCTGCTGCGCACCCACGCCGAGGAGATCGACTGGCTCGCCGACTCCATCGCCCATCTCGTACGCACCGGAAAGGCACCCGGCGAGATCGCCGTGCTGTGCCGTACGGCGACCGACTTCGCCGAGATCCAGGGCGCGCTCGTCGCCCGCGACATCCCCGTCGAGGTGGTGGGCCTCTCCGGGCTGCTGCACCTCCCTGAGGTCGCCGATCTCGTCGCCGTCTGCGAGGTCCTCCAGGACCCAGGTGCCAACGCCTCACTCGTCCGCCTGCTCACCGGCCCGCGCTGGCGCATCGGCCCGCGCGACCTGGCCCTCCTGGGGAGGCGCGCCCGCTTTCTCGTGACCCACGCGCGCGTGGGCGCCGACGACGACCCGGACCGCCGGCTCGCCGCGGCCGTCGAGGGGGTCGACCCGGCCGAGGTGATATCGCTCGCGGACGCCCTCGACACGTTCCTGGAGATGCCCATCGAGGCCCAGGGGGACGACGACGGACTGCCCTTCTCACCTGACGCGAGGGTGCGATTCGCGCGACTCGCCGCCGAACTGCGCGACCTGCGCCGCTCGCTCGCCGACCCGCTGATGGACGTCCTGCACCGGGTGCTCGCCGTCACCGGACTGGAGGTCGAACTCTCCGCGTCCCCGCACGCGCTGGCCGCCCGCCGACGCGAGACGCTGTCGAACTTCCTGGACGTCGCCGCCTCCTTCGCCGCGGGCGACGGCGAGGCGACCCTGCTGGCCTTCCTCGGTTTCCTGCGCACCGCCGCGCAGTACGAGAAGGGCCTCGACAACGCCCTCCCGGGCGGCGAGAACACCGTCAAGGTGCTCACCGCGCACAAGTCCAAGGGCCTGGAATGGGACGTCGTCGTGGTCCCCGGCCTCGTCACCGGCACCTTTCCCAGCACCCAGGGCCGCGAGAAATGGACCGCCCAGGGCAAGGTCCTGCCGCACGAACTGCGCGGGGACGCCGACACGCTGCCCGACATCGGCGCCTGGGACACCAGGGGCATCAAAGCCTTCCACGAGGCCATGAAGGACCACCAGCACACCGAGGAACTCCGCCTCGGCTACGTCACCTTCACCCGCCCCCGCTCCCTCCTGATCGGCTCCGGCCACTGGTGGGGCCCCTCCCAGAAGAAGCCGCGCGGGCCCTCGGACTTCCTGCACGCCCTGCACGACCACTGCGCGGCCGGACACGGCGAGATCGAGGCCTGGGCGGACGAGCCGGCCGAGGACGACGAGAACCCCGCCCTCCACGAGGCGTCCGCCGACCGCGCGTGGCCGCTCCCGCTCGACGACGCGGCACTCGCCCGCCGCCGCGCGGCCGCGGAGACCGTACTCGCCCACCTGGAGCGGGTCGCGTCCCACGAGGACGCCCATCCAGGGGCCGCCCACGACTCGTCCTCCTACGAGGACCCCGAGTGGCCGCCTCCGCCGGAGGACGAAGAACCGCCGGACCTCCCCGCGGACGACGGCGCCGACTGGGACTCCTGGACGGCGGACCGCCCGACGGTCCCGCACCAGGCACCGGCCCCCGAGGCTCGTCCTCATCCCGAGGACCCGATGCGCCTCACCCCCGAGGAATCCCGCACGCTCGCCTCCTGGGACCGCGACCTGGACGCGCTCACCGGAGAGCTCCTGCGCGCCCGCGCCGGTGTCACGGACGTACCCCTGCCGTCGTCGCTCACCGCGTCCCAGGTGCTGCGCCTGACCGCCGACCCGGACGGCTTCGCGCAGGAGCTGGCGCGCCCCATGCCGCGCCCTCCGCAGCCCGCCGCGCGCCGTGGGACCCGCTTCCACGCATGGGTGGAGTCCCGCTTCGAAGAGCTTCGGCTTCCCATGCTCGATCCGGAGGAGCTGCCCGGCAGCGAGGCCGAGATCGCCGACGAGCGTGACCTTGAGGCCCTCAAGGACTCCTTCGAACGCACGCCTTACGCGCACCGCACTCCCTACCGCGTCGAGGTCCCCTTCCAGCTCGCCATCGCCGGACGCGTCGTGCGCGGCCGCATCGACGCGGTCTACAGGGAGGACGACGGGGACGCGGGGTACCGGCAGGGCGACGAGGAAGCGGAACACGGGCAGGGCGACGGCAGGACGTACGAGATCGTCGACTGGAAGACCAACCGCAGCCGCACCGCGGACCCGCTCCAGCTCGCGATCTACCGCCTCGCCTGGGCCGAGCAGCAGGGCGTGCCCCTGGAGTCGGTCAATGCAGCGTTCCTGTACGTCCGTAGCGGCGAGGTGGTCCGACCCGACGACCTTCCGGACCGGGCAGCACTGGAGCGGCTGCTCATGGAGGGTCCACAGGAAGGGGCATCCGGTGAACCACCGGACGAACACGCCTCTGTGGGCGGATAGGCTCGTGGGCATGAGCAAGCCCGTTGACAACGCCGTCAGCACCGTCCGCGCGTACATCCAGGAGCACCGCGCCGCGTTCCTCGACGACCTCGCGGAGTGGCTGCGGATCCCCTCGGTGTCGGCCCAGCCCGACCACGCGGCGGACGTACGGCGCAGCGCCGACTGGCTTGCCGCCAAGCTTCAGGAGACCGGCTTCCCGACCACCGAGGTTTGGGCCACGGCAGGCGCGCCGGCCGTGTTCGCCGAGTGGCCCTCCGAGGACCCGGAAGCACCCACGGTCCTCGTCTACGGACACCACGATGTGCAGCCCGCCGCCCGCGAGGACGGCTGGGACACCGAGCCCTTCGAGCCGGTGATCCGCGGAAACCGCCTCCACGCGCGCGGTGCGGCCGACGACAAGGGCCAGGTGTTCTTCCACACACTCGGCGTCCGCGCCCACCTCGCCGCCACCGGGCGCACCGCTCCCGCCGTACACCTCAAGCTCCTCATCGAGGGCGAGGAGGAATCCGGTTCCCCGTACTTCCGGCACCTCGTCGAAGCACACGCGGACCGGCTCGCCGCCGACGCCGTGATCGTCTCCGACACCGGCATGTGGTCCGAGGACACCCCCACGGTGTGCACCGGCATGCGCGGCCTCGCCGAGTGCGAGATCGAGCTGTACGGCCCCGACCAGGACATCCACTCCGGGGCCTTCGGCGGAGCCGTGCCCAACCCGGCCACCGCGGTCGCCCGGCTCGTCGCGGCCCTGCACGACGAGCACGCGCGGGTGGCCGTGCCCGGCTTCTACGAAGGCATCATCGAACTCACCGAACGGGAGCGCGAACTCTTCGCCGAGCTGCCCTTCGACGAGGCCGAGTGGCTGCGCACGGCCAGGTCGACGGCCGCTCACGGAGAGGCCGGACACACCACCCTGGAGCGCGTCTGGGCCCGTCCGACCGCCGAGGTCAACGGCATCGGAGGCGGCTACCAAGGCCCCGGCAGCAAGACGATCGTCCCGTCCTCGGCCATGGTGAAGCTCTCCTTCAGACTGGTCGCGGGCCAGGACCCGGACCACATCGAGAAGGCCGTACGCGCCTGGGTCGTCGAGCAGCTGCCCGCGGGGATCCGGCACGAGATCACGTTCGCCCCGGCCACGCGCCCGTGCCTCACGCCCCTGGACCATCCGGCCCTGCAGTCCGTCGCACGCGCCATGGGCCGCGCTTTCGAGCAGCCCATCCGCTTCACCCGCTCGGGTGGCTCGGGACCCGCGGCCGACCTCCAGGAAGTCCTCGGCGCCCCCGTGCTGTTCCTGGGCATCTCCGTCCCGTCGGATGGCTGGCACGCCCCCAACGAGAAGGTCGAACTGGATCTCCTCCTGAAGGGCGTCGAAACCACCGCCTACCTGTGGGGCGATCTGGCCGAGAACTGGCGCGAGGCACACTGAAGAAGGCATCCAGAAGGCATCCACGAAGAAGGCGATCAACGCCCTGAACAGCCCCCGCCACACCCGCCCTGCTGAACCGCCCGCCGAAATAACCGTCACACCGGGGGAGTTGGAAGCACCCGTGACCACCTGGACCGACCACACCGCCGACCGTCCCATCTCGCTCACCGCGCCGAGCGGCATCGACCGGGCCGCCCATCACCGGCTCGACGAGGCCTGGCTCGCCGCGGCGTGGAGCCACCCCACCACCCGCGCCTTCGTGGTCTCCGGCGGCCAGGTCCTGATCGACGAGACGGCGGACGGCAACACCGAACTGGTGATGACCCCCTCCTTCGAGGCCCCGCTCACCGAGGCACACCGCTACTTCCTGGGCACGGACGACGACGGTGTGAGCTATTTCGCACTCCAGAAGGACGCGCTCCCCGGCCGCATCGACCAGTCGGCTCGCCCGGCGGGCCTGCGCGAGGCGGGACTCCTGCTGTCACCCCGCGACGCGGGCCTCATGGTGCACGCGGTCGCCCTGGAGAACTGGCAGCGGCTGCACCGCTTCTGCTCACGCTGCGGCGAACGCACCGTCATCGCGGCGGCCGGCCACATCCGCCGCTGCCCCGCCTGCGGCGCCGAGCACTACCCGCGCACCGACCCGGCCGTCATCATGGCCGTCACTGACGACGAGGACCGCATCCTGCTCGGCCGCCAGGTGCACTGGCCCGAGGGCCGCTTCTCCACCCTCGCCGGCTTCGTCGAGCCCGGCGAGTCCATCGAGCAGTCGGTGCGCCGCGAGGTCTTCGAGGAGGCCGGCATCACGGTCGGCGCGGTGGAGTACGTCGCCAGCCAGCCCTGGCCGTTCCCCTCCAGCCTGATGCTGGGCTTCATGGCCCGCGCCCAGTCGTCCGAGATCAACGTCGACGGCGAAGAGATCGAAGAGGCCCGCTGGTTCTCCCGCGAAGACCTGCGGGCCGCCTTCGAGTCCGGGGAGGTGCTGCCTCCCTACGGGATCTCGATTGCGGCCCGACTGATCGAGCTCTGGTACGGCAAGCCCCTGCCGACGCGAGGGGCGGCCGCCTGACGCCGACCGGACGGCCGACGCGGCGGGCGGCCGGATGCGCCGCCTAGGCGCCGATCTTCTGCTTGACCTGCGCCAGCGAAGGATTCGTCAGCGTCGAACCGTCCGGGAAGAGAACGGTGGGAACCGTCTGGTTTCCGCCGTTCGCCTTCTCCACGAACGCCGCCGACTGCGGGTCCTGCTCGATGTTGATCTCGTTGTACGTGATGCCCTCGCGGTCCATCTGGCTCTTCAGCCGACGGCAGTAGCCGCACCACGTGGTGCTGTACATCGTCACAGTGCCCGGCATGTCGATTGCGCTCCTTTACGGCGTCGGGGTGCGTGGTCGCGTCAGTGGAACGTACGTGACCGGGCCGCCATTCCCGCGGGGGGTACCCCTGCGCGGACGTCACGCCTGCCGCATTAGTACGACTGCGGGTGCCTCCCTGTGGACAACCGACTCATCCGTCCCCGGCGACCTGGCAGCATGGCGGGGTGACAGCAGCAACGCACTCCACCCTCTTCCCGCAGGTTCCGGACACGGCCGACGCGGTGCTCGACGGGCTCGACCCCGAGCAGCGCGAGGTCGCAACCGCCCTGCACGGGCCGGTGTGCGTGCTGGCGGGCGCCGGCACGGGCAAGACACGGGCGATCACCCACCGCATCGCCTATGGAGTGCGCGCCGGGATACTGCAGCCCTCCACCGTGCTGGCCGTCACGTTCACCAACCGTGCCGCGGGCGAGATGCGCGGCCGCCTCCGCCAGCTCGGCGCCGGCGGTGTCCAGGCCCGCACCTTCCACTCGGCCGCACTGCGCCAGCTCCAGTACTTCTGGCCGAAAGCGGTCGGCGGCAGCCTGCCCCGGCTCGTCGACCGCAAGATCCAGCTCGTCGCCGACGCGGCGGCCGCCTGCCGGATCCGCCTCGACCGCGGCGAACTGCGGGACGTCACCGCCGAGATCGAGTGGTCCAAGGTCACTCAGACCATCCCCGCCGACTATGCGGCCGCCGCCGCGAAGGCCGGTCGTGATGCCTCCCGCAACCCAGCCGAAATCGCTCAGCTCTACGGAGCCTACGAAGACCTCAAGCGTGACCGCGCGGTCATCGACTTCGAGGACGTCCTGCTGCTGACGGTCGCCATCCTTCAGGACCGCCACGACATCGCGGAGCAGGTCCGTTCGCAGTACCAGCACTTCGTGGTCGACGAGTACCAGGACGTCAGCCCGCTGCAACAGCGTCTGCTGGACCTGTGGCTCGGTGAGCGCGACAGCCTGTGTGTCGTCGGCGACGCCAGCCAGACGATCTATTCGTTCACCGGTGCAACTCCCGACCACCTTCTCGACTTCCGCACCCGCCATCCCGGGGCCACCGTCGTCAAGCTCGTACGCGACTACCGCTCCTCGCCCCAGGTCGTCCACCTCGCCAACGGCCTGCTCGCCCAGGCCCGCGGCCGGGCCGCCGAGCACCGCCTGGAGCTGATCTCCCAGCGGTCCCCGGGCCCCGAACCCGTCTACGCCGAGTACACGGACGAGCCCGCCGAGGCCGAGGGTGCCGCCCGCCGCATCCGCGACCTCATTGCCTCCGGTGTCCCTGCGGGCGAGATCGCGATCCTCTTCCGTACGAACTCCCAGTCCGAGCTGTACGAACAGGCTCTCGCCGACGCCGGGGTGCCCTACCAGCTGCGCGGCGCCGAGCGGTTCTTCGACCGCCCCGAAGTGCGCAAGGCGGGCGCCGCACTGCGCGCCGCGGCGCGGTTCGGGGGCAACGACTCCCTCCTCGACGACGTCATCGACCTGCCCTCGCAGGTCCGCGCCGTCCTGTCGGGCGAAGGATGGACCAACCAGCCGCCCGCCGGCTCCGGCGCGGTCAGAGAGCGCT
Organism: Streptomyces sp. NBC_00554; assembly: GCF_041431135.1. Lineage (NCBI taxonomy): Bacteria > Bacillati > Actinomycetota > Actinomycetes > Kitasatosporales > Streptomycetaceae > Streptomyces > Streptomyces sp. NBC_00554. The sequence continues at coordinate 3,421,847 of NZ_CP107799.1, read as the reverse complement.
GGGAATCGCTGGCCGCCCTTGTCCACCTGGCGCACGACTTCGCCGCGGCCAAGCAGGGCGCCACCCTCGGCGACCTGGTGGCCGAGCTCGACGAGCGCGCGAGCGCGCAGCACGCGCCGACCGTCCAGGGCGTCACCCTCGCCTCCCTGCACTCCGCCAAGGGACTGGAGTGGGACGTCGTCTTCCTGGTCGCTGTCGCCGAGGGCATGATGCCGATCACCTACGCAAAGACCGACGAGCAGATCGAGGAGGAACGCCGCCTCCTCTACGTCGGCGTCACGCGCGCGAGGGAGCATCTCGGTGTCTCCTGGGCACTGTCCCGCTCACCCGGTGGCAGACCGAACCGCCGGCCCAGCCGCTTCTTGGACGGGCTGCGCCCCGGGTCCGTCATGACCGCGGGCCGGAGCAGCAGCGGCGGTGGCCCGGGAGGCATCGAGCGCGGCATCGGAAGCAGCAGTGGCACCGTCGTACGGCGGTCGGTCCGGACTCCTGCCCGCTGTCGGGTCTGCGGCCGCACCCTGACCGACGCGGGCGAGATGAAACTGATGCGCTGCGAGGACTGTCCCTCCGACATGGACGAGGGCCTCTACGAGCGGTTGCGGGAGTGGCGGGCGGTGCAGGCACAGCGCAGTGGGCAGCCCGCGTTCTGCGTCTTCACCGACAAGACCTTGATGGCGATCGCCGAGACCGTGCCCGACGACGAGGGCGAGCTGGCCAGGATCCCTGGCGTCGGAGTCCGCAAGCTGAACCGCTTCGGCACCGATGTTCTGGCAATCTGCGCAGGTCAAGATGTTGGAGGAGACGACGAAGGTGACTGATACAAACTCGTCGAAAAAATAGTTTGCGCATGCCCCAGCAATCCCCATAGGTTCTTAACACGGAACGGCGGCCTTCTCCGAGGCCCAGGTTCCGTGCTGTACTTAATAACCGTCGGACTGGTTCACCCCGGTCCCCCTAGACGCCGAGAGGAGGCGATTCCAGTGATCAGCATCACCACGAGCTTCATCAGCACCGCCAAAATGACCGATCGCTCGGTCGTCTCCACGTGCCTGCTCGGCGTCTCGAACCTGGGCACCGGTCTGTCCGGCATTCCTGCTGTCCGGCCGGCGTCCTCCGTGTCTCTCGCGGGTCTTCCCATCCGTGAGCGCAATGAGCGACCGACCCAGGCACTGGAAGCAGCAGCAGTAGTGGCAGAGGCGCGTGCCTATGCCTTTGCCGCAGCCGGTGCCGGATCCGTGAAGCAGACGAAGCAGCACCACACGATGTGGGCCTTCCGTGGGCCTGAACCCTGGAGTGATCCAGCCTGATTCTCGATCAGGCCGGCGCCTTCAGGGCCGCGGAACCCCACCCGGGATCCGCGGCCCTTCTGTTTGTCCCCGACCGGGGACGGCAGAGCGAAGGGGCCTCGGGACAAGAAAAGAACCCGGTACCAGCCGCCAACCGGCCAACCGGCCGGCACGACCAGACGAGGAAGACCAACCGTGCAACTCGAAGCGCACGCCCCGTCCGTACCGCCTTCCGAAACGATCTCCCCGCCCGGCCTCACGGAGGACTCCACCTTGATCCCGCTCACTGCGCTCACCGCGCTCGACGACGCCATCGAGAACCTCGGCGTACCCGTCCCCTGCCGTTCCTACGACCCGGAGGTCTTCTTCGCCGAGTCGCCGGCCGACGTCGAGTACGCCAAGTCCCTCTGCCGTACCTGCCCGCTGGTCGAGGCCTGCCTCGCCGGTGCCAAGGAGCGGCGTGAGCCCTGGGGCGTCTGGGGTGGCGAGCTGTTCGTCCAGGGTGTCGTCGTGGCCCGCAAGCGGCCGCGTGGCCGCCCGCGCAAGAACCCGGTCGCGGCATGAACATCCGAGGAACGATCGACCGCCCCCTGACGAACGACCCCAAGAAACAGGCCCCGATGAAGCCGTCCACCAGCGAGCCCACTGGCTCCGCGATCCCAGACTTCACCTCCACCGACGCGAACGACTCGCGTCAGAACAGGACCCGAGAGATGCAACTCATTCCAGAAGCCCTGGCTCGTGCGCATATGCACGAGCGACTGCACGAGGCCGAACGGGAACGCCGGGCCGTGCGCCTGGCGACCGCCCGCCGGATGCAGCGTCGTGCCGAGCGCGCTTCGATGCGAGCCCGGCGTGCGCTGGCCATGGCGGTCATGCAGTAGCCGAGGCAGTCGCAAGCAGTAGTCGCAAGCAGTAACTCCTCGCGGGGGTCGGTCCGTCCGGACCGGCCCCCGCGGTGCGTTGTGTCCGGCGAACCGCCGATCACGGCGATATCGTCGCCGGGTGACGAGTCTTCCCGGGGACAGTGACAGCACCGGCTCAGCGCAGCGGCCCGACGCGGCAGAGGCCCAGCACATCGTGTGCGCCCGATGCGGCACCTCGGCGGACGGCCCCCAGCCGACTTGGACCTGTTCCATGGAGAACGGCACCCGCCACTACTTCTGTGACAGCTGCGCTCGCACACATCTGAGGGCGATCGAGGGGCGGCTGGACTCCGCGTGGTGGTGAACCGCCTCTCGTCAGGCCTCGGCGGCCGTCCCCGTCCCGTCCGCCAGCTCATCCTCCGGTAGGAATCCGGGCAGCCACTCCTCCAGCTCGTCGCGCAGGCGGACCGTCGCGCCCAGCTGGCACAGCACACCGATGGTGCTCAGGGTCACGCGGTGTATCAGGAGATACGACGGGGGCAGGTTGAGCCGCTTGCCCAACTGGTAGGCGGGGGAGCGGGGGTCGCCCACCCGGGCGGCCTGGCTGCGCATCCAGCCTCGGGTGAAGGTGAACTCGTCCACCTGGGCCGGTTCGATGATGGGCAGGAGGTAGTCCAGGACCGCGTCGGGTTCGAGTTCTATGGACTCCTTGACGAAGCCCTCCTCGCAGAGCAGTTCGTAGACCGCCTCGGCCTCGCCGTCGAGGGTCATGCGGAGGGACTCGCCGATCGTCGACGGCAGGCCGCCCGGGAGGCGGTCCACCGTGCCGAAGTCCAGGACGCCCAGACGCCAGCCGTTCTTCTCGTCCGGCAGGAGACGGAAGTTGCCCGGGTGCGGATCGGCGTGCAGCAGTCCGGTGCGGGCCGGGCCCGAGAAGAGGAAACGGGCCAGCAGTTGGCCGGCTCGGTCCCGCTGCTCCTGGGTGCCTTCGGCGATCACCTCCGACATGGGTATGCCGTCGATCCATTCGGTGACCAGAACCTGGTCGCACTGGTGGACCACCGCCGGCACGAGGACATCCGGGTCGCCCGCGAACTCCTCCGCATGAACGGTCTGGGCCTGCGCCTCAAGTCCGTAGTCGAGCTCCTCGGACACCCGGTCGCGCAGTTCCGCGATGAGCGGCTTGATGTCCATCCCCGGGATCAGCGGGCCGAGAAGCCTGGCGAACCGGCTGAGCTGGGTCAGATCGGAGAGCAGCGCCTCGCCCGCTCCGGGGTACTGCACCTTCACCGCGACCTCTCGGCCGTCGTGCCACACCGCGTGGTGCACCTGGCCGATCGAGGCCGCCGCGGACGGCTTGTCCTCGAACTCGAGGAACAGCTCGGACCACTCCGCGCCGAGCCGCTCCTCCAGCACGGAGTGCACGGTGCGGGTCGGCATCGGAGGCGCCGCCTCCTGGAGCTTCGTCAGCGCCGCGCGATACGGTCCCGCGACCTCTTCGGGCAGCGCCGACTCGAAGACGGACATTGCCTGCCCGAACTTCATCGCCCCGCCCTTGAGCTCACCGAGCACCTTGAACAGCTGCTCCGCCGTGCGCTGCTGCAGCTCGCGGCCCACGATCTCCGCCGACTTCCCGCCGATCCGTTTGCCGAGCCCCCACGTGGCGCGCCCGGCGAAGCCGAGTGGCAGCGCGGCGAGTTTGGCCGTACGGGTGACTGCCTTCCGGGGAAGATCAGACATGCGCCCTCCAAGTACCGGACAGCCGAGCCGCGTACGGCTGTTGCCCCGCCATTGTCTCGTGCGACTCCCCGTCCTCCGAGGCGCGCTCCCCCTTCTTACCTTTCTCCGCTGCGCCGCAGGGGCATGCGGGATGCGACCAGACCGGTCTCGAGTGCCAGTCGAAGCCCGGTACGGACGCCTCCCAGCGTGCTCCGGCGCTTGACGGCAACGCTCCGTCGAGGAAGGCCAGCGCGTGACCCGCGGCCATTCCGGCGACGCCGGCCGCCAGCGCGAGGTCGCACGCCGGGACCTGGCGCTGCTGACCGGAGCGCCACTGCGCGAGCAGGCGTGGCCAGGTCGGATCCCGGTCGACGCGCCCCTGGTCCAGACAGCCCGCGCAGCCCGTGTCGCCCGGCAGGACCAGAGGGCCCACGACACCCGTCCCCTCCACGACACCCGCGTACAGATGCGGTGTCCCCGAGGTGATCAGCGGCTCGGTCGCCACCGGGTCGGGCGCGTGGACGGCGAGGCCGTCCCGCGGGGTGAGGATCACCAGTGACAGTCCGAGTTCCTCGCCGTCCGGGGTCGTCCGCGGGGGACGGTCCGGTGCCGCTCGGCGCACGGCGCGCCGGGCGGCTTCCTCCCGGCGCTCGCCGATGGACTCGGCGGGCAGGCCGCCCGGTGCGACGTCCCATGGCTCGACGCAGCCGCTGTCGCGGACATCGACCTCGCCGACGCCCGCGCCGGCGAGCAGCGAGGCCAGGGCCACTCCGACCCGGCCGGCGCCTCGCACCTGTACGCGCAGTGAGCGGCGGGCGGCCAGGCGTTTCATACCTTCGCCCGGTTCGGGAGCGACGAGGGAGAGGGACGCGAGGTCGGGGCGCAGCCGGTCGAGGACCGCCTTTTTCTTACGCAAGGCATCCGCAGCCGGGCCGCCTCCCGTCGTGTCGTCCAGCAGACCGGACCGGGCCAGCCGCTCCAGCAGTCCGTCGACATGGCCGTCGGGGAACCCCATCCTGCGTCCCTCGTCGCGCAGGAGCGGCAGCCCGCGTGTCCCGTTGAGGAGATCGAGGAAGGCGCCCGTCGCCGTGTCCACCGGGCCAAGGATTATCGCGTGCGCGGGTGCCATTCCGAACTGGACGGTGTTGAGATCTCGCCAGCCACGCCGAAGCGCGGGCTTCACGATCGGATGCATGACCTACCCCCGTAGTCCGTGGAACGTCCCCGTGTGTCGGCGGGTGTGGGTCCCGCTTCGTCGACCGAATGCCAGCATGCCCTTCGCGGCCCGGGGGTGCCGAAAGTTATCCACAGGCGGCGGTATACGTCGTACAAATCAAGCGCACAGGGTGCGGATCGGCATCGAACCGTCCCGGGGACGGGACTTCCCCCATGTGCAGCGGGTAACGTCGGGGCGTGCCCGCCGACCCACTGCACCGCGCCGGAAACCCACAGCGCAGTACGACGAGCCCGCCGCCGAGCGGCTCGGGGGCGAGCGCGATCGAGGTCCGCAGGAGCGCGCGACGGCGCAGAACGGTTTCCGCGTACCGCGAGGGCGATCGCACCGTTGTGCTCATCCCCGCCCGGATGTCCGAGGCGGAGGAACAGCGCTGGGTGACCGTCATGCTCGACAAACTGGCCGCCCAGGAGAAGAAACGGGTGCCCGGCGACGCCGAGCTGACCGAGCGCGCCGCACGACTGTCGGGTCAGTACTTCGACGGCCGGGCCCGGCCCACCTCGGTCCGCTGGGTCACCAACCAGAACACGCGCTGGGGCTCGTGCACCCCGTCCGAGGGCAGTATCCGGCTGTCGCACCGGCTGCAGGGCATGCCCGAGTACGTCGTCGACTACGTCCTCGTCCATGAACTCGCGCACCTGCTCGTGCCAGGTCACGGGCCCCGCTTCTGGCGGCTCCTGGAGGCGTATCCGCGTACGGAGCGTGCGCGCGGCTACCTCGAAGGTGTGGTGGCCGCCGACCGGCTGCCCCATCCGCCCGCCGAACGCGACGAGTAGGTGCGGTCCGCCCGCACCGCAGGCGGTCCGCCTGTACGGAAGGGGCGGTTGTGTACCGGGTCTGTACCGGCTTCCTCCACTGTCGGCGTTTGCCGTTAGCCTGACGCGACGTACTTGCATTCGGGATGGGGGACGGTCGTTACGCATGGCCAGGGAATTCCAACGCGGCCACAAGGCCAAGATCAGTGACCTCACCGCGGGCACCGATCTGTACGTAGGTGTGCAGATCGCCGGCCCCGGACTGACCTTCGACATCAGTTGCTTCGGCCTGGACGCCGACGAACGGCTCTCGGACGACCAGTACTTCGTCTTCTTCAACCAGCCGAAGTCCCCTGAGGAGTCCATTCAGCTCCTCGGTGCCCAGGCGGGTGACACGGAGTCCTTCCGTGTCACGCTCGACCGGATCCCGGCGCAGATCCAGAAACTGTCGTTCACGGCGACGCTCGACGGCGCCGGGCAGATGTCCCAGATCGCCCCCGGATATCTCCGCATCGTCGCGGGCGGCGAAGAGGTGGCCCGGTACTCGTTCAGCGGCGCGGAGTTCTCCACGGAGCGTGCCGTGATGCTGGGCGACTTCTACTTGAAGGACGTCTGGCGGTTCGCCGCCGTGGGACAGGGCTTCGACGGCGGGCTCGACGCGCTGCTGAAGAACTTCGGCGGCCAGGTCGCCGAGGAGGAGCCCGCCGCGCAGCAGCCGCAGGCCGCCGCCGCGCCGTCCTTCGCACCGCCGGCCCAGGCCACCGCGCCCCCTGCGTTCGGCGCGCCGTCCGCACCCGCGCCCGCCCCGGCGCCCGCGGCACAGGGCTTCGCGCCGCCGGCGCGAACCACACCGCCTCCCGCCCCGGCGCCCGCGCCCTCGGTGCACGCCGCGCCGACCATCGTCGCGCCCCTGCACACTCCGCCTGGCGGAAGCGTGCCGCCCCCGGGCCCCGCACCGTACGCCCAGCCTCCGGGGCAGCCCGGTCCGCCGCCGGGCTACGGCCAGCAGCCTCCCGGCCAGACGGCTCCCCTGCCGCCCGGTTACGGCCAGCAGGCCCCGCCGGCGCCTCCGGGTTACGGCCAGCAGGCCCCCACCGCACCCCCCGGCTACGGTCAGCAGCCGCCGTACGGCCAGGTCCCGGGCCAGATTCCGGGCCAGCCGGGCGCACCCTCCCCGTACGGCGTTCCCCAGGGAGCCCCGCAGGGTGCTGCCGGTGTGTCGGCCGCGTTGCAGGCCTTCAAGGAGACGCCCACCGGTCAGCGCTGGACCCAGCAGAACAAGAAGATGGTCCGCGTCGATCTCGGCGCGGGCGGTGATCAGGCCGTCCTGGCGCGTCAGGGCAGCATGGTGCTCTACCAGGGCAAGGTCGACTTCAGCTACAAGGGCGCCGGCTTCGCCGGGCGGATCGTGGGCAACGCGACCGGCCAGGAGATGCAGCTGATGCGCTGTTCGGGTCGCGGCCAGGTGTTCCTCGCCGAGAACGGCGCCCATGTGCACCCCATCGAACTCCAGGGCGACGGGATCTGTGTGTCCGCCGAGAGCGTCCTCGCCTTCGACGAGACGCTGCAGTACGAGGTCCGCAGGATCGAGGGGCACGGCATCCCCGGGGGCGCGCTCTTCACGATGCAGTTCCAGGGGACCGGCACGATCGTCGTGAAGACGCACGGCGCGCCCGTCGTGCTGCCCGTCACGCCCACGACGTTCGCCGACTGCAACGCGGTCGTCGCCTGGTCCGCGGCCTCCCAGGTGATCGTCTCCAGCCAGGTGCGGATGCGCCGGAACGCCTACCCCGGCGACACCGGCGAGAGCGTGAACCTCCAGTTCCGCGGCGCGCCCGGCAATTTCATCGTCGTCCAGCCGTACGAGGTCTGAGGGAGCCCGTCATGAACCAGCCACTCTCGGGCTTCGCCCCGGCACCTGTCACTGCGCGTATGGAGAACCACGGCAACCACATGCTGAAGGTCGCCATGCAGACCGGAAACGACCTCCTCGCGCGCGTGGGGTCGATGGTCGCCTACGAAGGGTTCGTCCAGTACGAGCCCAACCCGCCCGCCGTACGCCAGATCGCCCGCGACTGGGCCACCGGTGAGGGCGCGCCTCTGATGAAGGCCTCCGGCGACGGCCTGCTCTACCTCGCCGACTACGGGGCGAACGTCGTCGTCATCAACCTCAACGGGGACGCGATCTCCGTCAACGCGACCAACCTGCTCGCCTTCGACGCCCATCTGACGTGGGGCGTCGAGCGGGTCAAGGGGCTCGCCAAGTTCGCCGGACAGGGCCTGTGGAACACCAAGATCTCCGGGCAGGGCTGGGTCGCGCTGACCTCCCGTGGCAAGCCGATCGTCGTGGACTGCGGCGGCGGTGAGGACGAGACGTACGTCGACCCGGACGCGCTCGTCGCCTGGTCCCCGAACCTCAAGGTGAAGGGCAAGCGCAGCTTCAAGGCGCAGTCGCTGATCGGACGCGGCAGCGGCGAGGCGTTCCAGATGGCGTTCTCGGGGACGGGCATCGTCGTCGTCCAGCCCAGCGAGGACAGCACCGACCGTCTCCGAGTCCGGGGCTGAGGGGGAGCAGGACATCATGCAGAGCCCGCTTTTCGGCTACAACGAACAGCAGACCCAGGATCGCTACAGCCTGCAGAACTCGCAGATGCTGCGCGTGGTCCTGGAGGGTCACGACGACATCCTCGCGCGCAAGGGCACCATGGTCGCGTACCAGGGGCTCGTCGAGTTCGACGCCGAGTACCAGAACAGCGGCCAGCAGCGGTCGCGTGCGTACACCGGCGAGGGTCTCGACCTGATGCGCTGCCACGGGCAGGGGACGGTCTACCTGGCGAACCTCGCCCAGCACGTGCACGTGGTCGACGTGGACCAGGACGGTCTCACCGTCGACAGCAGCTACGTGCTGGCGATGGACTCCTCGCTGCACCACGAGGTCATCGCCGTGGACAGCCAGTACGGCATCTCCGGCTCCGGCAAGTACCAGCTCAACATCACGGGGCGCGGCAAGGTCGCGCTGATGACCTCCGGGATGCCGCTGCTGATGCAGGTCACGCCGGACAAGTACGTCAACTGCGACGCCGACGCGATCGTGGCCTGGTCCACGAGCCTGCGTGTGCAGATGCAGGCCCAGACCCACTCCTCCGGAGTGTTTCGGCGCCGTGGCAACACGGGCGAAGGCTGGGAACTCAGCTTCCTGGGACAGGGCTACGCACTCGTCCAGCCGAGTGAACTGTTGCCGCCGCAGAACGCCGTGATCGGCCAGGGGGTGCGTGCCCAGTACGGCATGGGGCAGCAGGGCGTGCACGCGCAGAACCAGGGCAACGCCTGGAGCTGAGCGCCAGGGAAGTGAACGTGTAAGGGGCGACCGCCGTTGCGGTCGCCCCTTACACGTTCACAGCCGTGCGCGGGTCGCTTCCAGGAGTCGCAGGACCGACTCGTCGGCCACGCCCGCGACCTCGTCGTACGCGAACCAGCGCAGGTCGAGCGACTCGTCGCTGATCTCCTGCACGGCTCCCGGTGCCGCCACGACCGCGTACTGGACGTCGAAGTGGCAGTGGCACGGCGGCGGGATCGGATGCCGGTCAAGGCGCACCGGACCGCCCGGCAGCAGACTGAGACCCGTGATGCCCGACTCCTCCGTCGCCTCACGCAGAGCCGCGACCTCCAGCGTGGCGTCCGCCGGCTCGCAGTGACCACCCATCTGGAGCCACATGCGCAGCTTCTTGTGGAGGGTCAGCAGTACGCGGCCCTGCTCGGGATCGATCACGAGGGCGCTCGCCGTGATGTGCCCGGCCGTGCAGGCCTTCCACATGCCGTCCGGATGTGCGGCCAGATGGTCCAGGTACGCCTGGCGCAGCTCTTCCTGGTCCTCGTAGCTCTTGAGTACGAGGACCGCGTCGTCGTACAGGCTCACTCGGAGTCGTCGCCCTTTTCGTCGCCCTTTTCGTCGTTCTTCTTCAGATTCGGCTTGTCGCCGGAACCGGAACCGGAATCGGAGCCGCTCGCCGCCTCGCCGAGCATCTTGTCGATCTCCGAGAAGTCCAGCTGCTCGCGGTGCACGAAGCCGTCCGGGTCGTCCAGGTCGGACGCCGTCGGGAGCATGTCCGGGTGGGCCCACAGGCCGTCCCGGCCGTCGACCCCGCGCGCGTCGGTGAGCGAGGCCCACAGGCGCGAGGCGTCCCTCAGGCGGCGCGGGCGCAACTCCAGGCCGATCAGCGTGGCGAAGGTCTGCTCGGCGGGGCCGCCCGAGGCGCGACGGCGGCGCAGCGTCTCACGCAGCGCGTCGGCGGACGTGAGGCGCGGCTTGGCGGCCGCGTGCACGACCGCGTCCACCCAGCCCTCGACGAGCGCGAGAGCCGTCTCCAGACGGGCCAGCGCGGCCTTCTGCTCCGGAGTGTCCTCCGGCTGGAACATGCCCTGCTGGAGTGCGTTCTGGAGCTCCTCCGGGTTCTGCGGGTCGAACTGGCCGACCACGTCCTCCAGCTTGGCCGTGTCGACCTTGATCCCGCGCGCGTAGCCCTCGACCGCGCCGAACAGGTGCGAGCGCAGCCACGGCACGTGCGCGAAGAGGCGCTGGTGGGCGGCCTCGCGCAGGGCGAGATAGAGCCGCACCTCCTCCTGGGGGACGCTCAGGTCCTTGCCGAACGACTCGATGTTCAGCGGCAGCAGCGCGGCCTTGCCGGCCGGGCCGAGCGGCAGGCCGATGTCGCTGGAACCGACGACCTCGCCCGCGAGCACGCCCACGGCCTGGCCGATCTGCGTGCCGAACATGGCGCCGCCCATGGAGCGCATCATGCCGATGAGCGGGCCCGCCATGGCCTGCATCTCCTCAGGCAGGACATCGCCCATGGCCGCGCCGACACGCTCGGCGACCGGGTCGACGAGCTCTTTCCACACGGGCAGGGTCGCCTCGACCCACTCCGCGCGGCTCCAGGCCACGGCGGAGCCCGCGCCGGACGGCAGGGAGGTCGCGTCGTCCAGCCACAGGTCGGCCAGACGGACGGCCTCCTCGACCGCGGTGCGCTCGGCGGGGCCGATGCTCGCGTCCTTGATGCCGTCAGAGGTGCCCTGGGAGACCGTCTGGCGGGCGATCTGCTTGGCCATGTCCCAATTCACCGGCCCGCCCTCGTACGAGAGCATCTGGCCCAGCTGCTGGAACGCGGCGCCCAGGTCGTTGGGGTTCATGGAACCGAACATTGCTGCGAGCGGATTGTCGGCGCCGGGGCCGCCGGCTCCGGGGAATCCCCCGAAACCGAACGGGTTGGCCGGTCCCTGACCACCGCCGCTCTCCTGGTCCTTCTTCTTGCCCTCGTCGCCGTTCTCCGGCTCCTCCGGCGGAAGGCCGAATCCGAATGGGGTGTCACTCACGGGATTCCTCGGCTGGTAAGGCCGCCGGTTCTTCCCGACGGCGGCTTGCCCGACAACACCACCCAGCGTAGACACCCCAGCCCGATCGGGCCTCGGTGCTTCGCCGACTCTTGGCCTGCGGCAGGATGGATGCCACCTGGTACGCACGCGTCACGCGCGTCCGTTACTGAAGACAACCGCTGGAGACGCCCGGTGAGTTCCCCAGATCCGCAGGTTCGCGCAGCGCGAAACCACTCAACCAGCCCGCCCGCGCGCGGGCCCGTCGTCGCGGTCACCGGCGCCGCGTCCGGCGTGGGCGCGCTGCTCACCGAGCGGCTCGCCGCCAGCGAGGAGATCAAGCAGGTCATCGCCATCGACGAGCGGCGCGGCGAGTGCGCCGCCGCCCAGTGGCACATCCTCGACGTCCGCGACCCGGTGATCGCCGAGAAACTGCGCGGCGCGGACGTCGTCGTACACCTCGCGCTCGACCTCGATCTCGAGTCGGACGCGGCGGCGCGGACGGCGTACAACGTCCGGGGGACGCAGACCGTGCTCACGGCTGCCGCCGCGGCCGGGGTGCACCGGGTCGTGCTGTGTACCTCCGCGATGGTCTACGGAGCACTGCCGGACAACGAACTGCCCCTCTCCGAAGACGCCGAATTGCGGGCGACGGCCGAGGCCACGGGCGTGGGTGACCTGCTGGAGATCGAGCGGCTCGCCCGGCGGGCGCCGCGCGCGCATCCGGGACTCAATGTCACCGTCGTACGGCCCGCTGTGCTGGTCGGCGGCACCGATACGGCTCTGACCAGGTACTTCGAGTCGCCGCGGCTGCTTGTGGTGGCGGGGTCGCGGCCCGCGTGGCAGTTCTGTCACGTCGAGGACCTGTGCAGCGCTCTGGAGTACGCCGTCGTGGAGAAGGTCGAGGGCGAGCTGGCCGTCGGGTGCGACGGGTGGCTGGAGCAGGAGGAGGTCGAGGAGCTGAGCGGGATCCGGCGGATGGAGCTGCCGTCCGCGGTCGCTCTTGGGGCGGCTGCTCGGCTGCACCGGATCGGGCTCACTCCTTCGCCTGCCGGCGATCTGGCGTACACGATGTATCCCTGGGTCGTGAGCGGGAGCCGGCTGCATGACGCCGGGTGGCGGCCCCAGTGGACCAACGAGGAGGTCCTCGCGGAGCTGCTGGAGGAGGTCGCGGGGCGGCACACCGTGGTCGGGCGGCGGCTTGGGCGCAAGGATGCGACTGCGGCGGGGGCCGCGGGGGCGACGGTTGCGCTGTTGGGGGCGGCTGCGGTGGTGCGGCGGGCGCGGAAGGCTCGGCGGCGGATTTGAGTGGCGGGGCGGGGCTTTGTGGGTTCGCGGCGCCCGCGCGCCTGACGTCCCGTGTGTGTGACCGGCACCCGGCGCCCGTGCTGGCGTAGAGGCGTGTTTTCGCCCCCTCCGCCCCTACCCGTCCCGTATCTGGGGGCTCCGCCCCCAGACCCCCGGTCGCCCGAAGGGCTCGTCCTCAAACGCCGGACGGGCTGAAATCACCGCCCCCACGGGTGGGTGGGGGGTCGGGACGGTATGGGCTCGTCCTCACGCGCCGGACGGGCTGAAGCCCCAGCTCGGACGGGTGGGTGGGGGATCGGGACGGTATGGGCTCGTCCTCACGCGCCGGACGGGCTGGAATGTCGGAGGCTCCTCCAAAGGGGTATGCCCTGTGCCGGGTGAAAACGGTATTCCGTGGTGTCGGTGGGGTGCGGCACGATGGGGTTATGGCACCTACCTTTGACCATCCCGGTGAGCAGGGCGCGCAGGATCCTATTCGGCTGATCGCGGTTCGTGAGGAGCCGTTGTCTCTCGATGAGGTCTTTCGGGCCGTGGGGGACGACGCCGCCGGGGGGACGGCGCTGTTCGTGGGGACGGTGCGGAATCATGACGGGGGTGCCGACGTCGATGAGCTGGGGTATTCGTGTCACCCCAGTGCCGAGGCGGAGATGCGGCGGGTCGCCGAGAAGGTGGTCGCCGAGTACCCGGTGCGTGCGCTGGCCGCTGTTCACCGGATCGGGGATCTGAGTGTCGGGGATCTCGCTGTCGTCGTCGCCGTGTCGTGCCCGCATCGGGGTGAGGCGTTCGAGGCGTGCCGAAAGCTCATCGACGACCTGAAGCACGAAGTGCCGATCTGGAAGCATCAGAAGTTCTCGGACGGTACGGAGGAGTGGGTGGGGGCCTGCTGAGGGCCGACCCGATCGTCCGCCTGGCCCCCTTCCGCCCTCCGGTTGCGTAACCGCCCCCCTGGCGTGAGCGTTGACACTGCTGATGGTTAATCTGCTGATCAGTCAGTTGCGGTCGCTCATGGGGTTGGGAGGTCGGCATGGCGGCGCTCGCCTGGTTGCTGATTCCGCTTTTGGCTGCGATCGGTGCCGGACTGTGGGGTAGTTGGGCCAGCCGGAACCGCAAGACCGCGGGAGACGGCATCGAGCTCGACGGCTACGCGCGTTTCCGCGCGGCCATGGAAAGGCCCGAGGCCGTGGACCGGTACGAGGATGTGCAGAGGCCTGGAGTCGCGAAGCGTTCCGTGGCCCTGGAGAAGTCCGCTTCCGACGCCGTCTGACGCCCAGAGGCTCACAGGCCGAGGACAGGGCCCCGTACGGACGGCCCCGACGGTGCGTTGACAGCACCGTCCCGTAATGTCGTGGCATGCCACGCCGCACCGCGACGATGCTCGCCTCCACCCTGATCCTGATCGCGCTCCTCTGCGCGGGAGTGTTCATCAAAGTGCCGTACTCGGAGATGTCGCCGGGCCCGACCGTGAACACGCTGGGCGATCACGACGGCGAGCCGGTGCTGCAGATCACCGGGCACAAGACCTACCCGGCCACCGGGAATCTCAATATGACGACCGTCCGGGTCACCAGCGCCGACTACAACATGAACCTCGTGGAAGCGGTCTACGGCTGGCTGGCGCACGACAACAAGGTGGTCCCGCACGACACGCTCTACCCCGACGGAAAGACGGAGGAGCAGTCGACGCAGGAGAACGCCGAGGAGTTCAGCCAGTCCCAGGAGAGCGCCAAGGTCGCGGCCCTCAAGGAGCTGAAGATCCCGGTGCAGTCCTGGGTGATCGTCTCCACGGTCGTCAAGGACTCCCCGGCCGAGGGCGAGCTGCACGCCGGAGACGTGATCAAGGCCGTCGACGGTACGGCGGTGAAGGCACCCGGCGACGTCGCGGACCTGGTCACCAAGCACAAGCCGGGCGAGAAGGTCGTCTTCACCATCGTGCCCGCCAAGGCCCAGGCCGCCGCCGAGAAGGAGAACAAGACGGCGACCGAGACCGAGGACATCACGATCACCACCAAGAAGTCCGACGACGACGGTGAGGAGCGTGCCATCGTCGGCATCTCCGCCGGGACCGACCACACCTTCCCGTTCACCATCGACATCAAGCTCGCCGACGTCGGCGGACCGAGCGCGGGACTGATGTTCGCGCTCGGCATCGTGGACAAGCTCACCCCGGGCAACCTCACCGGCGGCAAGTTCGTGGCCGGCACCGGCACCATCGACGACGCCGGCAAGGTCGGCCCGATCGGCGGCATCGAGATGAAGACCGTCGGCGCGCGGGAGAAGGGCGCCCAGTACTTCCTGACGCCCGCGGACAACTGCGCGGCCGCCGCGAAGGACACCCCCGAGGGGCTCAAGCTCGTCAAGGTCAACACCATGGACGACGCGATGAGCGCCCTCAAGGACATCAGCTCCGGCAAGACTTCCGACCTGCCGAAGTGCAGCACCAAATAGTCACCGGCTGATCCGGAGTACTAGTCCGCGAACGTCGCCGACAGCGCCTCCGCCAGTCCCGGCACCAGGCCCGAACCCGTGAGCACTTCCGTCGGAGCGTCCTTCTCGCGCAGGCGCAGCGCGGAGTCGCGGGTGCCGTCGCGGAGCACGCCGACCGTCATGCGTACCTCCTGACGGTCCGGGTGCTCGGCGACCCACTTCGTGAGCTTCTTCTGGCTGAGGCCCTCCGGGACGGAGGCCTCGGCGGACGGCGGCAGCATCAGCCGCTCCACGGTGAGCGCGCAGCCGACCACGGCGTCCGGCCAGGCGATGGTGCCGAGGAACTCGTCCAGCGGCTTGTCGGCAGGGACCTCGTCCTGCTCGATGGGGGTGAGACCGGTGGTCTCCGGCTCGTCCTGCAGGCCGAGCTGGGCCGCGAGGCCGGGTTCCTGGGTCCGCAGCCGTGCGGTGTCTACGAGGGCGAAGAGGCGAGCGGGCTGGTCCCAGCCGAGGCCGGAGGCGTACTCGTCGATCTCGAGTACGGCCCGGGTGAGCGGGCTCGCTGCCATGGGAGTGTTGGACATGGTCACAATCCTGCCTCGTTAGTACCCGGAAACGGGAACCGAGTAAAGCGTGAGTAAGTTGCATAGATGAGGCCCCACGATCACGGAGCCTGACGAATGGTCCACGATGACGGGGACCTGACGGACCAACAGCGAACTTCGAGGTGCGCACCTTGGCTTTCCAGATGCCGGACCGCGGCGGAGGCCCGACGGGGCCACGGATCAGAGTGGGCCGACCGTCCCGGCGTGTCCGGACCCTGCTCATGACACTGGGCGTGCTGGCCGCACTGGCCATGGCCTTCGTCATGTTCGCGGGGTTCTGGACGGACTGGCTCTGGTACCGATCGGTTCATTACTCGTCCGTGTTCACGACCACGCTGTGGACCAAGATCGGACTCTTCTTCGTCTTCGGTCTCCTCATGGCGGCCTCGGTCGGTGTGAACATCTGGCTGGCGCACCGGCTGCGCCCGCCGCTGAGTGCCATGTCGATGGAGCAGCAGAGCCTCGACCGGTACCGGATGGGGATCGCGCCGTACAAGAGGTGGCTGCTGTTCGGCATCACGTCCCTGGTGGGGCTGATCGCCGGCGCGTCCGCCTCGGGCCAGTGGCGCACCTGGCTGATGTGGGTGAACGGGGTTCCCTTCAACCAGAAGGACCCCCAGTTCGGCCTCGACATCTCCTTCTACACCTTCGACCTGCCCTGGTACCGCTTCCTGCTCGGCTTCGGCTTCGCCGCCATCGTGCTCTCGCTGATCGCCGCCGCGCTCACGCACTACCTCTACGGGGGGCTGCGCGTCACCAGCCCGGGGGCGCGTGCCACGGCCGCCGCCACGGGGCATCTCTCGGTGCTGCTGGGCCTCTTCGTCGCGCTGAAGGCGGTCGCCTACTGGCTCGACCGGTACGGACTCGCTGTGAAGTCCAGTGACTTCAAGGCGACCGACAACTGGACGGGTCTCAGGTACGTCGACGCCCACGCGTATCTGCCGGCCAAGACGATCCTGTTCTGCATCGCCGTCATCTGCGCGGTGCTGTTCTTCGCCACCCTGTGGCGGCGCACCTGGCAGCTGCCCGTCATCGGCTTCGGTCTGATGGTGCTCTCCGCGATCCTCATCGGCGGCCTGTACCCGGCGATCGTTCAGAAGTTCCAGGTCCAGCCGAACGAGCAGGCCAAGGAAGCGCCGTACGTCGCGAAGAACCTCAAGGCGACCCGGGAGGCCTACGGGATCCAGGACACCGAGGTCACGGACTACGCGGGCACGAGCGCGACCAAGGACACGACCAAACTGCGCGAGGACGCCGACACCACGGCGAGCATCCGCCTGCTGGACCCGAACATCGTCTCGCCGGCGTTCCAGCAGTTGCAGCAGATGAAGAACTACTACGCGTTCCCGACCAACCTGGACGTCGACCGGTACACCGCGGACGGCACGGACCAGGACACGGTCATCGGCCTGCGCGAGCTGAACCTCGCCGGCATTCCGAAGAACAACTGGATCAACGACCACTTCCGTTACACGCACGGATACGGAGTGGTCGCCGCCAAGGGGACCACGGCGACCTCCGGCGGCCAGCCGCTCTTCACCGAGTCCGACCTGCCTTCCAAGGGCGACCTCGGCACGTACGAGCAGCGGGTCTACTACGGCGAGAAGACCACGCAGTACTCGATCGTCGGCGGTCCCCAGAAGGAGATCGACTACTCGGACGACGACGGCGAGAAGACCACCAGCTACACGGGCAAGAGCGGGGTCAACCTCTCGAACCCGATAAACCGGGCCGCGTACGCGGTGGCCTTCAGCGAGCCGCAGATCCTCTACTCGGGCGCGATCGGTGAGGGTTCGCGGATCCTCTACAACCGCACGCCCAAGGACCGAGTCGAGGCGGTGGCCCCCTGGCTGACCATCGACGGCGACGCCTACCCGGCCGTGGTCGACGGGAAGATCCAGTGGATCGTCGACGCGTACACGACCACCAACGGCTATCCGTACGCCTCCCGCACCACGCTGGGCGACACGACGGCCGACTCGCTGACCGCGACCAACAACCAGCGTGCGGTGGTGGCCCAGCAGAACCAGGTCAACTACATCCGCAACTCGGTGAAGGCGACCGTCGACGCGTACACCGGCGAGGTCAAGCTCTATCAGTGGGACACCGAGGACCCGGTCCTGAAGACCTGGATGAAGGCGTTCCCGAACACGGTCGAGCCCAAGACCGACATCTCGACCGACCTGATGGCCCATCTCCGCTACCCGCAGGACCTGTTCAAGGTCCAGCGCGAGCTGCTGACCCGCTATCACGTGAAGGACGCGAACACCTTCCTCAGCGGCAGCGAGGTGTGGCAGGTGCCGGACGACCCGACCAACAAGTCGGGCGACGCGGTGCCGCCGTACTACCTGAGCATGGAGATGCCCGGAGAGACGGCGCAGGCGTTCTCGCTGACGACGACGCTCACGCCGAACGGCCGGGACAACCTGAGCGCCTTCATGTCGGTCAACGCCGAGGCGGGCACCCCTGACTACGGCAAGATCAGAATTCTGAAACTGCCGACGAGTGAACCCGTCGACGGGCCCAAACAGGTCCAGAGCCAGTTCAACTCCCAACCGACCATCGCCGAGTCCATCAGACTTCTGCAGGGCGGCGACTCGGAAGTCGAGTACGGCAACCTGCTGACTGTGCCACTCGACGGAGGACTGCTCTATGTGGAGCCGGTCTACGTACGCGGTGGTGGACTCAAGTTCCCGCTGCTGCGCAAGGTGTTGGTGAGCTACGGAGGCAAGACCGCCTTCGAGAACACGCTCGACGCGGCGCTCAACAAGGTCCTGGGGACAGAGGGTTCGACCACCGAGCCACCACCCGAGGACACCACCGAGCCACCACCGACGTCGACCAATCCGACGGTCCAGGAAGCGCTCAACGACGCCCAGAAGGCCTTCGACGAAGGCCAGGAAGCCCTCAAGAAGGGCGACTGGGAGGCGTACGGCACGGCGCAGAAGGATCTTGAGGAAGCGCTGCAGCGGGCCGAGGACGCCCAGGCCAAGGCCAACAAGACCAGTGGTGGCAGCGGCAGCAGCGCCAGCCCGAGCACGAGTCCGAGCACCAGCGCGAGCCCGAGCAGCGGCTAGGTCAGGGCCCACCCCGCGCCGTGGTACGGTTGCAACACAACAGCGCGGGGTGGAGCAGCTCGGTAGCTCGCTGGGCTCATAACCCAGAGGTCGCAGGTTCAAATCCTGTCCCCGCTACTGAAAGTCGAAGGCCCGGATCCTGATCAAGGATCCGGGCCTTCGACGTGTGCGACAACGCGCGAGGCTTCGGCGGTGACCTGGCGACTCCTGTGAAGTGCTGCTCCAAACGGGGGGAGTTGGGAAATCTGTGTTTGACTTGTCTCTCTGTGGGCATGTCGACAAAACGCTGAAGTGACCTCACTGGCTGCGGTATACCAGGTGTACCCAGGTTGCAGGTGGTGCGACGATGGACGTTATGGGGGACAAGGCAACTCTGTTGGATACAGGGCGTTTTGCGCAGCCTCCCGACCGGGACGAAACCGGCGAGGCTGTGGAGGAAGCGCGCCAGCGGCTCGCGGCGGAAGCCGGCGACGTCGAGGCGATGAGCGTCCTCGGAGCGATGCTGCTGCGCCGCGGTGATCTCGACGGAGCCGAGCCGCAGCTGCGTGCTGCCACCGCAGCCGGTGATCGCGCCGCAGCCAACAATCTGGGTGTCCTCCTGCATCAGCGCGGGTACGCCGAGGACGCCGCCGGATGGTGGCGGATCGCCGCCGTCGCGGGCTCCGCGGCTGCCGCACACGCGCTCGGCCGGTACCACCGCGAGCGCGGCGACGAGCCCGCCGCCGAGTACTGGCTGCGTCAGTCCGCCGAGCAGGGGCACGCCCTGGGCGCGTACGCGCTCGCGGACCTGCTTGAGCACCGCGCCGACGTCGGCGCCGAACAGTGGATGCGGGCCGCCGCCGAGCGCGGGCACCGCGAGGCCGCGTACCGGCTTGCGCGGGCCCTCGACCGCAAGGTCGTGGACTCGGGCGAGGCCAGGGCCGACAACGGTGTCATCGGCGCCGGCGGTGAAGAGGCCGAGCAGTGGTACCGGCAGGCCGCCGCGCGCGGGCACCGGCGTGCCGCCCTGCATCTCGGGGCGATCCTGGAGAAGCGCGGGCAGCTCAAGGAGGCGGGGCGCTGGTATCTGACGTCCGCCAAGGACGGCGAGGCTCGGGCCGCGTGTGCGCTCGGGTTCCTGCTGCGGGACGCCGGCGACACCGACAGCGCCGCCGTGTGGTGGCTGAGGGCCGCCCAGGACGGCGACGGGAACGCGGCCAACGCCCTGGGCGCGCTGCACGCCGAGCGCGGCGAGACGCAGACCGCCGAGCGTTGGTACCGGGCCGCGATGGACGCCGGTGATGTGAACGGGGCGTACAACCTCGGGCTGCTCTGCGCCGAGCAGGGGCGAACCGCGCAGGCCGAGCAGTGGTACCGGCGTGCCGCATACGCCGGTCATCGCGAGGCGGCGAACGCGCTCGCCATCCTGCTGCTGCAGGTCGGCGACGCGGCCGGGGCCCAGCCGTGGTTCTCCAAGGCCGCGGAGGCCGGCAGCGTGGACGCCGCGTTCAATCTCGGGATCCTGCACGCCGGGCGGGGCACCGAGGACGACGACGCGGCGGCGCTGCGGTGGTACGAGCGTGCCGCGGCCGCCGGGCACACCGAGGCGGCGCTTCAGGTGGCCATCGCGCGGTTGCGGGACGGGGACGAGCGGGATGCCGAGCGGCATCTGCGGTCCGCGGCGGGGGGCGGCAGCGCCGAGGCGGCGTACCGGCTCGCCGCCGTACTCGACGCGCGTCGGCCGCCGGCGCCCGCCCACGAGCTGGGGGAGCCCACGCAGGAGAAGAGCGAGTGCGAGGAGTGGTACGAGCGGGCGGCGTCCCAGGGGCACCGGAGGGCGCAGGTGCGGGTCGGGATGCTGGCCGCCGCGCGGGGCGATGTGGTGGAGGCGGCTCGGTGGTACCGCGAGGCGGCGGAGGCCGGGTCGCGGAACGGGGCGTTCAATCTCGGGCTGCTGCTCGCCCGGGAGGGGAGTGAGCCGGAGGCTGCCGTGTGGTGGGCTCGGGCGGCTGACGCTGGGCATGGGCGGGCGGCGCTTCGGCTCGCGCTTGTGTATGCGCGTGGGGGGGAGCTTGCGGAGGGGCAGCGGTGGGCCGACCGGGCCGTTTCTCTTGGGCCCGCTGAGGTTTCCGAGCGGGCGGCTCGGTTGCGGGATGCGTTGCGGGAGGAACTGTCGGCGTGAGGGGGATTTTCTTCGCCCCCTCCGCCCCTTCCCGTCCCGTTTCTGGGGGCTGCGCCCTCAGGCCCCCTCCTGTCGCGCTTCGCGCTCGTCCTCAAACGCCGGACGGGCTGAAAGGGATTTGCGCTGGTCCGCAAGGGTGACGTACTGTTCAGTTCAACGGCGCGGGGTGGAGCAGCTCGGTAGCTCGCTGGGCTCATAACCCAGAGGTCGCAGGTTCAAATCCTGTCCCCGCTACTGAAGACCGAAGGCCCGGAACCAATGGTTCCGGGCCTTCGGTGTGTTTGCCTTCGGGTGAGGCGCGTTGCTCACGAGGGGACGCGAGGCGGTCAGGCCGTCGCGCAGTTCGGGCAGACGCCTCTGTAGGTGACCTCGACGTCCGAGACCGTGAAGCCGAAGCGCTCCGAGTCGGGGAGGTCGGTGAGCGGGTTGCCGCCCGGGTGGACGTCGCGGATCGTGCCGCACTGGGCGCAGACCAGGTGGTGGTGCGGACGGTGCGCGTTCGGGTCGTACCGCTTGGCGCGCTTGTCGGTCGCGACTTCCAGTACCTCGCCGAGTGAGACCAGCTCGCCCAAGGTGTTGTAGACGGTTGCCCGGGAGATCTCGGGCAGTTTGACGACTGCGCGTGCGTGCACCTCGTCGGCCGTCAGATGGACGTGGTCGCCGTCGAGGACCTCGGCCACTACGCGCCGCTGCGCGGTCATCCGCCATCCGCGTCCGCGCAGTCGTTCCAGCAGGTCGCTCATACGAACCAGCCTAACAGTAAGAGGAACAGATCCCGAACAGGTGTGACTTTGGATCTCTCCTTGACTTAGACTTAGTCCAATGTAGGATCGAGACCGGCATTGGCCGAGGGACAGAACTTGCACGAATGACGCAGGAGGCGCACGTGACGCAGGGACCGCTTACGACGGAGGCCGGTGCGCCGGTGGCCGACAATCAGAACAGCGAGACCGCGGGCGTCGGCGGGCCCGTCCTCGTCCAGGACCAGGCGCTGCTCGAGAAGCTCGCGCACTTCAACCGTGAGCGCATTCCGGAGCGCATCGTCCATGCGCGGGGCGCCGGTGCGTACGGCACCTTCACGCTGACCCGTGACGTCTCGCAGTGGACCCGCGCGAAGTTCCTCTCCGAGGTCGGCAAGCAGACCGAGGCCTTCCTGCGGTTCTCGACCGTGGCCGGCAACCTCGGTTCCGCGGACGCGGTCCGTGACCCCCGCGGCTTCGCGCTGAAGTTCTACACCGAAGAGGGCAACTACGACCTCGTCGGCAACAACACCCCGGTGTTCTTCATCAAGGACGCCATCAAGTTCCCCGACTTCATCCACACGCAGAAGCGCGACCCGTACACCGGATCGCAGGAAGCCGACAACGTGTGGGACTTCTGGGGGCTTTCGCCCGAGTCCACGCACCAGGTGACCTGGCTCTTCGGCGACCGCGGTATCCCGGCGACGCTGCGCCACATGAACGGCTACGGCTCCCACACTTACCAGTGGAACAACGAGGCCGGTGAGGTCTTCTGGGTCAAGTACCACTTCAAGACCGATCAGGGGATTGAGAACCTGACCTCGGAAGAGGCCGCGAAGCTCGCCGGTGAGGACCCCGACTCGCACCAGCGCGATCTGCGCGAGGCCATCGAGCGTGGTGACTTCCCGTCCTGGACCGTGCAGGTGCAGATCATGCCGGCGGCCGAGGCGGCGAACTATCGCTTCAACCCGTTCGACCTCACCAAGGTGTGGCCGCACGAGGACTATCCGCCGGTCGAGATCGGGAAGCTCGAGCTCAACCGCAACCCGGAGAACATCTTCGCCGAGGTCGAGCAGAGCATCTTCTCTCCGGCTCACTTCGTGCCGGGTATCGGGCCCTCGCCCGACAAGATGCTTCAGGGGCGGCTGTTCGCCTACGGCGACGCCCACCGCTATCGCGTCGGCATCAACGCCGACCACCTGCCGGTGAACCGTCCGCACGCCACCGAGGCGCGCACCAACTCGCGGGACGGCTTCCTGTACGACGGGCGCCACAAGGGTGCGAAGAACTACGAGCCCAACTCGTTCGGTGGGCCCGTCCAGACCGACCGGCCGCTGTGGGTGTCCACCCCAGTCTCCGGTGGAACCGGCAACCATGAGGCGCCGGTTCACGCCGAGGACGACGACTTCGTGCAGGCGGGGAATCTGTACCGGCTGTTCTCCGAGGAGGAGAAGGTCCGGCTGATCGAGAACCTGGCGGGGTTCATCGCCAAGGTCTCCCGTGACGACATCGCCGAGCGTGCGATCGACAACTTCCGCCAGGCGGATGGTGACTTCGGCAAGCGGCTGGCAGTCGCGGTCCAGGCCCTGCGCGGCTGACAACCAGCACTGGAACGCTTGTCGTTGAGGGCGGGCCGGGTCTCCTGAGTCATCAGGGGCCCGGCCCGTTCGTTTAAGGGTGTGAGGCTGTAAGGGGCTTGGGGTTCAGACCTGCGCCGGTGCGCGGCGGTGTGTTGGTGCCCAGCAGCGGATGATGTCGCGGACCGAGACGATGCCGACCGGGCCCGTTCCGTCCAGCACGATCAGGTGGCGGAAGCCGCCGTGCGACATGGCTGTCGCGGCTTCCTCCAAGGTCCAGGCGGGGGCGGCGAAGACGACGTCGGTGGTGGTGTGGCTGCCTGCGGTCTCGGTGTCCGGGTTCTGGCCGAGAGCCACCGAGTTGAGGATGTCGCGCTCAGTGAGGATTCCGAGTCCGCTGGCGTCCTCGTCGAGGACGACGGCCGCGCCGATGCGGCGCGCGGACATCAGGCGGGCCGCCTGGCGGAGGGTGTGTGCCGGGCCGATGGTGAGGACCACCGTGCTCATGGCGTCGCGGACGAGCATGGGCTGGAGCCACCTCCTTGGTGAACCGCTTGGCCTGGCGCGGTGCCGGTCCCGGGCGGTGCCGGGGCCCTGGCGAGGCGTCAAGAGAAGTGATTCACAAATTCACAAGTGGGGGGACTCTCAGAGTCGCAGGTAAAAGGAGGGTCAACAAGGGGGCGCGTGCGGTGAGTTCGGGGCGCCTCGGGGTTACTCAGGGGTCTCGCTTCAGTACCGCTGGTTCAGGTATCCCAGCAGTTCGTCGTGGAGGATGCCGTTCGACGCGGCCGCGTTGCCGCTGTGCGGGCCCGGGCGGCCGTCGAGGCCGGTGAACGAGCCGCCCGCCTCGGTCACAATGATCGCGTTCGCCGCCATGTCCCAGAGCGACAGCTCGGGTTCGGCGCAGATGTCGACCGAGCCCTCGGCGACCATCATGTACGGCCAGAAGTCGCCGTAGCCGCGGGTGCGCCAGACGACCTTCGTGAGGTCGAGGAAGCCGTCCAGGCGGCCCTGGTCCTCCCAGCCGCTGAGGGAGGAGTACGCGAAGGAGGCGTCCGGCATGTGCGAGACCTGGGAGACCCGGAGTGGGGACGCCGAGGTGAGGCTGCGGCCCGTGAACGCGCCGTGGCCCTTCGCGGCCCACCAGCGGCGGCCCAGGGCGGGGGCGGAGACCACGCCGACGACCGGCTGGTAGCCGCCCTCGGCCGCCTCCATCAGGGAGATGAGGGTGGCCCAGACGGGCACGCCTCGTACGTAGTTCTTGGTGCCGTCGATCGGGTCGATGACCCAGCGGCGGGGGCCCGTGCCCTCGATGCCGTACTCCTCGCCGAGGATCGCGTCGCGCGGCCTTGCCCGCTGGAGCTGGCCGCGGATGAGTTCCTCGGCGGCCTTGTCCGCTTCGCTCACGGGGGTCATGTCCGGCTTGGTCTCGACCTTCAGGTCGAGCGCCTTGAACCGGGCCATCGTCGCGGCGTCGGCGGCGTCCGCCAGGACGTGGGCGAGACGCAGGTCATCGTGATAGTCGGGCATGAGCGAACCGTATCTGCCCGTTCCGGGGGAGGGCTACATGGCCTGTAGATCTTCGGGTGGGGGGCTGTGGGGGCGGTCGCCTGCGCCATGGGTGGGTCGGGGCCGTGCCGGAGCATCCGTCCTCGGTCTGGCGCGGAATGGGTTGCTCAGGAAGCGGGCGGTGTTGACGCGCCAGCCGCTGCGGGCGGACGTTCCGGCACGTCCCCTTCGGTGATCTGGCGGGTGCGGGTGCGTGGGGGCCCGCCTTCGATGTGTCCACCCATCGCCTTCGGCGTACACATGCCCACGCCCATGCCCACGTCCTCGCCTTCGGCGTACACATGCCCCCGCCTCGCCTTTGGCGCACTGTGTGTGGGGGCGCGTGGTCGGCTGGGGTGCGTGCGGTGGGGGCGTGCGCCCCTTGGTGCCGCCGCGAACCCTTGACAGTGAACCTGTGCGCGTCAAATCTGAGCTGCGGAGCGGATCGGCTCAGGGAGGCGATATGCCTGCAGCTCGGGAATCCCTTTTGGATGCTGCCTATACGGCGCTCGCGCGTCGTGCTTGGTCGGCGGTGCGGATGGTCGATGTGGCCGCCGTGGCCGGGGTGTCGCGTCAGACGCTCTACAACGAGTTCGGGAGTAAGGACGGGCTCGCGCGTGCCCTCGTACGGCGGGAGGCGGATGCCTATCTCGCGGGGGTCGAGCGGGCGTTGGGCGCTCATGCGGACGCTCGTGAGCGGTTGGTCGCCACTGCCGAGTGGACCGCTTCGGCGGCGCGGAGCAACGTACTTGTGCGGGCGATGCTGACCGGGTGCTGGAGTGAGCGGCTGCCCTCGCCGACGCTCTCGGCGGTGCCCTCGTCGTCCGCTGTGCCCGCGCAGCGGCGGGCGGACGGGCCGCTGCCCTCGCCCGCCGACTTCGTGGCGCTGGTCCGTGACCGGGCCGTCGTGGCGATGTCCCCCTCGAAGGCGGAGAGCGGCGAGCTCGCCCGCACCTGCGAACTCGTTGTCCGTCTCGCGCTGTCCTGCGTGGCCGCGCCGCCCGGAGAGGGTGGGGTCACTGATTTGGTGAAGGCCGCGCTCGCTTCGCCGCATCGCGGCTCAGGAGTTCCTGGTTCTCGGGAAGTGATCTGAAGGCTAGTGGCTCGAGCCTGACAGTTGCAGGCCGATTACTCCTGCGATCACGAAGCTGATCGAAATGATCTTCAGGGTGGATACCAGGTCGCCCAGGAAGATCATGCCGTAGATCGCGGTTCCCGCTGCGCCGATGCCGGTCCACACCGCGTAGGCGGGGCCGACGTCGAGCTTCTTGAGGGAGAGGGTCAGCAGGCCGAAGCTGCCCAGCGCGAAGATGCAGAACGCCACCGTGGGCCAGAGTCTGGTGAAGCCGTGTGAGAGCTTCAGGCAGACGGCGAAGCCGGTTTCGAGCAGTCCTGCCACAACGACCAGCAGCCATGCCATGGCTTGTCCTCCCGCGTCCGAACGTCGACTGCTTGGTCTGGTGTGTGGTTCAGGTCAGGGGCTTTCCCGGGTCACTCGGTGCGATTATGCATTTACCGGCGCGGGACGGGCGCAAACAACGCGGAGGTCGTAGGGGGAACAAGAGGTGTCAGTCGCCCTCGTGGCGCTCTCTCGTCGAGAGCAGTCGGCGCAGGGAGTAGAGGCGGGCGGGGTCCGCGTGGCCGTCGGCCACCCACTGGTCCAGTGCGCAGTCCGGCTCGTCGTGACTGCACGCGCGCGGGCAGCCCTCGGTGCCGGGTTCGAGGTCGGGGAAGGCCTTGATGACGCGGGACGGGTCCACGTGGTGCAGGCCGAAGGAGCGGAGGCCTGGGGTGTCGATGACCCAGCCCGCGGCTTCGGGTAGGGGGATCGCTCGTGCCGAGGTGGTGGTGTGCCGGCCGCGGCCTGTCACGGCGTTGACATGGCCCGTGGTGCGGCGGCGGTCCCGTGAGACCAGTGCGTTGACCAGGGTCGTCTTGCCTACGCCGGAGTGGCCGATGAAGGCCGTGATCTTGTTGTTGAGTTGCTCGCGTACGCGGTCCACCGCCTGGCCGTCCTCGAACTCCTCGCGGGTCGTGACGACGTACGGGATGTCCAAGTCGCCGTACAGCTCCAGGAGTTTGTCCGGCGGGGCGAGGTCCGACTTCGTCAGGACCAGGAGGGGTTCCAGGCCGCCGTCGTACGCCGCCACCAGGCAGCGGTCGATCAGACGTGGGCGTGGCTCGGGGTCGGCGAGGGCCGTGACGATGGCGAGCTGGTCGGCGTTGGCGACGACCACGCGCTCGTACGGGTC
Organism: Streptomyces sp. NBC_00554; assembly: GCF_041431135.1. Taxonomy (NCBI): domain Bacteria; kingdom Bacillati; phylum Actinomycetota; class Actinomycetes; order Kitasatosporales; family Streptomycetaceae; genus Streptomyces; species Streptomyces sp. NBC_00554. Next base: position 3,394,928 of record NZ_CP107799.1, on the reverse strand, counting down.
GTCGTCGTCCGCCGTGCGGCGCAGGACCGAGGTGCGCGGCTCGATGCGGACGATGCGGGCCAGGGTGTCCTTGGCGCCGGACAGGTCGCCGATGATGGCGACACGGTCACCGACCACCGCCGCCTTGCGGCCCAGTTCGCGGGCCTTCACGGCCATCACCACACGGTCCTCTACGAGGCAGGTGAGCCGTCCCCGGTCGACGGTGAGGACCATGCCTTCGGCTGCGTCCTCGTGCTTGGGGCGGATGTTCGTACGCGGACGGTTGCCCTTGCGGTTCGGGCGGGTGCGGATGTCGTCCTCGTCGGGGTTCTTGCCGTAACGGCGCATGATCGTGATCCGCCCGTCAGTTCCCGAGCATTCCGGTCCACAGATCGGGGAAGTCCGGGAGGGTCTTCGCCGTCGTCGCCACGTTCTCGATCTGTACGCCCTCCACCGCCAGGCCGATGACCGCGCCGGCGGTCGCCATGCGGTGGTCGTCGTATGTGTGGAAGATGCCGCCGTGCAGCCTGCGCGGGCGGATGTGCAGCCCGTCGGCGGTCTCGGTGACGTCGCCGCCGAGTTCGTTGATCTCCTTGGTGAGCGCGGCCAGGCGGTCCGTCTCGTGCAGGCGGAGGTGGGACACGCCGCGGAGGGTGGAGGGGGAGTCGGCGAGGGCCGCCACCGCGGCGATGCCGGGGGTCAGCTCGCCGACCTCGCTCAGGTCCACGTCGATGCCGTGGACCGAGCCCGAGCCGGTGAACTCCAGGCCCGCCTCGGTCAGTTCGCAGGAACCGCCCATTTCCGTGAAGATCGCGCGCAACTGGTCACCGGGCTGGGTGGTGCGGGACGGCCAGTCCGGGATGACGACCTTGCCGCCTGTCACCAGGGCCGCGGCCAGGAACGGCTGCGCGTTGGACAGGTCCGGCTCGACGGTCAGGTCGCGGCCGAGCAGGGCGCCCGGCGTGACCCGCCAGACGTTGGGCTCGCCGCCCGACTCCGGGGTGTCCACCTGGGCGCCGACCGCGCGCAGCATGTCGACCGTCATCCGGATGTGGGGGAGGGAGGGGAGGGAGGAGCCGGTGTGGCGGACCTCCACCCCCTGGTTGAAGCGCGGGCCGGAGAGGAGGAGGGCCGAGACGAACTGGGAGGACGAGGACGCGTCGATCTCCACCGGGCCGCCGTCCAGGGCGCCGCCGCCGTGCACAGTGAGGGGAAGTGCGCCGCGGGCGTCGTCGTCGATCCGGGCGCCCAGCAGGCGCAGCGCGTCGATCACACCGTTCAGGGGGCGCTCGTACGAACGCGGGTCGCCGTCGAAACGGATGGGGCCGTCGGCGAGCGCGGCGACTGGGGGAAGGAAACGCATCACCGTGCCCGCGTTGCCGACGTCGACCGTGGCCGGGCCGTGCAGGCCCGAGGGGATGACCCGCCAGGCCTCGCCCGAGGCGTCCGGGCCACCGGCGACCGTGGAGCTGGACGACACCGTCTCCTCGATGCCCACGCCCATCGCGCGCAGCGCGCCCGCCATCAGCAGCGTGTCGCGGGAGCGGAGCGGGCGGCGCAGCCAGCCGGGCTCCGAGGCGAGGGCCGCGAGGACCAGCGCCCGGTTGGTGACCGACTTGGACCCCGGTACGTGGACCGTCGCGTCGACGGCTCCGCTCGCGTGCGGGGCGGGCCATAGGGCGGTGTGGGCGGGGTTAACGGTCATGAGCCCCACTTTAGTGGCGGTTCGCTCCGCCGGGTTTGGCCGGGGAACGGCCCCGCGTCGCTGAATACCGTCCATTGGGTTCCCGGGCGTCACACCTCCAGGAGCCAGCGGCCCCCGCCTATCAAGGAGCACAGGGACACCGCGTGGAACAGGAACAGCCACAGTCCGGCCGGGACGTGGGTCAGCCGGGACAGCTGGTCCGCGTCCGAGTCGCCCGCGCCGCCGCGGCTCCGCTTGGCCTGGAGTTCGAAGGCCGGGCGGACTCCGCCGACCAGCAGGAACCACACCACCGCGTAGGCGAACGCCGCCTGGACCTGGGGGCCGGCGAGCCAGGACACCACCACGAAGGTGCCGCCGGTCAGGAGCACCGTGAGCGCGCCGTACGCGTTGCGGATCATCACCAGCATCGCCACCAGCAGGGCCGTGGCCAGCCACAGCAGCGCGGTGATGTGGCCCGCGGCGAGCAGCGCGGCGCCGCCGAGGCCAAGGAGCGGGGGAGCGGTGTAGCCCGAGGCGGCGGTGAGGATCATGCCGAGGCCGGTCGGTTTACCGCGGCTCACCGTGAGGCCGCTGGTGTCGGAGTGCAGTCGTATGCCACTGAGGCTGCGCCCGGTGAGCAGCGCGACCAGGCCGTGGCCGCCCTCGTGCGCGATGGTGATGGCGTTGCGGGAGAGCCGCCAGACGCCGTGCGGGACGGTCACGGCGAGGGCCGCGACGAGGGTGGCGATCACCACCCACAGATCCGGGTCCGGCTGGCTTCCGAAGACCTGGTCCCAGAGACCTGACAGCGAGGTGGCTGCGGTGCTGTCCATTGTCGGCGGTGGCTCCCTCTGGTGTCGTGGAATCTGGCAGTGTGGCACGTATGTGCGGACGGTATGCAGCGAGTCGTGGCCCCGAGGATCTCGCAGGAATCTTTGAAGTCGAGAAGTGGGAGCCGGAGGAGGCTCTGGCCCCCGATTTCAACGTGGCACCCACCAAAGAGGTCTACGCGGTCCTCGACCGTCCCGTTAAGGACGCCGCCGATCCGCGACCGGTTCGCCAGCTGCGCACACTCAAGTGGGGGCTCGTTCCGTCCTGGGCCAAGACGCCCGAGGGCGGGGCTCGGATGATCAACGCGCGTGCGGAGACCGTGCATGAGAAGCCCTCGTACCGGCGGGCCTTTGCCGCCCGGCGGTGCGTCATCCCTGCCGACGGCTACTACGAGTGGGTCACCGGTGTCGGTGAGCGGGATCTTGAGGTCGAGGGGAAGAAGAAGCGGGCTCGTAAGCAGCCGTATTTCGTGACGCCGGCGGACGGGTCTGTGTTCGCCATGGCCGGGCTGTACGAGTTCTGGCGGGATCGGACGCTTCCCGATGAGCATCCGCTGGCGTGGTGGGTGACGTGTTCCGTCATTACGACTGAGGCGGAGACCACGCCGCTTGCGGTTGCCCCCGGCGATGGGCCGCATGCTTTGGCCGACATTCATCCCCGGATGCCTTTGATGCTTACGCCGGATCGGTGGGATGCGTGGCTGGATCCCTCGCGGACCGATGTCGAGGATCTGCGGTCTTTGCTCGCTCCGCCTCCGGCGGGGTTGATGCGGGCGTATCCCGTTTCCACTGCCGTGAGCAATGTGCGGAACAACGGGCCCGAGTTGCTCAAGGAGCTGGAGGGGCCGGAGGAAGGGACCTTGTTCTGACCGGGTGCCCGGGGTGGGGCTGGGGTCGGGGTGGGTCGCGTGGCCCGGCGCTTGCGGGGTGCCGCTGTGCCCACCCGTGCCGCCCCTAGCGGCACGCATGCCCACAGCTACGACCGACGGGTGGGTGGGCTGCCGCCCCTAGCGGCACGCATGCCCACAGCTACGACCGACGGGTGGGTGGGCTGCCGCCCCTAGCGGCACGCATGCCCACAGCTGGGGGAGTGAGAAGGCAGACTCTTGTGGTGTGATCGAGATTATTGAGACCGATGCTGGTGTGGCTCGCGTCACCTGGTATCCAGCCTCTGCTGCGCGGCTTGTTCTTGCCCTCAGTCATGGGGCCGGTGGGGGGATCGAGGCGCGTGATCTTCAGGCCTTGGTGGAGGTGTTGCCTGCGCACGGAGTGAGTGTCGCGCTTGTTGAGCAGCCTTGGCGGGTGGCCGGGAAGAAGGTGGCTCCCGCGCCGAAGACGCTCGATGTGGGGTGGCGGGGGGTGTGGCCCGCGGTCGCCGCGGGCGGGCTTCCGGTGGTTGCCGGTGGGCGTAGTGCCGGGGCTCGTGTGGCCTGTCGTACGGCCGTGGAGCTGGGCGCCGCTGCCGTGCTCGCACTCAGTTTTCCGCTGCATCCGCCGGGCCGGCCCGAGAAGTCGCGCGCCGAGGAGCTGCTCGGCTCCGGGGTGCCCACTCTCGTCGTACAGGGCGGAAACGATCCGTTCGGGAAGCCCGAGGAGTTCCCCGAGGGGTCGTACGAGATCATCGAGGTGCCGTACGGCGATCATGGTTTCGCCGTTCCGAAACGGGCGCCGCTCGGGCAGGACGAGGCTCTGAAGATCGTCACTGACGGTGTTGTGAAGTGGACCTCGTCACTCGCGTAACGCCCGGGAATGTTGAGCGGCGGACCTCTGTTGTGCGAGTACAGACAGCACGGAGCGTGTGCTGGACCGTTAGCACGAGAGGAAGTCCGCCGCATGGGTTCGACCATCTGCCCGAGCCGTAACAGCAGCGCTGACCTGGACTGGACGGTGCTGCACGCGGGTAAGACCGTGCCTATTCGGGCGGCGGCGGGTGTGGATGTTCGTCTATCCTCCGATTCCAGTGGGACCGGTCTCGGTCTCGCTACGTCGCTGGAGGAGGTGGGTCCGGTCACTGGGACCGACGCAGGGACCGAACACGGCCAGGCGGAGCAGCCCGAGGGCCAGGGCACGAGCACGGAGTCGTCCGCCGAGCGCAGCCTGCGCTTCGAGCGGGACGCGCTCGAATTCCTCGACCAGATGTACTCGGCCGCGCTGCGCATGACGCGCAATCCGGCCGACGCCGAGGACCTGGTGCAGGAGACGTACGCGAAGGCGTATGCGTCCTTCCACCAGTTCCGCGAGGGCACCAACCTCAAGGCATGGCTCTACCGCATCCTCACGAACACCTTCATCAACTCGTACCGCAAGAAGCAGCGCGAGCCCCAGCGCAGTGCGGCCGAGGAGATCGAGGACTGGCAGCTGGCGCGCGCCGAGTCGCACATGTCGACCGGACTGCGCTCCGCCGAGTCGCAGGCGCTTGATCACCTGCCCGACTCGGACGTCAAGTCGGCGCTGCAGGCGATCCCCGAGGAATTCCGGATCGCCGTCTATCTCGCGGACGTAGAGGGCTTTGCGTACAAGGAGATCGCGGACATCATGGGGACACCCATCGGCACGGTGATGTCCCGGCTGCACCGGGGCCGTCGCCAACTGCGCGGCATGCTCGAGGACTACGCGCGTGACCGCGGGCTGGTTCCGGCCGGTGCCGGAGAGTCGAACGAAGCGAAAGGCTCGGGCTCATGAGCTGCGGAGAGCCGCACGAGACGGACTGCAGTGAGGTACTCGACCACCTCTACGAGTTCCTCGACCACGAGATGCCGGACGCGGACTGCACCAAGTTCGAAGTTCACTTCGAGGAGTGCTCTCCGTGCCTGGAGAAGTACGGGCTCGAGCAGGCCGTGAAGAAGCTGGTCAAGCGGTGCTGCGGTCAGGACGATGTGCCGACCGATCTGCGCGCCAAGGTCATGGGGCGCATCGACCTGATCCGGTCGGGGCAGGTCGTGCCCGAGCATGACGTGGCAGCGACTCCGCAGGAGTCCTGAATCCCGGTCCGGGCATCCCGCAGGATCGTCCGGTTATCACCCGAACGTGCTAATCCGTGGGCTCTGAGCCCACGGATTCGGCCGTTGGCGTCCCTGTGCCGTCCCCGCCGTCCTAGGCTCCGGAATCCTGGAGTCGGGGAGGGGACGAGGAGATGGGGTCGGTGCCGGCGTCGGCCCGTGCGTACGTGGCCTGTGTCGTTCTCGGTGCCCTGGTCTGTCTCGCCCCGCTGCCGACCGTCCGGGTCCCGTGGTGGATCGTCGCTCTGCTCGCCGTGCTGTACGCCGGGTGCGAGCGGATCACCCTTCCGCGTGGTCCCAGGGCCGCGGGTGCCCCCGGCCGCGAGGTCCCCAGAGGGATGGGCACCTTCCTCCCCGTGCTGCTGGCCGGGGCCTTTCTGCTGCCGCCCCCGGCCGCCGCGCTCGTCGCGCTGCCGGGGGCGCTGCTCGCCCGGGTCGAGCAGCGGCCGCGGTGGCTGCGGCGGATCTGGCGGGCGGCGCAGCTCGCCGTCGCGGTCTGGGCGGCTTCCCGGGTGCACTGGGCGCTCGGCGGCCGGGACGCCGTGGTCGCGCCCGACTTCCCCTACGCGCTCGTGCCCGCCGGGGCCGCGGTACTGACCTTCTGCCTCGTGCAGACCGTCCTCGACGGCGGGATTCTCGCGCTGGCCGAGCGGGTGCCGGTGCGCAGCGCCTGGCGCGGGCTCTTTCCGCGCTCGCTCGCGCCCGTCGCCGTGCACGGGCTCGCCGGGCTGATGATGGCGGTGCTGTGGCGCAGTCCGTACGGGCCTGTCGCCGCGCTGCTCGTGCTGTTGCCGATGTACGTGTCCTGCTGGGTGTTCGCCCAGTACCACCGGGAACGGGCCGCCCACCAGGCCACCATTCGCGCACTCGTCCAGGCCGTCGACATCAAGGACGGGTACACGCGCGGGCACAGTGAGCGGGTCGGGCAGGCGTCGATGATGATCGCGCGTGAACTCGGCATGGACGACGAGCGCGTCGAGGTGCTGCGGTTCGCCGGGATCCTGCATGACGTGGGGAAGCTGGGGGTGCCCACCCGGCTGTTGCGGAAGGACGGGCCGCTGACTCCCGAGGAGCGGCGGGTCATCGAACTGCATCCCGAGTACGGGCACGAGATGGTGCGGGGAATCGGGTTTCTGGGCGAGGCCCGGTCGGCGATCCTGCATCACCATGAGCGGCTGGACGGGAGCGGATATCCGTACGGGCTGGTGGGGGCGCAGATCCCGGAGTTCGCCCGGGTGGTGGCTGTCGCGGACGCCTTCGACGCGATGACGTCCACGCGGTCCTATCGGCGGGCCCGGCCGGTGCCGGCCGCTCTTGAGGAGCTCGAGCGGTGTTCGGGGGCGCAGTTCGATCCGGAGATGGTGGGGGCGTTGGCGCTTGCGCTGGCTCGGTATGGGTGGCATCCCGCCGTTACGGCTGACAGCAGCCCGCCGCTTCGCGGCGGTGTTCGCCCGCCCGCTCCGCCACCCGTTTCCAGTCGGCTGGAAGGTGACCCGACAAGCGTCGTCGGTCGGAGTGGCCCATGAGTTCACCTCGCCCCCCACTCGCCCTCACCCTCGTCCGTGCCTTCGCCCTTCTCCTCGCCCTCGTTTCCCTTGCCGTCACCCTCTGGGCCGGTCTCGAAGACCGCCGTGTCGCCCTCGCCTTCGGTCTCCTCATAGCGGTGGGCGAGCTCACCCGCTGGAGCGGTGCCGAGGAGCGGGAGTCCGCTCCGCTCGGGGCCGCGGGGGCGCTGGCGTACGCGCTGCTCGGGGAGAACGCGGGGCAGGCGACGCACCACGGGGCGTTTCAGGTGGTCGCGGTGGTTGTGGCGGCCGGGCTGCTGGGGTGTGTGCCGCATGTGGCCAGGGGGCGTGGGCCGACCGTCGACCACCTCACACGGCGGGTGCTGACCGTCGGGTTCGCCGCCGTGTGTTTCCAACCTCTGTACAACCAGGGGGAGTTCCTGGAGTGGGGCGGTCCCGCGTACGCCCTGTTGCTGGTCGCGCTGCTGGTGCTCACCGCGCTGTGCGATGCCGTGCTCGCGGCGGCGATGGCGCACTCCCGGACCCGGTGGCCGTTCGGGCCGCTGCTGCGGGACGAGCTGCGGGCGTCGCTGGGCATCGGGTCGGCCGTGTGTGCGACGGGGGCCGTGATGGCGCTGGCCGTCGCGGTGGTCGGGCTCTGGGCGCTGCCCGTGTTCTCGCTGCCGTTGCTGCTCACGCAGCTGTCCTTCCGGCGGTATGCCGCCGTGCGCGTGACGTATCGGCAGACCATCGCCTCGCTGGCCCGGGCCACCGAGATAGCGGGATACACGCCTGCCGGGCATGCCCGGCGGGTGGCCGTGCTCAGCCAGGCCGTCGGGCGGGAGCTGGGCCTTTCGGAGCCGGATCTGACCGTGTTGGAGTACGCGGCGCTGATGCACGACATCGGACAGCTCAGCCTTCTCGACCCGGTTCCGGCCGGGGCCACCGCCGTACTCCCGGCGGACGAACAGCGGCGGATAGCCCTCCTCGGGGGAGCCGTCGTACGCCAGACCGGGGTCGACGCGGAGGTGGCGGTGGTGGTGGAGCGGCAGGCGGATCCGTACCGGGAGCAGCCGGTCACCGCACGGATTGTGCGGGCCGTGAACGCGTACGAGGAGATGGCCAGGGAAGCAGGGCCGGGAGGGCCGCTGACGGCACTCGAGAAGCTGCGCCTGGGGACGGCCCGCGACTATCAGCCCGAGGTCGTGGAGTCGCTGGCCAGGGTGCTGTTGCGGGGCGGCCTTAGCCTGCCCCAGGCTGGGTAACCCATGGGTAATGAGCGGCCGTCCGACGGTACGTGGTTGGATGCGAGGAAGAGGGTGTTCGGGGGCATGGGCAGGCCCAGGGCCGCGTTGTCCTCCAAGGACTCTTCAGGGAACTTTTCAAGGGACCGGCAGGCGGGAATCGCAAGGAACTGGCAGGCGGGAATCGTGAGGATCTTCGGCAAGGGACGACACCGGCCCTCCGCCTCATGGCGGCAGGCCACCGACCGTGCGTTCACGCTGATCGGCGACGGACGGTACGAGGACGCGGGCGCGCTGCTGACGCGCGCCGCGGACCTGGAGCCGTGGCTGTCCGAGTCCTGGTTCAACCTGGCGCTGCTGCACAAGTTCCGGCACGACTGGGAGCAGGCGCGGGCGGCGGGGCTCAGGGCCGTGGCTCTCCTCGACCGGGAGACCGGCGCACCTGACTGGTGGAACGTCGGGATCGCCGCCACCGCCCTCCAGGACTGGCCGCTGGCCCGCCGTTCCTGGCAGGCGTACGGGCTGCGGGTCCCCGGCGGGGCCGCTGTCTCCGGGGAGCCGGTGGGCATGGACCTCGGCAGTGCGGCCGTACGGCTGTCTCCGGAAGGTGAGGCCGAGGTCGTGTGGGGGCGGCGGCTCGACCCCGCCCGCATCGAGGTGCTGTCCATTCCGCTGCCGTCTTCGGGGCGGCGCTGGGGTGAGGTCGTACTGCACGACGGGGTGCCGCACGGGGAGCGGACCACCGCCGCCGGGCACGCCTACCCCGTGTTCGACGAGATCGAGCTGTGGGCGCCGTCGCCGGTGCCTACCTGGGTGGTCCTGCTCGAAGCGGCCACCGAGGACGACCGGGACGCGCTGGAGCAGCTCGCCGCCGACGCCGGGTTCGCCGCGGAGGACTGGTCGTCGTCCGTGCGGCTGCTGTGCCGGATGTGCTCCGAGTCGCGGATGCCGTCGGACGAGGGCGACGGGGAGCATCTTGATCCCCACGATCACAGTGAGCCCGGCCACCCGGGGCCGCTCGGCCATCGCACCGACGGGCAGCTGTGGGTGCCCGAGCGGGAGTGCGGGTTGGCTGCGCCGGCTTCGCTGGTGAGGGGGCTGCTGGACGGGTGGGTTGCGGACAGCCCTGACTCCAGGGACTGGCGGGATCTCGAAGAAGTTTGCTAGGTACGTGGACCGCTGCGGGGCGGTCGTGGCTGGTCGCACCCACGCGGCGGAGCCGCATGTCAGACACAGCCCCGCGCCGCCTGAGGCGCGTTCCCCGTACCCTGTATCAGCATCACACCCCCCGTTTTCCAGGAAGGCGTACGTCCGTCATGGCGCAGCAGGACACCGATCAGCAGCACGTGGGCGTGCTCCCCGTGGACGACGAGGGCTTCGTCATCGACATCGAGGACTGCGAGGAGCGCGAGGCCGCCTATCGCGAGCGCGGTACCTCGCGGCCGATCACCGTCGTCGGGAATCCGGTGCTGCACAAGGAGTGCAAGGACGTCACCGACTTCGGCGACGAGCTGGCGCAGTTGGTCGCCGACATGTTCGCCAGCCAGCACACCGCCGAGGGCGTGGGCCTGGCCGCCAACCAGATCGGCGTCGACCTGAAGGTCTTCGTGTACGACTGCCCCGACGACGACGGCAAGCGGCACACGGGCGTGGTCTGCAACCCCGTGCTCGTCGAGCTGCCCGCCGAGCAGCGCCGCCTGGACGACAGCAACGAGGGCTGCCTCTCCGTACCGACCGCGTACGCGCCGCTCGCCCGCCCCGACTACGCCGAGGTCACGGGGCAGGACGAGAAGGGCAATCCCATCAAGGTGCGCGGCACCGGCTACTTCTCACGCTGCCTCCAGCACGAGACGGATCACCTGTACGGCTACCTGTACATCGACCGGCTCTCCAAGCGTGAGCGCAAGGACGCGCTGCGGCAGATGGCCGAGAACGAGCCCCGCTACCCGATCGTGGCGAACGACTGACGACACGTCGTGACCGATGTCCGAGCGGGCACGTTGAACGACTGAGACAGAAAATGACAGGTGTGGCTCGCGGTCTCTCGTGAGGCACCTCCTCGAACCTCCTTGTACGGCGCCTGGTCAGGAACCTCCTGACCAGGCGCCGTTCGTATGTGCGTCGCACGTTCGATCCCATGTGCTCATTGAGTGATCCAGATTCAGTCATACAAGGGGAGATTCTCGGCATCTTAGGGTAGTGAGTGGAGCAAATCCGTTCCCAGAACGGTCAGTTGTGGTGCTGAATGGGAAGTGCGGGGATACGCAACGGCGCACGCCCGGCACAGCGGGAGGGGCGTGACGTCAACAGGCGGCTGAGAGGGGTTTGTTCGTGCATGCTTTCGCGCAGAGCACTTCTTCGACACCAACAGCGGTCGCGGTTCCACCGGCGCTCTCTCTCCCGGTGATCGAGGCTGAGTTTCCCCGTCAACTCCACCCGTATTGGCCCCGGCTACAGGAGAACACCAGGGCCTGGCTCCTCGAAAAGCGGCTTATGCCGCCCGACAAGGTCGAGGAATATGCCGACGGCCTGTGCTACACCGACCTCATGGCGGGCTACTACATTGGCGCCCCCGACGAGGTCATGCAGGCGATAGCGGACTACAGTGCGTGGTTCTTCGTCTGGGACGACCGCCACGACCGTGATGTCATCCACGGCAGGCCCGGCGCCTGGCGGAGGCTCAGGTTCCAGTTGCATGCGGCCCTCGACTCGCCGAGAAACCACCTGCACCACGAGGATCCCCTGGTCGCGGCGTTCGCGGACAGCATGGTGCGGCTGTACTCGTTCCTCGGCACGAAGTGGAACGAGCGTTTCGCACTCCACTTCCACGCGGTGATCGAGGCGTACGACCGGGAGTTCCGGAACCGGACCTCCGGCACCGTCCCGACGGTCGCGGAATATCTCGAACTCCGTCGGCTGACGTTCGCGCACTGGATCTGGACCGACCTTCTGGAACCCAGTGCGGGGTACGAACTCCCCGCCTCGGTGCGGAATCACCCCGCATATCGGAAGGCGGCGCTGCTCAGTCAGGAATTCGCCGCCTGGTACAACGATCTGTGCTCGCTCCCCAAGGAAATCGCGGGCGATGAGGTCCACAATCTCGGAATCAGTCTCATTCACCACGAGGGGCTGACTCTCGAAGAGGCCGTCACGGAAGTCCGGCGGCGCGTCGAGGAATGCATCAGTGAATTCTCGATCGCCGAAAGGGACGCATTCCGGCTCGCGGACACTCTCGCGGACGGGACGGTGCAGGGAAAGGAAACGAGCGTCGCCCTGAAGGCGTGTCTGGGCAATATGCGGAACTGGTTCAGTTCCGTGTACTGGTTCCACCACGAGTCCGGCCGGTACATGGTCGACAGCTGGGACGACCGCTCCACACCCCCGTACGTCAACAACGAAGCGGCAGGTGAGAAATGACCGTCGAGTCCGTACGATCTGACGTTCCTCAGACGCTGGAGCTGCCCACCCCGCCCCTCGCGGGAGGCGGTGTGCCCGGCCTCGGACACGGCTGGAAACTGGTCCGCGACCCGCTGGGCTTCCTGGCCCAACTGCGCGACCACGGCGACGTCGTCCGCCTGAAGATGGGCCCCAAGACGGTGTACGCGGTCACCACCCCCGATCTCAGCGGGGCTGTGGCGCTGAGCCCCGACTTCGAGATCGGCGGCCCGTTGTGGGAGTCCCTCGAGGGGCTCCTCGGCAAGAAGGGGGTCGCGACCGCCACCGGGCCGCTGCACAGGCGCCAACGGCGGACGATCCAGCCCGCGTTCCGGCTCGACATCATCCCCGAGTACGGGCCGATCATGGAGGAGGAGGCGCGTGCGTTCGCGGCTCGCTGGGAGTCCGGAGGGGCGGTCGACTGCACATCGGAGTCGTTCCGCGTCGCCGTCCGGATCGCGGCCCGCTGCCTGCTGCGCGGCCAGTTCATGGACGAGCGGGCCGAGCGCCTGAGCACCGCGCTCGCCACCGTCTTCCGCGGCATGTACCGGCGCATGGTCATTCCGGCGGGGCCGCTCTATCGGCTGCCGCTTCCGGCCCACCGCAAATTCGATCGTGCATTGGCCGATTTGCATGCACTCGTCGACGAGATCATCGACGAGCGTCGCACATCTGGTCAAAAGCCGGACGATTTGCTGACGGCATTGCTGGAGGCGAAGGACGGCAACGGCGACCCCATCGACGAACAGGAGATCCACGACCAAGTCGTCGCGATACTCACCCCCGGCAGCGAAACCATCGCGTCAACCCTCATGTGGCTGCTGCAGGTGCTCGCCGCGTATCCGGATCAGGCACGGCGCATCAGTGAGGAGGTCGAATCCGTCACGGGCGGCCGGCCGGTCGCATTCGGCGATGTCCGGAAGCTGTCGCACACGAACAATGTCGTCGTCGAGGCACTGCGCTTGCGCCCCGCCGTATGGATATTGACGCGGCGGGCGGTGACCGAAACCGAGCTGGGCGGCTATCGCATTCCGGCCGGGGCCGACATCGTCTACAGCCCGTACGCGATCCAGCGCGACCCGCGGTCGTACGAGCGGCACCTCGATTTCGACCCCGACCGCTGGCTTCCGGAAAGGTCCAAGGACCTGCCGAAGTACGCGATGCGCCCGTTCAGCGTGGGCAACCGGAAGTGTCCCAGTGACCACTTCTCGATGGCCCAGCTGACCCTCGTCACGGCCACGATCGCGTCCAGGTGGCGCTTCGAGCAGGTGTCCGGATCCAATGACGCGCCGCATGTCGGCATCACGCTGCGGCCGCACCGGCTGCGGCTGAAAGCTGTGCCGCGCTGACCCCGCGTCCGTACTGGTGCGCGTTCAGGCAGCCTGCGGGCCCCTGAACGTGCGCCGGTACGCCTGCGGGGTCGTGCCCAGACTCCGTACGAACTGGTGGCGCAGCGCCGCCGCGTTCCCGAAGCCGGTGCGGCCCGCGATCGCGTCCATCGTCTCGTCCGACGCCTCCAGCAACTCCTGCGCCAACAGCACCCGTTGGCGCAGGATCCAGCGGTACGGGGTGGTGCCCGTCTCCTGCTGGAAGCGGCGCGCGAAGGTGCGCGGGGACATGTGGGCGCGGGCCGCGAGCTGCTCGACGGTCACCTCCTCGTCGAGGTTGCGCTCCATCCAGATGAGCACCTCACCGACCGTGTCGCAGGGGGTGTTCGGCAGCGGCCGCTCGATGTACTGGGCCTGGCCGCCGTCGCGGTGCGGGGGCACCACCATGCGCCGCGCGATGGCGTTGGCGACCTCGGGACCCTGCTCCTTGCGGACGATGTGCAGGCAGGCGTCGATTCCGGAGGCGGTGCCGGCCGAGGTGATGACGGGGTCCTCGTCGACGTACAGCACATCCGGTTCGACGATCGCCCGCGGGTGGCGCCGGGCGAGCTCGTCCACCTGCTTCCAGTGCGCCGCGCAGCGCCGTCCGTCCAGCAGCCCCGCCGCGCCGAGCACGAAGACCCCGGAGCAGACGCTGAGTACGCGGGCGCCGCGCTCGGTGGCCCGGCGCAGGGCGGCGAGCAGTTCGGGCGGGTAGTTGCGCCCGATGTAGTCGTTCCCGGCCGGTACGACGACCAGGTCGGCCTCGTCGAGCCGGTCCAGGCCGTAGGGGGTGGAGACCGTGAACCCGGGGACATGGGTGGTGAGCGTCGGGCCCTCCGCCGAGACGACCGCGAAGTCGTACACGGGCAGGCCCTCGTCGCTCCGGTCGAGGCCGAACACCTCGCAGACGACGCCGAGTTCGAAAGGATGTACGCCGTCGAGCAGGGCGACGGCCACGTTCTTCAGCATGTTTACCAGTGTGCCTCAGAAGTGGCAGTAATTCGATGGTCTACGGCAGTCCTGCCACTGACCCCGGCGGGCGATCGGCGCGACAGTGGGGACATGAACGCAATCACCGACACACTCGTCGTCCTCGGAATCCTCCTGATCCTGGCCCTCCCCGCGCTGGTCGGATACGCCCACGAGCTGCGCGTCGACCGGCAGCTCCGGGCGGCCGGCCACCGGTCCGGCCAGGCCTCGGCCGGCCGGAGCCGGCGCGGCCTCACCACGCACGATGTCGTGCGTGCGGCGTGAGAACCGTCGAGTTGACCGTCCCCGCCCTTGCGGCCGGGGACGGTCACTGCGACTAGAAGTCCTCGTCCAGGTCGACGGTGCCCTCCACCGCGACCTGGTAGGCGGACGGGCGGCGCTCGAAGAAGTTGGTCAGTTCCTGGACGCCCTGCAGCTCCATGAAGGAGAACGGGTTCTCCGAGCCGTACACCGGAGCGAAGCCCAGGCGCTGGAGGCGCTGGTCGGCCACGCACTCCAGGTACTGGCGCATCGACTCGGTGTTCATGCCCGGCAGACCCTCACCGCACAGATCACGCCCGAACTGCAGCTCGGCCTCGACAGCCTCCCGCAGCATGTCCGTGACCTCCTGCTGAAGCAGGTCGTCGAAGAGCTCCGGCTCCTCCTTGCGGACGGTGTCGACCACCTCGAACGCGAAGGACATGTGCATCGTCTCGTCGCGGAACACCCAGTTGGTGCCCGTCGCCAGGCCGTGCAGCAGACCCCGACTGCGGAACCAGTAGACGTACGCGAAGGCGCCGTAGAAGAAGAGCCCCTCGATGCACGCGGCGAAGCAGATGAGGTTGAGCAGGAAGCGGCGGCGGTCGGCCTTGGTCTCCAGGCGGTCCAGCTTCTCGACCTCGTTGATCCACTTGAAGCAGAACTCTGCCTTCTCGCGGATGGAGGGGATGTTCTCCACGGCATCGAAGGCGGCCGTACGGTCCTCCGGGTCGGGGAGATAGGTGTCGAGCAGCGTCAGGTAGAACTGGACGTGGACCGCTTCCTCGAAGAGCTGACGGCTCAAGTACAGCCGCGCCTCCGGGGAGTTGATGTGCTTGTACAGCGTCAGCACCAGGTTGTTCGCCACGATCGAGTCACCCGTCGCGAAGAACGCGACCAGGCGGCCGATCATGTGCTGCTCGCCCGCCGACAGCTTCGCGAGATCGGCGACGTCCGAGTGGAGGTCGACCTCCTCGACGGTCCAGGTGTTCTTGATGGCGTCCCGGTAGCGCTCGTAGAAGTCGGGGTAGCGCATGGGGCGGAGAGTCAGCTCGAAGCCCGGGTCGAGAAGATTCTTCTGGGGGGTACTCACTGGCAGGCCTCGCAGGACTCGGGGTTCTCAAGGGAGCAGGCGACGGCGTCTTCGTCGGCGGTCGCCTGTACGGGGATGGTCTTTTCGGGCTGTGCCTGCGCCTGTGCCGCGCGGGCGATGCGGGTCGCCGGGCGGGAGCGCAGGTAGTACGTCGTCTTCAGGCCCGACTTCCAGGCGTAGGAGTACATCGAGGAGAGCTTGCCGATGGTCGGCGTCTCCAGGAAGAGGTTCAGGGACTGGGCCTGGTCGAGGAACGGGGTGCGGGCGGCGGCCATGTCGATCAGGCCGCGCTGCGGGATCTCCCATGCCGTGCGGTACAGGTCGCGGACATCCTGGGGAACCCAAGTGAAGCCTTGCACCGAGCCGTTGGACTCGCGCAGCGCCTCCCTCGTCTGCGCGTCCCACACGCCGAGCGCCTTCAGCTCGGCCACCAGGTAGGAGTTGACCTGGAGGAACTCGCCCGAAAGCGTCTCGCGCTTGAACAGGTTCGACACCTGCGGCTCGATGCACTCGTAGACGCCCGCGATCGACGCGATCGTGGCGGTGGGCGCGATGGCGAGGAGGAGCGAGTTGCGCATGCCGGTCGAGGCGATACGTTCCCGCAGGGCCGCCCAGCGCTCCGGCCAGGTGAGCTCGGTGTCGTAGTGGTCCGGGTGCAGCACGCCGCGGGCCGTACGGGTCTTCTCCCAGGCGGGGAGCGGGCCGTTGCGCTCGGCGAGGTCCGCGGAGGCCTCGTACGCGGCGAGCATGACGCGCTCGGCGATGCGGGTGGAGAGTGCCTTGGCCTCCGGCGAGTCGAAGGGGACGCGCAGCTTGAAGAAGACGTCCTGGAGGCCCATCGCGCCCAGGCCCACCGGGCGCCACTTCGCGTTCGAGCGGCCCGCCTGCTCGGTCGGGTAGAAGTTGATGTCGACCACGCGGTCCAGGAAGGTGACGGCGGTGCGGACGGTCTCGTCGAGGCGCTCCCAGTCGATGTCGCCGGCCGCCGTGTCGACGAACGCGCCGAGGTTCACCGAGCCCAGGTTGCAGACCGCCGTCTCGCCGTCGTCCGTGACCTCCAGGATCTCCGTGCAGAGGTTGGAGGAGTGGACGGTGTGGCCCGGCTCCGCCGTCTGGTTGGCGGTGCGGTTGGCGGCGTCCTTGAAGGTCATCCAGCCGTTGCCGGTCTGCGCGAGGGTGCGCATCATGCGGCCGTACAGGTCGCGGGCCGGGATGGTCTTCTTGGCGAGGCCCGCCTCCTCCGCCTTGCGGTACGCCGCGTCGAACTCGTCGCCCCACAGGTCGACCAGATCGGGGACGTCGGAGGGGGAGAACAGGGACCAGATGGCGTCCTCGTTCACCCGGCGCATGAACTCGTCCGGGATCCAGTGCGCGAGGTTCAGGTTGTGCGTACGGCGGGCGTCCTCACCGGTGTTGTCGCGCAGCTCCAGGAACTCCTCGATGTCGGAGTGCCAGGTCTCCAGGTAGACCGCGGCCGCGCCCTTGCGCCGGCCGCCCTGGTTCACCGCGGCGACCGAGGCGTCGAGGGTCTTCAGGAACGGGACGATGCCGTTGGAGTGCCCGTTCGTACCGCGGATCAGTGAACCGCGGGAGCGGATACGGGAGTACGACAGGCCGATGCCGCCCGCGTGCTTCGAGAGGCGCGCGACCTGGTGGTACCGGTCGTAGATGGAGTCCAGCTCGTCCAGCGGGGAGTCGAGGAGGTAGCAGGACGACATCTGGGGGTGGCGCGTACCGGAGTTGAAGAGGGTGGGGGAGGAGGGGAGGTAGTCGAGGCGGCTCATGAGCCGGTAGAGCGCCTCGACTTCGGTGAGGGCGCGCGTGGTGTCGTCCTCCGCCAGGCCGGACGCCACTCGGAGCATGAAGTGCTGGGGGGTCTCGATGACCCTGCGGGTGATCGGGTGGCGGAGGAGGTAGCGGCTGTGCAGGGTGCGCAGGCCGAAGTAGCCGAAGCGGTCGTCGGCCCCCTCGGCGGCGGAGGCGGCGATCAGTGCGTCGAGGCGGGGCGTGTGCAGGCGTACGAACTCCGCGGTGCGGTCCGCGATCAGGCCCTCGCGGTGGCCGACCGTGACCGATTCGGAGAAGGACCGCACGCCCTGTGAGGCCGCCTCCTCCGCGATGCTGATCGTCAGCAGACGGGCGGCCAGCTTCGAGTAGGCCGGGTCCTCGGAGATCAGGCCCGCCGCGGCCTCGGTGGCCAGCTCGCGCAACTCCGCGTCGTCCGCGCGGGCGGAGCGGCCGCGCAGCGCGGCGGCGGCCACCCTGCCGGGGTCGGCGTCGGGGAGGTCTGCGGTGAGGTCGGTCAGGGTCCGCAGCAGCGCGGCACCGGCACCGGGGCCTGCACCGGGGCCTGCACCGGGGCCTGCACCGGGGTCGGCCGTCGTGACCGGGTCCTGCTGCGTAAGGGCTGCGGCCGGATCGGCTGGCGCGATGGTCACGTGGGGGCTCTCCCTCGCTCGGCACGGGGCCTGTGGGAACGGGGGAGCGGGCGCACGCTTTTGGCAGCGGTGCGCCGCGTCCACCGGCCCATTCCGCGAGGCCCGGACGTCGTCGGCACCCGGGCCGGACGGCCGGGCGCGCTGTCGGCAGGTCCTCGGACTGGCCACGTGCGCGGTCGTGCGGGGCACGGGTGCGCATGAGTACACCGTTGCGGGACAGTTCCGGATTCGCACCGGATTCCCCTGCGGCGACAGCGAGCACGAGCATACATCTAGTGCCGGGTTGCGGTGGCACCCCCACATGTTGTGTCGTGTCGGCTTCTCAGGGTGTCAGAGGGGCAACTCGTAGGTGAGCAGCATGATGTCGAGGTGGGGGATCGGGTTCCAGTCGCGGTGGGGGGTGCGGGTGAAGCCGAGGCGTTCGTAGATGCGGTGGGCGGCGTGCATGGTTCGCTGGGTGGAGAGCACGATGCGGGCGCAGTCGTCGGTGGTGCGGGCGCGGTCCGTGCAGGCGCGGACGAGTGTCTCTCCGGCTCCTCGGCCGCGGGCGTCGGGGGCGACCGCGAGCATGCGGATCTCTGCCTCGCCGGGGCGGGCGATGTCGGCCATGGGGCCGCCGGCCGGTACGAAGGTGACACCGCCGAGTATCTGGTCGCCTTCGACGGCGACCAGAACTTCGGCCGCGGCGGCCCGCTTGGCGACGTCTCGCAGCTCGGTGAGGTATTCGTCGCTCTCCCCGAAGTCGAGCAGGCCGTCGCCGAGGTAGGCCTGTGCGGTGAGTTCGCCGACGGTCTCGTATTCGTGGGGCTGCGCCCGTCTGATGACCATGTCCATGGGAGCAGTGTGCCGCCGCCGGACATTCGTCGTGGGTCGGGGCCGTACCGGAGCATCCGTCCTCGGTCTGGCGCGGAATCGGTTGCTCACCAACGTGCCGGTGTTGACGCGCCAGCCGCTGCGGGCGGACGTTCCGGCACGTCCCCTTCGGTGATCTGGCGGGTGCGGGTGCGTGGGGGCTTGCCTCAGCCTGTCGGGTCTTGGCCCGTCTGGCGTTCGGGGGCGCGGTGGGGGCTGCGCTTTCAGCGCGGGCCAGGTATCTCCAGCCCGTCCGGCGTTTGAGGGTGGGGTGGTGCCGTCCCCCGATGCCCCGCCCGCCCGTGGCGGCTGCGTCTTCCAGCGCGGGCTAGGTGCCTCCAGCCCGTCCGGCGTTCGAGGGCGAGGCGATGCCGTCCCGATCCCCCACCCACCCGGCCGGGGGAGATCTTTCAGCCCGTCCGGCGTTTGAGGACGAGCGCGTCAGCGCGATGCGGGGGTCTGGGGGCGGCAGCCCCCAGGAAGCAAGGGACGGGTAGGGGCGGAGGGGGCGAAAAAAACCGCCTTCCCCCAGCCCCCACCGGTACCTAGTGAGTCGCCCCCGCCGTCGCCGGCGGGAGTTCTACCTGTACGCCCTTGTCGCCGGCGTCTGCCGTGTAGTCCTCGGGGGACGTTTCGTCGATGCCGTCGGGGGCGTTGACGGCTCGGAAGGCGAAGGTGAGGACGATGGTTACTACGGCGTTCAGGATGAACGCTGTGAGGCCGATGTAGCCGATCTCGCCGATGCCGGGGATTTCCTTGGCGCTGCCGCCGAAGTGTTTCTGGGTGGGGGAGGCTACGCCGTACGCGGCGAGGGTGCCGTAGAGCATGCCCACGGCCCAGCCGGTGAGCAGCGCCCAGCGGTGGAACCAGCGGGTGAAGAGGCCGCCGACCAGGGCCGGGAAGGTCTGGAGGATCCAGATGCCGCCCAGGAGCTGGAAGTTGATGGCGACCGTCTTGTCCATGGTGAGGACGAAGGCGAGGGCGCCGACCTTCACGAGGAGGGAGACCAGTTTGGAGATCTTCGTCTCCTGGGCGGGGGTCGCGTCCGGGTTGATGAAGTCCTTGTAGATGTTGCGGGTGAAGAGGTTCGCGGCCGCGATGGACATGATGGCGGCCGGGACCAGGGCGCCGATGCCGATCGCCGCGAAGGCCACGCCGGCGAACCAGGCCGGGAACATGGTCTCGAAGAGCTGGGGGATGGCCAGTTGGCCGTTCTCCACCTTGACGCCGGCCGCGATCGCCATGAAGCCGAGCAGGGCCAGGAGGCCCAGCATGAGTGAGTACAGGGGGAGGATCGTGGTGTTGCGGCGGATCACCTCGCGGCTGCGGGAGGAGAGCGTCGCGGTGATCGAGTGCGGGTACATGAACAGGGCCAGGGCTGAGCCCAGGGCGAGGGTGGCGTACGTCCATTGCCCGGCTTCGGCCGGGACGATTCCACCGGCGCCCGCTGCGGTGTACTTGTCGTTCGCCGCCTTGAAGATCTCGTCGAAACCGCCCAGCTTGATCGGGATGTAGATGATGGCCACCGCGATCACGATGTAGATCAGGGTGTCCTTCACGAACGCGATCAGGGCGGGCGCTCGCAGGCCCGAGGAGTAGGTGTACGCCGCCAGTACGCCGAAGGCGATGAGGAGGGGGAGGTCCTTGATGAACCAGTTGGTGTTCTCGCCGCCGCCTACGCCCATGACGTCCAGGACCGCCTGGATTCCTACCAGTTGGAGTGCGATGTAGGGCATTGTCGCGAGGATGCCGGTCACGGCTACGGCGAGGGACAAGCCCTTCGAGCCGAAGCGACCTCGTACGAAGTCCGACGTTGTCACGTAGCCGTGCTTGTGCGACACCGACCAGAGGCGGGGGAGGAACGTGAAGATCAGGGGGTAGACGAGGATCGTGTACGGCACGGCGAAGAAGCCGGCCGCGCCTGCCGCGTAGATCGCGGCCGGTACGGCTACGAAGGTGTAAGCCGTGTACAGGTCGCCGCCCAGCAGGAACCAGGTGACCCAGGTGCCGAACGAACGGCCGCCCAGGCCCCATTCGTCGAGGCTCTGCTCGTCCGACGCCCTGCGCCAGCGCGCGGCCAGGAAGCCCATGACCGTGA
This sequence comes from Streptomyces sp. NBC_00554, assembly GCF_041431135.1. NCBI lineage: Bacteria > Bacillati > Actinomycetota > Actinomycetes > Kitasatosporales > Streptomycetaceae > Streptomyces > Streptomyces sp. NBC_00554. The sequence continues at coordinate 3,374,174 of NZ_CP107799.1, read as the reverse complement.
CGGCCAGGAAGAAGAAGATGAAGACGGCGAGTGCCACGCCGTTCACGCCGTCGTTCATGCTCCGGCACCCCCCTTGCGGGCGCGCTGGTCACGCTGCCACAGCTTGTACGCGGTCATCGTGAGGGCGGTCGAGATGAGCACCCACAGCATCTGGTACCAGTAGAAGAACGGGATGCCGATGAAGGTCGGGTCCGTCTTCGCATACGAACCGACCCACAGCATCGTCACGAACGGGGCCAGCAGGCAGAGAGCGATCACTGCCCGGACCGGTGTGACCACCGTTGGCTTCACTTCAGGCACATCTGACATATGGCGACTCCGTCCCCTCACTGATCACCTGTGTAACGCGCAGGCAATCTAGGCGACGGAGTCACACAAGCGGAACCCCTGTCCGTATATCGGTCTGCAAACGGCTGCCGAATGTGTGTATTTGAGTCCTCAGCAGCAGCGGAAGCCTTGCCGGGGGTCCTTCTCCTGGCGGTTCGTTCGCATCCGCTCGAACTCGCGCCGGGAGGGTGTGGGGGTGTGGGGGTGGTTCGCTCCGGCGTGCGCGACATAGCGGTCGTACGCGGATTCGTCCGTCAACTCCCTTACGTACCAGCGCACTCCGTCAATGGCTTTGCGTAGCGCCGACCGCATCGAGTTCCTCTGCTTTCTCTTCCTTGGTCGGGATCAGTCCGGCCGGGGCGATGATCTTCGATTCCACGTACGGCGTCTCGGTCAAGGTGGAGAGCGCGGGACGGCGAATGTGACGGATGCAGACCCGGGTCGCGTCCGCGATCACTACGACGACGAGGATGGCGAGGACCGCTGTGAGGACGCCGTCCACCGTGGAGTTGGTGACGACCGTGTGCATGTCGTCCATGGTCTTGGCGGGCGCGAGGACCTCGCCCCTGTCGATGCCGTCCTGGTACACCGAGCGCTGCTTGAAGAAGCCCACTCGCGGATTGCTGGAGAAGACCTTCTGCCAGCTGGCGGTGAGGGTGACGACCGCGTCCCAGATCAGCGGAATCCCGGTTACCCAGGCCCACTTGAGGCGTCCGGACTTCACCAGGAGTGTCGTGCAGACCGCCAGGGCCACCGCGGCCAGCAGCTGGTTGGAGATGCCGAAGATCGGGAACAGCTGGTTGATGCCGCCGAGTGGTTCGTGGACGCCGACCCAGAGGAAGTAGCCCCACAGGGCGCACACGATGGCGCTGGTGATGAGGAGCCCGGGCTTCCAACTCACCGTCTTGAAGGGCCGGTAGACGTTGCCCAGCATGTCCTGGAGCATGAACCGGCCCACGCGCGTGCCGGCGTCCAGGGCGGTCAGGATGAACAGCGCCTCGAACATGATCGCGAAGTGGTACCAGAAGGCCCGCAGGCTCCCGCCCGTGACCTGGGAGAAGATCTCCGAGACGCCCAGGGCGAGGGTGGGTGCGCCTCCGGTGCGGGAAAGGAGGGTTGCTTCTTCTACCTGTTCGGCCGCCTTCGCCAGGTCCGCGGGCGAGATGGTGTAGCCGAAGCTCGCGACTGCTTGGGACGCGGATTCGACTGTGGTGCCGATGACTCCGGACGGCGCGTTCATCGCGAAGTACAGGCCCGGGTCGATGATGCAGGCCGCGACCATCGCCATCACGGCGACCGACGACTCCATGAGCATGGAGCCGTAGCCGATCATCCGGATCTGCGTTTCCTTCTGGATCATCTTCGGCGTCGTGCCGCTCGAGATGAGCGAGTGGAAGCCGGAGAGGGCGCCGCAGGCGATGGTGATGAACACGAACGGGAAGAGCGAGCCCGCGAAGACCGGGCCGTTGCCCTGGGAGGCGAAGTCCGTGACCGGGTCCATCTTGAGTGTCGGCAGCGCGATGACCACGCCCAGGGCGAGCAGTGCGATCGTGCCGATCTTCATGAAGGTGGAGAGGTAGTCGCGGGGGGCGAGCAGCATCCACACGGGGAGGATCGAGGCGATGAAGCCGTACGCCACCATCCAGATGACCAGCGTGGAGGGGGCGAGGGTGAAGGTGTCGGCCCAGGAGGATTCGGCGACCCAGCGGCCCGCGATCAGCGCGAGCAGCAGCAACGCGACGCCGATCAGCGACACTTCGGAGACCCGGCCCGGGCGCAACACCCGCAGGTAGAAGCCCATCAGCAGCGCGATCGGGATGGTCATCGCGATGGAGAAGGTGCCCCACGGCGACTGCGCGAGCGCGTTGACGATGACCAGGGCGAGTACGCCGAGCAGGATGATCATGATGGCGAAGGTGGCGACCAGCGCGGCGGCCCCGCCGAACGGGCCGATCTCCTCGCGGGCCATCTGGCCCAGCGAACGGCCGTCGCGGCGCGTGGAGAAGAACAGGACGACCATGTCCTGGACCGCGCCCGCGAAGATCACGCCGACGATGATCCAGATGGTGCCGGGCAAGTAGCCCATCTGCGCGGCCAGTACGGGTCCGACGAGCGGGCCCGCGCCCGCGATCGCCGCGAAGTGGTGGCCCAGCAGCACGCGCCGGTCGGTCGGATGGAAGTCGATGCCGTCGTTCAGCCGCTCCGCAGGGGTCGCCCGGGTCTTGTCGAGCTTGAGCACCTTGTAGGCGATGAACTTCGAGTAGAAGCGATAGGCGATGGCGTACGAGCCGAGCGCGGCGGCGACCATCCAGGCGGCCGACACCTCCTCGCCCCGCGACAGCGCGAGTACGGACCAGCCCGCGGCGCTCACCAGCGCGACGAGGGTCCAGATGACGATGGATCGAGTGTTCGCGGTGCGCACCGGGTCGTCCTCCCGTCCATGCGATGACGGGAGGACCGTAGAACAGGAAGAGGAGCAGCGCTACACCTCTTGCACCACGCCAATTGGTTTATTTCCGGGGGTGGTTGATATCGGTTACTCCTGCGGGCGCTTCAGTCGCGCGACGAACTTGTACCGGTCTCCCCGGTACACCGACCGCACCCACTCGACGGGCTCGCCCTGCCGGTCGATCGAGTGGCGGGAGAGCATCAGCATGGGCAGGCCGACGTCGGTGCCGAGCAGGCCGGCCTCGCGCGGGGTGGCCAGCGAGGTCTCGATGGTCTCCTCGGCCTCGGCGAGGTGGACGTCGTACACCTCGGCGAGCGCGGTGTAGAGCGAGGTGTACTTGACGAGTGACCTGCGCAGGGCGGGGAACCTCTTCGCCGACAGGTGGGTCGTCTCGATCGCCATCGGCTCGCCGCTCGCGAGGCGCAGTCGCTCGATGCGCAGGATCCGGCCGCCGGCGGTGATGTCGAGCAGGCCGGCGAGGGTCTCGTCGGCGGTGATGTAGCCGATGTCCAGGAGCTGCGAGGTGGGTTCGAGGCCCTGGGCCCGCATGTCCTCGGTGTACGAGGTGAGTTGGAGCGCCTGGGAGACCTTCGGCTTGGCGACGAAGGTGCCCTTGCCCTGGATGCGCTCGAGGCGGCCCTCGACGACCAGCTCCTGAAGGGCCTGGCGCACGGTCGTGCGGGAGGTGTCGAACTCGGCCGCCAGCGTGCGCTCGGGCGGCACCGGGGTGCCCGGCGGGAGCGTCTCCGTCATGTCGAGCAGGTGCTTCTTCAGGCGGTAGTACTTGGGCACGCGCGCGGTACGGATGGGGGCGCCACCCTCGTTCTCCGCACTGCTGACGTCGGTGCTCATGCTCTGCCTTCCCGGCTCCGGGTGCCGAAGCGACCGACATACCCGATCGGCCACGGCTCACATCGTGGCACGGCTTGCCGTGCGAGTGTCCCCCCGCACGCTCCGTGATCCCCTCTATATACCGTCGGCGTTCCTGGTTGGTCTAGTCCACCGCGCGGGTACCGGCCGCGTGCGTACGCGAACGGGGCTGCCTGTTATGCCGCTTACCTACTTAAAGGTCTCTGCATATGTCGGTCCCATAACGTCCGACTGGGCGGGCTTACACACCCTTGACACCCCTCTAGGTCTAGGCCAAGCTCCCCGTACTGGTCTACACCATTGGTCCAGGTCCCAGCCCCACGGGCAGTACTCGGCGTGTGTCACGCGGTGGGCAGGGGGGATTGTGGCATCCCTGAGGAGGATGGCGTGAAGCGCAAGCTGATAGCCGCGATCGGTATCGCGGGCATGATGGTTTCCATCGTGGCGTGTGGGGGAGACGACGGCGACAGTGGCGACAAGGCCGCTGCCGACGGTTTCAAGGGCGAGACCCTGACTGTCTGGGCGATGGACGGCTCGACGCCTCCCGGCTGGACCAAGGACCTGACGGCGGCCTTCGAGAAGCAGACCGGCGCCACGCTGAAGTTCGAGACGCAGCAGTGGAACGGCATCCAGCAGAAGATCACCACGGCGCTCTCCGAGGAGAACCCGCCGGACGTCCTTGAGGTCGGCAACACCCAGACCCCCGCCTACGCGGCCACCGGCGGTCTCGCCGACCTGAGTGACCTCAAGTCGGAGATCGGCACCGACTGGACCGAGGCCCTCAACGCCTCCTCCGTCTTCGACGGCAAGCAGTACGCGGCCCCGTGGTACTTCGCCAACCGCGTCGTCATCTACAACAAGAAGGTCTGGGCCGACGCCGGCATCACGGACACCCCGAAGACCCGCGACGAGTTCTTCAAGGACCTCGAGGCGATCGAGAGCAAGACCGACGCCGAGCCGATCTACCTGCCCGGCCAGAACTGGTACTTCTTCGACGGCCTGACCATCGGTCAGGGTGCCGACCTGGTCAAGAAGGACGGCGACAAGTACGTCTCCAACCTGGCGGACCCGAAGGTCACCGCGGCCATGGAGCTCTACAAGAAGTACCAGGCCTTCTCCAAGGCCCCCAAGGACAAGGACGAGGCGACCCCGCAGCAGGCCGAGGTCTTCGCCAAGGGCAACGTCGGCGCCTTCATCGGCATGGGCTGGGAGGCCGGCACGGCCATCACCGCCAACAAGGCCATCGAGAAGGACATCGGCTACTTCACCATCCCGGGTGAGACGGCCGACAAGCCCGAGGGTGTCTTCCTCGGTGGCTCCAACTTCGCGGTCGCCGCGGGCAGCAAGAAGCAGGAGCTCGCCCAGGAGTTCCTGAAGCTGGCCCTGTCCGACAAGTTCGAGGGCGCGCTCGCCAAGGAGAACGGCGTCATCCCGAACAAGGAGTCGCTGCAGTCCAACCTCACGGCCAACCCCGCTGCGGTGGCTGCCGCCCCGGCCGCGGCCTTCGGTGGCACCACGCCGCTGATCCCCGAGTGGGCCGCCGTGGAGAACGACCCGAACCCGATCAAGTCCTACATGACCGCCGTGCTGAACGGTAAGTCGCCCGCCGAGGCGGCCGCACAGGTCGAGGACGAGATCAACAAGCGTCTCTCGCAGACGAGCTGATCGCCCGCGCACCGGGGCGCCTCCCATCGGGGGCGCCCCGGCGCCGTGGTGCATGACCAGTAGGGCCACAGAGAGATGGCGAGCATGTCAGTGCAGACCGAACGCACGGACGCGGTCCCGGCGGCCGGGATCAGCAAGACCGATGCACCCCCTCCGGGAGAGGGACAGAACCGGACGGGTAAGCGAGGCGGCGCGTCCGCCCCCTATCTGCTCCTGCTGCCCGCGTTGGCGGCCACCGTGGTCTTCCTCGGCTGGCCCCTGGTGAAGAACGGCCTGCTGTCGTTCCAGAACCTCAACCCGCGGCAGTTGATCCTCCACCTGACCGAGTGGAACGGGATCGACAACTACCAAGAGGTCCTGTCCGGCTCCGAATTCTGGAAGGTCGTCGCACGGACGGTCGTCTTCACCGCCGTCAACGTCGTCCTCATCATGGTGCTCGGCACCCTCATCGGCCTGCTCCTGGCCCGGCTCGGCAAGCGCATGCGGCTGACGCTGCTGCTCGGCCTGGTCCTTGCCTGGGCGATGCCCATGCTCGCGGCCACCACCGTCTACCAGTGGCTCTTCGCCCAGCGCTTCGGCGTCGTCAACTGGATCCTGGACAAGCTCGGCTGGCACTCCATGGCCGACTACAACTGGTTCGGCACCCAGTTCTCCACCTTCTCCGTGGTCACCCTGCTGATCGTCTGGCAGTCCATCCCCTTCGTGGCGATCAACCTCTACGCCGCGACGACCACGATCCCCAAGGAGCTGTACGAGGCCGCCTCGCTGGACGGCGCCGGCGCCTGGACGTCCTTCACCTCGGTGACCTTCCCGTTCCTGCGGCCGTTCCTGTGGGCGACGACGTTCCTCGAGATCATCTGGGTCTTCAAGTCGTTCGCACAGCTCTTCGCGATCAACAGGGGCGGCCCCGACCGGCTCACCGAGACCCTGCCGGTCTACGCCTTCGTCGAGGGCGTCGGCAACCAGCACTTCGGCATGGGTGCGGCGATCTCGTTCCTCACCATCCTGACCCTGCTGGCCCTGACCGCGTACTACCTGCGCACCGTTATCAAGCAGGAGGAGGACGAACTGTGAAGCGTTCCCTGATCAGTCGTGTGTGGCCCAACGCGACGGCGCTCGTCCTCTTCGCGATCTGCGCGTTCCCCGTGTACTGGATGTTCGCCACGGCCTTCAAGCCGACCGGCGACATCATCTCCGAGGACCCCGTCTTCTTCCCGACCGACGCGACCCTCGAGCACTTCAAGACGGCCATGGACGCGGACCACTTCTGGACCCTGGTCGGCAACTCCCTGACGGTCACGGTGCTTTCGGTGCTGATGTCGCTCGTCATCGCGCTGCTCGCGTCCTTCGCGCTCGCACGCATGCGGTTCAAGGGGCGGCGCGGCTTCATCCTCACCTTCATGATCGCGCAGATGGCCCCCTGGGAGGTCATGGTCATCGCGATCTACATGATCGTGCGCGACGCCGACCTGCTGAACAGCCTGGTCTCGCTGACCTTCTTCTACATGATCATGGTGCTGCCCTTCACCATCCTGACGCTGCGCGGGTACGTCGCCGCAGTGCCGAAGGAGCTGGAGGAGTCGGCCATGGTCGACGGCTGCACCCGCACCCAGGCCTTCATAAAGGTGATCTTCCCGCTGCTCGCGCCCGGCCTGATGGCCACCTCGCTCTTCGGGTTCATCACCGCCTGGAACGAGTTCCCCCTGGTCCTCATTCTCAACAAGGACATCGAGTCCCAGACCCTCCCGCTGTGGCTGTCCAGCTTCCGGACGGTCTTCGGGGACGACTGGGGGGCCACGATGGCGGCGTCCTCGCTCTTCGCCATACCGATCCTGATCCTCTTCGTCTTCCTTCAGCGCAAGGCCGTCAGCGGTCTCACCTCAGGCGCTGTGAAGGGATAACGCCGCACGATGACGACAATCGCCAGTGGTACGGACACACTCACGCGCGATGCGCTGACCGTCCTCCAGCCCGGCTTCACAGGGACCACGGCCCCCGACTGGCTGCTCCGCCGCCTGGGGGAGGGCCTGGCCTCGGTCGGCCTGTTCGGCCGCAACATCGCCTCACCCGACCAACTCGCCGCCCTGACCGCCCAGTTGCGTGCCGAACGGGACGACGTGCTCGTCGCCATCGACGAGGAGGGCGGCGACGTCACCCGACTCGAGGTGCGCACCGGCTCCTCCTTCCCCGGCAATCACGCGCTGGGGGCGGTGGACGATGTCGTGTTGACACGTGACGTCGCCTTCGAGCTCGGCCGCCGCCTGGCCGCGTGCGGGGTGAACCTCAACTGGGCACCGTCGGCGGACGTGAACTCGAACCCGGACAACCCCGTGATCGGCGTACGTTCCTTCGGCGCCGACACCGACCTGGTGGCCCGGCACACGGCCGCCTACGTCACCGGCCTCCAGGCGGCGGGTGTCGCGGCCTGCACCAAGCACTTCCCCGGGCACGGTGACACGGCGGTCGACTCGCACCACGCGCTGCCGCGCATCGACGCCGACCTGTCGGTGCTCGACGCCCGCGAACTCGCCCCGTTCCGGGCCGCGATCGCCGCGGGCACACGTGCGGTGATGAGTGCGCACATCCTGGTCCCGGCGCTGGATCCCGACCTCCCGGCCACCCTCTCCCGGCGCATCCTCACCGGTCTGCTCCGCGAGGAACTCGGCTACGACGGGCTCATCGTCACCGACGGCATGGAGATGCAGGCCATCGCCGCGGTCTACGGCATCGAACGCGGCAGCGTCCTCGCCATCGCCGCCGGAGCCGACGCGATCTGCGTCGGCGGGGGCCTGGCGGACGACGACACCGTACGTCTCCTGCGCGACGCCCTCGTCTCGGCGGTCCGCACCGGCGAACTCCCCGAGGAACGCCTCGCGGACGCGGCGGCACGCGTACGGGCGCTGGCCCAATGGACCGCCTCCGCGGCTCGCGGGGCCTCGTCGGGTTCCGCCGAGTCGGGGGCGGCCGGTGACCCGGAGGGACACCGCGAGGTCGGACTCGTCGCCGCCCGCCGCGCGTTGACGGTGACGCACGCCGAGGCGTACGTCCCGATCACCGACGCGCCGTACGTCGCCGCCCTCACCCCCGTCGCGAACATCGCCGTCGGCGAAGAAACCCCCTGGGGCGTGGCCGCGGAACTCACCCGCCTGCTCCCCGGCACGGAGACCGGCAGCTTCACGGGCGAGGACGCCGGCACGGTGGCCCTCTCCGTCGCGGGCCCCCGCCGCATCGTCGCCGTCGTCCGCGACGAACACCGCCACCCCTGGATGGCGACGGCCCTCGACGCTCTCCTCGCCGCCCGCCCCGACACGATCGTGGTCGAAATGGGCGTACCTCAGGCCCCGCCGCGAGGCGCCCTCCACATCGCCACGCACGGAGCCGCAAGCGTGTGCGGCCGGGCGGCGGCCGAGGTCATCGCGGGGGAGCAGCGGGAGTAGCTGGAGCAGGCTGAGCAACTGGAGTCAGGGGACCAGCGGGGGGACGGGGTAGGGGAGTGACCTCCTACCCCGTATGCACGAAGAATGCCGGGCCGACCACAGGGGGGCGGCCCGGCATTCTTCGTGCAACTGCGTTCGTGCGGCATGCGTCCGTGCGGCCTGCGGCCGGGCAGGTGCTAAATGCCCTGCCAGTCCGGCTTGTTGGCGAACGTGTGCCGGAAGTAGTCCGCGAGCTTCAGCTTGGACGCGGCCGCCTCGTCCACGACGACGGTGGCGTGCCGGTGGAGCTGGAGCGCCGAGGCCGGGCACACCGCGGCGACCGGACCCTCCACGGTCGCGGCGACCGCGTCCGCCTTGCCCTCGCCCGTCGCGAGCAGCACCAGGTGCCGCGCCTCGAGAATCGTGCCGATGCCCTGCGTGATGACGTGGTGCGGCACCTGCTCGATGTCGCCCTCGAAGAACCGCGCGTTGTCGACCCGGGTCTGCTCGGTCAGTGTCTTGATCCGGGTCCGTGAGGCGAGTGAGGAGCACGGCTCGTTGAACCCGATGTGCCCGTCGGTCCCGATCCCCAGCAGCTGGAGATCGACCCCGCCGGCCGAGGCCAGTGCCGCGTCGTACGCCTCGCACGCGGCCCGCACGTCCTTGGCGGTGCCGTCCGGTCCCAGGAAGGCGTCCAGGCCCAGCCCGAGCGGTTCGAGCACCTCCCGGCGCAGCACCGACCGGTACGACTCGGGATGCTCGGCGGGCAGCCCCACGTACTCGTCGAGTTGTGCGATCCGCGCCCGCGAGACGTCCACCGCATTGGCGCCCGCCTTGGCCGCCAGCGCCTGGTAAATGGGCAGCGGGGTCGAGCCGGTCGCCACGCCGAGCAGGGCGTCGGGCTTGCGTCGGAGCAGCTCCGCCATGGCCTCGGCGATCAGCTCGCCGCCCGCCTTGGCGTCCGGGACGATGACAACTTCCACGCTGGGCCTGCCGATCTGGAGAGAAGAGAAGGGGACTCAACTGGGACCCGGAGGGGACACGTATGGTTTAGACCAATCTAACAGAGTTGCCTCCGAGGAGCCCGTGGGGCCGCCTTCCTTCAGAGCGACGCGCAGCCCTAGGTGAGCGAACCCCCGGTCGCGTCCACCCAGCTCCCCGTCACCCACCGCCCGGCGTCCGAGGCCAGGAACGCCACCACGTCCGCCACCGCCGCCGGTGTCCCCACCTGGCCCAGTGCCGATATCGCCGCGGCCTGCGCCCATGCCTCGTCGCTCGCGCGCAGGAACCCGGCGTTGCTTTCGGTGTCGATGATGCCCGGCGCCACCGAGTTCACCGTGATGCCCCGGGGGCCGAGGACCTTGGACAGGTCCCGGGTGAAGACATCCAGGGCGCCCTTCGTCATCGCGTACGCCATCTTGTCCGGCATCACCGCGGTCCGCGCGAGCCCCGAAGAGATGTTGATGACCCGCCCGCCGTCGCGCAGCCGGCCGAGGCCGTGCTTGACGATGAAGTGGGGCGCCTTCACGTTCACCGCGAAGACCCTGTCGTACTCCTGCTCGTCGATCTCGCCGAGCGCCCGTGACGTGCCTATCCCGGCGTTGTTCACCAGGATGTCCACGCCGTCCGCGTGCCGGTCGAAGGCCTCCCAGAGGGCCTCGGCGTCGCCCGGCCGCCCGAGCTCCACCCCGATCGTGAACGCCGATCCGCCGGCCGCCTCGATCGCGGCGACCGTCTGCTTCGCGGCTGTCTCATCGCTGCCGTAGTGCACGGCCACCCGCGCGCCGTCACCGCCCAGCCGCTCGGCGATGGCCCGCCCGATGCCCCTGCTCCCGCCCGTGACCAGTGCCGTCCTGCCCGTGAGCACACTCATGCCGACGCCCCCTTCGCATTTCACTAGTGGTCGCTACAGAAAAAACCGTACAACAGCCCGCCGACATTTCTCTAGTACCCGCTATAAAATCCATCCCATGGTGAGCAGGCAGGTGGACGCGCAGCAGACCGAGCGCGACGGCGGCACGGCCAAGGCGGCGACCAAGCAACGCGGCCGCCCCCGTTCCTTCGACCGCGAAACCGCGCTGGAGAAGGCGATCCTCGCCTTCTGGGAGCACGGGTACGAGGCGACCTCCGTCTCCGACCTCACCCGCGTCATGGGCATCGGAGCACCGAGCCTGTACGCGGCGTTCGGCGACAAGCGGTCGCTCTTCGACGAGGTCGTCCGTGTGTACGGCACGAGGTACGGCTCGTTCGGTGACCGCGCACTCGCCGAGGAACCCACGGCGCGCGCCGCGGTGGAGCGGATGCTGCGCGAGGCCGCCGCCGAGTACACCGACCCGGACCACCCGCACGGCTGCCTGGTCGTCCACGCGGCCACCAACTGCACGTCGCCCGAGGTCGAGGCCTCCCTGCGTGAGCTGCGCAACGCCAACATCGCCGCGTTCGAGACTCGTGTGAAAGCGGGGATCGCCGCAGGCGAGCTGCCCCCGGAGACCGATGCGTCCGCCCTCGCCCGGCACACCGGCGCGATGATCCAGGGGATGTCCCAGCAGGCCCGGGACGGAGCCACCAGGGAGGACCTGGAAGCCATCGCCGAACTCGCCATGGCGGTGTGGCCCCCGTCATGAACCTGGATGGCGCCAATCCGGCCCGTTCATGAACCGATGCGGGTTAGTCTGCGTGAGGGGCGATGTTGGATGTTGGACAGAAATACAACAAACATCGTCGACCCATGGACAGACGGCACCTGCACGCAGGACCATGGTCTAGTCCACAGTGCTCGGCCGTGGGTATCGTAGGCAGAGCATCGAACTGAACAAGCCTCCGTCTTCCCCGCACAGGAAGACGGACCGAGGAACCGGGCTCTCTGCCCTGACTGCTCCGGCTCCTCTCTTCGGCCGATCGGGACCGCACACCCCGTGGCCGTTGTTGCTCCGGGCTGCGGTGCCGGGAGGGCTGAGGGTCCCTCTCAGGCGCCGCGGCCCGCGGGTGTTTCCGGGCCCGGGCCGGCTCCCGGTGGTGCGTACTGGAGATGCTGGTCGCCCCCTGCGGGTGGCTGATTTCGGAGACTGTCGTATACGCCGGGTACGCTCGCACATGTGCCCTCCATGAACGACCTCGTACGCCAGCACACCGCCCTCGGTGACTCCGACCTCGAGTGGCTGCATCTGCTGGTCTCGGAGTGGCAGTTGCTCTCCGACCTCTCCTTCGCCGACCTCGTCCTGTGGGTCCCCACGCGCGACGGCACCCGCTATGTCTCCGTGGCCCAGATGCGCCCCAACACCGGCCCGACCTCGTACCAGGACGACATGGTCGGCCACCTCGTCCCCCGTGGCCGCCGCCCCCTGCTGGACGTCGCGCTCGACGAGGGCCGGATCGTGCGCGAGGGCGACCCGGAGTGGCGTGAGGAGGTTCCCGTACGGGTCGAGTCCATTCCCGTACGACGGGAAGGGCGCGTCCTCGGTGTCATCGCCCGCAACACCAACCTCCTCACCGTGCGCACCCCGAGCCGGCTGGAGCTGACGTACCTCCAGAGCGCCTCCGATCTCGCCCAGATGATCGCGGCGGGTTCCTTCCCCTTCCCCGACCAGCAGGTCGACATGGACGCCTCGCCCCGCGTCGGCGACGGGCTGATCCGCCTCGACGCGGACGGGATCGTCCAGTACGCGTCTCCGAACGCGCTGTCGGCGTACCACCGCCTCGGCCTGGCCTCCGACCTGGTGGGGCACAACCTCGGCTCGACCACGGCCGAACTCGCCCCGTCCAGGGGGCCGGTGGACGAGGCGCTGGCCAAGGTCGCCAGCGGCTGGGCGCCCCGCGAGTTCGAGATCGAGAGCGAGGACGGGGTGATCCAGCTGCGGGCGATCCCGCTCAAGCCCAAGGGCACGCGCGTCGGTTCCCTGGTGCTGCTGCGTGACGTGACCGAACTGCGGCGCCGCGAGCGCGAGTTGATCACCAAGGACGCGACCATCCGGGAGATCCACCACCGGGTGAAGAACAACCTCCAGACGGTGGCGGCCCTGCTGCGGCTCCAGGCCAGGCGGATCGAGTCGGACCGGGGCCGGGAAGCCCTGGAGGAAGCCGTACGCCGGGTCGGATCGATCGCGATCGTGCACGAGACGCTGTCCCAGAACCTGGACGAGCGGGTGGAGTTCGACGAGATCGCCGACCGGGTGCTCGCCATGGTCGCCGAGATCTCGCCCGGCAAGGTGATCGGCCGGCGCACCGGCCGCTTCGGGATCCTGGACGCCGAGGTCGCGACCCCGCTCTCCATGGTCCTCACCGAAATCCTGCAGAACGCCCTGGAGCACGGCTTCCGCGAGGGCGACCGCGGCACGGTCGAGGTCTCGGCGGTCCGCGGCGGCTCCACCAAGGACGCCCGGCTCCTGGTCACCGTCCAGGACGACGGGGTCGGACTCCCCGAGGGCTTCGACCCGCACCGCTCGGGAAACCTGGGGCTTCAGATCGTACGGACACTGGTGGAGGGCGAGTTGGGCGGAACCTTCGACATGGTCGCGGCACCGGAACGCGGTACGCAGGTGATCCTGGACATCCCGGTACGGGCGAACAAGTAGCCGACAGCGACACACAACCGACCCACACCTGCACGCAATCCACGCACACGCAAACAGGTGCAACGGCCCAGTGGCGCAAGGGCACATGACAGTGGCCCCGGACCGAAGTCCGGGGCCACTGCTTACGCTGCTATGCGCATTGGGGGTCCTGCGCGCTGCGGCTCGGGGGCGGGAGATGCGTACTCGCTGTACGCGCCGCCAAGCTCAGGCTCGTTGCGGGGTGGAACGTCAGGCGGTGGCCTGACGGGCTCGGTTGCGGGCGGCGCGGCGCTTCATCGCGCGACGCTCGTCCTCGCTGAGGCCACCCCAGACGCCGGAGTCCTGGCCGGACTCGAGCGCCCACTGCAGGCACTGCTCCATGACGGGGCAGCGGCGGCAGACGGCCTTGGCTTCCTCGATCTGCAGCAGCGCAGGACCGGTGTTGCCGATGGGGAAGAAGAGCTCGGGGTCTTCCTCGCGGCAAACGGCGTTGTGACGCCAGTCCATGGCTGCTACCTCTCCTTGGTATTACATGCACGTTGCTTGTGAATGTGAACGCTTTCACGAATCCCTCAACAAGTGAAGGGCCGACTGTCAGATGACCTGACGTGGTCCTGAGTTTTGAGGAGGGGTTCTGGCTCTCTGTGGGGCCGATGTTGCGGGCCGTCCCGAGCGCCACGTAGAGACTCGCAAACCTCAGCGGCGGATACAACCCCTTCAGGAAAGTTTTTTTTGATTCCTCGGTGTCGACTAGGTCACAGCCGTACTTCCATGGGGTGGACCCTGGTCTAAACGTTCGAGTGAAAGGACTTTGGGCCCTTCCGCTCACACAATCACACGCAGTGCACGGCGTACGCCTGTGAACGTCACGCTCGTACGCAGTCCGAGGTGGTCGCCGTCCATCTGGAGGGGGAGCGGCACCTTCGAATGCAAGGTGAAGTCCGTCAGATCGTGCAGGGACACCGCATGCCTGCCATGGGGTCCGCGCTCGGGGGACGAAGTGAGCAACTGGGTGGCATACCGGGCAACCGCGGCGGTCGACATGCGGCTGAGGCCGAGTACGTCGAGCCCGGTATCGAACGAGGCCTTAGGTGAGGCGTACACCGGACGATTGCCGAGAAACGTCCACGGTGAGGTGTTGCAGATTATGGACAGGATCAGATCGGTGACCGGGTCCTGGCCGGGACGCTCCAGGGTGATCGTGCCGTGCCTGCGGTGAGGATCGTCCAAAAACTGCCGTAGTACTTGGCGCAAATAGAGGGCGTGCGTGGAGCGCTTGCCGCGCTCGCGCTGCTGCTCGACCCTGCCGATCACACCCGCGTCGAACCCGAGCCCCGCGCAGAAGGTGAACCAGCGGGACGGTACGGACTCGTCCTCGGTGCCCGGGGTGCCGGCGGCGAGGCCCAGGCCGATCGTGCGCTCGCGCTCCTCGCGCAGCGCGTCCAGCAGGGCGCCGGTGGCTTCCACGGCGTCGTTGGGCAGGCCGAGGGCGCGGGCGAAGACGTTGGTGGAGCCGCCGGGGACCACCGCGAGGCGGGGCAGGCTCTCCGGATCGGGGCCGTTGTGCAGCAGGCCGTTCACGACCTCGTTGACCGTTCCGTCGCCGCCGAGCGCGACGACCAGGTCTATGTCCTCGCTGTCGGCTGCCTGCCTGCCGAGGTCCCTGGCATGCCCGCGGTACTCGGTGGTGACCGCCTCCAGCTTCATCTCACTGGCCAGCGCGTGGATCAAGACGTCACGCGTGCGCGCGCTTGTGGTGGTTGCTGCCGGATTGACCACGAGAAGTGCACGCATGAGTTGCAGCGTACCTACTGGGGGGTACTCGGCCCAGCCCGAGGTAGGGATCAAGTAAGAGTCCAGGCCGTGAGGCCTGCCACGTGGAGCGGGGGCGGGTCCGGGAGGGGGCTGGGGTGCGCGGAGGCCGACGGCTACTCTTCAGGGGTGAGCCGTGAGCAGAATCCGACCCCCGACGCCCCCACCGCAGACCCCCGTCCCGGGAGGCTGACCGCAGCGGCGGCGCTGGCCGCGATCGAGGGGCTCGCCCTGGCCGCGGGCGGTCTCTATGTGCTCGTACTGGGCCTCACCGGCGAATCCGAAGACCGGCAGCAGGCCGTCACCGGCGGCGTGACACTGCTCGTACTCGCTCTGCTGCCCCTGCTGGCCGCGCGCGGACTGCTGCTGCGCCGCAGCTGGAGCCGGGGCCCCGCGGTGGTCACCCAGATCATGGCGCTGCCCGTCGCCTACAACCTGCTCCAGGCCGACAGCGTCGCGATCCCCGCCGGCATCGCCCTGGCGGTCGTCGCGATCGCGGCACTGGTGCTGCTGGTGAACCCCGCGACGACCCGGGCACTGGGCATCCAGGGCCCCGGCCGCGCCCAGGAACCGAAGTAACGGACCCCTTAGGACCCCTGCCGCGGCAGGGGTAGGGGCTTTACTCCTCGACGAGCAGCTTCTCGCGGAGCTGGGCCAGGGTCCGGGCCAGCAGCCGGGAGACGTGCATCTGGGAGATGCCGACTTCCTGGGCGATCTGGGACTGGGTCATGTTTCCGAAGAAGCGCAGCAGCAGGATTCGCTTCTCGCGGGGCGGGAGGTCCTCGAGGAGGGGCTTGAGGGACTCGCGGTACTCGACGCCCTCCAGTGCCTCGTCCTCGGATCCCAGGGTGTCCGCGACCGCCGGGGACTCGTCGTCCGTGTCGGGGACGTCCAGGGACAGCGTGGAGTAGGCGTTGGCCGACTCCAGGCCCTCCAGGACCTCCTCCTCGGAGATGCCCAGCTTCTCGGCCAGCTCGTGGACCGTGGGGGAGCGGCCGTGCAGCTGCGAGAGCTCCGCGGTCGCCGTGGTCAGCGCGAGCCGCAGCTCCTGGAGCCTGCGCGGGACGCGCACCGCCCAGCCCTTGTCGCGGAAGTGCCGCTTGATCTCACCGACCACCGTCGGCGTCGCGTACGTCGAGAACTCGACGCCGCGCTCCGGGTCGAAGCGGTCCACCGACTTGATCAGGCCGATGGTGGCGACCTGTGTGAGGTCGTCCAGCGGCTCCCCGCGGTTGCGGAAGCGGCGCGCGAGGTGCTCGACGAGCGGCAGGTGCATGCGGACCAGCTGGTTGCGCAGCTCCGCATACTCGGCGCTGCCGTCCTTCAGCTTGCGCAGCTCGATGAACATCGTCCGCGCCCCGCTGCGGTCCTGGGGGTCGTGCCGGATCTGCTGGGCACTCGGCCCGTGCTGCGCGCCCTGCACGCTCTGCGCCTCCGGCTTGTCGTGCCGCTCGTGCTCGCTCATAGTCCCGCCCGTCACCATTCCCCGAGCTCCCGGCTCCGATCGGGCAGGGGAGGCCCCAAGCCGCCCGTCCGAGGACGTGCTCGGCGAGGCACCCTCCGGATCCCGTTGCCCGTCGCCCTGGCCGGAGAGCTTCTCCCGTTCGTCCTCGTCGGCCGGCGCCGCCTCGGCGGACGCCGCGCCGTCCTCCGGGTGCGGCCGGGCCTGCTCGGGGATGCCGTCGACGGCGTCCGCGGTGTGCCGCGGCCCGCCGACACGCTCGGCGGGAAGCTCCCGTGTGCCGCGCTCTTCTTCCCGCACCGGCCCGTCCCCGTTCCTCACGCCGGCCCGGGTCCCGCGCCGCGCTGTTTGTAGAGGCTGATCGTCACGGTCTTGTCCTCGGCGACAGTGGATTCGACCTTGCCCGCGAGGGCGGAGAGGACGGTCCAGGCGAAGGTGTCCCGCGCCGGGGCGTGACCGTCCGTAGTCGGCGCCGAGACAGTGACCTCCAGAGAGTCGTCGATGAGCCGGAAGACACAACTGAGCACCGAACCGGGGACGGCCTGTTGCAGCAGGATCGCGCAGGCCTCGTCCACCGCGATGCGCAAGTCCTCGATCTCGTCGAGGGTGAAGTCCAAACGGGCCGCGAGTCCGGCCGTGGCCGTACGCAGCACCGACAGGTAGGCGCCCGCGGCGGGCAGCCGGACTTCCACGAAGTCCTTGGTCGCGGGCTCGCCTGCGATCTGGGACACCCTCACCTCCATGGTGGTACAAGCTCTTTCAGGGGGCCGAGGGTCGCCCCCCGGGGTAACGCGCGATGTGGTTCAGCGGTGACGCTACCGCGCTCCCAAGTTTCCTGTCCCGGGGACCCCGCCCCTTGCTGTCACTCATAGTAAGCCTATGAGTACGGACAGTGGCTAGGGGTCTGCGGCCCCAATTAGGAAGAGCGCGCGCCGGGTTGACGTACCCAGGCGTCAGACGGTCGAACCGTCCGGATCGCGGGTCACACACGTATGTGATCCGCGAGCCCTGTCAGTATGCCGTCGACGCCGCAGTCGAGGGGTCATACGAGTACGTGGTCGACGAAGCACCAACGCCAGCTCTCACCGGGCTCGAACGTGCGCATGATCGGGTGCCCGGTGTCCTTGTAGTGCTCCGTCGCGTGCCGCAGTGGAGAGGAGTCGCAGCAGCCGAGGTGCCCGCACTCCAGACACAGGCGGAGCTGCACCGGGTGCGTGCCGGCGGCCAGGCACTCCACGCAGGTCTCGCTCAGGGGCTCGGGCTCGGGGTCCGGCAGCGCGTCGGCGTGCGTGCACTGTTTCATGATTGCCAGATTACGTCGGGTGTGCGGTAAGCCGCGCGGAAACGAGAGCGGGCGGAAAGACGATGCACATTTTGCCACTGCTTCTGCTGGTCGCCGGGAGCGCCGCCTGCGCCGCGGCAGCCCGCCGCACGCCGGTCCCGGCACCGCTGCTGCTCGTCACGGTGGGCCTGGTGATCTCGTACGTCCCCGGAGTGCCCGCGTACGAACTCGACCCCGACATCGTGCTCCCGCTGCTGCTGCCCCCGCTGCTGTACACGGCGGCCACCGACAGCTCGTACCTCGATCTGCGGGCGCAACTGCGCCCCGTCGCGCTGTTGTCGGTCGGCTATGTCCTCTTCGCGACGCTGGCCGTCGGCTGGGCCATCTATCTGATCGTGCCGAGCCTGCCGCTGACCGCGGCGCTGGTGCTTGGAGCGGTGGTGGCGCCGCCGGACGCGGTCGCGGCCACGGCGGTGGCGCGCCGGGTGGGGCTGCCCTCGCGGATCACCACGATCCTTCAGGGCGAGTCCCTGGTGAACGACGCGACCGCGATCACCGCCTTCAAGGTGGCGCTCGCCGCGGCGGTCGGCGAGGGCGCGACCTGGGCAGAGGGAATCGGCGAGTTCCTGCTCGCGGCGGTCGGCGGCGTCGCCGTCGGGCTGCTCCTGATGGTGCCGCTCCACTGGCTGCGCACCCACCTGAAGGAAGCACTTCTCCAGAACACCCTCTCCTTGCTGATCCCCTTCGTCGCGTACGGGGTCGCCGAGCAGGTGCACGCCTCCGGGGTGCTCGCCGTGGTCGTCGTCGCCCTCTACCTCGGACACCGCGCCTGGGAGGTCGATTTCGCCACCCGGCTCCAGGAGGAGGCGGTGTGGAAGATGGTCGCCTTCGTCCTGGAGTCCGCGGTGTTCGCCCTCATTGGCCTGCAACTGCCGGTCGTCCTGGAGAAGCTTGGGGCGTACGAGGGTGTCGACGCCGCCTGGTACGCGGTGGCCCTCTTCCTCGTCGTGGTCGTGACCCGGTTCGTGTGGGTGTATCCCGCGACCTTCCTGCCACGTATTTTTTCAGCACGTATTCGCAAGCGTGAGGACAACCCCACCTGGAAGGGCCCGTTCGTGATCGCCTGGGCCGGGATGCGGGGCGTGGTCTCGCTCGCCATCGCCTTCTCGATCCCGCTGACCATTGATGGCGGCGAAGACTTTCCCGATCGCAATCTGATCCTCTTCCTGACCTTCACGACGGTCATCGGGACGCTCGTCGTGCAGGGGCTGACGCTGCCTCCGCTGATCCGCCTCCTGAAGCTGCCGGGGCGCGATGTGCAGACCGAGACGCTCGCCGAGGCCAACGCCCAGGCGCAGGCCTCCAGGGCCGCCGAGAAGCGCCTCGACGAGCTCCTCGAAGACGAACGCAACGCCCTGCCCCCACCACTCGCCGACCGCCTCCGCACGGTCCTGGAGCGCCGCCGCAACGCTGTCTGGGAACGCCTCGGCGCGGTGAACCCGTTGACCGGCGAAACCGCCGACGACACCTACCGCCGGCTGTCGGGCGAGATGATCGACGCCGAGCGCGCGGTCTTCGTACGGCTGCGCGACCTCCGCTTCATCGACGACGAGATGCTGCGGACGCTGCTGCGCAGGCTGGACCTGGAGGAGGCGGCGGCGTACCGGGAGACGACGTGAGGGGCCCTCACGCCACCGTGAGCACGCGCCCCGCACATCCCGCGCATGTCATGGGGTCGGGTCGTCCGGTCGCCTGTCGCGAGGGAGCCGGATGGTGAAGACCGCCCCGTTGCCGGGCTCGCTGTCGGCGGTGATGGTTCCTTCGTGTGCCTCCACGAAGTGGCGGACGATGGACAGGCCGAGGCCGCTGCCGCCGGTGTGCCTGCTGCGGGACTTCTCGGCCCGCCAGAAGCGCTCGAAGACATGGGGCAGTTCTTCGGGTGCGATGCCGTTGCCCGTGTCCTCCACGGTGAGGACGGCCAGGTCGCCGCTCTGTCGGGCGGTGAGCGTGACCGTGCCGCCCGCGGGGGTGTGCCGGAGCGCGTTGGAGATGAGGTTGCCCAGGGCCTGGCGCATCCTCACCGGGTCGGCGTTCAGCCAGAGGCCGGGGTCGGTGTGTGTGCGCAGGTGGATGCCGGAGGTTTCGGCGCGGGTGCTGTGGGCCGACACCGCCTGGGTGAGGAGTTCGTCCGCGGGCATGGGCCGGCGGTGCAGTTTCAGGGTGCCGGCGTCGGCCGCGGCGAGGTCGCTCAGGTCGTCGATGATGTGCTGCAGGAGCAGTGCCTCGTCGTGCAGGGAGGCGATGATCTCCGGGTCCGGGGCGAGCAGCCCGTCGCGGGTGACCTCCAGCCAGCCGCGGATGTTGGTCAGCGGGGTCCGCAACTCGTGGGCGATGTCGCTGACCATGGCCTTGCGCTCGGCTTCCAGTTGTTCGCGGCGCGCGGTGAGGTCGTTGAAGGCGGCGGCCAGATAGCCGGTCTCGTCCTTGGTGGTGACGGCGACGCGGGTGTGCTGGTGCGGCGGCTGCTGGGCCGCGGCCGTCAGGGCTCGCAGGGGACGGACGAGACGGGTCGCGACCACGGCGGTCATGGCGACGGTGACGGCCAGGACCAGCGCCGTGACACCGATGATCTTGGTTTTGTTGGCGGGGGAGAGGTCGAAACCCGCGGGCTGCCCGCCCAGGTTGCCCAGGTAGAGCCTGGCCCTCGGGGCGACGTAGGGGTCGAGCTGGGTGCGGCGCGCGTTCTCGACACAGGTCGGCGCCTGCTGTCTGCCGCTGGAACGGCGGACCGCGTCACCCGCCGGCGAGCCGGGAACGAAGTCCATCCACGGTTGGAGGGCCTCGTCCCGCCCCTGGGCGAAGCAGGGCCCGGCCAGAGCGTTGAGTTCGCTCAGCGCCTTCTGCTCCGTGGGCGTGGGCGCGTCGAGCATGTCCCCGGGGCAGTCCCGCGTCGGGGATCCGTCGCCGGCGTCGGCGACGACCACCGTACGGCCGCTGGGAAGCTGTCGGAGGCTGCCTTGGAGCCCGTACATGTGCATGCACTTCTCGGCGACCGTCCTCACCTTCGCCCGTTCGATCGGGGAGAGCAGGTACGGTCCCACCACCCGCGGGTCGAGTCCGGCGAGTTGGGCCCCCGGCTCGGTGTACGTGTCGGTGGTCAGCGGGTCGATGGTGGCCGAGGCGCGGGCGGGCAGGGCGGTCTTGGGGGCGGCGGAGTCGGCGATGGTGCGGCCGGTCTCGGTCGTCAGGGCGATACGCCGTCCCGTGGTGCGGGAGAGCGAGCGCACCGAGGTCTGTACGCCCTTCCACTCGGCGTGCGTCGCGGCGAAGCCGCTGAGCCGGCGGAGGATGTCGGTGTCGTCGGAGAGCACCTGGCCGCGTTCCTCCTGGATGGCCCGTGTGGTGGTCTGTACGGCCAGCCAGGCGGTGGCGCCCACGGAGAGTACGGCGATGGTCATGGAGGTGAGGAGGAGCCGTACCAACAGGCTTTTGCGCCAGGGGATGCGGGGACCGGGCGTCATGACGGCGGTCCGGTGAGTTTGTAGCCGACGCCGAAGACGGTCAGCAGTCGGACGGGCGTGCGGGGATCGGGCTCGATCTTCTTGCGCAGGTTCATGATGTGTACGTCGATGGCGCGCTCGGTGGACGCGCGGTCGTGGCCCCGCGTGTGCTGCAGCAGTTGACGGCGTGAGAAGACCCGGTCGGGTTCCGCGGTCATGGCGTGGAGGATGGCGAATTCGCCGGGAGTGCACAGGACGGGGCTGCCGTCGCAGGTCACCTCGTGGCGTTCGGGATCGATGGTGATGCCGCCTGCGCGGAGCACGGGGGAGAGGTCCGTGGGGCGCAGGGTGCGGCGCAGCACGGTGCGGATGCGGGCCAGCAGTTCCCGTGGGCTGTACGGCTTGGTCATGTAGTCGTCCGCGCCGAGGCCCAGGCCGAGCAGCACATCGTCCTCGGTGGAGCGGGCGGTGAGCATGAGAACGGGTATGTCTCCGTTCTCCCGCAGCACCCGGCACACGCCGAGACCGTCGATCTTGGGCAGCATCAGGTCCAGGACGACCAGGTCGGGTCTGCGCCGGGCGGCTTCGTCTATCGCGGCCCGCCCGTCGTGGACGACGACGGGGGTGTGACCCTCCTGAAGCAGCAGCCGTCGTATGAGCTCGGCCTGCATTTCGTCGTCTTCCGCGACCAGGATATGTGCGCACACGCGGCCGACTCTAAGCGCGGGCAAGCGGCATTCAGGACCTTGTGCGGGCTATCCCACACCCTGACAACTTCCTGATATCCGCGAGCCAGGCTGGGCTGATGCCCTTGGGCGTGTTCGGCCCCGGCGGCGTCACGCCGGGTGACGGCCCGACCTCGTGAGTCGGCGCTGACCAGTTCCTCATATGTCCCTTCCAGGCTGAGGAACATGACTTCATCAATGCGCCGCCTGCCTCGATGGCGGTTTCTCCGTGCCCCGTTCGGGGACCGCCAGGCGGCCACTTTCGGCATCCCGGGCCGGAACCGTCTGGGGATACCGGCCGCCGTGCTGGCCCTGTCCGTCACCGTCGCCGGGTGCGCGGGCGCGGGGGCGGTGACGGGCGGCGAGGTGGCCGCCGCAGCGCCCGGTGCGTCGGCCGCCGCCCCCGGCACGACGCAGGCCATGCCCGGGCGGACATCCGCGGACAGCGAAGCGTCGTTCGCCCCGGCGGTACTGCCGGGCCTCGGTGCGCGGACGCGGGCCGAGATCCCCGCGAACGCGCGCCAGGTCCTGCTGGTCACCGGGCAGGGCAAGAACTCCTCGACCTCGCGGGTGGTGCTGTACCGGCGCACCGGCGCGGGCTGGGAGCCGGGAGCCACCTGGCCCGCTCACAACGCCCGCCGGGGCTGGACGGACGACCACCATGCCGGTGATCTCCGGTCGCCCATCGGCGTGTTCTCCCTCACCGACGCCGGCGGACTGCTCGCCGATCCCGGCGCCAGGCTGCCGTACAACCACTCGCGGGGCTTCACCATCGGCGGCACGGGCTTCGAGGGCGAGCCGCTCGAGGGCTCCTTCGACTACGTCGTCGCGATCAACTACAACCGCGAGGCCGGGACCTCACCCCTCGACTGGACCCGCCCTCTCGGCGCGGACAAGGGCGGCGGCATCTGGCTGCACGTCGACCACGGAGGGCCCACACACGGCTGCGTGAGCCTGAAGAAGGAGCACATGAAGGAACTCCTGCGCACGCTCGACCCCGGCCGGCACCCGGTGATCGTCATGGGGGACGCCGAATCCCTCGAACGGTGAAGGTGGGCTTCCCAGGTGATCAGAGGTGATCAAGGGTGATCAGGCGAGCGGTGCTCCTGTGATCACGGCCACCACCGTCGTTCCGCGGGGAAACCCGCCCTCCTCGGCCAGGGTGACAAGTCCGTACAGCATCTTGGCGACATAGAGACGTTCGACGGGCAGGCCGTGGCGGTGTTCGAAGTCCTCGGCGAATGTGTCGAGTTCGGGGGTGGTGCGGGCGTAACCGCCGAAGTGGAAGCGTTCGTCGAGGGACCAGTGGCCTTGGCGGGCGCCGAAGGCGGTGACCTGGAGGGCCTGTATGTCGGCGCTCAGGAAGGCGCCCTTGAGGACGGGTACGCCCAGGGCGCGCTGATCGGGAGCGAGCCCGGCGGCCAGGCCCGCGAGTGTGCCGCCGGTGCCGCAGGCCAGGGCGACGACGTCGGCTTGGCCGCGCAGCTCCTCGCCGAGTGCCCGGCAGCCGCGTACGGCAAGGGAGTTGCTGCCTCCCTCGGGCACGACGTACGCGTCCTCGGCGCCCAGCGTGCGCAGGATCGCGGCGAGTGTCTCCGGCTCGGTCTTGTGCCGGTACGTCGATCTGTCGACGAAGTGCAGCCGCATGCCGTCCGCCGCACACCGGGCGAGCGAGGGGTTGAGGGGGCGCCCGGACAGCTCCTGGCCGCGGACCACGCCGATGGTGGGCAGCCCGAGGAGACGGCCCGCGGCGGCCGTGGCCCGCAGGTGGTTGGAGTACGCCCCGCCGAAGGTGAGCACCGCACGGCCCGCTGCCGTCGCCAGGTTCGGGGCCAGCTTGCGCCACTTGTTGCCGACCAGCTCGGGGTGGATCAGATCGTCCCGCTTGAGCACCAGCCGGACGCCGTGACGCCCGAAGCGCTCGTCCGCGACGTCCTGCAGCGGCGACGGCAGCCGGGGCCGCAGGCCTGCGAGGTCGAGCGCTTCGGGGGCGCCGGTGATGCCGGTTCCCTCGGGGTCGTCTGTGCTGGTCACTCGGCCATTGTCGGACATACGTCCGGGACCCGGCCTCCGGAGGAGATGTCCGGAGTGGGGTGCCGCCGACCCCCGGGCGGGGCGGTCGCGGGCGTGGCTCTGCGGGGCAGGCGTGTCACTTCAGCCGGTCGCGGACGCGCTCCCTCATGGAGTCCATCGTGAAGCCGCGGGGGTCGATCTTGCCCGGCTGCCATTCCAGGTGGCCGATCACCGAGCGCTCCGTCCAGCCGTGGTGGCGGCAGATCGCGGCGGCGACCTTCTCGATGGTGCTCAGCTGGGCTTCGGGCCAGGGGTCCTCGCCGTTGCCGAGGTTCTCGCATTCGAAGCCGTAGAAGTGGCGGTTGCCGTCGGTGTTCGCCTCGTTGTCCGGGGGGAGTCTCTTCGCCGCGATCACGGCGCGCAGTACGTCGTCGTCACCGAGGCCCGCGTGGTTGACGCGGCCGTAGCCGACGAGATGGACGACACCGTCCTTGGTGATGACGCCGTGGCACAGCGGCCCGGGCAGCTCCGCGTAACCGTCCCGGCAGAGCTCGACGGTGGCCTTGCTGCCCGAGGTCACCGTGTGATGGATCATCACGCCGTACACCGGACCCCACGGGCCCTTGTGATTGCGGTTGTGACGTTCCCAGTCGCCGACCTCGACGACCGTGACGCCCGCCTCCCTGAAGCCGGTCCAGGAAACCGCCCGCGGACATGGGTGGGGCCATGACCGCCTCCTTCACGCTGCACGCCGGCCGCCTGTCGCGGCCGTCTCGTACCGCCGCTTGTACCCGGAACCCGGTGGCCGGGCCCAGTCGTTCGCACGGTGTGCGAGCCGATTCGGTCAGTGGCTCGCGGCGGTGCGCCGTGGCGCGAGGAGGAGCCCGGGATCAGCTGTGCAGGAAGCTGTCTCCGTGCGTCGCGATGTGGTTCTCCAGCGCCTGCAAGGCCTGTTGCGTCGCCTGCGGAGAGCCGCTGCCGCGCCGCTCCGCCAAGTACGCGGCGCCCAGTTTCTTCAACAGGTCGCCGCCCGCGCGCTGTGCCTGCACGTCGTCGATCTTCTGCTTGCCCTGCGTGAGCCCTCGCTGCGCCTGTTCTTTGGCGCGGTCCAGAAAGCCTGCCATGACCGTCTCCCGTCCTCGTATGTCGAAGCATCAGCCGAAGCGTCGATCGAAGCATCGGTCACAGCGTCAAACGGTTGGCTCGATCTTGGAGTTCCCGACCGCAACAACCGCGCGCTGTTCGACGAATCGGCGATTTTCGGCTGTGTGCCCACTCCGTCGTGATCCATTCCCCCTCATTCGTGTAATAGCACTGGCACGCTCCGTGATGAAAGGCTTCCTCTCGCAGATCAGTGCACGAATGGGAGGGCAATTTTCATGTCGGTAG
This sequence comes from Streptomyces sp. NBC_00554, assembly GCF_041431135.1. Classification (NCBI taxonomy): domain Bacteria; kingdom Bacillati; phylum Actinomycetota; class Actinomycetes; order Kitasatosporales; family Streptomycetaceae; genus Streptomyces; species Streptomyces sp. NBC_00554. Next base: position 3,348,714 of record NZ_CP107799.1, on the reverse strand, counting down.
GCGAAGAGGTCCGCGCGGGTCAGGGCAAGCCGCAGCAGAGTCTCGGCACATCCGCCGCGCGGAACCTGGCCACCACCACCAAGTCCGCACCGCAGATGCAGGAGATCAGCTCGCGCTGGCTGCTGCGGATGCTTCCGTGGGTGAATGTGCAGGGTGGTACGTACCGCGTGAACCGGCGGCTCAGCTACTCCGTGGGCGACGGCCGTGTGACATTCGTGAAGACCGGTGACCGGGTCCAGGTCATTCCGGCGGAGCTCGGCGAGCTGTCGGTGCTGCGGTCGTACGAGGATCAGGAGGTGCTGGGCGAGCTCGCGCAGCGTTGCCAGCAGCGGGAGTTCGCGCCGGGGGAGGTGCTCGTCTCCTTCGGCAGCCCGTCCGAGGAGGTGTTCCTCCTCGCCCACGGCAAGGTGGAGAAGATCGGCACGGGTCCCTACGGGGACGACGCGGTCCTCGGTGTCCTCGCCGACGGCGCGTACTTCGGCGAGCAGGCACTCATCGACCCGGACGCCATCTGGGAGTACACGGCCCGCGCCGTCACCGCGTGCACCGTGCTCACCCTGCCCCGCAACGACCTCGAACAGGTCGCGGAGCGCGCCGAGTCCCTGCGCGACCACCTCCAGGAGCTGCGCGCGATTCCGGAGCAGCGCGCCAACAAGTACGGCGAGAAGGAGATCGACCTCGCGGCCGGCCACACCGGAGAGCCGGACATCCCCGGCACCTTCGTGGACTACGAGGCCGCGCCGCGCGAGTACGAACTGAGCATCGCCCAGACCGTGCTGCGCCTCCACTCGCGCGTGGCCGATCTCTACAACCAGCCCATGAACCAGACCGAGCAGCAACTGCGGCTCACGGTCGAGGCGTTGAAGGAGCGCCAGGAGCACGAGCTCATCAACAACCGGGAGTTCGGGCTGCTCAACAACTGCGAGTACGAACAGCGGCTGCAGCCGCACGACGGTGTGCCCGGACCCGACGACCTCGACGAACTGCTCAGCCGCAGGCGCGGCACCAAGCTGCTCCTCGCCCACCCGCGCGCGATCTCCGCGATCGGCCGCGAGCTGAACAAGCGCGGACTCGTCCCGGAGACCATCGAGATGGCCGGCAACCGCATCCCGACCTGGCGCGGGGTGCCGATCTACCCGTGCAACAAGATCCCGGTCAGTGACACCCGTACGACCTCGATCATCGCCCTGCGTACGGGCGAGGCCGAACAGGGCGTCATCGGGCTTCAGCAGGCGGGCATCCCGGACGAGATCGAGCCGAGCCTGTCGGTGCGCTTCATGGGCATCAACGAACAGGCGATCATCTCCTACCTGGTGACGGCGTACTACTCGGCCGCGGTGCTCGTGCCCGACGCCCTCGGCATCCTGGAGAACGTCGAGATCGGCCGCTGGCGGTGACGACCGGTACGCCGGAGGTTGTGTCCTCGCCCGACCGGGCGGGTAGACCCGGTAGACCGGTGTCGCCGCAGAGGCCGGCCGAGAGCCTCGAAAGGCGGAGCTCCATCGGGAGGGCCATGGATGAGCAGGTCCCGCCAAGCCCGCGGTGGGGGTCTCCCCGTTCGAGCGAGACCGACAGTGGGGGAGGGCAGGAAGCGGCGGGGATCCTGGAGGGGGCCCGGGCGTCCGTCGACCCCGAGCTGCGCAGGGCCATCGACTCGCTGCCGGGCTCGATACGCCGGATCGCGCTCTACCACTTCGGCTGGGAGCACGCGGACGGTACGCCCGCGGCGGGCAACTCCGGCAAGGCGATCCGGCCCGCGCTCGTGCTCGCCGCGGTCCGCGCGCTCGGCGGACAGCATGCGAACGCCGTACGGGCGGCCGCCGCCGTGGAGTTGATACACAACTTCACGCTGCTGCACGACGACGTGATGGACCGGGACACCACCCGCAGGCACCGGCCCACCGCGTGGACCGTGTTCGGCGACGCCGACGCGATCCTCGCCGGGGACGCCTTGCAGGCGCTGGCTCAGCGGCTGCTCGCCGAGGATCCGCATCCGGCGTCCTCGGCGGCCGCCGCACGGCTCGCGTCCTGTGTCGTCGAGCTGTGTGCGGGGCAGCATGCGGACACCGACATGGAGAAGCGCGGTCCCGACGAGGTCACCCTCGACGAGTGCCTTGCCATGGCGGAGGCCAAGACCGGTGCGTTGCTCGGGTGTGCCTGTGCGCTGGGTGCGTTGTACGCGGGGGCGGGGGATGAGGACGTCGAGGCGCTTGACGCGTTCGGTCGTGAGGCCGGGCTCGCCTTTCAGCTGATCGACGATGTGATCGGGATCTGGGGGGATCCGAGCCGTACCGGCAAGGCTGCCGGGGCGGACCTCATCGCCCGTAAGAAGTCGCTGCCCGTGGTGGCCGCGCTCGCCTCGGGTACGCCTGCGGCGGTCGAGCTGGCCTCGTTGTACAGGGTTCCTTACGAGGAGGGGGAGTTGGAGCGGACGGTGCTGGCCGTCGAGCGGGCGGGGGGTCGGGACTGGGCGCAGGTCCAGGCGGCCGACCGGATGGCTCGGGCGATGCATGAGCTGTCTCGGGCGGTGCCTGATCCGGAGGCGGCGGGTGGGCTGCTGGCGCTGGCGGAGTTCGTGACGCGGCGCAGCAACTGACTCCGTCGGTGGGGTGGTTGATGCCCCCGGTGTCTCCGGGGTTCTTGGTTCTGTACGGCACCTGACCTCCGTACGGTTACTGGGCTCCGGTTGGTCCCGCACATCCCCACGGTGTGCGGGGCCTGTTTTTTCGCCCCCTCCGCCCCTACCCGTCCCTTGTTCCTGGGGGCTCCGCCCCCAGACCCCCGTTCGCCCGAAGGGCTCGTCCTCAAACGCCGGACGGGCTGAAGATTCCTCCCCCGGCCGGGCTGAAAGGTGCGGCCCCCACGGGTGGGTGGGGGATCGGGACGGCACCACCTCGTCCTCAGACGCCGGACGGGCTGGATTGTCCTCCCCGGGCAGAAGGGTGCAAGATCTCAACCGCCGTACGATCAGCGGCGGTTGAGGCTAAGGGGCTGAGGGCGTGGGCGTGGTGATCCGGACCGCGGGTGAAGGGGACCGGGAGTTTGTCATCCGGTTGTTGGACGAGGCGTTTCAGGATGACCCTGTGAGCAGTTGGGTTTTTCCGGACAAGGCGCATCGGATGGGTACGCATCACAAGCTGATGGGTGCCTTTGCTGATGTCGTGCTTGCCGAGGGGCGTGTCGATGTCACCGAGGACGGGGCGGCGTGTGCGCTGTGGCTGTCCGTGCCTGCCGATGAGCATGGCGACGAGGACGGGCCCGGGCAGTTGCGTGAGGCCGTCGACCCGGAGAATGAGCGGGTGGAGCTCATCGGCCGGTTGACCGCGGGGATCCACCCGGCGGGCCGGGCCCACGAGTACCTGTGGATGATCGCCGTGGCGCCGGGGCGCCAGGGTGAGGGGCTCGGCACCGCGCTCATCGAGACGGTCCTCGACCGTTGCGACCGCGAGGGGACGCCCGCGTACCTGGAAGCGAGCAGTGCCCGCAGCCGCAAGCTGTACGAGCGGCTCGGCTTCGAGCTGACCGACCGCCCCCTCGACCTGCCCTACGGCCCGCAGATGTGGCCCATGTGGCGCGAGCCGCAGGCCTAGGGCAGCCCTAGTCCTTCTCGGGAGCGCCGTCCGGCACGATCGTCGCCACGATCCGTTCCACCAGGCCGTCCGGGACGGTGACCTCGGGCAGGACGCCGTCCAGGACGCCCGGGAGTGTCAGGTGCTCCAGGAGCAGGCCGAGCATGGCGAGGTAGAGGACGGTCACGGTCTCGTCGCCGCCGGGCAGGCCGGCGGTGCGGTGGAAGTCCATGCCGTCCACCAGGTCGCCGCGTACCGACTTGGTGTACGAGGCACGCAGGGCGGGGCGGCGGGTGGCCTCCAGGCGCATTTCGAAGAGGGCGAGGTAGCCCGTGCGGTCGCGGATGGCGCGGGCCATTACGTCGCGCATGAACTCCAGGACCAGTGAGCGGTCCTTCGGGCCCTTCAGCAGCTCGGCGATCACCGACGGGTCGGGTGCGAGGCGCTGGTGGATGCGGGCGTCGACCTGGGCCAGCAGGTCGTCGCGGTCGGTGAAGTAGTTCGACGAGGTGCCCACCGGCACGCCCGCCCCGGCGTCCACCGCGCGGAACGTCAGTCCCCGCGCGCCCTCCCGTGCCAGCACCTCGACGGCCGCATCGACGAGAGCCGCCCTGCGCTCCGGGTTCCTTGCCATCCGGGTTTCCTCCCAAAATCTCGCCGGTGCCACCAAAACGCTTGCAACCACTACAGGTGAAGCACTATAACTGCAGTGGTTCAAGGGTGACCACCGGAGTCGCCATGAACGCCGACCACGAAAAGAGACCCGCTTGCGCAAGCTCACCTACTTCATCGCGTGTTCGATCGACGGCTTCATCGGAGCCCCGGACGGCGACGCGCAGTCCTTCATGCCGTTCGTCGACGCGGAGTACATCGAGGACTTCCTGAAGGCGGAGTACCCGGAGACCCTGCCGACCCACGCCCGCCGCCCGCTCGGCATCGACGACCTGGAGAACCGCAACTTCGACACGATCATCCAGGGCCGCGCCAGCTACGACCTCGCACTGGACCTCGGCGTCACCAGCCCGTACGCGCATCTGCGTGAGTACGTCGCCTCGCGGAGCCTCAAGGAGTCGCCCGACCCGCACGTCGAGATCGTCGCGGACGACGTCGTCGGGAAGGTCCGCGAACTCAAGGCGGAGGACGGCGAGTTCGGCATCTATCTGTGCGGCGGCTCGCAGCTCGCGGGCGCGTTGATCGACGAAGTGGACGAACTGGTCATCAAGACGTACCCGGTGGTCCTCGGCTCCGGTATGCCGATGTTCGGCTCCGGTTTCGACGTTGCCGAGTTCGCGCTCGACCAAGTGCGTGTGTTCAAGAACGGGGTGCTCGTGAGGACGTACAGCAGGAAGCGCTGAACGCCCTTCCGCAATACCCTGAAGGCATGGGCACCGATGAGTATGTTTGTTCCGCTTGCGGGCAGCCGGTCGCCACGGTCGTGAAGCGACACAAGACCTTGGGCGCATGGGTCCCCGTGTGGGTACCAGGACCCTGCCGGAACCCGGAGTGCAAGACGTATGCCGAGGAAGCCGAGGAGGAGCCCCGGGCCGCAGTTCGGCCCGAGGAGCCCGTCACGAAAAAAACCTGAGCGAGAGCGCGCGGCCGTGTAGAGAAACGCGGGCCGGCTCCGACGTCTCCTGCGAGAGCCGCCCGAAGCGGGCGGTCCGAACCGAGGAAACCCAGGAGCGGACTCATGAAGTACCTGGTGATGGTGCAGGGAACGCAGGCCGACCACGAGGGTATGCGGGGCAACCCCTCCCCCGGCTCCCCGGTCTGGAGCGAGCAGGAGATTCAGGCCATGTACGCCTTCATGGGCGCGATCAACAATGACCTCTCCGAGTCCGGGGAACTGCTCGACGTGCAGGGTCTGGCCGAGTACGACCGGACCCGGCTGGTCACGGCCGACAAGGACGGCAAGCCCGTCATCACCGACGGGCCGTACGGCGAGACCAAGGAGCAGATGGCCGGCTTCTGGATCCTGGAGTGCGAGAGTCTGGAGCGGGTCACGGAGATCGCCGCGCGCGTCGCCCAGTGCCCCGTTCCCGAGGGATCCACCGAGTACCCGGTGGTCATCCGGCCGATCCCGGACGGCTCCGGGGACATCTGAGGCGGATGAGCCGCCCGAGTCGTACGACCGAGGTCGAGGACCTGCTGCGCCTGCACGCGCCGGGGGCCCTCGGCGCGCTACTGCGGCGTTATGGGCACTTCGACGCCGCCGAGGACGCCGTACAGGAGGCGCTGCTCGCGGCTGCCGGGCAGTGGCCCGGCACAGGCGTGCCCGACAATCCGCGCGGCTGGCTGATCAAGGTCGCCTCGCGGCGGCTGACCGATGCCCTGCGCAGTGAGGAGGCGCGGCGGCTGCGGGAGGAGAAGGTGGCGGCGCTGACACCCCGGGACGCGTTCGTGGCCCCGCCACCGGGCGCGGCCCGGGCACCGAGCGAGGACGACACTCTCTCCCTGCTCTTCCTCTGCTGCCATCCGGAGCTGACCCCGTCCGGCCAGATCGCGCTCACCCTGCGGGCCGTCGGCGGTCTGACGACGGCGGAGATCGCGAGGGCCTATCTGGTGCCCGAGGCGACGATGGCGCAGCGGATCAGCCGGGCGAAGCAGCGGGTACGGGGGACGGCATTCGGGCGCCCGGAGGACTGGGAGGAACGGCTGCCCGCCGTCCTCCACACCCTCTACCTGATCTTCAACGAGGGGTACACGGCGACCTCGGGTGCGGCCCTCCAGCGGGCCGAACTCGCGGGCGAGGCCATCCGGTTGACCCGCTCGGTGCACCGTCTCCTCCCCGAGGACCGCGAGGTGGCGGGGCTGCTGGCGCTGATGCTGCTGACCGACGCCCGGCGCCTTGCCCGCACCGGCCCGCACGGCGAACTGGTCCCCCTCGACGAGCAGGACCGCGGCCTGTGGGACAAGGCGGCGGTGGAGGAGGGCGTGGCGCTGGTGACGGAGGCATTGTCGGTGTCGCGGGGGAGGGCGGGGCCCTATCAGCTGAGGGCTGCCATCGCCGCGGTGCATGACGAGTCGCCGTCGGCGGACGCCACGGACTGGCGCGAGATCCTCGGCCTCTACGACATCCTGGTCCGCCGGGTCCCAGGGCCCGTCGAGCGGCTCAACCGCGCGGTGGCGGTGGCCATGGTGCACGGGCCCCGGGCGGGCCTTGCCGAACTGGACCTGCTGGAGGGCGAGTCGGCGCTCGGGCATCGGCTCGACGCGGTACGCGGTCATCTGCTGGAGCGCGCGGGGGACGCGGCGGGGGCCCGTGCCGCCTACGAGTCGGCGGCCGGCAAGACCCTCAGCCTTCCCGAACAGCGGTATTTGCACGCGCGCGCCGCCCGCCTCAGGCCTTAGCGTTCGGGTATGCCCGAACCTCTCCTTCACATCACCGAGCGCTCCCTGTGGGACGCGGCGCGCGCGTCCGGCGCCTACCAGATGTCCACCCGTGGCCGGACCCTCCAGGAGGAGGGCTTCATCCACTGCTCTCTGCGCCACCAACTCCCCAAGGTGGCCGCCTTCTTGTACGGCTCGTACGCCGGCCCCGACGAGCTGGTGGTCCTGGTGATCGACGCCGAACGGCTGGGCGTCCCCTTGCGGTACGAGGCCGTGGAGGCCGGGGGCGAGGAGTTCCCGCACATCTACGGACCGATTCCGGTGGAAGCTGTCGTGGACGTCGAGGTGTGGGACTCGGGCGAGGCGGCGATCGGCTAGCGCAGGAGGCCGCCCGTTTCGGGGTCGCGGGGCGTCAGGCAGTACGTGCCGCCCGACGGGTCCCGCATCACCGCCCAGCGGGCGCCCCGGCCGATGAGCGTGGCGCCGAGGAGTTCGTGGCGGATGCGGACCGCGTCGATGTCGGAGCAGGCGATGTCGAGATGGGCGGAGGTGGGGCGCGCGGTGCCGAGGCGTTGCAGGAGGATGCGGATCGGGAGCGCGGCCGGCGGCTTGACCACATGGAACTCCTCGAGCGCGCCGGGCTGGGACTCCCATCCGGTGAGGGTGCTCCAGAAGGCGATCTCCGCCTCGTACGCGGAGGGCGCCAGGTCGATGCACACCTGGTCGAGGCGGCTGGTGACACCGGACGGCCCCTTGACCACCGGGGGCCGCGTCGACTCCCCGTGCCACGGCACCGCGCAGAACAACTGCCCACCGGGGGAACGCAGCACGGCCCACCCCGCGTGACCCGCGACGAGCTCGGCGCCCAGCAGCAGTGCCGACTCCACCATTCCCCGTACGTCCTCGACGGCGAGGTCGAGATGCGCGCCCCCGGAGACCGCCCCCACGACGCCCTGAACCTTCACACAGGCGTCGGCGCCCCCGTCGGGCAGCAGGGTCACGAACTCGCCGCGTGCGCCGCGTCGTTCGGACAGCTTGGTGCGCGTGACCGCGGTCCAGAAGTCGCAGGCGGGCCCGAACTTCTTCATCGGCCGGTCGACAAAGGCGTAAGTCCACCGGATCGGCCCCGTCATTGGGTCGCTCATGGGGGCTGTCATGGGGTCTTTTCTCCGATCAGGGCGTGCAACGAGGTCTTCACGCGCGCGACGAACGCGTCCCGAGCGGTGGGGGAGAGGACGTCCAGGGACAGATACGGGTTGAGATCCTCCAGCTCGACGAGGAGGAGCTCACCGCCGGGCGCCCGACAGGCGTCCACGCGCTGGATCCCGTACGCGATGTCGTTCCAGTCGACGAAGCGCTGCGCGAACTCCCGGTCCTGCTCGGTCGGTTCGTAGTGTTCCAGGGCCCACCGCTCGTCGGGGCGCGGCGCGTACAGGGCGTACTGGAAGGTGTGGTCCACGAAGTAGAAGGACACCTCGTAGCGGAAGTCGATGCGCGGCTGGACGAGGACGTCGCCGTACGCCGCCGGGTCGGTGAGCCGCTCGCGGGGCACGAACTCGAGGCCTATGGAGTCCGCCCCCAGCTTCGGCTTCACCACGTACGTGTCGACGTCGGGGAGCTTGCCGAGGTCCTCCGCGCGGTCGATGGTGGGGATGACCGGATATCCCGCGGCCGTGAGCTCCAGCAGGTATCCCTTCCCCGCCATGTCGCCCTTGCCCGACAGCTGGTTGTAGACGCGTACGCCGTCCGCGACCGCCTGCTCGCGGAAGGCGTCGTACCGCGCCTGGTAGTTCAGGACAGGGCCGCTGTTGCGTACGACCACCGCGTCGAAGGAGTGCATCAGCGCGGCCGCGTCCAGCGGATGGCACACGGCGAGGTCGAACTCCTCGCGCAGCCGGGAGGTGAGGAAGATGTCCTCGTCGCAGTACCGGCGGCCCTTGGCGGGGTAGGCCAGGTCGCTGACGTACAGGATGCTGCGGCGCGTGGACGTCATGAGGTCTCCCGGTGATCGTGACCAGCCGATGGTAGGCCCGGTGCGTCCGGAGGGGCCGAGGGGCCGTCCGCGGCGCGGTCAGGCGCGGGGGGACCGTTCGTTGAAGCGGAGGAGGTTGCCCGCCGGGTCGCGGAAGGCGCAGTCGCGGACGCCGTACGGCTGGTCCGTCGGTTCCTGGAGGACTTCGGCGCCGGCGGCCTCGACGCGGGCGAAGAGGGCGTCGCAGTCCGTCGTCGAGAAGATCACGCCGCGGAGCATGCCCTTGGCCAGCAGCTCGGCCATGGCCTGCCGGTCGGCCGGGGACGCGTTCGGGTCCGCCCCCGGCGGTTCCAGGACGATCTCCACATCCGGCTGGAGCGGCGAGCCGACGGTGACCCATCGCATGCCCTCGAAGCCGACGTCATTGCGGACCTCCAGCCCCAGGACGTCACGGTAGAAGGCGAGCGCCTTGTCGTGGTCGTCGACGGCGATGAAGCACTGGGACAGCTTTACGTCATCCATGGGTCCAATCATGGGTCCACGCTAGGGCCTGTCCGGCAGGATCCGCCCGACGGGCGTCAGAGGCGTGTGCCCGGTTCCGCTTCCGGGTTGCGGTGGCGGGACGGGCGGGTGAGGCGCTGGGCCACGCAGGACGGGATGGGGGCGCCGTGGTCGTGCGGCCGGGCGCGGTAGGCGCTGGGGGTCTCGCCGACAAGCTCCGTGAAGCGGGAGCTGAAGGAACCGAGCGATGTGCAGCCCACGGCGAAGCACACCTCCGTGACCGTCAGGTCGCCGCGGCGCAGCAGGGCCTTGGCGCGCTCGATCCTGCGGGTCATGAGATAGGTGTACGGGGTCTCGCCGAAGGCGGCCCGGAAGCTCCGCTGGAAATGGCCGGGCGACATCAGCGCGGTGCGCGCGAGCTCCGCCATCTCCAGCGGCTCGGCGTACTCACGGTCCATCCGGTCGCGGGCCCGGCGCAGCCGGACCAAGTCCTCCACCACAGTCACCCCACCAGGATGGCACGGGGCACTGACAGCCAGGCCGGCGGACAGCTCGTTAACCTACTCGGATGACGGCCGAGCTGATCTTCCTCTCGCGGGTGTCCCATCGCGGACGAGAGGTCGCAGGACCCCGGCTGCGCGGCCTGCTCGCGCTGCTGGCGGACGACCTGCGCACCGGATGCAGCACCGCCCGGCTCGTGGACGGGCTGTGGCCCGACGAGCAGCCGGAGAATCCGACGAAGGCGCTTCAGGTGCTCGTCTCACGGGCCCGTTCCCAGCTCGGCGCCGAGCTGATCGCCAGCACCGCCACCGGGTACCGGCTCACGCTCGGCGAGGACCAGGTCGACAGCTCCGCCGTCGTGCTCGCCGCCGGGGACAGCTCCCGGGCGGTCCAGGACGGCGACCACACCGCCGCCCTCGCACACGCCGAGGCCGGCCTCGCGCTCTGGGACGGCGCCGCCGACGACCTGGCGGCCGACCCGGTCTCCGCGCTGCGCGCGGCGCGCGTCCCGGCGTACACGGCTCTGGTGCGCGCCCGCGCGCTGTCCCTGGCCCGCCTCGGACGCCGCGCCGAGGCCACCGAGGCCCTCACCGCCCTCGTACGACAACATCCCCGCGACGAGGAGGTGCTCGCCGAGCTGCTGCGCTGCGAGGCCGCCACCGTCGGACCGGCCGCCGCCCTCGCCCGCTACGACACCTACCGCCGCACCCTGCGCGAAGACCTCGGCACCGAACCCGGCGCGGCCCTGCGCGCCCTGCACCAGGAGCTGCTGCGCGAAGAGGCGCCCGCCGTCCGGCGCGGTGTCCCGCACGAGCCCAACCCGCTGCTCGGGCGGGCCGAGGACATCGCGGCGGTCACGGACCTGCTCCGCGCCTCCCGGGTCACCTCGATCGTCGGCGCGGGCGGTCTCGGCAAGACGCGCCTCGCGCATGTCGTGAGCCGTGCCGCCGAGCAGAAGTCCGTGCACTTCGTGGCGCTCGCCGGTGTCACCACCGACGCCGACGTGGCCGCCGAGGTCGCCTCCGCACTCGGCGTCAGCGAGCCCCGGCTCGCCTCCGCCGGCCACCTCGCCGTCTCCGCGGACGTCCTCGCCGGCATAGCCGGGGCCCTCGGTCCTGCCGCCCTGCTGGTCCTGGACAACTGCGAGCACGTCGTACGCGGCGCCGCCGACCTCGTACAGGCCCTCGTGTCCACCACCCGCGACCTGCGCGTCCTCACCACCAGCCGGGCCCCGCTCGGCCTCAGCTCCGAATCGGTGTACCTGCTCCCGGAGTTGAGCCTCGCGACGACCGTCGAGCTGTTCGGACAGCGGGCCCGGTCCGCGCGGCCCGGCGTCGAACTGCCGACGGCCACCGTCGAGGAACTCTGCCGTCACCTGGACGGGCTGCCGCTCGCGACGGAGCTGGCGGCGGCCCGCGTCCGCGTCATGTCGGTCACCGAGATCGCCCGCCGTCTCGACGACCGCTTCGCCCTGCTCAAGGGCGGCGCGCGCGACGCCCCGGAGCGGCACCGCACCCTGCTCGCCGTCGTCGACTGGAGCTGGAACCTGCTCGACACCGAAGGGCGGGCGGCGCTGCGCGGGTTGTCGGTCTTCCCGGACGGCTTCACGGCGGAGGCGGCGCGGCATCTCGTGGGTGAGGGCGACGTACTCGACGTACTGGACGTCTTGGAGAACCTCGTCGACCAGTCGCTGCTCAAGGTCACGGACACCGCGTCCGGCGTGCGCTTCCGAATGCTGGAGACCGTACGGGAGTTCAGTGCCGCCCGTCGGGAGGAGGCGGGCGAGACGGACCGCGCGACCGGCCAACTCCTGGCGTGGGCGCGCGACTTCGGGCGGACGCGGCACGAGGCGGTCCTCGACGCCGACTCGGTCGCGGACCTGGACCGGATCCGCGCGGAGCAGGACAACCTCGTTCACGCGCTGCGGCTCGCGCAGGCCCGCGCCGACATGCCCACCGTCGCGGCGGTCACCGCGGTGCTCGCCGGTGCCTGGAACCTGGAGTCCAACTACGCCCGCACGGTCACGCTGTTCGAGGAGATCGGCCCGCTGCTGTCGCGTTTCCGGCCCGGGCCCGACGACGTCGAGGTCACCCGGACGGCGGCCGTGCTGTTCACGGCGAACCAGTTCATGCTGCACGGGCCGCGGACGCCCGCGGTGCGTTCCCTGGTCACCGTGCTCAGACTGCCCCCGGCCCCGCCGGACACCCTGGTCCGGGCCGCGGCGACGGTGCTGGGCGCCCTGCCGCAGGCGCTGCGCGGGGACCGCGTGGGGCTACGGGAGCTGTGCGACAGCCACGAGCCGCTGGTGGCCGGTGTCGCCAACGCCGTCGCGAGCTTCCTGGCGGAGAACGAGAACGACCCGGGGCAGGCCCTGGCGGCGGCCCGGCGGATGCTCGCCGCGCTCGACGGGCGGGGCGGCCCCTGGACCCTGACCCAGGCGCACGCCCGGATCAGCGAACTCTGCCTCCAACTGGAGCGGGGCGAGGAGGCGCTGAGCCACATCCAGGCGGCGCTGCGGCTCCAGGAACAGCTGCTCGGCCCCTCGGTCGACGCGCTGGGCGTCCGCTGGGCCATGGTCCTCGCCCATCTCCTGCTCGGCGCCTTCGACGAGGCGGAACACTGGCTGGAGCAGACGGCGCTGAACCAAGCGGAGGACCCGTTCGGCATGCTGATGTTCGGCCACGGGGTGCGCGCGGAGATCCTGCTCGCGCGCGGGCGGACCGAGGAGGGGCTGCGGCTGTGGCGGCTGGCCGCCGATCCGGGGCACAGTCCGGAAGGGCCGCTCTTCGAGAAGGACCCGTCCGGCGTGGCCGGCGTGGACGACGTCGAGGCGTGGAACCTGGAGGCCCGGGCCGTCGCCGTGATCGCCCACGCCCAGCACGGCCGCCTCGACCTGGTGGAGCAGCTCGCAGGTGAACTCCCCGGCAAACTCGGGGTGTTGCTCACCCACCCGACCGTCACGCAGCCGGCGTACGTGATGGATCTGCCGGTGTGCGGGGCGTTTCTGGTGGCGCTCGCGATGGTCGATCTGGAGCGGGGTTCGACGAAGACGGCGGCGCGGCTGTTCGCCCTGGCCGAGCGTTTCCGCTACCTCCGCGGTTTCCAGCCGACGATGTCCTCCGCCCGCGTACGGGAGGCGGCCGGACACGCCGACCGGGCGGCCTACGACGACGCGGTGTCGGCGTATGCCGCCCTGGGGCGTGTGGAGTTGCGGGGTGCGGCGCTGGAGGTGCTGCGTACCCGGGGTGACTGACCCGGTCACTTGCGGGCGCGGTCGTACGCCGACCGGGCCCAGAGGTAGCCCAGGACGCTGAGGCCGACGCACCAGGCGACCGCGATGAGCGCGCTGTTGCCGATCTCCGTGCCCATCAGCAGCCCTCGCAGCGTCTCGATGACCGGCGTGAAGGGCTGGTACTCGGCGAACCAGCGCACGCCGGTCGGCATCGAGTCGGTCGGCACGATCGCGCTGCCGAGGAAGGGCAGGAAGGTCAGCGGAGTCGGCGCGTTGCTCGCGGACTCGACGGTCTTGCTCACCAGGCCCAGGGCCGCCGAGACCCATGTGAGCGCGAGGACCACCATGGCGAGGACGGCGATGGTCGCGAGCCACTCGACGGGCGTGGCGTTCGGCCGGAACCCGGTCAGCAGCGCGGCACCGATGACAAGGACGACGCTCGCCATCGTCTGGATCACGCCGCCGACGACATGGCCGTTCAGTACGGCGGCCCGGGAGATGGACATCGTGCGGAACCGGTTGACGATGCCCTCGGTCATGTCGACGCAGACGGACACCGCGACGGCGATGGCTCCGGAGGTCGCGGCCATCAGGATGATGCCGGGGGCCACGTAGTCGACGTACTCGCCGCCGCCCTCCGAAGCCGGGCCGATGCCCGCACCGAGGGCGTTGCCGAAGACGTACACGAACAGCAGCAGCATGATGATGGGGATCGCGGCGCTGGTGAGCGTCATGGACGGGTAGCGCAGCGCGTGCCTCAGGTTGCGGCGGAGCATGGTCGCCGAGTCGGCGAGGGCGTAGGAGAGGGTGCTCATCGGACGGTCTCCTTGCGGGAGTCGGGGAGTTCGGCGGAGGCGCTCGTCGGGTTCGTGAGCGCGAAGAAGACGTCGTCGAGGTCGGGGGTGTGCACGGTGAGGCTCTCGGCCTCGATGGACTCGGCGTCCAACCAGTCGAGCAGGGCGCGCAGTTCGCGACTGCTGCCGTCGCTGGGCACGTGGAGGGTGAGCGCGGTGTCGTCGCGGGACATCTCGCGCAGGGCGGCGGCGGCCCGCTGGTAGGCGGCCGGGTCGGCGAACCTGAGCCGTACGTGCCCGCCGGGGACGAGCCGCTTCAGCTCGTCGGGGGTTCCCTCGGCGACGACCTTCCCGCCGTTCAGCACGGCGATCCGGTCGGCCAACTGGTCGGCCTCTTCCAGGTATTGGGTCGTCAGGAACACCGTGACCCCGTCCGCGACGAGGTCCCGCACGATCTGCCACATGGAGTGCCGGCTGCGCGGGTCGAGACCGGTCGTCGGTTCGTCGAGGAAGAGGATGCGGGGGTCGCCGACCAGCGTCATCGCGATGTCGAGCCGCCGCCGCATCCCGCCGGAGTACGCGGCGGGCAGCTTCTTCGCCGCGCCGGTCAGCTCGAACCGCTCGAGCAACTCGGCGGCCCGCCGCCTGCCCTCCCGCCGGCCCAGATGGTGCAGGTCCGCCATCAGGACCAGGTTCTCCTCGCCGGTGAGCATGGCGTCCACGGCGGCGAACTGCCCGGTCACACCGATCTGTCCGCGCACCGCCTCCGCATCGCGTGACAGGTCGTGCCCGCCGACCCGCACCTCCCCGGCGTCCGCCTCGATGAGCGTCGAGAGGATCTGCACGGCCGTGGTCTTGCCCGCGCCGTTCGGCCCGAGCAGCGAGAAGACGGTCCCCGCGGGCACGGCCAGGTCGATCCCGTCGAGGACGACGTGATCGCCGTACGCCTTGCGCAGGCCGCTCGCGGTGATGGCCTGCGCCGCCTGCCCCGCTGTGGTTGTGGTGGTGCGTGTCGTGGTCATGGGAGGAGCGTGCGGGGCGGCGGCTTTACGGCGGTTTCACCGCGGTTTCACGGGTGGCTTCAGGCGAACCTCCGCCTCGCTTCCCAATGTTCCGTAAGGATCCCCACCTTCCGGTCGAACCGGCCGTCGATGAAGGACGTCGGGGCGCGCAGCACCGTGCGTCGGCCGTCCCTGGTGTGCACGACGACCTGACGTACGCCGAGGACGCGTCGGACCTCCAACCGGATGATGTCGGTCCAGGGGATCCGCCGACGCCGGTTGCCGCGCACGACGAGAGCCTCCTCGGTGAGGCTCACGCCGTGGTGCCTGTTCAGGAGGGCGATGCCGGCGGCGGCCACCACCGCCGCCGACACGCATACTTTGACCTCGCTGAGCGGCATCGGATCGGCGGTGAACGCAAGGCCCGCACAGACGAGCGCCGTGCCCCCGAGAATGCCGAGGAAGGCAGGAAGGGCCAGCTGGAGAGGCCCTTGCCTGAACGTGATCACCGCGTCCTCCGCCCTACTTGAGGTAGACCAGGCCGTCCGTGGTCACCGTCGGTCGGCCGCTGGTGCCGACGACCACGATCTTGACGGTGTGCTTCGCGCTGGAGGTCCAGGTCTTGGTCCAGATCGCGTCGCGGTACTTGGTGGTGGCCGACTTCAGGTCGACGGTGGTGACCTTGATGCCGTCGACGTAGATGTTGGCCTGGCCGGAGGTGGCGGCGCGCGAGACCGTCCAGGCGACCGAGCGGCCGGTGAAGGTCCAGGTCAGGGAGGCGTTCTTGGCGGAGCTGGTGTACGACTTGCCGCCGAGGTAACTGGCGGAGGACTTGGCCGTCCAGGTGCCGGACTTGGTGGCGGACGTCTCCTGGAGGATCACCGGAGTGCCGGTGACCGCGGCCGTGCCGGTGTTGCCCGCCCGGTCGTAGGCGGTCAGCGACCAGGCAGTGGCGGCGCCGGACTTGGCGGTGTGGGCGGCGCTGGTGACGGTGGGGCCGTACGTCGCGGCGACCGGAGCGGTGAGCCGGACCTCCTTCAGCGCGGTCGTGTCCGTGGCCTTCCAGTTCAGCGTCAGCGGGACGGCGGTGGTGTTCACCGTGCCGGTGCGCAGGGCCAGGCCGGGCTTGGTGGAGAAGGTGGGCGGCGTGGTTTCGGCGACGACCGTGGCCGCTGCCGTGGTCGTCGTCTTCCCGGACTGATGGCGGGCCCGCACGGTCACCTTGTGCGTGCCCGCGCCCAGGGTGGCCTTCGCGGAGGTTGCCGTACCGGCCGTCGTGGCGACGACCTTGCCGTCCACCAGCACCTCGTACGACGAGATCAGCGCGGCAGGCGTCGTGGCCGACCAGTTCACCGTGATGCCGGCCTTGGTGTAGTACGTCGAACCGGAGAGGCCGGCGCCGCCGATGGACTTCAGCGTGAGCCCGGCGACCGGACCGCCCGCCCAGCTGCGGATCGTGGCGAGCTGGCTGTAGAGGGCGTCCCCGGGACACTGGGTGTTGTAGCCGTCACGGTGTCCGTGGATGACCGGAAGGCTCAACTGGGCGCCCTTCACCCAGGACTTGTGGAAGTAGTTGGTGCCGTCCGCGCCCGCGGTCGGGGTGGCGGTGCCGGTCGGGTCGACGCCGTACTGGCCGAGCTTCCAGGCCGCGATCCGGGCGACCGAGGTCATCGCCGCCGTCGAAGGGGCGGTGTCGGTGTAGGTGCCCAGGACGGAGATGCCGGTGGTCTCGGAGTTGAAGCCGTAGGCGTGCGCGCCCATGACCGGCAGGTCCACGCCGCCCTTGCGGCCCTCATAGACGGTGCCGCACTTGTCGACCAGGAAGTTGTAGCCGATGTCCTTCCAGCCCAGTTCCTTCACGTGGTAGGCGTAGATGCCGCGCACGACCGCCGGGGCCTGCTCGCAGGTGTAGTCGTTGGACTCGGCGGTGTGGTGGACCACCACTGCCTTGATCTTCCCGTCGGGCAGATAGCCCGGCTCCTCCGGGCTGATCGACTCGTCCGCGCCCCAGCCGGCACGCGAGGTGATCGCGGGCTTGGGCGCGGTGGACGGCGGAGCCGAGGGGACGCTCGTGGAGGGGCTCGGCGAGACCGAGCCGGAGGCCGTCGGTGACCCGCTCGGTGTGGAACTGGAACTCTCCGATGCCGACGCCGACTCCGAGTCGGAGGGCTCGGACGTCACCGTCTCGGAGGTGGTCGCCTCCGGCGAGGTCGTCGCGGTGGCCGATTCCGTGGCGGTCTCGGTGGTGGACTCCCCGGGGGAGGGTGTGCCGGTCTCCTCCACCACGTACGCGGCCGGTTCCAGCCCCGAGACCGTCCCGCTCCCGGGGTCGACCATGTCGAGGCGCAGTCCCTCGGGCAGCCGCGCCGATCCCTTGCCGTCCACCCGGACTTCCACCCCGTCGGAGGGCCCCACCCAGGCCGGCTCGGTGCCGCCGCGGGCCGCGCCCGACTCGCCCTGGCCGCTGTTCCCGTCCAGCGCCAGCCAGCTCGACCACGTGCCGGTCTCCGTGCTCCGGGTCCGGATCTCGACCGCTCCCGCCACCGCCGCGGACGGATCCGTCCAGGTGACGCCCAGCATGCTGAACGGTTCGGTGTCCCGCTTGCCCAACTGGGCGGACGCACCGTCGTCGGCCACCGCGAGGCGGGCCGATCGTGTCTTGCTCTGGACGGGCCCGGACTTCCCGTCGTCCGCCGAGTCGTCACTCGACCCGCCTGTGAGCCCCTGTACGGCCAGAGCCCCGGAAACCGTCGCGGCCACCAGAGCGGCGGCACCCCACCAACGACGTCTCATGTCGACGCGCACTTCCTTCTCCCGCGAGCGGGCGGTCAAAAAAGATCGAAGAAGAGCCAGACCCTATGCCCTGTGGGGAGGCTGTGGATCAGTGTTGATCGGCTCAGGACAAGCGGAAGGGACCCGGCCGGTTTTCCGGCCGGGTCCCTTCCACATATGAAGGCCCGCTGACCTGCGAGGGTGCACCGCTCGCCGGTCTTGGCGAACTTGTACTACTGGTAATCGGCCCTGGATCAGGCCTTCTTGGTCTCCCAGAAGATCTTGTCGATCTGGGCGATGTAGTCCAGCGCCTTCTGGCCCGTCGCCGGGTCGGTGGACGCCTTGGCGGCCGAGAGGGCCTTCAGGGTGTCGTTGACCAGCTGGTGCAGCTCCGGGTACTTCTCGAAGTGCGGGGGCTTGAAGTAGTCGCTCCAGAGCACCGAGACGTGGTGCTTGGCGAGCTCGGCGCGCTGCTCCTTGATAACGGTGCCGCGGGCCTGGAAGTGCGGGTCGTCGTTGGCGGCCAGCTTTTCCTGGACGGCCTTCACCGACTCCGCCTCGATGCGGGCCTGGGCAGGGTCGTACACACCGCAGGGCAGGTCGCAGTGCGCGCTGACCTTGACCGTGGGGGCAAACAGGCGGGAAAGCATGCTGCTGTCCTTCCTCGTGATCGTCTTCTCAGGTGGGACATTACTCCGTAGGAGACGGGTTTTCGCGAGTGCCCCCATGGGCTTAGGACAAAAGTCCAGGGTGAGACTGGGACTCGTGGAGGATAGGACCGGGGAGGTGCCGGTGATGCCGGAGCTGTCGCAGGAGACCGAGCGTGGGAGGAACGCCCTGCCGTTTGGGGCGGCGGAGGTGACGGGGCCGTCGATGGTGCCCACGCTCGAGCACGGGGACCGGCTCGTCGTGCAGTACGGGACGCGGTTCAGGCCCGGTGACGTGGTCGTTCTGCGTCATCCGTTCCAGCAGGACCTGCTGGTCGTGAAGCGGGTCGCGGAGCGGCGTGAGGGCGGGTGGTGGGTGCTCGGCGACAACGCGTTCGCCGGCGGGGACAGCACCGACTACGGCACCGTGCCCGAGGAGCTCGTCCTCGGGAAGGTGCGGTTCCGGTACCGCCCGCTGAAGAGCGGTCAGCGGTCGCCGTTCGCGCTGGTGCGCTGGGTGCTCGGTGCCGCCAGGCCCGTGCTGTCCGACCGGTCGGCCTCCAGGCGCTTGCGGGCGCGGTAGGCGGCCACGTTGGCGCGGGTCGCGCAGCGGTCCGAGCAGTAGCGCCGGGAGCGGTTGGTCGAGGTGTCCAGGAAGGCGTTGCGGCAGGGGGTCGCCTCGCACTGTCCGAGGCGGTCGACGCCGTACTCCGTCAGGTGGAACGCCAGCCCCATCGCGGCGATCGCCGCGTAGCCCGCCGTCGCGTTCGACGGGTGGTCCGCCAGGTGCATGTGCCACAGCGGGCGCCCGTTGTCGTCCCGGTAGTCGTGGCCGGAGATCTGCGGGCTGACCGGGAACTCAAGGAGGAGTGAGTTCAGCAGGTCCACGGCCAGGGTCTCGTTGCCGCCGTCGGCCGCCTCGAAGACCGCGCGCAGACGGGCCCGTACGGAGCGGAAGCGGGTGACGTCCGCATCCGTGGCCCGGCGGGCCGCCGAGGAGTTGCCCCCGAAGAGGTCACGGACGGCGTCCACCGAGGTGAGCGAGTCCTTGCCCCGGAGTGGTTCCTCGCTGTTCACGAGGCGTACCGCGTAATCCGAGTAATAGGCCAGTTCCACTTGTAGTCCTTACGGTGGCGCTCTATCGTCGTGGCTGCGGAGAAGTAACGGATGACTCTGCTTCAAGGGTATTACGGGCTGTGCCGGTATCACGCGGCCGAGTGAAGGGGCTTTCATGACCACCACCACCGGAACCGACTGGGGCGCCTGGCAGGAGAGCTGGGACCGGCAGCAGGAGTGGTACATGCCGGACCGCGAGGAGCGCTTCCGGGTGATGCTCGACATGGTCGAGGCCCTCGTCGGGCCCGAGCCGCGCGTCCTCGACCTCGCCTGCGGCACGGGCACCATCACGGCCCGGCTGCTCGACCGCTTCCCCGGGGCCACCAGCACCGGCGTCGACCTCGACCCCGCGCTGCTCACCATCGCCCGGGGCACCTTCGAGGGCGACGACCGGGTCTCCTTCGTCACGGCCGACCTCAAGGACCCGCAGTGGCCCTCGCTGCTGCCGCATGACTCGTACGACGCCGTTCTGACCGCCACGGCCCTGCACTGGCTGCACAGCGAACCCCTCGCGGCCCTCTACGGTCGGATCGCGGAACTCGTCCGCGACGGCGGTGTCTTCATGAACGCCGACCACATGATCGACGAGACGACGCCCCGGATCAACGCGGCCGACCGCGCCCAGCGCCACGCCCGTATGGATCAGGCCAAGACGAACGGCGTCCTCGACTGGGCCGAATGGTGGCAGCTGGCCGCCCAGGACCCCGTCCTCGCCGCACCGACCGCCCGCCGGTTCGAGATCTACGGCGAGCACGCGGAGGGCGACACCCCGTCCGCCGACTGGCACGCGCGCGTACTGCGCGAGCGGGGGTTCGGCGAGGCCAGGACCGTGTGGCGGTCGCCGTCCGACGCGCTGGTGCTCGCGGTCAGGTAGGCGCTCCGGTACGGAGATTCAGAGGTGGTACAGGAAAATTCGTACCGCCTCTTCCGTGTCCTGCGGTCCCCGCCGCACTGGAAGGGTGAGACCGCCCATGAACGCGGGCAGGGGAAGGGACGGGATGACGCGCGGTGAGAGAGCTGCTCTGTTTGCCTTCGTGGAGGGCAGGCGTGCGGCACTGTCCGTATCGACTACCTGGTGTGCGGCAACCGTGAAGAGGCGGAGGACCGAGACGGGTACGGCGAAGTGCCGGACGCGGCGGAGCGACCGTGGGCAGTGACACGTGGCTCATGGTGCGGGCTGCTCTCGTGGGGCTCCCGCTCAAGCAGCAGGCGGTGCTGGTGCCGTGTTTCCGGGCCGCGGCCGCCGCCGAACTGCTCGGGATGCGAGCGAGCAGGGTCAAGAGCCAGGCGGCCAGGGGACTCGCGGTGCTCAGGGCCGCAGCGCGGGAGGGACGCGTATGGACCACAAAGAGGTTGAGACCAGCCGGGTCAGGGATCTGCTCGGGCGCGCCCTTGCTGACGTCCGGGCGCCCGTCGGCCGCGGCAGCGAGGCCCTCTTCGCGCAGCCTCCCTGCTGCGGGCGGCGCGCGGGGCGGCAATCAGCGTCGCGCCGGTGGTGGTTGCCGCCGGGCTGGTTCTCGGCCCCGGCCTTCTGAACGGTGGTGAGAGCCGGGAGAGCGTCGCTGGTGAACTCGCCTCCGGCGCGTCCGGGTTCGGGAAACCGCTTCCCGCCGGAACCGGTGAGATCCGCGAGGTGTCCTTGACGCGCCTGATCATGCAGGTGCCCAAGGCGCCGCCGCCGAAGCCGGTCGGGCCCTACGGCGGGGACTGCGCGGTGAGCCGCGACGGCGGTACCGGAGGCATCACCGTGCGGGTGGGCCAACCCGAAGACCGACCCCACGGCCAGGACATGATCGGGGAGGGTCCCTGCGAGGCCTGTCCTCAGGAGGGCCAGCTGGCCTGCACGTCCGAGAAGCTCTCGGACGTGCAGGGAACTCCCCAGGGGCGAGGAGTGCGAAGTCGTCCTCAAGCATAAGAACGACACCATCCTCCACATCCGCGACAGGTTCCGGCTTCCTTGGTGCGGATGTCACCACTGCGCGAAGAAAGGGCGCCACGGAGTTCCCGAACTAATTGCTGGACGGAGCTCCACTGCCGGTCCGGGAGCGGAAAATCGAATCGGAGGTCGGCTGCAGTTGAAAGACGGCATGTTGCTGAAAGTAAATGACTCGACGGATTTCAGCGAGACGGGTGAAAAGGGCCCGATGCTAAATGAATTCTCGTTGACGCCGGAGCAATTGTGCGAGCCGGTGCTCAAGCCGGACCTGTTGCCGTAGCTTCCCGACACGAAGAGGGGGCGGTGTGGAAGCCCCGCGCCGCCCCCTCGGCGCGCTGTGTAAAACGACCTTATCGACCGGATATCCATGCCGTCATCAGATCGGATTCAAACTCATCTGCGCCATTGGCGCCGTTCCGTACCACCGTGGTGAACATCAGAGTGTGCCCTTCCGTAAAGTCGTAATCACACTTCGTGGGAGGGTTGTTGGCGCCATTTGCGTCATGGCACTCGCCACTGCGCCCGTAGTCCGTCGTCCATTTGAGGACGGCACGCTTTCCGTCGACGCGCATGTCCTGGACAGTGAAGTAGTCGCCTGTTGAGTAGAAACATCCAAGGGCAAAGGCGTAAGGGGGGCCACAGAATTTTGTGGTTGCGGCGTGAGCCGGTGTACCGATGGCAAGCAACGCCGCCACCGAAGCGGCCGCTGTTGTTGAAGCCGTAATGATCCTTCGTGTGGCTCGCATATAGGGTCCTTAGCCTTGAGGGATGGGGATGGCGGAGCCCCTAAGTGCTCCAACTCTCTTTGACCCTAAGTTGCTTGATGCATAAGTTGCAAGAGGATTCCGTTCCCTTCGCGTTTCACCGTGTTCGCGGAAGGCTGGCGTGGTGTAGATTGCGCCACTTTTCTGTCTGAATCAGGGGGAGCCCGCCTTGGTCTGTGATTTCCACCACCTCTCATCAGAGGGTGTGTCCGCTGCGGTGACAATTGCGGCCGGATACGCGACAGCAGTCCAAGGGCACCGTCGGGCTTCGAGCACCGCGAAAGTGCTTCCTTGTTCTCGTGAAGCTGCTGCGGTAACAGAGGCGTAGACGGCACCAGGGCACGAAGGAGGGGCGGTACGGATTTCCCGTACCGCCCCTGCTCAGTTGCTCAGTCGGTCACAGCACCTTGGACAGGAACGACTGCGTCCGCTCGTGCTGCGGATTCGTCAGTACGTCGCGGGGGTTGCCGGACTCGACCACCACACCGTCGTCCATGAAGACCAGCGAGTCGCCGACCTCGCGGGCGAAGCCCATCTCGTGGGTGACGACGATCATCGTCATGCCGTCCGCCGCGAGGTCCCGCATGACGTCGAGGACTTCGCCGACCAACTCGGGGTCGAGGGCCGAGGTCGGCTCGTCGAAGAGCATCAGCTTGGGCTCCATCGCCAGCGCCCGCGCGATGGCCACGCGCTGCTGCTGGCCGCCGGAGAGCTGGGCCGGGTAGTGGCCCTTGCGGTCGCCGAGGCCCACCCGGTCCAGGAGCCGCTGCGCGCGCTCCCGGGCGACGGCCTTGGTCTCACCCTTGACCTGGAGCGGCGCCTCCATCACGTTCTCCAGCGCCGTCATGTGGGGGAAGAGGTTGAAGCGCTGGAACACCATGCCGATGTCCCGCCGCTGCGCGGCCACTTCCCTTTCCTTGAGCTCGTAGAGCTTGTCGCCCTTCTGCCGGTAGCCGACCAGCTGGCCGTCGACCGACAGCCGGCCCGCGCTGATCTTCTCCAGGTGGTTGATGCACCGCAGGAAGGTCGACTTGCCGGAGCCGGACGGGCCGATCAGGCAGAACACCTCGCGGGCGTTCACCTCCAGGTCGATGCCCTTGAGGATGTGCGAGAGCCCGAAGGACTTGTGCACGCCCTCGGCTTTGACCATGGGGTGGCCGCTGCTCGTGCTCGGGGCGATGTCCTTGCTGAGACCGCTCATCGGGTCACCTCCGGGCGGCGGAACGAACCGAACAGACGGAGGTTCTTGCGCAGGCGCTGCAGTGGCGTCGGTGGCAGGCTGCGCGACGAACCACGGGCGTAGCGGCGCTCCAGGTAGTACTGGAAGACGCTGAACACGCTGGTCAGGATCAGGTACCAGATCGATGCCACGAAGTACATCTCGACGACCGCGAGTGAGGTACTGGAGACGTCCTGCGCCCGTTTGATGAGTTCGTTGAACTGGACCGCGTAGGCGAGCGACGAGGTCTTGAGCATGTTGATGAACTCGTTGCCGGTCGGCGGCACGATCACGCGCATGGCCTGCGGGAGGACCACGCGCCGCAGCGTCTTGCCCTGGGTCATGCCCAGCGCGTGCGAGGCCTCCGTCTGCCCCTCGTCGACCGACTGGATGCCGGCCCGGACGATCTCGGACATGTACGCGGCCTCGTTGAGACCGAGACCGAGCAGCGCCGCCAGGAACGGCGTCATCACGTCGTTCATCTCGTCCTTGTAGAACCCCAGATTGAGGATGGGGAACACGAGGGCGATGTTGTACCAGAGAAGCAGCTGCACCAGCACCGGAGTGCCGCGGAAGAACCAGATGTAGAACCAGGCCACGGTGCTGGTGACCGGGTTCGAGGACATCCGCATCACCGCGAGGATGACGCCCAGGACCAGTCCGAGCGCCA
Organism: Streptomyces sp. NBC_00554; assembly: GCF_041431135.1. NCBI lineage: Bacteria > Bacillati > Actinomycetota > Actinomycetes > Kitasatosporales > Streptomycetaceae > Streptomyces > Streptomyces sp. NBC_00554. Next base: position 3,324,690 of record NZ_CP107799.1, on the reverse strand, counting down.
TGGCGAGTACGGAGATGTACAGCGTGTGCCAGACCCCGGACAGGATCGTGCCGTCCGTGAGGTAGTCCGGGATGATGTCGTAGTTGATGTTCGCGTTGGAGAACGCGATCCCGATCAGCACCAACACGGCGATGACCGCCGCGCCGGCCACCCAGCGGCCGTAGTGGCGCACCGGGATGGCCTTGATCTGCTCCGGCGGCACGGACGGCGCCGGAGCCTTGTCGACAGTGTCAGCCACAGTGACTGCCCTTCAGTGTTGCGTCAGGCAGGGTCAGGAGCCGCCGTTGATCTTGGCCTCGGTCACCGCGCCGTCCGTGACGTTCCACTTCTCCAGGATCTTCGAGTACTCACCGTTCTCGATGATCGCGCTCAGCGCCGCCTGAAGGGCGTCCCGCAGCTCGGTGTTCTCCTTGCTCACACCGATGCCGTACGGGCCCGCCTCGATCTGGTCGCCGACGACCTCGAAGTCGTTGCCGCCACCCGACGTCTTCGCGTTGTAGGCCGCGACCGGGAAGTCGTTGAGGTCCGCGACGGAAGCGCCCTGCTTGAGGCGGAGCAGAGCCTCGGGGTCGGTGTCGAAGGTCTGCAGCGTGATGGCCTTCTTGCCGTCGTCCTTGCACTTCGTGCTCTGCGCCTTGGCGATGCCCTCGGACGTGGTGCCCTTCTGCAGGGCCACCACCTGGCCGCACAGGTCGTCCAGGGACTTGATGCCCTTGGGGTTGTCCTTCTGGACGAGGATCGAGGTGCCGGCGGTGAAGTAGTCGACGAAGTCGAGGCCGTTGCCGGCCTTCTTGCCGGTGTCCGAGTCGATGCCTTCCTGGCGGTCCTTCGTGTCGTTCATCGCCGACATGATCACGTTGAACCGCTTGGACTGCAGGCCCACGATCAGCTGGTCGAACTTGCCGTTCTGGAACTCGAACTTCACGCCCAGCTGCTTGCCGAGGGCGTCCGCGATGTCCGGGTCGATACCGACGGCCTTGCCGCCCTCCATGTACTCGACCGGCGGGTAGGCGATGTCCGATCCGACCTTCAGGGTGCTTCCCGGCTTGATGTCCGCGGGGAGCTTGTCGGCGAGCGGTGCCGCTGAGGTCGACGCCGTGTCCGAGCTGCTGCTGCTGTCGTCCGTCTGGTCACCACAGCCGGCGAGCAGCAGGGCACCCGCGACCGCGATCGCGCCGACCGCGGCTGTCCGGGAGCGCGTGACGGTCGTACGACGGGTGGAGCTTGCGGTCATGTTGGGTCCTCCGGCGGATGAAGTGAGATGCCGATGGGTCGACGAGAACACACACCTTCGGGTGTCGCGACCTTGTGTGATTACGGCATCTTGCCATTCGGACCTCGTCATTCAGACGACCAGCTATGTCAAAATCGGATAACGGGTGACCCCCGGAGCGCTGCGGGCCTGTACAGCAAGGCCGGATCTTGTGCGGGAACTGATCCTTCCGGCCGGAGGATCTTCGGTGTACCTCAGGATGCAAGCGGCCGCTACTCGGCATTTGCGGAGCCATGCGGGCAAGTCAGGGACTTGTCCACATATTCCGCCATGAGTCATCTCACCGGCGTGTGACCTTCGCGCTATGGACTCGCCGTCGGCACGGTCCGTCGGGTAGGAAGGTTCTTTACACCCCTCATCCGGGGCTCAGGGCGCGTGTGCGGCGCGCCCGTCGCGTTTGGCCCGTACGCAACCACGGCGGCAGGGCTTACGCGGTGCCCGCCCACCCCTCAACCAGGAGTGGTCACCCTCAAACCATGAAGACTTAAGGGGTAAAACAAAGTGGCAGCGGAGATTGTCAATCCTCGCACCGCGAGCAGTGGTGACAGCAGCGGCGACAGCGGAAGTACCGATCAGGATCGCCTGGGCGAGCCCCTCGATTCCTTCGATCCCGCGTTCGCCCTGCACCGTGGCGGCAAGATGGCCGTGCAGGCCACCGTGCCGATCCGCGACAAGGACGACCTTTCCCTGGCGTACACGCCCGGCGTCGCGAAGGTGTGCAGCGCGATCGCCGAGCAGCCGGAGCTCGTCCACGACTACACGTGGAAGTCGTCCGTCGTCGCAGTGGTGACGGACGGTACGGCGGTGCTCGGACTCGGGGACATCGGTCCCGAGGCCTCCCTTCCGGTGATGGAGGGGAAGGCGATCCTCTTCAAGCAGTTCGGCGGGGTCGACGCCGTGCCGATCGCGCTCGCCTGCACCGGCGTCGACGAGATCGTCGAGACGGTGGTCCGGCTCGCGCCCTCCTTCGGGGGAGTGAACCTCGAGGACATCTCGGCACCCCGGTGCTTCGAGATCGAGCGCAAGCTCCAGGAGCGGCTGGACATCCCGGTCTTCCACGACGACCAGCACGGGACCGCGGTCGTGACACTGGCGGCCCTGCGGAACGCCGCGAAGCTGACCGGGCGGGAGCTGGGTGACCTGCGTGCGGTGATCTCCGGCGCGGGTGCGGCCGGTGTCGCCATCGCCAAGTTCCTGCTCGAGGCCGGGCTCGGCGATGTCGCCGTCACGGACCGCAAGGGTGTTGTGTCCACGGACCGGGACGACCTGACGGACGTCAAGCGCGAGCTGGCCGAGATCACCAACAAGGCGGGCATCTCCGGGTCGCTGGAGTCCGCCCTCGCCGGTGCGGACGTCTTCATCGGCGTCTCCGGCGGTACGGTGCCGGAGCCGGCGGTGGCCTCCATGGCCGAGGGCGCGTTCGTGTTCGCCATGGCCAACCCGAACCCCGAGGTGCACCCGGACATCGCCCACAAGTACGCGGCTGTCGTCGCGACCGGGCGGTCCGACTTCCCGAACCAGATCAACAACGTGCTGGCGTTCCCCGGGATCTTCGCCGGGGCGCTGCAGGTGCGGGCCTCTCGGATCACCGAGGGGATGAAGATCGCGGCGGCCGACGCGCTGGCCGCGGTCGTCGGGGACGACCTTGCCGCGGACTACGTGATTCCCTCGCCGTTCGACGAGCGGGTGGCTCCGGCGGTCACGGCCGCGGTGGCCGCGGCTGCTCGGGCCGAGGGTGTGGCCCGGCGCTGAGGTGTGGTGTTCGGCCCCGCCGGGAGGTTTCCGGCGGGGCCGTTTTTTCGCCCCCTCCGCCCCTGCCCGTCCCTTGCTTCCGGGCTACGCCCGGTTTCAGCCCGTCCGGCGTTTGAGGACGAGGCCGTTCAGGCCGAAAGCGGGGGTCTGGGGGCGCAGCCCCCAGGTACGGGACGGGCAGGGGCGGAGGGGGCGAAAACCCTGTGACGTGAGCCCCGTACACGGCGGGACGTGTGTCACAGCGGGGCATGGTTCCGCCAGGCGGCGGCGGAGCCTATCGTCAAGGTCATGTTCGCTGCCTACGCTTCCCGAATCGACCGTGACCAGCCGCTCAACGGCCTGGAGTTGGGGGAGCGCCCGGCCCCCGAGCAGAGGCCGGGATGGACGACCGTGAACGTCCGGGCCGCCTCCCTCAACCACCACGACCTGTGGTCGCTGCGCGGAGTCGGCCTCGCCGAGGACAAGCTCCCGATGATCCTCGGATGCGACGCCGCCGGCATCGACGAGGACGGCAACGAGGTCGTGCTGCACTCCGTCATCGGGCAGACCGGCCACGGCGTCGGCCCCAAGGAACCCCGTTCCATCCTCACCGAGCGCTACCAGGGCACCTTCGCCGAACAGGTCTCCGTGCCCGCGTGGAACGTACTGCCCAAGCCCAAGGAACTGTCGTTCGCGGAGGCCGCCTGTCTGCCCACCGCCTGGCTGACGGCGTACCGCATGCTCTTCACCAACGCCGGCGTGCGCCCCGGCGACTCCGTCCTCGTCCAGGGCGCCGGCGGCGGCGTGGCGACGGCCGCGATCGTGCTCGGCAAGGCCGCGGGGCTGCGGGTGTTCGCCACCAGCCGCGACGAGGCCAAGCGGAAGCGGGCCGTCGAGCTGGGGGCGGTGGAGGCGCTGGAATCCGGGGCTCGGCTGCCGCAGCGGGTCGACGCCGTCATCGAGACGGTGGGCGCCGCCACCTGGTCGCATTCCGTCAAGTCGCTGAAGCCCGGCGGGACCCTCGTCATCTCGGGCGCCACCAGCGGCGACCGGCCCTCGCACGCCGAACTGACCCGCGTCTTCTTCCTCGAGCTCAAGATCGTCGGCTCGACCATGGGCACCAAGGACGAACTGGAGGACCTGCTGTCCTTCTGCGCCGCCACCGGCGTGCGGCCCGTCATCGATGAGGTGCTTCCGCTCGACCGGGCCCGCGAGGGGTTCGAACGGCTGGAGTCGGGCGATCAGTTCGGGAAGATCGTTCTGACGGTGAGCTGACCGCATTTGGCTGCTCCCTGCGGCGGGCTCGGGTTCCGCGAGCCCGCTGTTGCGTGTCAACCGTGGTTGACAGCGTGACCGAATGGACGGATCTAGCCGAGCGTGCATGTGGCGTGATCCGCACATCGGACTGCGGGCGGTCGCCATGCTGCGGAGGCTCACGAACTTCCTTGGATATCCGCAGCGTTTCGTCAACTCTGGGCGTCACGCCGTCCGTCCGGTGTTGATGTCGCACTTGAGTTCGATGGTCGAGTGTGTGACCTTTCCGCGGTGCTGTCGTTGATCGGATGTCAGCATTAAGGGTGGGGACGGGGGCGGTGGTGGGACGGAAGCTGCAGATGGCCGACGGGGAGACTGCTCGTACGGCTTGCGCCCGTGGCCTGCTGCGCGCCGCAGTCGACGAGAAGTCGGGTGAGGTCCTGTCGGCTGTCGTGTTGGTGGAGCGGGTGGGCTGGGCTGCTGATCTGGTGTCCGGGATGGTCGCCGCCCTGCTGACCGAGCACTGGAATGCCGCTGATGTGGATGTGCTGGCGTGCGGTGAGGATGCCGGGGGCCGCGCGCTGCCGTCGAATGCCTGGATGGCCTTGCGCCGCCTGGGCTGGACTGTTGGCCCGGCCGAGGGCATCCGCGCAAATGACCGCATAGTGCGGATGGCCCAGGAGACGGCTGGGTGGACGCTGCGCTCGGTGAAGTGGCGCGCAGACCTCACCGGCGCAGTCATCGAGACCTGGCCTGCCGACCCTGCCAAGCGCACCTCTGAGGAATGGGACGCGGTGCGTGAGGCGGTGCTTGGCGGTCGGGTTCTGCCGTCCACTGCCATCAAGTCGCGTACCCGGCAGATCGCCGCCTTCGTCAAGAGGCACGGCCGGATGCCGGGCGATGTGTTTGAGCTAGAGGCCGCGCCCCGCGTGGCGCGGATGCTGTTGCTGTCTGCCTGCGACGGGCAGCAGGCCACCATCGAGCGCACCGACGATCCGATCCGGGCGCTGCTGCGCCTGCAACTGCCCACCCGCCCCGACCCGCGGTCCTACGCGGACTGGACGTGGGTGGCCTGCCGCATTGCGCTGCCGCCGACGATCCCCGCCAGTGCAGTGCTGCACCTGCCCACCCTGCGCCTTCATCAGGGCAAGGTGCGGGCCGATCTCGCCTACACCCACGCCGTCCCGAAGCCGCAACGGAGCGGGCATGTGATCGCGCTGGGCGTGGACTGGGGCCTAAACACACTGCTGTCCGCCGGAGCTGCCCGACTCCACAACGACGGCACCATCACCGCCCTCGGGGCCGGGGCCATGTTCCGCGCCGCAGGGGTCCTCGCGAAGCAGCACCGTCTGCGCCGTCTGTCCGAGCACCTGCATGCTAAGGCCGACCACTACCAGCAACTCATTGGCAGAGCCGAACATCACCATCTGACCAGCAGATATGCGGTCCTGGCCGAGGAGATCCGGCGCGTCTGCGACAGGCGGTCGAACCTCAATGACGCTCTGGCCTTGGCTGCCGCCCGCTGGGCCGTGGACCAGGCCATCGCTGCCGGGGCGAGTGTCATCTACGTCGAAGACCTCCGCTCGATGGAAGCGCGCGGCATGGGCCGCACCCACAACACTCGCATGTCCCAGCAGGTGCGCGGCCAGATCGTGGACCGGATGCGGCACCTGGCCGCCGAGACCGGTATCGCCGTCGTCACCGTCCCGGCCCGGAACACCTCGAAGCACTGCCCGCAGTGCCTGGTCCCGCTGCGGCACCGCAAGGCCCCCGACCGGCCCACCGCACCCGGCTGGAAATGGGCTCGGTGCGGCGCCTGCGGCTGGCAAGGCGACCGCGATCAAGGGGCCTGGCAGCGCATCGCTGCACGCGGCCTCACTCACCAGACCAAAACCGCGACCGACCGCACCAGCGGGGCCATGGTCATCCGCGCGGTGGTGGACAGACTCGAAGCGCGTGCGGTGATCACAACGCCCGCGCCGAAGACCCGCCGGACAGACCGGTCCAAGACCGGATCCACCCGGCGACGCGCAGCAGGTCCGACGCCCAGGCGACGCCGGACACCCTCCCCCACCAGACCTCCGGGTCCGGCGGGCCAGCGTCCGGAGGGACACGCTCACACGGACCGGACCCGGCTGCCCCGTGCAGCCCACCGGCACCAGGGCGTGACGACGATCAGCACACCCACCAACCGGCACCGGCCGCGAGGAGCAGCACTGGGCGCAGGCTTCCACCTGCACGCCCACGCCACCCCTCCACAGTGGGCAGAACCCGTCCCAGACACCACGTCCGGCATGGGATCGCTTAGCTAGTCAGAGACGCTGCTGGAGCAGTTGGGCAAGCTCGGTAGGAGTGATGTTCGAGCGGTGTACGTAAGGATGCGCGCGGTGGTCGAGGGTGCGGTCGGGCATAGCGAACGGGTGAGGGAGAGAGCGAAGAGGCACATGGGGTAGGCGCGTTGGAGTCGGGGATGGGGGCGGGGCGGCGGGCCGAAGGACTCGTCCTCAATTACCGGACCGAGAGGCTCGGACGGAGCTGAAACGTCAGCCCTTCGTTTTCCTCAGCGCCACTCCGATGTGCGCCGCCGCCGTCGACAAGTGGCGGCGGGTCTCGCGGAGTTGGTCCTCCGTCACGCCGTGGTCGCGGGCCGCGTCGCGGATGTCGTCGCGGAAGCGGTCCAGGAGGCGGTCCAGGTCGCGGGCCGGGTTGTCGGTGGAGTCCTCGTGGGCCCAGGAGGGTTCGTAGCCGGCGGGGAAGTCGTCCGGGGTGACCGTGTACTCCGGCTCCTTGTCCGTCCGGGGTTCCTTGGCCGTCCTGGTCCCGCCGGCCGGTCCGGCTGCCGTTTCCGGGCGACCGAAGCCGAAGTCCTTCCCGAAGTCCTTGCTCAGGTCCTTGCCGAAGTTCTTCCCGAACTCGCCGAACTCCTTGGCCAGTTCGGTCAGGCCCTCGCGGACGCCCGTCGGCCAGTCGCCCCGTGCGAAGTGGTCCTGGACCTGATCCTGGACATGCTTGGCCATGCGCTGCATCTCCTCCTGGGCCTGGGCGCGGACCCTTTCCTGGGCCTCCTTGGCCTGGCGGCGGGCGCGCTGCGCCTCGTCGCGGGCGCGGCGGCTCTCGTCCTTCGCGCGGCGGGCCTGCTCCTTCCACTCCTGCTTGACGCGCCGCATCTCCTCCTTCGCCACCCGCCACGACTCCTTGTCGCGGTAGTCGCCGAAGTCCCCGAACTCGCCCTGCGCGCCGTCGTGTTCCTTGGCTCCGGCGCCGCCCGAGCCGCCCCGCCGGGCCTCCGTGGCCGCCGCTCGCATCTCGCGTCGCAGATCGCCTGCCGCGCCCCGTACATCGGCACGGATCTCCGCCGCGAGCTCCGCCACCGACTCGCGGATCTCCAGCTCCAGGTCGGCCAGCTCGCCACCGCGGTCGGCCAGTTCGGCGCGGCCCGCGTCCGTGATCGCGTACACCTTGCGACCGCCCTCGGTGGTGTGCGTGACGAGTCCCTCGGCCTCCAGCTTGGCCAGCCGCGGGTAGACGGTGCCCGCCGAGGGGGCGTACAGGCCCTGGAAGCGCTCCTCCAGGAGCCTGATCACTTCGTACCCGTGGCGCGGCGCCTCGTCCAGCAGCTTCAGGAGGTAGAGCCGGAGACGGCCATGGGCGAAGACGGGGGCCATCTCAGAGCACCTTCTTGTCGGTCGGGCCGTCGGTCGGGGCGGCGGAGGGAGCTTCGGCCGAGGCCTTGAGCGCGGCGTCCTGCGGGTCCTCGGGCGGCTCGTCCTCCGTCGGTGGCCTGCGAAGCAGGGCGATGGAACCGGAGACGGTGAGCGCCTTCAGCTTGCCGTTTCCGGCGCCAAGCCGGCCGGTGATCTTCTTGGCGCCCCACTGTCCGTTGACCCGGAGATCCTCGAAGGCGTTGGAGACTTTGCCGCTCGTGGTGTTCGCCTCCACCACCGCGTCCGCCGGGTGCGGGAGCCGGATGGCGATCTCGCCCGAGACGTTCGACAGCTGGACGTCGGTCGGGGAGCCCGTGGTGTCCAGGTCCACGATCATCGAGCCGCTCACCGATTCGGCCCGCACGGAGGAGCCCGAGCCCTCGACGACCGTCAGGTCGCCGGAGACGGAGTTGAAGCGGAGGTCGCCGGTGACGGCCTGGGCCTCCAGGTTCCCGGACACCGTGTCCACGCGTACCTGGCCCGCGATGCGGACCAGCGTCGTGTCGCCCGTGACGCCCTTCACCTCCACCCGTCCGTCCGTCCCGGACACCACGGCGTTGGCCCCGACGACGCCCACCTCGACCCGCGTGCTCGCGGGGACGGCCAGCGAGACCACCACGCTGCGGCGCCAGCCCTTGCGGTCGAGCCACTTGAGGAAGCCCTTCCAGGGAAGGTCCTCGTACGCCACAGTGAGCGTGCCGTCCTTCTGGGTCACCACGAGTGGCGGGCCCTCCAGCTCGGACACCTCGAGCCGGGCGGAACCCTCGTCGGTGCCCACGACGTTCACTGTTCCGTTGACCACGCGCACATGCAGTGCCGTCACGGGGGCGTCGAAGGTGAGCTTGCTGGGCTCGGCTACGGACCACTCGGACATGGTGCGACCTCCTCGACCGGATCGGGATGTGACGCGCCATATCGCGTCTATCACTGAACACGATATATCGCGGATACGGAAAGTCAAGACACCTTTTCCGGTGATCTCGCCCGACGGCTCTGTGGTGGTCTTCTGACGCCCTCCGGGTGGACAAAAGGGGCAAGTTGCTCCTGGGTGGGCCTACCGTATGACCATGTCCACGACGTCCGGCGGGCCCTCGGGCCAAGCCCCCGGTGCCCTGCTCCTCTGCCGGGCGCAACCCTCGTCGGTCGGGCCCGCGGCACAGCTGTTGCGTGAGCGGATGCTGCTCACCGGGGCCGGAGACGAGTGGAGCGTGCTGGTTCCCGAGGGCAGGCCATGGCTGCACGGTGCCGAACCCGTCGACCGGGTGCTCACCGGCTGGGCCACGGCTCTCGGCGTCGGCGCCCCCTGGCCCGTACTCGCCCTCTGGTGGGACGCCGACCACAGCGGCTACACCCTCGCGTCCGGGTTCCGGCGCACCGTCGGCTATGAGTGGCTGGCGAACGGCACCCCGGTCGGCGAGGACGAGGCGATGCGCACCTTCGCGGCCCGCCTCGGGCTCGATCCCGTGCTCGACATGCAGTCCCTGGAGCAGTTGGCCAAGCCCGACGCGGCCGCCGACGCCCGCGCGCGTATGCGCGGGCTGCTCGCCGTCCTCACGCGCGCGGGGGTGGTACTTCCGGCCGGGCTCACCCCTGGCGAATCCGTCGGGCGGCTCCGCGAAGTGGCCCGCCTCCAGCCCGGCGCCGAGCAGATCGAGTGGACCGGGTGGCGTGCCGCGGTCCGTGCGGAGCTCGACGTGGTGGAGGGCGGCAGCCTGGGACCGTGGCTGCGCGGCCCGAAGGCCCGCGCCCTCGCGGTGGCCCAGCTGGCCGCCGGCGTCCCGCTCGCCGCCTGGGGCGTACGGCGACGCAGCGGCGGCTGGATCGCGGCGGGGGCTCTGCTGGTGATCCACGGCGCCCTGGGGCTGGCGTACGACCGGCTGCGGGCCTTCGACTGACGTCTACGAAAGCGCGCGCCGGCGACTGACGTCTACGGAAGCAAGCTCCAGCGACTGACGGCACGACACGGAACCGCCCCGCCTCTACTCCTCGTCGTCGTCCTCATCGTCCAGCCGCGCCAGCCACGTCGCCAGCCGCTCCACCGGGACCTCGAAGTCCGGGTTGAGGTCGACAAACGTACGCAGCTGCTCGGCGAGCCACTCGAAGGTGACCTCCTGCTCGCCGCGCCGCTTCTCCAGTTCCTCGATGCCGCGGTCGGTGAAGTACATGGATGGTGCTCCGTGAGGTAAGTGGTGGGCGGGAGTCTTCCCGTAAGGGAAGGCTGGGAAAAGGATAGGCGGGGGCGGGTGCCGCCCCTGAGGTCCTCTCGCGCGGCCGTGGGCCTGCCACTAGCCTGCGCAACGGGCGGGTGGGACCACGGGGGCGTGGGGGGAACGGGGGAACGGGGATGTCATGGGTGATGGAGTGACCCGGATCGCACGGATCGAGATGCCCGACGGGACACCGGTGTGGGCCCGGATCTCGGGGGCCGAGGAGCTGGAGGCGCCGGCCGGCGGGCTGTCGTACACGGACACGGGGTTCGGTGAGCGGATCGAGGCACAGGTCGAGAGCCTGCAGTCGGTGATCACCAGCGTCGCGCGCTCACTGGCCGCACCGCTGCGCGCCGTCCGTCCCGACGAGGTCAGCGTCGAGTTCGGCATCGAGCTGACGGCGAAGGCCGGCAAGGTGATCGGCCTGCTCGCGGACGGCGAGGCCAAGGCCGGCCTCACGGTGACCCTCACCTGGAACGGCGGCCCACCGGACCTCGACTCGGTCGACGGGGGTGGAGACGGACCGATCCTCAACCCGGTCGACGGGGGCGGAGGCGGACCGGTCATCAACCCGGTCGACGGAGCCGACGACGGACCGGACCTCGCCCCGACGGACGGGAGTGCCGGTTCGCCGCGCGCCGTCCCAGGGGGCGCGCCCCCCGGCGCCCCGGCGCACGGTGTCGGTGGGGACGCGGCGCTTGGGGGCCGAGGATGACGGACGGGCACGCCCCAGGCGCATCGGGCGGGCTCGGGAACGCTCACCGTGCGCTGCGTGATCTCGTCATGGCGGCGACGGTCCGCATCCATCGGGCGGGGGCCGGGTATGACCTGGACGAACCCGGCACGTTCCTCGGGAGCGGGTTCTTTGTCGCTCCCAACTGGGTTCTCACCTGCGCGCATGTGGCACGGAGCGGGGAGGGGGGCGAGGTCACCGTGGTGTACGAGACCGGGCCGGGACGCGGTACGTCCGCTGTCGCCGGTGAGGTGGCGACGTCTCTCCCGGAGCACGTCGAGCGTGCCGTACGGGGCAGTTGGCCGGCCCCGGACCTGGCGCTCGTGCGGCTGCGCGAGCCCGTCGACCACGACTGCGCCTATGTCACCGAGCGTCCGGCCGCGTACTACGGGGAGGCGAGAGTCTTCTACTCGGGATGGTCGGTGGTGGGCGGGGAGCTGACCCGTCTGAACGGCACCTGCACGGTGCAGGGCACCCTCGGTGGCTGGTCCGCGGACGAGCAGATACGGCTGGGCGGCGATGTGCTGCCGCCGGGCGTCTCGGGCGGGCCGGTGGTCGATCCCGTGAGCGGTGCGGTCGTCGGCGTACTGAAGTCGCAGGCGGACCGCGGGCTCGGCGGCACCTCCACGGGCGTGGAGCAGCTGCGTTCCCTGGCCGTGCCCGCTGAAGAGGTGCGGGCCGAGCACGACGACCTCTACCAGGCCGTCTTCCACGCCCATGACAGATACCACCGGGACCGGCAGCGCCACCCCGACAACGACCGCAGCACCTGGGCCGACGTGCAGAACCAGCTGGGTGCACGACCGGGCCGCGCCCTCGACCCGGACGAGCGGACCCAGTTGCTCGGCCGGCTCGCCGACCTGCCGCCGCCGGTCAGCACCCGCGCCCTGCTGGACATCCTCGAATCCCTCCTCGGCGGCCGGGCCGCGATCCCGCACCCGGCGCCGCGCGGCTGGCGCGACGGGCTGGGCGCGCTGTACGAGAGCCCCCGCCAGGACGGCGCGCTGGAACTCGTACTGGACTATGCGATGCGCGTGCTGTCCGCGGAGCGTCCCTTCGTCACGCCCGGCACCCAGAGCGCGGAGCGGTCGCTGTGGGAGTGGGTGCGGCAGACCGCGGAGGGCCGCGCGGGTCCCGAGTACCGCCGCCGCCTCGGCCGGCAGCGGATCGAGCGGCTCCAGGCGCCGCAGCGTGAGCCGTTCCCTTCGGAAGCACAGCCGGCGCACGACTCGGCGCACGCGACGGCACACGCCGCCCACGGTGCGCCCCACCCCTTCGCCCTCGTCGAACTGGTGCAGCTGGGCTGGGAACCGGACCGCTGCGACTGGCGGGTCTCCGTGAGTCGGCCGACCGGGGAGGTGGTGCGCTTCGGCGACGGCGAGCGCACCCCGCTGACCGGCCTGCCCGGTGCCCTCGCGGCGCCCCTCGCCGAGGCGTTCCGCGAGTGCGACGAACCCGGACGGCCCGCCGTGCTCCAGGTCGCGCTGCCGCATCCGCTGCTCGGACTGGACGTCGACGCCTGGAAGTTCGGACCGGACGAGCCACCGCTCGGCGCCCGCAGGCCCGTCGTCGTGCGCTGCGCCGACCGGGACCAGTTGCCCGACGCGGACCGGCTGTCCGACGGGGACGATCGCCCTTCACCCGGCGGGGGGCAGGTTCCCGTGGAGGAGGAGCACGACGCGCACGACGGACGCGAGGCCCGCTGGCACTTCATCCACGCGTACGGCGCGAGGGCCGAAGTCCTGGACTGCGAGGACGGGTTGCGGGTACCCGTGCCACCCGCGGGGTCACTGCGCGACCTGTCGCACAGAACGGTTCCGGTGCTCTGCCGCTACGGCGACCAGCGCTTCGAGGACGATCCGGTGGCGCTCGTACGGATCGTGCACGGAGGCTTCGGCGTCGCGCTCTGGCGGCGCTGGCGGGGCCAGACGGACGCCGTCTGCGGCGAGTTCCACCGGCGGGCGGGTGACACCGTCGCGGGCGCGGGCAGCGCGGAGCGGCTCCCCGAGCTCGTCCACGCGTTGCGGGCGGGCCTGCGCGCGGGAAAGCCAGAGACCTTCTGGGCCAAGGGAATTGCCCTGTTCTACGACGATCCACGCCAGCCCTTGCCGGGGACCGGAGACCTGTTGGAGGCGCCATGACCGGAGGATCCGGCACCCCGCCGTACAGAGCCCGTACGAGGTGGCCCCGCCGGGCCCGTACGGCATGGCCGAGCAGGGCCGGGACCACGTGGCCGAACACGGCCGTACGGCGCCCAACTGGGCTGCCATGACCTCGCACTTGGCTCTATCGAGGCCCCCCGAGGGTCGATACCGTGATGCACGTTCGACGGCTGCCGTGGTGGACGAGTGACGACGAGGACTGGGCAATGACCGAATCCAGCGAGTGGCTCATCTACCGGGGCGCCGGTGAACCCCACGACGGCATAGACCGCCTCCCGGACCCGCCTCCGTGGCGCGATTTCGCGAGCCGGGCCGAGGCCGCGGCCGGGACGAACGGTGACGGTTCCGAGGACCGCAGGCTGGGCGCGCACCGGCACCTGGCCGAACTGCACCGGCCGGGCGCCGAGGAACTCGAGATGATCAACGCGGCGCTCTATCTGCGCCGGCCCCTCCTCGTCACCGGCAGTCCGGGCGCGGGCAAGAGCACGCTCGCGCATTCCGTGGCGTACGAACTCGGTCTGGGCAATGTGCTGCGGTGGCCGATCGTCAGCCGGTCCACGCTCCAGGACGGGCTGTACCACTACGACGCGATCGCCCGGCTCCAGGACGTGCAGATCGCCGCGCCGCAGGGCGCCGACCCGGCCACTCCCGGGGCCCCCGGCTCCGTCGAGGGCATCGGCAGCTACATCCGCCTCGGCCCCCTCGGAACCGCGCTGCTGGCGTCCGACACCCCGCGTGTGCTGCTCATCGACGAGCTGGACAAGAGCGACATCGACCTGCCGAACGACCTTCTCAACGTGCTGGAGGAGGGCGAGTTCGCGATCCCCGAGCTGGAGCGCGTCGCCGACCGGCTGCCGGACGGCGAGGCCCAGGTGCTCACCGCCGACGGCACCAAGGCGCGGGTGCGGGACGGCCGGGTGCGCTGTCGTGCCTTCCCGTTCGTGGTGCTCACCAGCAACGGCGAGCGCGACTTTCCCGCCCCCCTCATGCGCCGCTGCATCCACCTGGAACTCGGCCGCCCGGATCACAAACGTCTCGCCACCTTCGTACGCGCCCACCTCGGCGACGAGGCCGCGCGGGCCGGAGACGATCTCATCACCCACTTCCTGGAACGCTCCCGCAGCGAACTAGTCGCCGCCGACCAGCTGTTGAACGCCATCTACCTCACCGACGCGGCAGCCCCGCCAAGTCGCGACCGTCTCGCGGACCTGCTCATCCAGCGACTCGACCGCCCGAGGTGAACCGCTGATGCCTGACGCAGCGGCGCGCCACGGGCCCGTCCCTCCGATACCGACCGGAAGCGGGTCGACACCTTCCGGACCTTCCGGGCCCTCCGGATCCTCCGGGCCTTCCGGCGGCGACCCGATCGCCGAACTCGTCGTCCGGCTGCGGCGGATCGGGCTCGACCCCGACGCCGAGCAGCTGTGCGACACCCTCTGGCTGGCCCGCTGGACGCGTCCGCCGGACGCCGGTGACGTGCAGGAGGGAGCCGTCCCGTCGCCCGGTGCGCTGCCCGCCGGTCGTGACCCGGTCACCGATCGGCCGGACACCCGGGACACCGTTGCCGTCCCGCCCGGCGACCGGCCGGAGCCTGAGCAGGGTGCGGGCGCGGACCGCCGTGTCGCGCTGTACCCCGTACCGCTGGACGGCGGCGCGCGGACGCGTGGGTACGGCCGGGCCACGGCGCTGCCGATCGGGGTGCCCGCCGCGCCCGCGTTCCCCGCGCCGCTCGAACTCCAGCGCGCCTTACGGCCGTTGCAGGGCTACCGGACCGCCGCCCCGCCCCTGCGGACGGTCCTCGACGAGACGGCGACCGCGGAGCTGAGCGCCAGGGCGGGCGGTCTCGTGCTGCCGGTGTTCCGCGGGGTGACCCGGGCCGACGCCGCGCTCCAGCTGGTGATGGACGCCTCCTCGTCGATGCGGGTGTGGGACCGGATGTTCGCCGAACTGGAGCAGGTCTTCGGCCAGTTGGGTGCCTTCTGGGACATCCAGGTCAGCCATCTGCACCCCGGCCCGGACGGCGCGCCGGCCGTCAGCCGCAGTCCGGAGCCGCACGCGGCCCCGCTGCACTCCGCGGACCGGCTGAGCGACCCCACGGGCCGCCGGATCACCGTTCTGGTCAGCGACTGCGCGGGCCCGCTGTGGCACAGCGGCCACGCCCACCGGCTGCTCCACCACCTGTCCCGGCAGGGCCCCGCCGCCGTACTCCAGCCGCTGCCGCAGCGCATGTGGAACCGCACCCGACTCCCGGTCTCGTACGGCGAGTTGACGCGCGGCGAGGCGCTCGCGGGCGCCGCCACGCTGAAGGTCCGGCTGCCGGCGGGCGCCCCGCCGGAGGCCCGCGAAGGCGCGCTCCCGGTGCCCGTACTGCCTCCGGAGCCCGCCGCGCTCGGCGCCTGGGCGCGGCTACTGTCCGGCGCCGGCGCCGGTCCCGTCGCCGGAGCGGTCGGCTGGGTGCGCGCGAACCACGCGCCCGCCCGGGCGGCCCGCCCCGGACGCACACTGTCCGCGCTCGAACTGGTCAGCCGGTTCCGCTCCAACGCCTCCCAGACCGCCGGACGACTCGCCGGCTATGTCGCGGCGGCGCCGCTCAGCCTGCCCGTGATGCAGCTGGTGCAGCGGACCATGCTGCCCGACTCCGGACCCTCCGAACTGGCCGAGGTGCTGCTCAGCGGCCTGGTCTCGCGTGCCAAGGAAGAGGAGTACGGGGCGGACGGCGCCCAGTGGTACGAGTTCGCGCCCGGCGTGCAGGAGGCGCTGCTGTCGCCGCTGGGCCGGGACGAGGCCATGCTCGTCCTCAAGCACTGTTCCGAGTACATCGAGAACCGCTTCGGCAAGGGCGGCCCCAACTTCCCGGCCCTGGCGCTCGCGCAGCTCGGCGAGGGCGGTTCCGGGCGGCCGTACGCGCCCGGTGACGGATACCAGAGCGGGCACGGAGACAACGGGGACAACGGCGGCGGCACCCTCGTGCCGCAGCCCTTCGCCGAGGTCGCCGCACGGGTATTGGAGCGCTTCATGCCATTGCCGGAACAGTTCGCGCTGTACGGCGGCCGGGGTCGGACGGACCTCGTCGACGACCGCCCGACCCACACCGCGGTGATCCGGGCCCGCTCCCTGGTCGGCCAGTTCGACACCGACGGCATGGTGCAGGACCTCATCGACGCCGTACAGCTGCTGCGCGGCGCCACCGAACACGAACGACCCGCCGGGGCCGACCCCGAACTCTGGGCCGAGTACGCCACCAGCCTGCTGCGGCTGTGGGAGGTACAGGGCGGCCCGGAGCTGCTGCGGGAGGCGGAGGCGGCGGCCGAGCGAGCCGTCGCGCACCCCAGGGCGCTGCGTGAACGGGCCGCGCTCGCAAGGGTGTTGCACTCCGCCGCCATCGACCGCAGGCGCCGCGGCGACAATCGCGGCGCGCTCGACCTCCTGCAGCGCGCCGACCGCGAGTACGCGGTGGCCTGCGCGGCGACCGAACTGGAGACCGAGGAAGCACTCGGGCTCACCCTGGAGCGGGTGCGCGCGCTGGAGACGCAGTGGCGGCTCGGCGGCGACAGCGCGCTGCTCCAGAGCGCGGTCGGCATGCTGGAGGCATTCGCCGACGCCTGGCCCGAACGGAGCCAACGCCCGCCCGAACTCCCGCTGGCCCACGGCCGCGTACTGCTGCACCTGTCGGGAGACACCGCCGACGACGAACAGGCCCGGCTGTACGCGGAGCAGGGCGCGCACTCCCTGCGCGACGCCCTCGACCCGGGCCCCGGCCATGTGCTCCCCCTCGCGGGCGAACCCTCCCGCGCCCGCGTCCGCATCCTCCTCGACCTCATCGACGCGCTCCTGAAGTCCGGCGGCGCCCTCGACGACGCCCAGGCACGCGTCGACGAGGCCCTGGGCCTGACCCGTGAACAGGGCCTGCGTGCCTCGCTGTTGGTGCGCGCGGGCCGCATCAGGGTGGCGCGGTACGCCGAGTCGGGCGACCCGGGTGAACTGCGGGCCGCCGCCGAGCACTTCGAGCACGCCGCCCGAGGTGTGCCCAGGGACGCCCCCGCGCACGCGGACGTCCTCGCCGAGTGGGGCGAAGTGCTGCTGCGCCGCGCCGTGCTCGACACCGGACCCGGTGCGCGCGAGTCGCTCTCCCGGGCCATCCGGGTGCTGCGCGACTGCCGTACGGAGACCCCCGCGGGCAGCGGCCACCTCGCCCGCCGCCTGCTGCTGCTCGGCCGGGCCCTGATGCTGCGCCACCGCGACCGGGGAGACCGCGTCGATCTGCGCGAGGCCGAACACCTTCTCGGCCTCGCGGCTCAGGAAGCCGGCGAACCGCTGATGGCCGCGCGCTGCTGGCTGGAGCTCGGGCAGGCCCATTTCGAGGCGTACCAGAGCCTGGGCCGCCCCGCGCGCCTCGACGAGGCCGTCGACGCCTTCCGCGCCGCGGCGGAGTCGGCCCGCGATGCCGAGGAGGTCGCCGAGACCGACCGGCGGCGCCAGGAGGCCATGGAGTTGGGCGCGCAGGCGCACCACTGGCGGGGTATGTCCTACGAGGCGGCCGCGCGCCCGCGCGCCGCACGCGAGGCGTACCGGGCTGCCCGGGCCGAGTGGTCGAGGCTGCCCGACGGCGCGGTGGCCACGGGTGAGCCGACCGCCCGGCAGACCGCCCAGCGGCTGGCCGAGCTGGAGTGACCGGAGTGAGCGAAGGAGGGGGAAAGCATGGGCGTACAGAGTGATCTGCCGGGTTCCGGGGAGGAGCTGCCGGAGTTGCCCGATCTGCTGTCGCTGGATCTGGCGGACCTGAGGACGGTTCAACACCCGGTGCTGGCCGAGGTGTTGGCCGAGCTGACGGAGCGGGCCGGGCAACCGAGCGAGATGCTCTGGGGGTTCAACAACGCGTTCTGAGGCGCCTCTCGGTGAGGAACAAACGTACTCAAACGGAGCCCGCGGGGCGGTGGTTCCGGTCTGCCTTGTGGTTGAACCGGACAAGTTCGATTGGGCGGCGTTTGCGTCCGGTCCCCTTCAGGGAATGCGGCCCCGTACGGGTCAGGGGGTCGTGGCGCGGGCCGTACCGTGGGATCACGGGCCGTACATCATGGGGGTGGCCTGAGTGTCTGAAGAGGTGACCTCCGGGGCTTCGGGTTCGACTTCGGTGGGTTCGGCGGGTTTTCCGGGTTCCGTGAGGGCGGCGGCAGCTTTCAATTCGGTGGTTTCCGCGATGCCGACGACGGCTCCGGTGATGCCGACGGGTTCTGTGGTGTCTGGGTCGTCCGTGGCGTCCGTGGCGTCTGCGACATCTCCGGTGCCTGTGGATTCCGCCCCCTCCGGCCCCTCCGTATCGGAGCTCGAACTCCCGTTCCCCTTCCGGCAGTTCATCGTCAAGATGCACGGTCGCTGCAACCTCGCCTGCACCTACTGCTACCTGTACGAGGGCCCAGACCACACCTGGCGCGCGCGCCCCGCCGCCGCCCCGCCGGCCGTCCTGGCCCGCACCGCGTCCCGTATCGGCGAGCACGCGCGCGCCCACGGGCTCACGGCGATCTCCCTGGTCCTGCACGGCGGCGAGCCCCTGCTCGCGGGCGCGGACACGCTCGCCCGCTTCACCGATCTCGTCCGTGACGAGGTCCCCGCCTCCTGCACGGTCCACGCCACCGTCCAGACCAACGCCACCCTCCTCACCGAGGAGCGGCTCGCCGTCCTGGCCCGGCACGGCATCCGCGTCGGCATCAGCCTCGACGGCGGCCTGCCCGCGCACAACACGCGGCGCACCGACCACGCAGGACGCCCGTCCTGGCCCGCCGCCTCGCGCGGCACGCGCCTGATCGCCGACCGATTTCCGGGGACGTACGCCGGAATCCTCACGGTCGTGGACCCCGGGACCGACCCCGTCGAGCTGTACGAGTCCCTGCTCGACCTGCGGCCACCGGCCATCGACCTGCTGCTGCCGCACGGCAACTGGTCGGCGCCACCGCCGGGTTGGGATTCCTCGGGTGCCCCGTACGGGGACTGGCTGTGCGCCGTCTTCGACCGCTGGTGGGACGCCGGGCGACGGGAAACCCGCGTACGGCTCTTCGAGGAGTGTCTCGCCCTGCTCCTCGGGCTGCCCGCCGCGACCGAGTCGCTGGGCCTCGCGCCCTTCGACGCTGTGGTGGTGGAGACCGACGGGTCGATCGAGCAGGTCGACTCGCTCAAGTCCGCCTACGAGGGCGCCGCGCGGACCGGCCTCGACGTCTTCCGCCACACCTTCGACGCGGCGCTGCGCCACCCGGGCGTGGCCGCACGACAGGCGGGCGCCGCCGCGCTGGCCGCGGGCTGCCGGGCCTGCCCACTGCTCTCCGTCTGCGGCGGCGGCAACTACGCGCACCGCTACCGCACCGGACAGGGCTTCGCCAACCCCTCCGTCTACTGCGCCGACCTCGAGCGCTTCATCCGCCATGTGGCGGGGCGGCTGGCAGAGAGCGCCGCCCCCGCTCGCCCGGTGTCCGCCGCCGCGGCACCGTCCGCCTCTTGCGAAGGGGGCACCCTGTGACACTTTCGCCGGTCCCGGACCGCGCCTTGGCCGAACTCGGCCGCACCGAGGGCGGCCCCGATACTCTCGCGCTCCTGGTGCGCGACCAGGACACCCGACGGCTGGTGATGCTGCGGGCGGTGCTCGACGCGGCGGAGGGTGCCGACGCGAGGGTGTGCTCCGCCGACGCACGGGCGCGGGTACGGGATGACTGGGCGCTGCTGGCCGAGGCGGACCGGGTGGCGCCTGCGGGGGGCGGCGCGGCAGCGGACCGGGGGTCCGCCTTCCCCGGGGACCTGGCAGCGGATCCGGCGTCCGCCTCGGCCAGAGACGCGGCCAGAGACACGGCCAGGGACTCGGTCATAGACACGACGGCAGGCCCGACAGCGAAACCGGCGGCGGCAGCCCCAGCCGACGGCCCGATACCGGACCCGGCGGCCACAGCCGCAGCCACCGGCCCGACACCAAACCCGGCGACCACCCCATCCGGATACATCCCCCCGCACGCCCCTCTCTCGCCGGCTCGCGCCCGCCTCCTCCACCCCCTGGTCGGACCATGGGCCCGGCGATGTCTGCGCGAACTCGGCGCGGCGGCCGGCCCGCCCACCGCGGAGGGGACACGCGAACTGGCACACGACCTGGCCCACTTCAGCGCGCTCGCCGCGGTGGCAGCCGCGCGCGCCGGGATTTCGTACGCCGTGCGGTTGTCGGCCCGGGACGGAGTGCTCGTCCTGCCCTCACTCGGCGTGCTGCGTACCGCCGCACCCGGGGACGTCCCGGTCGACGTCGTCCACCGCCGGGGGTGCCTGACCCTGCGTCAGTCCGGCGCCGCGGACATCACCGTACGTCTGGAGAGCGGGACGGGTGCCTGGTCCGCGGCCCCCGCCTGGACACCCTCGTACGCGCTGCCCGGCCTGCTGTCCGGTGCCGGGCCGATGCCGCTGGACGACCTGGACCCGTACCGCACGGCGCGCGGCGGACCGCGTCACCACGGGCTGAGCGGCCCGACCACGCTCGACGACGCCGGACGCAAACGCTGGCTGCACTCCTGGTCGGGGACCGCCGCCGCGCTGGGTCTCGGCGGTGAGCAGCGGGTCGGGGAGGTCGTGGCCCTGCTGCGGTGCCTGGTTCCGCTGGCCGATCCTCCCGGCTCGGCCGGCGGTGGCCGAGCCGGCGGAAGTTGCAGCGGCACCCGTCGCGAGGCCTTCGGGGCCGTGCTCAGCAGTACGCCGCCCACCCCGGCGACCTTCGCGGCGACGCTCGTGCATGAACTCCAGCACACCAAACTGGCCGCGCTCAGCGACATGTTGACCCTGCATCACGCCGGGCCGCAGCAAAGGTATTTCGCGCCATGGCGCCCGGATCCGCGCCCGTACGACGGCCTGCTGCAGGGCGCGTACTCGCACCTCGCGCTGGCGGACTTCTTCCAGCGCTGCGCGCTCACCGCCACCCGTCCGGCCCACCGGGAGTCGGCGTGGACCCTGCACGCCCGCTACCAGGAGCAGGTCGGGGCGGTGCTGCCGACGCTCGTCGGATCGGGTGACCTGACGGCGCGGGGACGCCGGTTCGTCGATCAGATGGTCGCTGTGCATGAACGGCTGGAGGAACACCCTCCTCCCCGTGGACAGGCGGCGCGGGCGAGGGCGTACGTCGCGGCGGCACGCGCTCTGTGGGCGGGCCGTCGAATTCGCCCAACGGGGTGAATTCCGTTGCCGATTCGGGTGAAGATCGTTGCGCACGCGGGAAGAGATGTGAACCGCGGAGTGCGAGTGCGACGGATGCCCGTCCGTACCTATCGCGGTGCCGCGCCCAAGTTCTAAAGTTCTGATATTACGTGCGGGGAGGCCGCTGCATGTCTGGAGCTCGAAAGCCGGTCGGGCCAGCCGAAAGGGGGGCCGCGAAGCAGACCGTTACGATCAGTTTCGCGGGCTTCAACCGGCCCTGGGCGGCATGGATGGGGGACCGTCTGCAGCGCCGCGGCCACCATGTCGTGTACGCGCGGTGGGATTCCCCTGCCGAGACTCCCCTCGTGGACCTGCTGCGGGACCTGAAGGACGCCGAGGGCCGGATCCTGGTCGTCGTCAGCGAGTGGTACTTCCGACTCGGCCCGCGCACCCACGAGGAGTGGAACGCCGCGCTGCGCGAGGTGGTCGCGCCCGACGTGTCCCGCTTCGCGGCCGTCTCGGTCACCACGGCCGCCGTGCCCACGGCCACCGCGGTGCTCGCCGCCGTCAATCTGACCAACATGGGCGCGGACGAGGCCGAGCGGCGTCTCCTGGAGCGGCTCGACCTGCCCGGTGATCCGCTGCCGCAGTCCGCGGAGGACCTCCGTCGAGGGACGCGCTTCCCGGCGGCCATGCCCGAGGTGTGGGGCGGGGTGCCGCGCCGCAACACCCGCTTCACCGGCCGTGAGTCGCTGCTCAACGAGGCCTACCACCTGCTGACGGGCGCCGATCCGGGCGCCGGTGTGGTCACCATGCACGGCATGTCGGGGGTCGGCAAGACCCAGCTCGCCGCGGAGTACGTGTACCGCTTCGGGCCCGAGTACGACGTGGTGTGGTGGGTCAACGCCGAGAGCCGGGTCACCTACCGACGTCATCTCGCCGAACTCGCCCCGAGGCTGGGCCTGTCCACGGGCCAGGAGTACGGCGAACGGCTGCGCGCGGTGCGGGAGTCGCTGCGCCGCGGTGATCCCTACGCGCGCTGGCTGCTGGTACTCGACGGTGCGGACGACCCGAACCAGATCTGGGACCTGGTACCGACCGGCCCCGGCCATGTGCTGATCACCTCACGCAACCCCGAGTGGGGGGAGCACAACAGCAGACTCCTTGAGGTGCCGGTGTACGACAGGTACGAGTCGGTGGCGTTCATCCGCCGCCGTGCGCCCCGGCTGACGGAGCCAGAGGCCGACCAGCTGGCGGAGGCGCTGGAGGATCTGCCCCTGCTCCTTGACCAGACGGCGGGCTGGCTGAACGACTCCGACCTCTCCGTGCAGGACTACATCGCCCTCCTGGACGGAGGCATCGACGAGGACGTGGTCAAGGTCTCCGGCGACTTCCCACTGGCCTTCCAGACCGCCTGGTCGATACTGCTGAACAAACTCCGCGAGACCGTCCCGGAGTCCGTCGACCTGCTGCGCCTGTGCACGTTCTTCGCGCCCGGCTTCATCCCCGTACGTCTCCTCAAGGAGATGCCGCACGACGAACTGCCCGAGCAGGTCGCCGGACTGCTCAACGACCCGCTCCTGTGGAACAAGGCGATCAACCAGCTGCGCCAGTACTCCGTGGTCCGCCTGGAGTCCCACGAAGTACCGTCCGACGACGCGGCGGCCACCGGAGAGGCCCTGTACCTCCACCGCATGGTGCACCAGATCGTGCGCAACGACATGCCTGCGGCGGACCGGCGCGAGTTCACCGACGTGGTGCGGGGCGCACTCGCGGCCGCCGATCCACGCAGGCCCACGGACCCCGAACTGTGGAAGGGCTACGCGGACATCGTCCCGCATCTGGAATACGCGGACGCGCTCAACAGCACCGACCCCGCCGTCCAGCGGCTGGTCTTCAACTGCCTGCGCTACATGTACTTCTCCGGCGAGTACGCGTCGGGGATCGCACTCGGCAGACGCGCCTTGGATGCGTGGCGCTCCCTGCTCGGCGAGACCCACCCTCGGGTGTGGGAGCTGACCCACCACTACGCCAACCTGCTGCGCGCGGTGGGCGACTACGGCAGCACGGAGGAGATCATGCGGGCCGCCTCGGAGCATCTCCGAGAGGAACGCGGACCGCAGGACCTGGAGCACCTGCGAGCCGCCGGTGGCCTCGCCGCGAGCCTGCGCGGCCTCGCCCGCTACGACGAGGCCATGGAACTGTCCGGCTGGATCCTGGCGGCGTACCGGGAACTCCTGGGAGACCAGGACTCGCGCACCCTCAACGCGCAGAACAACCTCGCGGTCTCACTGCGCCTGCTCGGCCGCTACGACGAGTCCCTCGACTGGAACCAGCGGACGATGGAGGAGCGGCGGCTGCTGCTGCGGGCACGGCACCCGTGGACGCTCTACTCCGAGTACGCCTACGCGACCGATCTACGTCTCCTCGGCCGCTACGCGGAGGCCGAATCGGTCCAGGCGAGGAACGTACGCGAGCAGAAGTTCGTGATGGGCCCCGACAACCCGCAGACGCTGGAGGCCGAGCACAACCTCGCTCTGTGCCAGTACCGCAGCGGCGAGCGCGAGAAGGCGGGCGCGCTCCTCACGAGCGTGCTGGAGCGTTGCGAGCGCGTCCTGGGCGAGACGGACCCGCTCACCCTGAGGTTCGCCGTCACCCAGAGCTGTTTCGTACGGGAGCACGGTGACATCGACCGGGCACGGGAGCTCGGCGAGTCACTCCTCGCCCGCTACGAAGTGATGCTGGACGTGCACCCCTTCGTCTCCGGAGCGCGTGCCAACCAGGCCCTGATCCTGCGCAGCGTGGGCGAACGGGAGCACGCCCACGTCATGATCGAACAGGCGCTGGCCGACATGACCGAGGCGGTGGGGGAGAACCACCCCTGGGCTCTGGGGTGTGCCATCAACGCCTCGGCCCTGCGCAATCTCGTCGGAGACACCGAGTCCGCCGCATCGCTCAGCAAGGACACCATCACCCGGGCCATCGAGGCGCTCGGCCGAACCCATCCGCTGACCCTGTCCGCCCGTATCGCGTACGCGGCCGACCTCCGCGGCCTGAGGGACCGCCGACAGGCGGAGAAGGTCGAGCAGGAGGCTCTGTCGGACCTCGACACGACCCTGGGCAAGCAGCACGTCCACACCATCTCGGCCCGCTCCCGCAACCGCCCCTTCTGGGACTTCGAGCCGCAGATCACCTGATCCGGCACCCGCACGGACCGGAGGCCCGGCCCCCTCGGAAGGGGACCGGGCCTCCGGCGTCGTACGAGCTTCGAGACCTACGCCTCGAACACCTCCCGAACCAACTGCTCCTGCTCCGCCTGGTGCCGCTTAGCCGACCCCACGGCAGGCGACGAGCCGGCCGGGCGTGAGATGCGGCGCAGGCGCTCGCCGTGCGGGATGTCCGCGCCGACCGCGAGGTCGAGGTGGTCGATCAGGTTGAGGGCGATGAAGGGCCAGGCGCCCTGGTTCGCCGGCTCTTCCTGGGCCCACAGGTACTTCTCGGCGTTCGGGTACTTGGCGATCTCCGCCTGGAGCTCGGCACCCGCGAGGGGGTACAGGCGCTCGATGCGGATGATGGCCGTGTCCGTGCTGCCGCGCTTCTTACGCTCGGCCTCGAGGTCGTAGTAGAGCTTGCCGGCGCAGAAGACGACCTTGCGGACCGCGGCGGCGTCGACGGTGTCGTCGCCGATGACGGGGCGGAAGCCGCCCGTCGTGAACTCCTCCGTCTTCGACGCGGCGGCCTTGAGGCGCAGCATCGACTTCGGGGTGAAGACCACCAGCGGCTTGTGGTGCGGGTTGTGCACCTGCCACCGCAGGAGGTGGAAGTAGTTCGACGGGAGCGTCGGCTGGGCGACCGTCATGTTGTTCTGGGCGCACAGCTGGAGGAAGCGCTCGATGCGGGCCGAGGAGTGGTCCGGGCCCTGGCCCTCGTAGCCGTGCGGCAGCAGCAGGGTGACGCCGGACGTCTGGCCCCACTTCTGCTCCGCCGCCGAGATGTACTCGTCGACGACCGTCTGCGCGCCGTTGACGAAGTCGCCGAACTGCGCCTCCCACATCACCAGGGACTCGGGACGGGCCAGCGAGTAGCCGTACTCGAAGCCCATGACCGCGTACTCGGAGAGCAGGGAGTCGTAGACGTTGTAGCGCGCCTGGTCGTCCGCGAGGTACTGGAGCGGGGTGAAGTCCTCGCCCGTGCGGCGGTCGATCAGCACCGCGTGGCGCTGGCCGAAGGTGCCGCGGCGGGAGTCCTGGCCCGACAGGCGGACCGGGGTGCCCTCAAGCAGCAGCGAGCCGATGGCGAGGGTCTCGCCCATGCCCCAGTCGATCGTGTCGTCCTCGATCATCGCCGCCCGGCGCTGCAGCTGCGGAAGCAGCCGCGGGTGCACGGTGACGTGGTCGGGGATGTTCACCTGGGACTCGGCGATGCGCTTGACGACCTCCTGGGAGATCGCGGTCGCCACGGCCACCGGGAACTCGGGCTGCACCTCCGGGACATGCGCCTCGGGCGCCTGCGAGATGGCCTCGCGGACCTCGGTGAAGACCTTCTCCAGCTGGCCCTGGAAGTCCTGCAGGGCCTGCTCGGCCTCTTCCAGGGTGATGTCGCCGCGGCCGATGAGGGACTCGGTGTACAGCTTGCGCACCGAGCGCTTCTTGTCGATCAGGTCGTACATCAGCGGCTGCGTGAACGCCGGGTTGTCGGACTCGTTGTGGCCCCGACGGCGGTAGCAGATCAGGTCGATGACGACGTCCTTGTTGAACGCCTGGCGGAACTCGAAGGCCAGCCGGGCGACGCGGACGACGGCCTCGGGGTCGTCACCGTTCACGTGGAAGATCGGCGCCTCGATCATGCGGGCCACGTCGGTGGCGTACATGGAGGAGCGCGACGACTCCGGGGCGGCGGTGAAGCCGACCTGGTTGTTGATGACGATGTGGACCGTGCCGCCCGTGCGGTAGCCGCGCAGCTGCGACATGTTGAGCGTCTCGGCGACCACACCCTGGCCCGCGAAGGCCGCGTCACCGTGCAGGGCGACGGGGAGGACCGTGAAGTCCGTGCCGCCCTTGTTGATGATGTCCTGCTTGGCGCGGGCGATGCCCTCGATGATCGGGTCGACCGTCTCCAGGTGGGACGGGTTCGCGGCAAGCGAGACCTTGATCTGCTCGCCGTCGAGACCGGTGAAGGTGCCGTTGGCGCCCAGGTGGTACTTCACGTCGCCGGAGCCGTGCATCGACTTCGGGTCGAGGTTGCCCTCGAACTCGCGGAAGATCTGCGCGTACGACTTGCCGACGATGTTCGCCAGGACGTTCAGCCGGCCGCGGTGGGCCATGCCGATGACGACCTCGTCGAGACGCGACTCGGCGGCGCTGTCGAGGACGGCGTCGAGCAGCGGGATGACCGACTCGCCGCCCTCCAGGGAGAAGCGCTTCTGGCCGACGTACTTCGTCTGCAGGAAGGTCTCGAAGGCCTCCGCCGCGTTCAGCCGGCGCAGGATCCGCAGCTGCTCCTCGCGCTCCGGCTTGGAGTGCGAGCGCTCGATGCGGTCCTGGATCCACTTGCGCTGCTTCGGGTCCTGGATGTGCATGAACTCGACGCCCGTGGTGCGGCAGTACGAGTCGCGCAGCACGCCGAGGATGTCGCGCAGCTTCATCAGGGACTTGCCCGCGAAACCGCCGACCGCGAACTCGCGCTCCAGGTCCCACAGGGTGAGCCCGTGCTCGGTGATGTCCAGGTCGGGGTGCTTGCGCTGGCGGTACTCCAGCGGGTCGGTGTCGGCCATGACGTGGCCGCGGACCCGGTAGGAGTGGATCAGCTCGAAGACGCGGGCGGCCTTGGTGACGTCGTCGTCGTGGCTGGCGTCGATGTCCTTGAGCCAGCGGACCGGCTCGTAGGGGATGCGCAGGGCCTCGAAGACCTCGTCGAAGAAGCCGCTCTCGCCGAGCAGGAGGTTCGCGACGATCCGCAGGAACTCGCCGGAGGCGGCGCCCTGGATGACCCGGTGGTCGTAGGTCGACGTGAGCGTCATGACCTTCGAGATGCCGAGCTTGTTCAGGGTGTCCTGGGAGGTGCCCTGGAACTCCGCCGGGTAGTCCATCGAGCCGACGCCCATGATGACCGACTGTCCGGGCATCAGACGCGGGACCGAGTGGACGGTGCCGAGGCCGCCGGGGTTGGTCAGCGAGACCGTGACACCGGTGAAGTCGTCCATCGTCAGCTTGCCGTCACGGGCGCGGCGGACGATGTCCTCGTAGGCCTGCCAGAACTCGAAGAAGTTCAGCGTCTCGGCCTTCTTGATGCCCGCGACGACCAGCTGGCGGTCGCCGTTGGGCTTCACCAGGTCGATGGCGAGACCGAAGTTGACGTGCTCCGGCTTGACCAGGGTCGGCTTGCCGTCCTTCTCCGTGAAGGAGTAGTTCATCGACGGCATGGCCTTGATGGCCTGCACCATCGCGTACCCGATGAGGTGGGTGAAGGAGATCTTCCCGCCCCGGGCGCGCTTCAGGTGGTTGTTGATGACGATGCGGTTGTCGAAGAGCAGCTTCACCGGGACGGCGCGCACGGACGTGGCCGTGGGCACCTCCACCGAGGCGTTCATGTTCTTCACGACCGCGGCGGCGGGGCCGCGCAGCGTCACGTACTCGGGACCGGCCGGAGCCTCGGTCGCGGGCGCGGCCTTCGCTTCGGCCGGCTTGGCGGCGGCCGGAGCGGCCTTCACCGGAGCCGGAGCAGCGGCGGCGGGCTTCACGGGAGCAGCCGCCGGAGCAGCCGCCGGAGCAGCCGCCGGAGCGGGCGCCGGAACGGCCGGAGCCACCTGGGCAGGCGCTGCGGGAGCGGCCGGAGCCGCTGTAGTGGTTGCTGCGGCCCCCGCGGCCGCAGTACCCGCCGGAGCCGAGGCGACAGCGGCGCCCGGCTTGTAGTCGGCGAAGAAGTCCCACCAGGCTCGGTCTACGGAATTCGGGTCCTGGAGGTACTGCTGATAGATCTCGTCGACGAGCCACTCATTGGGGCCGAACGCTGCTGCCGGGTTCTTCCCGGCGGCCTGCTCTTCGGTCGAGATGCTCGAGTTACTGGGGGACTGTGGCGACACGGCGGCAACCGCCCTCTTCCGCTTCTCACAAGGTGATGGACAGCGGGAATTAAGGCTACGCCCCCCTGGCCGGGAAGGTCAGGCCGGGCCGGTCCATCGTCGTGTAAGTCACATCGGAAAGTGTGTTTCGGGGGTGGAAATGGCGGGAAACAAGCGTGGTTCCGGTCTGGAACGGGCACGCCGGGATACGCCGATCCGAGGGCGCGGCACGACTCACGCGGCCCTCTGCCTGATCACACGTGTCCGCCAGTGACGGGCGCCGGTGGATCTTGTGGCTCCGGTTCGAACTTTACGTCAACTTGGCAAATATGGAAGACCCGGAAGGACGACCTGGATCCGGCAGCCCCGCTGGGATTCGGCCACTCCGATGCGGCCGCCGTGCAGGTCGACCGCCCAGCGGGCGATGGCCAGGCCAAGACCCGTACCGCCGTCGCTGCCCGGGCCGTGCGGTGAGGGGACCCCGCCGCGGTTGAACCGCTCGAAGACGCGGTGCCACTCCGACTTCGGAATGCCGGGCCCCTCGTCCAGGATCTCCAGGGCGAGGGACTCCGGGTGGTCGCCCCGTCTGGCCTTGACGGTCACACGGCCGTGCGGCGGGCTGTGCTTGACCGCGTTGTCGATGAGGTTGGCGACGACCTGGTGGATCCGCTCGGGGTCCGCGTGCGCGGTCAGCTCGGGCGGGGACACGTCGAGGTGCAGATGGACGTCCGTGCGCGTGTGGCTGCCGGAGCCCGAGGCGATGCCCGCGCGCGCGGAGGAGACCATGTTGGCCTCCTTCAGGACGCCGGACAGGTACGGCCACACCTCGAAGCGGCGCTGGCGCAGCGGTACGACGCCGTTGTCCAGCCTGGACAGGTCGAGCAGCGTCTCCACGAGCCGTCCCAGACGCTCCGTCTGCTTGAGCGCGGTCCGCATGGTCTCGGGGTCGGCGGCGGAGACGCCGTCCACGACGTTCTCCAGGACCGCGCGGAGCCCCGCGATGGGGGTACGGAGCTCGTGGGAGACGTTCGCCACGAGCTCCTTGCGCTGGCGGTCCTGGGCCTCCAGCTCGTCGGCCATCAGGTTGATCGTCTGGGCCAGGTCGCCCAGCTCGTCCCGGCGGTCGTCGCGCACGCGGCGCGTGTAGTCGCCGTGCGAGATGGATCGCGCGACCGCGTTCATCTCGTCGAGCGGGGCCGTGAGTGAATGCGCCACGAACTGCGTTATCAAAAGTGTGGCGATCATCGAGAAGACCGTGATGAAGCGCAGCTCGGTCTGCGTGCGCGCCGCGATGATCGACAGACCGGTGGTGATGAAGACCGAGACGACGACGAGCACGCCGAGCTTGGTCTTGATCGAGAAGGGGCGCACACCGCTCCAGGGGCTCTCGCTCCTGCGCTCCCCGAACCCGGAGTCCGCGCCGTGGCGCCCCCCGAGCCCGGAGCCCTGGCCCTCGCGCTCCCCGAACCCGCTCATCACATCAGCCCCCTCACAAAGGTCCGGGCAGAGGCCCGGCTCAGGGAGTCGGGGTCTCCAGGGCGTAGCCCACGCCGTGGACCGTACGGATCCGCTCGGCGCCGATCTTCCGGCGCAGTGCCTTGATGTGGCTGTCCACGGTCCGCGTCCCGGACGCGTCCGCCCAGTCCCAGACCTCGGCGAGCAGCTGCTCACGCGAGAGTACGGCCCGCGGGGTGTTCGCGAGGCACACCAGGAGGTCGAACTCGGTGGGCGTGAGATGCACGTCCTCCGAGCGCACCCGTACCCGGCGCTGCGCGTGGTCGATCTCCAGCTCGCCGAGCCTGAGGATCCCGCTGCGCGGTGTCGAGGCGGCCACTACGGCGCGCTCCACCCGGCGCAGCAGGACATGCACGCGGGCGGCCAGCTCGCGCATGGAGAACGGTTTCGTCATGTAGTCGTCGGCGCCGACGCCCAGACCGACCAGCATGTCGGTCTCGTCGTCGCGCGCCGTGAGCATCAGCACCGGCACCGGGCGCTGGGCCTGCACGCGGCGGCAGACCTCCAGCCCGTCGAAGCCGGGCAGCATGATGTCGAGGATCAGCAGATCGGGCTGCCAGGCCTCGGCGGTGTCGACGGCGGCAGGGCCGTCGCCCGCGGTTTGCACCAGGAATCCCTCGGCGCGCAGACGTGCCGCGATGGCGTCGACGATCGTCGGGTCGTCCTCGACGACCAGGACCCGTCGTTGAGCGCCGGGCGTTGCCGCCGCGCCGTTTTGGGAGGTGTGTGTCTGCTCCATCGCCCGCCCCTGAGGTGTGCTTTCCGGAATCCGTGGGGTGATCCCATGACTGCGCTTGACGCTTGAATGATCTGCGTCAGGGAAGCAGAGTACGGGCAGTCACCACGCCTCGGCTATCCAGGTCTGACCGCGAGGTGCACGACGTCCGGAACGCCCCGGGCAACCGGGATCTCTTCGGTACGCACCCGCTTGAACCCGGCATTCCGGAGGGTTCCTTCAAATTCCGGAGAGGGTTGCGCCGACCATACCGCGAGTACCCCTCCGGGCCTCAACGCCCTTGCACAGCTTGCGATTCCGGCCTTCGAGTAGAGGCTTCCGTTGCCCTCAGTGACCGTCCAGGCGGGCCCGTTGTCGATGTCGAGGCACAGCGCGTCATATGTGTCGCAGATCTCATTGACGTAGGCGAGCAGATCCGCTGCGACGATCTCCGTACGGGGGTCGGCGAGCGCCTCGGCGGACAGTGCGGCCAGCGGTCCGCCCAGGTGCCAGTCGATGACGGCAGGCTCGCGCTCCACGACGGTGATGCGCCCCCAGCGCGGATCCGAGGCCGCGTGCGCGAGCGAGAACCCGACACCGAGGCCGCCGATCAGCACACTCGGTTCCGCCCGTCCGTCCAGCGCGCCGTACGCGGCGTCGACGAGCAGCCGTTCGGAGCGGCCGTCGGAAGTGTCCATCAGGAAGCACCCGTTGGAGATGATCTGCAACAGCGCACCGTGGCGCCGCAGCACGACCTCGCCGTACGGGCCCTCGCGACGGTCGATGACCACAGGGATGTCGTACGAGGCAGTCATGGCTCCCATCCTGGCAGTTCAGCAAGGACGGGAGGCCGAATTACCCGGGGCCCGGCCCCCCAAGGTCCGGGCCCCGGGTATCGCGGGGCGGTCAGGCACCCCGCGGTCCTACGGCGGGTCCTAGAGCTCCAGCCCGTGCCCGTACGCGAACACCGGGTCCTCGGTGTCGTTGGGCACGTCCGGGCGGGAGGCCTCGACCGCCGCCATCGAGCGCGGGAGTTCGAAGGGGAGCCGGCCCTCGGCGCGGGCGCGTCCGAAGGCGACGTCGAGCAGCGCCGTGTCGCTCGCGCCGAAGTCGGCGACCAGCGCGGCCGCCTTCTCGGCGATCTCGGGGATTACGGCGGGCCGTTCGAGGTTGACGCACACCAACGTGGGCGTCGCGTCCAGGAGTCGCAGGATGTCCTTCAGCTCGTCCTCGGGGAAGGCGAGCGAGCCGGAGTGGAAGAAGGACTCGAAGACGCCGGGCCGCTGCTCGTGCGGGGTGCGCAGGCGCAGGATCGCGAGGTCCGCGTGGACGGGGTCGGCGACGATATTGCCGTACGCGGAGGCGACCTGCTCGGAGACGCCCCGCACGTACAGGTTGGGGCGGTCGGTCAGCGGCAGCAGGGACCGGTTGGTCAGGACGGTGAGCGAGCGTCGCTGGGCGGCCTCGCCGAGTGCGGTGAACTCACGTGCGCCGACGACCTCCTCGGCCCGGTCGGGGTCGACGTACGGGTTCTCGAAGAGGCCGAGCACGAACTTCTCGCGCAGAAGTCGACGTACCGATTCATCAATGCGCGCCTCGGTGATCCGGCCCGAGCGGACCAGCTCCACGATCACCTCGGGGCACTGCTCGCCGCCGAACTGGTCGGAGCCCGCGTCCAGCGCCTTCGCCGCGCGCTCGGCGACGGTCAGGTGCTCGACGCCCCAGGCGCGGGCCGGGAACATCTCGCCGAGGATCGACGCATCGCTGAGCAGCCCCCAGTCGGTGCAGATGACGCCCTGGAAGCCGAGCCGCTCGCGCAACAGGCCGGTCAGGACGTCGCGGTTGAAGCCGAAGCCGACCTCCTCCCAGTCCGTGCCGACGGGCTGGCCGTAGTACGGCATCATCTGCGAGCACCCGGCCTCGACGGCCGCCTTGAAGGGCGCCAGGTGGTAGTCGCGCAGACCGCCCGGGTAGACCTGCTCCTTGCCGTGCGCGAAGTGCGGGTCCTCGCCGTCCTTCTGCGGGCCGCCGCCGGGGAAGTGTTTGACCATGGCGGCGACGGACTCGGGGCCGAGCACCGGGCCCTGCAGACCGCGTACGTACGCCCGTACGAGCTCGCTGGTGGTGTCGGCGGACGAGCCGAAGGTGCCGGACTGGCGGGACCAGCGCGGCTCGGTGGCCAGGTCGATCTGCGGGTGCAGCGCGACCCGGAAGCCCACCGCCAGGTACTCGCGGCGGACGGTGTCGCCGAACTTCTCCACCAGCTCCGGGTCGCCGATCGCGGCGAGGCCCAGCGGCTCGGGCCAGGCCGAGAAGGCACCGGAGTTGAAGGAGGCGCCCGGGTTGTCGGTGAAGGCGTGGCGCGGGTCGGTGGACAGGGTGACGGGGATGCCCAGACGGGTGCTCGCCGCCAGCTCCTGGAGCCGGTTGACCCACTCGGCCGTCTCCCGCACGCCGTGCTGGCCGAGCAGGTTGAAGTGGCTCAGGCGCAGGCCCTCGACCAGGTCGGTGGTGCTGTGGCTGACGAAGGGGTTGGCCGTCGTGTCGGTGACGAGGGTTCCGTCGGGGTTCATCGTCAGCATCGCGTGGAAGAGCTGGCCCGCCTTCTCCTCCAGGGTCATGCGGGTCAGGAGGTCCTCGACACGCTCGTCGACGGGCCGGTTCGGATCGCGGTACTTGGGGGTCGTCATCCTCAGCTGCCTTGCGTACGTAGGGATTTCTCGGAGGGACTGACTTACTTGACCGAGCGGATGAACTGGACGGCGAAGGCGCCCAGCATGGCGGCGACCGCACCGAAGAGGAACAGCGCCCCGTAGTTGCCGCTGCCGCCGCCGATCGCGAGGAGGCCGGGGGCGACGATGGGGACGAGGGACTGGGGGAGGGCGTTGCCGATGTTGAGGACGCCCATGTCCTTGGCGGACTCGTCGGGATTCGGGAGGACCGCGGCGGCGAGCGCCATGTCGACAGAGAGATAGAGACCGTTGCCGACACCGAAGACGACCAGGGCGGCGACGTACATCCCGAAGGACTCGGCGGAGGCGATCATCGCCAGGCTGACCGCCATGACGAGCGAGGCGCCGAGCACGTACGGCTTGCGGCGGCCGGACCTGTCGGAGAGCTGGCCGCCGAGGAGTGAGCCCGCCGCGGTGGCGGTGACCATGACGAGGGTGCCGACGAGGACCTTGCCGGTGACCTGGTCGTCGTCGTAGCCGAGGCGGTCCATCAGAAAGTAGACCTGGTAGCTGGTGACGCAGGCGGCGCCGGTGTAGACGAGGAAGCGGCCGGCGAAGTTCCAGGCGAAGTCCGGGTGCCTGCGCGGGTTGACCCAGAAGCTGCGCAGGAACTCCTTGACGCTGTACGGCTCGAAGGCGCCGACGCGGGCCGGGCGGTCCTTCATCACGGCGGCCAGGGTGGCGACGGCGGCGAGGCCGATGACGCCGGGGACCAGGAAGGCGAGGGCCATCGAGCCGCTGAACACCTGGGCGAGGGCCGAGCCCCCGATCATCGACAGCGAGGTGCAGATGCCGCAGATCGCGGAGACCCGGGCCTGCTGGTGCGGCGGGATCAGGTCCGGGACGCAGGAGGTCAGCGCGGCCAGGGCGGCGTTGATACCGAGCTGCGCGAGCGCCCAGCCGAGCATCAGGGTCGGCACGCTGCTGCCGAGCGCCACCACCAGGAGGCCGGCGACCCCGGCGGCCATACCGCCGATCAGCCAGGGGCGGCGGCGGCCGAAACGGCTGGTGGTGCGGTCGGAGAGGGCTCCGAAGACCGGGTTGCCGAGCATCGCGAGCAGCGCGCCGACGGACAGCACCTGGCCGAGGGCGGCGCCGCGGTCCGCCTCCGGCACGATCTGGCTGACCCGCAGGGCGAGGGTCACCATCACGGGGGTGAGGACGGCGAGGTAGGCGCCGAACTGGGCGAAGGCGAGGCCGGCGACCAGCTTGGCGGGGGCGTTCGCGGGGGCCTCGGGGGAAGGCGCGTCCTGCGAGGGGAACTCGGGCGAGCGGGCACCGAGCGAGGCGTCGGGAGTGACGGCCATGGCGGCTCTCCATGGGGACGAGGGCGGCTTCTTTGCCGCACCGGCGCCCTTAGGGAAACATCAAAACCGAGTGGGTAGTAGGTTTTTCTCCTGTGGCCAGAATCACCGTGCACGTGGCTTGAATTGGGAGGGTTGTTGACTCGTGTAACCGACGGTTGGGGGCGGGTCAGGGGAAGGGCAGGGACCGGGTCAGGGGAGGGGGTATGGACCGGGGTCGGGCGGGGTCGGGGACGGGGTCGGGGACGGCCGGAGTGGCAGTCTGTGCGGCGGCTATGGTGACGGGCATGGTGCAGAACCAGAGCCCGAGCCAGAGGCCGAAGGGGCGTGCGGTGCCGGAGCCGGAGGGGCGTGCGGTGCCGGAGGGGAAAACCCCGGCCACCGCCCGGGGCACGTACGCCGTGGGCGACGAACGCCGGCTGCGCATCCTCGACGCCGCAGTCGAGCACTTCGCGCAATGGGGCTTCCACGCCTCCTCCCTGGCCCGGATCGCCAAGGACGTCGGCATCACCCAGGGCGGGCTGCTGCACCACTTCCGCAGCAAGGAGGACCTGCTCGTCTCGGTGCTGCGGCGCAGCGAGGAGCACGACGCCGAGAAGTACTTCGCAGTCGAGGCCCACTCCGCCACCGAGTTCTTCGCGGCGCTGGTGGAACTCGCCGAGTACAACAGCAGGCGCCCCGGCCGCACCAAGATGTTCAACGTGCTGCTCGCCGAGGCCGGCGATCCGGGGCACCCCGCCCACGCGTTCTTCGTGAAGCGGTACGCCGAGCTCGTCGAGCTCACCTCCGACGCGATCCACCAGGCCGTCGGGACCGGCGAACTGAAGCCCGGCACCGACGGGGTGGCGCTGGCCCAGGAGTTCGCCGCGGTCATGGACGGCATCCAGCTCCAGTGGGCCCTCGACCCCCAGGGCGTCGACATGGGCGCCCGCCTGCGGACGTATCTGGACCGGCTGCTGCGCTCGATCACCTCCTCGGGCGCGGGGCTGCCCGCCGAACCGGCGTGAACGCGACGCCGTCCGCGCCTCTCAGGTTGCTGTGAATCCCCGCCCGCGTGGCGTCGGTCATAGACGGCGACGCGCGGGACGCGAAGGGTGGGGCGGGACGGAAGGAGCGCTTCGCCGTGGACCGGAGTGGGAGTGAGCGGGCCGAGGCCGCGGCTTCCGGGGTGCCCGTCACCGGGGCCCCGGTCCTTGAGGCGCCGGCTGTCGTGGACGGCGTCGATGCGCCGCTGCTGGACGGAGTGCCGCGGCAGCGACGCGACTCCTTCGCGGAGGGCGTGCGCGAGTGCGAGCGCGTCGCCTCACCGCGGGCTACCCGCCCTGTGCCGATACGCCCCTGGCGGCTGCTCCCCACCCCCACCGCCACACCCTTCACCTTCGCCTACGCTGCCGTCCTCGTCGTCACCTCGCTGGTCGCGGAGTACGCGAGCCCCTCGCTCGTACACGCGCTGCACCAGGCGTCCAGCACGGACGTCGCACACCTCGTACGGACCCCGGTGCTGGTGCTGATCGCCAGCGCCCTCTGGATCGCGGGCGGGATGTTCTCCCCGTACGCGATCGGGTTCCTGCTCGTCCTCACCGCGCTGGAACGGCGCATCGGCGGTGCCCGGACCGCCGGTGTCTTCCTGCTCGGGCATGTGATCGCCACACTCGCCACCGAAGTCCCCGTCGGGCTCGCGGTGTTGGCCGGACAGCTGCCCGACAGCTCCCTGCACCGCCTCGACTACGGCGTCAGCTTCGGCGTCGCCGCGAGCGTCGGGGCGCTCGCCGGGCTGCTGACCCCCTGGCTGCGCTGGCCGCTGCTGATCACCTTCGGCGGGATGCTCGTCGCCGACCTGATCGCTTTCACCGACCCGATGACGAACTGGGGGCATGTGATGTCCCTGGCGATCGGGGTCGCGGCCTGGCCGTTGGTGCGGCGCCGACGGCGAGCCCGCGGCCGGTCCTCGGGATGGGCCCGGCTTCAATCGCCGCCGTCCCCCACCACGGCCGAGTAGCCGCCGGCCGCCGCGAGGGCGGCGACCGGTCCGTGGAAGCGGATCCTGCCGGACGCCAGTACGGTCACGTCGTCGCAGGCACCGGTGACGTCCTCCATGAGGTGGGTCGACACGACCACGGTCGCCTCCCGGCCGATCTCGCGCAGGAGGGCGTGGAACCGCTCGCGCTGACGGGGGTCGAGGCCGGTCGTGGGCTCGTCGAGCAGGAGCAGCGCGGGGTCGTTCACCACGGCCTGGGCGATTCCGACGCGCTGTTTCATGCCTCCGCTGAGCGTGCGCAGCCTCGTGTCGAGGCGGTCGGTGAGGTCGGTGCGGTGCGCGGCGCGTTCCACGGCCAGCGGGACTTCGCGGCCGGGTACGTCCTTCAGCCAGGCCGCGTAACCGAGGAACTCCCGCACCGTGAAGTGCCGGTACACCCCGAACTCCTGCGGTAGATAGCCGAGTTGGCGTCTTACCGCCTGGATTCCCGCGTAGTGCGTGGGGTCCTCGCCCAGGAGGCCGAGGCGTCCCGCGGAGGGGGAAGCGGCGGTGGCCAGGACCCGCATCAGCGACGTCTTTCCGGCGCCGTTCGGGCCCAGGAGGCCGTGGACCCCGGTGGAGAGGTGGAGGGTGATGCCGTCGACGGCGGTCCTGCGGCGGTGTCGAATGGTCAGGTCGTCCGCGGTGATCACGGTGTTTCCTCCGGGCGGGGTACGGGGGCGGGCTGGTCCGTTTCGGTGGCGGCGGGCTTCGGTTCCGGTGTGCTCACCGGGTCCGCGGTGAGCGAGCCGACGTACAGGAGTGCGAGGAGGTAGTAGGCGCCGACGGCGAGTACGGGGGCCAGTAGTCGGAACGGCACCAGGCGGCCCAGCGCGAACGCTGCCAGCGTCCCTATCGCAGTGGCCTGGGCGATGGCGGCGCCGAAGTAGAGGAGGCCGAGCGGATCGCCGCTGAAGCCCGGCTGCAGCAACGGCAGGGCGGCGGCGAGTGGCCAGAACACGGCCGGTACCGCCGCCAGCAGGAAGCGGTGCAAGGCCGAGCGGACCGCGACCTGTCCCAACCACCGGGTACGACACCGCCGTTCACGCGCGCCGTGCCACCCCGCGCACACCGCGAACGCCGACATCGCGAGCAGCAGGGTCGGCAGGGACGACTGGTCGAAAAGCGTCCTCGTTGCCTTCAGCACCACCTGCACCGCCACCACGGCGCAGAACACCTTGAACGCCGGACCCCGGCGCAACTCGGTCAGCAGCGGGCTGACCCGAGCCCTGCCCCGCGCAGATCTCAGCACGCCCCCACCGCCCCGCCGAACGCGCGACGACGGGCGAACAGCACCACACAGCAGACCCCGGCACCCAGCGCCCACCCTCCCTGCGCCGTAGGGCTCATGAGCGGCGACAGGGCATCGAGCAGCAACGCCACTTCGATCCGGGGACGTACCGCAGGGTCCACCATCAGCCGTGCCGCCACCGGTACCCCCACCGCCGCCAGCCAGCCACCGCCCGTCAGCACCGCGGCCGGCCCGCAGCCCAGCCACGAGCCGAGCGCCAGCGTGGCCAGGGTCAGACCGAGGGAGGGCAGCAGCCAGGCCGCGGCGGACAGCGGCACCTGGCCGCGCGGGAGCAGGAAGCCCGTCAGCGTCAGCACCGGCAGACAGACGGCGAGGATCTGGCCGGTACGCCACAGCAGCAGTTTGATCCCGCCGGACGGCGAGACCGCGGCCACCTCGTGGAAGGGGTCGGCCTGCGGCCCGTAGCTCATGGCCACGCCCAGCAGCGGCAGCAGGGGAGCGCACATCAGCAGCCACGGAAGCAGCCACCCGGTGCTCAGATCCCGTGCCCCGGCCAGCTGCGCCAGTACGACCCCGGTGGCGCAGACGCCGAGGAGCGCCGCCGCCCAGGACCAGCGCAGGGCGGGGGCGGCGCTCAGTCCGGGCAACGAGTGGCGGGACGGTGAGCCGAGGGGCAGCGGGCGGCGGGGCGGTGAATCCACGGCCGTCATGACTCGGACGTGCAAGGCGTCGAGATGTGCCGCGTACGGGCCGCGGCGCACCTGCCGGACGATGATCCGCGTGCAGTCGTCGCAGGCGTCCAGATGCGCCTCTGCCGCGGCGAGCCCCGGATCCGGGCCTGTGCCCGGTCCCTGACGCCGGTCCGGACCCGTCGGCTCGCCGAGCGCGTATCGAACGAGCCACTCGTGCGGTGGGCATCCGGCGGTCATCGTCGTTCACCCCCTTGGCGGCGCAACGCGCCCAGCCGGCCTCGGAGTTCTTCGCAGGCGCGGCTGGCCCGGCTCTTCACCGTGCCCTGGCTGATGCCGAGCCGCTCCGCCGTCTCGCGCACGCTGAAGCCGTCGACATAGCGGAGCGTCAGGATCTCCCGCGCGTCGTCGGGCAGGGTCGTCAGCGCGTCGCCGACGGAGGTGCCGGTGAGCTGCGTGCCCAGGGCGGCGTCCTCGGCGGAGGGCGCGACCAGAGTGGTGGCCGAGCGGGCCAGCGCCCCCTCACGCTCGACGGCCGCGTCAAGTCGGCCGCGTTTACGCAACTGGTCGACGAGCTTGCGCTGGGCGATGGTCCACAGCCAGCCGCGCGCGTTGCCGTCGCGGTAGGTCCCCGCGCTGTAGTTCACCGCGATGAACGTTTCCTGCAGTACGTCGTCGACCACGTCCAGCGCGATACGGCGCTGAAGCAGTCTCGCCTGCAACCAGGGGCTGTTGCGGACCATCAGCCGGTGCAGGGCGTACGGGTCGCCCGCCGCGACGGCCTGGATCAGTTCTGCGTCGTACGTGGAGGCCGGCGGGCCGGGCGGGTCGTCCGCCGTCCCCTGGGCCGGAGTTGACGTCATGGTGCCCCGGTCGGATCGTTCGCGAGCCGGGGCCTCCCCAGCCACGGCAGCAAGTGCAGTCACGCTTCGCTATCGTCCGCATGCTCTGCGTTGGTTCCATGGCGAGGGAAGGCGCGCTCGGGGGGCGCGCGAAGTACGGCTACCGCGTGGGGGGAGCCCGGCGGTCGGGCGCGCCGGGCTCCGGGCGGTCGATGTGCCGGTTCGGGGATGCCGGGTCGGCCCTCCCCCTGCCGAGCAGTGGGTGTCCGTCGTGCGGGGGGCTTGCGAAGCCGTGGCGGTACCGGCCTGAAGGAGGGAGGCTCCGGCGTCAGGCGCCGCCCGTGAACTTCGCGCTCGTCAGCGTCGCCTCCACGCGCCACCCGAGAGACTCGTACAGCGCCCGCCCATCCGGCGTTCCGCCCAGTACGCCGGTCACGGCGCCCTGCGCGACCGCCGCGTGCGTCAGCGTGCGCATCACCAGGCGGCCGAACCCTCGCCTGCGGTGCCGCGCGGACGTCTCTATCTGGTCGACCACCGCGGTCTCGCCCGTGGGGGCGATCTGGCCGCGCGCGGCCCAGGAGCCGTCGGGCGCGGCGAGCAGGACGCGGGTGACGCCGCCGCGAGACCAGGTGCGCAGGCGGTAGCCGTCGGGGACGGATACGTCGAGGGCGTGGCCGTCCTGGGTGGCTCGCCCGGGCGCGCCGGCGAGCGGCACCGACATCAGATAGCCGGGCTCGGGGTCGACCCACCAGCCCTCGCCGAGCCAGGGCCCGACGGTGGACGGCTCGGCGAACACCTTGAGCCACACCCCGGCCCCGGTCACCCCGTCGGCGACCTTCCGGACCGTCGCCTCCTCGACCGCTTCGTTCGTCATCCCGAGAACGTGCCGCGAGACGTGCTCCGGCTGCCCCACGTCGACCGTGTATCCCCACGGCTCGACCATCGGCGGAGCCGCCCCGCGCGAGACGACCCAGCCGTCGACCCAGGCCCGTACGATCTTGTCCACCAGGACCCCCTGTAATGGTTGCAATCCACTATCAGGGGTTACTTTAGCGGCGGCGCCGGGGAGTCCGCCGGGGGCGTCCACACATACGGCGTGGTCGTGGTCACGGCATGGAAGCCCAGCCGCCGCAGGATCGGGGCGCTGTCGTCGGAGGCGTCCACGTGGAGGAAGCGGACGCCGCGGGCGGTGGCGAGGGCGGCGCGGGTGGCGACCAGGGCACGGTAGATGCCCCGGCCCCGCCACTCAGACAGTGTCGAGCCGCCCCACAGGCTCGCGAACTCGGTGCCCGCACGGAAGACTAGCCAGGCCGCGGAGACCACCTCACCGCCGGCTTCCGCGACGTACACGGCGATCTCGTCGGGGGCGGCGTCGATCCGGCCGATCAGGTCGTCGGCGAGCCAGCTCCAGTCCTCCCCCCACACGGCCGACTCCATCGCGGCGATCCGGTGCATGTCCAGGTCCGCGGTGACCCGCCGCACGACGACACCCTCCGGCGCGACCGGCTGCCGTACGGCCATCTCCTCCGCGAGCCCGACGACCACCGTCTCCCGCTCCTCGGGCACGAAACCCGCGGCGCGCAGCCGTTCCGTGAGATCGGCGGGGTGATCATGTCCCCGCGTCTTCCACTCCACCGCCTCACCGCGCCCGGCGAAGTAGTCCCGCTGCCGGGCGATCAGGCGATCGAGTTCCGCCCCGCCCACTCCGAGCTCGCGCGGCCCGCTGACGAGCCCGCGGAACTGCCCGACGATCCGGAGCAGCGGCCCGTCCTGTTCGTACGTGACTCCCGTGGGAGGGATGGGAGGGGCGCCGCGCATCTGGTCGTCGTAGGCGGCGAGAAGGGTGTCGGTGTTCGTGTCTGTCACCGGGAAGACGCTACGGACCGTGCGGGTTGAGGCAACTGAATATCGGGGTGCGCAGCCGGAGCTTCTAGAGGTGCGCAGCCGGAGCGCGGAGCCTCCTCCGCCCTGGTCCTCCAGCCCCCACGGCGACGATCGCTGACAGCGAACACCCCCGGGGAACACCAGAGCGCTCACAAGCATTGAGTCCATGTAGCTCAACTTGCTTGTCGAGAGGAAGATCATGGCTGCCGATACGACGTCCACACCGCTCACCCTGCCCGTGCTGCCGCTCGACGACGAGGTCGTGCTGCCCGGAATGGTGGTTCCGCTGGATCTGAACGACACCGATGTGCGTGCCGCGGTGGAGGCTGCTCAGGCCGCCGCCCGTTCGACGCCGGGGAAGCCGCAGGTGCTGCTGGTGCCGCGGATCGACGGGACGTACGCGCGCACGGGTGTGCTCGGTACCGTCGAGCAGGTCGGCCGCCTTGCCGACGGCGACCCGGGCGCGCTGATCCGCGGACGTGGGCGCGTGCAGATCGGCGCCGGGACCACGGGTCCTGGAGCCGCTCTCTGGGTGGAGGGGACACGCGTCGCCGAGACCGTGCCCGAGCCGCTGCCCGGCCACGTCACCGAACTCGTCAAGGAGTACAAGGCCCTCGCCACCAGCTGGCTGCGCAAGCGCGGCGCCTGGCAGGTCGTGGACCGCGTGACGGCCATTGACGACGTCTCCGCCCTTGCCGACAACTCCGGTTACTCACCGTTCCTCTCCACCGAACAGAAGGTGGAGCTGCTGGAGACCGCCGACCCGGTCGCCCGTCTCAAGCTCGCCACCGAGCAGCTCCGCGAGCACCTCGCCGAGCAGGATGTCGCCGAGTCCATCGCCAAGGACGTACAGGAAGGCGTCGACAAGCAGCAGCGCGAGTTCCTGCTGCGACGCCAGCTCGATGCCGTACGCAAGGAGCTCCGTGACCTCAACGGGGAGGCCGGGGAGGACGAGAGCGACGACTACCGCTCCCGTGTCGAGGCCGCCGATCTTCCTGAGAACGTCCGCGAGGCCGCCCTCAAGGAGGTCGAGAAGCTGGAGCGCGCGAGCGACCAGTCGCCCGAGGGCTCCTGGATCCGGACCTGGCTCGACACCGTGCTCGAACTGCCGTGGAACGAGCGGACCGAGGACGCGTACGACATCCAGGGCGCCAAGGCGATCCTGGACGCCGAGCACGCGGGTCTCGAGGACGTGAAGGAGCGCATCACCGAGTACCTCGCCGTGCGCAAGCGCCGCTCCGAGCGCGGTCTCGGCGTGGTCGGTGGCCGCCGCGGCGGTGCCGTGCTCGCGCTCGTCGGACCTCCCGGCGTCGGCAAGACCTCGCTCGGCGAGTCCGTCGCGCACGCCATGGGACGCAAGTTCGTACGGGTCGCCCTGGGCGGCGTACGCGACGAGGCCGAGATCCGCGGACACCGGCGTACGTACGTCGGCGCGCTGCCCGGCCGTGTCGTCCGCGCCATCAAGGAGGCCGGGTCCATGAACCCGGTCGTGCTCCTGGACGAGATCGACAAGGTCGGCTCCGACTACCGCGGTGACCCCGCGGCGGCCCTCCTCGAAGTGCTCGACCCCGCCCAGAACCACACCTTCCGCGACCACTACCTGGAGGTCGAACTCGACCTCAGCGACGTCGTCTTCCTGGCCACCGCCAACGTCCTGGAAGCCATCCCGGAGGCCCTGCTCGACCGTATGGAGCTGGTCCGCCTCGACGGCTACACCGAGGACGAGAAGGTCGTCATCGCACGCGACCACCTGCTGCCGCGCCAGCTGGAGCGGGCCGGTCTGGAGAAGGACGAGGTCACGCTCGAGGAGAGCGCGCTGCGCAGGCTCGCAGGCGAGTACACCCGGGAAGCGGGCGTACGAAACCTGGAGCGCGGCATCGCCCGGCTGCTCCGCAAGGTCGCGGCGCAGCACGAACTCGGCGAGCGGAAGCTGCCGTTCACGGTGACCGAGGACGATCTGCGCGGCCTCATCGGGCGTCCGCACCATGTGCCCGAGTCCGCTCAGGACCCGGCCGAGCGCCGCACGGCGGTCCCCGGTGTCGCGACCGGACTTGCCGTCACGGGTGCGGGAGGTGACGTCCTCTTCGTGGAGGCGTCGCTCGCCGATCCCGAGACGGGCGCGGCCGGTCTGACCCTCACCGGTCAGCTCGGTGATGTGATGAAGGAGTCGGCGCAGATCGCGCTGAGCTTCCTGCGGTCGCACGGAGCCGAACTGGAACTGCCGGTCGGCGACCTCAAGGACCGGGGCGTGCACATCCACTTCCCGGCCGGGGCCGTCCCCAAGGACGGTCCGAGTGCGGGCGTCACCATGACGACCGCCCTCGCCTCGCTGCTCAGCGGCCGGCTGGTCCGCACCGACGTGGCCATGACCGGCGAGGTCTCCCTCACCGGCCGTGTCCTGCCCATCGGCGGCGTCAAGCAGAAGCTGCTCGCCGCGCACCGGGCCGGCGTCACGACGGTGATCATCCCGAAGCGCAACGAACCCGACCTGGACGACGTCCCGGCCGAGGTCCTGGACAAGCTCGACGTCCACGCGGTGACGGATGTCCGCCAGGTGCTGGAGCTGGCGCTCGCGCCGGCGACGAACGGCGCGACCGCGGAGGTTCCGGTGGCGGCGTGACGGACGCCATCGGATGAGGAAGGCCCGGGTCCCGGAAAGGGGATCCGGGCCTTCCCATGTCCGGGGTCCCGGAAAAAAGGGGGGTCCGGTCCGTCAGCCGTTGGCGAGCGCCACCACCCGGTCCAGCGCCCCGTTGAACTTGTTGTGGTCACCGACCGTCGGCCCCGACGACGTGTACTGCCACATCGTGTAGTAGCTCCAGCCCGCCGGCAGCGTGCCCACGGCGGTGGCGTAGCGGGCGACCCACAGCGGGTTGGCGGTCGCGAAACCGGCGTAGTTGCCGGTGCACTCCGTCCACCAGCTGGTCGCCGTGTAGATCACGGCGTCGCGCCCGGTACGCGCCTTGTACTGGGTGAGGAAGCTGCTGATCCAGCTGACCATGGCGCTCTGCGTCTTCCCGTAGCAGGAGGCCCCGTACGGGTTCCACTCGATGTCGAGCACGCCGGGCAGCGTCCTGCCGTCCTTCGACCAGCCGCCGCCGTGGTCGACGAAGTAGTTGGCCTGGGTGGCGCCTGTCGTCGTGTCGGGGGTCGCGAAGTGGTACGCGCCGCGGATCATGCCGACGTTGTACGAGCCGTTGTACTGCTGGGCGAAGTACGGGTTCGTGTAGTACGTCCCCTCCGTCGCCTTGGTGTAGGCCCACTTGACGCCGCTGCCCCACAGGGTCGCCCAGGCGACGTTGCCCTGATGGCTGCTGACGTCCACGCCTTCCGTCTGCGTGGCGTCGCCGGTCGCCGGGGTGCCGCCCTGGCCGTCGTGGGCGACGACGCCCATGCCCAGGTGGGCGGAGCCGCGGGCGGGGATGTCGGCGGCCTGGGCCGGAAGGGCGAGGAGGAGGGAGAAGGCGGCGAGCAGGATCCCCAGGGCGGAGAAGCGCTTCGGCGAGTGTGAGCGGCCGGTCGTTCCGGATCTGTGTCTGCGTCTGTGCGCGGGCATGTCGTGCCTCCGAGGAGATCGGTGGTGCACGGTGGTGCTCGGTGGGGGAACGCCTGCGGCATGCGCCCGCTCTGTATGTGGGGGGGCAAGTCCTCATCGACTTGCCGGTGGCGTGGCCGGCCATGCCGGGAAATTCCTGCTGTGGCATCTTCTGCTGTGGTCATGCCAGAA
Source organism: Streptomyces sp. NBC_00554 (assembly GCF_041431135.1). Taxonomy (NCBI): domain Bacteria; kingdom Bacillati; phylum Actinomycetota; class Actinomycetes; order Kitasatosporales; family Streptomycetaceae; genus Streptomyces; species Streptomyces sp. NBC_00554. Next base: position 3,279,738 of record NZ_CP107799.1, on the reverse strand, counting down.
ACTGCCTGCCATTGAAGCTACGCACGCAGCGGACCACGCGGGAAGAGGGCCCGGACGCTGCCGTTGGTCTACGCCTGCGAAATACTGGCGGAGCTGCGGCGATAGCGCCTCTTGGCAGAAACTTTCAGGATCCGGAAACCGAGTCAGGGGTGCTGACGTGCACGAGGACCCGAACGGCGACGGACGTCGTGTCGAACCCATGGCGTCCGGGAGTGGTGTGGACCAGGAATTCCCCGCACTGGAACGCGAGTTGACGGTGTTCCTGCGGCGTGCCCGGGCCTCCTCCGGCGAGATGGCCCGCGAGGTCCATCCCGACCTGGAGTCCTCCGCGTACGGCCTCCTCTTCCGCCTGGAGGAGTGCGGCAGCCAGCGCGCCACGGAGCTCGCCGCCTACATCGGCGTCGGCAAGGCCACCATGTCCCGCCAGCTCCGCGCCCTGGAAGACCTGGGCCTCGTCGCCCGCGAGCCCGACCCCGCCGACGGCCGCGCCTGGCTCGTCCACCTCACGGAGGAGGGCCGGACGCGTTTCAGCACGGTGCGGGAGGCGCGTCGGGCGCGCTACGTGCGGCAACTGGGGGGTTGGGACCCCCGGGAGGTCGCGGAACTGGCGCGGTTGCTGCATCAGCTGAACAGCGGGATGGAGAAGTAGCGGACCGAGCGGTGAGGCGGCCCGTCACGAGGAGAAGCGGCGGACCGCGGACCGAGCGGCGGGGCGAACGCTTGTCGGGTCACCTTCCATCCGACTGGAAACGGGTGGCGGAGCGGGCGGGCGAACACCGCCGCGAAGCGGCGGGCTGCCCCTCACGCGGAGGAGCGGCCGACCACTCGGAGAAGCGCGCTCGCACGAAGCGGCGCCGGCTCACCACTCCACGAACACCACCGTCGCGTCGTCATGCGTCTTGCTCCGCCCCAGACGCACCCGCCGCTCCGCGTCCGCCGCCTCCAGCGCCCGTACGCGATCCACCAGCGCCTGAGCCCCTTCCTTCCGTACGACGGTGAACAGGCCCGCCCAGTCGCCCTCCTGGAACTTCTCCACCCACCGGGTGGCGCCGTCGGTCAGGGCGGCCAGCGCCCGGACGGACGATCGCGGCACCGTCCCCGTCACCGCGCGCGACGCCACCGAGGGATCCGCGGCGGCCGTGAAGAAGCCGCCCTCCTGGTTGCGGAGGGTCGAGTCGGTGAGGGCGGCGGAGGTGAGGGTCGCGCGGGGGACGTGGGAGAGGCGGTCGTCGAGGAGCGGGGTGACGGAACCGTCGGGGGACTCGAGGAGCAGTGCCGAATCCGACAGGACCAGATATTCGACCTCGGCGGAGGACCAGCGGGCGAGGACGACGGTTGCCTGAGGTGTGCGCGGGTGAGAAAGGTCACAGGTTTCGGCGTGGGCCTCGGCGGTGCGCGAAATCGAGCGGGAGAGGACCTCCCGCAGCGTCAGATCCCGGTGGGAAAGGGACAGTTCGGTCAGTGCTCCGCCGAGACGGGCGGAGAACCAGGCGACGGAATGCACGCATCCGTCGCCCCCCTCGGGGGGTGTCACCCCGTCCAGGACGACCAGTGCGCCCCCCTGTCCTGAGGCGGGAAGTCCGACCGATGCGAAGTCCTCATTGGGGCGGGCCGGGCCGCCGGGTTCCGAGACGAGTTCGGTACGCATCCGGCCAGTCTGCACGAGCCCTTCACAAGGTCCACGAGAGGCTGGCATCGACCGCCGGATGGGCGCGGACCGGCAGCTCAGCCGCCGGGTTTGGCATGGAATGATCGACTCCGGCGAAGCGTGGCGGCGAATACTGCCAAAGCCCGTCGCTCACGTCCAACCGGCCCGCCGTGCGGACGAACCGCACAGGCCAGAGGGACTTGCCCGCCAACTCCCGTCCGATGTTCACTCCTTCGGGTGGCGGGCCAGATGATGCGGGACCACTGCCCACCGGCACTGGGAGGGTCGGGAGCCGTACTGGGCGAACGCCCTAGTTGACGGAACGTCACCCGGGCCCATGGGTACACGAGTCAGGAATGCGAGCACCGGTGCAGAAGACGCGGCCGAGGCGCACAGGCAAGCAGACGGCCTCCAGCTCGACCGGGGGTGGCGCCACCGGCGACACCGCCGACTCGGCGGGCAGGGGCCGGACCGCCCACGTACGTAACCGGCTGATCGTCGCCGTTGCGGTCGTCGCGGCAGCCATCGCCGGCGCGGGCGCCCCCACGATCCTGACCGCCTCGGGTCAGCTGAACGACTCCCAGAACCTGGTGACGCTCGCGCAGCGCACCCAGCAGGCGCTGACCCTCGCGCACTCGCTGGCCGACGAGCGCGACGAGGTCACCTCGTACATCGCCGCGGGCCGCCCGAAGGACAAGGCGCCCTCGGAACAGCGCGGCGCCCGGGTCGACCGCCAGGTCGAGGAGTTGCGGGCGGACGAGGACGCCCCCGCCGCCCTCCTCACGGACCTCGACACGATCGCCTCGCTACGGAGAGCAGCGCTCACCGGCAAGAGCACCGCTCTCGAAGCGCACCGGTCGTACTCCGACGCCATCACCGAACTGCACGCCCTCGCCGAGGACCTGGCCGAGAAACTGCCGCCCCGAGCGGGCTCCGGCGCGCACTCCCTCGCCGAACTGGACACCGCAGTCCAGCAGTCCGCCGCCGCCCGCGGACTGCTCCTCGCGGCCCTCAGCATCCCGCGCACCACGCAGACCACCGTCGACCCGTACACCGGCCTGTCGACCACCACCAGCGTCTCCTCGGATGCCGAAACCAAGCAGCGCGACGCCCTCAGCGCCGCCGCCCAGCAGGCCCGCCTCCGCTCGGACGCGGCCCTCGCCGAGTTCCGCGAGCGGGCGCCCAAGGCCGACAAGAGCTCGTACGACTCCACGGTCACGGGGCCCGACGTCACCAACGCCGACAAGTACCTCTCGGGCCTCACCGACCAGCCGACGATCTCCGACGCCGAACTCGACACCAGTACCAAGAAGCTGGACGCGGCGCTCTCCGCCCGCGTCGACCTGATGCGCGGCGCCGAGGCCTCCCTCAACAGCCATCGCATCAAGGACCTCGAAGCGCTGCGGGACGAGGACGTCACCGCGCTGGAGATCCGCATCGCGATCATCGGCACGCTGCTGCTCGTCGCGGTCGGCGTCTCGATGGCCATGGCCCGCAGCCTGACCCGTCCGCTGGCTGTCCTGCGGCTCGGCTCGGCCCGCCTGGCCGCCGACCCGGGCGCGCAGGAGCCGGTCAAGTTCACCGGCCGCAACGACGAGTTCGCCCAGGTCGTCCGCTCCGTGAACGCGCTGCATGCGCACGCCGCCGCGCTCCACGAGCGGCTCACCACGCTCGAAGGCGACCGCAAGCACCTCATCGGCCAGCGCCAGCTGATGGCCGACGAGCGCGACAAGCTCCGCGTGGAACTCGCCGCGGCCGCCGCCCACTTGGAGCAGGTCCGCGGCAGCATCCACGGCACCTTCGTCAACCTCGCGCTGCGCACCCTCGGCCTCGTCGAGCGTCAACTCGGCGTCATCGAGGGCCTGGAGGAGCGCGAGCAGGACCCCGACCGCCTCGCCACCCTCTTCAAGCTCGACCACTTCGCGACCGTCATGCGGCGCCACAGCGAGAACCTGCTCGTCCTCGCGGGCGCCGAGCACGGCCAGCAGCACGCCGGGCCGGTCCCGCTGGTCGACGTCGTACGCGCCGCGGTCAGCGAGATCGAGCGGTACGAGCGTGTCCGCATCGCCACGCTGCCGCCGCACGCGCACCTTGCCGGGTTCGCCGCGGACGACATCTCGCACCTCGTGGCCGAACTCCTGGAGAACGCCTCGTCGTTCTCGCCGCCGGACATGTCCGTGGAGGTCTCCGGCTGGCTCCTGGAGAACGGTGAGGTGATGCTCTCCGTGCAGGACGAGGGCATCGGCATGACCACGGAGCGGATGAAGGAGCTCAACTCCCGGCTCGCGGAGTTCGAACCGGAGGACGCCTACGACCAGGAGAGCGGCGAGGGCCTCGGGCTCGGCCTGTACGTGGTGGCCCGGCTTGCCCACCGGCACGGCGTACGCGTGACGTTGCGCGAACAGAAGCAGGGCGGCATCGCGGCCGTCGCCGTCCTCCCGGGGACCCTCCTGACCCCTGCCCCCTCCACCGCCGTGCCCTCCGCCACCCCGGCCGCCGCGGCCACCCCCGCACTCACCTTCCCCGGCGCGGACGCCGAGGCCAACTCCAACGTCCTGTACGGCCGTTCGAAGCTCCCGGTGCGGCCCCCGGCCGGGGACGAGGACCCGTTCATCGCGGCGGCGCAGGAAGCGGTACGGGGGGCTGCCGCCGGGGACACGGTGAGCGAGGCCGAGGCGGGCGAGGACGCCCAGGCGCCGATGGGGTCCGCCCCGGCGCCGAGCGCACCCGAGCCGACGCCTGAGCCGACGCCCGAGACCACGATGGAGCTCCTGGCCCCGGTACCCCCGATGGACGAGCCGGTCGAGACCGGGGGAGTGCCCTGGGACGGAGCGCCCGCCGAGACGGCCTCGGATCCTGGGCCGGCCGCCCCGACCCGAACAGCCGCTGAGGCAGGGCCCGATGGGGCACCCGAGGCCGGACCCGCAGTACCCACCGAGTCGGTGGCGCCCACCGCACCCGAGCCGGTCTTCGAGTCGCCGGCGATCTCCGAGTCGCCGGAAGCCTCCCGCCCCCGCTCGGTCTCCGAGCCGGAGGAGTCCCCCCGAGCCAGGCCGGTCTCCGGGTCGGGCGATGCCCCCTGGGCCCGGACGACGTCCTCCCAGTCACCGGAGGCCACCCAGCGAGGGTCGGTCCCCGGACCGGAGGACACTCCCCGGCCAGAGGCACCCCACACCCCGTACCCCACCCCCCACGTAACCCTCCCCACCCAGACCACCACGGCCGCTCCCAAGACCACCCCCACCCCCGACCCCTACGCCATCGGCCCCGACACCCACGATCGTGTCCCTGACGCGGACGTGGACGAGCCCGAGCGGGTCACCGACAAGGGGCTGCCCAAGCGGACGCCGAAGATCTCCGCGCCCGCGCCGGCCCCGAGGCCACGCACGGGCGGTGTGGACGCCGAGGCACTGCGCCGCAGGCTCGGCGGGTTCCACCGGGGTGCGCAGGAGGGCCGCCGCGAGGTGGAGGCGGAGATCGCCGACCAGACAGCGGAGCTGAACGTGCCCGCGCATGGCGCTGGGCCGCACGCACAGGACGTAGAACCATCGGGGGGCACAGTCGAGGAGGCAAGCAGTTGACCGCGCCCAGTACCTTCGGCCTGAGCAGTGAAGCCCGTAACCTGCACTGGCTGTTGACGAACCTCGTCGAGGAGGTGCCCGGCATCCTCTCGGTTGCGGTCGTCTCCTCCGACGGGCTGCTGCTGCTCTCCTCCGACCCCGGGAGGAACGCGGAGGCCCGGGAGGCGAGGGAGGAACGCCCCACGGGCCCCAAGGGGTCCGCCGCCGACCTGGCCACCATCGTCTCCGGCATCGGCAGCCTCACGATCGGCGCCGCCAAGCTGATGGACGGCGGCCCCGTCAAGCAGACGATGGTCGCCATGGACGAGGGCAGCCTGTTCGTCATGTCGATCAGCGACGGCTCGCTGCTCGGTGTGCACGGCTCCCCGGACTGCGACATGAGCGTGGTGGCGTACCACATGGCGCTCTTCGTCGGCAGGGCCGGACACGTCCTGACCCCCGAACTCCGCGTCGAGTTGCGGAAATCGCTGGAGACAGAGTCGACGGGGAGCGCCCGATGAGCAGTGGTACACCCAAGCTCCCGGTCCGCGGCGGCGACCGCAAAGCCGCCCGCGTGCGCCCCTACTCGCTCACCGGCGGCCGTACCCGCTTCGGACACGTGCTGCTCGTGGAGACGTTCGTCGCGGCGCTCGAAGCCCCGGAGGAACGCCGGGAGTTGACCAACGGCTCGCTCGGAACCCGGGTGATGCCGGAGATGCGGGCGATCGTCGAGCTCTGCCGCCGGATGCGTACGGTGGCGGAGGTCGCCGCCCTCCTCAGGATGCCGCTCGGCGTGGTCCGCGTGCTCCTGAGCGACCTGGCGGACCAGGGAAAGATCCGTGTGTACGGAACCGGTCACGGCCCGGGACAGCCGGACCGCGCTCTGCTGGAAAGGGTGCTGAGTGGACTCCGTCGTCTCTGAGGGCGCGCCAAGAACCGCCTTCCCCAACGCAGTTCAGGTACAGGCGCCGTCGCCGCTCCCCGAGGCGGACGAGAACCTCCAGGCCTGGCAGACGGACCGCACCCGCGCCCCGATCGCGACGAAGATCGTGGTGGCGGGCGGCTTCGGAGCCGGCAAGACCACACTCGTCACCGCGGTCTCCGAGATCACGCCCCTCCAGACGGAGGCGCTGATGACACAGGCCGGCGCGGACACCGACGACCTGACCGGGACGCCGGAGAAGCTGACCACGACCGTGGCCATGGACTTCGGCCGCATCACGCTCGACGACGACCTGGTCCTGTACCTCTTCGGGACGCCGGGCCAGCAGCGGTTCTGGTTCATGTGGGACGACCTGGTGCGCGGCGCGATCGGTGCGGTCGTCCTCGCCGACACCCGCCGCCTCAAGGACTGCTTCCCGGCGCTCGACTACTTCGAGAGCTGCGGACTGCCGTACGTCGTCGCGGTCAACCACTTCGACGGCAGCGAGCGGTACGAGCCCGAGGACGTGCGCGAGGCCCTCACGGTGCCTCCGCACATACCTGTCATGATCATGGACGCGCGCCGCCGGATCTCGGTCGTCGAGACCCTCCTCGCCCTGGTCGGCCACGCGCTCGAAGTCAGCCCCGAGTAGGAGACAGCACCCGCATGCGGAAGATACTCGTCGTCGGAGCCGGCCAGTCCGGACTCCAGCTCGCCCTCGGCCTCCAGTCGCAGGGGTACGAGGTCACCCTGATGTCGAACCGGACGGCGGACGAGATCCGCTCCGGCCGTGTCATGTCGACGCAGTGCATGTTCGACACGGCACTGCAGCACGAGCGCGATCTCCAGCTGAACTTCTGGGAGTCCCAGGCCCCGAAGATCGAAGGACTCGGCGTCTCGGTGGCTGTGCCGGGCTCCTTCGACCCGGGCCCCTCGCAGCGTGCGATCGACTGGGTGGGCAAGCTCGACGGGTACGCGCAGTCGGTGGACCAGCGGGTGAAGATGGCCGGCTGGATGGAGACGTTCGCGCAGCGCGGCGGCCAGCTGGTGATCCACGGCGCGGCGGTCTCCGACCTCGACTACTTCGCCCGTACGTACGACCTGGTCCTGGTGTCGGCGGGCAAGGGCGAGCTGGTGTCCATGTTCGGCCGGGACGCCTCCCGTTCCCCGTACACGGAGCCGCAGCGCGCGCTCGCGGTGGCGTACGTCCACGGCCTGGGCCCGCGCCCGGAGCACCCGGACTACGACGCGGTCCGCTGCAACCTGGTCCCGGGCGTCGGCGAACTCTTCGTCATGCCGACCCTCACCACCTCAGGGCGTGCCGACATCCTCTTCTGGGAGGGCATACCCGGCGGCCCGCTGGACGCCTTCCAGGGCGTCAAGGACCCGGCCGAACACCTCTCCCTGACCCTGGAACTCATGGAGCGGTTCACGCCGTGGGAGCACGCGCGGGCGACGAAGGCCGAACTGACCGACGCGCAGGGCACGTTGTCCGGCCGTTACGCCCCCACCGTCCGTAACCCGGTCGGCCGGCTCCCCGGCGGCGGCCTGGTCCTGGGCGTCGCCGACGTGGTCGTGGCGAACGACCCGATCACCGGCCAGGGCTCCAACTCGGCCTCCAAGTGCGCCGCCGCGTACCTCGCCTCGATCGTCGAGCACGGTGAGAAGGAGTTCGACGAGACCTGGATGCGGGCGACGTTCGACCGGTACTGGGACACGGCGCAGCACGTGACGAAGTGGACGAACGCGATGCTCGGCGTTCCGCCGGAGCACGTCCTGAACCTCATCGGCGCGGCAGGCCAACTCCCGCCGGTGGCCGATCGCTTCGCGAACGGCTTCAACGACCCCGCGGACTTCGAGAACTTCTTCTATGAGCCGGAGAAGACAGGCGCTTACCTGGCGTCGGTCGCCGGATCCTGACAGCCCCCAGTACGAGATCAGGGCCCCTGGACACTGTGTCCGGGGGCCCTTTGCCGGTTGTCACCGCTTGGACGAGCATGCTCGTGAAATCTAGAAGAGCATGCTCGTGAAAGCGCGGGATTACGCGAGGTTGACGGTCTGGGGGCCGGTTGCGGGCTTCTTGATCGGGACATTCTTGACCTTGTACGTATTCACGTCGCCCTCATCGTCTATGCAGACAACCTTGGCGGTGCCGGTCGTGCCGTTCTTCGGAATGCCCGGGAGAGTGACGGTGTACTTCTCGACCGGATCCTCGCCGAGGAGTTCGTCCGAGTCGGCGGTCCCCTTCTTGGGGGTTATCGTCACTATCTGCGGTACTGAATCAGCGAATTTGGCGCAGCTCACGGTCCCAGTGACAGTTACCTTCACGGCGGCGTCAGCTGTGCCGATGGTTGCCACAGATGCAGCGAGCGTCAGCGAGGCCACGACCGCGGCGGGGCCGAGTGCCTTCCTTTTGGTGCTGCTGAAATTCGGCATTTCGGACTCCCGTACTGATTTTCAGACGGCTTTGTCGAGAGTGCCGGACTGTGTGACTGTGCAAGACGCAGACCGCAGCGCTGAATGGCGTATTTCGACGTACGCCGTCATATGGGTCCGCATGGGTGAGCCGATCGAATCCGGCTTTCGACGCCAACTTCCTTATGTGTGGAGAGCACTTCTTCAGGTGTGGCGTTCGTTAATCGAGCCTAGCGAGAGGTGGGAGGCGTGTCCACTTTTGGCCCAACGTGCGTGATTGACGCCTAAAACACCGCGGCGCCCCTAAAGGGGAGCCGGTGCGCCGAAGCCCTCATCCTCACCCTCCATGGCCCCCTCGGGAAGCTTCGGCGGCGTGTAGTGGCCCTTGGGCAGGGCAGATCCCGGATCCGGCCGCACAGCCCCGAGCACCGGATTGGCGGCAATGGGCGAGACCTTGATCTTCGTCCCGGGCCGGGGTGCCTGCACCACAACTCCGTCCCCCAGATACAGGGCGACGTGCGTGGCCTCGGGGAAGTAGACGACCAGATCCCCTGGCCGCAGCTCGCTCAGCGGAATGCGCGGCAGCTGGGCCCACTGCTCCTGACTGGTCCGGGGGATGGGCCGCCCGGCATGCTCCCAGGCCTGTGACGTGAGCCCCGAGCAGTCGTACGTGGCCGGCCCCTCCGCCCCCCACTCGTAAGGCTTCCCGACCTGCTCGACGGCGTACCGGAGCGCCTCCTCGCCCTCCCGCGAGGGCCGCCGCTCCCCGCTCAGCGCACCCGAGGCCATGAACTTCTTCTGGGCCGCGGCCTCCCCCGACTTCTCGAACTCGGCCAGCTCCGCGAGCTGATCGACGGTCAGTGAGGCAAGCAGCTCCTCGACCTCCTTCAGCCGCCCGCGCACCTCGTCCCGCTCCTTCTTCTGCCGTGCGGCGAGGGTGAGTTGACTGTCCAGGGCCTTGCGCGCGTCCCGGGCCAGGGTGTCCGTCCGCTTCTCGTTGCCGACCAGCCGGTCCACGGTCTTGGCCCGCTCGCGAGACAGCTGCATGACCACATGCCCCTGGTCGAGGGCGTGCTGCGGATCGCGGGCGAGCAGCAGCCGCACGTACGGGGAGATCTCACTCCGGCCTTGGTACTGCTGCCGGGCAAGCCGGCCGGCGGCGCCGCGGCTGTCATGCAGGGAGAGGCGCGCCTTGGCCAGCCGACCGTCCACCACCGCCACCTCGGCCCGCTTCTTCTTCAGCTGCTCCTCGGTGGCGTTGTACGTCTCGGTGGCCTGCTCGGCCTCCCGGTACAGCCGCTGAAGATCCGTCAGCAACTCGGCGACAGAACGCGAGCCGGGCTCGGAAGGCGCGGGAACGGCCGAAGCATCGGGCGAGAACACCAACACCACCCCGGCGGTCACCGTAGCCACGGCCGCCGTACAGACCAGACGCAGAAGCCTTCCTGACACGTCATCACCTCCGGTGCGGGGGTGGTCCGTCCACCTCTCACCGGCAGGATCGGGCGCGCGCATCCCGGGCGCGCGCCGGCTGGTCGGTTCGGCCGAAGAAGGTCACTCGTCGGCGTTGGCCTCCGGCGTGGCGTCCGGCTTGCGCCCGGTTTTAGACCAGGGCCACTTCAGCCCGCGCCCCGCAGCCCCCGAGGGGTCGTATTCATACTTCCACCCCTGATGCAGCCCGAGCCGTTTGCTCTGCCCGGCCTGCACCCGCCGGTAGACGAGCACGGTGGGCGGCCCACCACCGGAGTCCGGAACAGGAACCCGATAAGTCTTCGGCGGATGCCCGGTGGCCCCGAGCAGAACAGGCAGCACCCGCCCATCCAGCGGCCCACCAACAAAGGGAGTGTCTTCGCTCTTCACAGCCCCAGTGTCACAAACGCCACCACGACACGAGCGGGTACGCCACTCTCACGGGTGCGCCACTCTCACAGGCGTGCCACTCTCGCGGGCGCGCCACTTCCACCGGCGCGCCCCCCTCACAGCAGCCGCGCCGCGTCCCCGATCACCGGAAGCACCCGCCGCCCCAGCGATCCCACAACCCCGTCCGCACTCTCCACCACGAGCGCGGCCTTCACCACACCGGCGGTCTGCGGATCCCGCCCGGCGGTAGCCACGACCGCCACCACGAACTGCTCGACGAGCCAGTCCCGCAACTCGTCCAGCGGCGGTTCCTTGCCCTCGTCGAGCCAGATGAGCGAGGCGGCCTCCACGGCGGTGATCCACATCCGTACCGTCATCCGCAGCTTCAGCCCCGGTTCCCGCACACCCAGATGATCAAGAATGTGCTCGGCGGCAGCCCGCCGCACCCCGTCCACGATGGCCGTGGTCCGAGACGTCTCGACAACACTCCCGCCCTGCAACAAGGCGCTGAACCCGGCGTCGTGCTGATCCACGAACGCCAGATACCGGTCAAGAGCCCGCGACAGCCGCTGCGTCAGAGCCCCCTCCGGAGGCTCGGCGAAACACTGCTCCAACTCCTCCGCCGCAGACCGAAGCGCAGCCTCGTACAACTGCTGCTTCCCGCCCGGAAAGTACCGGTACACGAGCGGCCGGGACACCCCCGCCGCCTCGGCCACATCATCGAGCGAGACCTCCTCGGGCGCCCGCTGGGCAAAGAGCGACAGAGCCGCCTCAAGCAGCTGACTGCGCCGCTCCTCAACACTCAGCCGACGGTAGGCGGGGGTAGGAGCCGCAGAGGTCATGCCCGGCAGCGTAACGGGCGGACCACCGCACAAGCCCCCACGCCCCCGCAGCCGCCGTACAACGCAAGGGGCCGTGTCGGTACATCAAATGCCCGCATCCGGACGGATCCAAAGCAGACGGCACCTTCCATCCTCACAGTCGATCCGTCCGGATGCGGGCGGATGTACCGGCGCGGCCCCGCCCCCACGACGGCGCCCGGGCGCCACCGGCCGGCACCCGAAGGCCGCACCCGTCAGGCCAGCAGCCCCGACGCCTTCCACAACCGCCGCCCAGCCCCCCGAAGCACCCCGATGTCATCCAGGAACTCGGTCAACCGCTTGGCCCCGGTCTGCATCACATCCCGCCGATGCCCACTGGCCTTCACCTGGGCAAGAGCTTCCCGCTTGTCGAGCCCGACGTTCGTATAGACCGAGGGATTGACGAACGCGACGGAGAACACCCGGGCGAACTCACCCGAGGTCACCCGGGTGAACTCCTGGGACCACCGGGGCGCCGTCACCATCTGCCGCCGCAGCTCCTCCCGCGCGTACCGCACATGCCGGGCCTCCTCCACGACATGAATGCGCGTAACCCCCCTGACAAGGGTCTGCACCCGCTCGTCAGGGAAGGTCAACCGCTGCATCCAGTCCAAGATCTCCTCACCGAGCAGCGTCGCGGTAAAGGACCCCGGAGTCGTAGAAATGGTCTTGAACAGCCGCCCCAGATTCAAATGCGCCCGGCTCACCGGGTAGTAAGGCGTCTCACTCCGGACAATCAGCCGGGCGAACATCTTCGAGTGCCGGCACTCGTCCTCGATCTCGGTCAGCGCATACCGCACATGCGCACTGGTCGCGGCTTTGTCGTAAATGTGCCGCACCAGAAGCTGCATCAGAATGATCTCGAACCAGATCCCCAACGAGGCAAGCGCCGCAGCCTCATGCCGCGACAGAGCGATCCGCTGCTCCAAACTCATCCGCCGCCACAGCGGGGTGTCGTACAGCGACACCAACTCCGGCGGCCAGAACCACTTGCCGTCCTCGAACGGCGCGTCCCAGTCCAGCTCCTCGTCCGGGTCGAAGGAGTGCTTGGCGGAGGATTCGAGCAGCCGCGAGGCCACCTGCTCCCGGTCCTTGAGCAGACCGAGCGCGTCGCGCAGCACATCGGCTTCGATCATCGCTGTCCCCATCCCAAGTCGTACCGGACACCTGCGAGTTACCGGCGGTCACATTTTATGAGACAGCGTGTCAGCAAGCCCGTCAATCCCTCCCACACGACTTGTCGACGCCGAATAAACCCCACCCCCGCCAAGCCGCACCCGGCATCATCACCCCCATGACCGAGCCCTACGAGCCCGCCAACCCCGCCCAAGCGAACCGCCCCGCGGCCCGCCGCAGCCTGGAGGGCCTGGCCCTAGGCGACGCCTTCGGTGAGCGCTGGTTCCCCCTCTTCCGCGACCGCTTCCAGGCGTACGAGGAGATCCGCGCCCGGCGCACACCCCAGGAACCGGAGTGGCACTGGACGGACGACACGGCGATGGCGCTCGGCGTGCTCAGGGTCCTGGACGAGCACGGCGAGATCCGCCAGACGGAGCTGGCCCAGGCCTTCGCCCTCGGCTACGACGCGGACCAGGCCCGAGGCTACGGGTACGGGATGCACGAACTGCTCCCGCGACTCCTCCAAGAACCAGAGCGCTGGCGGGAGTTGGCAAGGGATCTCTTCGACGGCGAAGGCAGCCTGGGCAACGGCGCGGCGATGCGCGTCGCCCCGCTGGGGGCGTGGTTCCAGGACAGCCTGCCGCGCGTGGTCGAGCAGGCGAGACTCTCCGGCGAGGTGACGCACGCCCACCCGGAGGGCATAGCGGGCGCGATAGCCGTGGCGGTAGCGGCCGCACTCTCCGCCCGGGGCGAACTGGACCTGGCCGCCGTCGCGTCCGAGACCCCCGACAGCGCGGTCCGCGACGGCCTGACCAGGGCGGCGGACCTCCCCTTCACCACCGAACCCTGGAAGGCGTCCGACATCCTCGGCAACGGCCATCGAATCCGAGCCGACGACACGGTCCCCTTCGCGACCTGGTGCGCCGCCCGCCACCCGACCGACCTGACCGCCGCCCTCTGGAGCACGGCCGAGGGCTTCGGCGACGTCGACACGACCTGCGCGATCACGGGCGGAATAGTGGCCGCGCGCACAGGGACGGACGACGTCCCGGAGGAGTGGCTGCAACGCAGGGAAAAGGTACCCGGAGCTTCCTAGACGGCCCCGGCAGGGAACGACTTGCGCAGGGTGAACGCGTACGCGGTGGGTCCATGCTCACGCAGGTGAAGGATGCGCTCCTCGGCCTCCGCCACCGTGGGGCGGTGGCCGGCCGGAACCCACCACATGGCGACCATCGCCTCCTCCACCCGCTCGAACCAGTCGCGCCGGCGGGCCAGCAGCTCACGGTGCTGCCCCTGGTACATGAAGGCGGTCAGGGCGTTCGCGTCCCGCCAGGTCGACATGTTGATGATCAGCCATTCGTCGTCGAAGACGGCCAGGTCCGTCGCGTCGCCGGAGTCGCTCTGCAACCGCCAGACGAACCCCTCCGCCGCGTCGGCGACGGCGTTCACGGGGTCGAGTGCCTCGACGAAGTCCTTCAACTGAGGGGAATCCAAAGGCGCTTTGAGCCGGCCAATGTTCACCTGGGCGAGTTCGTACCCGAGTTCAGTCATGAACCGAACGATAGGTCGGCCCGCAGGCCCGCCACACCCCCCTTCTCACGGACCGGACATCACCATCGGCCCGCTCACAGGCCGAGCGCCGCCTCCATCACCGCCTTCGCGATGGGCGCCGCATCCCCACCCCCGCTGATGTCCCCCCGCTCGGCCGCCGCGTCCTCGACGACGACGGCGACGGCCACCGCGGATCCGATGGAGTCGTCGGCCTCGGCCCAGGAGATGAACCAGGCGTACGGAGTACCGGAGTTGCCGATGCCGTGCTGGGCGGTGCCGGTCTTTCCGCCGACGGTGGCGCCGGGGATGGCGGCGTTCGAACCGGTGCCCTCTGTCACCACATCCGTCATCAGCTCACGCAGTCGCAGCGCGGTGGAGGGGTTCATCGCCTGATGCAGCGTCCTGGGCCCGGTGCTGGACACCGTGGCGCCACCCCGGGTCGTCGTCTTCTCCACCAGATAGGGCGACTTGACGGACCCGCCCCCCGCCACGGCCGCCGAGATCATCGCCATCTGAAGGGGCGTGGCCCGGGTGTCGAACTGCCCGATGGAGGACAGTGCCAGCTGAGCACGGTCCAGTCGCATATCGAAGTTGCTGGGCGCGACAGCGAACGGAATCCTCAACTTCCGGTCGTTGAAGCCGAAGTTCGCCGCACTCCGCGTCATGTTCTCCAGCCCCACATCCACACCGAGCTTCGCGAACACGGTGTTGCAGGACCACTCGAAGGCGTACCGCAGCGAAGCGTTCTCGCAGCCCTCGATCTCGTTCGTGAGCGTGGTCGTCGTACCGGGCAGCGTGTACGGGTTCGGTGAGTCGGTCGGCATGTCGACATCCGTGACCACACCCGCGTCAAGCGCCGCCGCGGCCGTCACCACCTTGAACGTCGACCCTGGCGGATACGTCTGCCGGATCGCCCGGTTGAGCATCGGCTTGCTCTCGTCCCCGTTGAGCCGCGCCCAGGCCTCCGCCACCGCGGGGCCCGTCCCGGACAGCACCTCCGGGTCGTACGACGGTGTCGAGACAAGCGCGAGGATCTTCCCGGTGGACGGCTCGATCGCGGCCACCGCACCCCGCCGCGAGCCGAGCCCCTCGTAGGCCGCCTGCTGCGCGGCCGGGTCGAGGGTGGTGACGACCTTGCCGCCGGGGTTTTGGGCGCGCGTGAGGTCGTTCCACAGGGGGAGCGGGGCGAGCATCGGATCGCTGCCGGAGAGGATGCCGTCCTCGGCGTTCTCCAGGAAGGCGGTCCCGTACACCTGCGAGGCGAAGCCGGTGACGGGCGCGTACAACGGCCCGTTCTTGTACGTCCGTTCGTAGCGGAGCTGCTCGCCGCTGTCCTTGGAGCCGGTGACCGCCCTGCCGCCGACGAGGACGTCTCCGCGGGGCTGGCCGTAACGGGCGATCGGTTGGCGGCGGTTGGCGGGGTTCTCGTCGTACGACCGGGCCTGGAAGACCTGGACACGGGTGGCGTTGACAAGCAGAGCGACAAGCAGCACCGCGCACAGGGCGGCAGCTCTACGGATGTAGCGCGTCACAACGCAACGACCTCCCGATGGCTCACGGCGCCCCCGTCCCGTCGTACTGACTCCGCGCCGAGTCGCTGATCCGGATCAGCAGCGCCACGATGATCCAGTTGGTGACGACCGAGGACCCGCCCTGTGCGAGGAACGGCATCGCCATGCCGGTGAGCGGGATCAGCCCGGTCACCCCGCCCGCGATGACGAAGACCTGGAGCGCCACGATCGACGCGAGCCCGACGGCGAGGAGCCGTCCGAAGGGGTCGCGCAGGGTGAGCCCAGCCCGGTAGCCGCGCTCGACGAGGAGGGCGTACAGCAGAAAGATCGCGGACAGGCCGATCAGGCCCAGTTCCTCGCCCGCCGTCGCCAGGATGAAGTCCGACTTGGCGGCGAAGCCGATGAGGATGGAGTGGCCGAGCCCGAGGCCGGTGCCGAGCATCCCGCCGGCGGCGAACGCGAAGAGGGACTGGGCGATCTGGTTGGGCCCTTCGCCCGCCTCGATCGATGCGAAGGGGTGCAGCCACTCCTGCACCCGGCTGTGGACGTGCGGTTCGAGCCAGCCGACGGCGACCGCGCCCACGCCGGCGAGCAGCAGGCCCACCGCGATCCAGCCGGTGCGGCCGGTGGCGACGTACAGCAGGATCACGAACAGGCCGAAGAACAGCAGCGAGGTCCCCAGGTCCCGTTCGAGGACCAGTACGCCCACGCTCAGCAGCCAGATCGCGACGATCGGGCCGAGTACCCGGCCGGTGGGGAGCTGGAGCCGTTTGAACCGCCAGATCTGGCGGCCGGTGTACGCGAGCGCGTTGCGGTTGGCGGCGAGATAGCCGGCGAAGAAGAGCGCGAGCAGCACCTTCGCGAACTCGCCCGGCTGGATGGAGAATCCGGCGATCCGGATCCAGATGCGGGCGCCGTTCACGGCGGGGAAGAAGATCGGCAGCGTCAGCAGGACGAGTGCGGTGACGACGGAGACGTAGGTGTAGCGCTGCAAGACGCGGTGGTCGCGCAGGAAGAGCACGACCGCGATGAAGAGCGCGACGCCGAGCGTTGACCAGATGAGCTGGATGGGGGCGGCCTGGTCGCGCGGGGTCTCCAGGTCGAGCCGGTAGATCAGCACCAGGCCCAGGCCGTTGAGGAGTACGGCGATGGGCAGCAGCAGCGGATCGGCGTACGGCGCCCTCAAGCGGACCGCGAAGTGGGCAAGGAGTGCGAGCACGCCGAGCCCGGCGCCGTAACCGGCGGCGCCGGGCGGGACGGTGCCGTTCTTCGCGAGACCGACAGCGCAGTAGCCGTACACGCAGAGCAGAACGGCGAGGACGATGAGGGTGAACTCGATGCCACGGCGCCGGGGCAGGCGTACAGCGGGGGTGGGCGGCTCCGCTGCCACGGTCGTTCCGGACATTCCGGCCTTGATCATGTCCGGAACGTAGCAAGCGGAGTTCCTGATGTCCCGTTATGTAGTGATAAACGGGCTGTTCCGGTGCACCTTGCGCACCGCCTGCGGGCTCAGCACCAGCGGGGAGCCGGGCCGATGTTGTCGATGTAGCGCGCCGCACCCCAGGCCCAGGTGCCGTCGGTGAGCTGGTACCAGAGGCGGTTGCCGTCGACGGACTGGCCCGAGGTCTTGCAGAAGATGTGCACGATCTCGCCGTACCTCGCGACGCGGAGCACCCGGCTGCCACGGTTCGGGGCGGTGCGCAGGGCGAGTCCGCCGCGGGCGCTGATCCGGCCCTTGTAGCGGCGCGGGTCGTTGTCGCGACTGTCACCCCGTCCGTTCTCCGAGTCGCGGCCGTCGTCGTCCCTGCCGTCGAACCTGCCGTCGTCCCTTCCGTCTTCCCTCCCGTCGTCCCTGCCGTCCTCTTCCCAGTCACGGCCGTCGCCGTCGTCCCGTCCGTTGTCCCACTCGCGGCTGTCGCCGCTCCCGGGGTCCCAGTCGTCGTCGGCGAGGGCGGGGGTGGCGCCGGCGAGTGCGATGAGGCTGCCGGCGGCGAGAGTTATGGCGAGACGTGTGTACGTGGACCGCAGGGGTTTGGGGGACATGGGGGGCTCCTCCAGGAAAGGGGGCGAACCTGACTAATCGCCACATTAGGAGCGGGCCGGGGCGCGCGCAGGTCACACTGCGCCATCGGGGATCCAGAGGTGCTCAGAGCCTTCAGGGAGCTGCGGGGCCATCGGGGTGAGGAGCCCCCGGGGGCCCGGGTTGCTGCGCGGACTGAGGGAGCGTCAAGGTCGCCACCGCCCCGCCGTCGGGAGCGTTGGCGAACGCCAGCCGCGCGCCAAGGACCTCTGCCTGGCCGAGGGCGATCGTCAGCCCGAGCCCGTGCCCCTTCGAACCGCCCTCGGTCCGGAACCGCTGCGGCCCGTGCTCCACGAGGTAGTCCGGGTAGCCGTCGCCGTGGTCCCACACGGTGACGACCGGGCCGTCGACCGCCAGCACCACCGGCCCCCGCCCGTGCTTGTGCGCGTTGGCCACCAGATTCCCGAGCACCCGCTCCAGCCGGCGCCGGTCGGTCTCCACGCGCGTGTCCCGTACGACCCGGACCTCGGTCTCGGTCCCCGACGCCCGCACCACCCGCTCGGCCAGCGGAACCAGCGGCTCCGAGTCCAGGTCGAGCCGCTCACTCCGGGCGTCGAGGCGGGAGATCTCCAGCAGGTCCTCGGTGAGCGTGCGCAGCGCGGCGACCCGGTCGCGCACCAGCTCGGTCGGGCGCCCCGGCGGCAGCAGCTCGGCCGCCGCGTGCAACCCGGTCAGCGGGGTCCGCAGCTCGTGCGCCACGTCCGCGGTGAACCGCTGCTCGCTCAGCAGCTTGCCCTGCAACGAGGAGGCCATGGTGTCGAGGGCGGCGGCCACGGCGGCGACCTCGTCCTGGCGGCCCGAGCCGGAGGCGAGGGGGGTGACGACGGTACGCGGGTCGTTGACGCGCGCGTCCAGGTCGCCCGCGCTGATCCGCCGCGCGACCCGCGCCGTCGCGTGCAGTCGCCGGGTCACCCGGGTCACCGCGAACGCCCCCACAAGCAACGTCGCCCCGATCGCCAGCGCCGAGGACCACACGATCGCCCGGTCCAGCGCCTCGATGGCGTGCGCGCCCTGCGAGTAGTCGAACTTGACGGCTAGCGCGCGCCCGCCGTCGGCCGGTCCGGCCGCCCACATCGTGGGGTGCCGGTCCTGGTCGCTGCTGACCATCGTGCCGCGCCGCCCGTCCGCCGCCAGCTCGCGCAACTGCTTCGGCAGCCCGGGGAGATCGACGCCCGCGCCCGGCGGAAGCCGGTCTCCAGCCTCGTACGCCGTCGTCACCTCGGTGAGCCGGGCGAGTGCGCGGCCGCGCGCCTCACCGACGGTCTGGTTGGTCACCGAGACGTGCACGAGGACGCCGAGGAGGGCGGCGAGGCCGCAGCACATCACCGTGATGAAGGCGGCGGCCTTCCAGGTGAGGGTGGCGGTCCACTGGGGGAGGCGCCGGAGGGGGAGTCTCATGAGGCGCTCGGGGAGGCGCTCGGCGTGGCGGCCGGGGACCTGGACGGCGTGGGTGCCCCGGTGGAGCTGCCGACCCGCAGGATCTCGTCGCGCGTCGCCAGCATCGCGTGCTGGTGCGTGTCCCAGGACCAGACCGTGCGGTACTCGTAGCCGGGCAGGGTGGACGCGGCCCGGACGACCAGCTCGCGGCCCGCGAACTCGACGCCGATCACGGCGTCCGTGGTGTTCATGACCTGGACAAGACGATGCTTCTCGAAGGTGTAGACGCGCACGGTCAGCTGGTCCCCGGGCACCGTGAAGCCGAGCACCAGGTCGTCCTTGCCGTCGCCGGTGAGGTCGCGGTAGTACGCCTGGAGGACCGGGCAGCCCTTGCCCCGCGCGCCTGACGGGCCCCCGCAGTCACCGAGCCGCTCCGCGGTCTCCGGGTACAGCGCCGTCCGGCCGGTGTACTCGTCCGGGTGGGCGGCGACCTGCGCCTCGATCACCGAGACCGGGTCCAGCTCGTGGATGTCGTCGTTCTTCACCGCGATGCCCTTGACGACCTCGGTGTCCGCCTCGCCGTAGTCGAGCGCGGGCGTCGTGGCGGGTGCCAGTGTGGGCCACAGCTGGGAAGGGCCCACGGCGGTGGGTGTCTCGCCGGCGCCGCGCAGATCGCCCGGGTCGCCGCAGCCCGCGAGCGCGAGCAGCGGGACTGCGGCGAGCAGGGCGATCGCCCTGGGCACACGGCGGCTGTGGGTCACTGCACTCCAGCGAGGGAAACGGGAGGCGAGCGGCTCGCCCCGCACACCATATTCGTAGGGAAGTCCTTTTTGTTCACCGGCTGGACCCCGGTGCGGCCGGTGAACGGCCGCGCGAGTCTCACGGCTCCGCCAGCTCCTCCAGGAGCCTGGCCGTGGTGAGCCCGGCCCGCAGGTACTCCACGAACAGCTCATTGTGCAGCGCCCACGGCGAGCGCCGGGTCCGGATCAGCTGTATCGCCTCGTCTGCGGTGTGTCCCGCGCGCATCAGCGCGTGCGCGACCACGAGACCGGAGCGGTTGTAGCCGTGAAAGCAGCGGACCAGGACGCGGCGCCCGTCCTCCAGCGCGTCGTCGGCGGCCTGCGCGAGACGGATGACGCCCGCCAGCTGCGTACCGTCGAGGGGCCCGTCGGGGACCGGCCACACATGGTGCTCGACGCCCGGGTCCGGCCCGTGCCCCGGCAGCCGCAACAAGGTCAGGACCAGGTCGAACTCATCGTGTACGACGGCGAACTCCGGCTCTCCGGAGCGTCCCGTGAACGCGTGCCCGCCCATCCACAGGCCGGGCACGATCTCGCTCCACGGGCTGTCCGGAGCCGGCACATCCGACGGCCTTCTGCGGGTCCGCAACGACGCCTCCCACCAACTCCCCCAACTGCTCACAAAGGTAACCGGCTTCTTGCCCCTGGAGCACCCCGCCTGTTCCCATGGTCGTGGGGTGATGGTGCATGAACGGACTGCGCGTCATACCGACCTGGCGTCATGGCCAGGAGCGGTTGTACGTCTGCTTCACGGACGGGAGGAACGTCGCCTGGTACGACCGTGAGTCGGCCCGGGTCAATCTGCTCAGCGAGGAGCGCAGAGAGGACGTGCTCGACGCGCTCGGCCCGTTCCTGACCGGCCCGGTGACGGTGGGACCACCTCCCGTCCCCACCCCGGCTGAGCTGGCCCGCCTCACCCTGCACCCGGACGACGACCTGGCGCCGAACCGCCCGGGCGAGGCGCTGCTGATCGCCCTCGACCGCGACCCGGGCCCGGCCCACCGCCTGCGCCCCGATCCCCGCCGCCGAGCGCTCGCGGCGGAGCAGGCCGCGGGCGACGCCCTCGACCACCTGGAGGGCGCGGGCTGGCACACCCTGCACTCCCTCCCGCTCCCGGGCGGCGACCGCCTCCACCACCTGGTCATCGGCCCGGGCGGCCTCTTCTCCGTACGCGCCCTGTACGCCCGTAAACAGCGCGTCCTCGTGGCCGACCCGATGGTCACCGTCGGCCGCCGCGAACCGCACCCCCTGCTCCGCCGAGTCCGCGCCGACGCCGACCGCGCCTCGTACGCACTGACGGCCGAGGTGCGCCCCGTCCTGGCCGTGGCAGGCCCCGCCGACCTCGACGTCGCGGCGCCCCTCCGCGGGGTCCGAGTCCTCCAGGACACGGACCTCGCGGGCCTGGCCCGCCTCGGCGGGGTCCTCAAACCGGCGGACGTGGAGGCGCTGCACGCGATGGCGCGCGATCGGCATACGTGGACGAGGGTGTGAGCGTTTCCTACCGCTCGTTTCCTACGGCTCGCTTCCTACCGCTTGTGATGCAGCGGCTGGAAGTAGTGGCCGAGTGCGTAGGTCCCGATGTGCCTGCCCACCCGGTTGCCCACGATGTCGGCGGTCCGGAAGTGGATGCCCTCCCAGACCCGGGCGTTGATCACGTCACGGTTGAAGTCGGCCGAGTCGGTGTACGTACGGGTGGTGCCCGTCACCGCCGATGAGACCCGCAAGTCGATGTCACCGCCGGTCAGGCGGTCCAGGACGCTCATGACGGCACCGTCGTTGGCGCAGTGGCCGCCCATGTACTCGGGGTACGGAGGCGTGTTGGCGAGCGGCAGCCAGGACGGGTCGGCCTCGGTGGCGGGGTTGCCGTCGGTGTCGGCCAGTCGGATCGCCGTGATAGGGCGCCAAAGGGCGTAGGTGAACTTGGAGTTCCATGTGGTGATCGTCGCGTCGGCGGAGGCCGTGCCGGCGGCGGCGAACAGCCGGGCCGCCTCGACGATGTCCAGCCCGTGCCGTGCGGTGTAGTCGCGGTAGGCGGCCTGGAGTTGTTGCGGCAGGGGGTCGGTGAAGAAGAGCGCTGTCTCGGTCTGCTTCGCCGTCCGCACAGTGCTGGTCTTCGCGCCCATCGCCTTCACCTCGGCGAGGTCCCTGGCGTAGCGCTTGGATGTCAGCTCGGGCGGCGGTCCCGGCATGAACTGGTCCGGCGAATCGAGGAGCATCGGCCGCACCTTCGCCATCCACGGGTTGATGAAGGGCGTGTGGTTCGGCAGGGTGGGCCGCCAGACGCCGGGGGCGGGCTGCTTGTCGAACGTCACGGTCGCGCCGCGCCCGTCGTTCTCCCGAAGCTCGACGAGCCGAGCCGCCGCCCGCTCCCCGAACGCGACACCTTCGTCCTCCGGCTTCCCGTCGGGAACTTTCTCCAGCGACGCGGTGTAGGCGGCGTCGATCCTGGCCTGCGACCTCGGGAAGTACGTCAGGAGCACGCGACGGGCAGCAGCCGCGGCGGCCGCCGCGGACGACGCGGTACGCGGGCCACGCTCATGCCACTTGTACTGGGCGTACCGGCCCTCGATGCCCACCACCGCGTTGTACACGGCAGCCGACACAAAGCCGTACCAGATGAACGGCTCGGCAGTCGGCCGCTGCGCGTCCCCACTGACCACGGCGACAGCGGTCTCACTCCAGTCCCGGATCACATCGGAACTCGCGGCCCGCACCGGGGCGGCAGTGGAGGCCCAGGGCGAGGACGAGACCCCGAGAGCGAGAGCGGTGAACCCGACGACGAGTGCGCGGGGGAGGGCACGGGAGGGGGGCGGTGTCGCTTGCATGCGGCTCCTTTGGCAGTGGGTTTTCGCCCTGGCCGGGCGTAGATCTTTCAGCTCGGCCGGGGAGATCTTTGAGCCCGTCGGGCGTCTGAAGACGAGGTAGTGCCGTCCCGATCCCCCACCCACCCGTCGGGGCTGCACTTTTCAGCCTGGCCGGGGGAGATCTTTCAGCCCGTCCGGCGTTTGAGGACGAGCCCTTCGGGCGAACGGGGGTCTGGGGGCGGAGCCCCCAGGAGCAAGGGACGGGTAGGGGCGGAGGGGGCGAAAACCGCCTTCCACTCACGGCGGCGGCAGCCCCCGAGCGACCCCCCGGTCGAGCAAGGACGCAAGCAGATCCCCGTACTCCTCCACCCGCGAAGCGACGTCCCCCGCCTGAAAGGCCAGTTGGGAGCCGGCCCGGCAAGACGAGACCTCCCCCCAGGTAACCGGCGCCGACACCGTCGGCTCCGCCCGCGCCCGCAACGTGTACGGCGTCGCCGTAGTCTTCCGCGCAGCGTTCTGACTCCAGTCGACAAACACCTTCCCCGCCCGAAGATTCCGCGCCATCCGGTGCACAACCAGCCGAGGCATCACCTTCTCCGCCTCCACGGCCAACCCCTTGGCGTACTCCGTCACCCGCCCGGAGGGCGTCGACTCCAGCCCCGCCAGCAGATGCAACCCCTTCGCCCCGGACGTCTTCGCGTACGCCTCGACCCCGTCCGCCGCCAACCGCTCCCGCAGCCACAGCGCGACCTCGCAGCACTCCACGACGGTCGCCGGCGCCCCCGGGTCGAGATCGAAGACCAGCCGGTCCGCGTCCCCCGGCGCCCCGATGAGCCATTGCGGCGTGTGGAACTCGGTGACGAGGTTCGCCGCCCACATCAGACTCGCCAGGTCCTGGACCAGCACCATCCGAGCCGGCCCCTCCGACCGCGGCACCTCGGCGGTGGTGACCCACTCGGGCGTACCCGGCGGCACGTTCTTGGCGAAGAACACCTGGCCGTCGGGCCCGTCCGGATAGCGCAGGAAGGACACCGGCCGGTCCCTGAGGTGAGGCAGCAGAACCTCGGCGACCGTCGCGTAGTAGTGCAGCACCTCGCCCTTGGTGAAGCCGGTCGCCGGATAGAGGACCTTCTCCAGATTGCTCAGCGCGAGCCTTCGCCCCTCCACCACTGTGATCGGCGTCATACGATGACAATCTCACCAAACGATAAGAAATTGTCTGAAACCAGCTGCAATCGAGTGGAAGGTGCTGCACGTGCGATCCATATGGAACGGCGCCATCTCCTTCGGCCTGGTCAGCATCCCGATCAAGCTCGTGAACGCCACGGAGAGCCACTCGATCTCCTTCCGCCAGGTCCACCTCGACGACGGCGGCCGCATCCGCTACCGCAAGTTCTGCGAGGCGGAGGACCGCGAGGTCACGACAGGGGAGATCGGCAAGGCGTACGAGGACGCGGACGGCACGCTGATCCCGATCACGGACGAGGATCTGGCCCAGCTGCCCATCCCGACCGCCAGGACGATCGAGATCGTGGCCTTCGTACCGGCCGACCGGATCGACCCGCTCCAGATGGACACGGCGTACTACCTGTCCGCGAACGGCGTCCCCGCCGCCAAGCCGTACACGCTCCTGCGCGAGGCCCTCAAACGCAGCCAGAAGGTCGCCATCGCGAAGTTCGCCCTGCGCGGCCGGGAACGCCTGGGCATGCTGCGCGTGGTCGACGACGTCATCGCCATGCACGGCCTGCTCTGGCCGGATGAGATCCGCGCCCCCCAGGACGTCGCGCCGGACACCAGTGTCACCGTCCGCGACAAGGAACTGGACCTGGCGGACGCCCTGATGGACACCCTCGGCGAGGTGGACCTCGCCGACCTGCACGACGACTACCGCGAGGCCCTGGAAGAACTCATCGCCGCCAAGGCCTCCGGTGTGGAGGCCCCCGCCGCCCCCACCGGTGAGAAGACCGGCGGCAAGGTACTCGACCTGATGGCCGCCCTGGAGAAGAGCGTGCGCGAGGCCAAGGAATCGCGGGGCGAGGGCGAGGAAACGGGCGAAGCCGCGGAGGTCACCCGCCTCCCGGCGCGTACGGCCGCTCGCAAGTCGGCCCGTACGGCTCCCAAGGAGGTCGGCGGAAAGAAGTCGACGGCGAAGAAGACGGCGGCCAAGAAGACAACGGCGAAGAAGGCGACGACGGCTACGACGGCGAAGAAGCCGGCCTCCAAGACGACGGCCCGGGCAGCCACGAAGAAGACCGCGGCGAAGAAGGCGGCGGCAGCAAAGAAGACGTCACCCCGAAAGCGCACGTCGGCCTGAGCCGCCCTGTTGTGGGCATTCTTCGGTCAAGCGATCCGCCGCAACGCCAGCACCGCGTTGTGCCCGCCGAACCCGAACGAGTTGCTGAGGGCGAGGTCGCCGAGGGCGGGCAGCGGCCGCGGACTCTTGGTCACCACGTCCAGTTCGATGGCGTCGTCCTGTTCCTCGCAGCCGATGGTGGGCGGAATCAGGCCGTGGTGGAGCGTGAGCACGGTGGCGACGGCTTCGACCCCGCCCGCGGCGCCCTGCAGATGACCGAGGTGACCCTTGAGCGCGGTCACCGGGACCCTCCCGCCGAGTACGGCCCGCAGCGCGCCTGCCTCGGCGAGGTCACCGTCGGGGGTGGCGGTGGCATGGGCGTTGACGTGCACGACGTCCACGACATGGGCGCCGGCGTCCCGTACGGCCCGCCGCAGCGCGAGCGCGACGCCGCTGCCCGAAGGGTCGGGCGCGGCCATGTGGTAGGCGTCCGCGGACAGTCCCCACCCGGCGGCCTCGCAGTAGATACGAGCTCCACGGGCCCGCGCGTGCTCCTCGGCCTCGAGCAGCAGGAAGCCGGCCCCCTCGCCGTTGACGAAGCCGTCGCGGTCCTTGGCGAAGGGCCGGGAGGGGCTGGTGGATCCGAGACCGTGGGTGGACAGCGCGCGCATCGCGGCGAACGAGGCCATGATCGCCGGGGTGACCACGGCCTCCGCGCCGCCGGCCAGGGCGACATCGACATGCCCGTACCGGATGCGGTCGATGGCCTGCCCGATGGCCTCGGTACCGGAGGCGCAGGCGCTGGTCACGGTGCGGGCCTCGCCGGTGATCCGCAGCGCGAGCGACACCTGGGAAGCGGCCTGCGAGGGCACGGTCATCGGCGTGGTCAGCGGTGACACGGCACGCGGCCCTTTGTCCCGCAGCTTGCGGTCACCGCCGACGAGCACGGAGGCATCACCGAGGATGGCCCCGACACTGACCCCGACCTGCTCGGGTTCGAGCCCGCTCTCGACCGTCCCGGCCACGTCGAACCCACCGTCCTGCCAGGCCTCGCGCGCCGCGATCACCGCGAACTGCGCGGCCCGGTTCATCCGCCGAGCCTGCGGCCGAGGCAACAGCCCGACGGGATCGACAGGCACACTGCCGGCGATCCGCACGGGCAGCTCGGCGAACTCCTCGCCCTCCAACTCCCGTATCCCACAACGCCCTTCAACCAGCCCCTCCCAGAGCGGGTCCACCCCCACACCGAGCGGCGTGACGGCCCCGAGCCCGGTGACGACAACCCGCCGAGGCGCGGCGCCGGCGGCGGCCGCCCGACGCGGCCGGGGGAGATGCCGTACGACATGCCCCTCCGCGACCTCCCGAGCGACCCGTTCCCGCAGCCCCGAGTCCGACACGGGCTCCTCGACCCGACTCTCCAGGTCCCGGTACCACTGACCCCACCGGCGGCTGTACGACTCCTCGACGGCCCGGGGGTCGACGGCGCGCAGCGAGGTGACCCGATCCCCGTCCCGGAATTCCACCACCTCAAGATCGGCGGAACCGATCTCCGGAATTCCGGCGACATCCATCCGCCGACACCCCACCGTCACTTGGTGATCCCGCTGAAACACCCGATCGTGATCGCTTCCGCCGAGCGGCGGCCGCAGCGCCAGCCGAATGGTCTGCGGGTTCTCGGGCAAGGTGTGCATCACCACGTACCACCTGTCCGCCGCCACATCCTCTTCCGACAGAGCGAGAAGATCACCGGGAATCACTTCAGCGACGGTGACGGGGTGGGGCTGTACGGGGACATCAGCAGAATTGCGCATGTGAGCGGGATCTTTCTGTGCCAGTTGGAACGGGGAAGGAACGGGGAAATATCCGTCCCAACTGTCAACGACAAAAAACCACTTGTATAGATGCACCTGCCACTAATGTGCGCAATATCACCCAAAGCGAAGCTTCATGGTCAACTCTGGGCGAAGGTCATGTTCGGAGGGCGGGGCGGCGCCCCGAGCCCCTCGCGGCGATGCCCGCACACGGTGGGTACTGGCTGCGAGGGCCGCGACGCGAAATCGTTTTCTATGCAAATTCTGTGGGTCTCGCAAAGTGCCCCGAATGCCGTTTAGGGGAAATTCCCTTCTTGGTATTTTCGCTTGCAACTGGCAGTTTCCCCAGGTATTTTGATGCCGCGTCACACGGATAAGGATCCACCCCCCCCACCGAATTTATTCCCCCCAATGAGGCTCCGGTTCACCGGGAATTCCTTTGCCGCACAAGAGGCGTTGATCTCGCCGCAAGGAATGCCGGAAGCCGGCTCTTGCCTCCCCCACCCCCCGCAGTGTTGAGGAGTTGGTGTGCGCAGCACGCTGTCGTCGACGACGAACCCCGAGAGAACCTCACCCCGTCCGAAGCGTCCGTCCAGGAGACTCGGCTGGTCCGCGCTCGCGAGTGCCGTCAGCGCCATGGCGCTGGTCGTGGCGCTCCCGACAAGCGCGAGTGCCAACGTCCTCACGCTGCTGCCGCAGAACGCAGGCGGCACCGAGCAGACGTTCTCACCCGCCTACGACTATGACGGGGACGGTTGCTACGCCACCGCCGCCATCGGCGCCGACGGCACCATCAACCCCGGCCTGGCGCTGGGCGGCGATGTGAACGGCCACTGCCACGACCTGGCCCAACTGAACAACGCCAACACGTACGCACGCGTGAAGACGAACAACGGCTGGTCCGCGGTCATGTATGCCAGCTACTTCGAGAAGGATCAGGCCACCCTCGGCCCCGCGGCCATCGGACACACGCATGACTGGGAACACGTCATCGTGTGGATCAACAACAACCAGGTCCAGTACGTCTCGGTGTCGCAGCACTCCACCTATCAGACCCTTCCGGCCTCGTCGATCCTCTTCAACGGGACCCACCCGAAGATCGTTTACCACAAGGACGGCGTCTCAACTCACGACTTCCGCTTCGCCAACACCAATGACGACCCGCCGGAGAACGCCACCGGCGGCTGGTTCTTCCCGCGCCTCATCGGCTGGGACGGCTACCCGGCCGGCTACCGCGACAAGCTCATGACCGCCAACTTCGGCGACGCCACGATCAAGATCAACGACAGCAACTTCAGCTGGGCTCTCGCCGCCACCCTGCCCGCCGGAATCCCGTTCGACCCCTGGGCCTGAGACCGGGACTCCGGAGCGTTGCGGGTCCCTCCCGGTTTGAGGCCGGTGAGGGGGAGAGCTGGTGAGGGGCTGACTCGGCACGAGTACGGCGACTGTGGATCATGGAGTTCCCCGCGCTTCAGATCCGCCAGACAGGTCGCCGTGCTCGTTGTTGCTCCATCAACTCCCATGTCCTCACTGCCCGCGGTCGTGGCCCGCCTCGCGGGGGCGGGAGTGCCGCCTTGACCGATGCGTTACAGCCAGGGCATAACGCCCTACTGTCGTCGGCATGACGGAGCCAGTGGCAGAGACGCACCCACATGAGAGCGATCCGGACGCGGCACGCCTGATCGTTCTGTCCGACGGCGTCTACGCCATCGCGATGACACTGCTCGTCATCAACGTGGCGATCCCCGCACATCTGGACGCCGCCGCATTCCGCAGGGCCCTGAGCGATGCGCTTCCCAACATCGGCGCCTTCGCCCTCAGCTTCACCCTGATCGCCGGATTCTGGCGTGACCACCGCCGCATCCTCACCGCACTGCCCATCGACACGGCCATAGTCACCCGCCTGATCCTCCTCGGCCTCGGCCTGGTCGCCCTGATGCCCTTCCCGACCGCACTCCTGGCCGAGTACGCCTCCCAGCCGGAAGCCGTCGCCCTCTACGCGGGCGCCATGGCCACGATCAATGCGGTGCACGCGACCCTGCTGCGGCTCACGCAACGCCAAGTGCACCCCTCGCCCGAATCATCCGCCGCCACGGCCCGCCGCCGCTTCACCGCCCAACTCGGTTCCAGCGCCCTGATCTTCACCCTCTCCGTCCCCCTGGCCTACATCAACCCAGAAGCAGCCATGTGGTTCTGGCTCACCCTCATCCCCGCCCACTACGTCCTCGGCCACTACTTCAACCGACTCCCACCAAAGTGAACCGTCCGCCCCGAACGCGAGCTGGAACGCTTGGCATGTCTGGCACGTAGCAGTGCTAGCGACGGGTCTGGCTATTCAGGTTGACCTCGCACGGCAGTCGGAGCCCGTCCTCTTCGGCGTCCGACTCTGCCCCGGCCGGGCCTGGCACAGCGAGGCAACCGACGGGTTCGTGCCGGCACACCAACGGTGCGCGTGGAGTGACCTGGTTCACATCGGCGACCTGTCACGTCCGGTGCGGGTCGCTTGTCCCATGGGCGTCACCGGCACCGAAGCCGGTGCCCGACCTTGGGAGATCCAATGAACAACGGCCACCACATCGTCGTCCTCGGCGCTGGCTACACGGGCTTGTTCAGCGCCATCCGGCTGGCCCACCGCACCCGCCGGACCGACGTGAAGATCGCCCTGGTCAACCCCTCGAGCCGGTTCGTCGAGCGGCTGCGAATGCACCAGATCGCCGCCGGGCAAGAGCTGGCCGACCATCAGATCCCCGACCTGCTCGCCGGGACCGGCGTCAAGTTCGTCCAGGGCACGGCCACCGCCATCGACCCCGAGGCCCGGCGGATCACCGTCGACGGCACCGAGACCCTCGGGTACGACACGCTCGTCTACGCGCTGGGCAGCTCGACCGACACCGGCAAGGTCCCCGGCGCCGACACCCACGCGTTCACCCTCAACAACCCGGAGATCGCCGGTCGGTTCGCCGCGCGGCTCACGGAGGTCCCCGCGTCCGGCGGCACGGTCACCATCTGTGGCGGCGGCCTGACCGGAATCGAGGCGGCCACCGAGATCGCCGAGAGCCACCCCGGCCTGGACGTCACGCTGATCAGCCTGGACGAGCCGGGCGGCATGATGGGCCCCAAGGCCCGCGCCTACCTCTACGGCGCGCTGGACCGCCTCGGCGTCACTCTCGAGACCGGAACCCGCGTCACCAAGGTGCTGCCCGACGCCGTCGAACTGGCCGACGGCTGGCTCCTCCGCTCCGACGCCTGCCTGTGGACCACCGGCGTCAGGGTGTCGCCACTCGCCGCCGACGCCGGGATCGCCACCGACGACCGCGGCCTCATCCTGGTCGACGCCACCCTGCGTTCGGTTTCCCACCCCGAGATCCACGCCATCGGCGACGCCGCCGCCGTCCGTCTGGCCTGGGGACAGATCCACGGCACCTGCCAGAGCGGCCTGCCCACCGCCCAGTACACCGCCGACACCATCGCGCGGCTCGTGCACGGCAAGGCCGTCAAGCCGTTCCGCTTCGGCTACTTCCACCAGCCGGTCAGCCTCGGCCGCCGTGATGCCGTCATCCAGTTCACCAAGGCCGACGAAACCCCCCGCCGCATGCACCTCACGGGCCGAAGCGCCGTCGCATACAAGGAGATGGTCAGCAGCAGCCCGCTCACGACCTACCGGTTCAGCAAGCGCATGAACGTCACCACCATCGTCTCCAAGGGCGGCCGCGCCACCCGCAAGCCCGTGGCATGACGGGCGCATCGGCTCCCAGCGCCGTGATCACGGGCCTTGCCGTTCTGGTTACGGCGCTGGCAGCATGAGCCGATGGTCGACGCCAGGGACGAGCAGGACCCGTACATCGAACACCGCAGGCTCCTGTTCGCCACCGCCTACCGCATGCTGGGCAGCGTCACCGACGCCGAGGACGTCCTCCAGGACACCTGGCTGAGCTGGAGCACCGCGCACCGCGACGCGATCAGCCACCCCAAGGCGTACCTGGTGCGCACAGTCACCAACCTCTCGTTGAACCGCCTCACTTCCGCACGGGCAACCCGCGAGACCTACGTCGGGCCGTGGCTCCCCGAGCCCCTGCTGACCTCCCCCGACATCGCCGCGGAGACCGAACTGGCCGACAGCGTCTCCACCGCGATGCTGGTTGTGCTGGAAACCCTCAGCCCTGTCGAACGTGCCGTCTTCCTGCTCCGCGAGGTCTTCGGCTACTCGCACGCCGAGATCGCCGAGACCCTCGCACGTCCCGAGCCGACAGTCCGTCAGATCGCCCACCGCGCACGCAAGCACGTACAGACCCGCCGCCCCCGCTTCGACGCCGACCAGACCAAGCGCCGGCAGGTCACCACCCAGTTCATAGATGCCTGCGCGGGCGGCGACCTGAACGCCTTCATGAAGCTGCTCGCCCCCGAGGTCACCGCTTGGTCCGACGGCGGCGGCAAGGTCACCGCCGCCCGCCGCCCCCTCCACGGCACCGAACACGTCGCGCGCTGGATCCTGGGTTTCCTGGCCAAGCCCGAACTGGCCGCCCTGACCATGGAGCCGGCCGTCATCAACGGCGAGCTCGGCATCCTGGCCACCCTCGACGGACACACAGTCGGCGCCATCTCGTTCGACCTCGCCGACGCCCACATCCAGAACCTGCGCTTCCAGGTCAACCCCGAAAAGCTCACCGGCCTGACCCCCGACAACAGCTTGGCACTGTCCTGAAGCGTTCAGCCCTGAAGCAGCCCCGTCCGACGGCAGGCAAGCCATGGACGGACTCCGGCGAGACGCACGACCGAAGGGGTCTGAAACAGCGGACGGAAGGCGAGGTACGCATCGTGCCGATTCCGCCGCCGTTGGTACGGCTGCTCCGGGAGCACCTGAAGGAGTTCGGCCCGGCGAAGGACGGCCCGCTCTTCGCCAGTGAACGGGGGCAACGTCGTGGCCGCGTCGTCGTACTTCGCGCGTGTGGAAGCAGACGCGAGAGCTGGCCGATGGACGCGATCCCTGGAGAGATCCGGGGCTTTCGTTATGTCTGCACGGCTACGCTGAACAGGCGCGAGAACGGCCTCTGACGTGCTGCGACCCCCTGCTAGATCAACACGCTATTACAACGTGATCACTGTCATGAGGCTGCCTTCGACAGCATCCGCCTGCATAAACGCCAAGACCCCGTCCTCAGCGAAAGCGCTGATGGCGGGGTCTCTGGGCACCTCATACAGGGTGCCCCCGGCAGGATTCGAACCTGCGCACACGGCTCCGGAGGGCACGCCGTACCTGTCGCAGTTCGGCCCCCTGAACTGCAGGAACGCCGCTGACTGAGCCCGGGTGAGGAACGTTCACTCGCCACTCACTCGGAGCGGCTCCGTGGAGCCCTACCGGCACAGTACGTGGCTCGCGTGGCTTCCTTCGGCCCTCAACTTTGAGCCCCGTGGCGAGAACAGCGCTCTACCTGCCAGTGATTTGCCCGGTCACCCTGTCAAGAGCGGTGGGCACGACAACTGGCTGAGTGTGGGGAGCGCTTGGGGGTGGCTGGTGGCCTACGTTCCTATTCTGAAGGGCAAAGCGGGGGAGTTTCTGGCGCTTGGACACGTCACAGCGGAGGTGCAGGCTCAGCTCCGCCCAGTGATGGAGATCGTGCCGGACTTTGAGCTTCGGGACTTGCTGGAGACCTTCTGCGATCACGCGATGGAGAACGTGCCAGACGGCATGGTCCTCACAGTTGACTGTGGTGCGTTGCCCCCAGTCCGCGTGCTCAGCGGGGACGCGGGCGGGCCCATGGTGCGGGTTGGGGAGTCTCTGGGGCTTCGCGGTGTTGCCATGTGCCCAGTCTTCAGGTGTTCCGATACTGACGAAGTGTTGGCGGAAGTAGCAGCGGTGTCCGCCGGCCACCGGCAGGGAGCATGCCTGCGCGTATCTACGGCGGAGGGCCTCAGCGATTCGCTCCCCTGCGCAGACGAGATACGGGATCTGCTCCGAGCGGTACAGCTGGCTCCGGAGGAAGTCGACTTGCTGTTTGATGCCGGTCCAGTGCACTCGGATCGGGCCCGGGAAGTCCTGGCCGAAGCGACCACTGAAGCCCTGAGGCGTCTCTCATGCTGGCCATGGAGGCGTCTCTGCGTGGCGGCCGGCGCCTTCCCGGTCAACCTGAAGGGATTCGAGCGGGGCCGAGCAACGCCTGTCGTCAGGGAGGACGCGCGGTTATGGCAGGCGGTCGCCGAGAAGTGGCCGGGGCGGCAACCGGAATTCGGAGACTTCGGCGTGACGTACCCCCGCATCTTGCCCAAGAGCCGTGGGACCCCAGATCCCAACATGCGTTACACCACGGCGGCCGAGTGGCAGGTCTTCGTATATCCGCGGGTCAGGCCGGGCAACGACGACTTCTTCACTCTCAGCCAGGACTTGGTCAACTCGCCCTACTGGCCTCTCACGGGAGCCGCTACGTCGTGGGGGGACGCTCGACTTCAGGAATGCGCTCAACGGAAGCGACCGAAGGCAGGTGGGGGCACCGAGTGGCGCGCCTGGGCAACCTCGCACCATCTAGCCGTCGTAACGTCTCAGCTGGCGACGACTGGGCATCCATAGAGCTGCAGTCGCGGAGTGGTGGCCAGGCCACCATCGAAGCGGTGGTTCGTCCCCAAAGGCTCCGGAGTGAATGCGTAGATCAGCTCTCATAGCCGCTTGACCTGCAGTGGAGTTTCTCAAGAGGCTCCGTCGGTACCGAGTGTGTCGGAGGTGTGTCGAGCATCACCCTCGTGATGCCCTCGCCGCGAAGCCAGTGGACTTGCGTCAGGCCCAGTTGCTCAGCGGCCGTTCAGGGCGGCCGCGTCCGTGTCCGCGCCGGCCGCGCGTTCTTGTGCGCCGTTGTCACCGCGCCGGGCGCCTGGGTACCCTGCGTCTAGCCATGCGGACCCGGGCTGAAGTGCTGGGTCTGACAGCAACCCTCCATTGACCATGCGGACGAGCAAGTAGCTCAGACGACACGTCAATTGACAGGGTTTCCCATTCCTTGTGGCCGCATCGGCACGCGTTGTGCTCGCGCGGCTTCTGAGACGTGATGTGAGACAACAGTGATCTATTCGTTCATCGCGCACGCGAGCCCAGGGCGGAGCAGAGTGTTCGCCCTTGTCAAAAGTCCTCGCGAAGAGTTGGAGGCAGTGACCACGCTCGGAGCTGGTGATCTCCACCTAACTGAGGAACTGGTCGGAGCGCTCAACGGCTTCCTGGCCGACCGGGATGACAAGGCTCTCGAAGTAGTCCTGAACCGAGTTCCAAAGGCTGTGCGCACCGCCACGCAGCACTACCTCAAGGAGAAGTGCCCGCCGATGCTCGGAACATTTACTGGGTTCGGGCCGATCGATGTAGTTCGCCCCGCTGTCTACTTCAGGGACATCGATGATGAGCTGGAGGAGTACCTTGATGGCGCCTACATGATCGGTCTCGGTATTCGCATGTCGAACGAACGGGACAGCGAAGGCGATGTCGAGTGGGTTCTGCAATTGCTCAGCGACGAGGTCTCCGTGCCAGCCAGCGCCGAGCCCCGCACATGGGAGCTTCCCGCAGAAGCGAGTCACCTGCAGACCTGGACGAGTAAGCGACGTACTGGGTCTGTCGGTCCCGTCCGTGGGGCGCTCAATGTGGCCGAGGAAGCAAGCGCCCAGGGGCGTTGGGTAAGAATCCACACCCTGCTTCACAGCGACCGCGACGTCGACTTCGAGGGCAACGGAACCTCAGAGTTCGTCGTCGATGTCTTCGATGCACCCATCCCACCGCAGTGCTTGGATGAGTAGTTCGAGCCTGCGTCAACGGCTCCGGAGCACAATCAGAGTTCGGCTTGCGAATGGCCTCTGAGCAGCAGGTTCCTTGATTCAGAAAGGTGTGAGGTGCCCTCCTGTATCGCAGATAGTGCGAAGTTGGAAGTTGCCTCCGGCTCCTGCGCCCATCGAGAGGTCGGCTTCGCCGACGGGCTGTAACACCCTGGTGCGTCGGTGTTACAGCCCGTCTGTGACCGTGTGCCTCAGAGTCCCGAGGCGCACTACGGGATGGACCCGAGGGGGACGGGCTGCATATGAAGAAACCCTCCGGGGGGAGTCATCATCGGCCCCACGTTCACAGCCATTTGTTGTACAGCGAAAGCACGTCCGATGTGGTTTTCGATAATCTTTACGGCGCCCGTGCCGCCAAAGGTTTGGGTCGTGGCATGGAAAACGCTAAGCACGAGATCTTGAAGAACCTGGTCGTCTTCCAAGTCCTCGACGATTACTCCTTGAGCGCGCGCGTGGTCGCGATCGATGCCACGGCCGTGAGCCTTGTGTAGATCAGCGTCGGCGAAATACTTAGCGATCGCCTCACTCTTCTGATCTCGGTCAGGGTCTGCGGCTAGCATGTAGCTTCTCAGCCACTCTTTTACTAGTTCGCGCCCCAACTCCTCGTACTGAGCGCAAACCTCCAAGAGTCCTGGGGCGTACTGCTGGAGAATTGGAAGCCATACACTCAGGCGGGTTGCGTCATTTGAGCATTCTTCGGCTGCGCGCTCGAACTGTCGGATAAGGGCGCGGGCAGGCATGGCGCGACCACCAGTGACAAGCTGAGGATCGATTGGCCCGAGCTGCGAATGCTTACCCATGACAATTACGTTCGCAGAAAGTGCCCACATTGTTGCGGCTGACATAGCGGCCAGAGGTACGAAGACACGCACGTCTTCGTACTTGGATCGCATGTAGCTCACTAGGCTATTGGCGGCTTCTGGAGATCCGCCAGGGCTGTGAAGGATAAGGTCAAGACTTGGGCCGGGAAGATCTCGGAAACACTCCATCAATCCTTGCATATCCTGCAAGGTGATTGATGTGTTTGCGGGATTAGCCTGCGCGCCTAGAAAGTCTGTCGCGTAAAGAACTACATTTCGCCCGGTGTGGGCATGTAGCTCAGTTAGATACTTCCGTCGGATCAAGTCAAAGTCCGGCCCTGCCGATCCTTGACTGGCCGACTCTCCGATTTCTCGAAGGATGTCTCCCCACCCTGGCACTGAACTAAGAGTTCCCTCCTGTAGCGAAGCGAGTCAGGGGGGTGGAAATTACAGGTTGAGGGGCACGCTGACTGGCGGCCCGATAAACCCGCATGACCTCTGCAACTCCAGGGCGCTTCATCGCGGCATTCAGAAGCTCTTCTTGCTTCTGCGTCGGACTTTTTTTGTCACCCACGGTTACTCTCCCCATATGGTCGGATGCTATCAACTTTACAGGCGCCCCCGGGGCGGGCGAAAGATACTGGGTGGAACCCGCTCGGATTGTTTCGGTATTGATCAGGTGTGCTAGTGGTCGACACTACATGTAGTGATCTATTTGAGGCGATGCCACTAGATAGCCGACTGCCTCGGCCGCAGAGGGTGCTTCCTGCCTGGCGCCCGCAGAGGTTGGACCTGCCGACGGACTGTAACCCCCTCGGGTGTTGCAGCCCTCTGTAACCGGACAGCCCGGACACCGTGACTTTGAGCTGTCCGGTCTGTTTGCGCAGGTGAGAGCCTTAACCGGACAGTCGGACAGGTGGGACACTTCATGTCCGCCTCCTGGGAAGTGGGACGCTAGTAGGAAGTCGTCACGTAACTGGGAGGAAGGCCACGTGCCGCAGGCCAGTCCGCGAGGTAGGTACCTGGAGATCTCTGAATTCTCTGCGTCAGAAGATCAAGGGCGGTGAGATCACCGAAGAACTGAAGTCTCAGGCAGAACTCATGAGTTCCTACAGCGTGAGCCGTAGCACCATCGAGCGGGCCCTTGACGTGCTCAAGTGCGAGGGCCTGATCGAATCTGTGCAGGGGGCGGGTTGGTACGTGTCGGGGACCGGTGACCGTCGCCCGTTGGTCGTGAGGGTGACCGACCTGTTGCGGGCCGACGAGGTCAAGGTTGGAGACCCCTTCCCCACCGAGAAGAAGCTGTGCGACCTGTTCGGCGCATCGCGGACCGCCGTCCGTTCCGCCATCGCGCAGATGGAAGGGCAGGGGCTCATCGGCAAGGGGGCGACGCGGGGGCGGGAAGTGCGTGCTCTGCCTATCGGCGAGGGGGGCCAGACAGCATGACGACGAGTGAGCGCACGGCGTTCGATGCGGATGCGGCAGAGGACATCTTGCGAAGGGCATGCGCCCTCGCCGATGTGGACGCGGCCGGCATCGAGATGTTGAGGTTCGGGGACCATGCGGTGTTCCGTATCGACGGAGGCCGGATCATCTCGCGCGTGGGCCGTAGCCCCGATCGGTTGCCTTCCGTGCGCAGGGAGGTAGCCGTCGCGGAGTGGCTCGCGGCTGAGGAGTACCCGGCGGCGCGACTCGTCACAGAGGCGGAACAGCCCGTCGTAGTCGAGGGGCACCCCGTGACCTTCTGGGAGGGGCTCGCCGACGGCGAAAAATACGCCAGCACACGTGAGATGGGCGAACTCCTCCGGCGGCTCCACGAACTAGAGCCGCCGTCCTTCTCTCTGCCTCTGCTTCGGCCCTTCGACAAGGTCACCCAGCGCTTGGAGCGCGCCGCGATCCCGGATCGGACACGCGCCTATCTCGACTCTCTGGCACACGAGTTGGCAGCCGAGTATGACCGTCTGAGGTTCGCTCTTCCGGCGGGACCCCTGCACGGAGACTTCAACGTCGGCAACGTCCTGCGTGACGATGCCGGGCACCCAAAGGTCATCGACCTGGACGGCTTCGTCACGGGCCCGCGTGAGTGGGACCTCATGCAGACTGCGATGTACTACGACAGTTTCGGCTGGCACACAGAGGCCGAGTACGCCGACTTTGCCGAGGGCTACGGCTTCGACGTTCGGCAGTGGTCGGGGTACGCCGTACTCCGCAACGTCCGCGAACTGCTCATGGTGACGTGGCTTTCGCAGAACGCCGGCACGAATCCGCGAGCGGCCGAGGAAGTTGAGAAGCGGGTGGAGAGCCTGCGCTCAGGCGGCTCGCGCCGGGACTGGGCACCGTTCTAGGACTGCGTCCCGACCTGTTGCCAGAGGCGGTAGCCGCGGGCTTGTTCTGCGAAGTCGCGGAACTCCGCGGCCTGCTTCATGCCGTCCGTGACGCGCCCCTGGAACTCCCGTACGTACTGTACGCAGCGCGCCGACTTCAGCCCCTCCCCGAGCTGTAGAGCGCTCATCGCGATCTCGAAGCCCTGGCTGGCCTCGCCCTGGTTGATGTACGCCTCTGCCTGAACCATGGTCGCGAAGAAGTCGCTGCAGTTGTTCAGACCGTCGCCGAATATGGAGCCCGCGCCCCGCTCTGTGGCTTGGACGGAGCGCCCCAAGTCGCGGAAGCAGTGCCCGAACTCGGCTGCCAACTCCACTTCATCGAAGTAGGCGATGTATGCCGGATCACTGTCCGCGGTGCGCGTGCTGAGCTGGCGTTCGGCTTCGGATAGAGCGAGGTCACAGCCTCGATCGTCGCCCAAGCGAGCCAAGGCCCGTGCCTCCATCGCGCGGAACTGGCCGGCAAGCGTCGGCGTGAGGCTCGCGGCCGGACCCGCGAGCGCGGCACGCGCCAGAGTCGCCGCCTCGCGGTACCGGCCGACGAAGGTGGCCTGATGGCTCATGGCGGAAAGGATGCTCCCGCCGAGTAGCCGGTCGCCGGCCGCGTGGGTCATGCGCAAACCGACTCTGTCCACGGACGTACGGGTATGGAAGATCAATCAAGTCCGGAGCAAAAGAGCTCCGTACCAGCTTCGTTGGACCGTCGCGGGTAAGGTCAAGACGGCCAGTTTCCGCACGATTGCCCTCGCCGAGCATCGCCGCTCCGATCTGTGGAAGGCGATGGTGAAGGGAGAGGCGTTCGACGTCGAGTCGGGGCTGCCGGAGTCTGAACTCCGCGCGGCTGCGGCACGGGCGAACACCAGGCCCGACCCGTCATGGTGGGACTTCAGCCGGGAGTACATGGCAAGCCGTTGGCGCACATCGGCGGCCAAGACCCGAGAGGGGGTGGCGGACAGCCTCGCCACGGTCGCGCTCGCGATGATGGGCGACGGGAAGAAGGCACCGTCACTGGAAGAGGTCCGCTTGGCGATGCGGTGGGCTGTCGTACCGGCGCATCAGGACGAAGACCCTCCTGAGAATCTCGAGACTGCCTGTATGTGGCTTCAGCAGCGCTCATTGACTTTGTCGTCATTCACCGACCCCAAGGTGGTGCGGGACGTCCAATACCGGCTGTCGTTCAAGTTGGACGACAGCCCGGCAGCAGGCGAGACCTACAAGCGGCGACGCCGCGGCTTCAACACCGCGATTCAGTACGCGATCGAGTGTGGGTACCTGGACGTGAACCCACTCGCGGGCCTGAAGCGCGCGGGTCCCACCCACGGGGACGTCGTAGACCCGCGGGTCCTGGTGAACGCGGTGCAGGGGACTCAGCTCCTTGTGGCGGTCTCGTACATCGGCTCGGTGCATCGCAACCGAGGGCGTCGACTGGTCGCCTTCTTCGCATGCCAGCTCTACGCAGCGATGCGGCCGGCCGAAGCGGTTGGACTCAGAGAAAGGGACTGTTACCTACCCGAAGAGGGGTGGGGAACGCTCACGCTCAAGGAAACTCGTCCGATCTCCGGCAAGCGGTGGACGGACTCAGGGAAGCGGCAGGATAAGCGCGGCCTCAAATCCCGTGCAACCAAGGCTGATCGACCGGTACCGATCCCGCCGCTGTTGGTCGTGATGCTGCGCGAGCACATCAGGGAGTTTGGGACGGCGAAGGACGGACGGGTCTTCCACAACGAACGCGGTGAGGTACTTGGGACTTCGAGCTACTGGCGGGTGTGGCAGGAGGCGCGCCTCATCGCCCTCCCGCCGGACAAGGCAGAATCGCCGCTCGCGCATCGGCCCTACGAGCTGCGTCATACATGCATCACGAACTGGCTGAACGCGGGCGTCCCTGTTGCCGAGGTCGCGCGCCGCGCGGGCAACTCACCCGAGGTCATCCACCGCCGTTACGAGGGTTGCATCGACGGCCATGAAGAGATGAACAACGGGAAGATTGAGAAGGCGATGGGCTAGCTTAACGAAGATCCATGAAGCCTGACGTGTCCAAGTGATCGGATTTATGGCCAAGTCGAGGCGAGAATTGCAACTTCTCGCCTCGACTGGGGTCTCCTGGGTGTCAGAATCCCTGGACCTGTTCGCAGGTGGATTCGGCTAGTCAGAGTCAGATGCCGAGTATGGCGCGCACTGCATTGCCCGGGTCGATACCGAGCATGTATGCAATTCCGAGGATGCAGAGGACCATCGCTGCCGTACCGCCGATCTTGTTCGCGAAGCCCTTGAGGAACTCCGTGCCCAGCAGCTTCACTACCTTCCAGACCCCAGCCCGTAGTTGAACGGAAAGCAGTCGGCTCCGCTTCCTCATGAGTGTGGTGCGGCCTGATGTCGCACGCATGTCCTCAGAGGACGTCTTGGACAGGTTCTTAGGACGCCTGGGCATTCTCAACTCCATGGGGTGTCGATTGGATAGGGTCCAATCACATGGCGTGAGCGTGTAGTTGCGTCAGGTCGCAACCGCTTGTTGCCGCAGGTCAGCACAACTTGGTGCAGTCGCAACATGGAGGTGCAATGGGGGAGAGGCTTCCGCAGAGACGGGGACTCGGCGCGCTCGACGAGACACTCGATATCAGGGTGCGGAGGTGCGCGCAGCGACTCCGCGAGCTTGTTGCTCGTCTAGACATGCCAGCCTACGAAGTCGCAGACCTGCTCACGTCTGAGGGCATGAGCATAGATAGACATCGCCTGTCGAAGTTCCTCAATGGCCGTGAAGTGCCTCGCCATAGGCTCGCCCAGCGCATCCACGATGTCCTGGCCGAAGTGGAGGGCGCTGACGTGGATGCGCAGGAAGTCGCTCTGACCCGCAAGATCATGTACGAAGCCGCCCTCGCGAACAAGCAGCCACTGCTCGCCCGGGAACACGAACTCGCGGAAGCAACCGAGAGACTGCAACTGGAGCGCGTGCGTACAGCTGAATCGCTGACCGAACTGAAGCACGAGCTGGACGCCGCCCGCGAGCGCTGCCGTCAAGCCGAGGAGGCATTGGAAGACCTGGCCGCCCGTACCGACGAACAGATCACCGATCTTAAAGCCCAACGGGACAGCGCTAGACGTCGCATCGAAGAACTCGAGGAGCACATGGCGCGTACGGAAGCGCTGCTAAGACTGCAGTCGAGCGACATTGCGATGATGGAGCGCGCATCTACGGAGACTGCTGTAGAACTGGCGCGATGGGAAGCGGGAACGCCGCAGCAGTCGGTTCAAGAACTGTATGCGCAGCGCTTCATGGACCAGGTAGCGCAATGGCGAGACGCGGATGAGGACGAGAAGGCCGAGGAAGCGATTCAGCACTTGTGTGAAAGGCAGCCACTCCCTATGGCGCGAGCTGTCTGGAGCCAGTTTGCGCGGAACCGTCGCTGGCCTGATCTGGAACGGGTCATGATTGCCATCGCGTGCTTCGGTGACCCCTTGGAGCTCTTCCATTCTGTACGCAATGCTACTTTCGTCACTAATCCGGGCCGCGCGTTCTGGTCCGATGATCTCTTGATCGCGCTGGCGCAGCACGCCCCTCCCAATACCGTACGGCGCTTCAGCAAGGCGGCTCGGGAGCGTGGTGCGGATGGGGTTCTCGACGTGCTGAGTGGACGGATTGCCGAGCAGTCGCGGGCGAGGAGGAGGAGCTTGCTAAGTGGGGATGCCGCACTTCGTCATGACCTCAGGGCCAAAAGGCGAGAGGTCGCAAAGGATCGGTTTGGAGATGTGGTCATCGCCTTGCTGAGGCCTGTCTGGTGGGTGATACGGCGACGGCAGTTTCGGCAGGTCAATAAGGCGGCCGAGCAAGTCGGCAGCGCTACGTGACTCCACCGACGGGGCTGGGGGCCGCAACGCGCGAGACTCCCGTGCCGTCGGGGAGGGGTAGGAAGCCGATCCATGGCGACCTGCGTCGGTAGAGCAGTGCGGTTCACTCGCCACTCACTCGCGATCAGTGATACTCAATGCCGAAGAGCGGGACCCAGTAAGACTGGGTCCCGCTCTTCATGCAAGGCATTTGCGCTGGTCAGCCACATCATCGTGCTGGTTGAAGCGAAGTGCCCCCGGCAGGATTCGAACCTGCGCACACGGCTCCGGAGGGCATGACTAGGCAGATCCGGGAACATGTTCTGACCTTCACGTTCTCTCTGTGACACACGGCTTGGGACTGATCTCTATCGCATACCGTGCGTGGAAGTGCCTTCGATCCGCCTGGCGGGTGCGCGCACCGGCTGACCGATGCGGCCTCGGGGTACGTCGTCCGGGGTGAGAGCAACGAGGCGCACTCTCGCGCTGGTTGATTTAGATCAGCTAGCTCGCACATCTGGGCGACGTCTTAACTGGTCGCCGCCCCACGCTAGAGGCAACGCAACGTGAGGGGCGTACTGCATCTGCGCTGAGACTTGCCTAGCAAGGGGCAGGAAGCTTGTCGAAACGCCCCCTAAGCGAGGACCGCAGCGAGCGCGCAGGTAACGGCGGCTGCGAGCGTGACCACCGCTGCAAACGCTCCGGCGCCGCGCATCAGCGCGGACGGGTAGTTGGCGCCGGCGAGGCGGGCGAGTTTGGCCGTAGCAGCGGCGACCAGCAAAGCGAAGATCATGACGAGGCCGAACGAGAAAAGAACGATGACAAGGTCGGGCACAACCAGCTCCGTGTAGTCGACGGGTCGTTGACTTGTATGAAGCTCGCGGAATCGGTGTTCGCCATGGTTCGGGCGGACGATGATGAACACTGGCGGACACATCGATTGGGGGAGGCGTGCGAGACGAGCAGGCGGTGCGTGATGCAGCACGCGCTGAGCTACGCAGTAAATTGACGGACGGGCTCGCTCGTGCCCGGCTGGCAAAGTCGCAGCTGGCGCAGCAGACCGCTTTGAGCCGCACGACCATCCACCAGGCGCTCCAGGTCGGTGGCCCTGTCCCTTCCCCGGAAACGGTTGCGGCCCTCTCACGTGTGCTGCGCTTGCCGGAGCGAGAGATGCAGGATCTACGGCGGGCGGCCATCGGTGAGACCGGCCCTGTTCCGCAGGTCGCCGCTCCGGGTAAGCCAATCGGCGACTGGAACCCCTTCGACTTGGAAGTACATCCTTCCGGTCTTATCTCAAGCGACGATGTGACCGCTCGGACTACCGATCGTCTGCTGTCGGCTTACGTTCCCCGAGCCCACGACCGAGTCCTCGAAAATGCGGTCGAGGACGCTCTGCAGGGGCGCAGTCGACTGGTGGTGCTGGTTGGTTCTTCCTCGACTGGTAAAACGAGGGCATGTTGGGAGGCAGTTCAGCCCCTGGCTGATCACGGATGGCGCCTGTGGCATCCCTTTGACCCCACACGTGCTGAGGCAGCGCTTGCAGAACTCGAGAGGGTGCAGCCGCATACCGTCGTCTGGTTGAACGAATCCCAGCATTATCTCGGCGATCGCCTGGTAGGCGAGAGAGTCGCGGCTGCTGTCCACAGCCTCCTCACGCACTCCCGAGGCCCCGTCCTCGTGTTAGGGACGCTTTGGCCTGAGTACGCCGACCAGTACACGTACCGCCCCGACGCAAGCGCGCTCGACCCGCATAGCCAGACGCGGGAAGTTCTTGACGGGTGCACTGTTACCGTCCCCGACGCTTTCGACCAGGACGCGCTGGGCAAGGCGGCTGATCTAGCGAAAGCTGGCGATGGCCTGTTGGCCGGCGCACTCACCCGCGCCAAGCGCGATGGACGGGTAACACAGGACCTCGCTGGAGCACCTGAATTGCTACGCCGATATGAACGCGGCACGCCAGCCGCCCGGGCGGTTCTGGAGGCGGCGATGGACGCACGTCGACTCGGTGTGGGCCTTCATCTTCCCCAGATTTTTCTCACCGATGCGGCATTCGACTACCTAACCGACCATGACTACGACGAGCTGGGTGATGACTGGGCGGAAGCCGCATTCGCCGAACTCGCGCGCCCCGTTCATGGCAAGCAGGCACCACTTCGACGTACCGGGCCCCGACCCCAACGTCGTCCGCCCAGCAGCGAAAACCGAGATGCA
Organism: Streptomyces sp. NBC_00554; assembly: GCF_041431135.1. NCBI lineage: Bacteria > Bacillati > Actinomycetota > Actinomycetes > Kitasatosporales > Streptomycetaceae > Streptomyces > Streptomyces sp. NBC_00554. The sequence goes on along the minus strand of NZ_CP107799.1, from coordinate 3,236,113 downwards.
GCCCGCACTCTCGTCTCCGGACCCGTGTTCCGCCTCGCTGACTATCTCGAACAGCACGGGCGTGCCACGCGCGGCACACTGTGCCCGCCTGCGTCCTTCTGGTACGCCGCCCACACACAGTTCGGGCAACCCGAAGATCTCCAAAATCTCGCAAGAGCCGCTGACCATCGACACCGTCGGCAGTGGGCACATCATCTGTGGCTCCGTGCGGCGGAGGCGGGCAGTGGCTCTGCCATGGAGTGGGTCATGCAGGCACGGGAACAGGCGGGGAACCATGAGGGGGCGAAGGAAATAGCTTGGCGGGCCGTCCGTGCGGGTTACCCCGGTGCGCTGGTCAGTCTGGCTTGGATGAAGGAGGAGGAGGGAGATCAGGACGAAGCTGAATCCATCATTCGTCAAGCTGCCGACAGTCACCCAGACGTCCTCGTGGCACTAGCGGTTAGGCACGAGGAGGCGGGCGATTACGAACGCGCGGAAGTTCTCTACCGCAGGGTCGCCATGTCGGGTCATGCGGCTGCCTTGTCCAACCTGGCCCGTCTGCGAGAGGTAGACGGCGATCACCGGGAAGCCGAAGAGTTCGCCCTCAAGGCTGCCAAAGCCGGCCTCACCGACACCTTGATCGACTTGGCGCAGATACGTGAACAGGAAGGGGATCTGAAGCGCGCGGAGGTCCTCTACCGCCAGGCCTCAGGAGCCGGCAGCACCCGTGCCCTGGCTGACCTTCCTAACCTGCTGGAGCGGGCCGGAGACTCCACAGGCGCCGAGCAGATGGCCCGAAAAGCCGTGAGGGCGGGCATCACCCGTGCCCTGGCCGACCTGGCGCGTCAGCGGGAAGAGGCTGGCGACTTCGCGGGCGCCGAGGCCATGGCTCAGGAAGCTGTCCACTCTGGTAGCCACGACACGCTGTTGCAGCTGGCATCCATGCGGGAGCACCAAGGCAACCTGAAACGCGCTGAGGCGCTGTACCAAACGGCCGCTGATGCCGGAGCCACGCTTGCTTTGGTTGACCTGGTGCGGTTGCGGAGACAAGCAGGAGATCTGAAGGGTGCAGAAGCCATCTGCAGAAAGGCAGTTGCGGCCGGACACACCAGCGCACTTGTGGAACGGGCGCAGATCCGGGATGAGGCCGGAGACCGGCAGGGGGCTGAGACAGCGGCCCGTGCAGCTGCCGAAGCTGGACACACGGACTTTCTCACGACCCTTGCCCGGGGACGGGAGAAGGAAGGCGACACGGAGCAGGCTGAAGCCCTCTACCGCCTCGCCGTGGACGCCGGGGACAGCGCGGCTCCTGCCCACCTGTCGCGGTTTCTTGAAGGAGCCGGAGACATCCACGGTGCCGAGGAGATGGCTTGCAAGGCCGCCGCCATGGGCAACACTGAGAGGCTGTTCGCCCTTGCCCGGGGACGGGAGAAGGAAGGCGACACGGAGCAGGCTGAAGCCCTCTACCGCCTCGCCGTGGACGCCGGGGACAGCGCGGCTCCTGCCCACCTGTCGCGGTTTCTTGAAGGAGCCGGAGACATCCACGGTGCCGAGGAGATGGCTTGCAAGGCCGCCGCCATGGGCAATACCAAGAGGCTGTTCACCCTTGCCCGGAAACGGGAGAAGCAAGGCGATACTGAGCAGGCCAAGGCTCTCTATCGCTTGGCAGCAGACGCCAGGTCTTCCGAAGCAGGGGAGGTGCTGGTGCAGATGCTGGAGAAGGCAGGCGACTGCCACGGTGCTGAGCTGGCGGCCGCCACGTACCGCTCGGCGTTTACCACGCTGTTGAGGTTGCGGGAGACGGCCGGGGACAGTTCTGGGACGGACCGTCTGTACCGCCAGGCCGTAGACGCTGGTCGTATCTGGGACGTTCCTTCAGCCCATGAACGGTGGCCGTACGGGCTGGATCCGGACGGCTCTCCCACACCCCCATGGGAGTAATGCGTCCGCGCGCGTCCCGAGCGGGCAGGGACTGTGTCACCTCGTCACAGCCGGTACATGGCCGCAGGCACTGGCCTCACACATGGGAAGCTTGGGGTCGTGAGTGACTTTGGAAAGCTTCAGCGTGGCCAGGAAGGAGCCCACGTGCCGCAGGCCAGTCCGCGGGGGTACGTACTTGCAGGTCGCTGAGTCTTTGCGTCGGCAGATCGAAGCGGGAGATGTCGGAGACGCTTTGCCATCGGAGGCAGCCCTCATGAGCGCGCACGGTGTCTCCCGCAATACCGTACGACGCGCTCTCAAGGTGCTTGAGGGTGCCGGTGTAGTTGAGTCAGCTCCCGGTATTGGGTGGTGCGTCGTCCGAAGTGGTGATCGACGCCCCCTCGCGCAGCGAATGGCAGACCTGATCGCGGAGGACTCGCTCTCGGAGGGCGATACGTATCCGTCCGAAGCGAAGCTCTGCGAGCGCTTCGGTGCCTCTCGCACTGCTGTGCGCCGAGTCCTTGCCCAGATGGAGGGGAACGGCCTGCTCGCCACCGTCCACGGCAAAGGGCGAACCGTACGCGCTCTCCCGACGCCCACCGTCCAGCCGTAGCCTTGGCCGCCATGGGACTGACTGAGTGGGCGTACTCGCTCTCCGAATCGTTGCTGTCCGATCCGCTCCCGCGTCGGTGGGCGCACTCGCTGGGGGTTGCCAAGCGCGCTCGCTCCTTGGGTCCGATCATGGGTGACGATGCTGAGTTGTTGGAAGCCGCCGCTGTGCTGCATGACATCGGGTACTCGCCGGCCATCGCCACGACCGGCTTTCACCCGCTGGATGGCGCGCGGTTCCTCCGGGACCAAGAAAAGGCAGACGAGCGGGTCGTTCGTCTCGTAGCTCACCACTCCTGCGCCCTGCTGGAAGCCGAGGAGCGCGGACTAAGGCAAGAGCTTGAGGGGGAGTTCGAGCTAGAGCGTTCGGACCTGGTCGACGCTCTGCTGTATTGCGACATGACGACGACGCCCGACGGGACACGGACCACGTCGGCCGAGCGGCTGGACGAGATTGTGCAGCGGTACGGCTCGGACACGATCGTTGGGCGGTTCATCCAGCGCGCGGCCCCCGAGATTCACGCAGCGGCGAAGCGTGTTGAGGGCCGATTGGTGCAGGTCTCTACCGACGGTCAGCCGATGTAGGGCTCTCGCCGCGAGTCGTCGAGACCGTGCCGGATTCGCAGCATCATCGACGGGTGAATGTCCAGTCCATCGAGGTCCGCTGGGTTGACCCAACGGACCTCTTTCGATTCGCTGCTCGTACGCAGGGAACCGCCGACGGGGTGGGCTCGGAAGCAGATGGAGAACTGTTGCCGGACCTCCCCGTCGTCGTACGCCAGCACGTGTTCAGGGTCGGTGTAGAGCCCCACGATGCCGTCTACCTCAACGTCAATGCCGGTCTCTTCCGCGACCTCACGGACGGCAGTGTCACCGATGCGCTCGCCGATGTCGTGGCCACCGCCGGGCAGCGCCCACAGATCGTTGTCCGTCTTGTGGATGAGCAGCAACCGCCCCGCGTCGTCCTGGACAACCGCGGTGACTGAGGGACCACCGAGTTGGCATGAGGGGCGTTCGGGTCGCGGAAGTAGTCGATGCGGCTCATCAGGCAGTGCCTTCCCAATCGGCAGGTGAAGAGATCGAGCGGGCCGATTCCCAGACCTTCTCAACGCTCTCAGCGTATGCGTCGAAAAGTTCACCGCCGGGCACGCGTCGCAGGTGCAGCACGGGCGCCATGCAGGCGCCGACGCCGTAGAGGTGCCCGTTCGCCAGCATCTCGTCATCGGCCCGGTAGATCGAGTTGTAGAGGGTCGTACCGTGCAACCGGAACTCCACCCCGGGGAGACCGAAGAGCGGGCCGTAGTTGATGAGGGCGTTCCGGATCTTGCCTGCCATCGCCGCGTCGATCCCTTCGTCCTCGCCGCGCACGGCCACGGCCGGCGACGTGGGCTCTCCCAGGATGAGGCGGATGGGTACTCCGTTGGCTGACTTCTCTTTCACGATGCGGTGGAACGTCGCGTCTTCTGTGAGCCAGAACCCGGAGTACACCAACAGGTCAAACTGGCGAGTCGCCTTGGAGTAGAGGTTCGTCCAGAGGGTTTGCATCACGACGGACCGATGTGGATAGAGCCTGACCAACTCCGCGTTGCCAGAGGCAGTGACCTCCGCGGATGTGCGTTCGTCCGGCCACAGGTACGACACTTCGCACTTCAGAAGCGAGGCTGTCGCGTACTGGAATCGACGATATGGCTTGCGCTCAGGCTCGTTGATCCATCGTTCGACCGTCTTCGACGCGACCCCGAGCCGTTGGGCGACCTCATCGAGCGTCAGGCCCAAGTCCACTATCGCGCGTGGGCTGAACGTGGCCGCCGGGCACTCCCTGTCGGCGAAGGTCGCGCACGGCACGATGCCGCTGTTGTGGGTGGCGTTCTCCGAGATCGGCGCGCATGTCTACGCCGTGAGGATCGGCGCGGCGACCGGTCGCCGTATGGAGAAGATCCGGGTTTCCCGCTGGCTGCTCGCGTTCCCTTCCACGTTCGCGCTGTGGCGCCGGATGACGCTGTGGGAGGTCACCTCCTATAGCGCGGCCCTGGTGCTGGAGAAGGAGCGGCAGTTGGCCCGCGCGGACCTGCGCGAGCGGTTCGGATGGAAGCGGCACTGGAAGACTCCGCGGCGCGAACGCGTGATGCTGCGCCTGGGCGAACTCGCTCCCTCCACCGAACAGGACACCCCCGCGCCGCCCTCACTGGCGAAAGCGCCGGCACAACCGCCCGCGCCCAAGCCGCGCCCGCGGCGACAGCCGACGACCAAGGCCGCGGGCAAATCGCAGCGCACCTTCGATGACCTGCTGAACGAGGCGTGCGCGGTCACCGCATCGTGGATGGACGCGGAGCTGAACGCGGAGGCCGTCCGGACTACGGTGCACTGCTCGGCTGCCAACGCCCGCCTGCTGCGCGATGCGTTGAAGGCTGAGCGCGCCCACGGTCCCTCGCTGCACGTCGTTCCCCGATGTCCGCGGCATTCGGCAAGTGCTACGACCCGACCGGCGCGATGCAGCCATCCCACCTACCCGTGGCGACTGGCCCCCGACGACCTCGCCACCCGACGACAGCTCAGCGCCAAGGGGCTGCGTCCGGGCGGTTAGCCGATCGCCGCGCAAGCGATGCGGGTCAACCGGCGCGACGGGGGCGTGCGCGTCGCCTACCTCTACCGCGTCGACTGCGCCAAGCTGGTACGGCCGATGACGTGGCGCACGTGGGGTGCGCTCGCGCTGGCGATGCTCGCCCGACGTACCTGCCCCCGCTGCCTTCTCGATGCCGGTTACTGCATCCCGACCTTGCACGGCATCTGTGGGCTGTGCATCAACGCCGAGGGACAGCGCGCTGCTTGACCAACTACAGCAGCCAGTCCAGAAATTGGCCGACGGCTGACGCCCCGCGGTGCTTCAAGCGGTGCTCACGGTTGCAGAAACGCCGTCGACGCCACCGCCCAGGCTGCGAAACCGGTGTATCGCACCACTTGCATGGCCGCATCCGAATCTCTGGCTCCCCGTCCATGCCCGCACAGTAGCCGCCTGCCGCAGGGTCCGTCCGCTCAGCTCCTACAGCGACGGCCGGACCCCGCACTCGGTCGGGTCGGAATTGGCCGACTCAGTGCGGGCCGACCGCAGAGCGCACCTGAGGTGTCCGAGTTGTCCGTCTGTCCGGTTCCCCCACTTGGCCAGCACGAACGACTCGGACAGTCGGAATTGGAGCTGTCCGGGCTGTCCGGCTCGATTGAAGCCGAAGGGACGGCGACATGAGCGCCCGCGCGCTGGACGAGAAGATGACCGATAAGGAGGCCATCACCGGTAGAAGGTCGCCCCGTCGACCTTCTACCGGTGGCGCCAACTTGGGAAGGGTCCCCGCTCGATCAAGCTGCCGAACGGCGACGTGCGCATTCGACGATCCGAGTACGAGCGGTGGCTTGCGGAGCGGGAGGACGCTGCGTGAGCGCGACGAACGACACCTCTGCTGGCCGCTCTCGGGGATCGGCCCGGCCGGGGTACTCCCTGGACGTCAAGCTGTGGAATGTCGCGAGCACGGGGCGGAAGTCCCGCCCCTACCAGCCGCGTTGGGTGGTTGCCGGACAGGTGCACGGTGCCACTTTCGCCACGTCCGCACTCGCCGAGAGTCGGCGGTCGGAGCTGTGGCAGGCCATGAACCGGCGCGGTGAGGCGTTCGAGATCGAATCAGGGTTGTCTGAGTCCGAAGTCCGCGCGGCGGCGGAAGCGGTCGAAGCGGCCGAGGCCGAGGCGCCATTGCGGTGGTTCGAATTCTGCCGGAAGTACGTTGCTGGGCGGTGGCGCACCAGCGCCGCCAAGACGCGCGAAAGCATGGCGGACGGTCTTGCGGCTGTGGCGCTCGCGATGGTGAAGCGCGGGGAGGGCGCCCCCAAGGACACGGACCTGCGGCTGGCGTTCCGGTGGGGAGTTGTCCCCGCGAACGCTGGGGAGGATCCGCCGGCCGAACTGAAAGCCGCGTACGAGTGGCTCACGACCAAGGACCGAGCGGTAGCCGACTTGGGTGACGCTGAGGCGTTCGAAGACGTGATGTATCGGCTCAACTACCGACTGGACGGCGCCCGGGCGGCAGGGGAGACGTACAAGCGGCGGCGCCGTGCCCTGAACACCGCACTTGAACACGCGGTGGATGTCGGAGAGCTCCCGGCGAATCCGCTCCTGCGGGCCCGCAGAAAGCGAGGCGGCTCTGACAGTGCTGTTGATCGTCGCGTTCTCGCGAATGCCGTCCAGGGGCGCCAGTTGCTCACTGCCGTCTCCTACGTCGGGTCGTGGGATCGTAACCGCGGCCGTCGTCTTGTGGCGTTCTACGCGGTGCTGTACTACGCGGGGCTTCGGCCTGCTGAGGCGGTAGGACTACGGCTGTCCGACTGCCACCTACCGGAGACGGGTTGGGGAACGCTGACGCTGCGGGAGACACGTCCTGTTTCGGGCAAGCAGTGGACCGACTCCGGGGAGCGGCACGACCGCCAGGGCCTAAAGGCCCGAGAGGCGGACACAGATCGACCTGTGCCCATTCCGCCCGTCCTGGTCGCCATCCTCCGGGCGCATCTGAAGGAGTTCGGGACGGCCAAGGAGAGGCGGGTGTTCGGCAACGAGCGCGGGGGAGTCGTCGGCTCATCCACGTACTGGCGCGTGTGGGAGGAGGCGCGTGAGTACGCCCTTCCGCCGGACCGCGTCGAATCGCCGTTGGCCGGTCGCCCTTACGACTTGCGCCACGCGCGCATCACGCGATGGCTGAACGCGGGGGTGCCCATCGCTGAAGTGGCTCGCAGGGTCGGCAATTCTCCGGAGGTGATTCACCGGCGGTATCACGGCTGCATCGACGGTCACGAAGAAGCCGCCAACGCAAAGATTGCACAGTCGCTGGAGGAAGAAGGCGACGGAATTTAGCGGGAAATCAAGCTCGGGAATTATTTCGAGATGCTTGTGCGCATAGCGGAAGGTTAGGCTTCCGATACATCCCTACCCACGGCATCACGAAGCGTTAGGTGCGGACTTGCGGCAGAGTTGGGTGAAATATATACGGGGAGGTGTCGGAGTGAGACCATCGAGCGTCGAGGCTCATTTCGGAGGACTACGTGACCCATTCCGCCCCAACGAGCGGTGGCACACCAAGGGCACCAAAAACGCCCGAACACTGGACCGCCGTGGCCTCCTTAATCGGTGCTGCCGTTTCGGCCCTAACGTTCCTGGTAGGGTTCATCGGCTTACCGGCGGTGGGTGTTGATTCACCCGCAGGTGCATCCGCAACCGTGACGGCTTTTGTCACGACTACCGCTACTGTCACTGCCAAAGCATCCGTACCGTCTGGAACTTCAGGTGACGAGCCCTCTCCATCTGGATCAACTGCCATCCGCTGGTCAGGCACACTTCTGCTCACCACGGCCCGCTACGACCTGGACTTGATTCCTCCAGAACAGGCGCAGGCTACCAGTGCGGATATCCTCTTCTACAGTATTCGGGACCAGTTGGAAGCGGACTTCGAGAGCGAAGACGTGGCGCTTGTACCTTCGGGGGAAACTCCGGATGCCGCTGAGTGCACGCTCCTGGCGAAAACACAATCCAGGCAAAGTGTGTTTGTTCCTGCTGGACGAAGTATTTGTCTGATCACTGACTCGGGACGCACTGCATTCGTAGCAGTGGAGGAAGTGAACGCCGTTGACGAGACGGCAAGGGTTACTGTCCAAGTCTGGGATAAGCCGTAACCCTGCTCTAGTGGGCCCGGCTACTTGCCAGGGTTGAATACAGCGGTAGTGACGGTTCGAGTCCGTCCGCCCTGGTCAGTGGTTCGTAGACGTGGTGCTCGGCTAGTTCTTGCCCCGACGCCTGGTCAAGGGTTACTTCAAGCGCCTTCGCGGCACCCGTGCGGGCCCCGCACGCCGCCGCCAGTCGCAGCCAAAGCGCCGAGCAGCCCACAGCCTCCGGCGATCAGGGCCTCAACCCCTCGTTCATCGCACCATCCTCACCGCGGGTGGCGTGGCATGCCGCAGCACCCTACGGCACAAGAGTGTGTCGGAGGCGTGTCGCGAACAGTGAGAGACAACGAGAAAGAGCGGGAGTCAGTGAGACTGACTCCCGCTCTCTCATGTCGGCATCCGCGCAGGTCAGAGCTTGGTTCTTGCTGGCTGACTGGCGAGTGCCCCCGGCAGGATTCGAACCTGCGCACACGGCTCCGGAGGCCGTTGCTCTATCCCCTGAGCTACGGGGGCGTGTCGGGCGCTTTGTGCGGCGACGGGTAGAACCCTACCAGCTCTTTTGGGGGTGACGGGCATGGGTTTCGGTGGGGGTGGGGCGGGGTGTTGTCGGGGGAGTGGCGGGTTCCGGGCGGGGTTGGAAGAGGGGCGTCCGCAGGGGGTGGAAGTGGGGAAAACCCGGACGCGGCGGTGGGTGCGGACCTACTCTCAAGTTGTGCCAGGCGCGTCGGGTCGGGTGCTTGTTGTGGACGACAACAAGGTCATCCGGCAGCTGATCAGGGTCAATCTCGAGCTGGAGGGTTTCGAGGTCGTGACCGCGGCCGATGGTGCCGAATGCCTGGACGTCGTGCATCAGGTGCGGCCCGATGTGGTGACACTCGATGTGGTCATGCCTCGGCTGGACGGATTGCGCACCGCCGCTCGGCTCCGGGCCGATCCACGGACCCGGAATCTTCCCCTCGCCATCGTCAGTGCCTGCACTCAGTACGAGGTCGAGAGCGGACTCGATGTGGGGGTCGACGCATTCCTCGCCAAGCCCTTCGAGCCCGCCGAACTCGTACGGCTCGTACGGCAGTTGATGGAGCGTCGAGGGAGCGGCGGTGGCGGCAGTGGCAGTGTTGCCAGCGGCGCCAGTGGTGTCGGCGCTGGTGGTGATGGGGGCGACGCCGGGTCATCGTTCCACGGCGCCTTCGGTGCCGAGGAGGCCGAGAGAGCCGAGCGGGCCGAGAGGGCCGGACGTACCGGTCACTGACGGGCTACTCGCCGACCGACCTGCCCGTCGCTCACGAACCGCCACTCACACCCCACCGACCGACGCCCGCGCGCACCACCAACGTCGCCGCCCGGTCGCCCACCTCCGCCCACCTCACCCACGAGGCGCCCCCGCCCCGAATCCGCCTCCCACCCCCGTCCACATCCCGGACCCACCCCCAAACCGACTCGCCTACCCACCCCCCTCCTCCCCTAGGCTTGTCCCGTGACCCCCGTCGAGCTCTCCCGTACCGTGCTGCGCGCGGTGCGTTGTGCCGTGGATGAGGGGGAACTGAGCGTGGCGGTGCCGGAACGGGCCGTGGTGACCTCTCCCGGGCCCGGCGGATGTGGGGACTACGCCACGAACATCGCGTTGCAGCTGGCGCGTCCGGCCGGGCGGGCGCCGCGGCAGGTTGCCGAGATCCTGCGGACGCACCTCAGGGGCGCGGCCGGTGTCAGCGAGGTCGCGATCACCGGACCCGGATTTCTGAACATCAGCCTCAATCAAGAAGTCGCCCAAGAACTCGCCCGGACGCTCGTGACCGAGATCCTCCAGCAAGGCAGCCGGTACGGGTACGGAAATGGGGACGAGTACGGGGACCGGTACGGGGACGGCGACACCCTCGCCGAGCAGGTCATCGCCCTCCGCGTCCCCCACGACACCCGTGCCGAGCTCCTCGCCGACACCCTCGTACGGATCATCGCCACCCAGGGCGGCCGCGCCGAGGTCCATCACGCCGAACCCGTCGATCTCCGCCCCGTGCCCGCCCCCGAGGACCCCGCCCCCCTCGGCCACGACGCCGCCCGCTGGGCCCTCCTCCACCCCGCGCCCCACGACCGGCCCAGGATCACCGCGGACCATCTCGTCCAGCGTGAGAGCAATCCCCTCTTCCGCGTCCGGTACGCCTACGCCCGTACCCGGGCCCTCAGCCGCAACGCCGCCGCGCTCGGCTTCGACAGTGCTCCCGGCGACGTATCCGAAGCGCAGGACCTCCTCGCCCCCCTTGCCGAATACCCCCGCGTCCTCAGCGCCGCCGCCACCCACCGCGCCCCCGACCGGCTCGCCCGGCATCTCGTCACCACCGCCGACGCCCTTCTCGACTTCCAGCACACGGTGCTGCCGGTCGGTGACGAGAAACCCTCGGCCGCCCACCGTGCCCGGCTCGCGCTCGCCGAAGCCGCCGGGACGGTGCTGGCCGGTGGCCTGTCCCTGCTCGGCATCAGTGCACCCGAACATCTCTGAAACAGCAGACGACACTGCAGACGACACCGCAGATGACACAGCAGAAAGCCCACAGACATGAGCCGTTCCGCACACCCCGCCGGGCCCCGTCACGCCGATGTTCTGACCGAGGGGCACTACACCGCCCCGCCCGCCGACCTCAACGCCCTCGACCCGAAGGTCTGGGCCCACACCGTCAGCCGTAACGAAGACGGGGTCGTCAGCGTCGGTGGCATCGATGTGGCCACGCTCGCCGAGGAGTTCGGCACCCCCGCGTACTTCATGGACGAGGCCGACTTCCGGGCGCGGGCGCGTTCCTGGCGTACCGCCTTCGGGCACGACGCCGACGTCTTCTACGCCGGGAAGGCGTTCCTGTCCCGGGCCGTCGTGCGCTGGCTGTACGAAGAGGGGCTCAACCTGGATGTGTGTTCCGGTGGTGAGCTCACCACCGCCCTCTCCGCGGGTATGCCCGCCGACCGCATCGCCTTCCACGGCAACAACAAGTCCACCGAAGAGATCACCAAGGCCGTCGAGAGCGGTGTCGGACGTATCGTCCTCGACTCCTTCCAGGAGATCGTCCGCGTCGCCCACATCGCGCAGTCCCTCGGCAAGCGGCAGCGCGTGCAGATCCGGGTGACGGTGGGTGTGGAGGCGCACACCCACGAGTTCATCGCGACCGCGCACGAGGACCAGAAGTTCGGGATCGCGCTCGCCGACGGGCAGGCCGCGGAGGCCGTACGACGGGCTCTCGCCCTCGACGGGCTCGAAGTCGTCGGGATCCACAGCCACATCGGGTCGCAGATCTTCGACATGGCCGGCTTCGAGGTCGCCGCCCGTCGCGTGGTGGCGCTGCTCGCCGCCGTCCGGGACGAGCACGGTGTCGAGCTGCCGGAGATCGACCTCGGTGGCGGCCTCGGTATCGCGTACACCAGCGAGGACGACCCGCGCGATCCGCACGAGATCGCCAAGGCGCTCAACGAGATCGTCACCCGTGAGTGCGAGGCCGCCAAGCTGCGGACGCCTCGGATCTCGGTGGAGCCCGGGCGCGCCATCGTGGGCCCGACCGCCTTCACTCTCTACGAGGTCGGCACCATCAAGCCGCTCGACGGGCTCCGGACGTACGTCTCCGTGGACGGAGGCATGTCCGACAACATCCGGACCGCTCTCTACGACGCCGAGTACAGCGTCGCTCTCGTTTCTCGTGCGAGTGACGCCGAGCCCATGCTCGTGCGCGTCGTCGGCAAGCACTGCGAGAGCGGCGACATCGTCGTACGTGATGCCTTCCTGCCCGCCGACCTCGCGCCCGGCGACCTCATCGCCGTGCCCGCCACCGGCGCCTACTGCCGTTCCATGGCCAGCAATTACAACCACGCGCTCCGCCCGCCGGTCGTCGCCGTGAACGACGGCGAGGCCCGGGTGATCGTCCGCCGCGAGACGGAGGAAGACCTGCTTCGCCTCGACGTCGGCTGAGTCTCACCGGTGGAAGATCTCCGGTCTTCCACCCCGCTGAAAATGAAATAGCCGTCTCACGATCCGGACGAGGGGCAGAAACTCCCGTCCGGTGAGTGAGACTGGTCCAACCGTGACGGTAAGAGGAAACGAGGTCGGATGATGCGTACGCGTCCGCTGAAGGTGGCGCTGCTGGGCTGTGGGGTTGTCGGCTCAGAGGTGGCGCGCATCATGACGACGCACGCCGACGATCTCGCCGCCAGGATCGGGGCCCCGATCGAGCTGGCCGGCGTCGCCGTCCGCCGCCCCGCCAAGGTCCGTGAGGGCATCGACCCCGACCTGGTCACCACCGACGCCACCGCGCTCGTCAAACGCGGGGACATCGACGTCGTCGTCGAGGTCATCGGCGGTATCGAGCCCGCTCGTACGCTCATCACCACGGCCTTCGAGCACGGCGCCTCCGTGGTCTCCGCCAACAAGGCGCTCCTCGCGCAGGACGGCGCCGCGCTGCACGCCGCCGCCCAGGAGCACAAGCGGGACCTCTACTACGAGGCCGCCGTCGCCGGTGCCATCCCGCTCATCCGGCCGCTGCGCGAGTCCCTCGCCGGCGACAAGATCAACCGCGTGATGGGCATCGTCAACGGAACCACCAACTTCATCCTCGACAAGATGGACTCGACGGGCGCCGGGTATCAGGAAGCCCTCGACGAGGCCACCGCGCTGGGATACGCCGAGGCCGACCCCACCGCCGACGTCGAGGGCTTCGACGCCGCCGCCAAGGCCGCGATCCTCGCCGGAATCTCCTTCCACACGCGCGTGCGCCTCGACGACGTGTACCGCGAGGGCATGACCGAGGTCACCGCCTCCGACTTCGCCTCGGCGAAGGAGATGGGCTGCACCATCAAGCTGCTCGCCATCTGTGAGCGGGCCGCGGACGGCGGCTCAGTCACCGCGCGCGTGCATCCCGCGATGATTCCGCTGAGCCATCCGCTCGCCTCCGTGCGCGGCGCGTACAACGCCGTCTTCGTGGAGTCGGACGCCGCGGGCCAGCTCATGTTCTACGGGCCGGGTGCCGGTGGCGCGCCGACCGCGTCCGCCGTGCTCGGTGACCTCGTGGCCGTCTGTCGCAACAAGCTGAACGGCTCGACGGGGCCCGGCGACTCCGCGTACGCGCAGCTGCCCGTCTCGCCCATGGGCGAGGTCGTCACGCGCTACCACATCAGCCTCGACGTGGCCGACAAACCGGGTGTTCTCGCCCAGGTGGCCACTGTTTTCGCCGAGCACGGGGTGTCCATCGATACCGTGCGTCAGCAAGGCCGACAAGACGGAGGCGGCGATGCCTCCCTCGTCGTCGTCACCCATCGTGCGTCCGACGCGTCCCTCAACGGGACCGTCGAGGCGCTGCGCAGTCTCGACACCGTGCGGGGTGTCGCCAGCATCATGCGGGTTGAAGGAGAGTAACCAGCAATGACCCACCAGTGGCGCGGAATCATCGAGGAGTACCGGGACCGGCTGCCGGTATCCGACAGCACGCCGGTCATTACGCTCCGTGAGGGCGGTACGCCGCTCGTGCCCGCGCAGGTGCTCTCCGAGCGCACCGGGTGCGAGGTCCACCTCAAGGTGGAGGGTGCCAACCCGACCGGATCCTTCAAGGACCGCGGTATGACCATGGCCATCACGAGGGCCAAGGAGGAAGGCGCGAAGGCCGTCATCTGCGCCTCCACCGGCAACACGTCCGCAAGCGCCGCGGCCTATGCCGTACGCGCCGGGATGGTCTGTGCCGTTCTCGTGCCGCAGGGCAAGATCGCGATCGGCAAGATGGGCCAGGCCCTCGTGCACGGCGCGAAGATCCTCCAGGTCGACGGAAACTTCGACGACTGCCTGACGCTGGCGCGCGCGCTGTCCGACAACTACCCGGTGGCGCTGGTCAATTCGGTCAACCCGGTACGCATCGAGGGCCAGAAGACCGCCGCGTTCGAGATCGTGGACATGCTCGGCGACGCGCCCGACATCCACGTCCTGCCGGTGGGCAACGCGGGCAACATCACCGCGTACTGGAAGGGGTACAAGGAGTACGCCGCCGACGGCATCGCCAAGAGGACCCCGCGCATGTGGGGTTTCCAGGCCTCCGGTTCCGCCCCGATCGTGCGCGGCGAGATCGTCAAGGACCCGTCGACCATCGCCACCGCGATCCGCATCGGCAACCCGGCGTCCTGGCAGTACGCACTGGCCGCCCGGGACGAATCCGGCGGCTTCATCGACGAGGTGACGGACCGTGAGATCCTGCGCGCCTACCGGCTGTTGGCCGCGCAGGAGGGCGTTTTCGTCGAGCCCGCCTCTGCCGCGTCCGTCGCCGGACTGCTGAAGGCCGCCGAGCAGGGCAAGGTCGACCCGGGCCAGAAGATCGTCTGCACGGTCACCGGAAACGGGCTCAAGGACCCCGACTGGGCCGTCGCGGGAGCCCCGCAGCCGGTGACCGTCCCGGTGGACGCCGTCGCGGCCGCGGAGCGCCTCGGCCTGGCGTAGTCGGCGAACACCCGGCACAGGCACGCCTGTAGAGGTACAACCGACGCGGGTACACCCGACAGGGGGTGCACGGGGGGCTTACGACACGCATCGTGCGCCTCCTGTGCGCCCTATGTCGCCACAGAACCTGTCTTCGATAGGCTGTACTGAACCCGCCCGCCGCATATGCCGCGGTGCCGCCCTCGTTGCGGCCTTCGGGTATTGACGTACCCGTCAGGTTCGTATCGCCAGTCGTCCCAGGTCGCAACGCAACTCGTCCCACGTTCGTATCGCCAAGTCTTCGAGAATCTCGTACATCACGCAGCTCAAGGAGAGTCATCGAGCGATGGCCGGTCCAGCCTTCCGCGCCGCCGCCGTCCGGGTGCGCGTCCCCGCCACCAGCGCCAACCTCGGGCCGGGCTTCGACGCCTTCGGCCTGTCACTGGGGCTGTACGACGACGTGGTCGTCCGGGTGGCCGACGCCGGGCTGCACATCGACATCGCGGGTGAGGGCAGCGAGACGCTGCCGCGCGACGAGAATCATCTCCTCGTACGTTCCCTGCGCACCGCCTTCGATCTGCTGGGCGGACAGCCGCGCGGCCTCGAGATCGTCTGCGCCAACCGCATCCCGCACGGGCGGGGTCTCGGCTCCTCGTCGGCCGCCATCTGCGCCGGCATCGTCGCCGCGCGGGCGGTGACCATAGGCGGGGACGCCAAACTCGACGACACCGCCCTTCTGGAGCTCGCCACCGAGATCGAGGGGCACCCCGACAATGTCGCGGCCTGTCTGCTCGGCGGATTCACGCTCTCCTGGATGGAGACCGGTGCTGCGCGGGCGATCAGGATGGACGCCGCCGATTCCATCGTTCCGGTGGTTTTCGTACCGGGAAAGCCGGTTCTCACCGAGACCGCGCGCGGATTGCTTCCGCGCACCGTGCCGCATGTCGACGCCGCCGCCAACGCGGGCCGCGCCGCACTGCTCGTCGAGGCCCTCACCCGGCGCCCCGAGCTGCTGCTGCCCGCCACCGAGGACCGGCTGCACCAGGACTACCGCGCCCCGGCCATGCCCGAGAGCATCGCGCTGGTGGAGCGGCTGCGGGGCGACGGCATCCCCGCGGTGATCTCCGGCGCGGGCCCCACGGTGCTGGCCCTCGCCGACGCGGCGACGGCCGACAAAATCGCCGACCTCGCAGGTCAGGGGTGGGCCGCCAATCGACTGGACCTCGACGCCACGGGGGCGAGCGTGCTGCCGCTCGCACCCTCCGGCGTCAATTAGAAGCGTGCGGTTGCCGGATTTCGAGAGGGGGAATGTTTGTTGGATCCGGTAGTGTTAATCTCAAGTCTGCACCCGACCTCACCACGGCGAGGTGCTTCGCGTCCCCGTCCGGGACACCCATTCTTCCGGGAGCCTCCCAAACTGCTTTGTGCCATGCATTGGGTGCTATGTGCTGAGCAGTGTTGAGCACGCTCCGGAACCGGCGTGACCGTGCCGATGTCACCGCAATTCAGTGCCACGGCTCCGGAATCGTCATCACCAGTTATTTCTTCCGCCGCGTTGGCGGACCACCGCCCCGGCACGGTCCATACAAAAAGGACCAAATCCGGACAGCAAAACCGGTCGCCGTGCCAGACAGGCCGACGTCCGCTCCAGGGAAGGACCCTTCGTGAGCGACACCACCGATCTGATGGGCGCACGTGTCGAGGAGACCGCTGCCGCGCCCGCCACGGACGCCTCTGCCGCGCCTGCCTCCGGTGCAGGCTCCCGGCGGCGCCGCGGTACCGGCCTTGACGGCATGGTGCTGGCCGAGCTTCAGCAGGTCGCGTCCGGCCTCGGTATCAGGGGCACCGCGCGTATGCGCAAGAGCCAGCTGATCGAGGTCATCAAGGAGGCGCAGGCAGGCGGGGGTGCCCCGGCGAAGGCCGACACCGCCACCGAGACCAAGCCGAAGCGCCGCGCCACCTCGAAGGCTCGTACGGGCGATGAGGCCGTCGCGGCCGAGGCCAAGGCCGAGAAGCCCGCCGCCGCCGAAAAGGCCGTGGCCAAGCAGCAGATCGAGATTCCCGGCCAGCCCGCCAGCGATGACGCCCCCGCGGGCGAGCGTCGCCGTCGCCGTGCCGTCGCCGAGGCCGGCAGCCCCGAGACGGTCACCGCCGAGGCGAAGAGCGAGCCGAAGACGGAGACCCTCGTCGAGGTCAAGGCCGACGCCGGTGACGGTGCCGACGGCCGTCAGGGCCGTCGTGACCGCCGTGACCGCGACCGTGGTGGCCGTGACCGCGACCGCCGGGGTGGCAAGGCCGACGAGCAGCAGGGCCAGGGCCAGAGCCAGGGCGGTCAGGGTCAGGGCGGCGGCCAGCAGCAGCGCCAGGACCGTCAGCAGCAGAGCCAGGGCGGCGGCCGTCAGGACCGCCAGGACCGGCAGCAGCGTGACAACGGACCGCAGGACGACGACGAGTTCGGCGATGGCCGTCGTGGCCGTCGTGGCCGTTACCGGGACCGCCGTGGCCGTCGAGGCCGCGAGGACTTCGGCCCGAACGAGCCGCAGGTCGCGGACGACGACGTCCTGATCCCCGTCGCGGGCATCCTGGACATCCTCGACAACTACGCGTTCATTCGTACGTCCGGCTACCTGCCGGGTCCGAACGACGTGTACGTCTCGCTCGCCCAGGTCCGCAAGAACGGTCTGCGCAAGGGTGACCACGTCACCGGCGCGGTCCGTCAGCCCAAGGACGGCGAGCGCCGCGAGAAGTTCAACGCGCTGGTCCGCCTCGACTCCGCGAACGGCATGGCCGCCGAATCCGGCCGCGGCCGCCCGGAGTTCAACAAGCTGACGCCTCTTTACCCGCAGGACCGGCTCCGTCTGGAGACCGACCCGGGCGTGCTGACGACCCGAATCATCGACCTCGTCGCGCCGATCGGTAAGGGCCAGCGCGGTCTGATCGTGGCCCCGCCGAAGACCGGCAAGACCATGATCCTGCAGGCGGTCGCCAACGCGATCACCGTCAACAACCCCGAGTGCCACCTGATGGTCGTCCTGGTCGACGAGCGTCCGGAAGAGGTCACCGACATGCAGCGGTCGGTGAAGGGCGAGGTCATCTCCTCGACCTTCGACCGCCCGGCCGAGGACCACACCACGGTCGCCGAGCTCGCCATCGAGCGCGCCAAGCGTCTGGTGGAGCTGGGTCACGACGTCGTCGTACTGCTCGACTCGATCACGCGTCTGGGCCGTGCGTACAACCTCGCCGCCCCCGCCTCCGGCCGCATCCTGTCCGGTGGTGTCGACTCGACCGCGCTGTACCCGCCGAAGCGCTTCTTCGGTGCCGCGCGCAACATCGAGGACGGCGGCTCGCTGACCATCCTGGCCACCGCGCTCGTCGACACCGGCTCGCGCATGGACGAGGTGATCTTCGAGGAGTTCAAGGGCACCGGCAACATGGAGCTCAAGCTCGACCGGAAGCTCGCCGACAAGCGCATCTTCCCGGCGGTCGACGTCGACCCGTCGGGCACGCGCAAGGAAGAGATCCTCCTCAACGCGGAGGAGCTCGCCATCGTCTGGAAGCTGCGCCGGGTGCTGCACGCGCTCGACTCGCAGCAGGCCATCGAGCTTCTGCTGGACAAGATGAAGCAGACGAAGTCCAACGCCGAGTTCCTGATGCAGATCGCGAAGACGACGCCGGGCAACGGCGGCAACGACTGATCTGGACCCCGCGGAGCCCGAGGGCCGCCCCCGTCACACCGGTGACGGGGGCGGCCCTTTGCGTGGCACGGGCAGGGCGGCCGGCGAGACCTTTCCCACAATGATCAAGACCGGTACCGATTACGGGCAGTGCGTCCTCGCCGGTTGAAAACGCAGGTGAATGCGGGTTTACCCAGGTTCATCGGTGACTCACCGTGCCCGTCGGGCCACAGGCTGAGCACAGTGCGTTGTGCAACCCTTTCCCGAGTTTCCCCGTCTGACCGTACGGAGTGACCATGGAGCGGTACGTCATGGCACGCCGACCGGGCCTGAGCCTGAAAGCAGGGGGTAACCGACCCGAACAAGGACTGAGGAGCACATGCCTGCCGAGAGCACGCCGGAACCCGGCATACCCGGGGAGTCCGGCACCAGCGCCCCGCGCCACCGCGCGAAGGGCCGCCGCCGCAAGGCCCGCAGCAAGCGCCGCAAGGGCCTGCTGATCACGGCCTGGGTCGCGGCGGGGATCGTCGTGCTGGGCGGCACCGGCGCCGGATACCTGTACTTCAAGCTCAACGGCAACATCAAGAGCGTCGACATCAACCAGGCCCTCGGCACCGACCGGCCGACGAAGGTCGACAACGGTTCCGAGAACATCCTGGTCCTGGGCTCCGACACCCGCTCCGGCTCCAACGAGAAGCTGGGCGGCGGCACCGACGACGGCAGCGCCCGCTCCGACACGGCGATGGTCGTGCACGTGTACGAGGGCCACAAGTCGGCGAGTGTGGTCTCCATACCCCGCGACACCCTTGTCGAGCGCCCCTCCTGCACGGACGCCAACGGTGTCACGCACGACGCGGCCTCCGAGGTCATGTTCAACTCCGCGTACTCCACCGGTGGCGCCGCCTGCGCCGTGAAGACCGTCGAGTCCATGAGCGGGATCCGCATGGACCACTACATCGAGGTCGACTTCAGCGGCTTCCAGAAGCTCATCGACGACCTGGGCGGTGTGAAGATCACCACCACCCAGGACATCGACGACCCCGACAGCCACCTGAACCTCACGGCCGGCACCCACACCCTCAACGGCGAGCAGGCGCTCGGCCTGGTCCGCACCCGGCACGGCGTCGGCGACGGCTCCGACCTCGGCCGCATCCAGCTCCAGCAGGCGTTCATCAAGGCCCTGATGAACCAGGTCAAGAGCATCGGCCTGCTGACCAGCCCCACCAAGCTGCTCGAACTCGCCGACACCGCCACCAACGCCATCACCACCGACTCCGACCTGAAGTCCGTCAACGACCTGGTCTCCTTCGCCGGCGGCCTCAAGGGCATCAGCTCCTCGAAGATGACCATGGTGACGATGCCGGTCCAGTACGACAGCGCGAACGCCAACCGGGTGCTCATCGACGAGGCCAAGGACAAGCTGGTCTGGGGCGCCCTGAAGAACGACCAGGTGATCCCGAAGTCGGCCACCGAGGGCACGGCCACGGGCACCGCGAAGGACGTCGTCAGCGCCGGCTGAGCGGCATGAGAACCCTGCGGGAATAGATCGCCGCGCCCCCCGGTTTTGGGGGATGCGGCCAGTCCTGGCAGACTGGTACGTCGGCTCCGGTTCACGCACCCGCAATCCGCGGCGGCGACCCGGCGCCCTCCCGAAACTAGGAGACACCTTGAAGCGCGACATCCACCCCGAGTACGTCGAGACGCAGGTCAGCTGCACCTGTGGCGCGTCGTTCACCACCCGTAGCACGATCTCCAGCGGCACCGTCCGTGCCGAGGTCTGCTCCGAGTGCCACCCGTTCTACACGGGCAAGCAGAAGATCCTCGACACCGGTGGCCGCGTGGCCCGCTTCGAGGCCCGCTTCGGCAAGGCTGCCGCTGCCAAGAAGTAGCGACCTCACAGCGCCGGTCTTCGGTGCCCCCTGCACGGGGGCGCCGGGACCGGCGCTTTGCGGTGCAGCCCCCTCCCCCAACTCTCGGCTCCGCTCGAGCCGGGGGGACCCCCATGTCTTACCTACGTCCCCGAGCCCATGATGGAGCTGAGGGGACAGTCCATTGGAGCCGGAGATGTTCGAGGCGGTCGAGGAACTGATCGGCGAGCACGCCGATCTGGAGAAGAAGCTCGCTGACCCGTCGGTCCACGCCGACCAGGCCAACGCGCGCAAGCTCAACAAGCGCTACGCGGAGCTGACCCCGATCGTCGCGACGTACCGCTCCTGGAAGCAGACCGGGGACGACATCGAGACGGCGAAGGAGTTCGCGGTCGACGACCCGGACTTCGCGGCCGAGGTCAAGGACCTGGAGAAGCAGCGCGAGGAGCTGACGGAGAAGCTGCGGCTGCTGCTCGTCCCGCGAGACCCCAACGACGACAAGGACGTCATCCTCGAGGTCAAGGCGGGCGCGGGCGGCGACGAGTCGGCACTCTTCGCCGGTGACCTGCTGCGCATGTACCTGCGCTACGCCGAGCGCGTCGGCTGGAAGACCGAGATCATCGACGCCACCGAGTCCGAGCTGGGCGGCTACAAGGACGTCCAGGTCGCCGTGAAGACCAAGGGCGGCCAGGGTGCCACCGAGCCCGGTCAGGGCGTCTGGGCCCGTCTGAAGTACGAGGGCGGGGTGCACCGCGTACAGCGGGTGCCCTCGACCGAGTCACAGGGCCGCATCCACACCTCCGCCGCCGGTGTGCTCGTCACGCCCGAGGCCGAGGAGGTCGACGTCGAGATCCACGCCAACGACCTCCGCATCGACGTCTACCGCTCCTCGGGACCCGGCGGCCAGTCCGTCAACACCACCGACTCCGCGGTGCGCATCACGCACATTCCCACCGGAGTCGTCGCTTCCTGCCAGAACGAGAAGAGCCAGCTGCAGAACAAGGAGCAGGCGATGCGTATCCTGCGCTCCAGGCTTCTCGCGGCGGCGCAGGAGGAAGCGGAACGGGAGGCCGCGGACGCCCGCCGCAGCCAGGTCCGCACCGTCGACCGCTCCGAGAAGATCCGTACGTACAACTTCCCGGAGAATCGCATCTCGGACCACCGGGTCGGCTTCAAGGCGTACAACTTGGACCAGGTCCTCGACGGTGACCTGGACGCGATGATCCAGGCCTGCGTCGACGCGGACTCGGCCGCGAAGCTCGCCGCCGCGTAACGCCGACGCAGCCGTGTAAGGCCCTACGAACGCTCACGACAACAGCTCAGCCCGGAGGACCAGCGTGAACCTGCTGCTCGCGGAAGTGGCCCAGGCCACCCAGCGGCTGGCCGACGCCGGCGTGCCCTCGCCGCGCAATGACGCGGAAGAGCTCGCCGCCTTCGTGCACGGCGTGAAGCGGGGCGAGCTGCACACGGTCAAGGACACGGACTTCGACGCCCGCTACTGGGAGGTGACCGCGCGCCGCGAGGCCCGCGAGCCGCTCCAGCACATCACCGGGCGGGCCTACTTCCGGTACCTGGAACTCCAGGTCGGGCCAGGGGTGTTCGTCCCGCGTCCCGAGACGGAGTCCGTCGTCGGCTGGGCCATAGACGCCGTACGCGCCATGGATGTCGTGGAGCCGCTGATCGTCGACCTGTGCACGGGATCCGGCGCCATCGCGCTCGCCCTCGCGCAGGAGGTCCCGCGCTCCCGTGTGCACGCCGTGGAGCTGTCCGAGGACGCCCTCCAGTGGACGCGCAAGAACGTCGAGGGGTCCAGGGTCGACCTGCGCCAGGGAGACGCCCTGGAGGCCTTCCCCGACCTCGACGGCCATGTCGACCTGGTCGTCTCCAACCCGCCGTACATCCCGCTCACCGAATGGGAGTACGTCCAGCCGGAGGCACGGGACTACGATCCCGAACTCGCCCTGTTCTCCGGGGAGGACGGACTCGACCTCATCCGGGGCATCGAGCGCACCGCACACCGTCTGCTGCGCCCCGGTGGCGTCGTCGTCGTCGAGCACGCCGACACCCAGGGCGGGCAGGTGCCGTGGATCTTCACCGAGGAGCGGGGCTGGGCCGACGCGGCCGACCACCCGGACCTCAACAACCGGCCGCGGTTCGCGACCGCCCGCAAGGCGATGCCGTGAGCACGCGCATCGAGTTCCCCAGGCAGCAGTACGTGTACGAGGAGGCCCGCTAAATGGCACGGCGATACGACACCAACGACGCGACCGACCGCTCCACCGGTCTGCGTGAAGCCGCGTCCGCCGTCCGCCGTGGCGAGCTGGTCGTCCTCCCGACCGACACGGTGTACGGCGTGGGCGCCGACGCGTTCTCCTCGGAGGCCGTCGCCGATCTCCTCGACGCCAAGGGCCGGGGCCGCAACATGCCCACCCCCGTCCTCATCGGCTCCCCGAACACGCTGCACGGCCTGGTCACGGACTTCTCCGAGATGGCCTGGGAGCTGGTCGACGCGTTCTGGCCGGGGGCGCTCACCCTTGTCGCCAAGCACCAGCCGTCCCTCCAGTGGGACCTGGGGGACACCCGTGGCACCGTCGCCGTGCGCATGCCGCTGCACCCGGTCGCCATCGAACTGCTCACCGAGGTCGGCCCGATGGCCGTCTCCTCCGCCAACCTCACGGGTCACCCCTCGCCGGAGGACTGTGACGCCGCGCAGGAGATGCTCGGCGACGCCATCTCCGTCTACCTGGACGGTGGCCCGACCCCCGGCATCGTCCCCTCCTCGATCGTCGACGTGACCGGCAAGGTGCCGGTGCTGCTGCGCGAGGGGGCACTGTCGGCCGAGGAGCTCCGGAAGGTCGTACCCGACCTCGAGGTGGCGAATTGACAGCCCCTGACGCGGGGCGTGGCATAGGCACGGGGATCACGGGGGCCAACGGTTCTCCCAGGGGGTCCTTCCGCATCCTCCACGTCAGCACTGGCAATGTGTGCCGCTCGCCGATCACCGAGCGGCTGACCCGCCATGCCCTGGCGGACCGGCTGGGCGACCCCCTGTGGGGCGGCCTGATCGTGGAGAGCGCGGGCACCTGGGGGCACGAGGGCGCGCCCATGGAGACCAACGCGGCCACGGTCCTCACCGACTACGGCGCGGACCCCTCCGGCTTCGTGGGCCGCGAACTCCTCGACGACCACGTCATCCGCGCAGACCTGGTCCTCACCGCCACCCGCGACCACCGCGCCCAGGTCATCTCCATGGGCCACTCGGCAGGCCTGCGCACCTTCACCCTGAAGGAGTTCACCCGCCTCGTACGGGCCATAGACCCCGCGACGCTCCCACCCCTGGAAGAGGGAGTGGTCGAGCGCGCACGCGCCCTGGTGCGGGCTGCCGCGGCTCTACGCGGGTGGCTCCTGGCCCCCACCGCGGAGGCGGACGAGGTCTTCGACCCGTACGGGGCCCCGCTGCCGTTCTTCCGTTCGATCGGGGACGAGATCAATGAGGCGCTGGATCCGGTGGTGACGGCGCTGACGGGTGTGCCCACGCGTACGTAGGCTGCTGCCGGCGTTTCTGTGTACGGCGCCCGGCGCTGCAGGCTGTGCCCACCCGTTCCGCCCTGCGGAACGCCTGCCCACAGCAGTAGCAGTACCCGGTGGGCGGTAACACCGGGCGACTCATCGGTCCCGGTTCTACATTGGACTTAGCGCACCCCCATGCCGAGGTCCGGAGTCCATCATGCCGGTCACACAAACGTTGGAAGCGGATGTTCTGCGTCGGCAGGACCCGGAGCTTGCCGAGATTCTGCTCGGGGAGCTGGAGCGGCAGTCGACGACGTTGCAGTTGATCGCGGCCGAGAACTTCACCTCGCCGGCGGTGCTGGCCGCGCTCGGGTCGCCGCTGGCGAACAAGTACGCCGAGGGATATCCCGGCGCCCGCCATCACGGCGGCTGCGAGATCGTGGATGTCGCCGAGCGGGTCGCGGTGGACCGGGCGAAGGCGCTCTTCGGTGCCGAGCACGCCAACGTGCAGTCGCACTCGGGGAGTTCGGCGGTCCTCGCCGCGTACGCCGCGCTGCTGCGACCCGGTGACACCGTGCTGGCGATGGGGCTGCCGTTCGGCGGTCACCTCACGCACGGGTCGCCCGCGAACTTCTCGGGAAGGTGGTTCGACTTCGTCGGGTACGGGGTCGAGGCCGAGACCGGGCTCATCGACTACGAGCAGGTGCGCGCGCTGGCCCGTACGCACCGCCCGAAGGCCATCGTCTGCGGCTCCATCTCCTATCCCCGGCACATCGACTACGCCCTCTTCAGGGACATCGCCGACGAGGTCGGCGCCTATCTCATCGCCGACGCCGCCCACCCCATCGGGCTCGTCGCCGGGGGAGCGGCGCCCAATCCGGTGCCGTACGCCGATGTGGTCTGCGCCACCACGCACAAGGTGCTGCGCGGTCCGCGCGGCGGAATGATCCTGTGCGGCGCCGAGCTGGCCGAGCGTGTCGACCGTGCGGTGTTCCCGTTCACCCAGGGCGGCGCCCAGATGCACACGATCGCCGCCAAGGCCGTCGCGTTCGGCGAGGCGGCGACCCCGGCCTTCACGGCGTACGCCCATCGGGTGGTCGCCAACGCACGGGTGCTCGCCGAGGGCCTGGACGCGGAAGGGCTCGCGATCACCACCGGCGGCACCGACACCCACCTGCTCACCGCCGACACCGCACCCCTCGGCGTCGACGGCCGCACCGCCCGCGGACGTCTCGCCGCCGCCGGAATGGTCCTCGACACCTGCGCGCTGCCGCACGGGGACGCACGGGGACTGCGCCTGGGTACGGCGGCGCTGACCACGCAGGGGATGGGCGACGCGGAGATGGCGCGGGTCGCCGTACTCTTCGCGGGTGTGCTGCGGGACGAGGTCGACGGCAGGAAGGCGCGTGAAGAAGTCAGGGAGCTGACCAGTAGATTTCCGCCGTATCCCGGCTAATGAGGGGTACGCGGGAACTGGTGCACAGCCACTCGTGCAACCATCGTCGCTACCCGGAAGTCCCCATCCGTATGCGTGCATCGCTAAGGTGTGGGGCTCAGATGGCCAGCGAGACCTGTGGGGAAGCCCGTGCGTGAATACCTGCTGACGCTCTGTGTGACGGCCGCGGTGACGTATCTGCTGACAGGGCCGGTGCGGAAGTTCGCGATCGTGGCCGGAGCCATGCCGGAAATCCGTGCGCGCGATGTGCACCGAGAACCCACTCCGCGCCTCGGCGGCATCGCGATGTTCATCGGCCTGTGCGCCGGCCTGCTGGTCGCCGACCACCTGGAGAACCTCAGCGACGTCTTCGCGAACTCCAACGAGCCGCGGGCCCTGCTCTCCGGGGCCGCGCTGATCTGGCTGATCGGTGTCCTGGACGACAAGTTCGAGATCGACGCCCTGATCAAGCTGGGCGGCCAGATGATCGCGGCCGGCGTGATGGTCATGCAGGGTCTGACGATCCTGTGGCTGCCCATCCCGGGTGTCGGTCTGGTCGCGCTCACCCAGTGGCAGGGCACCCTGCTCACCGTCGCGCTCGTCGTCATCACCATCAACGCGGTGAACTTCGTGGACGGCCTCGACGGTCTCGCCGCCGGGGTGGTGTGCATCGCGTCCGCCGCGTTCTTCCTGTACGCGTACCGCATCTGGTACAGCTACGGCATCGAGGCCGCCGCCCCGGCGACGCTCTTCGCGGCGATCCTGATGGGCATGTGCCTGGGCTTCCTGCCGCACAACATGCACCCCGCCCGGATCTTCATGGGCGACTCCGGCTCGATGCTCATCGGCCTTGTGCTCGCCGGCGGCGCCATCTCCATCACCGGGCAGATCGACCCCGACGTGATGAACCTGTTCTCCGGCTCCGAGCGGAACACCGTGCACCAGACGGTGCCCGTCTTCATCCCGCTGCTGCTGCCGCTGACGATCATCGCGATCCCGGCCGCCGACCTGGTGCTCGCCATCGTGCGGCGCACCTGGCGCGGACAGTCCCCGTTCGCGGCCGACCGCGGGCACCTGCACCACCGCCTCCTGGAGGTCGGGCACTCGCACAGCCGCGCGGTCATGATCATGTACTTCTGGTCGGCGCTGATCTCCTTCGGCGCCCTCGCGTACTCGGTCAACTCGGGGGCCATGTGGAGCGTGCTCGGCATCATGGGGCTCAGCGCGGTCGGTCTGGTCCTGCTCCTGCTGCCGCGCTTCACTCCGCGTGCCCCGCGCTGGGCCGAGAGCTTCGTGCCGCCCCGCTACCGCCGCAGGAAGGTCACCGCCGCCCTGCTCGAAGCGGAGGAGGCCGTGCCGGCCGCCGTCGCGTACGGGACGGGTGCTCCGGCCGCCGAGGAGGACGGTGCCCACGAGCACCGCACCCCGGTTGTGGCAGGAGTCTCAGGTGTGTCAGGAGTCAACGGGGCGACGGCAATTGGCGCCCGTTCGCGCTTCCTGGATCGGGGTAAAGCCGGGTCGTCGCGCTGACGGCAAAGTAAGAATCTTGCAAGAGGCATGCGCCCTCGCGCGTCGGCAAACCGCCCCAATACCAGACAACTTGGCTCTCTGAATGCACAGACGCGCACCTTCACTCTCATGTGTGACAGCGAGCACACCAACCAGGTAAAGACCTCATCAAATAGTTTGTGATACGGTTCACGAGAACCCGGGACGGAGCCGAAGGACCTGAGAGAGACGGTCCCTTGGCGTGAGGTTCTCTCTCAGCCCGGGATTACGCTCGTCCATGACGACACCCTGCCCCCCTTAGCAAGCGGAGTTGCCGCCATGCCGTCCAATGACGTCCGGATTCTCCTTCAAGCCGCTGTGCCCACAGCTGCCGTCGGCGCGATTGCCGCCGTTGTCAGTGGTGTGGTTGCCGGTGGCAAGGGAGCGATCGGGGCGATCGTCGCGACGCTGGTCGTGATCCTCTTCATGGGCATCGGGCTCTACGTTCTGCAGCGCACTGCCAAATCGCTTCCGCACTTGTTCCAGGCGATGGGTCTGATGCTCTACACGGCACAGATTCTTCTGCTGTTCATCTTTGTCGCCGCGTTCAAGAACACGACGCTGTTCAACCCCAAGGCCTTCGCCATCTCGCTCGTCGCCGCCACCCTCGCGTGGATCGGTGCACAGGCGCGTGCCCAGATGAAGGCCAAGATTCTCTACGTCGAACCCGAGTCTTCGAAGGGCGACAAGCCCGAAAAGACAGGGCACTCGTCGTGAGGGGTAGGGCCGGGATAAGCGAGCGTAGGAACCCCTGCTATCGTCCGGTGCCAACTGCGGCATCGCGGGCGCGGGCATCTGAGCTGACGCCTGCTCAAACGCGAGGCTTGATGCCCCACAGCCGCCCCCACATCCGTAACACCAGTCCAGTGCCGAACCGCGGCTGCGCGCCGCGCCGACACAACGAGGTTGCCGTACCTATGCGCCACGCTGAAGGAGCCCGCGGTGAGTGCTGACCCGACGCAGGTGCTCGCCTTTGAGACCGACTGCCACATCTTCGACGGCTGTGGCTTCCCCGCTCCCGGGCTGCACTCGTTCCTGTTCGAGCCCCTTGTGGGCGATGCGGACAGCAGCGTCTATTTCAACAAGACGATGCTCCTGGCGCTGCTCGGCTCCGTCATCATCATCGGTTTCTTCTGGGCCGCCTTCCGTAAGCCGAAGGTCGTCCCGGGCAAGCTGCAGATGGTTGCCGAGGCCGGATATGACTTCGTCCGCCGCGGTGTCGTCTACGAGACGATCGGCAAGAAGGAAGGCGAGAAGTACGTACCGCTGGTCGTCTCGCTGTTCTTCTTCGTCTGGATGATGAACCTCTGGTCGATCATTCCGGTCGCCCAGTTCCCGGTGACGGCGATCATCTCGTATCCCGCGGTTCTCGCGGGGATCGTCTACATCGTGTGGGTCTCGCTGACCTTCAAGCGGCACGGATTCGTCGGGGCGTTCAAGAACTTCTCCGGCTACGACAAGTCGCTGGGCCCGGTTCTCCCGCTGGCCATGGGCATCGAGTTGCTCTCGAACCTGATCGTCCGGCCGTTCACGCACGCGGTGCGACTCTTCGCGAACATGTTCGCGGGCCACACCCTGCTGCTGCTGTTCACGATCGCCAGCTGGTACCTGCTCAACGGCCTCGGGATCGCCTACGCGGGCGTCTCGTTCGTCATGGTGCTTGTCATGACGGCGTTCGAGCTGTTCATCCAGGCCCTGCAGGCTTACGTCTTCGTGCTTCTGACCTGCACCTTCATCCAGGGCGCGCTCGCCGAGCACCACTGAGCAAACCCCCCTGTAAAACCCCCTAAGCGTCCGGTGGCCAACCTCCGCCGGTCCGTACAGAGAAGGAAGAATCAGCATGGCTGCCACTGAGACCCTCGCCGCCGTCTCCGGCTCCCTCGGCTCGATCGGCTACGGCCTCGCCGCCATCGGTCCTGGCGTCGGCGTCGGCATCATCTTCGGTAACGGCACCCAGGCCCTCGCTCGTCAGCCCGAGGCTGCCGGCCTGATCCGCGCCAACCAGATCCTCGGCTTCGCCTTCTGTGAGGCGCTCGCGCTCATCGGTCTGGTCATGCCGTTCGTCTATGGCGTGTGATCGTCGGATCCACGACAGCCCACTAGACGAAAGGCACTGATATGAGCCAGCTGCTCATTGTCGCGGCTGAGGAGATGGAAAGTCCCCTCATCCCGCCGATCCCCGAGCTCGTCATCGGCCTGATCGCCTTCGTCATCGTCTTCGGCTTCCTCGCCAAGAAGCTTCTCCCGAACATCAACAAGGTTCTGGAGCAGCGTCGCGAGGCCATCGAGGGCGGTATCGAAAAGGCCGAGGCCGCTCAGACCGAGGCCCAGAGCGTCCTCGAGCAGTACAAGTCCCAGCTCGACGAGGCCCGTCACGAAGCCGCGCGGCTGCGCCAGGAGGCGCAGGAGCAGGGCGCCACGCTCATCGCCGAGATGCGCGCGGAAGGCCAGCGGCAGCGTGAGGAAATCATCGCCGCCGGTCACACGCAGATCGAGGCGGACCGCAAGGCCGCGGCTCAGTCGCTGCGTCAGGACGTCGGCCAGCTGGCCACCGCCCTGGCCGGCAAGCTCGTCGGCGAGTCCCTCGAGGACAACGCCCGGCAGAGCCGCACCATCGACCGCTTCCTCGACGAGCTCGAGGAGAAGGCCGAGGCGGCTCGATGACAGCGCACGGAGCGAGCCGCGAGGCAACCGCAGCCGCACGTGAGCGTCTCGACGCGCTGACGGACAACACGTCTGTCGACGCGGCGCAGCTCGGCGACGAGCTGGCCGCGGTGACCGCGCTGCTGCACCGCGAGGTGTCGCTGCGCCGGGTCCTGACCGACCCGTCGCAGACCGGCGAGGCCAAGGCCGAACTGGCCGAGCGCCTGCTCGGCAGCCAGGTCAGCGGGACGACCGCCGATCTGGTGGCCGGTCTGGTGCGCTCGCGCTGGTCGCAGTCGCGTGACCTCGTGGACGCCCTCGAAGAGCTGGCCGACATCGCCGACCTCACGGCGGCGCAGCAGGCCGGCAAGCTCGACGATGTCGAGGACGAGCTGTTCCGGTTCGGCCGGATCGTCTCTTCCAGCACCGGGCTGCGCGCCGCGCTGACCGACCGTGCCGCGACGACCGCGGCCAAGAGCGAGCTGCTGCGCAGCCTGCTCGGCGGCCGGGCCGACGCGACGACCGAGCGTCTGGTGACGCGCCTTGTGACCGCGCCTCGTGGACGTAGCCTGGAAGCGGGACTCGAGTCCCTGTCCAAGCTCGCCGCCGAGCGTCGTGACCGCATGGTCGCCGTCGTCACCTCCGCGGTTCCGCTGAGTGACGGACAGAAGCAGCGCCTCGGCGCCGCTCTGGCGAAGCTCTACGGCCGTCAGATGCACCTCAACCTCGACGTGGACCCCGAGGTCCTCGGCGGAATCCAGGTGCAGGTCGGCGACGAGCTCATCAACGGCTCGATCGCGGACCGTCTCGCGGACGCCAGCCGCCGCATGGCCGGCTGACCCCAACTTCATACGTAGTACGCACCTACGGCCCTCGTTGGGCCGTGCAGAGGATTCACCTCTTTACAGGGGGGAGTCCCCATCCCCCCAAGTGAAACTTCGGGCCCAACAAGGAGAGCAGGGAACCCAGATGGCGGAGCTCACGATCCGGCCGGAGGAGATCCGGGATGCGCTGGAGAACTTTGTCCAGTCGTACAAGCCGGACGCGGCCTCGCGCGAGGAGGTCGGTACGGTCACCGTCGCCGGCGACGGTATTGCCAAGATCGAGGGTCTCCCCTCGGCGATGGCGAACGAACTGCTGAGGTTCGAGGACGGAACCCTCGGTCTCGCGCTGAACCTGGAAGAGCGCGAGATCGGTGCGGTCGTCCTCGGCGAGTTCAGCGGTATCGAGGAGGGCCAGCCGGTGCAGCGCACCGGTGAGGTGCTCTCCGTCGCCGTGGGCGAGGGTTACCTCGGCCGCGTCGTCGACCCGCTCGGCAACCCGATCGACGGCCTCGGCGAGATCGAGACCACCGGACGCCGCGCCCTCGAGCTGCAGGCTCCGGGCGTCATGGTCCGCAAGTCGGTGCACGAGCCGATGGAGACGGGCTACAAGGCCGTCGACGCGATGACCCCGGTCGGCCGCGGCCAGCGTCAGCTGATCATCGGCGACCGTCAGACCGGCAAGACCGCGCTGGCCGTCGACACGATCATCAACCAGCGCGACAACTGGCGCTCGGGCGACACCAAGAAGCAGGTCCGCTGCATCTACGTCGCCATCGGTCAGAAGGGTTCGACCATCGCCTCCGTGCGTGGCGCCCTCGAAGAGGCCGGCGCGCTGGAGTACACGACCATCGTCGCCGCCCCGGCGTCCGACCCGGCCGGCTTCAAGTACCTTGCGCCGTACACCGGTTCGGCCATCGGCCAGCAGTGGATGTACGAGGGCAAGCACGTCCTCATCATCTTCGACGACCTCTCGAAGCAGGCCGACGCCTACCGCGCCGTGTCCCTGCTGCTCCGCCGTCCGCCGGGGCGCGAGGCCTACCCCGGTGACGTCTTCTACCTGCACTCCCGTCTCCTTGAGCGCTGCGCGAAGCTCTCCGACGACATGGGCGCCGGTTCGATGACGGGTCTGCCGATCGTCGAGACCAAGGCGAACGACGTGTCGGCGTTCATCCCGACCAACGTCATCTCCATCACCGACGGTCAGTGCTTCCTGGAGTCCGACCTGTTCAACGCCGGTCAGCGTCCGGCCCTGAACGTCGGTATCTCGGTCTCCCGCGTCGGTGGCTCCGCCCAGCACAAGGCGATGAAGCAGGTTTCCGGCCGACTCCGTCTGGACCTCGCCCAGTACCGTGAGCTGGAGGCGTTCGCCGCCTTCGGGTCCGACCTGGACGCGGCGTCGAAGTCGCAGCTGGAGCGCGGTCAGCGCCTGGTCGAGCTGCTCAAGCAGCCTCAGTACCAGCCGATGGCCACCGAGGACCAGGTCGTCTCCGTGTGGGCTGCCACCACCGGCAAGATGGACGAGGTCCCGGTCGCCGACATCCGTCGCTTCGAGACGGAGCTGCTCGAGTACCTGCACCGCAAGGAGCAGGGCCTCATGACCTCCATCAAGGAGGGCGGCAAGATGTCGGACGACACCCTCACCGCCATCGCGGACGGCATCGCGGACTTCAAGAAGCAGTTCGAGACCTCGGACGGCAAGCTTCTCGGCGAAGACGCTCCGGCCGCCGCGGCCAAGTGACGACGGAAGGGACCTGACTCATGGGAGCCCAGCTCCGGGTCTACAAGCGTCGTATCAAGTCCGTCACCGCGACCAAGAAGATCACCAAGGCGATGGAGATGATCGCCGCCTCGCGTGTCGTCAAGGCGCAGCGCAAGGTGGCGGCCTCCGCGCCGTACGCGACCGAGCTCACCCGCGCGGTCACGGCGGTCGGCACCGGCTCGAACACCAAGCACCCGCTGACCACGGAGGCGGAGACGGCGACCCGTTCCGCGGTGCTCCTCCTCTCGAGCGACCGCGGACTGGCCGGCGCCTTCAACTCCAACGCCATCAAGGCTGCCGAGAGGCTGACGGCACGCCTTGAGGCGGAGGGCAAGGAGGTCGACACGTACATCGTCGGCCGCCGCGGTCTGGCCCACTACAACTTCCGCGAGCGCAAGGTCGTGGAATCGTGGTCGGGCTTCACCGACGAGCCCACCTACGCGGACGCGAAGAAGGTCGCGGGTCCGCTGATCGAGGCCATCGAGAAGGACACGGCCGAGGGCGGCGTGGATGAACTCCACATCGTCTACACCGAGTTCGTCTCGATGATGACGCAGAACGCGGTCGACGGCCGTCTGCTGCCGCTGCGCCTCGAAGAGGTTGCGGAGGAGGCGCCCAAGGGCGAGATCCTTCCGCTGTACGAGTTCGAGCCGTCGGCTGAGGACGTCCTTGACGCCCTGCTGCCGCGGTACGTCGAGAGCCGTATCTACAACGCGCTGCTCCAGTCGGCTGCCTCCAAGCACGCCGCCACGCGCCGCGCGATGAAGTCGGCGACCGACAACGCGGGAGACCTGATCACCATGCTCTCCCGTCTTGCCAACGCGGCCCGCCAGGCCGAAATCACCCAGGAAATCAGCGAGATCGTCGGTGGCTCCGCAGCCCTGGCCGACGCGACCGCGGGGAGTGACAAGTAATGACGACGACAGTTGAGACGGCCGTTGCCACGGGCCGCGTCGCCCGGGTCATCGGCCCGGTCGTCGACGTGGAGTTCCCCGTCGACGCGATGCCGGACATCTACAACGCCCTTCACGTCGAGGTGGCCGACCCGGCCAAGGACGGCGAGAAGAAGACGCTGACCCTGGAGGTCGCCCAGCACCTGGGTGACGGCCTGGTCCGCACGATCTCCATGCAGCCCACCGACGGTCTGGTCCGCCAGGCCGCGGTCACCGACACCGGCGCGGGCATCTCCGTCCCGGTCGGTGACTTCACCAAGGGCAAGGTGTTCAACACCCTCGGTGAGGTGCTGAACTCCGACGAGAAGTACACGGGCGAGCGCTGGACCATCCACCGCAAGGCCCCGCGCTTCGACGAGCTCGAGTCGAAGACCGAGATGTTCGAGACCGGCGTCAAGGTCATCGACCTTCTCACCCCGTACGTCAAGGGTGGAAAGATCGGTCTGTTCGGCGGTGCCGGTGTCGGCAAGACGGTGCTCATCCAGGAGATGATCTACCGCGTCGCCAACAACCACGACGGTGTCTCCGTGTTCGCCGGTGTCGGCGAGCGCACTCGTGAGGGCAACGACCTCATCGAGGAGATGTCCGAGTCGGGCGTCATCGACAAGACGGCGCTTGTCTTCGGTCAGATGGACGAGCCCCCGGGCACCCGTCTCCGTGTGGCCCTTGCCGGTCTGACCATGGCGGAGTACTTCCGCGATGTGCAGAAGCAGGACGTGCTGTTCTTCATCGACAACATCTTCCGCTTCACGCAGGCCGGTTCCGAGGTCTCGACCCTGCTCGGCCGTATGCCCTCCGCGGTGGGCTACCAGCCGAACCTGGCCGACGAGATGGGTCTCCTCCAGGAGCGCATCACCTCGACCCGTGGTCACTCGATCACCTCGATGCAGGCGATCTACGTCCCCGCGGACGACCTGACCGACCCGGCCCCGGCCACCACGTTCGCCCACCTCGACGCGACGACGGTTCTCTCCCGTCCGATCTCCGAGAAGGGCATCTACCCGGCCGTGGACCCGCTGGACTCCACGTCCCGCATCCTGGACCCCCGCTACATCGCGGCGGACCACTACGCGGCCGCGATGCGCGTCAAGTCGGTCCTTCAGAAGTACAAGGACCTTCAGGACATCATCGCGATCCTCGGTATCGACGAGCTGGGCGAGGAGGACAAGCTCACCGTCCACCGCGCCCGTCGCGTGGAGCGCTTCCTGTCCCAGAACACCCACGTCGCCAAGCAGTTCACCGGCGTCGACGGTTCGGACGTTCCGCTGGACGAGTCGATCGTGGCCTTCAATGCGATCATCGACGGCGAGTACGACCACTTCCCGGAGCAGGCGTTCTTCCTCTGCGGTGGCATTGAGGACCTCAAGAAGAACGCCAAGGAGCTCGGCGTCTCCTGAACGGTCTCCTGACCGAGTACTGCTTCTTGGTGAGGGGGCGGGGTCGCACCTCGCGGGGTGCGTCCCGTCCCCTCCCGTACGCCTACTAGACTTTGACCCAACACCCGGCGGCAACGACCGGGTGGTGACCCGAGGAGCCCACCTTGGCTGCTGAGCTGCATGTCGAGCTCGTCGCCGCGGACCGCAGTGTCTGGTCCGGCGAGGCCACCCTGGTCGTCGCGCGTACCACGTCCGGCGACATCGGCGTCATGCCCGGTCACCAGCCGCTGCTCGGTGTGCTGGAGTCGGGCCCGGTGACCATCCGTACGAGTGATGGTGGAACGGTCGTCGCCGCGGTGCACGGCGGTTTCATCTCGTTCGCGGACAACAAGCTGTCGCTGCTGGCCGAGATCGCCGAGCTGTCGGACGAGATCGACGTCCAGCGTGCGGAGCGGGAGCTCGAGCGCGCGAAGGCGGAGGGCGATGCCTCCGCCGAGCGTCGCGCGGACGTCCGTCTGCGAGCGGTGTCGACGCACTGAAACCAGCGCGCGACAGGAAGTGACTCAGCCGCGGCCAGGACCGGAGCTTGCTCCGGACCGGGTCGCGGCTGAGGCGATGCCGGTGCTTTTTTCCGTTTCATTACCTGCTTTACCTAGGAGACGAGGAGGTCGGTGTCGATGGTCCTCGCTCTGACTGTGTGCGGTTTGGTAGTGGCGCTCGTGGTGGTCGGCCTGTTCGTCTTCGGCCTCCGCCGCCGGCTGATCCAGCGCTCCGGCGGCACCTTCGACTGCAGCCTGCGCTGGGACGTGCCCGAGAAGACCGACACCAACGGCAAAGGCTGGGGCTACGGCGTCGCCCGTTACAACAGCGACCGCATCGAGTGGTACCGCGTCTTCTCCTACGCCCCCCGCCCGCGCCGCGTCCTGGAACGCTCGGCGATCGAGGTGGCGGGCCGCCGTGCCCCGGAGGGCGAGGAGGAGCTGGCGCTGCTCTCCGACGCGATCATCCTCGCCTGTCTGCACAGGGGTACGCGTCTCGAGCTGGCGATGAGCGAAGACGCGCTGACCGGATTTCTCGCGTGGCTTGAAGCAGCCCCGCCCGGTCAGCGCGTCAATGTGGCTTGATCTTCTTACTTAACTTGCTTAGCCGAGACCGTTCTTGATGGCGC
This sequence comes from Streptomyces sp. NBC_00554, assembly GCF_041431135.1. Lineage (NCBI taxonomy): Bacteria > Bacillati > Actinomycetota > Actinomycetes > Kitasatosporales > Streptomycetaceae > Streptomyces > Streptomyces sp. NBC_00554. The sequence goes on along the minus strand of NZ_CP107799.1, from coordinate 3,200,726 downwards.
TCACGAGTTCACCGTTCGAGGTGTCACCGCTGAACTCCCAGAAGAACGCGCCGCCCAGACCCTGGGCGTTGGCCCAGGCCATCTTCGTGCCGATGGTGGCCGGGGTGTCGTAGCTCCACCAGTTGTTGCCGCAGTACGCGTACGCCGTGCCGGCGATGGTGCCGGTGGACGGGCAGGACGTCTTGAGGACCTTGTAGTCCTCGATGCCCGCCTCGTACGTGCCCGGTGCCGCGCCGGTCGCCGTGCCGCCAGGGGTGGCCTGGGTGACGCCGGTCCAGCCGCGGCCGTAGAAGCCGATGCCGAGCAGCAGCTTGTTGGAGGGCACGCCCTTCGACTTGAGCTTGGCGATCGCGTCGGCCGAGTTGAAGCCTGCCGTCGGGATGCCGGTGTATGAGGTCAGCGGGGAGTGCGGGGCGGTCGGGCCGGTGGGGTTGAAGGCGCCGAAGTAGTCGTACGTCATCACGTTGTACCAGTTGAGGTACTGGGCGGCGCCGCCGTAGTCGGCCGCGTCGATCTTGCCGCCGGAGGAGCCGTCGGCGGTGATGGCCGCGGTCACCAGGTAGTTGCTGCCGAACTCCGTGCGCAGTGCCGAGGTCAGCGTCTTGAAGGAGCTGAAGCCGGAGGTGTCACAGGTCAGGCCGCAGGCGTTCGGGTACTCCCAGTCGATGTCGATGCCGTCGAAGACATCGGCCCAGCGCGGGTCCTCGACCAGGGCCTTGCAGGACTGGGCGAAGGCGGTGGGGTTGGCCGCGGCCTGGGCGAAGCCGCCCGAGTAGGTCCAGCCGCCGAACGACCAGAGCACCTTGATGTTCGGGTACTTGGCCTTCAGCTGGCGCAGCTGGTTGAAGTTGCCGCGCAGCGCCTGGTCCCACGTGTCGGCCACGCCGCTGACGGAATCGGCGGCGGTGAACGCCTTGTCGGTGGCGGCGTAGGAGTCGCTCATCACGCACTGCCCGTTCGTGACGTTCCCGAACGAGTAGTTGATGTGCGTGATCTTCGAGGCGGAGCCGGACGTGTCCAGGTTCTTGACCTGGTAGTTGCGGCCGTAGATGCCCCACTCGGTGAAGTAACCGAGGTTGACCTTGCCGCCGGTCGGCGGGGTCGTGGTGCCGCCGGTGGTGGTCACGGAGACCGCGCCGCTCGCCGGACCGGTCTGGTCGGCGGTGTCACGGGCCTTGACCGTGTACGAGTAGGTGGTGCCGGCGGTCAGGCCGGTGTTCGAGTACGAGGTGCCCGTCACCGTGGCGACCGTGGCGCCGTCGCGCAGGACGTCGTAGTTCTTGATGCCCTTGTCGTCGGTGGCCGCGGACCAGGACAGGTTCACCGAGGTGTTGGTGATGGCGGACGCGGTCGGGGTGCCGGGCGCGGAGGGCAGCGCGTCGCCCGGGACCGGCGGGGTGGTGGTGCCGCCGTCACAGGAGCCGCCGTTGAGAAGGCAGTTGGAGGGGGCGCCGGTGCCCGCGCCGTTGAAGCCGAAGGAGACGGAGGCGCCTGCTGCGAGGGTGCCGTTCCAGGACTTGTTCTTGGCGGTCCAGTGGGTGCCGGAGGACGTGACGTCCGCGTCCCAGGCCGAGGTCACGGACGTACCCGAGGGGAAGTCCCACTCGACCGTCCATGAACTGATGCTCGTGGTCCCGGTGTTCTTGACCGTCCACTTGCCTTCGAAGCCGGTGCCCCAGTCCTGGGTCTTGGCGTACGTGGCGGTGGCGCTGGTGGCTGCCTGGGCGGGGCTCGCGAGGCCGACCATGGCGGCGAACGGGAGCAGCAGGGTGGTGAGACCTGCCACGGCTCTCTGTCTGGCTCGGTTTCTGAAGCGCATCCGCGGTCCTCCGGGGGATTTAGTGAGGTGCGCAGGACAATAGAAAGGTCTGGACCATAGGTCAATAGGTCCAGACCACTGAGGCGGATGCGTGCGGTTACTTGTTACACGCCCAACTCCTGGGCCAGCACCGCCGCTTGGACCCGGCTGCGCAGCTCGAGCTTCCCCAGGAGGCGGCTGACGTGGGTCTTCACCGTCGCCTCCGCCATCTCGAGGCGCCTCGCGATCTCCGCGTTGGACATCCCCTCGCCGAGGCAGGAGAGCACCTCGCGTTCGCGCCGGGTGAGGGCTTCGAGGACCTCCGGGCCGGGCCCTGGATCCCGTACGGGCCTTGCGGCGAACTCGGCGATCAGCCGGCGGGTGACCGCGGGCGCGATCAGCCCCTCGCCGCCTGCGACCGTGCGGACGGCTTCCAGGAGTTGGCGCGCCTCGGTGTTCTTCAGCAGGAACCCGGAGGCGCCCGCGCGCAGCGCCCCGAAGACGTACTCGTCGAGGTCGAAGGTGGTGAGGACGAGCACGTCGGCCAGCTGCTCGGCGACGACCTGGCGGGTGGCGGAGACTCCGTCGAGCCGGGGCATCTGGACGTCCATCAGGACCAGATCCGGCCGGAGCCGGCGGGCGAGCGCGACCGCCTGCTCGCCGTCCGCGGCCTCGCCGACCACCTCGATGTCGGGCGCGCTGCGCAGGATGAGGACGAGTCCGGCCCGTACGGCGGACTGATCCTCGGCGACGAGCACGCGGATCATTCGGTTCCTCCGTGGGTTCCAGGGGTGCCAGGGGTTCTGTGGGTTCTGTGGGTGATCGGCAGGGTGGCGCGCACGGTCCAGACCTTGACCTGGCCCGCGCCCTCGGGGCCCGCGTCGAACGTCCCGTCCAGCAGGGCGACCCGCTCCTCCATCCCGACGAGCCCGGCCCCCGAACCGGGCGCGCGCGGCCCGACCCGGCCGCCGTACGGGCTGGTCACCCGCACGGTGAGTGCGCCGTCGAGCTGGGCGAGGGTGACGGTGACGTGGCCGGGGGAGGCGTGCTTGAGGGCGTTGGTCAGGGACTCCTGGACGATGCGGTAGGCGGCGAGTTCGACCGGGGCGGGGAGCCGGGCCTCGTGATCGGCGTCGAACGTGACGTCGAGCCCGTTGGTGCGGGCGCTCACCACCAGGGACTCCAGACCGTCGAGGGTGGGCGCCGCGGTGGGCTCCAGGTCGCCGCTCTCGTCGCGCAGGATCCCGATCAGCCGGCGCATCTCGGCGAGCCCCTCGACGCTGTTCTCACGGATGACGGCGAGGGCGTCCTTCGAGGTCTTCGGGTCGTCGAGCGAGAGGGCGGCCGTGGAGTGGATGGCGATCGCGGACAGGTGGTTGGCGACCATGTCGTGCAACTCCCGTGCCATGCGCGCCCGTTCGGCGGTGACCGCCTGGGTGCGGTCGATCTCCGCGAGCAGGGCGGTCTGTTCGGCCCGCAGGCGTTCCGCGGCTGCCGTGTCGCGGTGGTTGCGGACGATCCAGCCGGTGGCCGCGGGCGTCAGCGCCACCAGGCCCACACCCACCCCGACCAGCAGCGCCTCCGGCACGCGCCAGACCGCGACGGGTACGACCGTGCCGGCCACCGTGAACAGCCCGGTGATCCAGAGGATGCGCCGGGCGGTGGCCGCTTTGCCGTACAGCACCGCCGCGTACATGAGGTCGGTGAACATCAGGACGGTGGCCAGGCTGCCGCGCGTGAAGAGATCGGCGGTCACCGCGGCCGTGCCGATCAGGAGGGCCGTACGCGGCATGGCCCGGCGCAGCAGCTCGCAGCCCGCCATCACGACGAGCGGCAGGAGCAGCGCGCGGCTGTCCGGCCACAGCACGATCGGCTCGTCCGCCGGCCGGACGCCGAGGCCGACGGCGTACAGCAGGAGCCCGCCGAGCAGGCCGCCGAGCGCGATCCGCACGTCGTCTCGATGGGGGCGGGGGAGTCGTACGGCCATGACTCCATCCAACACGGCGTAGGTGCTCGTCGCCTGATGCCGGGGGACGGTCCGCGGCTACATCGAAGGATGCAGTGCGACTTCGTCACTGGCGACGACGATCCGGGCCCGCGCCGCCGGGAGGCTGGAAAGGTGACCGAGAGGAGCGAACCGTGATCGTCGCACTGATCATCGCCTGCGAAGTCGGCTTCTGGGTGCTGCTGGCCGCGGGCCTGGCCGTCCGCTACCTGCTGAAGTGGCGCCGCACGAGTGTGGTGCTCCTGCTCTGCGAGCCCGTGCTCGAACTGGTCCTCTTCGTCGTGACGGCGGTCGACCTGAGGAACGGCGCCGAGCCGAGCTGGGAGCACGGCCTGGCGGCGCTGTACATCGGCTTCACGGTGGCGTACGGCCACTACACGATCCGCTGGCTCGACGGCCACGCCGCCCACCGCCTGGCCGGGGCCCCGCGCCCGCCGAAGCCCCCGCGCTACGGGACGGCGCGCGCCCGGCACGAGGGCCGCCTGTGGCTCCGTACGGTCCTGATGGCCGCGGTCGCGTGCGCGCTGCTGCAGGCCGCGGTCTGGTACGTCGGCGACGGCGACACCTCGTCGTTGCGGTCCTTCCAGTGGATCGCGCTCAGGACCGCAGGCATCCACGGCATCATCGCGCTGACGTACACCATCTGGCCGAAGAAGCGGCCGGCGTCAGCGCTCCCCGCCCGGGACCCAGAGCACGTCCCCGACGTCCTTGTTCGCCGTCCGGGCAAGGATGAAGAGCAGGTCCGATAGCCGGTTGAGGTAGGTCGCGGTGAGCGGGTTCATCTCCTCGCCGTGTACCTCAAGCGCGGCCCAGGTGGAGCGCTCCGCCCGGCGTACGACGGTGCAGGCCTGGTGGAGCAGGGCCGCCCCCGGGGTTCCGCCCGGCAGGATGAAGGAGCGGAGCTTCTCCAGCCGCTCGTTGAAGCGGTCGCAGTCCGCCTCCAGCTTGTCGACGTAGAACTGCTCGACCCGCAGGTGCGGGAACTTCGGGTCCTCGACCACGGGCGTCGACAGGTCCGCGCCCACGTCGAACAGGTCGTTCTGCACGCGGGTGAGGACCGTGCCGACCTCCTCGTCGAGCCCGCCGAGCGCGATGGCCGTCCCGATCACCGCGTTCGCCTCGTTGGCGTCCGCGTACGCGGAGATCCGCAGGTCGGTCTTGGCGACCCGGCTCATGTCGCCGAGGGCGGTGGTGCCCTGGTCGCCGGTCCTGGTGTAGATGCGCGTCAGATTGACCATGTGCCCAGCGTAGTTACGCTCCGGCCTCCTGGCCGACACGTGTGCCCACCGTCACGGCGGGCGCAATCCGGACGAAGTGCCACGCGAAGTGCTCGGGCTCCCCGACGACATGAGGGACCTACCGCGTCAGAAGGTACTCAACTGCGCGCCGGGGGACGCTGGGTGAGCCATCCGGTGTGATGTCCGTCTGTTGAGACGTGACGCGCATTACTAAGCAGTCACACAGGCCCTCACGAGCGCTAGGGTCCGCCGGAGAAGCAACTTGAACAGCGTGTTAAGGGGAGTCGGAGTGGCACGGAAGCTCGCCGTCATCGGAGCCGGACTCATGGGGTCCGGAATCGCCCAGGTCTCCGCGCAGGCGGGCTGGGACGTCGTCCTGCGCGATGTCACCGACGAGGCGCTGAAGCGTGGCATCGACGGCATCAGGACCTCGTACGACAAGTTCGTGAGCAAGGGCAAGCTGGAAGCCGCCGACGCGGACGCGGCGCTCGCGCGCATCACGACCACCACCGATCTGGACGCCGCCGCCGCCGCCGACATCGTCGTCGAGGCCGTCTTCGAGAAGCTGGAGGTCAAGCACGAGATCTTCCGGACGCTCGACAGCATCGTCCGCGACAGCGCCGTGCTCGCCTCCAACACCTCCGCGATCCCGATCACGAAGATCGCGGCGGCCACCGCCCGCCCGGAGCGGGTCGTCGGCGTCCACTTCTTCTCGCCGGTGCCGATGATGCAGCTCGTCGAGCTGGTCCGCGGCTACAAGACGAGCGACGAAACCCTCGCCACCGCGCGGGAGTTCGCCGAGTCCGTCGGCAAGACCTGCATCGTCGTCAACCGTGACGTGGCCGGCTTCGTGACGACCCGTCTCATCTCGGCCCTCGTCGTCGAGGCGACGAAGCTGTACGAGTCGGGCGTGGCCAGCGCCGAGGACATCGACCTCGCCTGCAAGCTGGGCTTCGGTCACGCCATGGGACCCCTGGCGACCGCCGACCTCACGGGCGTCGACATCCTGCTGCACGCCGCGAGCAACATCTACACCGAGACCCAGGACGAGAAGTTCGCGCCGCCCGAGTTGATGCGCCGGATGGTTGACGCCGGTGACATCGGGCGCAAGAGCGGGCAGGGCTTCTACAAGCACTGAAGATCAAGTACCACCCGTCTGCGTTCATCACTGAAACCGCACGTGCCTCTGGGGCATCACCCCTTGAGGTGAATTCGGTATCGGTTCGCTTACAAGCAGCAACCACACTGCCCCTCGGGCAGTCAGACGGGGCACAGACAGACGCGGAGTACGAGAAGCACTCTCGGGGAGCGCATATGTACATCAGGGGCGACCACGCCGAGCTGGTCGTCGGGGGCCGCCTCGACGTACGCAGCGCGGCGGACGCCCGCACGGTCCTGCACTCGGCCGTCGACGACGGAGCCGGCGACCTGGTGCTCGACCTGTCCGAGCTGGACTCCTGGGACGCCACCGGACTCGGTGTCATCATGGGGGCCCACCGACGCGCCGGGCGGTGCGGCCGACGGCTTGTGCTGCGCGGCGTACCTCCTCAGATGCAGCGCCTCCTGGTGGCCACCAGGCTGCACCGGATCCTCGCGATCGAGGGCGGTATCGGTGTGGAGTCGCTGCCCCGGGTCTGACCGCGCAAGGGTCTGATCGGGGCGGGTGACGGGGCAACGGGGGAGGACCGCGCAACGGCGTACGAAACGCCCCCCGCGCACAATCCTCACGAAGCTGTGACGTCTCGGGCGGCGCGGTACCCCGGCTGTTCGTAGATACTGTGCGAAGGTTTAGGGTTCGGCTGCCCGCCGACTGAAACCCTGGAGCGGGCACCGGACCAGAAGCGACAGCGCGGTGTGCAGCAAGGCCGGGAGGGGCTCGGCACACGACGCTTTTGGGGGGCTTGGAACATGGACCCGAACAACCGGGGATCCGAAGAGTACGGCCATGACGACGACGGCCAGGCGCCTCGCTCGCGTCCGCCGCGCGATCCGCTCACGACCGACTTCGGGCAGCACGCACCGGCGCTCGCCCGCACGGTCCAGCTCGTCTCGGGCGACTTCCTGCTCACGGTCAACCCCGTCGACGGCAGCGAGATAGAAGCCCTCCCGCCGGGGGAGCGGCCACAGCGGCCCACGAAGTACGGCGCGGCGGAACGCGCCGAGCTGGGCCGCGCCGCCCAGCCGCCCGTCCCGCCCGGCCCGGCGCAGCCACGGCTGCCGCTCCTGGAGCGCCAGGAGGAGCGCGAGCGGCTCGTACGCCTCCTCGCACGCGGGCGCTCGGTACGGCTCACCGGCCCCTCCGGCTCGGGCCGCACCAGCCTGCTCGACGCCGTCGCCGACGACTGCGCGGACCTCGCACCCGACGGTGTCGTACGCCTCTCCGGGTACCGGCGCACGGCGAGCGACCTGCTGCACGAGCTCTTCGCCGCCGTCTACGAAGCGCCCCTGTACCGGCCGGAACGGGACGAACTGCTCCGGCTCGTCAACGAGATCGGCGCGGTCGTCGTCCTGGACGACGTGGAGTTCGGCGGCGCGGCGCTCGACGAGCTGCTCGACGCCACTCCCGAGTGTGCCTTCGTGATCGCCGCGACGCCCGACGTCCCCGCGCCGACCACCGACTCCCTCCTTGAAGAGGTGTTCCTCGGCGGACTCGACCGCAGTGGCGGCCTCGAACTCCTGGAGCGGGCCGTCGGACGCATCCTGACGGAGGAGGAGTCGAACTGGGCGGGCGACCTCTGGTTCGAGTCCGAAGGCCTCCCGCTGCGCTTCATGCAGGCCGGGGCGCTGCTCCGGCAGCGCGACCAGCTGCGCGCCGACCCGAACGCCTTCGACGAGTTCGGGTACTACGAGGACGCCCCGGTGGACGCGCCCTTCGAGGCCGGCGACGAACACGACGTACCGCTGCCCTCACTCGCCGAGGGCGCCGCACCCGCCTCGCTGCTCGCCTCCAGGCTCAGTGAGTCGGCGCGCGCCACCCTGCGGTTCGCGATCGCACTGGGCGGCGAGGTGCCGCACCAGGCGCATCTGCCCGCGCTCGTCGGCGACACCCACGCGGACGCCGCCCTCGCCGAACTGGCGGGCTGCGCGCTGGTCTCCCCGGTCGGCTCCCGCTACCGGCTCGCGGCCGGTGTGCAGGCCCAGCTGGAGGCCGCCGGATACGCGGACGGAGCCGACGAGCGGGCGTTCGCCGCGGCCCGGCACTACACCTGGTGGGCCGGGCATCCCTCGGTGACCCCGGAGCGGGTCTGCGCCGAGGCCGACGCCCTGCTCGCCGCGCTCACCGTCCTGGTCCCGCTCACCACGGTCCCGCTCGACGAGCAGGACGAGAGCGCCGCCGTACAGCTGGCACGTACGGCAGCGCCCGCGTTCGCGGCAGGCATGCACTGGAGCGCCTGGGAGCGTGCGCTGCGTTCCGGCGCCGAGGCCTCCCGGCTCTCCGGCGAGGTCGGCGAACAGGCCTACTTCCACCACGAGTTGGGCATCCTCGCGCTCTGCGGCGGCCAGCTGGACCGGGCCCGCTCCGAGCTCGAGGCCTCCATCGGGCTGCGTGGCGCCCTCGCCGACAAGCGTGGCTCGACCGCGGGGCGGCGCGCCCTCGCACTGGTCTCCGACCGCTCCGGAACCGTCCCGGCGGGCGCCAGCACGGCGGGCGGCGAGGAGGTGTCCGAATCCCGGTACGAGGAGTCGGCGTCGCCTCCGGGCGGCGTACCGGCCGCCTTCCTGGCCGAACAGTCCGGCGAACCCTCGACGTTGGTCACCCACCGCTCCGAGCCCGGCCCCGCGGCGAAGCGCGCCGGGGTCGCGAGCCGTGTGGTGAGCGGTGCCCGGCGCAACCTGGTGGCGGCGGGCGCGGGCGCGCTCCTCGTCGCCGTGCTCGGCACCGTGGTGACGCTCGGTGCGACCTCGGACGGCAGCAACGACCCGCCGTCCGAGAAGGTCGGCGTCAACCCGTCGGCCAGCCAGGGCGCCGACGACGACAGCCTGGGCGCGGACAAGGCGAAGAAGGGCGACGGGGACTCCGGCACGGGAGCGGTGAGTACGCCGACGGATCCGGGTCCTGACGGGACGTACGGGACTTCGGACGATCCGACGCCTACGGATGTGGCTCGGCCTTCGGATGATCCGAGTGGGACCGGCGGTTCTACGCCGTCGAAGTCGCCGTCGAAGAGTCCGTCGAAGTCGCCGACGGCCACACCGTCGTCCCCGAGGCCGCCGACCAGTTCGACGCCCACGTCGCCGACGCCTACGGACACCTCGCCCGAGCCCACGGACTCGCCGACCCCGTCGACGGAGCCGAGCACTTCGACCTCCGCCAGCGGCACCGTTTCCAGCGCCCCGGAGACCAGCGTCAGCAGCGCTCCGGTCAGCAGCAGCGAAGCCGGGTCGCCCAGCGGCGAGGTGATCTGACGTACAGAGCAAGCGAAAGGGCCGGGTCCGAAGGCGGACCCGGCCCTTTCGCGCGCGTAGTGGTCAGAACAGCCGCAGCTTGTCGTCCTCGATGCCGCGCAGCGCGTTGTAGTCCAGGACCGTGCAGCCGATGCCGCGGTCGGTGGCGAGGACGCGGGCCTGGGGCTTGATCTCCTGGGCGGCGAAGATGCCGCGGACCGGCGCGAGGTGCGGGTCGCGGTTCAACAGCTCGAGATAGCGCGTGAGTTGCTCCACGCCGTCGATCTCGCCGCGCCTCTTGATCTCGATGGCGACGGTCTTGCCCTCGGCGTCCCGGCACAGGATGTCGACGGGCCCGATGGCCGTCATGTACTCGCGGCGGATCAGCGAGTAGCCCTCGCCGAGCGTTTCGATGCGGTCCGCCAGGAGTTCCTGAAGGTGTGCTTCCACGCCGTCCTTGATCAGGCCCGGGTCCACGCCGAGTTCGTGCGAGGAATCGTGGAGGATCTCCTCCATCGTGATGATGAGCTTCTCGCCCGCCTTGTTGATGACGGTCCAGACGCCCTCCTCGTCCCCCGAACCCTCCTTCAGGGTGCAGGGCGGCGACATCCAGTTGAGGGGCTTGTAGGCCCGGTCGTCCGCGTGGATCGAGACGCTGCCGTCCGCCTTCACGAGGATGAGGCGAGGGGCGGACGGGAGATGGGCGGTGAGCCGGCCCGCGTAGTCGACGGAGCAACGGGCAATGACGAGACGCATGGTCCGCAACGCTACTCGACGGGCAGTGGTCCACGCGATTCGCCCTGGAAGACGCCTGTTCGGCAGTGGCTGATTGTGTGCCTAGTGGGAGTTCGCTATGTGCGCATTCTCCTGGTGCCGTCACCGTCCGTTGCTTACCGTATAAACAGGAGGTCGCGATGCGTGTACTCAGCGTGTTCGATATCGCGAACTCCCTTCCCTGTCCGGCAACCCCCGAGGTCTGGGGGTGCGAGAGGAGAACTCATGTCGCTCGACGTCTCACCGGCCCTACTCGAACAGGCCGAGCGAGGCGAGGTCGACGAAGCTGAATTCGTCGACTGCGTCCGGACCTCCCTGCCCTACGCATGGGAGATGATCAGTTCGCTGGTGGCCCAGCTGAAGGTGGACGGCGGCAACTTCGCCGACAACCAGACGCCTCCGCCGGACGAGCAGGCGCGTGGCCAGCTGCTGCGTGCGCTCGCGAGTGACGCGATCCGCGGTGCGCTGCAGCGGCACTTCGGAGTGCGACTGGCCTTCCAGAACTGCCACCGGGTGGCGGTGTTCCCGCTGGACACCTCAGTGGACGACACGCTGGCACGCTTCACCTCGGTCCGCAGTCAGCTGCTGAACCAGTCCCCGGAGTTCCGGGACTGCTGAGGCGGTGACGCCGCACTGCTTGCCGCTCCGTACGCGGGAGGTGTTTTGTACTGGGGCGGCAAGCTCCCCGCGGAACCGGCCCGTTGGCCTCCGGGCCCGGGCCGGTCACCGGAGCTGGGGGAGTACCTCGGTGCCAAGGCGTCGTACGTTCTCCTCGGTGGCCGCCAGATCCCCCGAGCCCTCCACGAGCAGGGCGAAGCGAGAGATGCCGGTGCGCTCCGAGGTCGCCGCGAGCCGGTCGGCGCACAGCTGCGGAGTCCCCACCGGGTGCAGCCCGCAGAGCAGTTCGGTGTACGCCATCGGGTCCCGCATCGTGCGGGCGCGGCCGTCGACCGTCACATGGGCGTCAAGTCCCTGCTTCAGCCAGCCCGGCATCGCTTTGAGGAGCGATTCGACGGCGTCGGTGCGGCGGTCCGCGATCTGGCAGACCCCCGCCGACACATGGGCCGCCGCGAAGATCTCGTCCGCGGGGCGCCCCGCCACACGCGCGTACTGCCGCCACAGGGCTACCATTTCGGCCTTCTCTTCGTCCCCCACATGCATCCCGAGGAGCATCGGCAGTCCGCGCTCGGCCGCGAGCCGCACACTCGCCGGTGAGGTGCAGGCGACGACCACCTCGGGGCCCGGCGCACAGCTCAGCGCCTCCGAGGGCCTCGGCACCACGGCGACTTCACGGAAGCCGAACCGCTCCCCGGCACCGGCGACGGACGGTTCGCGCAGCCAGCGCATCAGCAGATCGAGCGATTCCGGGAACCCCTTCTCGTACGCCTCGAGACCCGAGCCGAAGACCTCCAGGTCGACCCAGGGGCCGCCGCGCCCGACGCCCAGCGAGAACCGTCCGCCGGACGTCACATGCAGCAGCGCCGCCTGTTCGCCGAGTGCCACGGGGTGCACGGTGGGCAGCACGCTCACCGCGGTGCCGACCCGGATCCGTCGCGTACGGCCGAGCAGCAGGGCCGCGAGGGTGACCGCCGACGGGCAGGTGCCGTACGGAACGAAGTGGTGCTCGGCCAGCCAGACCGAGTCGAGTCCGGCCTCCTCGGCGACCTCGGCCGACCGCACCGCCCGGTGCAGGGCCTCCCCCTGGCCCTGGCCCGGGAACTGGGCGGCCAGTACAAAACTTCCAACGTGCATTGCACTTCCTGCTTCCTTGGCTCCGTCTCGGAGCTCCCCCACCGGCATAACCGCCCGACACGTGCCGAGGACACGGCCTCTCGGAGAGATTTGCGGATTGTCTGCAAAATGAGCCGATGGGAGGGCGGTCTGTGGGGGTTGGTGGAGTACGCCTACCCCCGTGTGTGCCGCGTAGGCTGGAGTTGGCCCCTGCTCCCTGTATAGCTCCGTGAGGTGTCCTGTGTCCCCGCGTCGCAACCGTCCGAAGGACGCCGGCTCGTCCGGCCCGAGCGCGTCCTCGGAGGACGGCGGCCGCTACGGCGGCTTTCAGTCCACGGAGAACTGGCAGGGCGAGGAGTGGAGCGTGCGCCATGTGGCGGGCGCGAGCTCCGAGGGCAAGACCTATCGCTGCCCCGGCTGCGACCAGATGATCCCCTCCGGCATCCCGCACGTGGTGGCCTGGCCGGAGCACTCGGGCGTCGACGACCGCCGCCACTGGCACAAGTCCTGCTGGAACGCGAAGGACCGCCGCACCTCCAGGGTGCAGCGGTCCCGCAACGCGCCCAGGTTCTAGGCGACTTCACACATCCAGGTCACAGATCCCGGTCAGACGTCCCGGCGCTCGAGCAGCACGAACGCGCCGGCGATCGCTGCCGCCGTCACCACGGCGAGCAGGCCGAGCTGCGCTCCGCCCGTGCCGTTCTCGTTGTCCAGGTGGAAGATCTTGGCGAGGGAGTTGGGAGCGTTGTACTCCAGCATCTTGTCGCCGATCGTCTGCAGGCTCTCGGACATCAGCAGGAACGCGGGCATGATCGCGGGCACAAGGACGAGGCCGAGCATCGCGGTGATCGCGCCCGCCGAGTGACGCAGCATCGAGCCCACCGCGAGGGCGAGGGTGCCGAGCAGCGAGACGTACAGCGCACCCATCACCACCGTGCCGCCCCAGGAGACCTCCGAGCCGCCGCTGTGCATCCCCGAGGTGAACAGGCCGACCAGGCCGATCGCGAAGGCCGACACGACGAACGCCACCGCGAAGAAGATGATCAGCTTCGCGGTGAGCACCCGGTGCCGCTGCGGCGAGGCGGTGAACGTCGTGCGGATCATGCCGGTGCCGTACTCGGACGAGACCACGAGCACGCCCAGCGTGATCAGGCAGATCTGTCCGAGGATCAGCCCGAAGAAGGCCGGGATCGTGTACGGGACGTCGCCGAAGTCCTCGTCGGTGGTCTGCACGGCGACCAGGAAGCCGATGCCGACGACCAGGACGAGGAAGACACCGAGCGTCCACATCGTGGAGCGCACCGACTTGATCTTCGTCCACTCGGAGGCGAGCGCGTGGCCCAGGTGAGTGGGCGTGACCGGGATCGGCGAGGTGTACGAAGAGCCGGGCGCCGCCTGCCAGTTGGGCGCGGCCTGCTGCGGCATCGGGGGCTGGGGCGTGCTCATCGGGCGTCCTCGGGCTTGTTCAGGTCGGGGGCGGCGGCCTGGGGCGCGGCCTGGGCGTACGGGTTGGCGGCCGGGGCACCGGGGGCGCCCGGAGCGCCGTACGGGCCGGGCTGAGCCGCGCCGGGCGGGCCGTACGGTCCCGGCTGGCCCTGCGGCATCGCGAACGGCTGTCCGCCCTGCTGGGGCGGCGGCGGTGCGTACCAGCCCGGCTGGCCCTGACCCGCCACCGGCATCTGCATCTGCGGGGGCATCGCGCCCGGCGGCAGCTGCTGCTGGAGCCCGGCCTTCTGGTCGATGGTCGAGCGGTAGTCGACGGCGCCCTGTGTCATCCGCATGTACGCCTCCTCCAGCGAGGCCTGGTGCGGCGACAGCTCCCACAGGCGTACGTCGGCGGAGTGCGCGAGGTCGCTGATCTGCGGCAGCCGCAGGCCCATCACACGCAGCGCGCCGTCCTGCTCGGGCAGCACCTGGCCGCCCGCCTCGGTCAGCGCGGACGTCAGCTTCTCGCGCTGCTGCGGCTCGGTGTCCGGGGTGCGGACCCGGGCGAAGTCGGCCGAGTTGTGCGAGATGAAGTCCTTGATGTTGCTGTCCGCGAGCAGCTGGCCGCGGCCGATCACGATCAGGTGGTCGGCGGTCAGCGCCATCTCGCTCATCAGGTGCGAGGAGACGAAGACGGTGCGGCCCTCCGCCGCGAGCGACTTCATCAGGTTGCGGACCCAGAGGATGCCCTCGGGGTCGAGGCCGTTGACCGGCTCGTCGAAGAGCAGCACCTGCGGGTCGCCGAGCAGCGCGGCCGCGATGCCGAGCCGCTGGCCCATGCCGAGTGAGAAGCCCTTGGAGCGCTTTCGGGCCACGTCCTGGAGGCCCACCACGCCCAGTACCTCGTCCACGCGGCGGGCCGGGATGCCGGACAGCTGGGCGAGGCAGAGGAGGTGGTTGCGGGCGTGCCGGCCGCCGTGCACGGCCTTGGCGTCGAGGAGCGCGCCGACCTGGCGGGGTGCGTTCGGCAGCTTGCGGTAGGGGAAGCCGCCGATCGTCACCTGCCCGGCGCTGGGGTTGTCGAGGCCGAGGATCATCCGCATCGTCGTCGACTTGCCCGAGCCGTTGGGCCCGAGGAAGCCGGTGACGGCACCTGGCCTCACCTGGAAGGAAAGGTTGTACACGGCTGTCTTGGCGCCATAGCGCTTCGTCAGGCCGACTGCCTCGATCATGCTCCGCACCCATCGAAAGGTTCAGGACGTTCAGGACGTCGGGGCGCACGCCCCCGTAAGGGTTAGGAGGATATCGCTGTGCTGACGGTTCCACTCAAAAGAAAGTAAAACAGTGCAGGTCAAGCCGCCCCCTTGGCAGGTACGCGTCTTGCCTGGTCAGCGTGGAAACGGAACCGTCGGGGGCCGGAAACCGATTCCTCAGCCGCGATACGGAAGCGAGTCGTCCAGTGGCGGCAGGTCGTCGTACAGCCGCAGCTCGTCCGATTCGTCGGCGTAGGGCAGGAAGTCGGTCTGCGGCAGCACCCAGCCCTCCTTGCCGAAGAGCAGCGTGCCCTGCTCGCGCAGGGAGCGCTCGGCTCCTGCGCGGCGCACCCAGGTGGCCGGGTCGGGTCCGAGCAGCTCGCGCAGTGCGGCGGAGTCGGCGAGCAGCGCGGCGAGCAGCGCTGACTGGTCACCGCCGCCGGGGCGCGGCTCACCGGTCGCCGGGTCGGCGAGCACGCCGTGCGCGCTGAAGTAGATGTACGCGGCGCCGAGCCGCTCGCCGGAGGGCATCGTCATCCCGAAGGCGTCGCCCGGGAGTATCGCCCGCCGGTAGTCCGGGAACTCGGTGTCGTCGACGGCCTTCAGCTGCGTGGAGTCCAGCCAGGTGACGACGAGCGTCGTCTCCGCGTCCGGGTCGACGTACGGCGTCCCGGCCACGTACCCCGCGGGGCTGATGTGCCCGGAGCAGCCGACGCCGATACCGCGCACCCGTACCGGCACCATCGGCACGGTCGCCGGGATGCCGAGGCGGGTGAGCTTGTGGGAGACCTGGCCGGGGGAGGCGTTCGAGCCGACGGCGATGACGGGGTGTCGGCGCCCGGTGCCGACCTGGCCGAGACCGGCGAGGGCCTCGTCGAGGCGCTGCGATTCCTCGCGCTCCTCCACGTACCACTCGCCGAGCCGCAGCGGGCGTACGCCGAGATGGAGCAGCTCGCTCCCGGTCAGCAGGGACGGCTCGGTGGTGGGGCGGCCCGGATAGGTGAGCGGCTGCTTGGCGGGCACGTCGTCTAGGCCCAGCGCTCGGAGGCTTCGGTCCTTCGTCGTCAAGGTGACGCCCTTCGGGGGTGGTCGCGCGGTACGGGCACAGCGTTCCACCCGAGGTCTACCCGGGGCTGACCCAGGACTTGCCCACCGGAGTGGGGTTGGCTGGAACGGACACCGGGAATCATGGCGTCCCATTGTACGAGTGGGTCCGATGTCGGTTACAGGGGACGTGAGTTGAGCTTACTGAGAAGTGGTGAGCGCCGCTGGGGGCAGCCGCGGCGGGACCGGGCGCATCCGCGCTTCCGTACGTCTGTTCGCTGGTGGATCGCCGCACGCACCGTCCACGCCCTGCTCCTGATGACGCTCGGCGCGCTGGCCGTGCTCTCCGTGGTCGTCGCGGCGCTGTGGACGGTGACCGAGCAGTCGGGGCGGTCGATGGGGGAGCGCTTCTCGAACAAGGAGCGGCTCTTCGACCTCAGCCTCACCGTGCTGCGCGCCTGCGTCGGGACCGACAACCTCGAACCGGAGCCGGACAGCACCGCCCACCAGCTGCTCGCCACACTCTCCTCGGTCACCGGCGCCATGGTGCCCGCGGTGCTCCTCGGGATCGTGCTCATCAAGCTGTTCGCGCTGCGGCCGTTCGTCTGGCGGCAGCGGGCCAGCGTCTCGCACGCCTGGACCGCGGACTTTCCCGGCTACTCGCGGGACCACGCCGACAGCGAGGACGCGATCATCGCCGTCCGCTTCTACAACCGCTTCGACAACCTCTCGGTCGTGGATCTGCGGGCCCGGGTCCATCTGCGCTATCTGGAGCGGTCGCCGCACGACGGCAGCCTGGTCATCTACAAGCAGTGGCTGAAGGTGCTGGACGCGAACGGGGAGCCCGCCGAGGAGCGGTCCTGGCTCGCGGTGGAGCGCGGGGCGCCCTTCACCGTGTGGATACCGGTGCAGGCGCCGGTCGCCGAGCTGCCGTTCCAGCTCATCCAGGGCAAGGACCTGTCCGGGTCGTACGGCGTGAAGCTGCTCGTGCGGCTGACGGCGCGGACCGTGGGCCTGGGCACCGAGGTCGCCGACGAGCGCTGGTTCGACCTGGAGGGCGGCGACTTCGAACTCGGCCGCTTCGTACCGCTCCAGCCGGACCTGGACAAGGACGTGTGGCGCTGGGAGGGGTGGGCGGACTTCGACGGGGTACTGGAGTCCCGGCCGGACGGCGGGGAACCCGCGATTCCCTCCCGCCCGGACTCCGAGGACCTTACGCGTCCCGCTTCTTGAGCAGCACATACCCCCCGACGACCGCCACCGCCACCCAAGCCACCATGATCGCGAGTCCGCCCCAGGGACCGTACGGAGTGTCGTCGTCGATCGGGGTCACCACCTGCATGATCTTGCTGCCGGCCTGGTCGGGGAGGTAGCGGCCGACCTTCTTGGTCGCGGAGACGGCGCCCAGGATGTTGGAGATCAGGAAGAAGAAGGGCATCAGGATGCCGAGGGAGAGCATCGGGCTGCGCAGCATCGTTGCGACGCCCATCGAGAAGACGGCGATCAGGGTCATGTAGAGGCCGCCGCCGATGACCGCGCGCAGCACGCCGGGGTCGCCGATCGACGCTTTGTGCGAGCCGAGCATCGCCTGCCCCAGGAAGAAGGCGACGAAGCTGGTGATGATCCCGACGACGAAGGCGAGGACCGTCGCCACCGCGATCTTGCTGAAGAGGAAGGTGCCGCGCTGCGGGACCGCGGAGAGCGAGGTGCGGATCATGCCGGTGCTGTACTCGTTCGAGACGACGAGCACCCCGAACACGATCATCGCGAGCTGACCGAGGCTCATGCCCGCGAAGCTGATGAACGTCGGGTCGAAGGAGAGCTGGTCCTTCGCGCTCATGTTGTCGAACTCGTTCTTGGACAGGAGCGAGATCAGGATGCCGAGGGCGACCGTGACGACCGCGGCGAGACTCAGCGTCCAGATGGTGGACGCGACGGAGCGGATCTTGGTCCACTCGGACTTGATGACCTGCGTCGCCGCCATGCTCAGTCCCTCTTCCAGTCGCCGCCCCATTGCCCCTGCGGTGGTGGCGGGGTCGCCGGAGGGGGTGCCTCCATGAGGGCGGCGTCCGTGTGCGCGTGGTACTCCACCGACTCCGCCGTCAGCTGCATGAACGCCTCCTCCAGGGAGGCCTGTTGGGGACTGAGCTCGTGCAGCACGACCTGGTGCCGCGCGGCGAGTTCCCCGAGGTGCTCCGGCTGGGAGCCGTCCACCTCCAGCGTGCCGCCGCCCGTCTCGACGACGGTGATCCCGGCGCCGTGCAGCACGTCGAGGAAACGCTCGCGCTGAGGGGTGCGGATACGGACGTACGACCGCGAGTTCTGCTGGATGAAGTCGGCCATGGAGGTGTCGGCGAGCAGCCTGCCCTGGCCGATGACGACGAGGTGGTCGGCGGTCAGCGCCATCTCGCTCATCAGGTGCGAGGAGACGAAGACCGTACGGCCCTGCGCCGCGAGCGACTTCATGAGGTTGCGGATCCAGTGGATGCCCTCGGGGTCGAGCCCGTTGACCGGCTCGTCGAACATCAGGATCCGCGGGTCGCCGAGCAGCGCGCCCGCGATGCCGAGCCGCTGGCCCATACCGAGCGAGAACCCCTTCGCCTTCTTCTTCGCGACCGCGGTCAGACCGACCGTGTCGAGGACCTCGTGCACCCGCGCCTTGGAGATGCCGTTGCTCTGCGCGAGGCAGAGGAGGTGGTTGAAGGCGCTGCGCCCGCCGTGCATGGCCTTGGCGTCGAGGAGGGCACCGATGTACTTCAGCGGGTCCTTGAGGTGGTCGTAGTGCTGCCCGTCGATCCGCACGTCGCCCGCGGTGGGCCGGTCGAGCCCGAGCAGCATCCGCATCGTCGTGGACTTGCCGGCGCCGTTCGGCCCCAGGAACCCCGTCACGATGCCGGGTCTGACGGCGAAGGTCAGATTGTTGACCGCCACCTTCTCGCCGTACCGCTTGGTCAGCCCCTCGAGCTCGATCATGCGGCCACGCTAAAACGGGACGAAGCCCCCTGCCACCGGAGTGGCAGGGGGCTTCGTGCGCCAACGATCAGGCGTTACCGGGACTGCTGAGCCGGTACCCCACGCGAGATCGGCTCGTCCTCGGCCGGCGTGGTGGCGGCGGCCACCGCGGCGCCCGTGAGCGTCGCGAGCATCTCGCGGACGTTCGTGAGCTGGGCGTTGATCGAGTCGCGACGGTTCGTCAGAGCCGCCAGCTCGCGCTCGGATTCCGAGCGGATACGGTCGGCCTTGGCGTTCGCGTCGGCCACGATGTCCTCGGCCTGGCGCTGAGCCGTCTCCACCGTCTGGCGGGCGCGGCGCTCGGCGTCCGTGCGCAGCTTCTCGGCCTCCAGGCGGAGCTGCTCCGCGCGGTGCTCGATCTCCGCGAGACGCTTCTCGGCCTTGGCCTGACGGGAAGCCAGGTCACGCTCGGACTGCTCACGCCGCTTGGCGAGGTTCGTCTCGAAGTCCGCGGCGGCCTGCGCGGCCTTGGCGCGGGTCTCCTCGAAGAGGGCGTCGGCCTCCTCGCGCTTCTGCTGCGCGTCCTTCTGCGCCTCGCCGCGCAGCTGGGAGGAGTCGGCCTTGGCCTTCTCGACGATCCGGACGCCCTCGTCCTCCGCCTTGGCCTTGCGGTCCGCAGCGAACGATTCTGCGTCGTTGCGGACCTGCTGGGCCGCCGACTCGGCGAGCTCGCGGTGCTGCTCCGAAGCGCGACGGGCCTCCTCGCGCAGGTCCTTCGCCTCCTCCTCGGCGAGGCGGAGGATCTTCTCGACGCGTGCGCCGAGGCCGGCGTACGACGGCTCAGCGTCGCTTACCTGGGCCTGGGCGCTCTGCGTCTCGAGGTGGAGTTCCTCAATGCGCTTTTCCAGAGCAGTGATACGGGCCAGAGCGCTGTCACGGTCGGAGACGAGCTTCGAAATGCGTTCGTCCACCTGAGCGCGGTCGTACCCACGCCGCACAAGCTCGAAGCCGTAGGGGGAAGTGTCGCTCATGGGGTTCCTGTCGAATGAGACCGGTGAGGTGATAGGGGGAATCCTAGGGGTCAAAGCGGTGTGTCATCGAGCGGATACGTGTTTGATCTGGAGAATGACACTCCTTTTGGGTGGCTACCTGTCGGAGCGCTTGCCAGAGCCTGTGTCAAAGGTCCCTACAAAGCATGGAATCGGTGCTTCTGACTAGCCCTCTGACGCCTTGCCACCCGAACGAGTCGCACCCGCGGCAGCGCCGGCCTTGACTCCACCGTCCTTGTTCCCGGACGGGGCCTCAAAGGATTCCAACGCTTCCAGCACGTCCTGGACACGGGAGATCTCGGCATTGATGTCCTCACGGCGTCGGACCAGGACTTCGAGCTCGCGCTTGCCCTCTTCAACCGTGCGCCGCGCTTCCTGCTCGGCATCGGCCTTGATCTTTTGAGCCTCGGCAACGAGCGAGTTCTTCTTCTGCTCGGCCTCCTTGAGGAGCCCCTCCGCCTTTCGGACGGCGGCGATCCGCACCTTGCTCGCCTCGGAATTGGCCTCCGAGACCAGGTCCTTGGCCTTCGCCTCGGCCTTCACCAGCGACTCCTCGGCCGCCTTGATGAGCGCGTCGCACCGGTCGCCGGCCGCCCTCATCGTCTCGGCGGACTCGCGGCGGGCCCGCGTGTGCAGCTCTTCGATCTCGTTGGTGATCCGGTCGCGCAGCTCCTCCGCGCGCTCCCTTATCGCCGTCGCGTCCCGGCGCGCGCCGACCAGCAGCTCGTCGGCGTCCGTACGGGACCGCTCCACCAGCGAGTTGCCCTCGACCGTCGCCTCGGACACCAGGCGCTCCGCCTCGTTGCGGGCCGCACCCACCATGGTGTCGGCCTGCTCCTCGGCGTCCGCCGTGGTCTTCTGCGCGCTCTGCTGGGACTCCGAGAGCAGCTTGTCGGCCTCGGCGGTCGTCTCCGAGATGAGCGTGTCGACCTGCTCGGCGGCCTCGGAGCGCCGTTTGTTGGCCGCCCGGCGCGCCTCGTCCGTCGTCCGCTCCGCCTCTTCGCGCGCGGCCGACGTGAGCCGCTCCGCCTCCGCGGCCGCCTGGGCCTTGACCCGCTCCGCCTCGGAGCGGATCCGCTCGGCGTGCTGCTGCGCGGAGCCGACCGTCGAGGCGGCCTCGGCACGCAGCCGCTCCGCGTCCCCGGTCGCGTCCGAGATCAGCTGCTCGGCCTTGGCCACGGATTCCGTCCGGACCCGATCGGCCTCGGAGTTCGTCTCCGCCGTGAGCCGCTCCGCCTCGGACCGCGACTCGGTGATGAGCGTGTCCGCCTGCGTGGCCGCGTCCGAACGGATCCGGTTCGCGTCCTCCCGGGCCTCGGCACGCGTACGTGAAGCGTCCTGCTCGGCGTTGGCGATGGCGTCGGACGCCTCGGTGCGGACCCGCTGGGCGTGCTCGGCGGCGTCCGAACGCAGCCGCTCGGACTCCGCGATCGCCTCCGAAACCGTGCGCTCCGCAAGGGACTTGGCGGCCTCCGACTCCTCGGACGCCTCCCGCCGGATCCGGCCCGCGTCCTCGCCGGCCCGCTCCCGCTCCTGGTACGCGTCGGCGCGCACCCGGTCGGCCTCGGCCTGCGCCTCGTTCCGCATCCGGTCCACCACATGCTCGGCGGCGGACCTGAGACCGGTGATCTCCTCCTGCGATTGCTCGTACAGCCCGGCCACCGAGTCACGCACCTGCTGTGCGGTCTGCTCGGCGTTCGAGACCATCTCGGTCGCGCGTCGGTCGGCCTCCTCGACCAGCCGTACGGCCTCGGCCTGGGCCTCATCCACCCGGTTGCGCGCGGAAGCCAGCAGCTCCTCGCTCTGCTCCCGGGCCCGCTCACGCTCCTGGTCGGCCTCCTGGCGCGCCGAACCGAGCAGCTCCTCGGCCTCACGGCGGCGCCGCAGGGCCTCCTCCTGAGCGGCGGCCAGCGCCTCGGCACCCTCGGTCGCAAGACGCTCGGCCGCGGCCTGCGCCTCCGCCCGTACCCGGTCTGCGCTGTCCTGCGCCTCCGACTTCAGCCGCTCGGCCTCCGCCGCGGCATCCGAACGCAGTCGTACGGCGATGTTCTCGCCCTCGGCCCGCGAGGTGGACGCGTCCGCCGCGGCCTCGTTGCGCAGCCGCTCGGCCTCCGCCTCGGCCTGTGCCCGGAGCGTACGGATCCGCTCCGCGGACTCCGAACGCAGCCGGTCCGTCTCCTCGGCGGCCTCGCGGCGGATCCGCTCGGCCTCCGCACGCGCATCGCCCAGCGCCTGCTCGGCCGAGGCGACCCGCTGCTCGGCCTCGGTGTGCAGCCGGGTCAGCTCCTCGGCGCCCTCCGCCCGACGGGCCGCTATGGCCCGCTCGGTCTCCTCGCGCATCGCCTCCGCGGCCCGCTCGGCCTCCGCCTTGACGGCCTCGGACCGCTCCTCGGCCTCGGCACGGTGCCGCTCGGCCTCCGTGCGGGTCCGCTCCAGGGTCTCCTCGGCCTGCCGGCGCAGCGTCGTGGCGCGCTCGATGGCCTCGGTGCGCACCCGCTGGCTGTCGGTCGTGGCGACCGACCGCTGCTCGTCGGCGTCCGCCTTGGCCTTGGCCAGCAGCTCCTCGGCGGTCTTGGCCGCCTCCTCGATCTGCTGGACGGCCTCGCGCCGGGCCTCGCTGCGGATCCGCTCGCCCTCGGCGTTCGCGTCGCCGCGCAGCTGCTCGGCCTCACCGCGCAGCCGGCGCGCCTCCTCCTGGAGCTCGACCGTCTTGGCGCGGTACTCCTTGGTGTCGTCCTTCGCCGTGCCCTTGAGCTGCTCGGCGATGTCGTGCGCCTCGGCACGCAGCCGGTCCGCCTCGGACTCGGCCTCCGCGCGGATCCGCTCGGCCTCCTCGACCGCCGCCTTGGTGGTCGACTTGGCTTCCTCGGACGCCTTGTTGAGTACGTCCTCAGCCGTACGCGCGGCCTTGGCGAGCTGGGACGCGGTCTCCTCGGCGGTGAGGCTCCGCGCGCTCTCCTCGGCCTCCGCGACGATCTTCTCGGCCTTGGCCTTGGCTTCCGCGACGACCTGTTCGGCGTCGGTCTTGGTGGTCTCGGCGGCCTCGTTGGCCTCGTTGACCAGCCGGGCGACCTGCTCCTTCGCCGTACGCGTGCGCTGCTCGTTCGTCGACTCGGCGGTGGCCAGGGCCTTGGCCGCGGCCTCCTTCGCCTCGGTGACGGTCTTCTCCGCCTCGGCCCGCGCCTCGCGCAGCGCCGCCTCGGCCTCGGCCGCGCGCTGCTCGGCGGTCCGGCTCAGCTCGGTGGCCTGCCGGCGGGCGGAGTCCGACTCGGTCGCCGTGGAGCTGCGCAGCTGCTCGGCGTGGTCGGTGGCCTCCTGGGCCTGGTTGGAAGCCGCGTTCAGCAGCCGCTCGGCGTCCGTGCGGGCCCGGCGCAGCAGCGCCTCGGCCTCCGAGCGCGCCGACTCGGCGTCGGCGTTCAGCCGCTGGCGGGCCTCGGCGGCGACCCGCTCGGCCTCCGCGCGGGCGGCGGCAAGGGACTGGTCGGCCTCGGTGCGCGACTCCTCGAGGAGACGGCGGGCCTGCTGCTCGGTGCGGGCGCGCAGCTGCTCCGCCCACGCCACGTTCTCGTTGACATGCGACTCGACGGTCTGCCGGCGCTCGCCCAGCTCCTGGTCGAGCTGCTGGCGGCGGGTGACCGCCTCCTGGTGCAGCTCTGCCTGGAGGCGGGCGGCCTGCTCGGCGTGCTCCTGGAGGATGCGCTGTGTCTGCGCGCGGGCCTGGCTCATCTCGCGCTCGGCGTCGGCGCGCAACTGGTCGGCCTGGATCTGCGCATTACGAAGGAGCTGCTCGGCCTGGTAGCCCAGGTCCCCGCCCTCGTAGGCAGGCCGGGTCGCCAGACTGCGGCGCGCCTCGTGCAGCTTGGCGCGCAGCACCTCGACTTGATAGCCGAGGTCCTCGGCGTGCTGGACGGCCTTCTCCCGCTCGGTCTTCAGCCGCTCCATCTCGGCCTCGAACCGAGAGAGGTGGTCGACGTCAGCCGCCGGCTCTCGCTCCTGGCGTTCGTAGCCCCGCACTGCGCGGTCCCATCCGTCCCCTGGTCGCAAGTCTCTCCAAACGAGCACCGTCCATCCGCCGAACGGGGCCCCCGGGGAATGGTGTCAGATCACCGGCGGAGCACGGGCCGATGCCCCGACGCTCGTCCCGCCCGTCCCCCGAAAACCTGGACCCCGGCCCTCGAATCCCAATGAAAGGAACCCGGGCCGCCCCGAAGAGGCGGCGGCCGTGCCCAACCCTACCGGCCCATATGTACGAGGGTCAGTGCTCAGGTGACTCAACAGGCGCCGAAGTGACCAGTTCTGTCAGGACGCCATGGCAATCCTTTGGATGCAGGAAGGTGATCCGGGAGCCCATCGACCCGATCCGGGGCTCGTCGTACAGCACTCGTACGCCCTTGTCCTTGATGTCCGCGGCATCGGCGTCCACGTCCGCGGTGCCGAAGGCGATGTGATGGACGCCCTCGCCGTTCTTGGCCAGCCACTTCGCGACGGTGGAGTCCTCGCGGGTGGGTTCGAGCAGCTGGAGGTAGGAGGCGCCGCCGTCGGACGTCTCGTTGATCTTGAGCATGGCCTCGCGTACGCCCTGCTCCTCATTGACCTCGGAGTGGTAGACCTCGAAGCCGTACGTGGCCCGGTAGAACTCGACTGTCCTGTCGAGGTCGAAACAGGCGATCCCAATGTGGTCGATTCGCGTCAGCATGGAGTCAGTGCAGCGCTCCTGGGGTGGTTACGCAACGTGCGCGCGATCACACTCCGGGCCGGATGACGGGTGGCCTACCGCTCAGTACATTCAAGTAAACCCTCGTTCACACTCCTCAGCTGTGCAGCTGAAAGGGGATCGCACCTCATGTCTGGAACGAACAGCACGACCTCGGTGATCGTCGCGGGCGCCCGTACGCCCATGGGACGGTTGCTGGGCTCGCTGAAGTCCTTCTCCGGAGCCGACCTCGGCGGCTTCGCGATCAAGGCCGCCCTCGACCGTGCGGGCATCGGCGGCGACCAGGTGCAGTACGTGATCATGGGCCAGGTGCTCCAGGCCGGGGCAGGGCAGATCCCGGCACGCCAGGCCGCGGTCAAGGCGGGCATCCCGATGAGCGTCCCCGCCCTCACCATCAACAAGGTCTGCCTCTCGGGCCTCGACGCCATCGCGCTCGCCGACCAGCTCATCCGTGCAGGTGAGTTCGAGATCGTCGTCGCCGGTGGCCAGGAGTCCATGACCAACGCGCCCCACCTCCTCCCGAAGTCCCGCGAGGGCTTCAAGTACGGCGCGATCGAGATGCTCGACGCCATGGCGTACGACGGCCTGACCGACGCCTTCGAGAACATCGCCATGGGCGAGTCGACGGAGAAGCACAACACCCGCCTGGGCATCGTCCGCCCCGAGCAGGACGAGATCGCGGCCCTCTCGCACCAGCGCGCGGCCGCCGCCCAGAAGAACGGCATCTTCGAGGCGGAGATCACCCCCATCGAGATCCCGCAGCGCAAGGGCGAGGCCGTCGTCTTCAGCAAGGACGAGGGCATCCGCGCCGAGACGACGGTGGAGTCGCTGGGCAAGCTGCGCCCGGCGTTCACCAGGGACGGCACGATCACGGCCGGCACCTCGTCCCAGATCTCGGACGGCGCCGCGGCCGTCGTGGTCATGAGCAAGGCGAAGGCGCTGGAGCTCGGCCTCGACTGGATCGCCGAGATCGGCGCCCACGGGAACGTCGCCGGACCGGACAACTCGCTCCAGTCGCAGCCCTCCAACGCCATCCTGCACGCCCTGAAGAAGGAGGGCCTGGACGTCTCGGCTCTCGACCTGATCGAGATCAACGAGGCCTTCGCGGCGGTCGCCGTGCAGTCAATGAAGGACCTCGGGGTGTCCACCGACAAGGTGAACGTCAACGGCGGAGCCATCGCCTTGGGTCACCCGATCGGGATGTCCGGCGCGCGGCTCGTACTGCACCTCGCCCTCGAACTGAAGCGGCGGGGCGGCGGTGTGGGCGCCGCCGCGCTGTGCGGTGGCGGTGGTCAGGGTGACGCGCTGATCGTGCGGGTACCCAAGGGCTGAGTATTTCTGTTCGTACGTCTCTACTCGGATCTACTCGGAACGGAGCTGTGATGCAGGACGTCGCCTCACTGGTGGCCCAGGCCAGGGAAGGCCGGCCGCGGGCCGTGGCCCGGCTGATCTCCCTGGTGGAGGGGGCGTCCGAGCAACTCCGCGAGGTCATGGCCGCGCTCGCCCCGCTCGCCGGGAACGCGTACGTCGTCGGACTCACCGGCTCGCCCGGCGTGGGCAAGTCGACGTCCACGTCGGCGCTGGTGACCGCGTACCGGCGGCAGGGCAAGCGGGTCGGCGTCCTCGCGGTCGACCCGTCCTCGCCGTTCTCCGGAGGCGCGCTGCTCGGCGACCGCGTGCGGATGTCCGAGCACGCCTCCGACCCCGGTGTGTACATCCGCTCCATGGCGACCCGGGGCCACCTCGGCGGGCTCGCCTGGGCGGCCCCCCAGGCGATCCGCGTCCTGGACGCGGCGGGCTGTGACGTGGTGCTCGTCGAGACGGTCGGTGTCGGGCAGTCCGAGGTCGAGATCGCCTCGCAGGCCGACACGTCCGTGGTGCTCCTCGCCCCCGGAATGGGCGACGGCATCCAGGCGGCCAAGGCCGGCATCCTCGAGATCGGCGACGTGTACGTCGTCAACAAGGCCGACCGGGACGGGGCCGATGCCACCGCCCGTGAGTTGAACCACATGCTCGGCCTCGGCGAGTCCCGCGGCCCCGGTGCCTGGCGTCCCCCGATCGTCAAGACGGTCGCTTCGCGGGGCGAGGGCATCGACGAGGTCGTCGAAGCGCTGGAGAAGCACCGGGCGTGGATGGAGGAGCACGGGGTGCTCACCGAGCGTCGCCTCTCCCGGGCCTCCCACGAGATCGAGACGATCGCCGTCACCGCGCTGCGGCAACGGATCGGCGACCTCCACGGGGACCGACGCCTCGGCGCACTCGCGGAGCGGATCGTGGCGGGGGAGCTGGACCCCTACCGGGCGGCGGATTCGCTGGTGGAGGGTTTGCGGGAGGGCTGAGGTATTGGGGTTTTCGCCCCCTCCGCCCCTACCCGTCCCTTGCTTCCGGGCTACGCCCGGTGTCAGCCCGTCCGGCGTTTGAGGACGAGCGCGCCAGCGCGATACGGGGGTTTGGGGGCGGAGCCCCCAAGTGACGCGAACGGGTAGGAGCGGAGGGGGCGAAAAACCCTCCTCAACCCCCGGCCCCCGCTGTTAAGTTGATCCCCATGTTCCTCCTCATGGCATAGGGCCGCCCAGGCCGCGACCACCGCGGCACTCAGGCGCCCCCTTCCGCCCTCTCGCCGAGGAACACACCCATGCCCGCGTCACCTCCGCGGCGGCCTTCGTACGCCGCCGTCCTCCGCATCCCCCACGCCCGCCGCACCTTCACCACCGCCCTGGTCGGCAGACTGTCGTACGGCATGGTCTCCCTGGCCATGATGCTGACAGTGACCCGCACGACCGGGTCGTACGCCGTGGCCGGCACGGTCCTGGCGCTGTTCGGCGCCACGAGCGTGTTCCTGTCGCCCGCAAGGGCGGCCCTGATCGACCGCTACGGCCCGCGCCGCGCCCTCATCCCCATGGCCTCCCTATACGCCACCCTGCTGGGAACCTTCGCCGCGACCGCCTGGCGCCCAGGAGCACCGACGGTGGTACTCGGCGCGCTGGCCGTAGCGGCGGGAGCCTGCACGCCCCCGCTCGGCCCCACGCTGCGCGCCGTGTGGAGCGAAGTAGTCGAGGACCGGCTGCTGTTGCAGCGCGCGTACAGCCTGGACGGCGTGGCGGAGGAGCTCCTGTTCGTCTCCGGGCCACTGCTGGTGGGCGGGGTCGTGCAGTTCGCACCCCCGGCCGCCGGAGTCGCGCTCAGCGCCGTGCTGGTGTGGACGGGAACCCTCGGGTTCGTCCTGTCGCCGGCGGTGGCGGGCGTACGTCCTGCCGTGGCGAAGGCAGGCCGCCCGCGAGCGCGGTTGCGCGGCGGCCGGGCCCTCGCACAGCCCGTCGTCGTCGCGGCGGGCGTCGGTCTGGCGCTGGGCGCACTCGACCTGCTGGTCATGGCCTTCGCCGAGCAGCGCCATCACGGGGACGACGTGGTGGCCTGGGTGCTCGCCGCACTGTCCGCGGGCAGCGCGCTGGGCGGGCTGCTGAACGGTGCCGTCGACTGGCGCACGTCCGCCCGGGTACGGCTGCCGCTGATGGCCGGGGGAGTGGGGCTCGCCCTGCTGGCCGCCGGGCTCGCGCCGGGCCTCGGCACGCTGACCCTCGCCGTGGCCTGCGCCGGCTTCTTCGTGGCCCCGGCACTGACCACGTCCTACCTGATCGCGGACGAGGCGGCACCACCGGGCTTCCGCACGCAGGCGGGCGCCTGGGTCAACACCGCGGTGAACGCCGGGAGTTCGGCCGGTGCCGCGGGGGTGGGCCTGCTGGTCGGCCGGCTGTCGCTGGGCTGGTGCTTCGCGGTCGCGGGCGCCGCGGCCGGGGTGGCGGGTCTGGTTTCTCTGCGAGGCTTGCGCGCTGCGGCTGCCCCTGGCGTGCCGCACGCGGACTCGGCGGAGTCCAGCCACGTCTGACCGTCCACGGAGGATGGGCTCCTTGCGTCGGCACCCTGCGTGGGTGCCGACGCCGGGGGCGGGCTGCGCAACTCGGCGCTACGAGGTGCCGCTGTGCCCACCCGTGCCGCCCCTAGCGGCAGGCATGCCCACAGCTACGACAGCTAAGGCTTGCCCCGCTGCCCCCGCAAATGCTCAGCGATGGGCGTCAGCGTCTTGTGGAGTTCCTCAAGCGCCTCCGGCGACAGCAGGTCCATGAAATGCCGTCGCACGGACGCCACATGATGCGGCGCGACCTTCCGCATCGTCTCCATGCCGTGCTCGGTGAGGACCGCGTACAGCCCACGCCGGTCGGACTCGCAGTTCTCGCGGCGCACCAGGTCCGCGTTCTCCATGCGCGTGATCTGGTGCGAGAGGCGGCTCTTGGACTGGAGGGTGGCGGATGCGAGGTCGCTCATCCGCATCCGTACGCCCTCCGACTCGGAGAGGTTCACGAGGATCTCGTAGTCGTTCATGGTCAGGCCGAACGGTTGCAGGTCCCTTTCGAGCTGGTAGGTCAACAGCCTGTTGACCTCCAGCTGGGTGCGCCAGGCACACTGCTCCGCATTGGTCAGCCAGCGCGTGGCCGTCTCGGTCTCCATAAGTGAAGTCTACCTAAAATGTTGAAAGGCGAACTAGTGAGGGTTGTGTGACTACGCGCACGCGTTCGACGTCACACTCCGCAGACTACCGTTCACAGCCCGAAGCGACGCTGGAGGTCCCCCAGCTGTCCGGGAAGGCGCGGTGCGCCGGCTTGCTGTCCGTGCTGACCCGGCACCCCGCCCCCGCCGGGCACTCCGGCCTGCTGCGGGACCGCGCCCGTGGCCTGCTCGGCCATGAGGGTTTCAGTGGACTGGAGCAGCACCGTGCCCGCCCCTACGAACTCGAACTGGTGCTCCTCCCCGGAGGCCCCGCCGACGCCCGTCATCGCACGTAGACCGCCCATCAGACCTGTCATGTACCCGTGGTCGTAGTGGTGGCACGGGGAGGGGCAGTCCGCCCAGCCGACCAGGGCCTGCGGGTCCACCCGGATCGGGGGTTCCATGAACACCACCGGACCGTTGGAGGCGGCCACAAACTTGCCCGTTCCGATAAGGGTCAGGAAACCCGGCACGATCGACTGCTTCAGCGCGAGACTTGGCTGAAAAGCGAGCAGGTTGCCCGAGCGAATGGTCAGGTTGCCGTTCTCCAGGTCGTACGAATTGACGTCGAAGGCCCGGTCGGCGAGGAGCATCTTGCCCGAGCCCTCCGCCACCACCCAGTCGCTTGCGTGCAGAGGCGAATGAAAGGACGTACGGACAAGTCGGTCGAGTCGGCCGTGTCCGATGCCGTTGAAGGAGATCGACCCGTAGTAGGCGATCATCTTGCCCTTCTGCAGGAACCACTGGCTCCCCTTGAGTTCCACGCAGAAGGTGTAGTTGTTCACGTTGTCGTCGACGGGCAGCGTCATCGGGTCGTGGACGACCGGCCCCGAAGCCCCGTATCCGCTCACAGCTTCTCCTCCGAGGCCTGGACGTACACCGCGCCGTTGCCGCTCAGCTCCAGCTGGAACGCCTCGCCCGAGCCGCGGCCCACCATGTCGCGCCAGCCGAGCGCCGTGGACAGCTTGTTGCGTACGTCGCCGTGGTGGGCGACATACGCCTGCGGGTCCACGTGCACCGGGCGCTGCGGGGTGATCGGGATCTCGAAGACGCCTCCGTGCGCCATGACGGCGACCGCGCCGTGCCCCTTCAGGGTCGTCGTGAAGAGCCCCTGGCCCGTCACCTGACCGCGCACCATGCCCATCACCCCGCCCTGCGAGCCCATGAACATCGTGCCCTGCTGGAGCGTGCCGTCGAAGGCGAGCAGCCGGTCCGCCTCCACGTACAAGGTGTCGCCGGTGAGGCCGATCACCTGGATGTGATGGCCGCCGTGCCCGAAGAGCACCGTGCCGGAGCCCTCGACCGTCATCAGCGGTGTCGCCTCGTTCGCCAGGCGGCGGCCGAGCATCGACATCACACCGCCCTGGCCGCCCTGGATGTTGGGCGTGAAGGACACCTCGCCCTTGTACGCGAGCATCGCCCCGCGCTGGCTGAACATCCGCTGCCCCGGCATGACCGTGGCCTCGACCATCTTCGAGTTCACTTCGCGGAAGGGCATGTCACACATCCCCCGCGATCGTGTTCCGCTCACTGGGCTGCACATAGACCAGTCCGTCGCCCTCGAAGCGGATCTGGAAGGCCTCGCCGCCACCCTCACCCATGAACGTGCGGAAGGTCACACCGGACTGGAAGGACTGCCGCACATTGCCCTGATGCGCGATGTACGCACCCGGATCGACCGTCAGCGGGTACTGCGAACTCACCCGCAGCACCACCGCCGGGCCGTCGGACATGATCGCCGCCTGCCCGTGCCCCTCGACGGTCGTCGTGAACAGCCCGTTGCCCTGGGTGGCACCGCGCATGCCGGTGAACGAGGTGCCGGTCCGCAAGCCGGCGTCCGTCACCAGCAGATTGCTCGACTCGACGTACAGCTTGTCCCCCTGGAGATTCACGAGGTTGATCTCGGAGGCCCGGTCCGCGAACCAGCAGGTCCCGTGCCCCTTCACCTCCATCACCGTCATCTGCTCACCGGTGAGACGCCGGGTCACCATCCCCCGTACGCCCTCACCGCCGCCGCTCATCTTCTTGAAGGCCATCTGGCCGTCGTACGCCACCATCGAGCCGTTCTTCGCCTTCACGGCGTCCCCGGTCATGTCGACGGCCAGCACCTTGCTGCCTTGAAGTCGGAACATCGCCACGGTGCGAAGGTAGCGGCCGGGTGCGGTCCGACAAAAGGGTCTACGGGTGGATCTCATCCCTGATCGGACCCCTAGGGGTGCCGGGAGCGGACCCCGTGGCCCGGTACCGTCCAGCCGTTTGCCACAATGGACGCAAGTTTGTGCTTGTGTTCACAAACTGTCGGCCGACGTCTCCCACCGAAGGTGACCCGTGGATCTCAAGACAGCTTCCGCCCTCCGCCGCCTCCGTCTGGTCTCCGTGCCGGAGGGCATCTCCTGGATCCTGCTGGCCGCCTGCACGGTCATCAAGTACACGGTCGCCAAGGGCTTCGACGTCGCCCCGGTGCTCGGGCCGATCCACGGCGTGCTGTTCATCCTGTACGTGATCTTCTGCCTGGACGCCTGGAACCGCACCAAGTGGAACGCCGGGACCGGCTGGCTCTACCTCGCGTACTCGATCATCCCCGGCGGCGGCTTCATCGCCGAGCGCAGGCTGCGCCGCGAGGCCGAGAACGCGGTCATCGCCTCCCGCGCCCGGCGCGAGGGAGTGGTGGAGACGTCATGATCGTCGCCTTCTCCGTGACACCGCTGGGTGTCGGCGAGGACGTGGGGGAGTACGTCGCCGACGCCGTCCGGGTCGTACGCGAGTCGGGGCTGCCCAACCGCACCGACGCCATGTTCACCTCGATCGAGGGCGAGTGGGACGAGGTGATGGCCGTGGTCAAGCGCGCCGTCGCCGTCGTCGAGGAGCGCGCCCCGCGCGTCTCGGTCGTCCTGAAGGCGGACATCCGCCCCGGTGTGACGGACGGTCTGACGTCCAAGGTCGAGACGGTGGAACGCCACTTGTCCGCGTAGGCCTCACGCATGCGAACCCCGGTCCTTCTGGGCCGGGGTTCTGTTGTGTCCGGCCCAGTGCGCCGATTACCCCTTCGGACGCGCCCAGTTCGACACGCCGCCAAATGTCCACTTGTGTATGGGTATCGGCTCGTTCGATCACCGGACAAGTTCAATCACTGGAGGGCGCTGTGCGGCCCGAGGGCTACGAATACGACACCTACAGCCGTCTCGCCGGACCGCTGACGCAGCCGTCCGGCCCGGCGTACCAGGTGCAGTACACCAAGCTCCTCTCGCGTGAGCCGCACCGAATACGCGCCATCCTGCTGATGACCTTCGCGCCGATCCTCACCGGCGTGCTCCTCGTCTACCTGGTGTGGCCGAGCCACTGGGTGGAGCGCGAAGGCGGCGCACGCTGGCTGGTCGGCCTCGACATCACGATGCTCATAGCCATCGGGCTGATCGAGCTCTTCATGGTCGTCAACGTGATCAGCATCGCGCACGCCACGATGGTGGCCCGGGACCCGATACCCGTCATGGCCCAGGAAGGGACACGGGTCGCCTTCCTCACCACGTACGTCCCCGGCAAGGAACCCCTCTCCATGGTCCGCGCCACCCTCGAAGGCGCCGTCCGGGTCACTCACACAGGACCCGTGGACGTCTGGCTCCTGGACGAGGGCAACGACGAACAGGCCAAGGCGCTCTGCGCGGAACTCGGCGTCCAACACTTCACCCGGTTCGGCGTCCCGGACTGGAACCGCGACAAGGGCGCCCACAAGGCCCGTACCAAACACGGCAACTACAACGCGTGGATCGCGATGCACGGTGCCGAGTACGAGTTCTTCGCCTCCGTGGACACCGACCACGTCCCGCTCCCCAACTTCCTTGAACGGATGATGGGTTACTTCCGGGACCCCAACGTGGCCTTCGTCGTCGGACCGCAGGTCTACGGCAACTACGAGAGCCCCGTCACCAAGGCGGCCGAGTCCCAGCAGTTCCTCTTCCACGCGCTGATCCAGCGCGCCGGCAACTGCTACCGCGCCCCCATGTTCGTCGGCACCAACAACGTCGTACGCATCGCGGCCGTCCGTCAGATCGGCGGCCTGTACGACTCCATCACCGAGGACATGGCCACCGGGTTCGAGCTGCACCGTCACAAGAACCCGATGAGCGGGAAGCACTGGCGGTCCGTCTACACCCCGGACGTGCTCGCCGTCGGTGAGGGCCCCGCCTCCTGGACGGACTTCTTCACCCAGCAGATGCGCTGGTCGCGAGGGACGTACGAGACGCTGTTCAAGCAGTACTGGAAGGCGCCGTTCACGATGCCTCCCGGCCGCCTCTTCTCGTACACCATGATGCTCGTCTACTACCCGATGACAGCCGTCAACTGGCTGCTTGGCATCATGAGTTGCTTCCTCTTCCTGTGGTTCGGCGCGTCCGGCACACAGGTCACCGCGTCCGTCTGGCTGATGCTCTACAGCGACGCGGCCGCCCTCCAGATCGGCCTCTACCTCTGGAACCGGCGGCACAACGTCTCCCCGCACGAACCCGAAGGGTCGGGCGGACTCGCCGGGATGGCCATGTCGGCCCTCTCCGCACCCATCTACCTGAAGTCGCTGGGCGAAGCCCTGATCCGCCGCCCCAGCCGCTTCGTGGTCACCCCCAAGGGCGGCGAGACCAACCCCGACCGGCTGCTGACCTTCCGTATCCACCTCACCTGGGCGGCGCTCCTCGGCGTCTCACTCGCCGCGTCGGTCGCCCTCGACCACACCCACGCGGCCATGCGCACCTGGGCGCTCCTTGCCATGGGCATCTCACTCGCCCCCGTCGGAGTGTGGATCTCCACCCTGCTCAAGGAACGCAGGGTCCGGCCGGTGCCCCACGCGACGACCGCACGGATCCCCGAGTCCGCCGAGCCCGCCCTCGCGACCAGCGGCAGCACCGCCAAGGTCACCAGCTCCACGACAGGAGGTAACTAGGCCATGGCCTACCAGCCCTCGCAGAAGACGAAGAAGACCGTGCTGGGCATCGGCGGCATAGTCGTACTCGCCGGACTCAACGCCCCCGCGGCACTCGACTTCGCCGGCGAGAAGTACTACGAGTACAAGATCGCGCAGCCCGGCTACAAGGCCAAGTACGGCTCCTGGAGCCACCTCGACATCCCCGACGACTACCGCACCAACGCCATCCACGCCGCCCTGCTGCACACCGGCAAGGTGCTGATCGTCGCGGGCTCGGGGAACGAGAAGCGGAAGTTCGACAAGGGGTCCTTCGACACCGTCCTGTGGGACCCGACGACCGACACCTTCAAGAAGATCGCCACCCCTGACGACTTCTTCTGCTCCGGGCACGCCCAACTCCCCAGCGGCAGAATGCTGGTGGCCGGCGGCACCGCCCGCTACGAGCTGCTCGAGGGCGAGGTCGAACGGGCCGGCGGCGGTATGCGGGTGAAGAACGAGAACCCCGACAAGGCGGTCCTCTTGAAGAAGGGCACCCGCTTCCGCTCACCCGCCGGCGTCGAGTACGTCAGCAAGGTCGACGTCACGGTCCCCAAGGCCAAGCGCACACAGAAGATCACGTACAACCGTGCGGGCGTCATGCAGCCCTGGAAGACCAAGGTCCTCGCGAGCGAGTCCCGCGTCTTCGTGGAGGCCACCGAGGACGGCCCGACCTCGGCCACCGACAAGCAGGCCCAGTACGAGATCGTCGGCCTGAAGGGCAAGGACGCCGACAACACGTACGGCCTCTCCGAGAAGATCACCCTGGAGAAGCAGGACTTCCAGGGGATCAGAGCCGCCTACGAGTTCGACCCGAAGGCCGAGAAGTACATCCCCGTCGACCCGATGCAGAAGGCCCGCTGGTACCCGACGCTCGTCGGCCTGGAGGACGGGCGCGTCCTCGCGGTCTCCGGCCTCGACGACGTCGGCGTGATCGACCCCGGCGACAACGAGATCTACGACCCGAAGACCAAGAAGTGGACGCCGGGCCCGAAGCGGTACTTCCCGACGTACCCCGCGCTCTTCCTCACCAAGGGCGGCAAGCTCTTCTACCCGGCGTCCAACGCCGGTTACGGGCCCGCCGAGAAGGGCCGCGAGCCCGGCATCTGGGACCTGAAGACCAACAAGTTCGAGAAGGTTCACGGCCTGCGGGACCCGGAGGAGACAGAGACCTCCGCCTCCCTCCTGCTGCCGCCCGCGCAGGACCAGAAGGTGATGATCCTCGGTGGCGGAGGCGTCGGCGAGTCCAAGAAGTCGACCCCGCGCACGGCCGTCGTCGACCTCAAGAAGGGCAGCCCCTCCTTCGAGGACGGCCCCAACCTCCCCCAGGGCACCCGGTACCTGAACAGCGTGATCATGCCGGACGACTCCGTCTTCACCACCAACGGCTCCGAGGACTACCGCGGCCGCAGCGCCAGCAACATCCTCAAGGCGCAGTTCTACGACCCCAAGGCCAACTCCTTCTACGAGGCCGCCTCCCCGAAGGTCGGCCGCAACTACCACTCCGAGGCACTGCTGCTGCCCGACGGCCGCGTCGCCACCTTCGGCTCCGACCCGCTCTTCGACGACCAGCAGAACACCAAGCTGGGCCACTTCGAGCAGCGCATGGAGATCTTCACCCCGCCCGCCCTGCACAAGAACGGCAAGAACCGCCCCGTGCTCGGTGACGGCCCGGAGGTACTCGACAGCAAGCGGCGCGCGACCTACCCGACCGAGTATCCGGAGCGGGTGGTCAAGGCCCGGCTGATGCGGCCGAGCGCGGTCACGCACACGACGGACGTCGAGCAGCGGTCCATCGAACTCGGGCTCACCAAGACCAAGAACTCGGTCACCGTGGACGTACCGAGTGACCGGGCGTTGGTGCCGCCGGGTTGGTACATGCTGTTCGTGACGGACGGGGAGGGGACGCCGTCGGAGGCGAAGTGGATCCAGGTCAAGTAACAGATGACAAGTGACAGATGACGGATAACAGATTCTGAAATCTGTTATCCGTCATCTGCTGCCGACCGTTAAGCCTTGGAGTTGCGCGCCAGCCCCAACGCGTAGTCCGGCCACCACTGCCCCGCCGCCGGCCCGCCTCGGCACTGCCCGTCCGACTCTCCGGGCCGCTTGATCCACAGATAGGCGTCGAGGGCGGACTCCCCGGTCTCTGTGGTGGGCCGGGTGCCCAGCGCCCGGCCGGGCGGGTTGCACCAGGCCTCGCTGCGGTCGCCGCTCAGCGGCCCGTTGCCGTTGCGGCTGGTGTCGACCACGAAGTGCTTGCCGCCGAGGTCCTGCGACAGGTGGACGCCGTACTCCTTCGTCACCGCGTCCGTCTGGAAGTTGGAGACGTTCAGCGAGAAGCCGTCGGCCTGGGCGACCCCTGCGCGTTGCAGCGGCTCGACGAGTTTCCAGGGCTCCTCGATCCAGGCGGGGTTGCCGGCGTCGAGGTACACCTTGGTGTTGGGTTGCTGCTTCAGCCGCACGATCGCCTCGGAGAGCAGCTGCTCGCGCTCCGCGTGGTACTCACCCGGGGTGCAGCCGTCCACGATGTGCGCGACGGCGTCGGGTTCGAGGACCACGAGGGCCTTGCTGTCGCCCAGCGCGTCCGCGAAATTCCCGATCCACTCCCGGTAGGCGCTCGCGTCGTACGCCCCGCCCGCGGAGTGCTGCCCGCAGTCGCGGTGCGGGATGTTGTACGCCACGAACACCGCCGTCCGCCCCTCCTGCGTGGCTGCCGAGGCCGCCGCCCTGATCGTCGCCCCCGGGTCCTCGCCCGCGGGCCACAGCGCGGCCGGCTGGTCCGCGATCCGCTTCAGCGACTCGGCGTCCTGCGCGCGCCCCTGTCTGTTCCACATCTCCATCTGCTGGGCGGCGGGACTGGCGGGATCGACCCAGAAAGGGGACCGGGACTGCGCGGTGGGCGTCGCGTCCTGGGGCGCGCGCCGCACGACGGAGGCCTCGTCGACGCCTGTCATGGACGAGCAGCCCGCCGCGAGCCCGAGCGCCGCGAGTGCCGCGAAGGTACGGATCAGCCGGGACATCCTGCCCCCTTGAGCGAAGGTGACTATCAGTGACGATTCATCAGTAATCGTTACATAGAGCGCTTAATCGACATGGATACGACACTGGGGCGGCGAGGTCCGGACGGTGTTCTGCCAGGCGTTCCGGGGCCGGGGACCGAAACGCGAGACGGGGCTGACCACGATGTGACCGGCCGGTAAGGTCTTTGGCGTGTCGAAGCCGCTCAGCCTTGCCTTTGATCCCATCGCCCGTGCCGACGAGCACTGGAAGCAGCGGTGGGGCTCTGTGCCGTCCATGGCGGCGATCACCTCGATCATGCGCGCGCACCAGATCCTGCTCGCGGAGGTGGACGCGGTGGTGAAGCCGTACGGGCTGACGTTCGCGCGGTACGAGGCGCTGGTGCTGCTCACGTTCTCCAAGGCGGGCGAGCTGCCGATGTCCAAGATCGGTGAGCGGCTCATGGTGCATCCGACGTCCGTGACGAACACCGTGGACCGGCTGGTGAGGTCCGGGCTCGTCGACAAGCGCCCCAATCCCAACGACGGGCGCGGCACGCTCGCCTCCATCACCGAGAAGGGCCGCGAGGTCTGCGACGCGGCCACCCAGGACCTGATGTCGATGGACTTCGGGCTCGGTGCGTACGACGCCGAGGAGTGCGGGGAGATCTTCGCGATGCTGCGGCCGCTGCGGGTCGCCGCGCGGGACTTCGACGAGGAATAGCCTCCTCCGGTACGGGCCGGGGGTGCCCGAAGATCGCCCGGAGTGCCTGGTTACGCTCATTGGCATGAAGAAGAGCGTGCTGACCCGCTACCGGGTGATGGCCTACGTCACCGCCGTGATGCTGCTGGTGCTGTGCACCTGCATGATCTTCAAGTACGGCTTCGACAAGGGAGAGGACCTCACGCTCGTGGTCTCGCAGATCCACGGCGTGCTCTACATCGTCTACCTCGTCTTCGCCTTCGACCTGGGCTCCAAGGCGAAGTGGTCGTTCGGCAAGCTGGCGTGGGTGCTGATCTCGGGCACCATCCCGACCGCGGCCTTCTTCGTCGAGCGCAAGATCACCCGTGAGCTCGAGGGCAGCCTTGTGGACGGCGCTCCCGCGGTCGCCAAGGCGTAATCGCACAACCTCTGCCGCCGTATGGGCAACCTACGGCGGTCAGCCATCGACATTTACTAGGACGTCCTAGTAAATTCGAAGGTATGGACGCTGACGCCATCGAAGAGGGCCGCCGACGCTGGCAGGCCCGGTACGACGCCGCGCGCAAGCGCGACGCGGATTTCACCACGCTCTCCGGCGATCCCGTGGAGCCGGTGTACGGGCCGCGGCCCGGAGACACGTACGAGGGCTTCGAGCGGATCGGCTGGCCGGGGGAGTACCCCTTCACCCGCGGCCTCTACCCGACCGGCTACCGAGGGCGCACGTGGACCATCCGGCAGTTCGCCGGGTTCGGGAACGCCGAGCAGACCAACGAGCGCTACAAGATGATCCTCGCCAACGGCGGCGGGGGCCTGTCCGTGGCCTTCGACATGCCGACGCTCATGGGGCGGGACTCCGACGACCGGCGTTCGCTCGGCGAGGTCGGGCACTGCGGGGTCGCGATCGACTCGGCGGCCGACATGGAGGTCCTCTTCCAGGACATCCCGCTCGGCGACGTCACGACATCGATGACGATCAGCGGGCCCGCCGTGCCCGTCTTCTGCATGTACCTGGTGGCAGCCGAGCGGCAGGGCGTGGACCCCGCCGTCCTCAACGGCACGCTCCAGACCGACATCTTCAAGGAGTACATCGCGCAGAAGGAGTGGCTCTTCCAGCCCGAGCCGCACCTGCGCCTCATCGGCGACCTGATGGAGCACTGCGCCGAGCGGATCCCCGCCTACAAGCCGCTCTCCGTCTCCGGCTACCACATCCGCGAGGCCGGCTCCACGGCCGCGCAGGAGCTGGCGTACACCCTCGCCGACGGGTTCGGGTACGTCGAGCTGGGCCTGTCCCGCGGCCTCGACGTGGACGTCTTCGCACCGGGCCTGAGCTTCTTCTTCGACGCGCACCTCGACTTCTTCGAGGAGATCGCCAAGTTCCGGGCGGCACGGCGGATCTGGGCGCGCTGGATGCGGGACGTGTACGGGGCCACGTCCGACAAGGCGCAGTGGCTGCGCTTCCACACGCAGACGGCGGGCGTCTCGCTCACCGCTCAGCAGCCGTACAACAACGTGGTGCGTACGGCGGTGGAGGCACTGGCGGCGGTCCTCGGCGGCACGAACTCGCTGCACACCAACGCCCTGGACGAGACGCTCGCGCTGCCCTCGCAGCAGGCCGCGGAGATCGCCCTGCGTACGCAGCAGGTGCTGATGGAGGAGACGGGCGTGGCCAATGTGGCCGACCCGCTGGGCGGTTCCTGGTTCGTCGAACAGCTGACGGACCGGATCGAGGCGGACGCCGAGAAGATCTTCGAGCAGATCAGGGAGCGGGGGCTGCGCGCGCACCCGGACGGACAGCACCCGATCGGTCCGATGACCTCCGGGATCCTGCGGGGCATCGAGGACGGATGGTTCACCGGGGAGATCGCCGAGTCCGCGTTCCAGTACCAGCGGTCCTTGGAGAAGGGTGACAAGCGGGTCGTGGGCGTGAACGTCCACCACGGCTCCGTCACCGGCGACCTGGAGATCCTCCGGGTCAGCCATGAGGTGGAGCGGGAGCAGGTACGGGCGCTCGACGGCCGCAAGGCCGCGCGGGACGGCGCGGCGGTACGGTCCGCGCTGGACGCCATGCTGGCCGCCGCCCGCGACGGCTCCAACATGATCGGTCCGATGCTGGACGCGGTCCGGGCGGAGGCCACGCTCGGGGAGATCTGCGACGTCCTCCGGGACGAGTGGGGGACGTACACGGAGCCGCCGGGCTTCTGACCGGCCGCTCCGTGTACGACGCGACCAGGAACACCCCACGGCCGTTCTCGGCGCCGATCACCGGCGCGGGGAGCGGCCGTAGGTAGTCGTACTCATGACCGGCTGCCGCCGGGCCGGGACGATGGGCCGTGATGGCGGACCCGGCCGGTGCCGGGCGGGGCAACTGGGGGACGGTATGGGGAAGTTCCTGATCGGTGTGTGCGCTGTGTTCGCGACGGTCGGAGCTCGTGCTCGCGTACGCGGTGGGGGCGCCGCTGTCCGTGGTGCTGGGGGCCGCGGCCGGGGTGGTGAGCCTGCTCTGGCTGCTCGTTCTGCTGACGGTGCCGTGGAATCTCTATTTCCGGGCCCATTCGGTGCTCGCCGAGATCGCGGTGAGCCGGGAGAAGGGGCTGGTGGTCTCGAAGGAGAGGGACGCCGAGGCCGCGAGGATCGCGCGCGTGATGCTTCGGGCCGCCATCGCCGGGCACCTGGTGACGGCGGGCCTCGTCGTCGCGGTCACCGCCGCCACGGGCAACGCCACCGGCTACTGGTTCGCCGGCTTCTTCCTCCTGAGCACGGTCTTCCGCCCCGCGGGCGCCTACTTCGCGCAACTGCGGCGACGCCTCGGCACGCTGCTCAAGGACGTGACGTACCCGCGCGACGACGTGGTCGAGCTGCGAGGGAATGTCACGCGGCTGGTGACGGGAGTGCGGGTCCTGGAGGAGAAGACCGAGGAGCAGTACCGCTCCCTCGCCGAACTGCGGCGCACGGTCGATGCCTTGGGCGTCTCGGTGTACGAGCGTGCCGATGACGCCGACCGGAAGATCGCCGCGCTGGGGCGGGAGTTCGAGGCCACGGTGAACCGGCTCACCAACAACGAGGAGATCATCGCGGGGTTGAAGGCGTTCCTGCGGTTGCTGCGGGCGGGGGACGGGGTGGAGGGGGGTCGGTCGGTGCGGGGGTTCTAGGACTTGGCGCTGGCGCTGGGGTGCGGTGGCTGCCGGGAATGTTCAGCGGACCGCTCAGGGAGGGCGCGATTCCGTTCAACAGCCGCCCGGCGCGCACCCTTTCCACCAGCCCATCGGGCTCGAGTCGCCTTGGACGGTCTCGTATGCGATTGGGTTCCATCCCCAAGGTAAAGAGACGGTCAAGCCGTAGTTTGTTTTGTCAGTTTGTGTCGCTCCCTGGGGTCTTGATGGAGAGTTCTTGACCTTCCCGTGAAGATCACGGCGTGAGACCGTTCGCGGGTAAGCGGCGGCGCCAGTTCGTGGGAGGGGCGAGTGCTGGCGCATGCCGCACGGGGGGTCGTCGTGGTGTTGGGCTGCCGCTGTGTCTGTCATGCCCATGGTGTGGATGCTGCCGACCATCGAAGAGATTGTTGGGCAGACCTACATGCCATCGTTCAGAGACGTCGGCAGACGCCGACGACGCTTGCGCCATGCGGTGACGAGAGGCGTCAGCGGGACGGCTTTCCTCACCGCGGCAGCCGTGTTGATGGGCCTGGTGCAGGCCGCACCGGCGACGGCTGACGTCACACCCGAGGAAGACCTCGGCTTCTACCGCAACAGTGTTGGCGAGGACCAGCGGCTCGACCGTTGCCTCGTCGGTGTGGCGCTGCACTACGGCGGCGCGAACATGAAGGCCAAGGCCATCGAGGGCCTGAAGGGCAGCAGCGAGGAGCTGTACGCGGTCATCGGGGACCGTGGCTGGATCGGGCTCGGGCCGTTGGGCCAGGCGTCGGACGCGGACAAGGAGGCCGGGCTCGACTACCGGGACGCCTCCAACGCTCGCACCGAAGCTCTCGACGCCGCCAACACGCCGTACGTCCAATCCGCGTACGCCAGCGACG
This sequence comes from Streptomyces sp. NBC_00554, assembly GCF_041431135.1. NCBI lineage: Bacteria > Bacillati > Actinomycetota > Actinomycetes > Kitasatosporales > Streptomycetaceae > Streptomyces > Streptomyces sp. NBC_00554. Next base: position 3,159,132 of record NZ_CP107799.1, on the reverse strand, counting down.
ACATGATGTGGGACCCGCCCGCGTTCGACGCGGACGTACGGCAGTTCACTCTGTTCACGCAGGAGGAGCTGGCCGGTCGGCTCGGCTGGGAGGGGCACAGCAACGCCAGTGCCGAGGCGATCGCCCGGGCCAAGGAGATCACCGAGGCGAACCAGGACCAGAACGAGTGGGCGGAGAACCTGGCCGCCGATGACCTGCTCCGGGATTCCGCTGTCAATCAGAAGCAGTACTCCGGCGGTACCACAGCCAGCGATATCGCCCTCTATCTCAAGTACGGCGGCTTCCCGAAGGAGGCGCCTGCCGAGGGCTCCGCCCAGTATCGGATCCTCGTCGAGGACCTCAAGCAGGCCTGGGCCGGCTGCGACTACCAGAACCCGGTCGACGTCCGGCGTGTGCTCAACGGTCCCCTGATGGCCGCGATGACGGAGTGGGAACTGGAGTACGCCTCTCAGGCGGCCCCGCGCGCCACGATCATCCAGGCCGAGGCGGACGCCGCCATCGCCACCCGTGAAGCCACGGACGACATGATCGAGGCCATCGGACAGGCCTGGCTGGCCGAACAGATCCTGACCTGGCGCAAGTACTGGCAAGACAGACTCGCCAGCGACCCCGACGCGCTCAGCCAGCCCGACCAGGCGCTCTACGACCAGGCCGACACCGACCTCGCCGCCGCCCGGGACAAGGCAGCCGTGCTGGTCGCCTCGGCCGAGCAGCAGGCCGCCGCTGCCGCCACCGCGGCCCAGAAGGCGTCCACCGCGCAGCAGGAGGCGTGGGGCATCGCCGATGCCGACAACGTGCCGCGCGGCCGGGGCCTGATGTACGCCCAGCAGTCGGTCCAGGTTGCCCGAGCCTCCAGCGCGGCCGCCGAAGCCGCTGCCAAGGCGACGCGCACCGCCCTGGAAGCCGCCAAGGCGACCGTCGCCGACAGCGAGACCCTGCTGGCCAAGGCGCAGACCCAGTCGCACGCGGTGAACACCGAGTTCCGCCGCATCGCCGCCGAGGAGGCGGCCGCGCAAGCCAAGGCCGCCGCCGACACCGCCGACGCCGAGGCGAAGGCCGCCGCGGACAGCGCCGACACAGCAAAGGCCGCGCAGGCCACCGCCGAGCAGGCGGGCGAGGAGGCCCACGACGCCGCGGCGACCGCGCAGACCCAGCGTGCCACCGCCGAGCTGGAGAAGGCCACCGCCGTCGCCTCCCGCGTCAGCGCCGCCGCAGAGCGTGCCAAGGCGCAGGAGGCCGAGGTACAGGCGGCGACCCAGCAGACCGCCGCCGAGGAGGCCAAGTCGGCCGCCACGACGGCCGCCGGGACCGCCAAGGACAAGCGGACTGCGGCCGACGTCAAGGCCAAGGACGCGGCCACCGCGCGTACGGCCGCCACGGTTGCGCTGCAGAAGAAGCAGGCCACGGCCGCGCGCGCCGCCGCGCTCCAGGCAGCCGCAACGGCCGCCGAGGGCACGGAGGCCGCCGCCGAGACCCGCGCGGCCGCCGACAAGGCCCGTACGGCTGCGACGGATGCCGCGACCGCCGCCACTGCCGCGCAGACCGCCGCCGATGAGGCCAAGGCGGCCGCGGTCAGCGCCCGTTCCGCCGCCACCAAGGCGGAAGCGGCTGCCGAACGCGCCCAGGCGAGCGCCGACGAGGCATGGTCGTCCTACCTGAAGGCGACCGGTGCTGCCGCCGACGCGCACGCCGCGGCCGCCACCGCGCTGGACGCCGCCCAGGACGCAGCCCTGCGCGCCGACAACGCTGCCACCGCTTCGGAGAACGCCACCGAGCTGGCGAAGAAGGCGGCCGAGGAGTCCTCCGCCGCGGGCATCGAGGCCGCGTCCGCGGTCACCACGGCCGCCACCGCGACCGGTCGCGCCTACGCAGCCGGACAGGCCGCGCTGGCCGCCCGCGACAGCGCGGGCCAGGCCATCGCCGCCGCCAACGACGCCGTGGCCATCGGCACTCCGTACCAGGAGAAGGACGCCTCGGCCGCGTTCGCCGTACTCGTCGGGCAAACGTCCAAGACCCTGGCGGAGCAGCAGGCCGCAGCCGCGGAGGCTAAGGCGGCAGAGGCCGCGGAAGCCGCCGAGGCTGCTCAGCTGGCGGCCGATCAGGCACTCGGGGACGCCAAGCTCGCCGCCGAGGCCGCCGCGCAGGCGGCGACCGACTCGGTGCGAGCGACCCAGGCCGTCGCCCGAGCCCAGGCGTCCGCGGCCGAGGCCCAGGACGCACAGCAGGCCGCGAAGAAGGCGTCCGAGTCCGCCTCTGGCTACGCCCAGCAGGCCGGTTCGGACGCCCTCAGCGCCCGTAACACCGCTGGTGAGGCGGGGAGCGAGTCCACCCAGGCCGACAGGGAGGCCACCGAGGCCGAGCGCAGCGCCGCCCAGGCTGAGGAACTCGCCTCGCGGGCAGCCGGTGCCGCGAGCGACGCCGTGAACGAGGCGACCAAGGCCGAGCAGGACGCCAAGGACGCCGAGGCGAAGGCGGCCTACGCCGACGCCGACAGCAACGCGGCCGAGGACGCCGCAGCCCAGGCTGAACAGGAACAGCGCGAGCAGAACGAGGCCGAGCGGGAGGACGCCCTCCAGGACGGCAACACGCCGATCGAGGGGGGTTCCGCCAACTGGGCCGTCCTCGGCGAGCAGGAGAAGCAGATCCTCCTCGACGCGTGCGGCCAGACCTGTGTTGACGCGTACGAGGACGCGCTGACCGCCGTATCGGTCGATGTGGTGGACTGGACCGCCGCCAACGGCGGGCAGATCCTCCTCGACGAGTTCGGCACCGCCAAGGTCAAGCAGTGCCTGGCCCTGGACGGCACCGAGGACTGCCTGTGGTCCCTCGTCGACATCCCGTCCTCCGCGGTCATCGTCGGCCGGATCCCCGCCCTCGCCGAGGCCATCGAGAAGGTCAGCACCGGTATCCGGCAGATCTTCCTGGACGCCTACGGCGGACGGGCCAAGCTGGTCGAGCTGACCCAGCTCATCAGTGAGACCCGCAGCACGCCCCGCCGGGACCAGTGCATCGCCGGGGTCGCCCTGCACGTGGGTGGCGCCAGCATGAAGGCCAAGGCCATCGAGGGCCTGACCGGTACCGCCGCCGAACTGCACGCCATCGTCGGCGACAGTGGCCTGATCGGGCTCGAACCGCTCGGCCAGGCCAGCAGCGAGGACCGTACCGCGGCCTTCGTCTACCGGGACGCCTCGGCAGCTCGAACGTCCGGCCTCGAGGACGCCAACCGTCCGTATGCGCGCAGCTCGTTCAGTGACGAGATCTCGCTGCACGCACCCGAGTTCGACGCGGCCGTCCTGCAGTTCACCCTGTTCACACAGGAGGAGCTGGCCGGCCGCCTCGGTTGGGACGGGCACAGCAACGCCGGTGCCGAGGCCGTCGCGCAGGCCAAGAAGATCACCGAGGAGAACCGCGGCAAGGACATCTGGAACGACTGGGCCGCGGACGAGATGCTCCGCGACACGGCCGTCAACCAGACGAGATTCGCCGGCGGTACGACCGCCTCGGACATCGCTTCGTATTTGAGCCACGGCGGCTTCCTGAGCGAGGCCCCCGCCGCGGACTCGGCCGAGTTCCGCTACGAGGTGGAGAACCTCAAGCAGGCCTGGTCGTCCTGCGACCACCAGGACCCGGTCGACCCGAACAACGCCCTCGGCCTGGTCGTCTCCACGGCGACTGCCGAGTGGAACGCGGAGTACGCCTCCCAGGCAGCCCCGCGCGCCGCGATCCTGCAGGCGGAGGCGGACGCCGCGGCGGCCACCCGCGAGGCCACGGACGACATGGTCGAGGCCATCGGCCAGGCCTGGCTCGCCGAGCAGATCCTGCTCTGGCAGAAGTACTGGCACGACGAGCTGAAGACCAACCCGGACAGCCTCTTCAAGCCCAAGCAGGCGCTGTTCGACCAGGCCAACGCCGACCTCGCTCGCGCCCGCGGCAAGGTGCAGGCGCTGGCCACCTCGGCGAAGCAGCAGGCTACGGCCGCTTCGGCCGCCGCCACCCGCGTGGTGACCGCGCAGCAGCAGGCGTACGACATCGCGGACGCGAGCGACGTGCCGCGTGGCCGGGGCCTGAGCTACGCCCAGCAGTCGGTCCAGGTCGCCCGAGCCTCCGGGGCCGCCGCGACCGCCGCCGCCAAGGCGACCGAGACGGCCCTGAACGCGGCCAACGCCACGGTCTCCACCTCGCAGGCGCTGCTGGCGCTGGCGCAGACCGAGGCGCACGCGGTCAACACCGAGTTCCGCCGTATCGCCGCCCAGGAGGCCGCCGCCCAGGCGAAGGCCGCCGCGGACAGCGCCGAGGCGTACGCCACCTCCGCCGCCAACAACGCGGCCATCGCGAAGAAGGCCAAGGAGGACGCGGCCCGCGAGGAGGAGGAGGCCCGCCAGGCCGCCGCCGACGCGCAGCGGACCCGTGCCGTCGCCGAGCTGGAGCGCGCCAACGCGGCGGCCTACCGGGCCACCGCCGAGCACGAGCGGGACATCGCCGCCGGCCACGAGGCCGACGCCGTCGCCCAAGGCCGGATCGCGAGCGATGCCCGCGCCTCGGCCGAGGCGTCCGGCACGGTCGCCTCCGACAAGCGGGCGGTGGCCGAACAGGCCGAGAGGGGCGCCGTCGCCGCCCGCGACGACGCCCTGGAGGCGGAGCAGCGGCGCGACTCGCTGCTCGCGAAGGCCGCAGCCCTGGAGGCGAAGGCCGACGCCGACGAGGGGACGGACGCGGCCGAGGCGTCCCGTGCCGCCGCCACCGGCGCCCGCTCGGCCGCGGACACCGCCACCACGGCGGCCACCAACGCCCGCGCGTCGGCGAACGCGGCCACGGCCGCCGCCGTCAACGCGCGTGAGGCAGCGACCCAGGCACAGGGCGCCGCGTCCCGGGCCCGGGCAGCGGCCGACGCCACCTGGGCGTCGTACCTGGTCGCCGCCGGTTCTGCCGCCAACGCGCACGTGAAGGCGGCCGAAGCCATCGACGCCTCGGAGGCGGCCGCGGCCGACGCGAAGGGAGCCAAGGAGGAGTCCGACAAGGCGAACACGGCGGCCAAGACCGCCAAGACCGAGGCCGCGGGCGCCCGTTCCGAGGCGCAGCAGACCGCGAACTGGGCGGCGGTGACCGCCGGCAAGGCCCAGGCGGCCGTGGCGTCCGCGCTCGCGGCCCGCGACTCCGCCGCCGCCGTGACCCGGCCGGCGCAGGAGGCGATCGCCCTCGGCACGCCTTACCAGCAGGAGGACAGCTCCGCCGCGTTCGCGGTCCTGACGGGGCAGTCGTCTCTGACGGTGGCCCAGCAGCAGGTGGCCGCCGCAACTGCCACGGCCGGTCTCGCCGAGGAGTTCTCGGCCGAGGCGAAGGCCCTGGCGGCACAGGCCGCGGCCGACATGAAGCTGGCCCTGGAGGCGTCGGCCGCCGCCGCCGCCGACGCGCTGCGCGCCGCCAAGGCGTACCAGCGGGCGCAGGCCTCGGCCAACCAGGCCGCGGCCGACGCCAAGGCCGCGCAGGGCTCGGCCGAACGCGCCGACGGCTACGCGATGTCGGCCGGTGAGGACGCGCTGGCGGCGAACTGGGCGGCGAACGAAGCCGAGCAGGACGCCGCCGCCGCCGACAACGCGGCGACGGAGGCGGAGCACGACGCCGCCCACGCCCGCGAGGTCGCCACCCAGGCGGAGGCCGACGCTGCCGCCGCCCGTACCACCGCCGACGAGGCGGAGATCGACGCGACCGCCGCCGAGAAGGCCGCCGAGGGGGCGCGCGACGCCGCCCAGGAGGCCCAGGACGCGGCGGACCGCACCGAGAAGGCGGAGAACGCCCAGCAGATCAGCGATGGCACCGTCCCCGACGGCGCCGACGGTTCGATCGGCGGCGTGTTCTACATCGTCGACCACATCGAAAAGGTCGGCGACCCGCAGGTCGTCAGCAAGACGGACGGATGCGACGGCTGGATCGACAATCTCTTCTACAACGGCGACTGCACCATCACCTCCAAGATCCGGTACGTGGCGGTCCTCGATCTGTACCTGTGCACCGCGCAGGACCTGGACCCGCAGAAGTACACCTGCCCGTCAGCGGAAACCACCTACATCGGCCAGATACGGACCGACGAACTGTCCCAGACGGTCACGCACACCATCACGATCGCGGAGTACCAGGAGGGCGTCGACCCGATCGACATCCTCTTCGGCAGCTGGATCAAGTGCGCCCAGAAGCTCACCCCGGGTGGGCAGAACGGAAGCGTGGGCGGTTGCGCCTGGGCTGCGGTGGATGTGGTGTCACTCTTCGCCGGCAAGATCATCCGTCCCATCGCGGATGCGCTGCGCGCCGTGGACGCCGCCTTCATCACCGGAGTCGGAGTCCGGGAGGCCTTCGCGGCGCTCAAGGCGCTCGACGGCGTCGACACGGCGGCCGTGGCGGCGATCGAGCGGGAGGTGGCCATCTACGAGGATCTGAAGACCGGCTGCCTGACCAACAGTTTCCCCGCCACCACTGAGGTGGTCCTGGCCGACGGCCGCCGCAAGGCGATCGGCGACGTACGGACCGGTGATCTGCTGCTGGCCTCCGACCCCGCGACCGGGGCGACCCGGGGCGAGGCCGTCACCCGTACCTTCCAGCACGGCGCCGCCGAGCTGGTCGACGTGACACTGGCCGAGGGCGGCCGTCTCACCAGCACCCCCGGGCACAAGGTCTTCGTATCCGGTCAGGGTTGGATCCTGGCCTCCGACCTGCGCCCCGGGGACACCCTGTCCACCCCGGACGGCACGCGCACCGTGCTGACCGTGAAGGACCGGCACGAGGCGGCTCCCCGGACCGTGTACGACGTGACCGTGTCCGGTCTGCACACCTTCTACGCGGTGGCAGGGGACAGCCCGGTCCTGGTCCACAACTGCAACGACCTCGTGTTCGACGGGCAGAAGTTCCCCGGTCTGGCCCACACTCTTGACGAGCACACGGCCGGGGCAGCCGCGGACGGGCTGGTCGATGCCGCCGAGGCCGCGCGGTTGGCCAACGCGAAGGGAGTGAACAGCGTGTTCGTCGACCAGGAGACCGCTCAGGCGGTCGTCGACTACGCGCTGGCCAAGAACGCCACCCGGATCAAGAACTGGCTCTCGAAGACCCGTGATCCGTGGTTGGAGTTCGAAGGCACCTTCAGCGGGAAGACCTCGCTCGGAACGGAGTACCGTGCCGGTGGAGCCACGGCGGCCACGGGCAACCGCTTCTACATCAAGCTCGTGCGCGTCGACAAGAACGTCAGTGGAAAGCACCCCATGGGTTTCTACGTCATGACGTGCTACCCGAAATGACGTGCTACCCGAAGGGAGTGCTCTGATGCCACGCTTCACGCCGTTCGACTTCGGGGTCACGCGGGTGATGTCCCTCTTCCATCAGGACTGGAAGCATGAGGGGGACACTCCCGCCGACGCCGTCGCCAACGACCTCGCACGGTCGGAGGACGAACACGTCCTGGCCGTACGCCGTGACGCACGGGCTCTCGACAGCCTCTCGTCCCCGGCGCTGGAGGTGCTCTGGGAAGCCGGCTGCCAGTACATGCCGGCCTTCGAGGATCTGGGGGGCGGAACGACGTGGACCCGCACGGTCGCCGGCCTGTGTGACGCCCGGCTGTCGGCGAACGCCACTGGGCACGTGCTCACGGGGGCGGACGCCGAGGACGGCACCGCCTGCCTCGACGCGGTCGTCGCCGAGATCGGGGAAGCACGGTTCCTCACGGCCGAGGTGCGGTCGGCGCTCACCGACTGCGCGCGCCACTGCACCCCGGACCTGGCGTTCCGGATCCTGCTGAGAGCCATGAGGTGCGCCCCCGAAGTCTCGCTGTCCGCAGCGCAGTACACGAGGCTGGAGGCGATCGGAGCGGCGATGCGGTACGGCGAGTTCCTCGTCGACAGCGTCAGGTACCAGGTCCAGGAACCCTGACGGCACGCAACACCTGACGGCCCATGGGGGCGGGCGGAGAACGGATCTCCGGTCGCCCCCATGGCATGTCCGAAGCGGCCGGAGACCGCCGACGCCGGTGGACTGCGCGGACGGTCACCGCCCGTTCAGGCGGATGTCATCTACCGGACCAGCAGTTCGACCGGTGAGGCGGCGGTCGCCTCCATGGCCTCGGCCCCGGTGATGCGGGCCACGTCGCCAGGCCCCAACTCCTGACCCGCCAGGCGCACTTCACCCCTTACCGGATGGACGTAGGCATACGGCGCGCCTGAGGGCGGCGGACGTGGAGGAGGGCGTCAACCCGATCGGCATCCTCTTCGGTAGCTGGCGGCCAGCTGGTTCGTCGCGGGCGTGATCTTCCGGACGGCGAAGGCCGCGGTGATGGCGATGGACGCCTCCATCAAGACGGGCGTCGGGTTCATGGCCGCCTTCCAGTCGCTCCGCACCATCGGTCTGATCGAGGCCGCCGTCCAGGGCATCGTCCGCCGGATCTTCCAGCGGGTCGGCGTGGCGTGCGAGGTGGCGGACGCCGCGACCCTCAAGGTCGCGTCGTACTCCGTCACGGCGGCGTCGTCCGACGACGAGATCGTCAAGAAGTGCCAGGAGATCCTCAAGGATCTCGTGAAGGACGGTGATCACATCGTCCTCGGTATCAACGCCGGCAAGAACAATCCCGGCTCGGACAATCTGGCCGGCGTCGTCGGAGGCCAGACCTTCAACGGCAAGCCGTACGACATCGAACTGCCCGCAAGCATGGGCATGGGGGAGCGCGCCATCTGGACGGTGGGCGTGGAGCGGGAGGTGAGCAACCCCAACGTGAAGATCACGGTGTCCCTGGACGGTGTCGAAGGCGCCAAGGACTTCAACCCCGCGCTGCAACTGCTTCTGGCACGAAGGGAGACGATCACGGGCAGCAACTGGGAGCTCATCCAGTCCACCGGCTGGGGAACCGCGTGGGAGATGGTCAAGTTCCGTACGGCAGTCCGGGGCGGGGATCGTAAGTGGAGTTCCATCGAGTGGCGAATGTACAACCCCGATACGAAGCAGTACGACGTCGTCAAGCCGGATCGCTTCACGTACGCCAACGGAACGCTGGTGCCCGACGAGTGAGAAGGAAGGAGTGGTCATGACGGATTTCGTCCGAGAGGGGCGGCTCTTCAGAGTGAGCGGGTTCAACCCCTCACACCGCCAGCTCTTCCTGACCAGTGAGGCCCTGCGCGAGGACCGGACCACGAAAGGGTCGAGGTCTATATCGGGCATGTGGAACTGATGTTCCTGAAGCCCTTCTACGGGAACGGGCTCCACATCCGGCGGGCGACCGCCGAGGAGTTCGCCGTGCTCAGCGAACGGCACGGCATTCCGGCGGAGGACGCCGCCTACACCTGGATGCTGGAGCGGGACGGCGACAGCTTCGTCGTCGGCGGCCACCCGTCCTGGCGGGAGGCGGAGTACGAGCTGATGGTTGACCGGACGTCGTTGTACGACGCGAGCAAGCCCTGGCCGCCGGAGTACCCGGTGGAATCGGGGCACGTCACCTGAGTGAAAAGGGAAGGGGCTTCCCCGGTGCACAGAGCACCGGGGAAGCCCCTTCGTTTCGCGTTCCCGCTCAGAGCCGGTCGAGCGGTGATGCGGTAACCGCAGTAGGTAGCCTTCGTTGGTGAGTTGGAACAGCCGATTACGCGTGTACGCAAATTGGATCGGTGATGTTGGCCATTCCCTCGCACTGACGTCTGTGGACAACTTCTCCGGGAACCGGAATTATGATGTCAGTCCAGCTTCTCCAACTGCGCCTCGATCGCCGCCTCCGGAATCGCGCTCTTCTCCGGCGTCAGCATGTTCACCCCGTAGAAAGCGGCGATCACCCCGCCCTTGCGGACGATGGTGAACGTCATCGGCACGGACTGTTTGCCGACGACGTTCGTGATGCGGTAGCCGACCGCCTCGTCGCCGAGGGACGGGTCCTTGAGCTGCCTCACGTCCTTGTACGTGAGGCCGAGCGTCTTGAAGCCGTCGCACTTCTTCAGGGAAGCGCGCAGGTCGGACATGACCAGTTTGGCGTTCTTCTCGGAATGGGAGGCGAGCCACATCGAGCCGATGGTGGCGTCGGTGGCCTCCGTGGGCGTCAGGGAGCGGTGTTCCACGCTCACCGCCTTGATGTGGGTGTAGCCGCCAGCGAGGCTGGCGATCGGCTGGCACGCGGCCTTGTCGGCCTTCATGTCCAAGCCTGCCTCGACGTCCGCCTTGGCGACCTGCTTGAACTCGAAGCCCTCGCCCTTCCCGGAGATTGTGGCGCTTTTCAGAGCTTTCGGGTCCATCGCGCCGATCCGCTTGGCCTCGGCGGCCTCCTTGGCCTCCGCGCTCGACGTCGCCTCCGCGGTCGGTGTGGCCTTCTTGCCGTCGGATTCTTTCGAATCGCTACTGCACGCGGATATCACCAGCAGGGCGGGAAGTGCGGCGACGACCGGGAGGACCCTTCGCAATCTCATGCTCATTCCTGACATTTCTCGCGGGGCGAAGCATTGGCGAAAGAATCTTACCGACGTAAAAGTCTTTTCCCTATTACGTTTTGACTACGCCGGTTCCGCCGCGCCTGCCAGACCCAGCAGCAGGATTCGAGTGAAGCTGCGTACCCACTCCTCGTCCGCGGGCTCCGCACTCACCAGGGTGCGGTGTACCACCGCGCCCGCCACCACGTCGAAGATGAGGTCGGCCGTGCGGGCCGCCGTGACGGGGTCCGTCTCCGGGGGGAGTTCGCCTCGGAGCTGGGCGCGGGCGCGGCCCTCCAGGACCAGGCGCTTCTGGCGGTCGACGATGGAGGTGCGGATGCGTTCGCGCAGGGGTTCGTCGCGGGTTGATTCCGCCACCACCGCCATCAGGGCGGTCTTCGCTTCCGGGCGGGACAGGATCGCCGCGAACTGGAGGACCACGCCCTCGATGTCGGCGGCAAGGCTGCCGCGGTCGGGGAGTTCGAGTTCGTCGAAGAGTTCGGCAACCGCGTCGACCACGAGCTCGTTCTTGCCCGCCCAGCGGCGGTAGAGCGTCGTTTTCGCCACCCCGGCGCGGGTCGCGACGTCTCCCAACGTGAGCTTGGACCAGCCCAGTTCGACCAGTGCGGCCCGCGTCGCCTCCAGGATCGCGGCGTCCGCGGCGGCGCTGCGTGGGCGCCCCGTCGTATGGGGGGCGGAAGTGCGACTCTGCATGTCAGTGACCATATCCGGCCGTCCTGCGCCGCTGGATCCGGCCGTGCCCGCCGTCTCGCGCACCCGTATCCGAGCGTTCCTGTGGAGCCGTGAGGCAGATCACCGGTGGAGCGCGGACAGCGAGGCGCTCGGGCAGTTACGCTACGACTCGTAGCGAAAGCTCGAACGCGGGTGACAACCGCACTGGCGTCAGGTGGGGACCCGGCGCCTAGCAGTACTCAGTGGGGACGAAAACTGGCCTGGCTTTCACTTGATTCTTGCGTGGATGCCCCGGCGTTCACGCCGGGGAAGAATCGCATCCTTGACCGGTGACGCTCCGCGTCACCGGTCAAGGTCGGGGGCGGAGTGTCCGTGTCGCTGTCCGGCGGGCCGGGAGATGCGTACGTGTGTGCGGGGTGGTCGCGAGGGTGGGTGGCTGTGTGCGAAGTCCGCTCGGGTGTGCGGGGTGGTGTCTAGGTTTGGGGTCGTGAAGCTGGTGGTGCAGGTGAAGCTGTTGCCGTCGCCGGAGCAGGTGGCGGCGTTGGAGGCGACCCTGCGTGCCTGCAACCGGGCTGCCGATCATGTCTCCCGCATTGCTTTCGAGACGGGCGTGAGGGACCGCAACGGGCTGCAGAAGCTGGTCTACGCGGACGTCAAGGCTGCGTTCGGGTTGTCGGCGCAGCCGGCGGTGCGGGTGGTGAAGAAGGTTGTGGATGCCTACAGCGCGCTTGCGGCGAGTCTGAAGGCCGGGCGGCTGGGTGGTCCGTCGTCGAAGCGGTACCGCAAGGCGGTCGGTTCGCCGGCCGTTTTCCGGCCGGAGGCGGCGCAGCCGTTCGACGACCGGTGTCTGTCCTGGCAGACGGACGTGCGCACGGTGTCCATCTGGACGGTGGACGGGCGGATGCGCGGCATCCCCTACACCGGTTCAGCAGACCAGCTGAACACGCTGGCCGGGTACCGCAAAGGCGAGTCCGACCTGGTCCGGCGGGGCGGCAAGTGGTTTCTGATCGCGACCTGCGACCTTCCCGATCCCGAGGTGTTCGAGCCGGTGGACTGGGTCGGTGTGGACCGTGGCATCGTCAACCTGGCCACCACCTCCGACGGCACCAACTACCAGGGCCGACGGCTGGCCCGCTACCGGCGCTGGCAAGCCCGCAAACGCGCTGAACTCCAGGCCAAGCGGACCCGTTCGGCCACCCGTCGCATGGCCCGCCGGGCGAAGAAAGAGCAGCGCCATGCCACTCACCTGAATCACGGCATCAGCAAGGAGATCGTGTCCGTCGCGCAACGCACCGGTCGCGGGATCGCCGTCGAGCTGCTGGACGGGATCCGGGACCGGGTACGGCTTCGCCGCGACCAGCGGGGCGCGTTCTCCTCATGGCCGTTTCACCAGTTGGGACAGCACCTCGCCTATAAGGCAAAGATGGCCGGGGTGCCGTTCCTGGAGGTGGATGCGGCTTACACCTCGCAGCGCTGCCCGCGCTGCGGGCACACCGAGAAGGCCAACCGGCCTGACCGGGACCACTTCTGCTGTCGTCGGTGTGGCCTCGCTGGGCCCGCCGACCACGTCGCCGGGGTCAACGTGCGCAACCGCGCACGCTCGGCGTGGGTGTTCGTCACCGCACCCGTCCCCGCACCGGCCTGAACAGGCCGAACCGTGGGGAGATGCGCCCCGTGACCGTCCCGTCGTAGGGGACAGTCGGGAGCGCGACAAGGTGTGAACGACCGAGTGCACAAGCTCGGCCGTCCACGGCCGAGAAGATGACAAGGCTTTTCACACACGCGCACGGGAAGGGGGAAGATGTACTCATGCAGCCACGGAACATGTCCATGAGCGGAGTCGTCGACCTCGCCGCGGTGAAGGCGGCCCAGGAGGCCAAGGCGAAGGCGGAGCAGGCGCGCGCCGAAGCGGCCAGGCAGGGTGGCGGGGGTGTGAGCGGGGGCGTTTCCCCCGCCAGCCTCGTCATCGATGTCGACGAGGCCGGGTTCGAGCGCGACGTCCTGCAGCGCTCCACCGAGGTCCCGGTCGTCATCGACTTCTGGGCCGAGTGGTGTGAGCCGTGCAAGCAGCTCAGCCCGGTGCTCGAGCGGCTGGCCGCCGAATACAACGGACGCTTCGTTCTTGCCAAGATCGACGTCGATGCCAATCAGATGCTGATGCAGCAGTTCGGGATCCAGGGGATCCCGGCCGTCTTCGCGGTGGTCGCCGGGCAGGCGCTGCCGCTCTTCCAGGGTGCGGCGGGCGAGGCCCAGATCCGCGGGACCCTGGACCAGCTCGTGCAGGTCGCCGAGGAGCGCTTCGGGCTGACCGGCCTGGTCGTCGACCCGGACGCCGAGCCCGGGAGCGCCCCGGTGGAGGCTGCCGAAGCACCGGCCGGACCGTACGACGCGCTCCTCGAGGCCGCCGTACAGGCCCTGGACGCGGGCGACTTCGGCGGTGCCGTACAGGCGTACAAGAACGTGCTGAGCGACGACCCGGGCAACACGGAGGCCAAACTCGGTCTTGCCCAGGCCGAGTTGCTCCAGCGGGTGGCTGGCGCCGATCCGCAGCAGGTGCGCAAGGACGCCGCTGAGAAGCTGGGGGACGCGCAGGCGCAGATCGCCGCCGCCGACCTGGATCTCGTGGGTGGGCATGTCGAAGACGCTTTCGGGCGGCTCATCGACGCGGTGCAGCGCACGGCGGGCAGCGACCGGGATGCCGTACGACTGCGGCTGCTGGAGCTTTTCGAGGTGGTCGGCGCCGACGACCCGCGGGTGATCGCGGCGCGCAGGGCGCTGGCCCGGGCGCTGTTCTGACGGGGGCTCCGACGGGTTCTCTGACCTGTTGCTAAACGCCAGGTCGTGTGATGCCCGGGTGAAAGATGTGCCGACGGAGCGAGAAGTGGCCGCGCTTTACCAAATCTTGGTAAACGCGGCCGCTGTTACTTGGAGTAAGTCGGGGGCGTTGTTCTGTCGGATTCTGTCCGAGGATCAACCGGTGTGTCACCCACCTTGGCGCCACCCTGCGTTGTCGACCGATACCGACGGGTCGTTGTTCGGTTATCCGCCCGTTACTAGCCAGTAACGAACCCCCTTGCGGGGGCGGCGAGAATGCACCACGATCGGCGACGCTCGGTCCATTACCCCCTACCCCGACAGCCAATCGGGTCAAGGGGTTTTCTGGGTCCCCACCGAGTAGGGACGGCGACAGTGGTGCCGTCTCTTGGACAGGGGGGTCTTTGCCGTTCGGCAGAGCCTGTCCAGCAGGTTGTGCGTGATGTGCGTCAGGCGCGACCAGTGGTTGTCGCTCGGGGGTGATCGCCAGTGATTCGGGCTCGGTTTGCGCCTGAAAGTACGGGCGCTCTCCTTCCCGAGGACGTAGCACTTCTCCCATCCCTGCCCGGCTGGGCCGCTACAACGGGGCAGTCAGGGCCAGGAGATGTACGTCCGAGAAGGAGGAAATATGGAGTCCCAGGTGCGTGGCGGGACAAGATGGAAGCGCTTCGCTGTGGTCATGGTGCCCAGCGTCGTCGCGGCCGCGGCCGTGGGTGTCGGGCTTGCGCAGGGTGCGCTGGCCGCGTCGTTCAGCGTGTCCGGCCAGCAGTTCAAGGTGCATGTCGACAAGCTGCACGGTGACGGTTTCGCCCAGTACGGTGGCATGGACACCGTCTACACCTCGACCGCAGGTGACAAGCAGACGCAGGTTCCCGTCGCCATCTCGTCGTTCGACGACGCGACCCTGACCAATATGTGCCAGTCGGTTAAGACGACGATCCCTGTCATAAACAAGACGATCTACCTTCGTCTTGACGCGGGGGCCGACCCGAAGAACCCGGTCAAGGCACACAATCTCTACATCGACATGTCGCAGCTCGACGCCGATGCGACGTTCACGAACATCGACATCGGTGTTGCCCTTCAGGACAAGACCCGTGGTCCTGCCGTGAAGGACACGAAGACGACGCTGCCGGGCGGCTTCGCCCAGCAGGCGGAGTCGGCCGACCTGTCGGACGTCGATCAGACGGCGTGGGCGACCTCGGCCGGCACCTTCAAGCTCAGTGGCCTGAAGATGCGCCTCGGCACGAGTGCGGACATGGAGTGCTTCTGACGGCTGCGGCCGTGAGAAGTGACCTTGGACAGCTGAGCTGACCAGGGGGGCGGGGAAGCCTGTGCTTCTCCGCCCCACATGCCCAGCCCGACGCCCGACGGCGGACAACAAACTCAGACTTTCCGGCTTCTCCACGCCAACGGCCGAGCCGGTACGTACTTCAACCGGACCCAGGGAGCTGTTTTCCATGAGTGCCGAGACTCCGGTCCAGAGCGCCGGGTACTTCACCCACGCGCGTCTGCGATTCCGGGCCTGGCGGGGCGCCCGGCCGTTCTGGGCGGGTCTGTTCACCCTGCTCGGCGGTGTGCCGATCGCCTACTTCCCGTACGCCACCCTCAAGTTGGGCACCATGTCGGTCGCCATGGCGACCACCGCGGGTGCCGGCTCCCTCATCATCGGCGTACTGCTGTTCACGCTCGGCCTGACGATGTGGTTCCAGCAGGCCACACGCATCTTCGCCGGCGTCGCGGCGATCGTCCTCGCCCTGGTGTCCCTGGTGGTCTCCAACATCGGCGGCTTCATCGTGGGCTTCCTGCTGGCGATGCTCGGCGGCGCGCTCTCCGTCTCCTGGATGCCCGCCGACGCGTCGGCCGACGGCACGAAGGCCAAGCGGTCCCGTAAGCACGCGGGGTATGCGAAGGAAGCGCCCGCTCCCGCCGAGGCCGATGCCGCAGGCACGACCGACGCGGGCGCGCCGGAGTCGGACCAGCACCTGCCCGAGAGCGCCTCTGCCGACAACGGCAATGGGGGGTACCGTGCCGACTGACGAGGTGTCCCAGGGTGACTCCGAGGCTCAGCCCCGTGTGAGAACCGGGCCGCGTCACGCCGCTCCCAAGAAGCCGTTGTCCACCAGGTTCCACATGCCCGCCGGCAAGGCGATAGCCTTCGCGGCCATGCCGACCGCCGTCCTCATGGGCATAGGTCTCACGCCGACGCTCGCCAACGCCGAGGACCAGCCGACCACCTCGAAGAGTCTGACGGCCGAGGAGTACCAGGCCTGCGTCGAGCTCCTGGACGGGGCCGAGGACGGCACGGACGCGTCCGCCAGCGCGACGCCGTCCGCCTCGGCGAGCGCTTCGGAGTCCGCGGACGAGACCGAGCCGAGCCCTTCGGCCACGGCGACCTCGGGTGAGGGCGACACCTCTTCGTCGGATTCAGGTTCCGACGACGAGGCCGAGCCCACCCCGTCGGCGTCCGCGACCAAGACGTCCGAGAGCAGCGACAGCAGCGCGGACACGGTTACGGCGACCCCCTCGGCGTCCGAGACCAGCAGCAACCCGCTGGACCCGCTGGGCATCGGCGACGCCATCAAGGACATCCTCACGCCCGACGAGACGGCGAGCGCCACCCCCACGCCGTCCGCCAGCGCCTCGGCGAGCGCGAGCGAGGACACGTCGGGCAGCGACAGCTCCGGCACCGTCAAGGACACGGCCGACAAGGTCACCGAGACGGTCGAGGACACCGTGAAGGACGCCACCGACACGGCGTCCCAGGCGGCCGAGGACAGCGCGGAGGCGGCCAAGGAGGCGGCGGACGAGGCCACTTCGTCGGCCAGCCCCAGCCCGTCCGCGAGCGCCAGTACGGACGCCGCCGACTGCCCGATCTCCACCGACGAAGAGGGCAACGTCGACAACCCGGTGATCCTGCCCAACGATCCCTGGTACCTCAACGCCAGTTCCCTGCTGCTCAAGGGTGCCGACTACCAGGGTGTCGTGAAGGTGAAGACCGCCGACGGCACGGTCAAGAGGGTCCTGAAGTACGTGATCTCCGACGGCACCGACATCGGCGATCTGCACCAGACGGTGATCGACAAGCATGCGGGCGCGACCTACCACGTCCAGGCGGACGAGGGCACGACGTCCACCATCCGTGACGGCGACACGGTCATGTACACGGAGAGCATCTCCGGCAAGCTGTTCGGCCTGATACCGATCACGTTCGACCCGGACAACCCGCCCCCGCTGAACATCCCGCTGATCTACTTCACCGACGTGAAGGTCGTCCAGGCCGGCCAGTTCGGCGGAACGCTGACCATCCCCGGGATGAGCACGTACCAGACCGAGGACTGAGCACGGCCCAGAGCCCATCCGGGAGCCGCACATAGGGCTGTGGCCCGGTTCTTCCGCTCACGCGGAGGTGCCGGGCCACAGTCATTGCGGGTCCTCTGCCCCCGGGCCACTCCTTTAAAGGCTGTTTACAACTTTCACAACTTCCCCATAGAGTGAATTTGCCGTGAGCATGACCAGCCACGGCACGGGGGCGGCACCGGGGAAAGCATGACCAGCGCGCGATGCGCTGGGGCGTGTGCGCGTGCGTGTCCCCCGCCGACCTCATCAGCGAGGGGCATCACTCCATGTTCACTCTCGTCAGCCGCTCGGTACGCCGGGCGGCGGTGCTCGCGGCCGCAGTCGCCGTGACCGCCGCACTGGCGGTGACGACGGCGACGGTCGCACAGACCTCGCCCTCCGCGCCGGACTCCGCAGAGGCCGCGCACACCGACCAGGCGCCGCTGGTCCAGCAGGCGGCCGCCGACGGTACAGGCCTCTTCCCGCTCATCGGCCTCGACAAGAACGGCCGTCTCTTCGATCACGAGGCCAAGGGCACCGGTGGTTTCGCGGCCAAGTTCGACCTGGGTGGCGGCTACGCCGGTGCGACCCTGCTCGCCCAGGCCAACATCTCGAACAACCTGACAGGTACCGACCTGTACGCCGTGATCGACGGCACGCTGTACTACACCGCCGAACGCGGCAACGACACCAAGGTGCTCGGAACCGGCTGGGACCAGTACACCCTGCTCATCTCCGTGGGCAACATGGGCGGCACCGCCCACCCTGACTTGCTCGCCCGCGACACGACCGGCGCGCTCTGGCTCTACCAGGGCAAAGCCGACGGCACGTTGTCCACCAGAGTGCTGGTCCGCTCAGTCGGCTGGAACGGCATGGACAAACTCGCCGGCCGGGGTGACTACACCGGCGACGGCAAGGCCGACGTGATCGCCCGATCCACGGCTGGTGCCCTCTACGTCTACCCGGGCAGCGGCACCGCCACGGCCGAAGCGGTGTTCGCCAACACCCGCTACATCGTGCCCGCTCCCACCGGCGGGGCGTGGGCGGACTACACCAATCTCGTCTCTGTGGGCGACAACGATGGCGACGGCAAGACCGACCTGATCGGCGTGGACAGCGCGGGCGTGCTGTGGCTGTTCAAGGGCACCGGCACGGCCACGGCCCCCTTCGCACCGCGCACGCAGATCGGCGGCAGTGGCTGGGGTTACAACCTGCTCTTCTGAGTAGTTCCGGCCAGCCCCTTCGCCCCCCAACTTCCTCTCAGCAGAACGGCTGACACTTCCGCATGCGTACACACGCACGTCCGGTTGCGCAGAGACGCCGGACCATGTTCCGCCGGGCCCCGGGCAGATGGTCCCGGCTCCTGACCACCACGGCCCTGGCCACCGCCACCGCGATCGCCATCACCGGCGGCCAACTCCCCAGCCTGGACCGCCAACAGGCCGCGGCCACCACTGACGACCCCACCGTCCCGACCCTCTTCGACCTGGAGAACACCCAGCAGGTCCGCGAGGACCAGTGCCTCCTCAACGGTGTCTTACGCAAGGGCGGTCCGGCGACGAAGGAGGTCGCACGGGCAGGACTCAGCGGCACGGAAGCGCAGCTGCACACGGCTGCCAATCGGGAGTACTGGACCGCCACGCCGCTTGCCACGTCCTACAAGACGGACCGGGCAGTGGCCGACACCAAGCTGGATGAGCTCGCCGGCCGCCCAGACGTGTGGGAGGAATCCCTCGCGATTCCGTCCATGAGCACACCGCCGGGTTATACGAAGACCGGTTTCGAGTGGGTGGAGAGCGACGCCAATCCCTTCGACACGATCAATCTGAGCAGCTGGGTAGCCGCCCAGTACTGGAAGCGTGACAGCGACCTCTACACCGACTCCCATCCCATGGCGAGCCAGGAGTCCGTCGACGCGGCCACGGCGATCTACAACGCCCGCTACGACGAGGACGCGCACGAGGACTACGAGGACCGCCAGGCTTGGGAGTCCATGCAGTTCATGCATGGCATGTACGCCGATGACGCGCGCCTTTTCCTCCAGTACGGCGGATTCCCCACCACCGCTCCCGACCCGGACTCGATGGAGTTCCGGATCGACGTCGAGAACCTCAAAGCCCGGTTCGCGTCCTGCGCATATACCAACCCGCCGGACCCGCATGAGGTGCTGGGCACCGAGCTGGCCGTGGCCGCCACCGAGTGGCAGGACGAACTCGCCGGCCAGAAGAGCCAGCGGGACGCCATCATCAAGGCCGAGACCCAGGCCAACGCCGATCTGTCGATGGCCTCGCAGGCGCTCGGCGAGGCGCTTGCCCAGTCGCTGATCGCCGACCGGCTGACCGACTGGCAGGCGTACTGGACCAAGCAGAAGCCGGCCGACCACCCCATCTTCTACCCCACGGCGGCTGAGTTCGCCCAGGTCAAGAAGTGGATTGCGAACGCGCAGGGGCGTGCCTCGGGTCGTCTCTTCGTGGCGTCCCGCGCCGCGCTCTCCGCCAAGGCGCAAGGGGCGAAGGTCACCAAGGCGCAGACCGAGGCGTACGCCATAGCCGATGCTGCCGGTCTGCCGCGCGGCAGGGGTCTGATGTACGGGCAGCAGGCCGCGCAGGTGACCATGGCGTCAGCGGCGGCCGCGCAGGCGGCGGCGAAGGCCACGGAGACGGCGTTCAACGCCACCCGCGCCTCGGCCGCCGACAGCAAGACGCTGAACGCGCTGGCCAACACCCAGGCGCATGCCGCGAAGGCCGAGTTCCGGCGCAAGGCCGCCGAGGAGGCTGCCGCCCAGGCGAAGGCCGCTTCGGAGGGCGCCGCCGCGCAGGCCGCGGAGGCCGCGAAGCACGCGTCCGAGGCGAAGGCCGCCGAGAACAGGGCCAAGGCCGCTGAGCAGACCGCGAAGAACGCGGCGGCGGACGCCAAGACCAAGCGGCAGAAGGCCGAGACCGAGCGCGACTACGCCAAATCGCAGAAGGAACTGGCCGAGAAGGAACGCAAGAAGGCGCAGGACGCCGAGGCGATCGCTCAGTCCCAGCGTCAGGTCGCGGCCGACAAGCTGACCGCGGCCCAGACAGCGGGGAAGACGGCGTCCGATCGGAAGGACGACGCCCTGGCCGCCGAGAACAAGGCAGCGAAGGCACGTGACAAGGCGCTCGAAGCCGAGAGCGACCGGGACACCGCGGCTGCCAAGGCCGCAGCGCTGGAGGCCAAGGCCGAGGCGGACGAGGGCACATCGGCGGCCGAGGCGTCACGGAAGGCGGCCACCGACGCGCGGGCCGCGGCCGACGGCGCCACCACGGCCGCGACAAAGGCTCGCCAGGCGGCCGACGACGCGACTCAGGCGGCAGCCGATGCACGAGCAGCCGCGACCCGCGCCCAGGGCGCGGCCAAGCGCTCCCAGTCGGCGGCCGACGGTGCCAAACGTGACGTGGCCATCACCAATGCAGCCGTGACGAAGGCTCACGCTGCCGCCGCCGCCGCCATCGACGCGTCCATGGCGGCGAAGTGGAACGCGATCGCGGCGAAGTCGGAAGCAGAGACGGCCCAGAAAGCCGCCGTGAAGGCCAAGGGCGACGCACTGGTCGCGCGCTCCGAAGCCGTGCTCGCAGGCGCCGACTCGATTCGCGCAGCGGGGCACGCCTACTCCACCGCGCAGGCCGCTACGGCAGCCCGTGACTCGGCCGCCCAGGTCGTCAAGCCGGCCAACGACGCCATCGAGCTCGGTTCCCCGTACGCGGAAACCGACTCCTCGGCGGGCCTCGCCGTGCTGACAGGTCAGGCTTCCAAGACGGCGGCCCAGCAGCAGGCCGCGCTGGCCAACGCCAAGGCGGCCGAGGCGGCGAAGGCCGCGGCGCTGGCCAAGACAGTGGCCGCCCAGGCGGGTGCCGACGCGAAGGCGGCGGCGCAGGCAGCGGCCGACGCGGCCGGATACGCGGCGAGTGCGACCAAGTCCGCGGCCGAAGCCCAGGCTTCGTCCGACGCTGCGGCGGCCTCCGCCAAGGCGGCGAAGAAGTCGGAGGCCAACACGGTCGAGTACGACCGGCAGGCCACCGAGGATGCCGCGGCGGCGCAGAGGGCGGCCGACTCGGCCGGCGGGTACGCGTCGGACGCCGACTCGGCGGCCACGGACGCCGAGCGGGACGCGGCGAGCGCCCGAGGCGCGGCAACCGCGGCAGAGGCCGACGCGGGCACCGCGCGTGATGTCGCCGACCAGGCCGAGGCCGATGCGACCGTGGCCGAGAAGGCTGCGGCGAACGCCCAGCAGTCCGCCAAGGAGGCCCAGGACGCAGCCACCCGCACCGAGAACGCCAAGGCCCGCGAGGACCTGACCAAGGGGGGTGCCACTGGCATCGGCGGCCTTTTCACCAGGCAGAAGGTCACGCCGCTCGGTGACCCGGTGGCGATGAACGAATGTGTGCTGGACGGCACCCCCTGGGACAGCTGTGACGTCAAGTTCAAGATGCGGTACGACCTGAAGGTCGACTTCTACCTGTGCCAGGGCTCGACCGACCTCGAAGTATCCGCGTCAACCTGCCCGACCGAGAACGTGACCTGGCTCGGCAGCGAGACGTACGAGGACCAGACGGCCTACATGACGAAGACCTTCACCACCTGGGACGTAACCAAGATGGTGGACAGGATCTTCCTGAACGTCCTGTGGGACATCTTTGTCCAGGACTTCATCGACTGCTCCAAGGGCGATGTCAGCGGCTGTGCCTGGGCGGCGAGCAACTTCGTCCCGGGCAAACTGATCGAGGACGCGGCGTTGGCGCTACGCGGCTTGGACGCGGCGCTGAAGACCGGGGTCGGGGTGGGCGACGCGATCAAGGCTCTGAAGAAGCTGGACCTGGACCCGCAGGTGCTGGCGGCCATAGAGCTGCAGGTCAACATCCTTGAGGACGCCCTCACTGCATGCAGGGTCAACAGCTTCCCCGGCAGCACCCAGGTGCTGATGGCGGACGGCTCACGTAGGGCGATCAGTGAGGTGCGGGAGGGCGACCGACTGTTGGCGAGCGACCCCGAAACGGGGGAGCTGCGGCCCCAGCCGGTTACCGATACATTCCGGCACGACACCGAGCGACTGGTGGACATCACTGTGGCCGGCGATGGTCGGCTCACCAGCACAGTGGGTCACAGGTTCTACGTCACCGGCCGTGGCTGGACGGTGGTTTCCGACCTGCGTCTGGGCGACCGGTTGCGAACTCCGGATGGTTCCGTGCAGCCCGTGACGGCTTTGCGGGATCGTTCGGGCCTGGCTCCGCGCGAGGTCTACGACCTGACGGTGGGTGGTCTGCACACGTTCTTTGTGCGTACCGACGGGGTACGGCCGCAGGACGTTCTCGTCCACAACTGCTTGAACATCGTCGGTGACGAGGGTGTTAGCGGCGCTCACACCCTGAGGGATCACGTGATCCCCGACGCAGCTGCGCAACTGAGGGCGGACAAGTATGGAATCGCGACGAAATGGAGGGACCAGGAAACGGCCGCACGCGCCATCGACAAGGCGTTCCAGCAGTGGGTCACGCGGGGGAGCAACGCCAAGACCCTGGCGAACTGGATGACCAAGCAGGCTCAGCGAGGAGGCGCCTTCGATCCCACCATCGACCTCAAGGAGATCCGATGGCAGGTCAGGGACGAAGGTCAACTCGGCACGGTGTTCCGTCGCGACGGCTCCGGAGGTGTCCCGACCGGCAATACCGTGGTGATCCAGCTGAAGTACGTCAAGACACATGCACAGAAGTTCGTCGTCTACACGTCCTACCCGGAGTAAGAAAGCGATCATGGCCCATTCATACGAGGGGTGCGACGAGGACTTCGGACTCAGTGGTCTCACGCAGAAGGTGCGTTACCCGACGCTGTTTCCGGACGAGACCGAAGCGCTCCGCCTCGTCGAGCGGATGGCAGGCTACTTCGACGGGGCGAACGCTGGGCGGTTGTTGGAGGACGTCCAGCTGCTACTGGCGTCCTCGCTGCCCGACGAGGTGATCGTCACGTTGTGGCTGGCTGCGACGCGCAGGTACTTCGACCCGGTTGCCCACGGCCTCGACGGCCGTGCATGGTTGAACCGGATCGCCGATGTGTGCGTCGCCCGGATCCGGCTGGACGATCCCTCTTTCGTCCTCCCCGCCGCCCCCGAGCCCGTTGGGGACCAGGGGGTGCGGGCGGCAGTTCTGGAGGAGATCCGGGGAGTCTCACCGGCTCTGACGAAGGCGGCTGTAACCAGCCTCTATGCTCCCGCGCTCCCGGACGTCGTGCCGGCGCTGGAGCGGGCTGTTGCCGAGGTTGGCGCCGACCTGGCATTCCGGCTCTTCCTGCGCGCCATGAAGGCGTACTTCGTGCCGATCAGCGAGGCCCGGCACAGCCGGTTCCTTTTGCTCGGTGAGATGTTGGGTTACCACGAGTTCGTCGTCGACGACGGCTGTCTGAACGTCTGGGACGACCTAGTGGACTGACCGCGACACCAAATACTGAGGGCGCCCCCTGCGCACAGGGAGCGCCCTCAACGTCGTACAAGCACCGCAGGTCAGGCCGTGCGGGCGCTTTCGCCCAAGTGGTGTACCCGGACCATGTTGGTGGTGCCCGGGACCCCGGGAGGCGAGCCGGCCGTCATGACGACGACGTCGCCGTCGTTGAAGACGTTGAGCTGCTGGAGTTGCTGGTCGACGAGGTCGACCATTTCGTCGGTGCTGTGGACGAAGGGGACGACGTGGGACTCGACGCCCCAGCTCAGGGTGAGCTGGTTGCGGGTGCCCTCGTCCGTGGTGAAGGCCAGGATCGGCTGGGAGGCGCGGTAGCGGGAGAGACGGCGGGCGGTGTCGCCGGACTTGGTGAAGGCGACCAGGCCCTTGCCGCCGAGGAAGTCGGCGATCTCGCAGGCGGCGCGGGCGACCGAACCGCCCTGCGTGCGCGGCTTCTTGCCGGGGACCAGGGGCTGCAGGCCCTTGGAGAGGAGCTCCTGCTCGGCCGCCACGACGATCTTCGACATCGTCTTGACCGTCTCGATCGGGTACGCGCCCACGGACGACTCGGCGGACAGCATGACCGCGTCGGCGCCGTCGAGGATCGCGTTGGCGACATCCGAGGCCTCGGCGCGCGTCGGGCGGGAGTTGGTGATCATCGACTCCATCATCTGGGTCGCGACGATCACCGGCTTGGCGTTGCGGCGGCACAGCTCCACGAGGCGCTTCTGCACCATCGGGACCTTCTCGAGCGGGTACTCGACGGCCAGGTCGCCACGGGCCACCATGACGGCGTCGAAGGCCGCGACGACGCCCTCCATGTTGTCGACCGCCTGCGGCTTCTCCACCTTGGCGATGACGGGGACCCGACGGCCCTCCTCGTCCATCACCTTGTGGACGTCGTTCACGTCGTGGGCGTCGCGCACGAAGGACAGGGCGACCATGTCGCAGCCCATGTTCAGGGCGAAGCGCAGGTCCTCGACGTCCTTGTCGGACAGCGCGGGCACGTTCACGGCCGTACCCGGCAGGTTGATGCCCTTGTGGTCGGAGATCACGCCGCCCTCGACGACGATCGACTTGACCCGGGGGCCCTCGACCTCGACGACCCGCAGCTCGACGTTGCCGTCGTTGATGAGGATCTGGTCGCCCTTGGAGACGTCGCCGGGCAGGCCCTTGTAGGTCGTGCCGCAGATCGACTTGTCGCCCGGAACGTCCTCGGTGGTGATGGTGAACTCGTCACCGCGCACCAGCTCGACGGGCCCCTCGGCGAAGGTCTCCAGGCGGATCTTCGGGCCCTGGAGGTCGGCGAGCACACCGATGGCCTTGCCGGTCTCGGCCGAGGCGGCCCGGACACGGTCGTACCGGCCCTGGTGCTCGGCGTGAGTGCCGTGGCTGAAGTTGAAGCGGGCCACGTTCATGCCAGCCTCGATCAGCGCGACGAGCTGCTCGTGGGAGTCGACCGCGGGGCCGAGAGTACAGACGATTTTCGAACGGCGCATAGGGCGATCCTATCGGTTTGTTTCGCTACGGAATATTCCGTCTGGTGGAAGATACAAATGGGCGGGTACGTGCTCAGGCGTGGACCTCGGAGGCCCCTCCGGCGTCCGCGCCGCCCACCAGTGCGTACGTCTGTGTCGCGATCTCCAGTTCCTCGTCCGTCGGCACCACGGCGACCGCCACGCGCGCGTACTGCGGCGAGATGAGCCTGGGCCCATCCGCTCGTGCGGCGTTCAGGTCGCCGTCGACCGCCAGGCCCAGCTCCTCAAGCCCGGCGATCGCGGCCTCGCGCACCGGGGCGGCGTTCTCCCCGACTCCGGCGGTGAAGGCGATGGCGTCCACCCGGCCGAGGACCGCGTAGTAGGCGCCGATGTACTTCTTCAAGCGGTGGATGTAGATGTCGAAGGCGAGCCGGGCCTGCTCGTCACCCTCGTCGACACGACGGCGGATCTCGCGCATGTCGTTGTCGCCGCACAGGCCGATCAGGCCGCTCTTCTTGTTCAGCAAAGTGTCGATCTCGTCGGTGGACAACCCGCCAACGCGCATCAAATGGAAGATGACCGCCGGATCCAGGTCCCCGGAACGGGTCCCCATCACAAGCCCCTCCAAGGGCGTGAGCCCCATCGAGGTGTCCACGCACCGCCCGCCCCGCACCGCGGAGGCCGACGCCCCGTTGCCGAGGTGCAGCACGATGACGTTCACCTCCTCCGGCGCCTTGCCCAGGAGCTCCGCGGTCGCCCGGGACACGTACGCGTGCGAGGTGCCGTGGAACCCGTACCGGCGGATGCGGTACTCGTCGGCGGTCTTCACATCGATCGCGTAGCGCGCCGCGGACTCCGGCATCGTCGTGTGGAACGCGGTGTCGAAGACGGCGACCTGGGGGAGGTCGGGGCGCAGTGCCATGGCGGTACGGATGCCGGTGAGGTTCGCCGGGTTGTGCAGCGGGGCCACCGGGATCAGCCGCTCGATCTCGGCGAGTACGGCGTCGTCGATGACCGTCGGATCGGTGAAGGTCTTGCCGCCGTGCACGACCCGGTGGCCGATCGCGGCCAGCTCGGGGGAGTCGAGGCCCAGCCCGTCCTTGGCCAGTTCCGCGGCTACGGCCTTGAGGGCGGCCTCGTGGTCGGCGATGGGCGCGACGGTCTCGCGGGACTCGCCACCGAGCAGCGGCGTGTGCTTGAGCCTGCTGGTCTCCTCGCCGATGCGCTCGACCAGACCCATGGCCAGCCGGCTGCTGTCCCGCATGTCGAGCAGCTGGTACTTCACCGACGAGGAGCCGGAGTTGAGGACGAGGACGCGGGTGGCGCTCACAGCTGGGACACCTTCTGGTCGGGGCTCTGGGCCTGGATCGCCGTGATGGCGACGGTGTTCACGATGTCCTGGACGAGCGCGCCGCGGGACAGGTCGTTGACGGGCTTGCGCAGGCCCTGGAGGACCGGGCCCACCGCGATCGCGCCGGCCGAGCGCTGCACGGCCTTGTAGGTGTTGTTGCCGGTGTTGAGGTCAGGGAAGATCAGCACCGACGCCTGCCCGGCGACCTCCGAGTCCGGCATCTTGGTGGCCGCGACGGACGGCTCGACGGCCGCGTCGTACTGGATCGGCCCCTCGATCCGCAGATCGCCGCGGCGCAGCCGTACCAGCTCGGTCGCCTCGCGCACCTTGTCGACGTCGGCGCCCGAACCGGACGTACCCGTCGAGTACGACAGCATCGCGATCCGCGGCTCGACGCCGAACTGCTGGGCGGTGGCGGCCGACTGGATGGCGATGTCGCAGAGCTGCTCGGCGTTCGGGTCCGGGTTGACCGCGCAGTCGCCGTAGACGAGCACCTTGTCGGCGAGGCACATGAAGAAGACGGACGACACGATCTTCGTGTCCGGCTTGGTCTTGATGATCTCGAAGGCGGGCCGGATGGTGGCGGCGGTGGAGTGCACGGAGCCGGAGACCATGCCGTCGGCGAGACCCTCCTGCACCATCAGCGTGCCGAAGTAGTTCACGTCGGCGACGACGTCGTACGCCAGCTCGATGCTCACGCCCCGGTGGGCGCGCAGCTCGGCGTACTTCTCGGCGAACCGGTCGCGCAGTTGGGAGGTCGCCGGGTCGATGAGCTGGGTGGCGCCCAGGTCGATGCCGAGGTCGGCGGCCTTCTTGCGGATCTGGTCGAGGGGGCCGAGCAGCGTCAGGTCGCAGACGCCCCGGCGCAGCAGTACCTCGGCGGCGTGCAGGACGCGCTCCTCGGTGCCTTCGGGCAGCACGACGCGGCGCTTGTCGGAGCGGGCCTGCTCCAGGAGCTTGTGCTCGAACATCATCGGTGTGAGGCGGTCGCTGCTCGGCGCGGAGACCCGCTTGAGGAGGTCGGTCGTGTCCACGTACCGCTCGAACAGGCCGAGCGCCGTCTCCGCCTTCCGCGGTGTGGCGGCGTTCAACTTCCCTTCCAGGCCGAAGAGTTCGGTGGCGGTGGGGAAGGAGTTCCCGGCCACCGAGACGACCGGGGTGCCGGGGGCGAGGCGGGCCGCGAGGGTGAGGATCTCGTCGGTGGGCCGCTCGTTCAGGGTGAGCAGTACGCCGGCGATGGGCGGGGTGCCCGCGCTGTGCGCGGCGAGTGAGCCGATGACCAGGTCGGCGCGGTCGCCGGGGGTGACGACCAGGCAGCCGGGGGTCAGGGCGTTGAGAAAGTTCGGCAGCATCGCGCCGCCGAAGACGAAGTCGAGCGCGTCACGGGCGAGGCCCGCTTCGTCGCCGAGGAGCACTGTGCCGCCGAGGGCCTGGGTGATCTGCGCGACGGTGGGCGCGGAGAGCGCGGGCTCGTCCGGGAGCACGTAACAGGGCACCGGGAGACGGCTGTCGAGCCGCTCGTGTATCCCGGCGCGGTCGGCCGGGGCGACCCGGTTCACGATCATCGCGAGGACGTCGCAGCCGAGTCCGTCGTACGCGCGGTAGGCGTTGCGGGTCTCGGCGCGCACGGACTCGGAGGTCTGCCCGCGACCGCCGACGACCGGGATGACGGACGCGCCGAACTCGTTTGCAAGCCGGGCGTTGAGCGCCAGCTCGTCGGGGAACTGCGTGTCGGCGAAGTCGGTGCCGAGGACGAGGACGACGTCGTAGTCACGGGCGACGAGATGAAAACGGTCGACCAGCGTGGACACCAGCTCGTCCGCCCCCTGCTCGGCCTGGAGCGCGGACGCCTCGTGGTAGTCCATGCCGTAGACCGTCGCCGGGTCCTGGGCGAGGCGGTAGCGGGCGCGCAGCAGCTCGAAGAGCCGGTCCGGACCGTCGTGCACGAGTGGACGGAACACCCCCACCCGGTCGACCTGGCGGGTCAGGAGTTCCATGACCCCCAGCTCGACGACCTGGCGGCCGTCGCCGCGGTCGATCCCGGTCACGTACACGCTGCGCGTCACGCGTGTTCTCCATCCGTTTCGTCGCTCGGTGAGCCCCTGGCCCGTACTGGATGAGCTCCTGGGCCCGTAGGTGGTTTTTGGGGCTCGAGAAAATAGCCCGCTGACGTGAGCAGAACCCTCTTGACAATACCTCTGCGGGTAGCTAGGGCGCCCGCCAGGGAGAACGTCCTGCCCGGGGGTGCGGAAGCGACGGTGCCCTCCGTGCCGTGAAACAATCGGACCGGCTCACACGTACCGGCAGCGAGCAGGAGAAACAGCACGATGCGCATCGGAATTCTCACCGCAGGCGGCGACTGTCCTGGCCTGAACGCAGTGATCCGGTCGGTCGTGCACCGAGCGGTCACCAATTTCGGGGACGAGGTCGTCGGCTTCGAGGACGGCTACGCCGGCCTGCTCGAAGGTCGCTACCGCACCCTCGACCTCGACGCGGTCAGCGGCATCCTGGCCCGCGGCGGCACCATCCTCGGCTCCTCCCGCCTGCAGCGCGACCGGCTCCGGGAGGCCTGCGAGAACGCGCAGGACATGGCCCGTGAGTTCGGCATCGACGTGCTCATCCCGATCGGCGGCGAGGGCACGCTGACCGCCGCCCGGATGCTCTCGGACTCGGGCGGCCTCCCGGTCGTCGGCGTTCCGAAGACGATCGACAACGACATCTCGGCCACGGACCGGACCTTCGGCTTCGACACGGCGGTCGGTGTCGCCACCGAAGCCATGGACCGCCTCAAGACCACCGCCGAGTCCCACCAGCGCGTGATGGTCGTCGAGGTCATGGGCCGGCACGCCGGGTGGATCGCCCTGGAGTCCGGCATGGCCGCCGGTGCCCACGGCATCTGCCTGCCCGAGCGGCCCTTCGACCCGGCCGATCTGGTGTCGATGGTCGAGGAGCGCTTCGCGCGCGGCAAGAAGTTCGCCGTCATCTGCGTCGCCGAGGGCGCGCACCCCGCCGAGGGCAGCATGGACTACGGCCACGGCGCGATCGACCAGTTCGGCCACGAGCGCTTCCAGGGCATCGGCACGGCCCTCGCGTACGAGCTGGAGCGGCGCCTCGGCAAGGAGGCCAAGCCGGTCATCCTCGGCCACATCCAGCGCGGCGGCACACCGACCGCGTACGACCGCGTGCTCGCCACCCGCTTCGGCTGGCACGCCGTCGAGGCCGCCCACCGCGGCGACTTCGGCAAGATGACGGCGCTGCGCGGCACGGACGTCGAGATGGTGCCGCTGGCGGACGCGACCACTGAGCTGAAGACGGTGCCGAAGGATCGGATGGACGAGGCGGAGTCGGTGTTCTAACCGACCTCTGGTTGGTGCCGCTCAGTGCGCCGGGTTCTGGTTCGTACCGCTCAGTGCGTACTCCTCTGGACCATCGACCAGAAGTGGCCGACGATCTGGTCCAGGAAGTCCCGGCCCGATTCGCCGGCGTCGGTGGCGGCCGACCCGCCGCCCCAGCTCAGCGAGGCGACCATCTGCCCCTGGTACTCGGTGTGCATCTCCTCGAGGACGCCCTCCAGGAGACGCCGGTCCAGGGGCACCATCTTGCCGACCGGGCGCACGTACGCCTGCCAGCGGGTCGTCATCGCGCTGCGCAGCAGCTCCGCGAGCTTGTCGTCGCGCCCTGTCACCGTGATGAAGTCGGGCAGCGAGAGTTCCAGGACCTCGGCGAGCGTGGTCGACTGCCGCTCGTTGCCGCGCCACTCGCCGGACTCCTCCATCCGCTGGTACGCGAGGAGTTCGAGCCCGACGGCACGCGCGAGGTCCTCGGTGGCGAGGCCGCGTGCGACACGGTGTTCGCGCAAGGTCCGTGGCGCGCCGATGAGTTCACCCTGCGAGCACCACAACACGCCCGCGAGCGCGGTGAGTTCGGGCGCGCTCGGCTCGGCTATCCCGCGTTCCCAGGCGGCGACCAGGTCCGGAGTGACGTAGGGAAGTCCGTACGAGGCTCTCATCCCGTACGCGACATGCTCGGGCCCCATTCCGAGTGCTGCGCGCAGTCTGCGGGCGGCCGGGGCGTTGAAGGGCGGGGTGGGCTGGTGGGCCTGCGGTCGGTGCACGCGGTCAAAGTATGGGCCGGGGGCGGCGGTGACTACGGTCTGTTCGGCCACAATCACAGATTGTAGGAACATACGGTTTCGGACGTAGGTCCGGGGTGGCCGAAGATCGGCTGGTGACACGCGTGCGTGGGTTGTCGCGCGGGTGCGGGGTGGCTGGTGGGGGACGGTCCGGGGCGGTGCCGAAAGCGCGAACGGCAAGGTGGAGGGGCATATGCGCGAGCGTTAGCCCACTCCTGGTCTGTGACGGCTGGTGACGGTGGGATCCGACAGCGCGCCGCAGGCGGCACCTCCGCAGCCGGTGTCGGGTCCCGGTCGCGTCAGGGTCGGCACGGAGATCGGCCTTGCGGCGGGGTGCAACCCCCGGCGCGATTCGGCTCCTGTCCGGCTGCCGTGTGGCTCCTGGGCGCGGCTACGGCTCCCGGTCGGCGTCCAGTAGACGCCGGCCGAGAGCGCGGGCTGCCTCCCGCAGCTCGCGTGGTTTCACGATGCGGAAGGGTGCCTTGATCGCCGTCAACTGATCGGCGTACCAGTCCGGTTCGTCGGTGGTGGCGAGCAGGCGGGTGCGGTCGGCGTCGATCGGCTCGGGGCGGCCCAGGCTTCGCGGGATCCACTGGGCGACCGTGTCGGCGGGGGCATCGATGATCACTTCCACCTCGTACGTCCAGCCTTCGGCGAGGTGTGCTTCGAGGGCTTCCGCCGGGTTGAGGCCGGGGGGAAGGGTGTATGCGTCGTTTGTGTCGGCGAGTACGTCGACTGCGGTGACCCGGTCCACGCGCAGAACCCGTCTCGCGTTCTTCGTGTGCGACCAGCACAGGAGGTACCAGCGACCATGGCGTACGACGACGGCCCACGGGTCGACTTCCATGGCGCGCTCCTCTCTGCCGGGGCCCGTGCGGTATCCGAGGCGCAGCCGGCGCTGCGAGGCGCAGGCCTGGACGAGGGCGGCCGTGGTGTCGGGGGCGGGGCTCGCGGCGTCGGGGTCCGGGACCAGGGCGCTCACCTTTCGGACCGCCTGGGCCGGGCCCGCGACCGACTCGGGAAGCACCCGCATGATCTTGCCGAGCGCGCTGCCCACCGGGTCGGCGGGGTCGGCGGCGTCGCGATGTCCGTCCAGTACGGCCATGACAAGGCCGAGAGCCTCGGCCGTGGTGAACATCAGCGGAGGCAGCCGTAGCCCGCGGCCGACGCGGTAACCCCCGTGCGGGCCCCGGGCCGACTCCACCGGCACACCCGCCTCGCGCAGGATGCCGACGTACCGGCGGACCGCCCGCTCGGAGACGCCGAGCCGCTCGGCCAGCCGGCTCGCCGTGACTCCGGGGCTGCTCTGGACCAGTTCGAGGAGCAGGAGGGCTCGGGCGGTGGGGCTCGTGTCGTGTTTCATCGCCAACTCCGTACCTCATTGGCTCCGTAATTGATCCGGAATTCCGGAAGCAGATCGTCCTGAATGGACCGTAGTCTGCCTGCCATGAGTGAGAGCAACGAGACGATTCTTTGGGAGCCGCCCGTCGCGGGCGACGAGGTCGACACGCTGTTGGGCTCCCTGGAGCGCCAGCGCAGGACCTTCGCGTGGAAGTGCGGCGGGCTGGACGCGGCGGGTCTGAGTGCGACGGTCGGCGCCTCGACGATGACCCTGGGCGGACTGCTCAAGCACCTCGCCCTGGTGGAGGACGACTACTTCTCCGGGCGGCTCTTCGGGCGGGAGCCGGGGTCCCCCTGGGACGCGGCGGACTGGGATGCCGTGCCCGACTGGGAGTGGCGCTCCGCCGCCGAGGACACCCCCGAGCAGCTCTACGCGCTCTGGGAGGACACCGTGGCCCGCTCCCGCGCCCTGACCGCGGAAGCGCTGGCCGACGGTGGCCTGGACCGGCTCGCCCTGCGTACCTCGCGCAACGGCAGCGCCCCCAGCCTGCGGCGGATCCTGATCGACATGATCGAGGAGTACGCGCGGCACACCGGCCACGCCGACATGATCCGGGAGTCGGTGGACGGGCTTGTGGGGGAGGACCCGCCGCGCCCGTAGGCCCTACGGGGAGTCAGCCGCTCAACCGGTGTAGCCCGCAAGGGTTTTGGTGAAGGCGTACGTGGTCTGGTCGATGCCGCTGCATTCGTCCGACGCCGTCGCCTCGGTGCCGTCGGCGCAGGCGCGGTCGCGGTTCACGGACCAGACGGAGACGCGCGCGAGGTGACGCTGCTTTGCGTACGTCACCATCGCCTTGAAGTCGGAGACGGTGACCGTCTCGCCGGCGGAGTCGGTCACACCGTTCATTGTCGAGAAGCCGACGCGACGGTAGGCGGCGGCCGAGGAGATCCCGTACGCCTCGGCGACCACGTCCTTGAGACCCTTCACCGCGGACTTCGTCGCCGCGACCATGTCCGAGGTGCCGTCGTCGAAGTCGAAGGGCATGACGGCCCAGCCGTCCACGTCCAAGTCCTTGGCGGCGGCCCGCTCGACGAGGTCCTCGCCGTCCGAGCCCGGCCCTGCGGGACCGGTGCCGAAGGTGACGTACACCTTGAGGCCGGGGTTGTTCTTCTTGACGGTCTTGAGTGCGCCGACGACCCGCTTGCGTGCGGCGACGCTCTCGTACTCCGACGACTCGATGTCGATGTCGATCGAGTTCAGGTCGTAGGCGTCGATGACCTTCTGATACGCGGCCGCGAGCTTCGCGACGGTCGTGCACTTCTCGCCGAGCTTGGCGCCGCTCCAGCCGCTGAAGGAGACGGTGACATCGCCGCCGGCCTTGCGGATCGCCTTGATCGCGGCGGCGTCGGTCCCGCCGGTGAGCGCGCGTTCCCCGTCCCACTTCGGGTTGCAGGTGCCGTCGGAGAGCATGAAGGCGAGGGTGAACTGGGTGGTGCCGGTGGCCGACATGACCTTGGTGGGGGAGGGCGGGTTGCCCCAACCGAGGTAGAGGTAGGGGGCGTTGAGGCCGCTGGGGATGGCGCTTGCCGTTGCGGTCGTGGTCGCCGCTTCGCCGTTGGGGGTTGCCGCGTACCAGAGGGTGGCTGCGGTGAGGGTGGTGGCGGTCATGGTGACGAGGGGTCTGTGGCTCATGCGAGTAAGAGTCAGTTAAGCGGCATGGTCACACCAAGGCGTGGATCATGAGTTCCCTCTCAGGTGGGTGAGAAGTGGGTGAGCGGGTGGGCGAGGGGTGGGTGAGGGGTCCTCTTGCGGGAGTTGGTCCTCCCAGGCCGCCCCCCACCACTGCCGGCGTCGGTTCTCGCGGGCCGATGTCGTCGACGGTCGCAACGCTTCTACGGCAACGGTCGGCCTGGGGCCGGGCTCGCTTCTATCGCGTACAGGTATCCGTCCCGGCTGCCGACGTAGAGCACGCCGTCGGCCACGACCGGGGACCTCACCGGCCCGCCCGTCTTCACCTTCCACCGCACACGGCCGTTCTCCGCGCTGATGGCCCACAGGTGGCCGTCGTCGCTGCCGAAGTACACCGTGCCGTCCGCCACCACGGGGGAGGAGTCGACGGGGCCGTCCGTGGTGACGTGCCACCTGACGGCGCCGGTGGTGGCGTTCAGTGCCCACAGCCGGTGGTTCTGGCAGCCGACGTACAAGGTGTTGCCGGAGATCGCGGGCGTGGTCCGGACGCTGCCGACGGAGTCGAGCAACGTGCGCCAGCGGAATGCGCCGGTGGCGGCGTCCAGCGCCTGTACGTGCGGGCCCAGTCCGTCCCCCACGTACAGGGTGCCGTCGTGCAGCAGTGGCGTGGCAGGCAGACGGCCGATGATGCGCTGTTTCCAGCGGACCTTGCCCGTGGCCGGGTCGAAGGCCCAGACGGTTCCGTCCTTGGCGGCCGCGTACAGGATGCCGTCGGCGAGCGCGGGCGCCGATACGGTCCCCCAGTCTCTGGGCTGGTACTTCGCCCTCCAGCGGCGGCGCCCGGTCGCCGCGTCCACGGTCCGCAGGTACCGGCTGCCGTTGACGTAGTGGAGCAGCCCGTTCGCGACGAGGGGCTGGGTGGTGGAGTACCAGTTCATCCGCCTGAGCCAGCGGGGTCGGCCGTCGGCGGCGTCGAGGGCGAGCAATGTGCCCCAGTGCGGGGCATGGCCCGAGGCATAGACGGTGTCACCGACCGCGGTGGGAGAACCCGTGAGTCCGGCGTCGGCGTTCGTCCACCGGACGGATCCGTCGGCCGTGTCCACGGCCCACACGCCCCAGCCGGTGACATAGACGGTCCCGTCGGTGACGTACGGCGCCGAGTTCACCCTGCCTCCTACGTGCACGCGCCATCGCACGGTTCCGGGTCCCGGGGTTCCGGTTCCGGTTCCCGCGGTTTGGGCCGGTGGGCTCGGCGTGCGGAGCTGGATGCCCTCGAGTGGGCGCCGGGTTCTCCGTCGGCGCGGGCTTCGCTTTGGCATGTGGACCCCCGTGTCGGGTGCTTTCGGTTCGTCAGAGGTCTTCAGGTTCGTCAGAGGTCTTCCGGTTCAGCGGAGGTCCTCCGGTTCAGCGGAGTCAGATGTCGCAGGCGTCCTGCCAGCCGCACGCGCCGCAGATGACCAGGTACAGGGCCCGGTCGCTGATGTGCTCGACGGTCGTGTACGAGCCCAGCCGGTCACTGCTCACGCCGCACCCCGGACAGGCCGCGAAAAGGCCCAGGTCGCCGAAGTCGCTGATGGCCAAGAGGTCTTCGGAGACATTGCCCCGAACAGTGGGCGCGGGTACGGCGGTTGAACCCATGTGCACGATCATGGCCGCCGTCGCGTCTGTCATACGGAACGTGCCGCCGACGAGGCGTACGTGGCGAAGGCTGCCCAGGGAGGGAGGCAGCGGCGTGTCGTCGAGACGGACGGGCACGAGGCGGGCATCGCCGGTGCGGGTGAGCCCGCTCGGCAAGCCGGATTCCGCCAGGGCCTCGCCCCACGCCTTTCCGGCGGCGGCCGACCACAGGAGGACGACGGCATCCTCAGTATCGGCGGAGGGGTGCGCCATGCCGCGGGACGCAGGGGAGTTGTCCGGGCCCGGGCCCGTCGTCCATGCGTCGAGTACGAGGTCGGCCCCGACACGCCTCAGCGCGGCCGCCAGCGAGGAAGCCGGTCGCTCGTCCTGCTGCTGGTACGACAGTCGGGTGCGCATGAGGTCATGGTGCGCCACGGGGGTGCGCAATGGCGTGCGCTTTTCGAACACCGGACCTGTTCGTCGACCGCCGTCGGGGAGTTGTGACCCGGCCGGGGGCTAGAGGAGGTGGTCGGCCTTTCCGGCCTTGATGTCCTGGATGAGGGTGCGGAGGGCTTCTCGGGTGTCGGTTAGGTAGGTGTCTTCCTGGCCGGCAATGGCGATGTAGGCGTTGCCGGTGGGGTCGGTGCCTATGCGGAAGCAGTTGGCGCCTTCGCCGCAGTACGGCTCTTCCCAGGTGATGTCGGGCATGGGGTCTCCTAGAGGTCGTCGGCGAGGGTGCGGATGAAGTCCCGGGAGGCCTTCGGGGCGAGCGCCACGGAGGCGGCGGCATCGAGTTGGGCCCGGTACTTGCGGAGCTGTGTCTCGGTGTCGATGAACTCCGGGCCGTGGGTGCTGTCGAGTTCCACGGTGTCTAGGCGGGGAACGTCCGCCTCGGCGTAGACGACGGACTGCCCGGCGCCGGGGAAGCCGCCCGCCTTGAACGGGATGACGCGTACGGTCACGGTCTCGCGTTCGGACGCGTGCAGCAGGTGCTCCAACTGCCGCCGCGCGACCGCCGGTCCGCCGAACTCCATGCGGAGGGCGGCCTCGTGGAGGATCACGTCGAGGTCCGGGGGCTCGCGACGGTCGAGCACCTGCTGCCGGTCGACGCGGTGGGCGACGCGCACGTCGATGTCGGAGACGGACAGGGGTGGGATCACGGCCTTGAAGACCGCGCGGGAGTGTTCCTCGGTCTGGATCAGCCCCGGCAGATGCACGGTGACCGCGATCCGCAGCCGCCTGGCGTGCCACTCCAACTCGGCGATGTCCAGGAAGCCGTCGGGCAGTTGACCCCGGTACGCCTCCCACCAGCCCTTGTCACGCCCGGCGGCCATGGCGGCCAGAGCCTCGACGAACTCCCCGCCCGCACAGCCGTAGTTGCTCGCGAGCGTGCGTACGCGGTCAGCGCTGATGCCGGAGCGGCCCGACTCCATGTTGGGCACGTTCGTGCGGGGCACGCCCAGCAGGCCGGCGGCGTACTCCGTCTTCATCCCGGCCGCGACGCGCATCCTGCGCAACTCCGCGCCCAGCCGCCGCTGTCGCTCTGTCGGTGCACTCCTCGGCGGCATGCGCCCCCTCCCGTCCGGTTTTGTGGCGGGGCCAGTCTGCCGCTGGGGCGGGTGATCGGTCCACCGGGAAGCTTTCTGGAGAGTAGTACACGTACTCCTCCGATGCTCTACAGTCGGTGACGAGTCGCTTACGGCCCGACGTCGTTCGGAAGCGCATCGCGTGAGCATGCCCGTGTTCTCCCTCCCTGGGAGGGGCAGGCCCGCGCCAGGGAGACAGGCCACTGGTCGAGCCGTACGTGCAGGTCAAGTCCACCGCAGCTAGAGGGAGTTCGCCATGTCCGCATCGCTGGCCGCTTCGGCCTGTCCCGTCTCCGCCGACCTACGGGAGACGGCGCCACCGTCTCCGGACACGCTCGCGTACAGCTTCACGTTGCCCGCCGGGGCCGCGAGTTCGCGGGTTGCGCGGGCGGCTACTCGGGTTGTTCTGCAGTCGCATGGGCTGGAGGACATGACGGAGGCGGCCGTGCAGGTGGTGGCTGAACTGGCGGCTTGTGCTTGTCGGTTCACGCCGGACGCCGAGGTGTATGTGTCGCTGCGTTATCGGGAGGGGGCGTTGAGGGTGGTTCTGTTCGACGGGCATCCTCGGCACAGTCATCCGCGGCTGGTGGCGGCTTGTGATGCGCGGCGGCGGGCGGCGTTGCGGGTGTTGGGGTGCGTGGTGCGGGTGTGTGGCGGGGAGTGGGGGTTTGGGGAGGCTCGAGAGCCGGGGGGTGGGACGCGGATGTGGGCGGTTTTGCCTTGGCGGGGGGCTCGGGAGTTTGCGGGGGTGGGGGCTGGGCGGGGGTGACACGGGGGTGGGGTGGTGGCTATTCCTGTTCCTCGGCTCGGGTACGGGCGTGGTCGGCTTGTGCGGTCTCGCCTGCCTGGGTGTAGGCGTCGGCGGCCTGGAGCCAGCAGGCACGGGCCTCGGCGGGGCGGCCGGCGGACCTGTGGACGACGGCGAGATTGTGCAGGACCTGGCCCGTCCGGTACCAGTCCTCGAACTCCCGGTAGACCGCCAGCGCCTTGCCATACCCATCGACCGCCTCCGCCACCCGACCTGCTCCCCGAAGGGCGTTGCCGAGGTTGTGCCATGCGCTGGCCTCGCGGTGGCGGTCCCCGACGTCCTGGTACAGGTCGCGGGCGCGGGTTTGGGCCTCGATCGCCTCCGCCACCCGACCCGCCTCCCGAAGGGCGTTGCCGAGGTTGTGCCACGCGTTGGCCTCGCGGTGGCGGTCCCCGACGTCCTGGTACAGGTCGCGGGCGCGGGTGTGCGCCTCGATCGCCTCCGCCACCCGACCCGCTCCCCGAAGGGCGTTGCCGAGGTTGTTCCACGCGATGGCCTCGCCGAGGCGGTGCCCGGCCGCCAGGTGCAGGTCGCGGGCGCGGGTGTGCGCCTCGATCGCCTCCGCCACCCGACGCGCTCCCCACAGCGCGAGGCCGAGGTCGTTCCACGCATTGGCCTCGGCCGTGCGGTCTCCGGAACGGTTGGCGGCTTGCCGGGCGGCCCGGCCCACCGCGACCCAGTCATCGAAATACCGCCGCCAGCTCAGGTAGAACGACAGGCGTGCGGCCACCCACATCGCCGTGCTCGCGAACCGCTCCCGCTCCGCCCACCCCGCCGCCGCCACCAAGCCCGCCCGCTCCCCATCCAGCCACCCCAACGCCTCCACCCGCCCCCCGAACCGCCCCGGCACCGGCCTCCCCGGCAACCACCGCAACCAGTCATCCGCCGCAGCAGCCCACCCGTGATAGAAGTCCAGCACCCGTTCCCGCGCCGCCTCCCCCTCCTCCACCAGCTCCGCATCTCCCGCCACCACACCCACCCCAAACGCCCGCACCAAGTCATGCAACCGCCACTGCACGCCGTTGCCCGGCCGCTCGTCAGCCCAAACCGGTGTGACGAGGCATCTCGCGGCCAGGTCCTCCAAGAGGCTCACCGTGGCCTCCATGCCAAGGCCGGCCAGGGCGGCCACCGCGTCGGTGCCGGTCTCAGTGCCCGGTGCGAGGGTGAGCAGACGGAGCAGGCGGGCCTGATCGGGAAGCAGGCGGCGGTACGAGGTCTCCAGGACCGGGCGGAGGACGAGGGAGCGGCCGTACTGATCGGTGCCGCGCGTGCCGTGGTCCAGTGCGGCCATCGCGTCCCCGGCCTGTTTGATCTCGTCCACCAGTGAGGCGATATCGCGGTGGCGGCGGCGGCGCAGCATCGCGGCCGCGATCTGGAGAGCGAGGGGCAAGTGGCCGCAGAGAGAGGTCAGTTCGCGGAGGTCGTCCGGTTCCCGGGCCGGACGTTCGTCGCGGTCATCGGCATCGTGGAGGGCGCGGGTGATGAGCGCGGCCGAGTCGTCGGGAGGCAGCGTTTCCAGGTCGATGAGGCGAACGCCTGAGAGGGAGTCCGGGCGGTCGCGGGTGGTGATCAGTACGCGGTGGCGGTCCGTGCCGGGCAGCAGGGGGAGGAACTGGGCCGGGTCCGAGGCGTTGTCCAGGATCAGCAGCATGCGGTGCTGCCGCTCGGCGAGGAGTTGGCGGTAGGCGTCGTACTGGCGTGCGGCGGACGGTGGCAGATCCGGGCCGCGTACGCCGAGCGCGTCGAGGAGGGCCAGGACCGCCTGGTCGGCGGTGACCGGGTCGTCGTCGTAGCCGCGCAGGTCGACGAAGAGTGTTCCGCCGGGGAACCAGTCCCGCGAACACGCCTGGTGTGCCGTCTCGACCGCCAGTGCAGTCTTGCCGATGCCGCCCATGCCCGTGACGGCGAAGATGAGGAGCGGGAGCGCGGCGCCGTTCGAGGCGGGTTCGAGGTGGGGCAGCAGGCGGCCCAGTTCTGCCGATCGGCCCGTGAAGCCGAGGGGGCGGGGCGGGAGGGTGGCGGTCGCTACGGGGACCGGGCCGTGGGAGTGGGTTCCTGCGCCGAGCCCCGCGTTCGGACTATCGTCCGTCGCCGTCGGGGCGTTGTCCGACCGACTTCGCCGTGAAGGGACCGCTGAAGGTGCTGCCCCGAAAGTCGAGGTGGTCACCGCCGTACGTTGAGCCGCGAAAAGGACCCTCCCGAGGGTCGGAGTCCGTCTGGCCAGGCGCGGTCTTCGGCTTTAGCTCGTGAAGTACGGTGATCGCTGCCTCGGCCGCGTTAGCGGCGGCCAGGGGCTGAGAACCCTTGGCGTCGGCCTGGGACTTGTCCGCGTTGGCCTTGTCGCTGATCCCCCGGATGATCAACGCGCCCGCCTCACCGGCGAGGTGCACCGCGTGGGCGACGCCGGAGCTCTCCATTTCGATGGCGACGGCGTCGTTGTAGCTCGTCCGGATGCGCTGGGCGAGTTCGGAGTCGGCGTCCGCCAGTACGACGTCCCCCACCGCGATCGGCTTGAAGTGCGCCTTGCCGCGCAGGGCTTCCTTGGCCGCCTGCTCCAGGCGGTGCGAGGCGCGCCACGCTTCTGGGCGGTCCAGGAAACCGTCGGGCGTCTGCTTGCCGCCGTGGATCGCGTACACCTTGGTCGCGACCACGACGTCGCCGATCGCGATGTCGTCCTTCAGGCCGCCTGCGACTCCGACGAAGATCACGGCCTCGGGGTCCAGCCACGTGAGCACGCGTTCGGTGAGCGTGGCTGCCGTGAGGGTGCCCTCGCCCATGTTGACCAGGGC
This sequence comes from Streptomyces sp. NBC_00554, assembly GCF_041431135.1. Lineage (NCBI taxonomy): Bacteria > Bacillati > Actinomycetota > Actinomycetes > Kitasatosporales > Streptomycetaceae > Streptomyces > Streptomyces sp. NBC_00554. The sequence goes on along the minus strand of NZ_CP107799.1, from coordinate 3,118,627 downwards.
CACTTGCCAGGGCGTGCCGGGGAGTTGGCCTTGCTTGGCCTTGGTGCCGTAGCGCGGGTGAGTGAGCGTCTGGACGTCCGTCAGGTGGGCGAGTACGGCGTCGTATTCGAGCGACAGTGCGGTGAGGACTGCCACCGTGGGCTTTGTCTGCGGCACGCGGTCAACGGTACTGCCAAGTGGCTTGCACAGAGTGTGTGTTGGGGTGATGGCGTGCGGCGTACCGTGATGTCACGCGAGGCTCGCACGCGGTACGGGGGAACGGCGCGATGACGACCGAGTACGGCGGGGACCATCTTGACTTCCGGGACGGGAAGTTCACGGGTCCCTTCACGGCGAAAGCGGAGTACCGCGAGCATGCTCCGGCGCCCACCGCGCTGGACGCCCTCCCCGCGCGGGCGGTCGGCTTCACCGGCCGGGACAGTGAACTGCGGGCCCTGCTGGACGCGTTCGACCCGTCCGCGTCCGGCGCCGGCCCGGAGGCGGTGGTGGTCGCCGCGGTGTCCGGGCTCGGCGGTATCGGCAAGACCGCGCTCGCGGTGGAGGCGGGATATGAGGCGTGCGGGAAGGGCTGGTTCCCGGGTGGGGTGCTCTTCCTGGACCTGCACGGGTACGACGAGGAACCTGTCACCGCCGACCGCGCCCTAGAGGCGCTGCTGCGGGCGCTGAGTACCGAGCTGGAGCACGTCCCGACCGGGGTGGACGCGCGAGCTGCGCTCTACCGCTCGGCCCTCGCCGCCCGTGCCCGCGAGCGGGGCCCGGTACTGGTCCTGGCCGACAATGCATCCTCGCCGACTCAGGTGCGGCCCCTGCTGCCCGGAAGCGGCACGGGGCACCGGCTCCTGGTCACCTCTCGGGACCGGCTGCCCCAACTCGGTGCGCGGCTACTGGCGTTGGACGAGCTGACGCCGCAGGAGGCGTACGACCTCCTCGACCGCGCCCTGCGGATCGCTCAGCCCGCCGACAGCCGCGTCGCGGATGACGCCGAGGCGGCCGAGAAACTCGCCGCTCTCTGTGGGCACCTGCCGCTGGCCCTCCAGATCGCGGCGGCGCTGCTGGTGGTGGACCGGGACAAGCCGGTCGGGGAACTCGTCACCGAACTCTCAGAGTCCCGTGACCTGCTCGGCCATCTCAACGACGGCGAGCGCAGCGTCCGCGCGGCCTTCGACCTGTCGTACAAGCGCCTGCCGCCCGAGCAGGCGCGGCTGCTGCGTCTGCTGGCGCTGGTGCCGGGGCCGGATGCGGGTAACGAGGTCGTCGCCGTGCTTGTCGGGGCGGATGCTCCTCCGGTGCAGGACCTGGAGGCTCTGGTTCGCGTGCATCTCGTTGAGCGGGGGCGGGCGAGCGGGCGCTGTCGGTGGCGGTTGCATGACTTGGTGCGGGTGTTTGGGGTGGGTGTGATGGCGGGGGATGCGGGGTTGGTGGAGGAGGGAGAGGCGGCTCGGAGGCGGGTGCTGGGCTTCTATTACGGGTGGGCGGATGCGGCGGATGACTGGTTGCGGTGGTTGCCGGGGATGGCGGTGCCGGGGCGGTTCGGGGGGAGGGTGGAAGCGTTGGCGTGGCTGGATGGGGAACGGGCGGGTCTGGTGGCGGCGGTGGGGTGGGCGGAGCGGGAGCGGTTCGCGGGCACGGCGGTGCGGCTGGCCCTATGCCTGGCGGAATATCTGGACTGGCGGCGGTATTTCGACGACTGGGTCGTTGTGGGTCGGGCTGCGCTGGAGGCCGCTGGCCGTTCCGGGGACCGCACGGCCGAGGCCGACGCGTGGACCAACCTCGGCGTCGCCTTGCGGGTGGCGGGTCGGGTGGCGGAGGCGGTGGAGGCTCTCACTCGTGCCCGCGACCTGTCTCAGGCTGTCGGGGACCGCCACCGTGAGGCCGTCGCGTGGGGCAATCTCGGCATTGCCTTGCGGGAGGCGGGTCGGGTGGCGGAGGCGGTGGAGGCTCTCACTCGTGCCCGCGACCTGTCTCAGGCTGTCGGGGACCGCCACCGTGAGGCCGTCGCGTGGGGCAACCTCGGCGTCGCCCTGCACGAGGCGGGTCGGGTGGCGGAGGCGATCGACGCCCACACCCGGGCCCGCGACCTGTACCAGGTTGTCGGGGACCGCCACCATGAGGCCACCGCGTGGCACGGCCTCGGCGACGCCCTGGACGAGGCGGGCCGGGTGGCGGAGGCGGTCGAGGGGTACGGCAAGGCGCTGGAGGTCTACCGGGAGTTCGAGGACTGGTACCGGACGGGCCTGGTCCTGCACAGCCTCGCCCTCGTCCACGAGTCCGCCGGCCGTCTCGCCGAGGCCCGTGCCTGCTGGCTCCAGGCCGCCGACGCCTACACGCAGGCAGGCGACAACGCCGAAGCCGATGAGGCCCGCACCCGAGCCGAGCAACAGCAGTAGCACCCGCCCCACCCCTCACCCCTTAACCGCCCCCCCCAAAGCAAACCCCCCACCCAACCGCCTCGCCACCAACACATACAACAAAATCACCGGCGTCGAATAAATAATCGAGAACGCCGCCAACTGCCCATAAACCACAGTCCCCCGATTCCCGAAGAACTCATTGATGCTCACAGACGCCGGCATCTGATCCGGCGTAAGCAGCAACATGAACGGCACAAAGAAGTTCCCCCACATCATCACGAATGAGAACACCGTCACCACAGCCACCCCCGGCCCCATCAGCGGCAGCACAATCCGCACCAGCGACTGAAGGGACGAAGCCCCGTCAGTCCAGGCGGCTTCCTCCAGCTCCTTCGGCACGCCATCCATGAAGTTCTTCATCAGCCAAATAGCAAAAGGAAGTTGAGAAGCCGCGAAGAAGAAGATCGTGCCCTGCACGGTGTCGATCAGGTTCACCTGGACGAAGAGTGCGTACACCGGCACCATGATCGCCGTGATCGGCAGACTCGTCGCGAACAGAATGGTCAGCAGGAAGGGCCGGTTCAGCCGCGACCGGAACCGTGACAGCGGATAGGCGGCCAGGGTCGAGCACACCACCGTCAGCAGCGTCCCGCCCCCGCACAGGATCAGGCTGTTGAGCAGCGGCGTGAACGTGATGTCCGGCGTCAGGACCGCGTCGAAGTTGTCCAGCGTGACGCCGTCCGGGACCTGCACCTTCAGGCCCGCGTGCGGGTCCAGCGAGGACAGGACCACCCACACCAGCGGCAGCGCGAACGCGGCGGCCAGTACGAGGAGCCCCGCATCCGCCGCCAGACGCCGGTTGGCACGGCGGGACTTGAGGGGCGTACGAACGGTCGGGCGAGCGGTCGTACGAGCTACCGGGATTGCCATCTCAGACCTCCGTCCGCAGCAGCCGCATATACACGACCGAGAACAGCGAGCCGACGACCAACAGCAGCAACGCCACCGCAGTCCCGTACCCGATCATGCTCTTCTGGAATGCCTGCTCGTACATGAACAGCGGAAGGGTCTGGCTCTTGCCGCTCGGCCCACCCCGGGTCATCACCCAGATCAGCCCGAACACCGAGAGCGTCTGCAAGGTGTTGAGCATCAGATTCGTACCGATCGACCGCCGAATCATCGGCAGCGTGATGTGCCACATCCGCCGCCAGCCCCCCGCCCCGTCCACCTCCGCCGCCTCCGTGATCTCCTTCGGGATTTCGTTCAGCGCGGCCGAATAGACGAGCATCGAGAAAGCCGTACCCCGCCACACATTCGCGAATGACACAGCCAGGATCGGCAGCGTGAACAGCCAGTTCTGGGACGGGAGATGGAGCCAGTCGAGGATGGCGTTCAACGTCCCTTCCCGCCGGAAGAAGGCGTACAGCAGAAACCCCGCCACCACCTCCGGCAGCACCCACGCCGTGACGACGATCCCGCCCACCACCGTCCGCACCGGCTTCGACGCCCGCTGCATGAGTGCGGCCAGCGCAAGGCCCAGCGTGTTCTGCCCGACCAGCGACGACAGCACCGTGAACACCAGCGTCAGCCAGACCGCGTTGAGGAACGCCTCGTCCTCGAACGCCGCCCGGAAGTTGTCGAAGCCGACGAACGACGACTGGGCCTGGCCCGTCAACTGCAGGTCTGTGAAGGCGATGTAGGCGCAGTAGCCGATCGGGCCCGCGAGGAAGAGGAGCAGGAGGATGACGGCGGGGGAGACGGGGAGAGCGCGGACGAGGGAGCGGCGGAGGCCTCCCCGGCGAGGGGAGGCGACCTTCGCGCCTGAGGGATCCGGGGGGCGGACCTGGGGCGCCACCCGCGTATCCACGCTCACTTGGTGATCACTTGGTCGTCGGTGGCTGTCTTCAACTCCTCGTCGTACCCGCTCGCCGCCTTGTCCACCGAACTGTCACCCGTCGTCACGCCCTCCATGGCCTCCTGGATGGCGGTCGAGACCTTCGGGTATGCCGGGTACGCGGGCCGGTAGTGCGTGCTCGCGACCAGGTCCGTGAAGAACTTGATGCCGGGCTGCGCGTCCACGTACGCGGGGTCGGCGGCGACGTCCTTCCGTACCGCGATACCGGAGTTGGCGATGTACCACTTCTGGGCGTTCGCCTTGGTCTGCATCGTCTCGATGAACTTGAAGGCCAGGTCGGGGTTGGAGGCCTTGGACGGGATGGACCAGGTCCAGCCGCCGGACATGCTCACCTTGCCGGGGGCCTGGCCGTTCTGCGTGGGCATGGCGGCGAGGCCGAGTTTCTCGGACCACTCGGGCCATGCGTGGCCCGCGCCCTCCAGCCAGTCCTGCGGGAGCCAGCTGCCGTCGAGGTTGATGCCGAGCTTGCCCTCGGGCAGCAGCTCGCCGCGGACCCTCGTCGCGATGTTGGGGTCGAGGGCGTCGGAGACGTCGAGGCCGAGCTTCTCCTTGTAGACCGTCTCGACGAATCCGAGAGAGTCCTTGAAGGCCTGGCTGCCGGCGATCCACTTCTTGGAGGCGGTGTCGTACAGGGGGTCCGCGGAGCCGTCCCCCGTGCCGTACAGCAGCATCTCGAAGCCCTGCATGGTGGCGGCTTCACCGGCCGGCTTGCCCGTGTAGATGTTGAGGGGCGTGACGCCGGGGACCTTCTCCTTGATCGTGCGGGCCGCGTCGAGGACCTCGTCCCACGTCTTCGGCTGCCAGTCGCTCGGCAGGCCCGCCTTCGCGAAGATGCCCTTGTCGAACCAGAGTCCCCGGGTGTCCGTCCCGTCCGGGACGCCGTACGTCTTCCCGTCCTCGGCCTTGGCCGCCGTCTTGGCCGTGTCGATGAACTGGTCCCAGTCCGCCCACTTGTCGAGGTAGGTGTCGAGGGGCTTCAAGTACCCGCTGGTGATGTCCGAGTTGATGAGGAAGGTGTCCTCGTAGACCAGGTCGGGGGCCGTCTTCGGTGACCGCAGCATCTGCTGGAGCTTCGTGTAGTACTCGGAGTCCGGGGCCTTGATCGGGACGAGCTCTATCTTCTTGCCGGGGTTCGCCTTCTCGAACTGCTTCTTCATCTCGCCCAGATAGGTGTCCATCACCTTGATGGAGTTGTCCGTGGACTGTTTGAACGAGACCTTCACGGTGTCCGGATCGCTGCCGGAACCCGATCCGCAAGCGGTGAGCGTGGTGGCGGTGAGCAGCGTGACGAGGAGAAGTGGGGCGGCGGTGGGGCGCACGGGCAGGACCTCCTGCTGGCCGACGTCGATGGTGGCCGAGATTGTCTGCTCGGTGAACCTAAGGTGGGTGTTGGAGCACGGTCAATGCCTGTGCAACGGTGCATGTCATCAACGTGACAACGTTGTTATTCGCCCACGGTCGGCCGGTGGTGGACAACCTCCCGCATACTCCAGCGTGAGGGCGGCGAGGATCCCGGTGCCGGGTCGCGCGTCGGGCACATTCCCGAGTACTGCCAAGTCGCCCACCCAGAAGGTGTGTTGGGAGCAGGTCGAAGGGGGCACCGGTGCCGGAGCAAGACGTCACCGTCGGGCAGTTGCTGCTCGCCGAGTATCAGGTCGTCAAGGATGAGCAGAAGGCGCGGATCGGGTTCCGGGACAACCTGCTGTACGTAACCCTCGCCGTGGTGGCCGCAGTTGTCGCCGCGGCCGCGCAGGCCAAGCAGACGTCGATGCTGCTGGCTCTTCCGCCCGTGTGCGTCGTCCTCGGGTGGACCTACCTGGTCAACGACGAGAAGATCTCCGCGATCGGCGCCTATGTCAGGGAGGAGTTGGGCCCGAGGCTCGCCGACCTCGCCTATGCCGAGGTCGCCTTCGGGTGGGAGACCGCCCATCGCGGCGACCGGCGCAGGGTGTCCCGCAAAGTCATCCAGTGCGGGGTCGACCTGCTCGCCTTCTGTGTCGTACCGCTCGCAGGGCTCGTCGTGTACTGGAGCAGCGGTCAAGTCGCGGACGGGCTGCTGGTGTTGTCCGTTGTCGAGGCGCTGGCCGCGGTAGGGCTCGGGGTGCAGGTCGTGTCGTACGCGCAACCCTCGGGGGCTGCCGTGAGTCCACCCCGTACGAGGTGAATCGTCGCGGCGGGTCATCGCAACGGGGGGCGTGATGTCGTACGACAAGGAGCACGGTTTCGTCGAGAGTGTGCGCCGGTTCTTCTGGCTGCCGGGGGAGGTTCCGCGACGTGTCTCCCCGGTCGGGCCGCTGGTGGGCGGCTGGTTCGTCTTCGCCGTCGTGGGGGCGGGGTTCATCGCCGTCGACTGGATCGATGGGTTTGTCCCGGTGGTGGTCGGCACCGTGCTCGCGTTGCTGGACGACGTGATCAAGGGAGTGCGGCATCGCTGGCCGGCCTTCGTCATCGGGCTCGGGGTCGGCTGGGCCGTCGGCAGGCTGGTGCGTATCGGCGTGCCCGCTCCCGCCGATCCCGACTGGGCCTCCTACCCCGGCCTCTTGTGCGGGAGTCTCGCCGCTTTCCTGGCCTTCGCGGCGATCACTCGGCTGCCTGAGGTGTCGCGGGCTCGGTGATGTCCCGGTGGGACATGCGAGCGTTTCCCCGCCGGGAAGGTGAACGGCCGGACAGTCGTCCTTCCCGATAGCTGACAGCTGACGCCTACGCCCGCGAGGTCACCCCTTCACCCACCGGTACTGCAACTCCGGCCGCCCCACCTGCCCGTACTGCGGACTCCGCGCGGCCCGGCCCGACTCCACCAGGTGCTCCAGGTACCGCCGGGCCGTGATCCGGGAGATGCCGACCGACTCGGCGACCCCGGCCGCGGTCAGGCCCTCGGCGCAGTCCCGCAGAGCGACGGTGACACGTTCGAGTGTCGGGGCGCTCAGGCCCTTGGGGAGCGCGGCCGGGCCCGGTGCGCGCAGGGTGGCCAGGGCGCGGTCCACCTCGTCCTGACCGCTCGCCTCGCCCGCCGCCGCGTGGAACTCCGCGTACCGGATCAGCCGGTCCCGCAAGGTGGCGAAGGTGAAGGGCTTCAGCACGTACTGGACGACCCCGAGCGACACACCCTCCCGTACGACCGCCAGATCCCTCGCCGACGTCACCGCGATCACGTCCGCGTGATAGCCGGCGGCACGCAGGGAACGGGCGAGCTGCAGCCCGTGCACGTCCGGCAGATGCAGGTCGAGCAACAGCAGATCCACCGGCGTACGGTCCAGTGCCCGCCGCGCCTCAGCACCCGTGTGTGCCTTCCCGACCGCCGTGAAGCCCGGCACGCGGCCCACGTACATGACATGCGCGTCGGCGGCGACCGGATCGTCCTCGACGACGAGCACGCGGATGGTGTCGGTCGTCGTACCTCTGGGGTCGGGCGTCATACGTCGCCTCCTGGCAAGGCGGGCTGGGCGGATTCGGGCCGGTCGTCCTGCTGTCGGGTCGGCGCGGCGGATGCTTCGGCATCGGGCGCCGCGGCCCTCGCCGCCGAGGACACCGTAGGCAATGGCAGTCGGGCCTCGAACTCCGCCCCGCCCCCGGCGGCCTCCGTCACCGTCAACGTACCGTCGTGCCTGCCCACGGCCTGCCGTACGAGAGCCAGTCCGAGCCCCCGCCCGCCGGGCCCCGACGGCTTGGTCGACCAACCGCGCTGGAAGACGGCTTCCGCGTGGGCGGGAGCAACCCCCGCACCGGTGTCGGCGACCCGCAGCACCAGCCCGTCGGCGTCGGTGAACGCCGTCACCGTGACGCGTGCCCCCGTCGTACCCTGCGCCGCGTCGACCGCGTTGTCGATGAGATTCCCCAGGACGGTGACCAGGTCGCGGGCGGAGAGTGAGTCCGGCAGGAGCCCGTCGTCGATGGCGCTGTCCTGGGACACCACCAGTTCCACGCCCCGCTCGTTGGCCTGGGCCGCCTTGCCCAGGAGCAGCGCGGCGAGGACCGGCTCGCTGACCGCCGCGACCACCTGGTCGGTGAGCGTCTGGGCCAGTTCCAGTTCCGCCGTGGCGAAGTCGACGGCCTCCTCGGCACGGTCCAGTTCGATGAGCGACACCACCGTGTGGAGACGGTTCGCGGCCTCGTGCGCCTGCGAGCGCAGCGCCAGGGTGAAGCCGCGCTCTGAGTCCAACTCGCCCATCAGGGACTGGAGTTCGGTCACGTCGCGCAAGGTCACGACGGTGCCGCGGCGTTCGCCGCCGGAGACGGGGGAGGTGTTCACGACGAGTACGCGCTCGGCGGTCAGGTGGACCTCGTCCACCCGCGGCTCCGCCGAGAGCAGCGCGCCCGTCAGCGGTGCGGGCAGCCCGAGTTCGGCCACGGAACGGCCGACCACATCGCCGCTCACGCCGAGGAGCTCCCGCCCGCCGTCGTTGATCAGCGCCACCTTGAACTGCCCGTCCAGCATCAGCAGACCCTCGCGTACGGCGTGCAGCGCGGCCTGGTGGTAGTCGTGCATGTGGCTCAGCTCGGCCGCGTTCATCCCGTGGGTGGAGCGGCGCAGCCGGGCGTTGATGACGTACGTGCCGAGACCGCCCAGGGCCAGCGCGGCCGCAGCGACCCCGATGAGCGCCGTCACCTGTTCCTGCACACGGGCACTGATCGCCTCGACCTTGATGCCCGCGCTGACAAGACCGACGATCTTGCCGTTGTCCCAGATGGGCGTGACCGCGCGGACGGACGGGCCGAGGGTGCCGGTGTACGTCTCCGTGAAGGGCGTGCCCTCCAGCGCCGGACCGATGTGCCCCAGGAAGTGCTTCCCTATCAGCGTCTCGTCGGGGTGGGTCCAGCGGATGCCGTTCGTGTTCATGATCGTGACGAAGTCGACCCCCGTGTCCTTCTGGACCTGGAGGGCGTACGGCTGGAGCGTCTTCGTCGGCTTGGGGGTGCGGATCGCCTCGCGTACCGAAGGGGAGTCCGCCACCGCGCCGGCGACAGCCATGGCCTGGCGGCCCGCCGCGTCCTCGGCCTGGCCGCGGTCGGTGACGTAGCTGAACAGCGCGTACCCGGCGACGAGCACCGCGATCAGCACGGCCTGCATGCCGAAGAGCTGACCGGCGAGGCTGCGGGGTTTGGGGACGCGGGGGAAGCGCATGTCCAACAGTCTCCCTCTACGTATAAGTGTGAACTAAATGAACGGAAGGGTGACCGCCCTCACAAGGCGGGAGATAGTCACCGCATCCCCTGGGAGTGCGCCTCCCGGACACACCGGGAGCCCGTCTCCCGGCCCCGCCGGGAATCCGCCTCCCGGATTCCGGTAGGCGCGACTTCCAGATCCCCCGGACGTGAGCCGTACTCCGGGGTTTCCGCCGGTCGTGAGCCGCACGCCGGATGATGCCGACGACGTCGTCAAGGAGGGCAGCCGTGGCCAGCACCCCGCAAACCGCACCTGCCGCACCCGCCGCAAAGCGGGACCGCACCCACTATCTCTACATCGCCGTGATCGGCGCCGTGATCCTCGGTATCGCCGTGGGCCTGATCGCTCCCGACTTCGCGGTCGAGCTCAAGCCCATCGGCACCGGCTTCGTGAACCTCATCAAGATGATGATCTCCCCCATCATCTTCTGCACGATCGTGCTGGGCATCGGCTCGGTACGGAAGGCTGCCAAGGTCGGCGCCGTCGGCGGTATCGCGCTCGGCTACTTCCTGGTCATGTCGCTGGTGGCTCTCACCATCGGCCTGGTCGTCGGCAACATCCTGGACCCGGGTACGGGCCTCCAGGTGACCGACGCGGTCAAGGAAGCCGGTCAGGGACAGGTGTCGGCCGAGGCGCTGCCGCCGGTCGAGTTCGTGCTGTCGATCATCCCGACCACGATGATCTCCGCGTTCACCGAGGGCCAGGTCCTGCAGACCCTCCTCGTGGCGCTGCTCGCCGGGTTCGCGCTGCAGGCCATGGGATCGGCCGGACAGCCCATCCTGCGCGGAGTCGAGCACATCCAGCGGCTCGTCTTCCGCATCCTCGCCATGGTGATGTGGGCGGCCCCGCTCGGTGCCTTCGGCGCCATCGCGGCCGTCACCGGTTCCGCCGGTCTGGACGCGCTCAAGAGCCTCGCCGTCCTGATGCTCGGCTTCTACGCCACCTGCTTCCTCTTCGTCTTCATCGTGCTCGGCACGCTGCTGCGCGTCGTCGCGGGCCTGAACATCCTCACGCTCTTCAAGTACCTGGGCCGTGAGTTCCTGCTGATCCTCTCCACCTCCTCCTCCGAGTCCGCCCTCCCGCGGCTCATCGCGAAGATGGAGCACGTCGGTGTCAGCAAGCCGGTGGTCGGCATCACCATCCCGACCGGCTACTCCTTCAACCTCGACGGCACCATGATCTACATGACCATGGCCTCGCTCTACATCGCCGACGCCCTGGGCACCCCGATGTCGCTCGGGGAGCAGATCCCGCTGCTGCTCTTCCTCCTCGTCGCCTCCAAGGGCGCCGCGGGCGTCAGTGGCGCGGGTCTCGCGACCCTGGCCGGCGGTCTGCAGTCGCACAAGCCCGCCCTCGTGGACGGCATCGGCCTCATCGTCGGCATCGACCGCTTCATGAGCGAGGCGCGCGCCCTGACGAACTTCGCGGGCAACGCGGTCGCCACCGTCCTGATCGGCACCTGGACCAAGGAGATCGACATGGACCGGGTGAACCGCGTCCTCGCCGGTGAGCTGCCGTTCGACGAGAAGACCCTGCTGGACGAGGACGAGGACAGCGCGGTTCCGGCCGACGCCGAGGTCCCGGAGCAGGGCGGCGAGAAGGAACTCGCCAAGGCGTAAGCCTCGCGGGTGCCCTCCTGAACCGGGCGCCCGCGAACCGGGGACCGGGACATCCCCCTCCCCAGAACGCCGAGCGGCCAGGCCTCCCCCCGTAGCCTGGCCGCTCGGTGCGTCTCCTGAAGTCTCAGCCTCAGCGTCTCCTGACGTCGCTGCCTCAGTCGCTCAGCTTCGCCACCAGCTCGGTGGCGTGTGAGGCGGGTACGCCCGCCGCGGTCAACATGGTGACCACGGCGGAGCGGCCCGCCTCTTCCGCTGCCAGCAGACCGTCGTTCACCGCCTCCATGAGGGCGAACAGCATCTGCTCGTGTACGTAGGCGAGTGCCGTCGCGGACAGCGGGGACTGGAAAACGCCCTGTTCCAGGCCGCGCCGGAGCACGTCCACACTGGCCTCGCGTACGGGTGCGAGGCGCTCGTGGATGCCCTGGGGCGTGACGCTGCGCTGGGCGAGCGCGACCAGCAGCCGGTAGCGGTCGGCGATCTCCCAGACGGCGAGCGTCGACCGGACGAGCGACTCCGCCGGCCCCCCGGCACCTGCACGAACCGCCGCGTGCGCCACCTCCACCGCCTCCACCGCGCTGTCGAACAGCGTGCAGATCAACGCCTCACGGCTCGGGAAATGCCCGTACACCGTCCGCCGTACGACGCCCGCGGCCCGTGCGATCTGGTCCATCGACGCGTCGGGGTCACGCAGCAGCTCGACGAGCGCGACGTCAAGGATGCGGCGGCGGTTCACATCCGCGCGGCTGGGGGCTTCCCTGCGGCCGGGGATCTGGGTGGTCATGGCGGCCATTCTGCACGGCCGGGGGGAAAGCCCTTGCTCCCTCCACAAGGGCTCCACCAATTGGTACGGGGAGACGGTTCACGGGGCTCACGGGGCTCACGGGGCTCACGGGGCTCACGGGGCTCACGGGGCTCACGGGGCTCACGCGGCTCACGCGGCTCACGCGGCTCACGCGGCTCACGCGGCTCACGCGGCTCACGCGGCTCACGCGGCTCACGCGTAAGGGTCGGTGATCTCCCGCAGCATCGACAGCGCCTGCCGCAGCTGGGACATGCGGCGCTTGCCGAGGTGGGCTTCCCACTCCTTCTCGACCTCGGCGACCGTCCCCTCGGCGACGGGGATCGCCGCGAGGCCGCGCTCGGCGACGCACACCAGCCGGGCCCGCCTGTCGGTAGGGTCCGGCACCCGCTTCACGTACCCCGCCCGCTCCAGCTGATCGACCAGGAAACCCGCCGTCTGCTTGGTGACCTGGGCCTGCTCGGCGAGGTCGGTCAGCCGCGTGCCGTTCGGGCCGATGCGCTGCATGACCCGGGCCTGGGCGGGCGTGAAGTCGTCGAAGCCCGCCTCGGCGAGCGCGGCGAAGACACGGTTCTCCAGGGCCCGGTACGGGATGAACAGGAGCAGCCCCGTGTTGAGCTCGCTCTCGGCCACCATGATCGCCACTCCCTGCTTGAGCCGTTGAGTCTCTGAGCTCCTTGACAATGGTCAGAGTCTCTGACTAATTTGGTCAGAGAAGCTTACCACTTTGAGTAGGTGGTGATCCCCATGGGCGTAGTCATCGGGACCGTGCTCGGTACCGAAGAGCGCTGGCAGACGATCGACCGCGAGCGAGCCGGCCTGTCCGACCTCCTGGAGAGCCTGAGCCCCGCCGAATGGGAGCTGCCGACCCAGTGCGCCAGCTGGCGCGTACGGGACGTCGCCGCGCATCTCACGCTCGCCCCGCGCATCTCGTACGGGACGGCCGTACGGGAGTTGGTCCGCGCCCGCGGCAACACCGACCGGATGATCCACGACACCGCCGTCCGCGCCGCCGACCGGCCGCCCGCGGACATCGTTGCCGACCTCCGCTCGACCGTCGGCTCCCGACGCCTCGCCCCCGGCACCACCCGCCGCGAACCACTCCTCGACATCCTCGTCCACGGCCAGGACATCGCCCTCGCCGTCGCCCGCGAACGAACCATGCCCCTCGAAGCCGCCCGCGACGCGGCCGACCGCGTATGGACGATGCGTTTTCCGCCCCGCCCGTGGCCCCTCCCGCATGCCCGGCTCGTCGCCACGGACATCGAGTGGACCCGGGGCAAGGGCCCGGAGATCAGCGGCCCGGTGTCCGCGCTGCTGCTCCTGCTGACGGGACGTACGGAGGCGGCGTTGCCCTGGGTCGACGGGGCGGTTCCGGCCGGCAGTTGAACGTGCCCGCGTCAGCGGGCCGACGCGCGTCCGGGGGAGGCGCCGCGGGGGAGCGGAGTGGCGGGTCCGGTCACCGGGCCCGCCACTTCGGTCACGCGGAGCACGGGAACCGTCCGCGACGCCGGGATCGTCTCCAGGGCGCCGAGGCCGCGCGGCCGGAATCGCCCGTACATCCCTTCGGGGACATCCGGCCCAAATCCTTTGACTGGTCCACGTGTTCGGGCCCACGCTGGGAGGCCTCAGTGAGCCGGGACGGCGTGGAGGCAGCATGGGTGAGACCGAGATCATCAGCAGTTCGGAGTACAGGGCCCGGGTCGCTGCGGAGGGGGCGGGGCCGGCGCTGTCGCTCGATCGGGTGGCCGAGCTGTTCCAGGAGTTTCTCGAGGCGGTCGCGCGGCCGAAGCGGCGGGACGGCGACGATCGCAACCTCGCCGAGCGGATGCGGGCGCATCTGGGGTCCGCGCCCGGGGACCAGCCGGTGGTCAAGGCGGCGTACGCCCCGTACGACCTGCCCAATGTGCATCTGGCGCTGGAGCGCTGGTTCGCGGCGGACGGACGTTCGTACGAGCTGATCGGCATGCGGGGCTCCTCCCATCACGGGGACCTGACGCTGGGCGAGATCCTTGAATCGGCCGACCGCTACAACAGGTTCGTGATCGGCGCGGTCGACTACGCGCATCTGCCGGTCTCCCCCGACGAGGAACTCGCCTGTGTCTCCTTCGGGTTCTACCTCGGAGTGGAGGGTGAGGAGCGGTTCGCGGTGCTGCTGCGCGGTCCGGCGGACCAGTACGGGCGCAACAAGGTCGAGATCGAAGTCCTCGCCCAGGAGAAGGAGTTCGCGGACCGGCTGCTCGCCGAGATCGACGTACTCGTACGCGAGCACAACATCTTCCGAGGGCAGGTCCTCTCCTTCGAGGGCTCCGACTTCGACCATGGTCTCGGCCCCTTCCGCTTCCACCGCCGTCCCGGGCTCAGCCGCGAGGAGATCGTGCTGCCGGCCGGGCTGCTGGAGCGCGTCGAGCGGCAGGTGGTGGGGGTGGCGCGGCGCCGTGAACGGCTCCTCGCCGCCGGGCAGCACCTGCGTCGCGGCCTTCTCCTGTACGGTCCGCCCGGCACCGGCAAGACCCACACGATCCGCTATCTCCTCTCCCACCTTCCGGAGTTCACGGTCGTCGTCCTCGCCGGCACGAGCATCAACGCCATCGGCCCGGCGTGCGCGCTCGCCCGCATGCTCCAGCCCGCGCTCGTCGTCCTGGAGGACTGCGACCTGATTGCCGAGGCCCGCGACTACGGGGGCGGTGAACAACCCCTCCTCTTCCAGGTGTTGAACGAGATGGACGGTCTGGGCGACGACGCGGACGTCGCCTTCCTACTCACCACCAACCGGGCCGATCTGCTGGAACCGGCGCTCGTCCAGCGCCCCGGCCGCGTCGACCTCGCCGTCGAGATCCCCGTCCCGGACGCCGAGGGCCGCGCCCGCCTCCTCACCCTGTACGGCTCCTCCCTCGGCCTCGGCAAGGACCTCACCGACGAGATCGTCGCCCGCACGGACGGCACGACGGCCTCCTTCACCAAAGAGCTCGTACGACGGGCCGTACTGATCGCCGCGGAGCGGGAGGCGGAGTTCACCGAGCCTGACGATCTGCGCGCGGCCGTCGACGAGCTGCTCTCCGACCGGGACCGGCTGACGCGGCGGCTGCTGGGGGTACGGGACTCCGGGGACGACGGACTCGACGGAGTCGAGGAGTTCCTGTCGGCACAGGAAGACGGATAGAGGGACAGAGGGACAGAGGGATGGGCGGACGGGGGAACAGCAACGGCCGGAGCCCGCATGAGGGCCCCGGCCGTCGGCTGCTTCTCGTCTATCCGAACTGGCCGGGCTGGTAGTCGCCAGCGGGCTGCTGGACGATGACGTTCATGCGGTTGAAGGCGTTGATGAGGGCGATGGTGCACATCAGGGCGGCGAGCTGCTCCTCGTCGTAGTGCTTGGCGGCGTTCGCCCAGGCCTCGTCCGTGACACCGCCGGCCGCGTCTGCGATGCGGGTGCCCTGCTCGGCCAGCTCCAGGGCGGCGCGCTCGGCATCGGTGAACACCGTGGCCTCGCGCCAGGCCGCGACCAGGTTGAGGCGCGTCGAGGTCTCCCCGGCGTGTGCGGCGTCCTTGGTGTGCATGTCGGTGCAGAAGCCACAGCCATTGATCTGGCTGGCGCGGAGCTTCACCAGCTCCTGTGTCGAGACCGGCACCGTCGAGTCCGCGAGCACCCTGCCCGCGGCGACGATGTGCTTCCCGAACTTGGCTGCGACCGGGTTGGTGAAGAGGTTCAACCGAGCTTCCATGGTGTGCACTCCCTTGCAATTGCCTGCGGATACACCTCTGTGACGGGCCGGCTCGGCGGTTTGTGACATGAGCGAGGGCGACATGGGCGAATGTGACGCGCGTCTCGGACCCGGAGCGTTCGGCAGCCAGCTCCTAGCGCCCCGCCGCCCCGTCGAGCCTCGCCAAGTCGGCCGGTGTCAGTGCCAGGTCCGCCGCCCCCGCGGAGTCCCGGATCGTCTCCGGGCGGCTGGCGCCCGGGATCGGGAGCACGGTCGGTGAGGTGGCCAGCAGCCAGGCCAGGCAGATTTGTTGGGGGGTGACGCCGTAGGCGCGGGCCAGTTCGTGGAAGGCGTTGAAGCGGGGATCGGGCTCCGGCTCGGACGGGCCGTCCAGGGAGCTGCGGGAGATGCCGCCGAGGGGGCTCCAGGGCAGGAAGGCGATGCCGAGGTCGGCGCAGAGGCGGAGTTCGGGGGTGCTGTCGCGGACGGCGGGGGAGTACTGGTTCTGGACCGAGGCCAGGCGGTCGCCGAGGATCGCGTGGGCCTGCTGGATCTGGGCGACGGTCGTGTTGGAGATTCCGGCGAGGCGGATCTTGCCCTCGTCGAGGAGTTCGCGCAGGGCGCCGAGCGAGTCCTCGAAGGGGACGGCCGGGTCGGGCTTGTGGAGTTGGTAGAGGCCGATCGCCTCCACGCCGAGTCGCTTGAGGGATGCCTCCGCGGCCGACTTGAGGTGGCGCGGGGAACCCGTCACCGTCCAGCTTCCGTCGGCCGGTCTGCCGCGCCCGCCCTTCGTGGTCACCAGTAGGTCGGCCGTGTCGCCGCCGTACGTCGCCAGCGCGCGGGCGACGAGCCGTTCGTTGTGGCCGGGCTCCTCGCCGGGCAGGTGGTAGGAGTCCGCCGTGTCCAGCAGCGTGACGCCCGCGTCGAGGGCGGCGTGCACGGTGGCGACGGCACGCGCCTCGTCCGGGCGGCCCTCGATGGACAGCGGCATCGCACCGAGGCCGATCGCGCCGACGCGGAGGTCTCCAAGAAGCCTGTAGTGCACGTCAGTTGTCCTTTCCGAGTGTTTCGGCGACCGCCCGCGGCAGCCATTCCCGCGCCTCGCCGAAGGTGAAACCGAGCTTCGTCGCACGGGAGTTGTCCATCCCGTACGACCGCGCGAACGAGAACGGCGAGACGTCCCCCACCTCGACACTCCGGAAGACCGTCCTGCCCTCCGGGAGGTGGACGGCCACCGCCGCGCACAACTCCTCGGTGGTGAGCACCCCGTGGGAGGCGGCGTTCACCGGACCGGTGAATTCGGCGCCCGCAGTCCAGGTGAGGAAGTCCGCGATCTCCTCTACGTGAATGTAGGTGGCGGGGTGGTTCGCGGCGGGTACGGCGATCGGCTCGCCGGTGCGGATGCGGTCGGTGTAGTGGTCCAGGCGGCCGGTGAAGTCGTCGTCTCCGCCCAGGACATGGGCGACGCGCACGGCCACGTACGGAAACCCGGGGCCGGCGGCCGCGAGGACCGCCTCGGCCTGCCGCTTGCCCTCGCCGTAGTGCGTGTCGAGGAACTCCGGTTCGTCCCAGGGGAGTTCGAGGTCGACGGCGACCGTACGAGGGTCCACGGCATCCTCGGACACGAGGGCCGCCGAGTCCTCGTACTCGTACACCTCGACGGTGGACGTCATGACGTACCGCCGCGTGCGGCCCGCGAACACGCGTCGCGCGATCTCGGCCTGCCTGGGTGTGTAGCAGACCTGGTCGATGACGACATCGAACGCACGCGAACCCAGCGCGCTTTCCAGGGACTTCTCGTCATTGCGGTCGGCGACGAGGTGAATTGCCCCCGGGGGCGGCGGCGACGAACCGCGGTTGATGACGGTGACCCGGTCTCCGGCGGCAATCAGCCGGGCGATCACCCGCTTTCCGAAATACCGGTTTCCGCCAATGACGCATACCTCGCGCACGCTGTGCCTCCCCGCAAAACAATCCCTGAGCTGTTGTGGTCATAATTCTCCCGAGGTGACAGTGAGGTCTGAAGGGGGAGTCATGGGAGTTCCGGCCGCGGCACCGAAGGAACCACGGCATCTGCGCGCCGCCGCCAACGAAACGTCGGCGGCCTTCGATGCGCTGGACCGGCAGATCCTGGAACTGCTGCAGAGCGACGGCCGGATCAAGCTCAGTGAGCTGGGCCGCCGTGTCCGGCTGAGCCCGGCTGCCGTCGCCGAACGCGTCCGGCGCCTGGAGTCGACGGGCGCCGTCACCGGCTACGGCGCCCACGTCTCGCCGCCCCGCCTCGGCTACGGCATCCAGGCATTCATCCGCGTCAACCCGCACGGCGGCTACACCCTGAAGCACCCCAGGACCCTCGAACTCCTCGCCCGCCCGGAGGTCGTCGAGGTCCACCACGTCGTCGGTGAGGACTGCTGGATCCTCAAGGTCGTGGTCGAGGACACCATCCACCTGGAGGACGTCCTGGAGCAGACCTCCGCCCTCGGCCGCACGACGACATCGATCGTCCTGTCGTCCCCGGTGGAACGGAAGCCGCTGCTGCCGCCCGCCCACGGGACACCCCCGACAACATCCTTGCCTTGACGTCGGCGTCAAGGATTACCGTCGCGGTATGCGAATCGGCGAGCTGGCCGCGCGGGCCGGGACCTCCACGCGGACTCTGCGGTACTACGAGTCGCGGGGGCTGCTGCCCGCGCGGCGGGGCGAGAACGGGTACCGGACGTACGACGAGGGCGATCTGCGGCTGCTGCAGCAGATCAGGACCTTGCAGGACTTCGGGTTCGACCTGGAGGAGACGCGGCCCTTCGTGGAGTGTCTGCGGGCCGGGCACCCGGAGGGCGACTCGTGCCCCGCGTCGCTCGAGGTCTACCGGCGCAAGCTCGGTGAACTCGACGCGGTGATCGACGAGTTGGTGGCGGTACGCGCGACGGTCGGCGAGCAGTTGGCGCGGGCGGAGCGGGCGCGTGACGAGCTGGCGGCCGACGCAGGGGTTCCGGGTGGCCCGGAACCCGTATGCGAACTGGGAGGGCGGACGCGGTGATCAAGGCAGCGGGTGTGGCCGAGGTGACGGACGCGGACTTCGAGGCGGAGGTGATCGGGGCGGAGCTGCCCGTGCTGGTGGAGTTCACGGCCGACTGGTGCCCGCCGTGCCGGCAGATGGCGCCGGTGCTGAGCGCCCTCGCCGCCGAGGAGGGCGACCGGCTCAAGGTCGTACAGCTGGATGTGGACAGGAATCCGGGGACCACGCTGGCGTACGGCGTCCTGTCGATGCCCACGTTCATGGTGTTCCGGGGTGGTGAGCCGGTGAAGTCGATGGTGGGGTCCAGGCCGAAGCGGCGGCTTCTGGAGGAGCTGTCCGAGGTGATGTGAGTCCGCCCGGCGGACCCGGCCGCGCAAAAGAAATCCCCCGAGCAATTGCGCTCGGGGGATTTCCTTGCGTATATTTAATGGTTCGCGACTTCAAGGGGATTGAATCGCGGAGAAGTTCACTGAGCAGAGTATATCGGGCCGGGAGTGGAATTGTCAAACAGAGGCTCAAACACAGACTCCACCACAGGATTCACCGACGACGAATTGCGGATCGAGCAGGAATTCATCGACGGGCTGTACACACGCGTGGACGCGCTGCGCGGTGTCACGGAGGCCTCCGTCGTGGACGCGCTCGGGCAGGGCAACACGCCCATGCAGGCGCGCCTTGAGCGGGACGTGCTCGTCGCCGAACGCTCGGGGCTGCTGGCCGCGCTGAACGCCGTGGACGGTTCGCTCTGCTTCGGCCGTATCGACCTCACCTCCGGCGTCAGCCACCACATCGGCCGTCTCGGCATCCGCGCCGACGACACCGAGCACACCCCGATCCTCATCGACTGGCGGGCCCCGGTCGCCCGCCCCTTCTACCTGGCCACCGGACACACCCCGATGGGCCTGCGCCGACGCCGGCACATCACCACCGACGGGCGGCAGGTCACCGACCTGCACGACGAGATCCTCGACCTCGGCGACCACGAGCGCACCGGGCACGAGGACCCGAGCGGCGACGCGGTGCTCCTCGCCGCGCTGAACTCGGCGCGCACCGGGCGCATGAGCGACATCGTGCAGACCATCCAGGCCGAGCAGGACCAGATCATCCGCGCGCCGTACCAGGGTGTGCTGGTGGTCGAGGGCGGTCCCGGCACCGGCAAGACGGCCGTCGCGCTGCACCGTGCCGCCTATCTGCTGTACGAGTACCGGGAGTTGCTCGCCAAGCGTGCCGTCCTGATCGTCGGTCCGAACCCCGCCTTCCTCGGCTACATCGGCGAGGTGCTGCCCTCGCTCGGCGAGACGGGTGTGCTCCTCGCGACGATCGGGGAACTCTTCCCCGGCGTGAAGGCGACCGCCACGGACACCTCCGAAGCGGCTGCCGTGAAGGGGCGCGCAGACATGGCCGAGGTGCTCGCCGCCGTCGTACGGGACCGGCAGGCCCTTCCCGACCCCGTCATCGCCATCGAGCACGACCGGGACATCCTCATGCTCGACGCCGGGCTCGTACGGGTCGCCCGCGAGCGCACCCGCGAGGCCCAACTGCCGCACAACGTCGCGCGTGAGCACTTCGAGGGCCACATCCTCAACACCCTCACCGACATGCTGGCCGAACGCATCGGCACGGATCCCTTCGACGGCTCGAACCTCCTCGACGCGAGCGACATCACGCAGATCCGTGACGAGCTGGCCGAGAACCCCGAAGTCTGGGACGCGATCGAGCAGTTGTGGCCGCGGCTGACTCCGCAGCGAGTGGTCGCCGACTTCCTCGCCGAGCCCGACGGTTATCTGCCGGACGGGGACGCGGACGCCGTTCGACGGGAGGTCACGCGCGCGTGGACCACCGCGGACGTTCCGCTGCTGGACGAGGCGGCGGAGCTGCTGGGCGAGGACGACCGGGTGGCCCGGGCCCTCGCCGACCAGGAACGGCGTAGTCAAATCGCTTACGCGCAAGGCGTGTTGGACGTCTCCTACGCCTCCCGTACGTACGAGTTCGAGGACAAGGACGAGGAGGACTCCGAGGTCCTCTCCGCGCACAACATCATCGACGCCGAGCGGATGGCCGAGCGCCACGAGGAGGACGACCACCGCAGCGCCGCCGAGCGGGCTGCCGGCGACCGGACCTGGGCGTTCGGGCACATCATCGTGGACGAGGCCCAGGAACTGTCGCCCATGGCCTGGCGGCTGCTGATGCGGCGGAGTCCTACGCGGTCGATGACGCTCGTCGGCGACCCCGCGCAGACCTCCGAAGCGGGTGGGGTCGGATCCTGGGAGGGGATCCTCTCTCCCTACGTCGGGGACCGGTGGGAGCACGTCCGGCTCGCCGTCAACTACCGGACTCCGTCCGAGATCATGGACCTTGCGGCGGGGGTGCTGCGGGCGGAGCATCCTGGGTTCGAGCCGCCTCGGTCCGTGCGGAGTACTGGCGTACGGCCGTGGGTGCGCGGCGTTTCTGATGACCTCCCGGGCGCTGTCGCCAAGGCTGTTGCCGAGTTGGCGCCTGCGGAGGGGCGGCTTGCGGTGATTGCGCCGCGGGGGCTGCACGGGGTCCTTGCCGGGGGGCTGGACGGGGTGACGGTGGGGGAGTCGCCCGATCTCACTCGTGCGGTCGTGCTTCTTGATCCTCGGCAGGCCAAGGGGTTGGAGTTCGACTCGGTGTTGGTGGTTGAGCCCGGGGGGTTCGGGACGAGTGATCTGTATGTGGCGCTGACTCGGGCTACGCAGGTGGTGGGGGTGCTTTATCGCGGGGAGCTGCCTGGGGTGTTGAGGGGGGCCGGGGTGGCGTAAGGGGTTTTTCGCCCCCTCCGCCCCTACCCGTCCCGTTTCTGGGGGCTGCCGCCCCCAGACCCCCGCTTTCGGCCTGGACGGCCTCGTCCTCAAACGCCGGACGGGCTAAATCCAGCCCCTCCGGCGTTTGAGGAGCGGGGGTTTGGGGGCGGAGCCCCCAAGGAACGGGAATGGGTAGGGGCGGAGGGGGCGAAAGAATGCCCTACGCGGGGCGGAGCCAGATCGTTGCCAGTGGGGGCAGGGCCAGTTGGATGCTGGCGGGGCGGCCGTGGGCGGGGTGGGGTTCGGGTTTGACCGGGTCGGGGTTGGTGACGTCGCTGCCGCCGTATTGGGCGGTGTCGGTGTTGAGGATTTCGTGCCAGGCGGGGATGTCTTCGGGGATGCCGAAGCGGTAGCCGTGGCGGACCACCGGGGAGAAGTGGGACACCGCCAGCAGAGGTGTGCCGTCGGCGTCGTGGCGGAGGAAGGCGAAGACGTTGTCGTCGGCGGCGTCGCCGGCGATCCAGGTGAACCCTGCCGGGTCGGTGTCGCGTTGCCAGAGGGCGGGTTCGTGCTGGTAGGTGGTGTTGAGGTCGCGGACGAGGTCGCGGACGCCGCGGTGGTCGGGTTCGGCGGGGTAGGCGGGGTCCAGGAGCCACCAGTCGGGTCCGTGGGCTTCGGACCATTCGGCGCCTTGGGCGAATTCCTGTCCCATGAAGAGGAGTTGTTTGCCGGGGTGGGCCCACATGAAGGCCAGATAGGCGCGGAGGGTGGCGCGTTGCTGCCACCAGTCGCCGGGCATCTTGGAGACGAGTGAGCGTTTGCCGTGGACGACTTCGTCGTGGGAGATGGGCAGGACGTAGTTCTCGCTGTAGGCGTACACCATCGAGAAGGTCATCTCGTTGTGGTGGTACTTGCGGTGGATCGGCTCGTGGGAGACGTAGTCGAGCGAGTCGTGCATCCAGCCCATGTTCCATTTCAGGCCGAAGCCCAGGCCGCCGAATCCGCCGGGGCCGATGTGATGGGTGGCCCGGGTGACGCCGTCCCAGGCGGTGGATTCCTCGGCGATGGTGACGATGCCGGGGTTGCGGCGGTAGACGGTGGCGTTCATTTCCTGGAGGAAGGCGACGGCGTCGAGGTTTTCGCGGCCGCCATGTTCGTTGGGGGTCCACTGGCCGGGTTCGCGGGAGTAGTCGAGGTAGAGCATGGAGGCGACGGCGTCGACGCGGAGGCCGTCGATGTGGAATTCCTCGCACCAGTAGACGGCGTTGGCGACGAGGAAGTTGCGGACCTCGCGGCGTCCGTAGTCGAACTCCAGGGTGCCCCAGTCGGGGTGGGCGGCCCGCAGCGGGTCCTCGTGCTCGTAGAGGGGGCGTCCGTCGAATTCGGCGAGTGCCCAGTCGTCGCGGGGGAAGTGGGCGGGGACCCAGTCCATGAGGACGCCGATGCCGGCCTGGTGCAGCGCGTCGACGAGGTGTCGGAAGTCGTCCGGGGTGCCCAGGCGGGCGGTGGGGGCGTAGAAGCCGGTGACCTGGTAGCCCCACGACCCGCCGAAGGGATGCTCGGCCACCGGCATCAGCTCTACATGCGTGAAGCCCAAGTCGGAGACGTACGCGGGGAGTTGCTCGGCGAGTTGGCGGTAGGTCAGGCCCGGCCGCCAGGACGCCAGATGGACTTCGTACACGGAGAAGGGTGCTTCGTGCGGCGCCCTGAGACCCCGCTCGGCCATCCACGCCTCGTCGCTCCACTCATGGTGGGACGCGGTGACGATCGACGACGTGTTGGGCGGCACCTCGGTGCGCCGGGCCATCGGATCCGCCCGCAGGGTCCGGGAACCGTCGGAGCGGGTGATGTCGAACTTGTAGAGCTCGCCCTCGCCGATCGTGGGCACGAACAGTTCCCACACCCCGGATGAGCCGAGTGACCGCATCGGATATCCCGTGCCGTCCCAGAAGTTGAAGGTGCCGGCCACCCGGACGCCGCGCGCGTTCGGCGCCCACACCGTGAAGCGGGTGCCGGTCACGCCCTGGTGCACCATCGGCTCCGCGCCGAGCGCCCGCCACAGCTGCTCGTGGCGGCCCTCGCCGAACAGATGCAGATCGAACTCGCCGATCGCGGGCAGGAAACGGTACGGGTCCTCGGTCTCCTGGACCGTCCCCTCGTACGCCACGAGCAGGCGGTACGAGGACGGTACGGCGCGCAGCGGCAGCAGGCCCGAGAAGAAACCGTCCCCGTCGTCGTGCAGTTCGGCCCGCAGCTCGTCCGTCACGACGGTCACCGTCAGCGCGTACGGGCGGAAGGCCCGGAAAGCCACACCGCCCGGCACGGGATGCGCCCCGAGCACCCCGTGCGGATCGTGATGCGTGCCGCCGAGCAGCCGCTCGCGGTCGCCGGGGTGCACACCGGCGAACACGGGAGTGCCCACCTCGACCGACTCCGGAGCGCTCACCTCGACCGACTCTGGAGCGTCTACCTCAGCTGACTCCGGAGCGCTCACCTCAACCGCCTCCGGAGCACCTGCCTCGACCGCCTCCGGAGCACCTGCCTCGACCGTCTCCGGAACGCCCACCTCAACCGACTCCGGAACGGACCCCGGTGTCTTCTTCGATGCCTTCACGGTCGCCTTGCCCCCAGCCTTCTTGTCGCCGGCCGCCTTCGTCTTCTTGGCCGTGGGCTTCCCCTCGGCGGAGGCGGCTTCCTTCGCGGGAGTCGCCGTCTTCTTCAAGGCATCCGACTTCTTCGCGCCGGTCTTCTCCGCACCGGGCTTCTTCGCGCTGGTCTTCTTCGGGCTGTCGTCGGACGGGGGGCGGGGCGTCACGGGCAGGGCCTCCTCGGGAGGTTGAAGGGCGGGGGCGGTCAGGGGGCGGTGGCGTCCGCCGCGAGCCTGCGCACCGCCGACAGCGGTACCGGGAGCCAGTCGGGGCGGTGCCGGGCCTCGTACAGGACTTCGTACACCGCCTTGTCCGTCTCGTAGGCGCGCAGGAGTACGGGGTCGGTGCGCGGGTCGAGCCCGGCGACCTCGGCGTAACCGGTGCAGTACGCGGCCCGGCAGGTGTCGGCCCAGCCGGGGACCAGGGGGCGGTGCGAGTGGGCCGCGTAGTCGAAGGAGCGGAGCATCCCCGCGATGTCCCGCGCCGGTGGCTGCGGCATCCGGCGTTCGGCGAGCGGCTTGGACGGCTCGCCCTCGAAGTCGATCAGCGACCACTCCCCGGACGGGGAGCGCAGGACCTGCCCGAGGTGGAGGTCGCCGTGGATGCGCTGCGCGGTCCAGGTGGCGCCCTCGGCGGCCAGGCCGGCCAGTGCCTCGAAGGCGGTGCGCAGGCCGGGGGCGTACGGACGCAGCGCGGGTACCGCCTGTACGGCCGCGTCCAGGCGCTGGGTCATGCCGTCGACGAGTGGCTTCATCTGCGCGTGGCCCAGGGTGACCGTGGGCAGTGCCCGGGCGAGCGCCGTGTGCACCTCGGCGGTGGCGCGGCCCAGCGCCCGCGCCTCGGCACCGAAGTCCTCATCCTTGGCCAGTTCGCGCAGGGCCAGCTCCCAGCCGTCCGTCGCACCCTGGACGAAGGGCTGCAGCACGCCCAGGGTGTACGTCTCCTCGCCCAGCTCGGCCACCATCCACGCCACCGGCTCCGGCACCCGCGCGCAGCCCTGCCGGGACAGCACCAGCGGTAGTTCCAGGTCGGGGTTGATCCCCGGCACGATCCGCCGCAACAGCTTCAGGATGAACGTATCTCCGTAGACGATCGAGGAGTTGGACTGCTCCGACGTCACCAGGCGAGGCACCAGATCGTCCCGGAACTCCTGGCCCGGGTCGTGCTCGAAGCGGAGCTCGCCGATACGGGCCTGAGCGCGCAGGGCTTCCAGGAGTACGTCGGCGGGGCGCGGGTCGTGCAGCGCCTCGTACACCGTGCGACCGGCCAGCGGTCCGTCCTCCAGATGCCCGATCAGCGCGGGCGCGAGCCTCGGTGGCAGCGCCTCGCGCACCCCGATCAGCAGCTGGTAGCAGTCGCTCGGGTGCGGGAGCGCACCCTGCGTCGGAGTGATCGGCTGATGGGCGCGTACGAGCAGATGGAGCAGACCCAACTGGCCGGTCGGCGGCAGCAGTTCGGTGGCCGCGACCAGCGAGAATCCGGTCACCGGACGACCCTTGCCCGCGAACCAGCGCTGCCGTGGCAGCCATTCCCGCAGCAGCGGATCGAGGGACGCGAGCAGCTCGGAATGTGCGACCGGGGCCGTGGACGAGTGGGTTACGGCTTCCGACATGACGTCGCGTCCTTTCCCCAGGGAACTCGGGACCCGGAGGCCGGGGGAGTCGGGGTGTTACTCATGCGTGCCCCGGGCGGGGCGGGGGAAACCGCCCCGCCTGGGTTCTAGGCGGCGTCCTTGCGGAGCCGGAACCAGTAGAAGCCGTGACCCGCCAGCGTCAGCAAGTACGGCAGGTCACCGATGGCGGGAAAGCGGACCCCGCCGATCAGTTCGACGGGATGCCTCCCGTTGAACGCGCTCAGGTCGAGTTCGGTGGGTTGGGCGAAGCGGGAGAAGTTGTGGACGCAGAGGACGAGGTCGTCCTTGTATTCGCGGAGGAAGGCGATGACGGCGGGGTTGGTCGACTGGAGTTCGGTGTAGGAGCCGAGGCCGAAGGCCATGTTCTGTTTGCGGATCTCGATCATGCGGCGGGTCCAGTGCAGCAGTGACGAGGGGGAGGACATGGAGGCTTCGACGTTGGTGACCTGGTAGCCGTAGACGGGGTCCATGATGGTGGGGAGGAAGAGGCGGCCGGGGTCGCAGGAGGAAAAACCTGCGTTGCGGTCCGGTGTCCACTGCATGGGGGTGCGGACGGCGTCGCGGTCGCCGAGCCAGATGTTGTCGCCCATGCCGATCTCGTCGCCGTAGTAGAGGATCGGGCTGCCGGGCAGGGAGAGCAGCAGGGCGGTGAAGAGTTCGATCTGGTTGCGGTCGTTGTCCAGGAGGGTGGCCAGGCGGCGGCGGATGCCGATGTTGGCGCGCATGCGCGGGTCTTTGGCGTATTCCGCGTACATGTAGTCGCGTTCTTCGTCGGTGACCATTTCGAGTGTGAGCTCGTCGTGGTTGCGCAGGAAGATGCCCCACTGGCAGCCCGACGGGATGGCCGGCGTCTTGGCGAGGATTTCCGAGACGGGGTAGCGGGACTCGCGGCGTACCGCCATGAAGATGCGTGGCATGACGGGGAAGTGGAAGGCCATGTGGCATTCGTCGCCGCCGGCGGCGTAGTCGCCGAAGTAGTCGACGACGTCCTCCGGCCACTGGTTCGCCTCAGCCAGCAGCACCGTGTCCGGGTAGTGCGTGTCGATCTCCTTGCGGACCCGCTTGAGGAACTCGTGCGTTGCCGGAAGGTTTTCGCAGTTGGTTCCCTCGACCTGGTAGAGGTACGGCACCGCGTCGAGCCGGAAGCCGTCGATGCCCAGATCGAGCCAGAAGCGGAGCGCGGAGGTGATCTCCTCCTGCACGGCCGGGTTCTCGTAGTTCAAGTCCGGTTGGTGGGAGAAGAAGCGGTGCCAGTAGTACTGCTTGCGGACGGGGTCGAAGGTCCAGTTGGAGGCTTCGGTGTCGACGAAGATGATGCGGGCGTCCTGGTACTGCTTGTCGTCGTCGGCCCAGACGTAGTAGTCGCCGTAGGGGCCGTCGGGGTTGGCGCGTGACTCCTGGAACCAGGGGTGCTGGTCGCTGGTGTGGTTCATGACGAAGTCGATGATCACGCGCATGCCGCGTTGGTGGGCGGCGTCGACGAATTCCACGAAGTCGGCGAGGTCACCGAATTCGGGGAGGACGGCGGTGTAGTCGGAGACGTCGTAGCCCCCGTCGCGCAGGGGGGACTTGAAGAAGGGTGGCAGCCAGAGGCAGTCCACGCCCAGCCATTGGAGGTAGTCCAGCTTCGCGGTCAGGCCCTTGAGGTCGCCGATGCCGTCGCCGTTGCTGTCCTGGAAGGAGCGGACCAGGACCTCGTAGAAGACGGCGCGTTTGAACCACTCGGGATCGCGGTCCTTGGCCGGGGTGTCCTCGAACGTATCCGGGACGGGCTCGTTGACGATCATGTGGTGGGTGACCCTCCGATCTGCGGTGAGGACGGTCGCAGGACGGTGAGGATGTGCGCGGGACTATGCCCTGGCTCGAGGCGCACATAATTCGCCCTGCCCCAGTAGTAGGTCTCGCCGGTGAGCTCGTCGCGCACCGGCACGGACTCGTGCCAGTCCAGGCCGAGTTGCGGCATGTCCAACGAGACCGTCGCCTCCTGGGTGTGGTGGGGGTCGAGGTTGACCACCACCACAACCGTGTTCGAACCGCGTGCGCCCGTGTCGTCCCCTGCATCCGTGACGGACTTCGAGTACGCGATCACCGACTCCTGGTCCGTGTGGTGGAAGTGGAGATCGCGCAACTGGCGAAGGGCCGGACTGCGGCGCCTGATCGCGTTGAGCCTGCCCAGCAGGGGCGCGATGCTACGACCCTCACGTTCCGCCGACTCCCAGTCCCGGGGCCGGAGTTGGTACTTCTCGGAGTCCAGATACTCCTCGCTCCCGGTGCGCAGCGGGGTGCCCTCGCAGAGTTCGAAACCGCTGTACACACCCCACGTCGGCGACAGCGTCGCGGCGAGCACCGCCCGCAGCTCGAAGGCCGGGCGCCCGCCGTGCTGGAGGAACTCGTGCAGGATGTCGGGGGTGTTGACGAAGAAATTGGGCCGCATGTACGCGGCCGCATCACCCGACAGTTCGGTCAGGTACTCGGTCAGCTCCTCCTTGGTGTTGCGCCAGGTGAAGTAGGTGTACGACTGCTGGAAACCGGTCTTGGCGAGGGTGTGCATCATCGCGGGCCGGGTGAACGCCTCGGCCAGGAAGATCACGTCCGGGTCGGTGCGGTTGATGTCGGCGATCACCCGCTCCCAGAACAGCACCGGTTTCGTATGCGGATTGTCGACGCGGAAGATCCGTACGCCATGACTCATCCAGTACCGCAGCACCCGCAGCGTCTCCTGGACCAGGCCCGGCATGTCCTTGTCGAAGGCGATCGGGTAGATGTCCTGGTACTTCTTCGGCGGGTTCTCGGCGTATGCGATCGTGCCGTCCGGCCGGTGGTGGAACCAGTCCGGATGCTTCTGCACCCACGGGTGGTCGGGGGAGCACTGGAGCGCGAAGTCGAGGGCGATCTCCATCCCTTCGCGCGCTGCCCGGCGTACGAACGCGTCGAAGTCGTCGATCGTGCCGAGATCCGGGTGGATCGCGTCGTGCCCGCCCTCCGGGGAGCCGATCGCCCAGGGCACGCCGACGTCCTCCGGACCCGCGGACAGCGTGTTGTTGGGGCCCTTGCGGAAGGTGCTGCCGATGGGGTGGATCGGCGGGAGGTAGACGACGTCGAAGCCCATCCTCGCGATGCCGGGCAGGCGCTCGGCGGCGGTACGGAACGTGCCGTGCGGCCGCTCGGGCGTGCCCTCGGAACGCGGGAAGAACTCGTACCAGGCGCCGTACAGCGCCCTTTCGCGCTCCACCTTCAGCGTCAACGGCTCGGAGGACGTGACGAGTTCGCGCAGCGGATGGCGGGCTAGGACCCGGTCCACCTCGGGGGTGAGGGCGGCGGCTAGGCGGGCCGAGGCGGGGCGTTCCACGTCGCGCAGCGCGTCGGCCGCCGTGAGGAGGGTCTCCCGGCGCCCCTTGCTCTTCGGCACTCCGGTGGCCGCCCGCTCGTAGAGACGCGCGCCCTCCTCCAGGACCAGTTCGGTGTCGATGCCGGCCGGGATCTTGATCCCCGCGTGCCGGCGCCAGGTGGAGATGGGATCGCCCCATGCCTCCACCGTGTACGTCCAGTGGCCCTCTTTCCCGGCGGACACCGTGGCGCCCCAGCGGTCGGTGCCGGGGGCCAGCTCGCGCATGGGGGTCCAGGGTCCTGTGCGGCCCTCCGGGTCGCGCAGGACGACGTTCGCGGCGACCGCGCCATGGCCCTCGCGGAAGACCGTGGCCGACACCTCGAAGGCCTCACCGACCACCGCCTTGGCGGGCCATCGGCCGTGGTCGACGACCGGGTGCACGTCGAGGAGGGGGATGCGGCCGATGGTCGCGACGGGTGGGACGGGCGCGACCGTCTCCCTGGCCTCCGTGGTCTTGATCGGTGCGACGGGTGCGACGGGTACGACGGGCGCGACGGGGGCCACGGGTGTGACGGGCGCCGTGGTCTCTTCGGTCTCCGGGATCGCGGCGGCTGCGGTGCTGCTGCTTCCGGTGCCGGGCCCGGTGTCGGTGCCGGCGGAGGGTTTCTCCGGCTTGCGGCGACCGGCGTCGGCCGTGCGTATGGGGGATGTGTCAGGGCTGGTCGTCGGGGGTGGCGACGTGTGGTGCGTGGCGGGCATGACCGCTCCTGTCCGCGTCAACGTGGGTGGGCGGATGAGGGTGTGGGGAGGTGAGGTCTGCGGGGCGTACCGGGGGAGCCTTCCCACCCTATTCGGGTGGGCAACCGGCACTTTGTTAACTACTCACGCGTATGTCTACACACAGGACCGGCCTCGTCCGGTGAGGGCGAGGCCGGTGCCTGTTCCCGCAGCGTGCTAGGGGGTGCCGACCTGGAGCAACCTGTTCGGCGAACCCAGACCCGCGCCAGAGATTTTGCCTGGAACCGCCTGCTTGACCAGTGCTTTGCCCACCTGTGCCGGGGTGGCCCTGGTGTGGTCGGCCAGATAGAGCGCGGCCGCGCCCGCGACGTGCGGGCTCGCCATCGACGTACCCGAGTAGGTCGCCTTCCCCGTGTCACTGGCGTACGACGCCGAGGTGATCGCCACTCCGGGCGCGAACAGGTCAAGGATGGCGCCGGTGTTCGAGAAGCTCGCCCGCGCGTCGGTCCTGTCGCTCGCGCCGACGGTGAGGGCCTGCTTGACCCGGGCGGGGGAGTAGAGACCGGCCGGCAGTCCGTCGTTGCCCGCCGCCACCGCGTACGTCACACCGGAGGCGATGGAGTTGCGTACGGCGGCGTCGAGCTGGGCGTTGGCGTACCCGCCGAGGCTGATATTGGCGACCGCCGGTTTCCTGGCGTGCTTCGTCACCCAGTCGATGCCCGCGATGACCTGCGCGGTCGTGCCGGCGCCGTTGTTGTCGAGGACGCGGACGGCGACGACCTTGGTCTTCTTGGCGACGCCGTACTTGGTGCCCGCGATGGTGCCGGCGACGTGTGTGCCGTGGCCGTTGCCGTCCTTGGCGGTCTTGTCGTTCCCCACGAAGTCCCAGCCGTAGCTGGCCCGGCCGCCGAAGTCCTTGTGCGTGATCCGGATGCCGGTGTCGATGACGTACGCCGTTACGCCCTTGCCCGCCGACTCCGGCCATGTGTAGCTCTTGTTCAGCGGCAGGCCCCGCTGGTCGATGCGGTCGAGGCCCCAGGTGGGCGGGTTCTTCTGGCTGTGGTCGAGCGCCACCCTGGTGTCCTGCACGACCGAGGCCACGCGGGAGTCGGCCGCGAGCCGCCGGGCCTGCTTCTCGTCCACCGTCACCGCGTAGCCGTTGAGGGCGGTGCCGTAGGCGTGGCTGATTCTCGCCCCGTACTTCTCCGCGATGCTTCTGCCCGCTGGGGACGGAGCGTTGGTTCCCCCCTTGAGTGTCACGATGTAACTGCCGCTGACGGAGCCGGGAGCGCCGGCGCCGACTATCTGCCCCTCCGGGGCGGCGTGCGCGGGCAGGGTGATGGCCGAAAGCACCGCGGCCGTCGCAACCGCGGTGAGACCTCCCGCCCAGCGCAGACGCCTCTTTTCCGTCTGTGCCATGACTTGAGTTCCCCTCCTCAATTCGGCGTACGCGGCCGGGGACGGCCCGGTGCGGGCCGAGGTCGGGAGGTACGCCAGTGGGCAGCCTCTCGTGCGGTGCGAATAGCCACAAGGCCGCCCATGCAGGCGGAATCAGCCATATCCGTCGTGGGGTACACGTGAACGTTGCGACGAATTTCCGCAGAAGTAACCGGGGGAGTGATTGCCGGGGCCCGGCCTTCGAGACCCTCGATGCGCCGTGGTTACGGAGGCCTTTGACCGCTACCGTCGAGGGCGGTGGCTTCATTGAGGACCACTCGGCGCAACCATCAGTTGAGGTACCCCGACGGCGAGCAACCGGGTCCGCGAGAGCGGCGCCGGTTTAGGCGCAAAGAGGTGCACACCAGTGAAGGCAATCCGCAGGTTCACCGTCCGACCCGTACTCCCCGAAGCCCTTCACCCGCTCAGTGACCTGGCGCGCAATCTGCGCTGGTCCTGGCATGCCGAGACCCGTGATCTCTTCCAGTCCGTCGACCCCGAGCGCTGGGCCGCCTCCGACGGCGACCCCGTGCGCCTGCTCGGCTCCGTGTCGCCCGGGCGTCTCGCGGAGCTCACGGAGGACCGGCGTTTCCTGCGCCGGCTCGCCGCGGCCGCCGACGATCTGCGCGACTACGTGACCGGCGACCGCTGGTATCAGACCCAGACCGGGACCCCCGAACTGCCCGCCGCCATCGCCTACTTCTCGCCCGAGTTCGGCATCACGGCAGCGCTGCCGCAGTACTCCGGAGGCCTCGGCATCCTCGCGGGCGATCACCTGAAGGCCGCCAGTGACCTGGGCGTTCCGCTGATCGGCGTGGGGCTGCTCTACCGGCACGGCTACTTCCGGCAGTCCCTGTCGCGGGACGGCTGGCAGCAGGAGCACTATCCGGTCCTGGACCCGAACGAGCTGCCGGTGGTGCCGCTGCGCGAGAGCGACGGCTCACCGGCCCAGGTCTCGCTGGCCCTTCCCGGCGGGCGGGCGCTGCGGGCCCGCGTCTGGCTGGCGCAGGTCGGCCGGGTGCCGCTGCTGATGCTCGACTCCGACGTCGAGGAGAACGACCTCGGCGAACGCGGGGTGACCGACCGGCTGTACGGCGGCGGCAGCGAGCACCGGTTGCTGCAGGAGATGCTGCTCGGCATAGGAGGGGTGCGCGCGGTACGGACGTACTGCAGGCTCACCGGCCATGCGCAGCCCGAGGTGTTCCATACGAACGAGGGGCACGCGGGGTTCCTGGGTCTGGAGCGGATCGCCGAACTGGCCGACGGGGGGCTGGACTTCGAGGCCTCGTTGGAGTCGGTGAGGGCCGGTACGGTCTTCACGACCCACACGCCCGTGCCCGCCGGGATCGACCGCTTCGACCGGGAGCTGGTGGCCCGCCACTTCGGTCCGGACGCCGAACTCCCGCGCATCGACGTCCAACGCATCCTGGGCCTGGGCATGGAGACCTACCCGGGCGGCGAGCCGAACCTCTTCAACATGGCCGTGATGGGGCTGCGGCTCGGCCAACGGGCCAATGGCGTCTCGCTGTTGCACGGCCATGTCAGCCGGGAGATGTTCTCGGGCCTGTGGCCGGGCTTCGACCCGGACGAGGTCCCGATCACCTCGGTGACCAACGGCGTGCACGCGCCGACCTGGGTGGCGCCGGAGGTCTTCCGGCTCGGCGCCCGGCAGATCGGCGCCCAGCGCGCCGAGGACGCGATGACGGTCGGCGGCTCGGAGCGCTGGGACGCGGTGGCCGACATCGCGGACCAGGAGATCTTCGATCTGCGGCGCGTGCTGCGCGAGCAGCTGGTGGTCGAGGTACGGGAACGGCTGCACGCCTCCTGGCGCCAGCGCGGCGCGGGTACGGCCGAACTGGGCTGGATCGAAGGGGTGTTGGACCCCGACGTCCTCACCATCGGGTTCGCGCGCCGCGTCCCCTCGTACAAACGCCTGACCCTGATGCTGCGGGACCGCGACCGGCTGATGGATCTGCTGCTGCATCCCGAGCGGCCGATCCAGATCGTCATCGCGGGCAAGGCCCACCCCGCCGACGACGGCGGCAAACGCCTGATCCAGGAACTCGTCCGGTTCGCGGACGACCCGCGCGTACGCCACCGCATCGTCTTCCTTCCCGACTACGGCATGGCGATGGCGCAGAAGCTGTACCCGGGCTGCGACATCTGGCTGAACAATCCGCTGCGCCCGCTGGAGGCGTGCGGTACGTCCGGCATGAAGGCGGCGCTGAACGGGTGCCTCAACCTGTCCGTCCTGGACGGCTGGTGGGACGAGTGGTTCCAGCCCGACTTCGGCTGGGCGATCCCGACCGCCGACGGCACGGCTGGGGGCACCCCCACGCTTTCGGCAGTGGGGGAGGACGACGACCGCCGTGACGAACTGGAGGCGGCGGCGCTCTACGACCTGCTGGAGCAGCGGGTGACCCCGCGCTTCTACGAGCGCGGCCAGGGCGGCCTGCCCGACCGCTGGATCGAGATGGTCCGCCAGACGCTGACCCACCTCGGCCCGAAGGTCCTGGCCGGCCGGATGGTGCGTGAATACGTGGAGCGCCTGTACGCTCCGGCCGCCCGCGCCCACCGCTCCCTCACCGCGGACACGGCCCGCGAGCTGGCCACCTGGAAGTCCCGCGTCCGCTCGGCCTGGCCGCACGTCACCGTCGACCACGTCGAGGCCGCCTCCGCCACGACCACCGCCGAACTCGGCACCACCCTCTCCGTCCGCGTCCGCGTCGGCCTCGGCGACCTCGGCCCCGACGACGTCGAGGTCCAGGCCGTCGCGGGCCGCGTCGACTCCGACGACCGCATCGCGGACGCGGTGGCCGTGCCGCTGAAGCCCGCGGGCGGCCCGGACCTGGAGGGACGCTGGGTGTACGAGGGGCCGCTGTCCCTGGACAGGACCGGGCCCTTCGGATATACCGTGCGGATCCTGCCCGCGCACCGACTGCTGGCATCCAGCGCGGAGTTGGGTCTTGTGGCGGTTCCGTCGGAGGAACTGGTGGAGGCGGCCGGGGTGTTGATGAGGTGAGCGAGTGATCCTCGACAAGAGGGGCGCCACCCTGGTGCTGCTCATCGGGTGCGGGGCCTGGCTGTTCGGCGGGCTGGGCGCGGCCGTGGTGGCGACCTCGTACGCCCCGCTTCCGGACGTGCCCGCCGCCGCTGCCGGGCTCGTCCTGGGCACGGCCGCGGCGGCGTTCTTCACCGGCAGGCCGGACATCGCCCGCTGGGCCACACTGCGCAGACGCGCCGGCCGCTGGGTGCCCCGCGTCCAGTGGGACCTCGTCCAACTGGTCTTCGGCGTCGTGGCGGCGTGGGGGACGGCCGGCGTGACGGTGCTCGTGGCCCGGCTGCTGTGACCGTCAGGGGTCCGGTGCCGGTCAGATCTGCTCGAACGGCGCGCACAGTCGCCGCAGCACCTTCCCGCACCGCTGGGCGTACGCGTGTCGGTCAGGCAGAGCGAAGCGCCCCGCAGGAACCGGCTCGGCGCCTGCACCGCGAGCGTGTCTCGATCTTCAGCGGCCCTTCCAAGCCCAACTGCCGGGCGTGATCCGCGATGCCGGCTGTATTGGAGAAGGAGTGCGCGCCCGCCTGACACGGCGCGGTTGGGCACGGTGACCTGTAAATCGGGGTGTTCGCGACAACTGTTCCCGCCCGCATCGCCACGCTTTTACCTTTCCCTTGACACTTGTTGACCCCTACATGTGTCATGAGCACCAACTGTGTAGATCATGTGTGGGCAAGGGGTGGGGCAGTGGGGGATGGTCGACAGCGTGCCCGAAGCAGATCTGGCAGGCGCCGGGGCGGCTTGGCGTGGCTGACAGTGGTTGCCGTACTGGCGACGGTTCCGACGGTGACGCCGATGCTGGCCTCGCAGACGGCAGTTGCCGCGGAGAGTGGCGATCTGACGGAGTCGGAGCGCGCGCAGGAACAGGCGGCCGAGTCGGGTAGTCAGGTCGAGGTGGTGGGGGAGCGCACCGAGCGGGAGACGGTATTTGCCAACCCGGACGGCAGGACGTTCACGCTTCGGAAGTCGATTGTTCCGGTGCGGGTGCAGAAGTCCGATGGTGGTTGGACTGCCCCGGATGCGACGCTCGTGAAGCGGGCTGACGGATCCGTCGGGCCGAAAGCGGCCACGGTGGACCTGTCGTTTTCTGGTGGGGGTAGCGGCAAAGATCTGGTGACGATCGCGGAGGACGGACAGTCGGTCACTCTGGGTTGGCCCGGGACGCTGCCGGAGCCGCGATTGGAGGGCACGCGCGCGGTCTACGAGGACGTGCGCCCGGATGTGAACCTGATCCTGACGGCGACGGTCGAAGGCTTCCGGCAGGTGCTGGAGGTCGAGACGCTGGAGGCTGCTAAGGATCCGGCGCTGGCATCGCTGGAGTACTCGATGGGCGTCGAGGGCCTGCGGGTGCGTGAGGGCTCGGCCGGGAGCATGGAGGCCGTCGACGGCAACGGGCAGGTCGTCTTCCGTTCGCCCTCGGCGCGGATGTGGAACTCCGCCGGTAAGGCCGCGGACAGTGAGGGCGTGAGCGCGCAGAGCCTCGCGGTGCGCCCGCTCGTCAGGGCCTCGTCGGCCGAAGTGCCTGCGGCGACCTCGGAGGAGAGCCCGTCGGCGGCCCCGGCCGAGGAGCGTCCCGCCGGGCCGGTCGAGGAAGGCGACCCGTTCGCAGGTCCCGGAGCCGGGGACGAAGCGGCGGTGATGGACGTGGACGTGACACAGACTCAGGTCACCGTCATCCCGGACGCCGGACTGATCGCGGACACGACGAGCTCCGAGCTGCCGCTCTATATCGATCCGTCGGTGGAGATGAACGAATCCGAGCGGACAGTGCTGTCCTCGGACGGTGACGTGTTCTACAACTTCTCCGGCGGTAACAACGGCATGAGTGTGGGCCGGTGCGGCCAGGCGGTGATCGGCGGCTACATCTACGCTTGTACTACCGGCAGCGCCTACACAAACCGCATGTACTTCGAGTTCGCGCCGGGCAAGCTCAAGGGCAAGCAGGTGCTGGACGCGACGTTCGCGGTGACGGAGACGTGGTCGTTCTCGTGTGACGCGCGCTGGGTGGACCTTGAGCGCACGGACGGCATCTCGTCCTCGACGCGTTGGCCGGGTCCGGGTGGCCCGAATTCGGACAACTCCTGGGATCAGATGGGTGACCGGAACGTCTCGGCCGGCCGCGGTGACGCATGCAGCCCGTCGCAGCCGCGTAAGCCGATCGAGTTCAACGACTATGCGCCTGAGCCGGACGAGAACCTCACCTCGACGGTGAAGGCGTTCGCGGACGGCAAGTTCAAGACGCTGACGCTGATGCTGAAGGCCAAGGACGAGTCGGACCCGATCGCGTGGAAGCGGTTCGACGACGACGCGGTCATCGACGTGGTGTACGTCGGCAAGCCGGCCGTTCCCACTGAGTACGGCCTGGAGACCGGCACCGACGAGATCTGCTCCAAGAGCTCCACGGCGCCGACGATGTGGCACGACCCCACCCCGAACCTTGCTGCCACGCCGCAGACGGTCGCGGGCGGTGAGGGCTCGGCCTCGCTGCGCGTCTACTTCGATCTCGACGTGAAGAACGCGGACGGCACCTGGTCGGACGCGAAGGAGCCGTCCACCGGCTCTGAGAGTCCCACCAGCGGGTATGTCGGTGACGGCGTCGATCAGAACAAGGTGTGGAACGCGGCGCTGGCGGACAAGGGGCAGTACCGCTACCGTGCGTGGACCCGCTCGTACTACAACAGTGGGGACAGCATTCTGGGTGGTACGGCGACGCAGTTCTGCTACTTCACCATCGACAGCACCGCGCCGAAGCCGCCGACGGTGACCTTCACCTCGACGTACTCCGTGTGTGTGACCGGTGGCGACTGCACCCCCAAGGGGCGTCCGGGTACGCCGGGGGACGTGACGTTCGGGCCCGCCAGCGGGGACACGAATACCGCCTACGCCTACAAGCTGTCCACGGACAGCGCCTGGCGGCCCTGGAAGACGGGGGCGACAGTGAGCGAGACCATCACCCCTGTCGACTCGGGCACCATCTTCCTGGAGGTGTTGGCCAAGGACTCGGCGGGGAGGACAGGGCAGAACAAGGTCCGTTTCCTGGTCGACGAGGGTGAGGGTCCTGTCGGCAAGTGGACGTTCAACGAGGCTTCCGGCGCCGCCGTCGACGTCTCCGCAACCTCCACGGCCCTGCGGGACGACGCGACCATCAGCGGTGCGACCCGCGTGAATACGGGCCGGCGTGGCGTGGTTACCGACAACGGCGTGACAGGCGAGGACAAGGCGCTGAAGGTCGGCGGCACCTCGTATGCCGCGACCACTGGGAAGGTCCTGGAGACGCAGGCGTCGTACACCGTCTCGGCCTGGGTGCGGCTGGATGCCGCCAGCACCACGGCGACCGTCCTGGGCCAGGACGGCACCTACTACAGCCCGTTCTTCCTCGGTTACTGCCTCGCGGCGGACCGGTGGTGCTTGCGCCTGGCCGATGTCGACGCGGCGACCAGTCCGATGGACAACCAGCGGGTGAACTCGCTGGACGCGCCGCAGGTGAAGGTGTGGACGCATCTGGCGGCGGTGGTCAACACCAGCGCCAAGACACTCACCCTCTACGTCAACGGCGTCGCGCAGGGCAGCGACACCCTCACCACTGGCAACTGGTCGGCGGCAGGCGCGCTGCAGATCGGCCGCGTGAAGTTCAAGGGCTCCTATGTCGACTACTTCCCCGGCGAAGTGGATGAGGTCACCGTGTGGCAGGACGCTCTGACGCCCGAGTTGATCGCCCGTGAGGCAAACCCGACCGACGCGGCGGGCAAGGCGTACGCCGAACTCGTCGCCCAGTACACCCCGGAAGGGGCGACTGGCACCACGCTGACCGACACATCCGGCTACGGCAACAACCTCACCCTCTCCGAGGGTGCGTCTCTGGACGGCGAAGCCCTCGTTCTGGACAGCGAAGCCCTCGTTCTGGACAGCACGGCGGGTACGGCGACGGCGTCGCGGCCGCTGGTCTCCGACAACGGCTCCTTCACCGTGGCCACCACAGCGAGCGTCAACACCGAGGCGTTGACGGACAAGCCAGTCGGCTACCGCGCCCAGATCCTGGGCCAGCGCACCGCGACCGGCTCTGCGTGGAGCCTGTGGGTGGAGAAGACCGGCACGGGCAGCGTGCCGGTGTTGGACGCTGACGGCTACCCGGTCCTGGACGACAACGGCCTCCCGGTTACCCGCACGTTCCCGACGGCCCGCTGGTACTTCGGCCAGCTCACCTCCAACGGCACCGGCACCTCCGTCGTCAGCGCCGATTTCGCGGTTCTGGACAGCGAGGTCGGTTTGGTCGGCGCCTACAACGCGCACACCCGCCAGATCACGCTGTTCGTCGGCAGCGACCGCCAGGGCGAGCCGCTCGCCTACACCGCCTCCGTCGGAAGCGGCGAGTTCGCCGTGGGCAAGGGCTATGCCGACGGCGCATGGGGCAACCCCCTGTCCGGCAAGATCACCGACATCCGCCTGTGGGCGGGCGCGGTGACCGACGCCACTCAGGTGGAAACGCTCGTCGGCTACTGACCTCGTCCTGTGCCCGCTCGCCCATCACAGAGCGGGCGGGCACAGGACGAGCCCCTCTGCCGACACACCTCATCTTCCAAGTTTCCTGCCGCACACCGGCTGCCCTTCACCCTCTGGAGAGCTCTCCCGTGTCCCTTCGCCTGTTTCCGTCCCGCCCACGTGGTCGACGGGCCGCGCTGACTGTGCTCCTTGCGGTGGTGCTGTCCGTTCCGGCTTCGCTCACACCTCTGGCGTCGGCGGCAGAGCTGCCGGGGCGCCCCGAGGTGCCCGGCGTCAAACCCTCCAAGGTACTGGAGGTCACCTCACCGCAGGCCAAGGCGGCCCGGGCCAAGGTGGCCAAGCAGAAGGAAGCCAACCAAAAGCTGGTGGAATCGGCCCGGGTGGAACGCCGGGCAGCGTGGCCGAACGGGTCCGTATCCACGAGGGATCTGGCCCTTGCGCCGGACGACAAGGCGCTCGTCACGGTGGAGGCGGTGAAGGTCAGCAGCACGTCGCGCCAGGCACGGTCGGTGGCCTCGGGCAAGGCGAAAGTCACTGTCCTGGACCAGCAGGCCGCCCGCCGCGCGGGTGTGACCGGCGTCCTCTTCACGGTCACGGCGGACCGCCCTGGAGCTGCCCAAGTCGCCGTCGACTACGGCTCTTTTGCCTCCGCTGTCGGCGGAAACTGGTCCTCTCGTCTGGGGCTAGTCACTCTGCCGGCATGCGCCCTCACGACGCCCCAGAAGGATCAGTGCCGTAGCACCGGGGTCGCGGCGTCGGACAATGATCTGCGCAGCCAGACCGTCACCGCCCGCACCAGCGTCGCGGGAACCTCGGACGACGTACCAACGGTCATGGCGTTGATGGCCACCTCGGCCACGACTTCCACTGCAGGCTTCGGCGACTTCAAGGCGACGCCGCTGGGGGCGTCCGCATCCTGGCAGGCCGGCAGTTCATCCGGGGCGTTCAGCTGGTCCTACCCGATCACCGCGCCTCCCGCGGCAGCGGGTCCGGCCCCCTCGCTGGCGCTGTCCTACAACTCCGGCAGCATCGACGGGCGTGCCGCGAACACCAACAACCAGGGCTCCCTCGTCGGTGAGGGCTTTGACCTGACCTCGTCGTACATCGAGCGCAAGTACGGCTCGTGCGAGGACGACGGCCAGACCGACAAGTTCGACCTGTGCTGGAAGTATGACAACGCCTCACTGGTGCTTAACGGCAAGGCAACCGAACTGGTCAAGGACGACACCACAGGTGTCTGGCACCTCAAGGACGACGACGCTTCCAAGGTCACCCAGCTCACCAGCGCGGACAACGGTGACGCCAATGGCGAGCACTGGAAGATCGTGACCAGCGACGGCACCGCCTACACATTCGGTCTGAACAAGCTTCCGGGTGCCGGGAGTGAGCGTACAAACTCGGTGTGGACGGTGCCGGTTTTCGGCGACGACAGCGGTGAGCCCGGCTACAGCTCGGGCAGTGAGTTCAAGGATCGTGCGGAGACACAGGCGTGGCGGTGGAGTCTCGACCTGGTCGAGGACGTCCACGGCAATGCTTCCACCTACTGGTATGCGAAGGAGAGCAACAGCTACGCCAAGAATGGTGACAAGACGGCCTTGGCCTCATACACGCGCGGCGGTTATCTGGAGGAGATCCGTTACGGCCAGCGCAGTGACACGCTGTTCACTGCTCCCGCCTCCGACAAGGTCACCTTCGCCTACAAGGAGCGCTGCACCGCCTCCGACTGCTCGTCCCTGACCGAGGACACGGCTGACAACTGGCCCGACGTCCCCTTCGACACCATCTGTGCGGCCAGCGAGGCCGATTGCAAGGCCATCGGTCCGGCCTTCTTCACCCGTAAGCGCCTGACGGGCATCGACACCTACTTCTGGTCGCGGGCCGCCGAGCCGGACGCCTTCATACCGGTCGACTCCTACGCACTGGCCCAGGAGTTCTTCGATGGGCAGGACATCGGCAACAGTTCCGACCAGGTCCTGGTCCTGAAGTCCTTGACCCGTACCGGCAAGAACGGCACGGCCATCACGGTGCCCCCGATCGACTTCACCTATCAGCAGCGCCCCAACCGGGTCGACTCCACCGGTGACGACATCGTGGCTCTGACTCGGCCTCGCATCGAGTCCGTCATCTCGGAGACCGGCGCGATCACTTCCGTCACCTTCTCCGAACCGGAGTGCGTGCGTGGCAATAACATGCCCGCCGCCGAGGACAGCAACAGCCTGTCCTGCTATCCGGTCTACTGGCCTGTCAACGGTGGCGACCCGCAGCTGGACTGGTTCCACAAGTACCGCGTCACCGCGATCACCACCAATGACCCCGGCGCCGGTAATCCGGGCACTCAGCTGTCCTACGAGTACTCAGCTCCCGGCTGGCACTACAACGACGACCCCTTCACCAAGGAAAGCGAGCGCACCTGGTCGATCTGGCGCGGCTACCAGATGGTCACCACCTACACGGGCGACCTCGGAACCACGCGCTCCAAGAACGTCAAGCTGTTCATGCAAGGGTTGAACGGCGACAAGCGCAAGGACGGCACGACCCGGACCGCAGTCGTGAAGGGCATTGACCTCGACAACGTCGCGGGCAACGATCCAGCGACGACGCTGGATGATCTCGATGTCGCCGACTGGACGGATCACGACCACTACGCGGGATTCGTCCGGCAGGAGATCACCTACGACGGGGCCACCGCGATCTCCAACACTGTCAACAACACGTGGGCCCAGCAGACGGCCAGTCAGCAGAAGTCTTACGCCAGCATCAAGGCGTACTTCCTGCAGACCGCCCGCACCTACAGCCAGACCTACCTCGCTGTCGCCAAGAAGTGGCGTGTCACTGCGGTCTCCAACACGTACGACAGCACGTACGGCATGACCACATCCGTCGAGAACCACGGCGACTGGTCGGTGACCGGGGATGAGACCTGCGCGCGTACCTGGTACGCGCGCAACGATGCCAAGGGCCTCACCGCGCTCGTCTCCCGCACCCGCACGGTCGCCAAGCCCTGTGCCAATACCGACGACACCGTGAACCTGCCTACCTCCTCGGGCAGCCGTGGCGACGTTCTGGGCGACACCGCCGTCGTATACGACAACGCCTCCACCACCGGGTGGAGCCCGGACCAGACCCCGACCCTGGGCCTGCCGACTTGGACTGGCCGTGCCAAGGCCTACCCGGCCGCCTCTGGTACCGCCGACCGCAACCCCTCCGCCGCCGCCGGATGGCAGACCGTCGCCAAAACCACGTACGACACCGCCACCGCGAAGCTCGGCCGACTGCTCACCGTTACTGACGCCAAGGGCCGCACCACAACCACTGCCTACTACCCAGCCGCTGCCGGCCCGCTGGCCACAAAGGTCTCCACCAACCCGAGGCTGTCCTCCAACAACCAAGCCCACCAGACGACCACGGTCTACGACCCGGCCCGCGGCACGGTCAACTATGTCCTCGATGCCAACGTCAAGCGGTCCGAAAACTCCTACGACGCACTTGGCCGCATCACTGCCACCTGGCTGCCCAACCGCTCCAAGTCCGCAGGTGACAGCCCCAGCGCCAAGTACGCCTACGGTCTCGTGCGTGACAAGGCTCCGTGGGCCTCCGCCGCGACGCTCAAGGCGGACGGCACCAGTTACGAAACCGCCTATGCCCTGTATGACTCGCAGCTGCGCCCGATTCAGACCCAGGTTTCCTCCCCACAGGGTGGACGGATTCTGACTGACACCCGCTACGACAGTCGCGGCCTGGCCTATGAGGCATACACGGACGTCTACGACAACACCACCGCCCCCAAAAGCACCTACACCCAGGTGCCTTACGGCGGGGCGACTCAGACAGGGACGCAGTTCGATGGCGTCGGCCGTGCCACAACGTCGACCCTGCTCATCGACGGGGTGAAGAAGTGGAGCACCACCGCGACTTACACCGGTGATTCGGTCGCCACCACGGCCGTCGAGGGCGGCAACGCCACGCGCACCATCGTCGACGCCCTCGGCCGCACCGCGGAGACCCGCACCTACGCGGGAACCCAGCCCAACGACACCGAGTACGGCTCCTCCTCCACCACCCCCTACACGCGGGTCCGCAACACCTACACCCGCGACGGCATGCCGAGCACCATCACCGCCCCGGACGACACCAAGTGGACTTACGAGTACGACCTGTTCGGCCGGGAGGTCAAGGCGATCGATCCTGACACAGGCACCACGAACACCACCTACACGGAACTCGACCAGGTCGACACCACGAAGGACAGCGAGAACCGGGTCCTCCTGTACGGCTACGACGAGCTCGGCCGCAAGACCGGCTTGTGGCAGACCAGTCGCACCGAGGCGAACCAGCTCACTGCCTGGACGTACGACACCGTCCTCAAGGGCCTGCCCACCGCCTCCATCCGCTACGAGAACGGCGCGACCCCGCCCGCCAAGGCCTACACCCAGCAGGTCACCACCTACGACAGCCTGAACCGAGCCACTGCCACGACTCTGACCCTGCCTGACGACGACCCGCTCGTCACCTCGAAAGCGATCGCGCCCACCACGATCTTCGAGACGACGTACCGGCTCGACGGCACGGTCAACACCAACAAGGAACCCGCCGCCGGAGGCCTGGCTGCGGAGACCCTCGAGTACCGCTACAACAGCTCGGGCCTGAACAACGAACTCTCCGGCGCCTCCGGCTACCTGCTTGCCACCAGCTACTCAGCGCTCGGCCAGGTGGGCCAACTGCAGCTCGGTACCTCAACGGCCGAAGGCACCAAGAGGGTCTTTCTCACCAACTTCTACGAGAAGGGCACTGGCCGTCTGACCGGGGCAGCCGTCGACGACCAGACGCGCGGCCCGATCCAGGACCTCACCTACAGATACGACCAGGCCGGCAACGTCACGGCCATAACCGACAGCGCGAATATCGGTACCGGCACCGACAACCAGTGCTTCACCTACGACGCCTACCGCCGTCTCACCGAGGCCTGGACCCCGAAGACCACGGACTGTGCCGCCTCTGGCCGCACCACGGCCAACCTCGGCGGCCCCGCGCCCTACTGGACGAGCTACACCTACACTGCCTCCGGCCAGCGCAAGACCGAGAAGCAGAACACCGGAACACCCGTCACCACGACCTCCTGCTACGACGCCGCACGCACGCACGCCCTGACCGCCACCACAACCACTGGCAACTGCACCGGGCTCACGCCCCAGTACCAGTACGACAACACCGGCAACACGAAGAAGCGTGTCAAGAAGGCCGGCTCCACCACCACCCAGACCCTCGCCTGGAACGCGGAGAGCAGCCTCACCCGCGTCACCGACGACACAGCGGCAACCGCCACCAACTTCGTCTACGACGCCAACGGCGAACTCCTCATCCGCCGCGACAACGCCACCAATGGTGAGACCGTGCTGTACCTCGGCTCTACCGAGGTCCACCTCAAGACCGGCAAGACATGGGCCAACCGCTACTACACGGCGGCCGGTGCCACCATCGCCCTGCGCACCAACGAGTCCGGCACCGAGAAACTGAGCTTCCTCGCCGCCGACCACCACGGCACCAGTTCCATCGCCGTTACCAGTGACTCCACTCAGGCTCTCACCAAGCGCTACACCACACCGTTCGGAACAAGCCGTGGCCAGACGACCGGCGTCTGGCCGGACGATAAGGGCTTCCTAGGAATGTCGGCGGACTCCGGCACCGGACTGACACACATCGCAGCCCGCGAATACGACCCCTCCACCGGTCAGTTCATCAGTGTCGACCCGCTGCTCACACCGGAGCAGCACCAATCTCTGAACGGCTACAGCTACGCCGGGAACAATCCCACCACTAGCAGCGACCCCACCGGTCTTTACTGCGACGGCTGCAGTGTGGACAACCCCGACAGCGCCTGGGCTCCGGCGCAAGGGAACGGGCCCGGCTGCACCACCCAGGGATGCTACGACCATGACGGCAAGAAGGTCAGTGGCAGCAACAGCGCAAGCTCCAGTGGCAGCAACGGCACATCCACTGGCGGCGGCGACGGTGACCCTCTCATTGTCAATGGCGTTCCTGTCCCCACCGAAGAGGAACTCATCGCCAGGGGGATGCTCTTTCCTGGCGACACCTATGACGAGGCGCTGCACACATGGGCAGTCGGCCTGTGCGGGAGCTCCAGCCCTTCAGACAC
The DNA here is from genome assembly GCF_041431135.1 of Streptomyces sp. NBC_00554. Lineage (NCBI taxonomy): Bacteria > Bacillati > Actinomycetota > Actinomycetes > Kitasatosporales > Streptomycetaceae > Streptomyces > Streptomyces sp. NBC_00554. The sequence continues at coordinate 3,073,798 of NZ_CP107799.1, read as the reverse complement.
CAAATACGGAGCATTCTGCGCCACGGCAGCAAATGCAGGCCTTCTTGAACTCGGACCCGATCCATTTGGTGTGACGGCGAACATCAACTGTCTCACGGGGAAAGGTGATTGCATTGAGGCAATCGTCACCGACGTCCTGGCACTTGTCGGTTGGGGCTGGGGGAGGATAGCGGCAAGGGGAGCCGCCGTGGGAGCCTCGGCGACGGGTACCAGCGTCCGGCAGCTTTTGAAAGACTGCATGTGCTTCCTGCCAGGAACCGACGTCCTCATGGCCGACCGGACAACCAAAGACATCGAGGACGTCAAGCCGGGCGACAAGGTACTGGCAACAGACCCTGAAACCGGAGACACCGGTCCTCGGGCGGTCACTCGGCTCATTGTCACCGACAGCGACAAGCACTTCAACGAGCTCTCCATCGCGGCGGAGGAGGGCGTTGAACATCTGACGGCGACGTATGAACACCCCTTCTGGTCCCCGTCCGAGAAGCGCTGGACTGAGGCCCAGCACTTCGAAGCCGGCATGACCCTCCTCACCGACGACGGCAGCACCGTCATCGTCACGGAGAACAGGCCATTCACCCAGCGTGCACGTACCTACAACCTCACGGTCGAAGGCCTGCACACGTACTATGTGCTCGCCGGGACCACCCCAGTTCTGGTTCACAACTCTTCCTGTGACCATATTGCACTCGGTTTGCAGGAGGTGGATGGAAATCCGATGGCGCTCGACGAATTTGGCATGGAGACTGGCGGCGTTACATACAGTGAGTGGCCGGGAAATGGTGCTTGGCACAAGAAGTTGGACACTTTCCTGTCTTCGGGCTCCAGAACTAGGATCTCGTTCAATTTGGACGGGATTGATGATCCGGTTGCATCCGCAGCCGCCGGTAAATCTGTCGATCCAAGCGGATTTGAAGGTCTGACGAACTGGGAACTGCATAGGGTTAGCCAGTCACCAGACACGTGGAGTCGGATCACTTGGTATCGAGGAGGGAGCGTCGTTGACAACCCGTTCAAATGAGACGCCTGGTGGCTCGATTACGTTCAGTTCCGAACGTACGTTCAGGGTGTGGCGATATGGGATCGGCCACTCCCAGCTGCTGCTAAGGGCAGTTCCCGACGAGGTGGATAGCATTTGCCTGGATCTGCTCTTCGAGGGAGTGAGTGCCATTAAATTGGCTACCCGGCATGAGTCGATAGAAATCGCTATTGCCAGCGAGGGGGAAACTCGCGAGATTCTTGAACTTTCCGGGCTCCCCAATAGCTGGGGTGAGCGGAGTCTTGCTCTTGCTCTTCGGTCCAGAAGAAGCACTGGGCTCGTGCTGTGCAAGAGGGCAAGCGCTTTGCTTGGCGGGGCTGTCCCGGTCGATACTCCAGGCGTATCTGTGGAGCAAAGAGTTGTTTGGAGTAGTCCTTGAGCAACTGCGCGAAGAATTCCTTTGGATTGATCCGGAAGATACAGATTTGCTAGTCTTGGCGGATGTTCAGAAACGCCGCTGTGAATGACAGAAGTCCCGCCGGACTATATTCCGGTGGGGCTTCTGGGGTGTCTGACGGCAGTATTTATCCGAAAGTGGCCTCTCGGGCGAATCGTGTTGCCGAGGGCGAATCCCTCATTGGGCGAACTCGCCGCTGAAGACCATCCCATCCCCGGAGCGTGTGGACCGTCCTGGTGGCGGCAATTCTGGCGGCGCGGGGGTGCTTCATCGAACCCGGAAGGATCGCGCCGCGATCTGCGGCGTTTCGGCTGATCAACTGGGCGCCGGGATTCGGGCCCACACCATTTTCCCCGTGCCGTCACGTGCGGGAGTCGTTCCCCAGCTTGTTGCCAGTGCCTCGATCAAAGGCAGGCCGCGGCCGTGTTCGTCGCGTGCGGGGTGGGAAGCAGCAGCAGTGGGGCGGGTGGGGGGAGTGGTCCGTTACGGCGACGCGTACTTCGTCATACCTGGAGTGCGAGACCTCGACCGTGATGTCTGGGCCGATTGTGTGGATGACTGCGTTGGTGACCAGCTCGCTGAGGATCAACTCGGCAGTCTGGGCCGTGTCTTCGGATACGTGCCACTCTGCGAGGCGTGCCCTGAGGGCGTGTCTGGCCTCCCGTACGAGAGCGGGGTCTGCCGGGAGCGTTGTGCGGTAGTGGTGTCGGGCGGGCTGCGTGAGCGTGCGGTATTCCGCGAACGCGCCGTGGGCGGTGAGGGTGGCGAGGTCCACGTGATGGCTGTCCGGCGTGACGACCCCGAGTACGTCTCGTGTAGCCAGGAGTTCGGTCACAGTGCGCCAGGCGAGACGTCGGGCCGGCGGGCGGGTTAGGGGGCCCGAGTCGTAGAGGGACGCTGCGACCCTCCAGCCGTGGTCGGTGGCCGTCTCGTACAGGGATCGCATGACGGTGACCGGGTCGGTCGCGTCGTGGATGCAGGCGTACAAGGCCACGGGCGTGGGTCGTACGGAGGGGGTTGTGTAGTTCATCTTGTGCTCCCGGCGCGGTAGTTGGCGTGCGGAGAGCGGATCCGCGTGCCAACCAGCGTCTGGCGTGTGGATCGTAATATGCAGTCGAACTTCACTCTGCTGAGATAACTGGTATATGCCGTAACTCATGCAAACGACTGCGCGCGTCGGACGCCGGACGTCACACTCGGTGCAGATCCGCTTACTAAGCGGGTAACTTCCGTCGGGAGGGCGGCAGATGGCGGCGAAGCGTGGGCCGACAGTACGGCGGCTGCAACTGGGCATCGAGCTCCGGAGGTTGCGCGAACGTGCCGGATTCACCATGGAGGAGGCTGTGGTCGGGCTGGGGTTCAGTCAGCCGAAGCTCTCACGCGTCGAGAAGGGTGACATCGGGCTCCCGAAGTCCGGCGACCTGCGAGCGCTGCTCGACCGGTACGGCGTGGAGGACCCGGACGACGTCGACTTCCTCATGGAGTTGCACCGGGACTCGCTCAGCCGGGGTTGGTGGTCGACGTACCGGACGTTTCTGCCATCCGGCATGGCTACGTACATCGGGCTGGAGACGGACGCCAAGGCCATCCAGGCGTGGGAGCCCAACTTCGTGCTCGGGCTGCTCCAATCCGAGTCCTACGCCAGGGCTCTGCTGGAGAGGGCCAAGGTTGTGGAGGAGACGACCACGGAATACGTGGAGCGCGGCATCACGCTGCGTATGGAGCGCAAGGAGCAGGTCACCCGGGATGAGAGCCCTATCGAGCTGTGGGCAATCCTTGACGAAGCCTTCCTGCGGCGTGTGATGGGGAGTTCTGACGTCATGCGGGATCAGTATCGGGAGATCCGTGAGCTCGCAGAGCGCGACAACATCACCGTGCAGATCTTCCCCATGGCCTCGGTCTCCTACCGATACGGGCGCGGGCCCTTCCAAGTGCTCGGGTTCGGCACCCGCTTTCCATCCGTGGTGCAGGCCGACGATGCCTCCGGTGCAGTATCCGTGATCGACAAGCCTTTTGAGGTGCTCAAGTACTCGCGTAGGTTCGAGGCCATGCGAGCGGGTGCCCTCGCCCCGGAGGAGACGCCCCGATTCCTGGACCAACTAGCCCGAGAGATCTGAGTGTTGAACATGAATGAGCATCGGTTGTCCGGCGCGCACTGGTTCAAGTCGTCGTACAGCAGCGACAGCAACAACGCCTGCATCGAGGTCGCGGTTCTCGGCCCCGCTGTCGGGATCCGCGACTCGAAAGACACGGGACGACGAGCCGTCACCGTCCCTCCGGCAGCCTGGCGGGCGTTCGTCGCCCACGTCGGCCGCCGCTAGGGATTCCGGAGGCAGCGGCGCAGCCGGTTCGGGCCGAGAGTGCGTCACACCGGCTCGAACGGCGCGCACAGGCGCCGCAGCACCTTCCCGCACCGCTGGGCGTACGCGTGCTGGAGCCCCCGGGTCGCCGGGCCGCCCGCGCGGGAGTACCACTTGGCGCCGCGGCTGAAGGCGGTGATGGTGAGCCAGACGGTGCCGTCGCCGGTGCGGGTGATCTCGAAGGCTTCCTCGCCGCATTCCGGGTGGCCGGTCAGGGTGCCGTACGCCCAGGCGGTGCGGCGGTACTCCTCGACCGTCCAGACGACGCGGCAGGGCGCCTTGAGGGGGCCGAGGCCGACGATGACGTCGACGCCGGGGGCCGCCTTGTCGGCGTCGGAGGTGATGCTGACGCCGCTCATCTCCCGGTGCATCTCCCAGGTCATGAGGGCCTCGGAGGCGCGGCGGAAGACGGCTTCGCCCTCGCCGATCCTGGTGCGGACATGCATTCGGTGGAAACCCGGCGGGCAGCGGTCCTCGCGGGTCGCGCCCACGTCCTTGTACGTGTAGGGCATGGGGCACAGCGTAGGGCGGTACCCGGAGTCGCCTTCCCGCCGGGTACCGCCCAGTCAGCCGGTGCCGGAGCGTCAGCTCACGTTGATCGCGGTCCAGGTCGCCGCCACGGTCGTGTACTCCGTGCTGGTGGACCCGTACAGCGCGGCCGTCGCGCTCAGGGTCGCCGTGCGGGCGCCCGCGTACGTGGTCGTCGACGTCATGTACTCGGTCAGCGCCTTGTACCAGATCTGGCTGGCCTTGGCCCGGCCGATGCCGGTGATCGTGGCGCCGTTGGACGTCGGGGAGTTGTAGCTCACCCCGTTGATGGTCTTCGCGCCGCTGCCCTCGCTCAGCAGGTAGAAGAAGTGGTTGGCCGGGCCGGACGAGTAGTGGACGTCCAGGTTCTTCAGCGTCGAGGACCAGTAGTTGGCCGACGCGCCGTCCTTGCTCGGCTGGTCCATGTAGCGCAGCGGCGTGCCGTCGCCGTTGATGTTGATCTTCTCGCCGATGAGGTAGTCGCCGACGTCGGAGGAGTTGGCCGCGTAGAACTCGACCGCCGTGCCGAAGATGTCGGAGGTGGCCTCGTTCAGACCGCCGGACTCACCGCTGTAGTTGAGGCCCGCGGTGTTGGAGGTGACACCGTGGGTCATCTCGTGGCCCGCCACGTCCAGCGAGGTCAGCGGCTTGACGTTGCCGGACCCGTCGCCGTACGTCATGCAGAAGCAGCTGTCGTCCCAGAAGGCGTTGACGTACGCGTTGCCGTAGTGGACTCGGGAGTACGCGGCGACACCGTTGTTCTTGATGCCGCTGCGGTTGAACGTGTTCTTGTAGAAGTCCCAGGTCGTCTGCGCGCCGTACGCGGCGTCGACGGCCGCGGTCTGGTCGGTGGTCGAGCTGGAGGCCGCGCCGGTGCCCCAGGTGTCGTCCGCGTCGGTGAACAGGGTGCCCGCGGACGAGGTGGTGGTGTGCGACTTGTTGTACGTCTTGTGGCTGCCGCGCGAGGTGTCGGTCAGCTGGTAGGTCGAGCCCGACAGCGTGGTGCCGAGGGTGACCGTGCCGGAGTACAGGCTCTTGCCGGTGCCGGTCTCGATGCCCTGGTACTCGTACAGCTTCGCGCCGGTGGCCGCGTCGGTGATGACGTGCAGCTCGTTCGGGGTGCCGTCGTCCTGGAGGCCGCCGACGACCGTCTCGTAGGCGAGCACGGGGGTGCCGTCCGCCGCCCAGATCACCTTGCGGGGCGCCGCGTCGGCCGCGGTCTTCTCCGAGCCGGCGGCCTTGGCGGCGGTCAGCGCCTGCTTCTCGGCCTTCGCGGAGGTGACGGTGGGCGTGAGGGAGGCCACCTTGATGGTCGCCTTCGTCGCCTTGGTGACGCTCTCGGTCTTGCCGGCCGCGGTCTCGTGGACGACCAGGTCGCCGCCGAGGACCGGGAGTCCGTCGTACGTGCGCTCGTAGCGCGTGTGGAGCGTGCCGTCCGCGTCCTGGATGACGTCTCTGACGACGAGCTTCTCCTTGGCGCCGAGGCCTATCTCCTTGGCGGTCTGGGGAGTTGCGGCGTCGGCCTCCTGGATCAGGGAGGTGCGTGCCGCCGCGGACAGCTGGATCTGGGCGCCGGGAAGCGTCGGCTTGGCGGTGGGGGCCGCGGCGACCTCGGCGGAGGCACCGGTGGTCATACCGGTGGCGAGCAGGGCTCCGGCGGCGACAGCGGTGGCGATGGCCAGAGTGGTGCGCTTGTGACGCGCGTAGAGGGGGGTCACAACGAACTCCTTCGTGGGGGCGACCGAACGGCATGGGGTGGCCGAACGGAAGGTGAAGTTGCGGTGCGGGTGAGCCGTGCGGTGGAAGAGTGACACCTGGGGCGCGTACATGTCAGGAGGCCGATTAAATCTTGGCCGAAAAACGTCCGTTGGGTGAAGATCGCTGTACGTAATGCGGACTCGATCTTCGTAAAGGAGACGTCAAAGCAAACCCCTGGCCGGGCAAAAGAGGGCGCCGCCCCGGGGAGTTGAACCTCCGGGACGGCGCCCTGTCTTCGGGACCCTCTACGGGAACGTGAGCTTCCAGCTGTTGATGTAGCCGGTGTCCACGGCCGCGTTGTCCTGGACCCTCAACAGCCAGGTTCCGTTGGCGACTTCGGAGGAGGCGTTCACCGTGTAGGTGGTGTTGATGTTGTCCGCGCTCCCGCCGGTGCCGTACGCCTTCAGCGTGTACGCCGTGCCGTCGGGGGCGACCAGCTGCACCTGGAGGTCACCGATGTAGGTGTGCACGATGTCGACGGCGACCGCGAGGTTCGTCGGCGCGTTGCCGGTACGCCCGGTGACCGCGATCGAGGAGGTGACCGCCGCTCCGTTGTCCGGAATTGATACGTCGGTCGTGCTCTCGAACGACGTACCACCGCCACCGCCGCCGGCCCGGGCGCCTACCGCGACGCCCGCCCAGGCGTTCTGCACCGCCGCGTACTCGGCGCTCGTGGTGCCGTACAGCTCACCCGCCACCGCGAGCGTGCCGGTGCGGGCCGCCGCGTAGTTGGTGGTCGAGGTGAACTTCGTGGTGAGCGCCTTGAACCAGATCTGCTCCGCCTTGGCGCGGCCGATCCCGGTGACCGGTAGCCCGTCGGCGGTCGGCGAGTTGTAGGTGACACCGTTGATGGTCTTGGTGCCGCTGCCCTCGCTCAGCAGATAGAAGAAGTGGTTCGCCGGACCCGAGGAGTAGTGGACGTCGATCGAGCCGATCCCCGAGTACCAACTGTCCTTGGACGCGCCGTCCTTGCTCGGCTGGTCCATGTAACGCAGCGGCGTGCCGTTGCCGTTGATGTTGATCTCTTCGCCGATGAGGTAGTCACCGACGTCGGAGGAGTTCGCCGCGTAGAACTCGACCGTGGAGCCGAAGATGTCGGAGGTCGCCTCGTTCAGGCCGCCGGACTCGCCGCTGTAGACGAGCCCCGCGGTGGCGGAGGTGAGGCCGTGCGTCATCTCGTGCGCGGCGACGTCGATCGAGGTGAGCGGGTTGGCGTTGCCCGACCCGTCGCCGTACGTCATGCAGAAGCAGCTGTCGGACCAGAAGGCGTTGACGTAGTTGTTGCCGTAGTGGACCCGCGAGTACGCGCCCACTCCGTCGCCCCTGATGCCGCTGCGGCCGTGCACGTTCTTGTAGTAGTCCCAGGTCAGTGCCGCGCCGTAGTGGGCGTCGGCGCCGGCCGACTCCAGGTTGGACGCCAGCCCGTTGCCCCACACGTCGTCGGAGCCCGAGAAGAGCGTGCCGGTGCCGGAGGTGCCGCGGTTCAGGTTGTACGTCTTGTGGCCGCCGCGCGTGCCGTCGGTCAGGTTGTACGTCGTTCCGGACTGGGTGGTGCCGAGCGTGACCGTGCCGCTGTACACCGTGTTGCCGGTGCCGGTCTCGATGGCCTCCCACTCGTACAGCTTCTTGCCCGTGGTGGCGTCCGTGACGACGTGCAGCTCCTGCGGGGTGCCGTCGTGCTGGAAGCCGCCGACGACCGTCTCCCACGCCACGGTCGGCGTGCCGCTCGCGGCCCAGACGACCTTGCGGGGCGCCCGGTTGACGTCGGGGCTCTTGGCCTTCTCCGCCTTCGCGGCGGCCAGGGCCTGCGTCTCGGCCCTGGCGGCGGGCAGCGCGGCGGTGGTCGTCGCCGGCTCGATGGCGGACCGGGTCGCCTTGACGACGCCCTCGGTCGCGCCCGACTTGGCGGTGTCGACCACCAGGTCGCCGCCGAGGACCGGGAGTCCGTCGTACGTGCGCTCATAGCGGGTGTGGACCGTGCCGTCCGCGTCCTTGGCGACGTCCCGGACGACGAGCTTCTCCTTGGCGCCGAGGCTCAGGTCCGCGGCGGTGTCCGCCTTGGCCGCCTCGGCGTCGCGTATCAGCGCGGCGCGCTGGGCGGGGGAGAGCTTCACGGGAACGGCGCCCGGGTTGACCTTGCCCGCTGCCGACGGTGCCTTCTCCGGGGCGGCGGTCGCGGCGCCCGACTGGACGGCCGTGGCGATCAGGGCGGCGACGCCCGCGAGGGCGACGGCTGCGGCGCGACGCCGCTGGGTGTGGGGGGTGCGTCTGTGAGGGGAGTTGCTTCTCAACACTGACTCCTTCTGCGTGGCCGCGGGTCGCACGGCCAGGGGAGACCGGACGAAGGGTGACCGTCCGGGCAGAACAGGGCGGTACGCGGAACCATGTGCAGGTGCGGAGGTGTTGCGGCACGGCACAGCGATGTTGCTGGTGTTGCTGTGGGGTTGCTGTGAAGTAGCCGTGGGAAGAGTGGCAGTGGAATGCGCTGTCTGTCAGGAGCGCATCAAGAAGTTGGCCGGAAATCGTTCGTTGTCCGGGTGGTCATGTTCGGTATGCGGAGGGTTGGTCGAGCCCTGCAGGCACACGCTCCTCCTCGCTCGGAAGCGTGGCCCGGGACCTCGCCCTGCGGACCTCAGCCGGCGGGCCGCCCCTCGCCGTGCCACGAGTGCCACAGCGCCGCGTACGCGCCGTCCGCCGCCACCAGGTCGTCGTGCGTGCCGAGTTCGGTGAGCCGGCCGTCCTCCATGACGGCCACCCGGTCCGCGTCGTGCGCCGTGTGCAGCCGGTGCGCGATCGCGATGACGGTGCGTCCCTCGAGTACGGCGGCCAGCGCGCGCTCCGTGTGGCGGGCGGTCGTCGGGTCGAGGAGCGCCGTGGCCTCGTCGAGGATGAGGGTGTGCGGGTCCGCGAGGACGACGCGGGCCAGGGCGAGTTGCTGGGCACGCGAGCCGTCCGTGGGGTGTCCGGCCGGGCCCAGCTCGGTGTCCAGGCCGTCCGGCAGCTCCCCGGCCCAGTCGTCCGCACCGACCGCCGCGAGCGCCGCCCACAACTCGGCGTCGGTGGCGGCCGGTTCGGCGATCAGCAGATTGTCGCGGACCGTGCCCAGGAACACGTGGTGCTCCTGGGTGACGAGGACGACCTGCCGCCGCAACTGCTCCGGATCGAGGCCGACGATCGGCACCCGGCCCACCGTCACCGAGCCCGAGCTCGGCGCGTCGACACCCGCGAGCAGCCTGCTCAGCGTGGTCTTCCCGGCGCCGGACGGGCCGACCACGGCCAGCCGCTCCCCGGGCCGCACGGTCAGGTCGACCCCGCGCAGCACCTCACCCCCGCGGTCGTACGAGTAGCGCACGTCCGTCACGTCGATCCGGTCGTCCACCGGGGCGGGCGAGCCGGCCGAAGAGGTGGCCCTCGGGGCTTGTGCGAGCCCCTCCACACGGGCGAAGGACGCGCTGCTGCTCTGCAACTGCTCGACCCGGTTCAGGATCGTGTCCAACGGGTCGACGAGCTGCATCAGATACAGCGCCGCCGCGACCACCGCACCCAGGCTCATCGCACCCCGCGCGTGCAGCGCGCCCCCCGCAAGCAGCACGGCGACCACGGGGACGGCGTACGAGGTCTCCACCAGCGGGAAGAACACGTTGCGCAGGAACAGCGTCCGCATCCGGGTGCGGCGGAGTGTCTCGATCGCGTCCCGGCTCGCCAGAGTCCGGCGCCGCTGCAGTCCGAAGGCCTCGACGGTGCGGGCGCCCGAGGCGGTGGCCCCGAGGATCTCCGCCACCTCCGAGGTGGCGGCACCCTCGGCGAGATAGGCGGTGCGCGCCCGGCGCAGATACCAGCGCGTGGCGAACCAGATGCCGACCAGGCCGAGGACCCCGCAGCCGCCGAGCAGCGGGTCAATGGCGAAGACCGCGCCGAGGATGAACAGCGACTGCACCGAGCAGATGAGCAGTTCGGGCAGGGCGTCGCGCAGGGTGGTGCCCACCATGGCGACGTCCGCGGTGCCGCGCGCCGTCAGGTCGCCCGTGCCGGCCCGCTCCACCACCGAGGCGGGCAGCGCGAGCGCCCGCTCGACGAACTCCTCGCGCACCCGCGCCAGCGTCCGCTCCCCGAAACGGTGTCCCACATACCGGGCGGCTCGCGCCAGCAGCACCTGCGTCAGCGCGCACCCCAGGATGACGAGCGCCAGCCGGTCCACGACGCCCACCCCGGCCCCGCCCCGCACCTCGTCGATGATCCGGCCGAGCAGCCACGGCCCGACCAGACCGGCCCCGGCGGCCAGCGTGTTGAGGGCGAGCACGACGGCGAAGGCCCGCCCGTCCGCCCTGATCAGCCGGACCGAGGCCCGGCGCACGTCGGCCTCCGCGGCGACCGGCAGCTGCCCGCTCATCGCACGGCCTCCTCGTTCTCTGCGTCCTCTGCGTCTTCTACGTCCGTGTCGCGGGCCACGAGCGCGCGGTACTCCGGCTCCCCGTCGAGGAGTTCGCGATGACTGCCGCTGGCCGCGACCTTGCCGTCCACCAGGTAGGACACGGTGTCCATCTGGTCGAGCATGAGCGGTGACGTGCTGGTCACCACCGTCGTACGGCCGCGGCGCGCAACCCGCAGCCGGGCGGCGACGGTCGCCTCGGTGTGGGCGTCGAGCGCGGAAGTGGGCTCGACCGCGAGCAGCACCTCGGGATCGGCGAGAAGCGCCCGCACCAGGCGTACGCGCTGCCGCTGGCCCCCGGAGAGACTGCGGCCCTGCGCGTCGACGGCCGAGTCGAGTCCGTCCGGCAGTCCGAGGACGATGTCGTCCGCGACGGCCGCGTGCACGGCCCCGGAGATGGCCTGTTCGTCGTGGTCGCGCCGGCCGGAGACCAGGTCGCGCAGGGTGCCCGCGAACAGATCGGCCTCGTTGTCCGCGACCAGGATCCGCTGCCGCACCTGGGACAGGTCGATCTCGTCCAGGCGTACGCCGCCCCAGGTCGCCGCCGACTCCGCGTACCGCCCGAGCCGGTCGACCACCGCGGCGGAGTCCGAAGGGCGGGCGCCGACCAGCGCGGTCAGCTTCCCCGGCGCCACCCGCACACCGGACTCCGGATCGAGGAGCGCCGACGGTTCCGCCGGGGCGTCCCGTGCGGCGCTGTCGGTGGCCAGCGGCTCCAGGGCCAGGAACCGCACAACGCGCCGGGCGGCCACCAGCCCCCGGCTGACCTGGTAGCCGCACTCGATGAGGAACGCCACCGGCATCACGAGGACCGCGACATAGCCGTACACGGACACCAACTCGCCGATGGTGATGGACCCTTGAGCGGCCAGCCGGGCCGCCAGCCAGGTCACGACGGCGAGGAACACCGTCGGCAGCCCGAGCCCCAGCGACTGGATCCAGCTGGTCACCGCCCCGACCCGGTACCCCTGCGCCCGCAGCTCCTGCGAGTCGCGGCGGAAGGAGTCGGCGAACAGCCCTTTGCCGCCGAGCCCGTTGAGGACACGCAGGCCGCCCGCGAGGTCGCCGATCCGGGCGGTCAGCACACCCTGCCGTTCGCGGTACTCGGTCTCCGCGCCCTGCAGCCGCCCCATCATCGGCCCGAGGAGCACGGTGATCACCGGCACGCCGAGCAGGATCACCACGGACAGCTGGACAGAGACCGACAGCAGCAGCGCGGCCACCACGCCGTAGGTGAGGACCCCGGCCACGCCGGGGCCGACGACGGTCAGCGAGGTGGCGATGGTCTGGACGTCGCCGACGCCGATCGTGACGACCTCACCGGCCCCCACCTGGCGCGACAGCGCGGCCCCCAGCCGGGTCGCCTGCCCCACCACGACCTTGACCGTACGGAAGTGGGCGTCCATCCGGACCTTGGTCATCGTGCGGTGCCGCAGGACGCCCAGGAAGGCGTTGAACACCCCCGCGCCCAGCATGGCCGCGGCCCAGCCCACCAGCGCCGCCTCGTCGCCCGGCTCCAGACCGTCGTCGATCGCGCGCGACAGCAGATACGGCGTCAGCGCGAGCAGCCCCATCCAGACGCTCGCCAGCAGCGCCCCCGCCACCGACCGGCCCGCCTGTCTGGTGCACAGCCACCACAGATACCGGCCGCCGCCACGGCAGTCGGGCGTGCCCGGGTCCTCGTACGCGTCGATCATCCGTTCCATCCTCTGACTCGAGCTTTCCGACGCGCTATACGAGACTGTCCTGCCACGCCTGATGCAGATCGGCGAACTTGCCGCGGTTCGCGACGAGTTCGGCCGGAGTACCGTCCTCGACGATGTGGCCGTGCTCCATCACAAGGACCCGGTCGGCGATCTCCACCGTCGACAGCCGGTGCGCGATGACCACCGCCGTACGGCCGCGCAGGACTGTCGACATGGCGCGCTGGACAGCCCGTTCGCCGGGGACGTCCAGCGAGCTGGTCGCCTCGTCGAGGATGAGGACCGCCGGGTCGGCGAGCAACGCCCGCGCGAAGGCGACCAGTTGGCGCTGGCCCGCCGAGATACGGCCGCCCCGTTTGCGTACGTCCGTGTCGTAGCCCTCGGGCAGGGAGCTGATGAAGTCGTGGGCGCCGATCGCCTTCGCGGCGCGCTCGATGTCCTCACGGGTTGCGTCGGGGCGGCCGATGGAGATGTTCTCGGCGACGGTGCCGGAGAACAGGAACGCCTCCTGGGTCACCATCACCACCCCGCGCCGCAGCTCCGGCACGGACAGCTCGCGCAGGTCGACGCCGTCGAGGAGGACCCGGCCGTCCGTGGGGTCGTAGAAGCGGGCCAGCAGCTTGGCGAGCGTCGATTTGCCCGCGCCCGTCGAGCCGACGACGGCCACCGTCTGCCCGGCCGGGACCGTGAGGTCGAAGGTGGGCAGGACCTCGCCGCCGGTGCGGTAGGCGAAGCGGACGCCGTCGAAGACGACCTCGCGGCCGGGGTGTTCGGAGGCGAGAGCGGGCAACTGCTTCGGCGCGGCCGGCTCCGGCACTGAGGGGTCCTGGGCCAGCAGGCCCGCGATCTTCTCCAGCGAAGCCGCCGCGGACTGGTAGGAGTTGAGGAACATGCCCAGGCGGTCGATCGGGTCGTACAGACGGCGCAGATACAGCACGGCGGCGGCCAGCACACCCAGCGCCAGCGAGTCCGTGGCCACCCGGTGTGCACCCCACAGCACGATCCCCGCGACGGCCGTGTTGGCGACCAGGCGGGAGCCGATGACATAGCGGGCCATCTCCAGGATGGCGTCGCCGTTCGTCCGCTCGTGGTGCCGGTTGAGCGTCCCGAACTCCGCGTCGTTGGTGGCCTCGCGGCGGAACGCGCGCACCGGGCGGATGCCGTTCATCGTCTCCGCGAACTTCACGATGACGGCGGCGATCGCGGTCGAGCGCATCGCGAAGATACGGCCCGCGCGGTGCTGGTAGAGGCGGATGAGCAGATACAGCGGCACGAAGGACACGACCGCCACCGCGCCCAGACCCAGGTCGAGCCAGAGCAGCATCGCCGAGATGTAGACGAACGACAGGATGACCGTGACGAGCTCCTGCAGGCCCTCGCTGAGGAGTTCACGCAGTGACTCGACGTCCGTCGTGGAACGGGAGATCAGCCGGCCCGAGGTGTAGCGTTCGTGGAAGTCGATGCTGAGCGCCTGCGCGTGCCGGAAGATACGGCCGCGCAGGTCGAGCAGCACGTCCTGGTTGACGCGGGCGGACGCGAGGATGAAGGCGTACTGGAGCGCGCCGGAGGCCACCGAGCAGAGCAGGTACGCGACCGCCACCGCGATCAGCGGGCCGTTGTCGTGGCTCCTGAACGCCGGTACGCCGCGGTCGATGGCGTACGCGACGAGCAGCGGGCCCGCCTGGACCGCGGCCTGCTGGAGCAGGAGCAGGACGGAGGTCAGGACCACGCGGGACCTGAGCGGGGCGAGCAGCGAACGCAGTAGCGCGGCGGTCGCGCCCGGGGGCGTGGGGAGGGCGTCGCGGTCGAAGGGGTCCGTGTACTGCGGGGGTTGTGGTGCGGGCGTGCCCTTGCCTTTTGCCTTGTCCCTGCCTTTGTCCCTGCCCTTGTCCTTGCCCGGCGCGGTCGTCGTGGGCGCCGTCATCGGTCGTCCTCCTCTGTGCCCTCTGTGCCCTCGGTGCCTGACATCAGGTGGGCGTACTCGGCGTTCGTGCGCAGTAGTTCGTGGTGGGTGCCCACCGCGGTGATGCGGCCGCCGGAGAGCAGGGCCACCCGGTCCGCGAGCAGGACCGTGGACGGGCGGTGCGCCACGATCAGGGCGGTCGTGTCCGCCAGTACGCGGCGCAGTGCCGCCTCTACCGCGGCCTCCGTGTGCACGTCCAGGGCCGACAAGGGGTCGTCGAGGACCAGGAAGCGGGGGCTGCCTACGACCGCTCTCGCCAGGGCGAGGCGCTGCCGCTGGCCGCCGGAGAGGCTCAGGCCCTGTTCGCCTACCTGGGTGTCCGTGCCGTGGGGCAGCGCGTGTGCGAAGTCCGCCTGCGCGACGGCTAGCGCCTGGTCCAACTCTGTTTCGCCCGCGCCGTCCTCGGCGCCCATGAGTACGTTCTCGCCGACGCTTGCGGAGAAGAGGGTGGGCTCCTCGAAGGCCATGGCTACGCGGGTGCGGAGTTCCTCGCGGGGGATCGCTGTGATGTCCTCGCCGTCCAGCGTGATGCGGCCGGACGTTACCTCGTGGAGGCGGGGGACCAGGGCGGTGAGGGTGGTTTTGCCGGTGCCTGTTGCTCCGACCAGCGCCATCGATTCGCCGGGGCGGATGTGCAGGTCGATGCGGTCGAGGATGGGTGGGGTGTTCTCGGGGGCGTCGGGGTAGCGGAAGCGGACGTTGTGGAACTGGAGTCCGCCGGGGCCTGTTGAATCTGCCGGCGGGGTGGGGGCTGGGGTCGGGGTGGGTGCGCTGCTCGGCGCTTGCGAGGTGCCGCTGTGCCCACCCGTGCCGCCCCTAGCGGCACGCATGCCCACAGCGGGGGCGGGGGCGGTGGCGGCGGCACGCATGCCCACAGCTGGGACCGTTTCTGCCTCCGGCTTCTCGTCCATTACCTCGAAGTACCGTTCCGTCGCTGTCGCTGCCTCCTGGCTCATTGCCAGGAGGAAGCCGATCGAGTCGACCGGCCAGCGCAGGGCGAGGGCGGTGGAGAGGAAGGCGACCAGGGTGCCGGCGGAGAGGTGGCCGTCGGCGACCTGGATGGTGCCGAGGACGAGGGCGGTGCCGATGGCGAGTTCGGGGAGGGTGACGATGACAGCCCAGATGGAGGCGAGGAGACGGGCCTTGGCGAGTTCCGTGCCGCGCAGGGTCCCCGACAGCTCGCGGAACGCGCGGGCCTGGCTGCGATGGCGCCCGAAGCCTTTGATGATGCGGATGCCGAGCACGCTCTCCTCGACGACCGTCGTCAGGTCGCCCACCTGGTCCTGCGCCCGCCGCGCCACCTTTGAGTACCGCCGCTCGAAGAGCCAGCAGACGAACATCACGGGGACCGCAGGAGCGAGCAGCACCAGCCCGAGCGTCCACTCCTGGGCCAGCATGATGGCCATGCCCGCGAGGATCGTCACGGAGTTGACCAGCAGGAAGGTCAGCGGGAAGGCCAGGAACATGCGCACCAGCATCAGGTCCGTGGTGCCCCGGGACAGCAGCTGACCAGAGGCCCAGCGGTCGTGGAAGGCGACCGGCAGCCGCTGGAGATGCCGGTACAGATCCGCTCGCATCGCCGCCTCGACACCCGCCAGGGGCCTCGCCACCAGCCACCGCCGCAGCCCGAACAGCAGCGCCTCCGCGAGCCCGAACAGCAGCAGGTACAGCGCCCCGAGCCACACCCCCGCGGAGTCCCGGTCGGCGACCGGCCCGTCCACCATCCACTTCAGCACGAGCGGAATCACCAGCCCCGTACAGGAGGCGAGCACCGCGACGAACGCGGCGGTGAACAGCCGCCCGCGCACCGGCCGGACGTACGGCCACAGCCGCAGCAGCGTGCGCACGGCCGACCGGCCACCGGTCTTCTCAGGGTCCTTGGTGGTTACAGGTGTTGTCGCCATCAGCACGGAGCCTACGGATCGGCACTGACAACGCCCACTGAGTTTTGGCCGTACCAGGATCGGCCGCTGGTCCTACGACCGGCCGATGGCGGCGGGCATCAGCGAGGCGACCGTGAAGGCCAAGCTGATCAGGAGGCGGGGTACGGCAGCAGGCCGGCCGCGGTCTTCTCCCAGGCGGTCCTGAGCTTCGCGAGCAGCTCCGGCCGGTCCGCCGCGAGGTCGGCCTGTTCGCGGGAGTCCGCGGTGAGGTCGTAGAGGTGGTCGACGCCGTCGGAGGCCTGGTGGTACTTCCAGTCCCCGCGCCGCAGCGCCCGGTTGCCCCGGACCCGCCAGAAGAGGTCGCGCTCGGCCACCTCCTCGTCGCGCAGCAGGTACCCGGCGAGGCTGGTGCCGTCCAGCGGGTACGCCGGGTCCGGCCGCGCCCCGCCCAGCTCCAGCAGGGTCGCCGTCCAGTCCGGTGAGAACGCAGGCTCGTGGCTGACCTGCTTGCCGTCGAGGCGGGCGGGCCACCGCAGGATGGTCGGCACCCGGATACCGCCTTCGAGCAGCGAGGCTTTCTCCCCGCTGAGCGGCCAGTTGTACGAGAAGCGCTCGCCGCCGTTGTCACTGGCGAACAGCACCACCGTGTTCTCCTCCTGACCGGCCCGGCGCAGCGCGGTGAGCACCTCCCCGACGGCGGCGTCGAGGCTCTCCACCAGCTGCGTGTATTTCTCGACCGAACCGCCGTCGTTGTGGAGGAGCGCGGCGGTCACCTGCGCCTGACTGCTCGCGGCCCGTATCTTCGCCGCGATCTCGGCGCCGGTCTCCGCGTCGTCCTCCGCGAGCCAGGGCCAGTGCGGGGTGGTGAAGTTGAGGTTGAGCAGCCACGGCTTGTCGTGCTCGCGGCTCACGTACTCCACGGCCCGCTCGGTCAGCACCTCCGTGTAGTAGCGCAGGTCCTTGTACTCCGCGTCGCCCTCGTACAGGTCGTAGGCGCCGAGCTGCCCGAGCTTGGAGAAGTACTCCAGTACGCCCCCGAAGTTGCCGAAGAACTCGTCCCAGCCCGACTTGGTGGGCCCGTAGTCCGGCAGGAAGCCGCAGTGCCACTTGCCGATGAGCGCGGTCGCGTATCCCGCCTTCTTCAGCAGGGAGGCGAGAGTGGGGTGGCTGGGGTCGAGCCCCTGGGTCTTGTTGGCGATGGGCTCGGCGAGACCGCCCTTCGTACGTCCCGGATAGCGCCCGGTGTACAGACTGAACCGGGTCGGCGAGCAGGTGGCCGACCCGGAGTACGCGTCGGTGAACCGCACCCCTTGCCGGGCCAGCCGGTCCAGGTTCGGCGTCTTGATGTGCGGTGCGCCGTACGAGGACAGGTCGGCCCAGCCGAGGTCGTCACCCAGGATGACGAGGAGGTTGGGACGCCGACCCGAACCGGAGGCGGCGGTCCTGGCCCGGAACGGGCGCTCGGCGGCGGCTGCTTCGGTGGCGGCGGCCGTACCGGCGACGGCGGTCACGGCACCGCCACCGATCAGACCACCGAAGACCCGACGGGATATTTCGGACATGCGGGTTCCTCAGAACAGACGTGTCCCACGACGGGACACGCAGAAAGGATTAAGGGGAATTAAGGAGAAAGGAGGGCAGCGGAGACCGCGGGCTCAGCGACAGATGGCGCTGGACTGCCGGCACAGATCGACGTGACGCCGCTCCACGAGCGCGACGAGCGCGCACGGGTGATCAGCGGGAATCCTCATGACGACGGACGTTGCCAGCGGTGAGGTTGAGCGTCAAGAAGCCGTCCAAGCGCTGGACAAGTCAGCCCGTCCGGCGTTTGAGGACGAGCGCGCAGCGCGACACGGGGGTCTGGGGGCGGAGCCCCCAGGAACGGGACGGGAAGGGGCGGAGGGGGCGAAAGAACATCACCCCACCACCCGCAGCAACAACACCGCCCGAGCCGGCACAGTAACCCCCGCCCCCGCCCGATGCACCACCCCGGGAGCCTCCGCCTGCGACTCCCGCGAGGTGTCCACGACCACCTCGTACCGCGAGGCCCAGGGAGGCCCGGGCAGTACGAAACTCACCGGCCGGTCCCCGGCATGCAGCACGGCGAGAAAGCTGTCGTCCACGACAGGCACCCCCCGCGCGTCCCGCCCGGGAATGTCCCGCCCGGACAGATACATGCCCAGCGTCGCGGCCGGCGCGTACCAGTCCCGCTCGGTCATCTCCGTCCCCCGCGCGGTGAACCACGCCAGGTCCCGCAGCCCGTCCACGGAATGCGCCCGTCCGGAGAAGAACGCCCGCCGCCGCAGCACAGGATGCTCGTGCCGCAGTGCGATCAGCCGCGAGGTCAGCTCGAACAGGGCCCGCCACCCGGGGTCGTCGAGATACGACCAGTCGACCCAGCTGATCTCGTTGTCCTGGCAGTACGCGTTGTTGCTCCCCCGCTGGGTCCGCCCGAACTCGTCCCCGGCGACCAGCATCGGCACCCCGGTCGACAGCAGCAGACTCGTCAGCAGGTTCCTCAACTGCCGCCGCCGCAGGGCCCGTACGCGCTCGTCGTCCGTCTCTCCCTCGGCCCCGCAGTTCCACGACCGGTTGTCGTCCGAGCCGTCCCGGTTCCCTTCCCCGTTCGCCTCGTTGTGCTTGCGCTCGTACGAGACGAGATCCCGGAGCGTGAACCCGTCGTGCGCGGTGACGAAGTTCACCGAGGCGTACGGACGCCGCCCGCCCCAGGCGTAAAGATCACTCGACCCCGAAAGCCGGTATCCCAGATCCCGCACATCCGGCAGCGCCCCCCGCCAGAAGTCCCGTACGGCGTTGCGGTAGCGGTCGTTCCACTCCGTCCACAGAGGTGGGAAGGCCCCCACCTGATAACCCCCGGACCCCACGTCCCAGGGCTCCGCGATCAGCTTCACCCGCCGCAGCACCGGGTCCTGCGCGATGACGGCCAGGAACGGCGACAGCATGTCGACGTCGTGCATCGACCGGGCCAGCGCGGCGGCCAGGTCGAAACGGAAGCCGTCCACCCCCATCTCCTGCACCCAGTACCGCAGCGAGTCCGTGATCAGCCGCAGCACATGCGGCTGCACCACGTGCAGCGTGTTCCCGCACCCCGTGTAGTCCGCGTACCGTCGGGCGTCGGACTGCAGCCGGTAGTACCCGCGGTTGTCGATACCGCGCAGGGACAGCATGGGCCCCAACTCGCCCGCCTCGGCGGTGTGGTTGTACACCACGTCGAGGATCACCTCGATACCGGCGGCGTGCAGCGCCCGTACCATCCGCTTGAACTCGCCGACCTGCTGACCGGTGGTCCCGGAGGCGGCGTATCCGGCGTGCGGCGCGAAGTACCCGATGGAGTTGTAGCCCCAGTAGTTCTTGAGGCCCTTGCGCAGCAGATGGTCCTCGTGCGCGAACTGGTGCACCGGAAGCAGCTCCACGGCCGTCACCCCCAGCCGCACCAGGTGGTCGATGGCGGCAGGGTGTGCCAATCCGGCGTACGTGCCCCGGAGTTCCTCCGGGATCCCGGGGTGCAGACGGGTGAATCCGCGCACATGCAGCTCGTAGATCACCGAGTCGGCCCACGGGGTCTTGGGGCGGTGGTCGTCCGACCAGTCCTCGTCGTCATGGACGACGACACCCTTGGGGACGTACGGCGCCGAGTCCCGGTCGTCGCGCACGGTGTCCGCGACCTGCTGCTGGGGCCAGTCGCGGACGTGCCCGTACACCTCGGGCGGCAGGCTGAAGTCGCCGTCCACGGCACGGGCGTACGGGTCCAGGAGCAGTTTCGCCGGGTTCCAGCGGGCGCCGGTCCACGGGTCCCAGCGGCCGTGCACCCGGAAGCCGTAGCGGCGGCCGGGGAGCACGCCGGGCACGAAGCCGTGCCAGATCTCGTGGGTCAGCTCGGTCAGCGGGACCCGGATCTCGGCGCCCTCCTCGTCGAAGAGGCACAGCTCGACGGCCTCCGCGCCACCCGCCCACAGGGCGAAGTTGGTGCCCGTGACGCCGTCGGGGCCGACGCGGAAGCGCGCGCCCAGCGGGGTCGGGGCACCGGGCCACACGTGCACGGCGGGCGCCGCACGCGACGCGCCGTTCATCAGAGGGGCGGGCTGCGCGGGCAGCACGTCGCCCGCCGTACGCCCCTCCTGTACTGCCTCCTGCTCGGGTGCGCTCGACACCGGTCAGCCTCCTGCGGCTCGATGGAACGACGCGAAAAGGGCCGTTGGCGTCCCGGCCACCGCTCTCCGTCGAGTCGTTCTCCCCACTGTTCTGCCCAGCGCTTGGCTCGCACTCACGTTTCCCCAGAGAGGCACAGTCGTTGGGCCCCTCGTGAAGCACGTACAGACACGCGCGCGGCGCGCAGGGGCCGCGCTGGCCGCCGTACTGACCTGGGCCGGCCTGCTGGCCGGAGCCTCCGGCTGCACCTCGAACGGGATGGACGAGGTGCTGGGCAAACCGCCGTCGCCCGAGGACGTCATCCGCGTCTCGCCCGACGACCACAGCAAGGCCGTGGGCCCGGAGAAGTCGATCCGGGTACGGGTGTCCAGCGGGCGCCTGGAGTCCGTGCAGGTGGTCAAGGAGCAGGACGCGCAGGAGTCCCCGGTGCCGGGGAGCATCTCCGAGGACGGGCTGCGCTGGCGGCCCGACGACGAGCGGCTCGCCCTCGCCGCCCGGTACACCGTCGACGTGGTGGCCCTCGACGGGTACGGGCGGCGCTCGGCGCGGCACACGACGTTCACGACGTTCGTCCCCGACGAGCGGTTCATCGGATACGTCACCCCGGAGGACCGCTCCACCGTCGGCACCGGGATGATCGTCTCCCTCGAGTTCAACCGGGAGATCGAGAACCGGGCCGCCGTCGAGCGCGCGGTCCGGGTGGTCGCGGAGCCGGCGGTCGAGGTCCGCCCGCACTGGTTCGGCAAGGACCGCCTCGACTTCCGGCCCCAGAAGTACTGGAAGCCGGGGACGAAGGTCACGGTCACGCTGGGGCTGCGGGACGTCGAGGCGGCCCCGGGCGTGTACGGGCTGCAGTACAAGACCTTCTCGTTCACCGTCGGCCGCAGTCAGGTCAGTCTCGTGGACGCCGCCGACCACACCATGGAGGTACGCCGCGACGGCGAGCTCCTGGCCACCGTGCCGATCACCGCGGGCGCCCCCAAGAGCACGACGTACAACGGGAAGATGGTGGTCACCGAGATGCTCGAGGTGACCCGGATGAACGGCGCCACGGTCGGTTTCAAGAAGGCCAACGGCAAGGGCGAGTACGACATCCCGGACGTCCCCCACGCGATGCGCCTCACCAGCTCCGGGACCTTCCTGCATGGCAACTATTGGGCGGAGGGCGTCTTCGGCAGCACCAATGTCAGCCACGGCTGCGTGGGCCTCAGGGACGTGAAGGGCGGCAGCTCGGACACCCCGGCGGGCTGGTTCTTCGACCGCAGCCTCATCGGTGACGTCGTCGAGGTCGTCAACAGCAAAGACAAAAAGGTCGCTCCCGACAACGGGCTCGGCGGGTGGAACATGACCTGGAAGCAGTGGAAAGCGGGCGGCGCGGTGAAGTAGGGCGACAAAGGGGTACGCGCACGACGGCCCCCGGCTCGCCCACGCACGGCTGAAGTTGGGACTGAACAGTGACAATCCCGGGGAGCCATCGCTTCAGGCCGTGTGATTAATTAGCGCGATGTGCGCGTGGGACGCGTTGGGGTGCGGGCCTGGACCAGGCCGTGCGAGGGGAGAACGAACTTGAACGGGCGACCGATATCGGGGCCGTCGGTTGGCGCGCGGACACGCGGAAGCAAGGGGATCCTGGCGCTGCTGCTGGGGGTGCTGTTGCTTGTCGTGACCGCGTGTGGCGGGGGAGGGGACTCGGATTCCGGGTCCGGGGACGGTAAGGGCAAGAGCACGGGGAGCTCGGAGACGGCGGACACCAAGGTCTCGGAGGCCGTCGTGTCCATCGTCCCGAAGGACGGTGCGGGCGGCGTGGCCACCAGCGGCGCCCTCAAGGTGACGGCGGCCAAGGGCAAGCTGACCGAGGTGACTGTCGAAGACACCAAGGGCAACGATGTCGAGGGCGAGATAACGGGCGGGGGCGCCACCTGGACGCCCTCGACGCACCTCGCCTCATCCACCAAGTACAAGGTCCACGCGGTGGCCAAGGACTCCGGCGGTCGTGAGGCCGCCGAGGAGTCCGCGTTCACCACGCTGACCCCGAAGAACACCTTCGTCGGCATCTTCACGCCGGAGGACGGTTCCAAGGTCGGCGTCGGAATGCCGTTCTCCGTCAACTTCACCCGGGGCATCACGCACCCCGAGGACGTCGAGAAGGCGATCACCATCAAGACCGAGCCCGCGGTGGACGTGGAAGGCCACTGGTTCGGCAACGACCGCCTCGACTTCCGTCCCGAGGAGTACTGGAAGCCCGGTACGAAGGTGACGGTGGAGCTCAACCTCGACGGTGTCGAGGGACGACCCGGTGTCTACGGCGACCAGGCCAAGACCGTGTCCTTCACGATCGGCCGCAGCCAGATCTCCACCGTCGACGTCAAGACCAAGACGATGACGGTCAAGCGCGACGGCAAGACCATCAAGACCATCCCGGTGACCACCGGCAAGCCCGGCTACGACACCTGGAACGGCCAGATGGTCATCACCGACCGCCTCGAAGTGACCCGCATGAACGGCGAGACGGTCGGCTACGCCGGCGAGTACGACATCAAGGACGTACCGCACGCCCAGCGCCTGACCACCTCCGGCACCTTCATCCACGGCAACTACTGGGGCGGCAGCGCCTTCGGCAACTACAACGCCAGTCACGGCTGCATCGGTCTGAAGGACGTCCGCGGCGGCTACGACGGCAAGGTGGCCGCGGCCTGGTTCTTCAACCAGTCCATGACCGGTGACGTGGTGGTCGTGAAGAACTCCAACGACCGGATCGTCGACCCGGACAACGGCCTCAACGGCTGGAACATGTCCTGGGAGAAGTGGAAGGCGTAGGTTCCTTCCGATGGTTCCTTCGGACCGGTAGTTCCGATGGTTCCTTCGGACCGGTAGTTCCGATGGTTCCTTCGGACCGGTAGTTCCTTTGGATCCTTCCGACGTACGGGCCCGGTGTGCTGTGACTCAGCACACCGGGCCCATTGTCGTTAACCGCCGCTAACCTGCTGCCATGACTGTGCATCTCGAAGTGGCCGATGGCGTCGGCACCATCCGTCTCGACCGTCCGCCCATGAACGCGCTGGACGTCGCCACACAGGACCGGCTCAAGGAGCTCGCCGAGGAGGCCACGGGCCGCGACGACGTGCGCGCGGTGGTGCTGTACGGCGGGGAGAAGGTGTTCGCGGCGGGCGCGGACATCAAGGAGATGCAGGCCATGGACCACGCGGCGATGGTCGTACGGTCCCGGGCCCTGCAGGACTCCTTCACCGCCGTCGCCCGTATCCCCAAGCCGGTCGTCGCGGCGGTCACCGGCTATGCGCTGGGCGGGGGCTGCGAGTTGGCGCTGTGCGCGGACTACCGCATCGCCGGCGAGAACGCGAAGCTCGGGCAGCCCGAGATCCTGCTCGGTGTGATCCCCGGCGCGGGCGGCACCCAGCGGCTGTCCCGGCTGATCGGCCCCTCGCGAGCCAAGGACCTCATCTTCACCGGGCGCATGGTGAAGGCCGACGAGGCGCTGTCGCTCGGCCTTGTGGACCGGGTCGTACCCGCCGAGGAGGTGTACGCCCAGGCGCACGCGTGGGCCGCGAAGCTGGCGCAGGGACCCGCGATCGCGCTGCGTGCCGCGAAGGAGTCGATCGACGCGGGTCTCGAGACCGACATCGAGACCGGGCTCGCGATCGAACGGAACTGGTTCGCCGGGCTGTTCGCGACGGAGGACCGGGAGCGGGGGATGCGGAGCTTCGTGGAGGAGGGGCCGGGGAAGGCGAAGTTCCGCTGACTCCCGCGGCTCGGGTGCACTGAGTCCGACACCTCGGGTTCACTGAATCCCGCACCTGAGTTCGTTGAATCTCACACCACAAGTTCCGCTGATCCACTTGCAGTTGACGCGATGTCTTACCCGGCGTCCCCCGAAGGGCTGGTTTATGCGAGCCTTAAGGCAACCTTAAGGCTGCCTTGTCGGGGGAGGTCGGGGATTGCCCTGCGGTGGGCGGTTCTGCCAGGTCAGACGGGCTGTGGTGAGCGCCGAACTGCCTGTGGCATATGCCGATCGGATGCTGCGGAACAGGGGGTTCCGGGGGGCGTATTCCTTCGGAACAGCCCCGAAGGGCGCTTTGGGCGGCCATGATGGGGTCATGGCGGGGCTGGAGGGTATCGAACCGCCGCGGCGGCACGGGGGTGCGACCGCGGCGCGCTGGACGCCTGCGGTCGAGGACGAACAGGCGCTCAAGGCGCTGGAGTTGTTCGGCAATCCGACCGAGGCGGAGGTGCCCTTACCTTCCCGCCCGGAGTCCGCGGCCACCGCGCGGCGGCTCACCCAGGTCGTGGTCCTGCGGCACTGGGGCCTCTCACCGAAGATGACGGAAGACGCCGTGTTACTGGTCTCCGAACTCGTCGGCAACGCCGTACGGCACACCGGCGCCCGCGTCTTCGGGCTCCGGATGCGCCGCCGCCGGGGGTGGATCCGCATCGAGGTCCGCGACCCCTCGCGCGGCCTTCCCTGTCTGATGCCGGTCCAGGAAATGGACCTGAGCGGCCGCGGCCTCTTCCTCGTCGACAAACTCTCCGACCGCTGGGGCGTCGACCTCCTCCCCCGCGGCAAGACCACCTGGTTCGAAATGCGCGTCGCCGACCGCTGATCCCCGCCCTGCCCCGCTCACGCAGAAACCCCGGCCGCTCAACGGCCGGGGCTTCCGGGGGCGCCGCGGAACTATTTGGGGTGTGAACCACGGCACCGGCGACAACCAACGCCCGGGTCAATGGGTGGAGGTCGCACCGCTGACTATCTCAGACGCCGTTGAGTGATCCAAAAGGCGGTGGGGGCTGGTTACGGCACGGGGTGTTGCCGCTTGCGGGGCGGTGACGTGGAGTTTCTGGGCATCCCCAGGCATCCTCGCCCCCGCGACCCGCCCCCCAATAGGTGCAATCGCCCTTTTTGTGGGCAACTCCCCTTAAATGGTGCGGGTGACCACGCCCGATCACCCCCCTCAGCCGCCCCCCGAAGGAATCGCCGCGCGTGCCGCGCCCCATCGGCGGGCGGTGTTGCGTTCGGGGGGCGCGTTCGCGGCCGGGGCCTTCGTCGCCGGGTGTTCCGCGAGCGGGGCCGTCGCGCACCCGGTCGCCCGCGCTCGCAGCAGCGGCGCACCCCCTGCCGCCCCCGCCGCACCCGCGCCGCGCCGGTTCCCGGACCAGCCCGTGGAGATCGCCCACGGACCCCGCACCCGGCCCCAAGTCGCCCTCACCTTCCACGGCCAGGGCGATCCCGCCATCACCAGGGCGGTCCTCGGCGAGGCGGAGAAGGGTGGGGCCCACATCACCGTGCTCGCCGTGGGGAGCTGGCTCGACGAGCACCCCGATCTGGCGCGCCGCATCCTCGACGGGGGCCACGACCTCGGCAACCACACCCTCCGCCACCTCGACATCAACGCGATGTCGGAGACGGAGGCGGACGCCGAGATCCGGGGCTGCGCGGAGCGGCTGCGCAGGCTGACCGGGTCCATCGGCAGCTGGTTCAGACCCTCGCGTACCGCCCGAGCCTCCCCGCTCGTCGAACGCCTCGCCCGCGGCGCGGGCTACCCGCACGTCCTCTCCTACGACGTCGACTCGCTCGACTTCACCTCGCCGGGCGCCCCCGCCGTCACTCGCAAGATCACCGGCGAGATCCGCAACGGATCCGTGGTGAGCCTGCACTTCGGGTACGCGGACACCGTCGCCGCGCTGCCCGCCGTCCTGGAAGAACTGAACCGTCGCGGTCTGCGCGCGGTCACCACCACGGAGCTGCTGAGCTGATGCACCCGAACCTCACGAAGCGCGCCCTGGTCGCGGGCGCGGTCCTCGCCGCCCTGGCCGCCTGCGGCACCGAGCCCAAGGACCACGCGAACGAAGCGCTCGGCACCAAGGGCGTGCAGCAGCCGGCCCAGCCCACGAAGCCGCCGGCCGCCAGGGGCCTGCCCGGCATGCCCCCCGTGCTCGACCCGACGGACGTCTACGCGGCCGACCGTGCGGGCAAACTCTCCCCGGTGGTCAAGGACTTCCCGTCCCGCGTCTACGTCCCCAACACCGAGTCCGACACCGTCTCGGTCATCGACCCCAAGACGTACAAGGTCGTCGAGACCCTCCATGTCGGCCGCCAGCCCCAACACGTCGTCCCCTCCTGGGACATGAAGACGCTCTGGGTCAACAACAACCGCGGCCACACGCTCACCCCCATCGACCCGAAGACGGGGAAGGTGGGCAAGGAGGTCGAGGTGCACGACCCGTACAACCTCTACTTCACGCCCAACGGCAAGTACTCCATCGTCATGGCCTCCCTCGACCGCGAGCTGGTCTTCCGCGACGCCCACACCATGAAGCGCGTCAAGACCGAACCGGTCAGCTGCTACGGCGTCAACCACGCCGACTTCTCGGCCGACGGCCGCTACTTCATCGTCTCCTGCGAGTTCAGCGGCGAACTGCTCAAGGTCGACACCGAGAAGATGAAGGTGATCGGTCAGCAGAAGCTCCCGTTCGACGGCGCGATGCCGCAGGACGTGAAGATCTCGCCGGACGGCAAGAAGTTCTACATCGCCGACATGATGGCCGACGGCATCTGGGTCCTGGACGGCGACAAGTTCACCGAGCCCAAGCTCCTGCGCACCGGCAAGGGCTGCCACGGCCTGTACGTCAGCCGCGACTCGCGCGAGATGTACATCTCCAACCGCGGCGAGGGCTCCATCTCCATCTTCGACTTCACCCTGAACAAGCTGACCAAGAAGTGGCGCCTGCCCGACGGCGGCAGCCCCGACATGGGCGGCGTCTCGGCCGACGGCAAGGTCCTGTGGCTGTCCGGGCGTTACGACGCCGAGGTGTACGCCATCGACACCCGCACCGGCATCCAGCTCGCCCGCATCAAGGTCGGCAGCGGCCCGCACGGCCTCGCCGTGTACCCGCAGCCGGGCCGCTACTCGCTCGGCCACACCGGCATCTTCCGCTGACCACAGACCAGTTGGGACACGCCTCGTACGAGTGACGGTCCCCGGCCCGCCGCCGCAGAACCGAGATGGTGATCACCATGATCACAACTCGCCTGCGGCGGCGGGCCGCTGCCGTCGTCCTGTCCCTGGCCGCCGTCTTCGCGACCTCCGCCGCCACCGTCCCCGCGTCCACCCCGGCCAAGGCCGCCGCCCCCGCCTGCCCCCAGTTCGCCGATCCGGTCGAGGCCGCCGCCGACCACCGCGTGGACGTCGACCGCATCACCCCGCAGCCGGTCTGGCGAAAGACCTGCGACACGCTCTACCGCAGTGACGGCCGAGGCCCCGCGGCAGTCTTCGAGCAGGGCTTCTACCCGAAGGACGTCCTCACCGGCCAGTACGACATCGAGAGTTACGTCCTCGTCAACCAGCCCTCCCCGTACGTCTCCACGAGCTACGACCACGACCTCTACAAGACGTGGTGGAAGAGCGGCTACAACTACTACATCGACGCGCCCGGCGGCGTCGACGTCAACAAGACCATCGGCGACACCCACAAGTGGGCCGACCAGGTCGAGGTCGCCTTCCCCGGCGGCATCGCGCGCCAGTACATCATCGGTGTCTGCCCGGTCGACAAGAAGACCAAGACCGAGATCATGAGCGACTGCGAGAGCAACCCGTACTACGAGCCCTGGCACTGACGCCTATCGGGCGATGAGCAGCGCCTCCGAGCCCACGATCCGGTAGCCGGCCGCCTGGAACGTCCGCATGCTGCGGGCGTTCCCCGGCGCGACCTGGGCCCACAGCGGCTCCGTGACGAGATGCCGGGCGGCGGTCACCAGCAGCCGCCCCAGCCCCCGGTGCCGTACCTCCTCGTCCACCTCGACGGAGACCTCGAGGCGGCCGGCGATGCCGCGCCCCATCACCAGCACGCCGCCTTCCGCGGTCCACGCGCGCACGTCGTCGCGCCGCCTGCGGGCGTACACGATCCGCGGATGTCCGCCGTCCGTGATCTCCTTCAGCGGGAGCGGCGGCTCGCCGGGCAGCGGTGAGCCCACCAGCATCGCGTCGATCGTCTCGGACGTACGCCCCGTCCGCTCCAGCAAGGCCGTCAGGAACCGCGCGTTCATCGGCGCCGCGAGGGCGTCGCACTCCACGGCGGCCAGCGTGTCGTACACCCACTGCGGATCCTCGTCCGTGAAGACCACCGCGTGCGCGGTGAAGGCGAGCACACCCGCGTCCCGGTGGGACGCCTGCGCCACGACGGTCGTACGGCCGTCCGCAGGCGGGAGGACACCGCGCCCCGCAGCTTCGAGAATGTCCCGAAGAGTCTCCACCACCGTGCTCCCGCGCTCCTTGAGTCTCCACCCACTGGAAGGCCCACACTCGCAGACATGATCGACGACGGCACCGAACTTTTCACCATCGGAGAGCTGGCCAGGGCCACCGGACTGACCGTGCGCACCATCCGGTACTGGTCGGACGAGGGCGTCCTCACCCCGGTGACCCGCTCCGCCGGCGGCTACCGCCTCTACGACGCCGAGTCCGTCGCCCGCCTGGAACTGATCCACACCCTGCGCGAGCTGGGCCTCGGCCTGGACGACGTACGCAAGGTGCTGGCGGGCGAGACGACGGTCGCGGAGGTCGCGGCGGCGCACGTGGCGGCGCTGGACGCGCAGATCCTCCCCCAGTGCCTTAAGGGCCTGGGAGGTGCCCCCAGCTGAAGGTGACCCGTGCGGTGCTGTCGACCGTGGCGCGACGCGGTTCGACCGCAGAGGAGATGACACTCATGAACAAGCTGGCGCGGCTGTCGGCAGCCGAGCGGAAGCGGATCATGGAGGAGTTCGTGGACGAGCTGTTCCACGGGCTCGACTATGTGGACCCGGGCATCGAGGAGCGGATGCGTTCCATCTCGGTGGGCCTGCCGGACGATCCGACCCCCGAGCAGGTGGACGCCTGGGTGGAGCTGGCCGAGATGGTCCAGGACCCGGAGTTCCGGGCGCAGATGCGGAACGTCTTCGACTTCAACTCGGCGGACTACAACCGCGGTGCCGCCGC
Organism: Streptomyces sp. NBC_00554; assembly: GCF_041431135.1. Lineage (NCBI taxonomy): Bacteria > Bacillati > Actinomycetota > Actinomycetes > Kitasatosporales > Streptomycetaceae > Streptomyces > Streptomyces sp. NBC_00554. The sequence goes on along the minus strand of NZ_CP107799.1, from coordinate 3,044,584 downwards.
CGGGCGGGCCACGTGGTTCCCCATGCGCCTGCTCCAGCTGGGGGCGGACGCCCGCAAGCGGGGAATCGCCCCCGAGTCGCCGGAGGCGGAGGCGATCGTGCGGGAGGTACTGGGGGGCGGCGACCTGACCGTCGTACTCGAACGCATGGAGTCGGCGTCCAACGACCGGCTCGCCCGGTACCGGGAGTTGCTGTCCACGCTGAAGGGCGGGAGCCCTGCCGGCGCGCACCGTGAGGAGTTCGCCTGGGTGGTCGCCGCACTGCGTGCTCGGGTGGCCGGTTAATCTGACCTCCGTATACATGGCAGGAATGCACTACGAAGGGGCGGATCCGGTGGCGGACATCGAGGAAGCACGCAAGGCGTTCGAGCGGATCGACACGGACGGGGACGGGTTCATCACGCCCGCCGAGTTCAAGACCGCCCTCGCCCAGGGCGGGGACTGGAACGTCACCGAGTCGGTCGCGGAGGCCCTGATCGCCAACCGCGACCTCAACGGTGACAAGCTCCTGGCGTTCGACGAGTTCTGGGCCCACCTCAGCAAGTGAGCCGAGCGGAGAGGGGCGCCCACCGGTGATCCGGTGGGCGCCCCTCGGTCATGGGGTGTGCGTGGTGCCCTGGGAGGTCCCCTTGCGGTACTGCCCCGGCGCCACCCCGTACTCCCTCTTGAAGGCCTTGGCGAAGGCGAACTCCGAGGTGTAGCCGGTGCGTTGGGCTATCAGGCGGAGCGGCATGTCGTCGGCTCGAAGGAGGCGGCCCGCGGTGGTCATGCGCCACCAGGTGAGGTAGGTGAGCGGGGGCTCGCCCACCAGGGTGGCGAAGCGGCGTGCGAAGGCGGCGCGGGAGAGGCCGCCGCGGGTGCCGAGCTCCTCGACCGTCCAGGGGTGGGACGGGTCGCCGTGAATGGCACGCAGGGCCCCCGCGACACCGGGGTCGGCGAGGGCCGCGGACCAGCCCGTCGGATGACCCTGCCCATGGCGCTCGCGCTGCCACCAGGCGCGCAGGATGTACAGCAGCAGCGTGTCGAGGAGCGACGTCACGATGGTGTCGGAGCCCGGCTGCGGCTCCTCCAGCTCCACGCCGAGAAGCTCGACCGCCGCCCGCAGCGAGCGGTGCGCGCCGACCCGGGCAGGGAGGTGGACCACCTCGGGCAGCTCCGTGAGCAGGGGGTGGGCGCGGGCCCGGTCCAACCAGTACGCGCCGCACAGCAGCACCGTGGGCGTTGCCTTCGACGACCCCTGTACGGGCGGGAGTTCGGGCCAGGTGGTGCCCGGATCCAGTCGTACCTCCTCCAGAGGTACGTCGACGGCGCTGGCCAGCGCGTGCCCGCGGCCGTGGGCGAGGAACACCACGTCACCCGGGCCCAGCGCCACCGGGTCGCCGTCCGAGGGGATCAGCCACGCCGACCCCTGGAGCACCACGTGGAAACCCGCCCCGGCCGAGGCCTCGAAACGTATGCCCCAGGGCGCGTACTTGTCCTGGCGCGCGGAGTGCGGGCGCCCGGTGCGCATCGCCGCGATGGCGTCGCTGAGTACGTCCATGCCCGTACGGTAGCGCGGTCTTCCGGGCGAGACGTTCGGACATGAAAGGGAGACCGGCAGGCATGGATCGTCGACCGGCCGCCTCATAGCGTCGCCCGTATGACATCAACCACCGCACGTACGGTGCTCTTTCACGAACTCGGCGGCCCGGACGTCCTGAAGACCGAGGACGTCGAGATTCCCGCGCCGGGCCCCGGTCAAGTCCGCGTGCACGTCGAGGCGTTGGGCCTCAATCGTGCCGAGGCCCTTTTCCGTGCAGGGACCTACTACTACCAGCCGACCCTTCCCGCCTCCCGCAACGGCTACGAGGCGGCGGGCACGGTCGAGTCGGTCGGCGAAGGGGTGACCGCCTTCGCCCCCGGCGACCTCGTGATGGCGGCGGGCAACTTCGAACTGAGCGCTCACGGGGTCTACGGCGAACTGGTGCTGCTGGACGAGAGTTCCGTCGTACCCCGGCCCGCCGGCGTCGACGCGGTCACCGCGGCGGCCTCCTGGGTCACGTACTCGACCTCGTACGGCGCCCTGGTCCGGACTGCCGGCATGGCGCCCGGCGACCAGGTGCTGATCACGGGCGCGTCCAGCGGAGTCGGCACCGCGGCCCTCCAGGTGGCCCGCCGCTCCGGCGCGGTCCCGATCGCCACCACCCGCACCGAGGCCAAGCGGCAGCGCCTCCTCGACCTGGGCGCGGAGCACGTCATCGTCACCGAGCAGGAGGACGTGGTGAAGGAGGCCAAGCGGCTGACCGGCGGGCGGGGCGTCGACATCGTCTTCGACGCGATCGGCGGCCCCGGCTTCCGCGCGCTGGGCGACGCCGCCGTACCGGGCGGCACGCTGGTCCTCTACGGCTTTCTCGACCGGCGCCCCGCCGAGCTGTCCTGGAACTGGCCCCTGACCGTCCACGGCTACGCCAACCCGGACGTCACCAGGAGCGCCGAGGGCCGCCACCGCGCCTCGCACTACCTCAACTCGGGCCTGACCGACGGCACCCTGCGTCCGGTCGTCGCCGAGGTCTTCGACGGCCTCGACCGCATCGGGGACGCCCACCGCCTGATGGAGAGGAACACGCACACCGGCAAGATCGTGGTGAGGCCCTGACGCGAGCCACCCGTCCGCCGTACGCGAGCGGAATAGCGGTTCCGGATCCGGGGTTGATGATCCACATCAGGAGCATCAACCCCAGAGGGGTCTGTCTCATGAAGATCGGCATCATCGGCGCGGGCAACATCGGCGGCAACCTCACCCGGCGCCTCACCGCCCTCGGCCACGACGTCTCCGTGGCGAACTCGCGCGGCCCGGAGACCCTCGCCGCCCTGGTCGAGGAGACCGGGGCGACACCCGCCAAGGTCGAGGACGCAGCGCGCGGCGCGGAGGTCGTCGTGGTCACGGTCCCCCTGAAGGCGGTGCCGAACCTGCCCTCCGGGCTGCTCGACGAGGCGGCGGACGGGGCCGTCGTCATCGACACAGGCAACTACTACCCCCAGCAGCGCGACGGCAGGATCGCCGCCATCGAGGACGACGGCCTCACCGAGAGCCGCTGGACCGCCCAGCAGATCGGCCACACCGTCATCAAGGCCTTCAACGGCACCTACGCCCAGGACATCCTGGACCGCCCCCGACCGGAGGGCGCCCCCGACGCGTCGCCCTCCCGGTCGCCGGCGACGACGAGGCCGCCAAGCGCGTCGTCCGCGCCCTCATCGACGAACTCGGCTTCGACACCGTGGACGCCGGCGGCCTCGACGACTCCTGGCGCCAGCAGCCCGGCACCCCCGTGTACGGCCTCGCGGAGGGCACCGCCGCGGTGACGAAGGCACTCGCCGAGGCGCCTCGGGAGCGCCCGGCAGACCACCGCGCCTGATTCCTGACTCCGCCTGAGCGCCCGCCGGACATGCGGCTCGTTCGCCGCGGGCCGGTGGCGGCTGGTCACGCCCACGCGGCGGAGCCGCATATGTCACAGCCCCGCGCCCCTGGCCCGAGCCCGGTTCAGTGGCGGAACCCGGGGCGCGGGACGCCCGCGCGTGCCAAAGTGGCGGCGTGGGACAAAAGTTGGGAATCACCGAGCCTGCGCCGGACATCGCGGTTTTCACCGCGCTCCCTGTCGAGAGGCAGGCGCTGCTGGACGCGCTGGGGCCCTCTGTCCGGTACCGCTGGCAGGGACAGGACCTGAACGTCTGCGACGTCGACGGGACCCGCGTTCTGGTTCTTCCGCCGTCGGGCATGGGAAACGTCGGCATCGCCGCGCTCGCGACGCGGGCCATCGGTGTGTGGAATCCCGCCCAGCTCCTGCTGGTGGGCATCGCCGGAGGTGTCCGCGGGGCCGGTGACGACCTTCGTCTGGGTGACGTGCTGGTCCCGGATCAGGTCGTCGGCTACGAACTCTCGAAGCTGACCGTCGAGGGGCCGAAGCCGCGGTACGAGACCTACCGGCCCGACTACGGGCTCCTGTCGATGGCCGGATCGGTGGAGCCCGCGGAATGGCTCCTTTCCGGGACCGCGCCTGCCGGCGTCGACCCGCTGCCGACGACGAGCAGGGGGCCCAAGGCTCACTTCGGTCCGGTCCTCAGCGGCGAGAAGGTCATCGCGGACGACCACACCGTCGACGGGCTGCGGACGGCGTGGCCCAAGGCCCTGGGGGTCGAGATGGAGAGCCTCGGCGTCGCCCTCGCCGCCTACCGTGGCGGGCCGGGGTTCCTCATGGTGAAGGCGGTCTGCGACTTCGCCGACAGCGAGAAGAACGACGACTGGCACGACTACGCCGCTGCTGCCGCCGCCCGCTTCTCGGTCGCCGTGCTGCGCCGCTACGCGGGGGAGCACGGCGCGACAGCGGGTGCGGAACGTCCACAAGCCGTTCCCCTGGACGCGCCGGACAGCTTTCCCGGTGCGGTGAAGGTGCAGTTCTGCCGAGGGCTCGTGGACGACTGGGAGGAACTCGCCGACTACTTCGGGATCCCGCTCCACACGAAGCGCCGCTTCCAGACCGGCAACGAGCCGCGTGGAGTCTGGGAATGGCTGGAGGTACGGCACAAGCTGCCCCTTCTGCCGCAGGCCCTCCAGGAGGTCCACCCCGACCTCCCGAAATTCTTCGGTCCGGGAGCGCACACATGAGCCGCGTTGGCCGACGCCCCGTCCTTGGCAGGTGAACCAGGTGCCGGAGAATGACGGCGACCTCGGGTGGGCCAAGGTCCAGTTCTGCCGTCGGTTGGGGGAGGACTGGCATGACCTCGCCGATCTGCTGGGCATCCCCTCGTACACCCAGGACGGTTTTCCCCAGGGCGAGAAGGCGAGGCGGATCTGGGCGTGGCTGGAGGACACGGGCCGGCTCGGCGAACTGCCGGAGAAACTGACACGCATCGGGCGCGCGGACCTCGCCGGCCTTCTGCACGGCCACGCCCAGCTACTCACGAACACCCCCTCGCCCAGCCCGTACACGAACGTTCCAGGACTGCCCTCCCACTATGTGGAGCGCACCGATGTGATCACCGCGCTGGAGGCCTCGCTACTCGCCTCCACGCCTGCGTCCGGTGCCCGCATCGTCACCCTCACCGGCATGGCGGGGGTGGGGAAGTCGGTGACCGCACGTGCCGTCGCCAGGACACCGGGCGTCGTCGGCCACTTCATCGACGGGGTGGTCTGGCTCGACCTGGGGAAGAAGCCCGACATCCAGACCCGCCAGAACGAGCTCATCGAGGCGCTCGGCGGCAAGGTCGGCGTCTCGGCGGACCAGCAGCAGGCCAACGCCCGCATCAACTACCTGTTGCGCGACAAGTCCCTGCTCCTGGTGCTCGACGACGTATGGACACCGGAGGACCTCAGGGCGTTCGAGATCCATCACCCCACCGTCACCGTCCTGGTGACCACCCGCGACCGCGAACTGCTGCAGACGGATGTCGAGGAACAGACGCTGGACGTCCTGGAGGAGTCGGCGGCGCTCGCCCTCTTCTCGCGGCATCTGGGCGTCGAGGTGCAGGAGTTGACGGCGGACGAGCTCGGCATCGTGCGCGAGTGTGCGGGACTGCCGCTGGCCCTGGCTGTGGCCGGCGGCTTCATCAGGGGGCGGAACCGGTGGCGGGCCCCGAGCCTCCTGGAGCGGCTGCGGGACGGCGAGCTGGAGTTCGGCGCACGGTTGCGTGACTATCCGTATCCCAGCCTGCTCAAGGCGCTGGACGCCAGCACCAAGGAACTGAGCCCCGACGAACTCGACTGCTACCTGAGCCTCGCGGTGTTCAAGCACGCCGGCACCGTGCCCTGCGCGGCGCTGTCACAGTTCTGGAGCACGAGGAACCTCAGCGAGTACGAGGTTCAGGACATGCTCGTGCTTCTGGACCGCAGATCGCTGCTGACGCTGGACGCGGACAGCGAACGTGTGACCGTGCACGCCCTCCTGTACGACTACATCGCCCTGAGCATCGAGCCGGCCGACCTGCGCGACAGGCACCGCGCCCTGGCGGACAGCTACCTCGGCCTCTGGGGCGGGCTCGACAACAACCTCTCCGGGCTGCGGCCCGCACCGGATCTGGACCAGGGGCAGCGCTACGGCATCGCTCACCTCGTATTCCATCTGAAGGAGGGGGGCCGCGCCGACGAGATGCACCGTCTGCTCGCGCTCGATGCCGCGCGCGGTGCGGCCGATGACGGCGGCGCCAACGTCTGGTACACGGTGCGCAGCACGATGCACCAGGACAAGGGCTACCTCAAGGACGTCCGGGAGGCCTGGGACGCCGCCGCCGAGAGCCGTGCGACGCGTCAGGACGCCGCACAGGGGGAGTCGGCGGCGCTCTGCCTGCAGTACGCGCTCATCACCGCTTCGCTGAGCAGCATCGCCGCCAAATTCTCGCCGTGGCTGCTGTTCCGGCTCGCGAGCACCGGTGCCTGGCCCGTCGACCGGTCCATGCACCAGGCCCTGAGAATCCCCGACGCGACGAGCAGGGCCGAGGCCCTCACCCTCCTGCTGCCGCACCTGGCCGAGGCGGACGTCGACAGCGTGATCACCGAGGTGCTCACCGGGCTTCCGAACATCAACAAGGCCCGGTGGGCCCCGCTGCTCGGCACGCTCGCCGACCGGCTGACTCCCGAACACATCCGGACGGTGCTGGACGCGCTTCCGAAGATCAGACCGTCCGCCAACATCTTCGCCGATGTGGTGCAGGCACTTCTCCCGGCGCTCACCGAGCCGTTGGCGCGGCAAGCCCTCCAGTCCGGCACCTCCGTCCCGTTCGGACCCTACCGAGCCAGGGCACGAGCCGCCCTCGCGCAGTTTCTGCCCGCCGGCGAACGCCGGGCCGTCCTGCTCGACGCCCTGTGCGACACCGCGTACGGAGGGCTTCCGGCAGCGCCGCTCAGAAATGAGGTCAGGGCCAAGATCACCGAAGCACTCCCCGGGAACATGGACGACGAGGAGATCCTCGACGTCCTGCGCCGCCGGTCCCCCGACGTGCGGCCCACCCTGCGGATCGCCCTGGCCTGTGCCGTGCTGCCCCTGCTCGGAGAGGCCAGTCACCGGGTCGTACGGGACGACGCACTTGCCCTGGCCACCGACCTGCACATGCCCTTCGAACGCTCCCTGAGCCTGTCGGCGCTCGCCGCCGCGACCGGGGGAGCCGACCGGGACACTCTGGTCGGGACCGCCCGCCAAGCGGCCCTCGACGTGCCCAAACCGGAGTTCAAGGCCTACGCGTTGGCCGCCGCCGCGATCACCGGCCGCGACTCCGCGGCTTTCCGTGAGGCCCTGGAGGCATCGATCGCGTCCGCGCGGCGGGCGGGAGACGTGCAGCCCCGAGCGTTCCGTCTCCTGTGCCCGCACCTTCCGGACGAACTGCTCGACCGGGCGGTCGACGCGGCGTGGTTGGTGAGATACCAGGCGGGAACGGCTGTCTGGGCACTTCTGCACAGGCTCGGGGAGGAGCAGCTCCGTCGGTTCCTGCGTCACGCCCGCAGAGTTCCCTGGGTGACTCCCTCGATTCCGTACCTCTTGCCGCTGGTCTACCCCTTCCTCCCCGCGGCCCTGATGCCCGAGGCGCTGTCGGTCGTCGAGTCCAGCGAGTCCTCGGCGGACCGGTGCAAGATGCTCCAGAGGATCGCCCCGCACATGGACGCGGCAACCGCGCAGGCGGCGCTGGAGCTGGTGCGCGAGGCGGAGGACCGGTCCCAGCGCTACCGCGCCGTCGCCGCGCTGGCCGCCCGAGTTCCTCCCGCCGACCGGCACCGGCTGATGGAGGAGACCGTCGCCGACATCCTGGCCGCCGGCACGGAGAAGGAGCTGACGGCGCGGATCGACGCCGTCAGCGAACACCTGGACAAGGACCAGCTGTTGGCGGTCACCGCCCTGAGCGGAACACTCGCCGACGTACACCTGGCCCTGTCCTCGCTCACCACCCTCATGCCGTTCGGGATCGCCGGACGGCGTGCGTCCCTCCTCGCGTCGGCGACCGAACTGGTACCTCGAATCAGCAGTCCTGCCCTGCGTATCCGATGCCTCGTGGACCTCTCCTTCGTGCTGCCGCCCACGCAGCGTGACCCTCTGCTGTCCGATGCCCTGACGGCTCTCGAGCAGGTCCGGTCGTCCGGCGAGCGGCTCGCGCTCGTTCTCACCATCGTGTCCGCGACCTCACCCACCACCAGACCGCGGGCGCTGAGTTCCGCGCTGACCGCGCTCGCCTCGGTGGGGGAGCCGCGACTGCGCGCCGAGGCCGCGGCCGCGCTGCTCGCACTCATCCGGCGCACGCCGGGTCCGGAACCGACGGAGACGATCGCGGCCCTGGAGACACACGCCGAGGTGAACGCGACCGCGGCCCCGGACCCGGAGCGCTCCGCCGCGGCGCTGCTCAAGATCACGGGTTCGCCCAAGCGGAAGCTGGCGTTCGCCATGGCGGCGACCGACGAGGAACGCAGGGCCGGGGCGCTGGCCGACGTCGCCGCCGCGCTGTCCCCGGCGCTCGTTCCGGAAGCGGCGGCAGGAGCCCGCCATCTCGAGGACCGCGCGCTGCGGGCGCAGACGCTGCACGCGATGGCCGACAGCGTGCGGGGGCCGCAGCGCAACGCGCTGCTGGCCGAGGCGTACGAGAACCGTCTGTCGCTCCAGGACCGCAGCTCGCACATCCGCGTCGCGGCGAACTTCCTGCCGCTCGCACCCGCCCGTGTACAACTGCCGACCAGCTACTCCCTGCTGCAGAGCGCCGAGGCCCTCGAGGACGCCCTGGGAAAGTGCCGGGCCGTCACCGCCCTCGCGAACGTGGTGCCGCCGCCGTTGACCGGATTCGTCCTGCACACGGCCCGTCGGATCGCCGTCACCTCCATGCGGGTGCACGCGGTCGCCGCGGTCTGCCCGCGGCTGCCGTCCCGGGTGGCGAGCCGCGCCGCCGTCGAGACGGTGACCGCCGCCGCGGAGCGGGAGGACCCCCTGACAGCGGCTCAGGCGCTGGCGAAGCTGTCCTTCGTCCTGGAGGAGGCCGAACGCGGCCGTATCGGCCGCCGGATTCTCGACGCCGCCCTGGGACTCGAGAGCGACAGGCTCAAGGTGGCGTCCTGCGCCCAACTGGCTGAGGTGGATTCGCCGTCCTTGGCGGAATCGCTGGTCAAGGAGGCCAAGAAGTTCGATCATGCGAGCAGGGCCCTGGTTCTGGCCCGGCTCAGAGGCCAAGTCGGCCCCGTGGAACGGGCGTTCGCCCTGGCGCACGTCAAAGACATCGCCAACCCGAGGGAACGGGCGCTCGCGGTCAGACGCCTGATTCCCGACACGCAGGACGTTGACCACGTCCTGGAGATCATCGAAGGGCTCAGCGAACAGCATCACCTTCAGGGTGTACTGCTGGCTGAACTGGCGCCGGGCCGTGCCCCCGCGGTACAGGCCAGGATCATGGATGCGGCGATGCGGATCGTCCGGCCCGGGCCGAGAGTGACCACGGTCATGGCGGTGGCGCCGCTCCTGCACGACGAGGCCGAACTGCTGGAGTTGCAGGGCCGTCTCCTGGTCACCTGCAAGGGGATCAAGAAGCGCGCGGAACGTACCCTCTCACTTGCGGCGCTGGCCGCCCACGCACGACCCGAGGGTCGGGCCGAGCTGCTCGCCGAGGTGCTGGTCGAGTGTCTGACGCTCGACAACGCGCGCAATCGGGCCGACCACGTCGTGCAGGCCGGCCGGACGCTGGCGGACCTGCCGGACGAGGACAGAACCGTGCTGCTGGACAGCGCCCTGCGGAGGGCAACCGACAAGGGCCGCTCGGCAATTGTGTCCTGCCTGCCTCTGCTGGTCCCCTTGATGCTGTCCGAAGGCGGGGACGCCACCGTGCCGCGCAGCGCACGGGCGGTGGCTGACGCCTTCCGGTGGTGGGCGTAGCCCCGCGGCGGCTCCGGTCGGAACCGGCCACCTCGTCGCGTGGGTCGGTCAGGCGCCCTCGGCCCACGAACGCAACGCGGCCTTGGTGGCGAAGTCCCCCACGTTCTTGTCCAGGGGCTCGTCCGTGTACTGGTGGAAGCGCCACTTGGCCTTGATGCGGGGCTTGCCCGCCGTGACGTAGTCGGCGATCCACAGGCCGTCCCCTGCGTACGAGGTGGTGTCGACGTTGAGCCAGTAGTTCCGGTTCGTGTAGAGCACGACCCGGTGGTCCGGCCGGAGTTCCTTCACCTTGCGGATGAAGCGGTCCTTCTCCGCGTTGCTCGCATGGGTGCCGTCGCCGGTCGTCTCCCAGTCGACGGCGAGCAAGTCGCCTGCTTTCTCAGGGGCCTTGCCGACGAAGTACTCGGCCTGGGCCGTGATGTTGCCGGGCCACAGGAAGTGGTAGAAGCCGACGACGCATCCGCTGTCGCGGGCCGTCTTCACCTGGGCGGTGAGCTTGGGATTGATGTACGAACGGCCCTCCGTCGCCTTGATGAAGACGAAGGAGACGCCGTCCGTGTCGTAGGCGGACGACTGGTAGGCGCTGACGTCGATGCCTCGCAGCATGAGGGGGGCCTCCGGGCTGTGGGGGAGTGGAGGGGCTGATCTTCAGCCTTCCCCATGGGCGGGCCCTCATCCCTGCTCGCGCCGGTTTGCGGAAGGGCCGGTTCCGCGACGGAACCCCGAGTCGGGTTCGGGCTCCCCGCACGGGACGCATGTGGCCGAAGAACTCCCGTGCAACGACCATGCGCCATAGGGTTGTAGGCAGAAGATGGAGGTCGTACGTGGTGGAGCGGAAGCCCGACGGACGGTTCGCATGCGAACTGGTCATCAACGGGGATGTGCGAGCGGATGCGCCCGCCGCTCTGGGCCGGAAACTGTTCGAGGAGGGGGCGGCCTCGGAGGTTGTCCCGGTCTACGTCGCACAGCCCGCTCCCGGACGGCGCGCGGGCGATCTCGTCGAGGTGGCCACCCTCGTGGTGACCTCGGCCGGAACCCTGGTCGCGGTCATCGACACGATCCGGGGCTGGCTGACCGGGCAGCGCAACTCCCCCTCAGGGAGCGCCACTTCAGGAAGCGCATCCTCGGGGAACGGCACGGGCGCGGCGGGCGGAACCGGTGGCGTCACCTCGATCACGGTGATCATGGGGGACGACCGGGTGGAGATCATCCAGCCTTCCACCGCCGCCGAGGAGCGGCTCGTCGAGGCCTTCGTGCGGCGGCACAGCCCGTCATGAGCGAGCCGTCATGATCGAGCCGGCCACGCTGAACGTCCGGGTCACCGCACAGGGCATGACCGCTCGCTACGAATACGACCTGCGGGTCGGCAGCACCGTCGGCGAGAGTCCTCCACTCGAAATGGAGTACACGGTCGAGGTCGACCCGGAACTGGTGAAGGGCTGCCGCGCCCGGATCGACGCGGCCCTGACCAAGGCGGCCGACGCTCAATCGGTCCCGGAACCCGGTCTGGTCAAGGAGTTGGCCAGGTGGGGCAAGCTGCTCTACGACCAGCTGTTCCCTCGGGTGCAGGGCAACGCGGCCGAGCTGGTGACCCGGCTGCACGCGTCGACCGGCCCCGTCCTGGTGCGTACGAACGAGCAGGAGGTCCCGTGGGAACTGCTGCACGACGGCAGGGACTTCCTCGGCCTCAGGCACGACCTCGGTCGCCGGATGGTGGGCAAACGCCCCGTCGTCGGCGGGCGCAGCATCAGTCGGGTGGGCCGCGCGCTCATCGTGGGCGACACCATCGGCGATCTTCCCTCCGCCCGCGAGGAGGTCGCGAAGGTCGCGGCGTGGCTGGGCGGCCGTGGTATCGAGTGCAAGGTGCTCCTTGGACACGAGGCCACCGTGCTCGACGTCGTCACCGAACTGGCCTCGGACGAGACGCCGTACGACCTCTTCCACTTCTGCGGTCATGTGGCGACCGGCGACGGCACGACCGGGCTGATGATGCACGGTCGTCAACTGCTCGGCGCGGTCGCCCTGCAGACCCTCTCGTCGTGCGGTGCGCCACCGGTGGCCTTCATCAACGGCTGCGCCTCCGCCGGTGGCGGCGAAGTGGCCAGCATGTGCATGTCCTTCATGTCCCTGGGCGCGAAGACGGTCGTCGGCACCCGCACCGAGGTGGCCGACGAGGGCGCCTGGCAGTTCGCCGCCGAGTTCTACGGACGGCTGCTCGCGGGCGAGCCGGCCGGTGCCGGGGTCCGGGCGGCCCGCGCCGCGCTCCGTGAACGGCCGGACGCCGCCTGGGCGTCCTTCATCCTGTACGGCGACCCGGCCGTGGGCATCACCAAGGACGAGACGACGGAGAGCCCCCAACTCCCCGAACCGCACGACGAAGACATGATGATCGCTCTCGCCCCCGACGCGCGGCAGCTGATGCAGCGGGTGTACGAGTCCGCCGCCGACCGCGGCGGGGTCGCCTCCGTCGATCTGCTGCAAGGGCTGCTCGGCGAGGAGGACATCCGGCAGCGGATCGAGGGCAGCATCGGGGCGGACGCGATGGAAGCCCTCGACCAGGTGATCGACCAGGTCCTGAGGCCCCCCTCGCGTGCGGACGGCGACTCCGCTGCGGACGGCGACTCCGGTACGGACGGCGACGGTTCCAGTACGGGTACGGGACTCGGCGGGGTCCTCTCCGACACCGTCAACCGCGTGTTCACGGAAGCGGCCACCCGCGTCGCCGCCGACGGCAGGAGCACCATCACCACGGCCGACATCACCGCGGCCTTCGTCGCCGTGGGCGGCGGCGTCTCCGCCCGGCTGCTGGAACTGTGCGGGGTTCCGCTCGCCCGGCTGCTGCCGGACGAGAGCTCCCTCGACCCGAGCTCCCTCGACCCGAGCTCCCTCGATCCGAGCTCCCTCGATCCGAGCTCCCTAGACCCGAGCTCCCTCGACCCGATCACCCCCGTTCAGGACACCTTGGAGGACGACTCCCCGGCCCTGCCCCGTGACCCAGCGCCGCTGAACGGCGACGAGCGGCTGCCGATGGACGACTTGAGCCGCAGCGCCGTGGGTATCGTGCGGCTCGCGAACCTGCTGGCCGACGGACGCGGCGAGGTGATCAGCACCTACACGCTCCTGCTCGCCTTCGGCGCGATGGGTAGCGAGGTGCTGCGCCGCGGTATGCACGAGCAGGGGGCGACCGGGGAGCGAGCCTTCCGGCAGCTCTCCGGAATGCTCACCCCCCGGCGCCGTGATCTGTCCCCCCGTGTCCACGACGTACTGGACCAGGCCCGCCGACGCAGCGCCGCCGGGCGTACGTCCTCCGGTCGCGTCGGCGAGGCCGCCATCCTCCTCGCCCTTCTGGAGGACGAGGAGTCGTCGGCGCGTGAGCTGATGCGGAAACTCGGGATCGACCCCGAACAGCTCATCCAGGCCCTGGGGCGGGCTCACTGACTTCGCCGGGCCCGCTGATCCCACTCGGTTCGGCGGGCTCTGCGGACTGTGAGGGCACTGCGGGCAATGCGGGCTCTGAGGACTCCGCGGGCTTTGCGGGCTCCGAGGGTTCTGCGAGCTGCGCCAGCCCCCAAGTCGCCTTCGGGTCGCCCGGTCTGCGGCCAAGGACCTCCGTCCACTGACGGTGTGCCTCGGAGCGGTCACCGAGCCGCAGGCCGGCCAGGGCCAGCGCGTTGCGCGCCTCGGTGTCGCCGGGGCACCAGTGCACCACCGCGGCGAAACAGTCCCGTGCGGCCGCGAGGCGGCCCTCACGTGCCGCGGCGAGCCCCTGGTTGAACAGGTACGCGGGATAGGTGTGCAGGCGCGCGTAGCCGGACAGCGGCGTACGGCAGCCCGCGCAGACCTCCGCCCCGTACGCGTTCTCCTCGCGGCACAGGACCACCGGGCAGCGGACGCTCATCGCCGCGGCCCTCGGTTGAGTGCCTCGGGGAGCACACCGCCGCCCGGTTCGTTGCGCGAACCGGGCGTGATGATGCTCTTCACCTGGATCAGGCGCTGGCGTTCCTGCGCGGCCTCCTGCTGGACCCGGTTCGGGTCCTGGGCGATGAGGGACTGCAGGCCGGCGAGCCGCTGCCCGATGTCCTCGACGTCCTGCCGGTGCTGGGCCGTGGCGGTGCGGGAGGCCTGGACCAGCCTGCGCACCTCGGCGAGCATCTCCAGGGCGCTCTGCAGCCGGGACGCGGCCACATCGGCCGGGGCGACCGGCTCGTTCTCCTGCTGGTGCCGGTACGCCACCGTCCGGAGGTGGTCGAAGATGTGCTGCAGCTGGGTGATGACCTCCGAGTACGACCGCTGGTCACCGGCGCTCAGTGCCCGCTCGCCCTGCTCCCGCTGGACCTCGACGGCCGCGGCGATCTCCCGTTCGTCGTGCGGGGCTTCGGTCTTTGCGCTGATCGTGGCCACGTACCGGTTGAGCTGGCCGCAGTCCTTCACGAGTTCCTCGAAGTCCGCCCTGGGCGGCTGCAGGGCCCCGTCCTCCGGCTTGCCGACGGAGTCGGCGATCGCCTGCATCTGCTCGAACTCGTGACCTGCGACCGCCTTTTCGCCGCGTGCGAGGGCGTCGGTGAAGGCCGTGTGCGCCATCTCCATCTTGGCCTTCTTCACGCTCTTCTCGCCCGCCGGCAGGAACTCGACGCCCTGCTCGAAGGCGCGCATCAGGTCGGCGACCTGCTCCTCGCTGGGCAGTTCGGCCTCCGGCGGCACCTCGACGAGTGCCTCGAAGGGGTGGTCGCCGATGGAGCCGCGCACGGTGATGAGCGAGTGCACGTCCATCTCCACGTCGACGTCGATGACCGTGCCCCTGGGGGTGGAGGACGGCACCGGCACGGTGATGACCTGGATCTGGCGGGCCTGCTGGTACAGCCGGAACTCCACCGTGTCGGTGTCACCGGGGTGGCTGAAGTCGTAGCGCTCCTTGAACGGCAGCGACCGCAGTGCGGGGATCAGCTCCTCGCGCTCCGTACGCCCCTCGCGGGACACCTCCAGCAGGATCGGCTTGGCGTTGATCGCCGCGCGGACCGGGTTGCCCACCGGCTTGGCCCCGGCTTCCCGGTCGTGGACGACCGCGCGTCCGACCGTCGCCAGCAACTCCCCGTCGGCGTCCAGCACTTCGATGGTGAGCAGGCTCTGCGCGTCCGGCTGTACGGGAATGCGGGTGAACGCGAAGCTGCCGCCCGGCTTGAGCTGTGCCTCGTCCTCGTACTCCTCGGTGCTGAGCCGCACCGAGCCGCCGGTGAGATCGAGATCGGGGTCGAGCGCCTCGACCGTTCCGCCGACCACGGTGCGGTCCGCGGCCGTGACCACGGTGCCGCGGAAGCCCACCCGGACCGTCCGCTCCTCGTTCAGGATGTCCAGGCCGCCCACCGCCGAGGCACGCACGGCGGCGCCCAGCGCGACGACCGTGTCCACCTGCTCGTACACCGGCTCGGTGCACTTGGCCCGGGGGCCGTCGGGGGCGGGGGACCCGGGGGCGGGCGAGCAGAGCCGGCTGCGCACCATCTCCCGGACGAGCGGCAGGTGGGTGGACCCGCCGGCCAGGATGATCTGGTCCACGTCGGCCAGGGTGACCCCGGCCTCCCTGGTCGCCTGGTCGAGCGCCTCGTCGCAGTACTGGAAGGTGCGCTCCAGCAGGGGCCGGGCGATCTTCTCCAGCTGGGCGCGCTCCATCACGGTGTCGATGACGACCCGCTGCCCCTCCTTGTCGGTCAGCCCACCGGAGTCGCGGAGCATGAACTCCTCGCTGTTCGACAAGCCCTTCTTCACGGACTCCGCGAGGGACTTCAGCCGCCGGAACCGCAGCCGGTCCTCCGCGTCGTTCTCCAGGTCCAGGTCCATCGCCCAGTCGTCGCCCTGGATCAGCTGCTGGAGGTGGCGGGCGAGCGCTGTGTCGATGTCGTCCCCGCCGAGCATCGTGTTGCCGCTGATGCCGAGCACCCTGAAGTCGGCCGCCTTGCAGCGCACCACGCTCACGTCGAAGGTGCCGCCGCCGAGGTCGTAGACCAGGAAGGTGCCGTCCCGGGTGCCTGTCCGCCAGCAGTAGTAGCTCGCGGCGGCCGTCGGCTCGTGCAGCAGGTCCACCACCCGCAGACCGGCGGCCTCCGCCGCCTTGCGGGTGGCGTCGATCTGCGGCTGGTCGAAGTACGCGGGTACGGTCACGACGGCCCGGTCCACCACCCAGGTCACGTCCGGGGTGTCGAACTCCGCGACGTCCTCCTCGATCTGCCGCTTCATCTCCCGCAGGATCTCGGCCGAGATCTCGACGGGGGTGCGCTCCTCGCCCGCCAAGGTCACCGTCCTGCGGGATCCCATGAGGCGTTTGACGGAGGTGATCGGCTCCGGCTCGCTGCCCACCCTCGCGAACGCCTTGCGCCCGACGACCAGTTCGCCGTTGCCCGGGTTGCGCCACACGCAGCTCGGCGTCGTGCGGGCGTTCATGCCGCCCTTGTGGATCACGATGTCGGTGTCGGTCGGATTCATCACCGCCACCGCGCTGTTGGTGGTCCCCAGGTCGATCCCGACGGCCTTGCTCACGTACTGCGTCATGCGTCGTTCTCCGTTCCGGCGCTCAACGGGGCGCCCATGATCACTTGTCCGAGCCGTACGACCGTGCCGCGGTCGAGGACGATCGGCTCCAGGGTCTCCGCCACCACCTCGGCGGTGAACTCGGGCCCGTAGCGCCATCCGGCGATGTCGACCTCGTCCGCGACCGACTCGTAGGGCTTGCCGGTGGGGTCCTGGGTGGTGATGTCCATCGCGTGCAGCGGTTCGAGCACCTGTTTTCTGGCCACGTGCAGACGGCGGCCCAGTGACTTGGCGCCCGAAGCCTCCAGCGGGCCGGCCGCCTCACGCAGCAGACCGTCCAACCGGGCGACGTGGACGGCGAGTTCGGTGAGGATCTTGCGCGCCGCCGCCGACTCCTTCTGCACCCTGTTGCGCTCGCTCTGCAGGTCGGCCCAGTACCGCTGGAGCAGGGCGGCCATCTCACGGCCCGGACTGACGGGGTCCGGCTGCTCGGGCCCGCCAAGACCTTCCGGCAACGGGCGCTCCTCGAACGCGTCCCAGTCGGAGACGGTCGCGGACTGGACGGTCCCGTCCCCGGTCCCGTCCCCGGCCTCAGCGGAGAGCGGGTCAGCGGCAGCCGGGTCAGCGGAAGTCGAGTCAGCGGCAGCCGGGTCAGCGGAAGTCGAGTCAGCCGTGGTCGGGTCGGCCGAAGTCGGGTCAGCCGAAGTCGAGTCTGCCGAAGTCGAGTCAGCCGAAGCCGAGTCGACAGGAGTGGAATCAGCCGAAGAGGACATCACGTACCTCCAGCGGCGACCGCTCAAGACGCAGCGGCACCGGCGCGTTGTCCAGGGCGGGCCGGATGTCGACGGTGGGCGGGGTCAGCATCCCGTCCAGCAGCCGCCGGGCCACGGCGGCGAGGTCGAAGTCAGTCGCCTGCGGCGCCTCCGCCCGCCCTCCCGCCGCGTCGAACGCGGCGGGAGGGCGCCCGTACTGCCTGGCGAAGTCCTCCCACCGCTCGCCGCGGTAGTCCGCACCCGGTGCCTCAAGGAGTACATGCAGCTCCCGGGTCTCCGGGAGGCCCATCAACTCGTCCTTGGCCCACTCGGCGAGCTCACCCGCGTCCTGCGCCCCGGTCACGGCGAGTTCCCGGAAGCGCTCTGCCACCTCCTCGTCGCTCGCCGACACGGGAAGTCCGAGGACATGGAAGGGATTGGGCTTCATAGGTCTCCTTTCACGGTCAAGTGCGGTAGCGGTCGTAGAGGGTGCGGGCCGCGTCGGAGGAAGGGTCGAGGCTCATGGCCCGGGTGGCACACGCGAGGGCTTCGGGGCGATTTCCGGAACCGAAGTGACTCAGGCCCTGGTAGACGAGGGCCACCGAACGGTTCTGGTCGTTGTCGGCCACTTCGTACGCCTGCTTCGCCGCGGCCAACGCCGCCGGATAGCGCGCCGCGTCGATGAGCTGTCTGACCGATGCCAGGGCGTCCTCGAACCTTGTGCGGGCGAGCAGTTGGGGAGCGCTGGCGTTGCCGGGATCCCACTTCAGCGCCGTCTCGTACGCCACGACGGCGGTGCGGTTGTTCTGCGCGACGTACAGTCCCCAGTCCACGAAATGCGCGCCGAGCGCGCTGTTGGCCGGGAGATACCCCTGGCCCGGGGTGCAGAGCGGGGCGAGCGCGTCGGCGAACTTGCGCGCTCTGCCGACCACCTTCCGCATTTCCTCGGTCTCGCGCATTTGGTAGAGGCAGGTCTGCAGCCCGTTGTACCAGTCGAGCCCGGTCTGCAGCAGACGGGGCAGTGGAACGCCGAGACCGATCAGCGGTTCCAGCCTGCGGATGCCGGATTCGTAGTCCTTGTCGATCCCCTCGGACAGTCGCGCGATGGCGGCCGGGTCCCTGACCGCCTTCTCCGCGGTCTGGATGACCTCGGCGCACCAGTCGTCGGTGACCGAACCGGCGAGGGCGGAGATCTCGGCCCAGCGCCCCGCGTCGACCGCCACGGTCCACGGGATGCCGTAGCCCCGCAGGAGCTCGCGGACGGCGGACTCGCCCTGACGGGCGGCGTCCAGCACCTTCAGATGCAGCCGGGCGGTGTCCCGCTCACCCGCCTGGAGGGCCTCGGCACCGAGCTTGCGGTGCATGCCGAACAGCTCCTGGCACACGGTGCCGCGCAGCCGGGTCTCCGCCTCGGGCCCGACGGGCGCCTCGCCGTGCTGCTCCCAGAATCCTTCCGAGGCCAGCAGAAGGGTCCACAGCACGGTCGCACGGGCGAGGTACCGGCCCGCTCGCGCAGTGGGTGCGGGCGCACCGAGTGCCATCCCCCGGTACAGCAGGGCCAGGGTGTGGTGGAGCCCGACGTCGTACTCCAGGGTGTGCAGGCAGTCCGCCCAGCTCTGTTCGACCCGGCCGGCCGCGTCGGCCCCCAGGGCGCGGTGCAGCCCGGGGTGGGCCTCGACGGCTGCCTCCAGGGCCGCGTAACGGCCGGGGCGCTCCCAGGGGACCTGCTCCTGCTCGGCTTCGGGGAAGAGGTGGCCAAGGAGGCGGCCGATGTGGACGTCGAGTTCCAGGCCGCGCGCGAGCGATTCGGCTCCGCCGCGGGACGGGACGCGTTTCAGCTTGGGGCCCGCCGCCGGTTGCAGGTCGGCGGCCTGGCGCAGCAGCTTCGCGCTCCGCAGCGGATCCTCCGCGTTGCGGGCGGTCACGGCCTTGTAGCAGAGCAGCCGGGCGTACTGCGCGGGCACGGGGCCGGAGTCGCGCTCCTCCGGGTCCGCCTCGTAGTACGCGAGCATCCACTGCTCCTCCGCCAGTTCGTACTCCCCGATGGCGGTCGCGCAGCCCGCCAGGATCACCGGGTCGAATCCGGACCCGCCATTGCTGATCAGCCGCTTGACGAGGACGGCCAGCGGGTGGCCCCGGCCGGAACGGGGTTTGGCACCACCGGACTTGCCCGACTTGCCGCTGCCGCCGGGCTTGCCGGTGGTGGCCGAAAGGAGCGCGGGCAGCAGCTTGTTGATGTCGGTGACGGTGGCCAGATCGCAGTCGGCCGCGGCTGCGGAGAGCAGGCCCAGGCACCGGTTCGGATCGCTCTCGACGAGCCCCGCCGCATGGATGACCCGGAGCAGGGCGGCCCGCTCCCCGGCCCCGTCGGGCGGGGGCGTCGCGGGCGGACGGCCGTCCAGCACGTCGGCGAGCAGGGCGCACACGGCGCTGTCCGCGGGTGCGGCCCTCAACTGCCGTACGGCGGCGGCCCGGTCGCCCCGCGAGAGGTCACCGGCGGCGGAGGCCAGCGCCAGCACCGGCGGCACGGTGCCCGACGGTCGCGCTGCCTCGACCGGTGGACGTCCGGCGGCCGGCAGGGCCATCGCGGCGGCCGTGATCCGACCGGCCAGCGCCTGCACTTCGGGCGAGGCGTGCCGGTCCGCCAGATCCCGCACCAGCAGGGCGAGGGCGTTCCGGCGGCCGGGGTCCTGACTGAGCATGCCCGCACGGGTGAGCGCGGCGGCCAGCGCGGTCACGGCCGGCGGGTGCGGCTCGTCGGCCTCCTCGACCAGGGCCATCAGCCGCCCGAACAGCCCCAGGCCGGCGGCTTCCGGGTGCTCGGCCAGCAGCGCCAGGCCCAGGACCCATTCCGCCCAGGGGTGTTGCCGTACGGAGGGCGGCGTCCCGTCGTCCGGCGCAGGGGCGGTCCCGTAAGCGACCGTCCGGGCGGCCAGCAGCAGTTCGGCCGCGTCCGGGGGCAGGGCGTCCGGCCCGGCGGCGAGGGCTCTGCCGAGATCCCTGGCCGCCCGCCGCGCGTGGTACGGGGCGTCGTCGGGGTCCAGGGTCGAACCCTCCCCGGCCAGTTGGTGCAGCCAGACCGCGCCCAACACGTATGGCACCTGCGGCAGCTGACGGTCCTTCAACTGCTCCAGCAGGTCCGCGATCGCCTCGTCCGCCCCGCCCCCGGCCGCCTCGGCCCACGCCCTCAGCAGCTCCGCCTTCGCGCCGGTCCGCCCGGCGAGCAGCCGGTACGCCCGGGCCGGACGCCGCTCCTCCAGGTGGTGCGCCGCCAACACCAGCGCCGCCCGCTCGTGCCCGAGCGCCAGGGCCGCTTCGAGCAGCCGCCGTCCCTCCTGCGGCTCCTCGCGCAGCGCCAGCAGCCCCGACCACAACAGCCGGTCGGCCCGCGGCAGCCGCCGGTACAGCGGCTCCCTCAGCAGCTCCGCCATGTCCGCCGTCCCCGCCGCCCGGCCGTACGCCTCGCCCAGTGCCGTACGCAACGCCTCCAGCCGCTCCGGTGGGCCACCGCCACCCTCGGGCATCCCGAGCGCGGTCCGGTCCGGGGTGCCGGGCGGCCGGCCGCCTCCCCCCAGCTCGCCGCGGACCTCGGCGATCCGCTCGTAGCCGGGCGGGACGGCCGCTGCCGCGTGCGCCGCGTCGGTGCTGGGCACCGCGTCCGGCTCGGCGTCCAGCAGCAGGCAGGCGAGAGCCCAGTCGTCCGGGCCCTGGGTCATCGCGCCGGTGAGCGCCCGGAGCCCGGCGCGGTCGCCGGACAGCAGCTGCGCCCAGGCGGCGTGGTAACGCCACTGCGGGAGGGAGGAGTCGCCCGACGCCAGGGGTACGAGGAGATCGCGGGCCCGCGTGGCGTCACCGTCCAGCAGATGCAGGCGGCCGAGGGCGTAGGCGAGCCAGGGGCCCGCCTCGCGGGTCAGGTCGAGTGCGACAAGGCGGCCTGCGGACGGGGGAGGTGTGTCGGTGTCGGAGTCGAACCAGGCCAGCACGAGGCAGAGTTCGGCCGTCGCGGCGACGTTGGGGGCGGATTTGTGGGCGGTGGTCAACGCCCACTCCGGGATGCTCGCGGCCCGACCGTCGCGTACGTACGCGAGCAGGAGTCCGAGGAGGGCGGTCTCGTCGCGGGGGTCCGCCGCGCAGGCGGCGAGGAAGCAGTCCCGGGCCGTGTCGAGTTCCGCGGTGACCAGCAACCGGTAGAGCCCGGCCGCGCGGTCGGCCCCCGGCAGCCCGGCCGCCGCCAGCGCGAACGCCTGCCGCAGCTGTGCCGGGTCCGAGGAGAAGTCCACCCGCAGCACATCGGTGGCGAGCTCGACGACCGCCGGGGGCCGCGGACCCGACCGGCCCAGCAGGTCCGCGTAGACCTTGAGGCGGGCGTCGTCACGCTCGCCGGAGCGGGCCAGGTCGTCCGCCAGTGAGGCCCTGGCCTGGTCCTGGACCGACTCCGCCCAGTACAGCCGGGTCAGCAGTTCGTTGGCCTGCCGGCCCTCGCCGCGCCCGGAGCGCGCCGTGGCCAGCGGCCGGACCGCCTGGTCGAGCGGGAGGGCACCGGCCTCCGCGACGAGCCCGCCGATCCTCTCCAGCGCTTCGAAGTCGGGCTCGGTGAGCAACGGCCGGAACGGCTGACCGACGACGGACCGTAAGAACTCGGTCCACATCTCGGCCGCCGCGTCGGGGCGCTTCTCCAGCCGCACGCGGACTTCGCGCAGCCGCTCCAGGGCGCTGTGCGGGTCGGGGTCTTCGAGCGCCGCCTTCCACTGCCTGCGCAGCCGCCCCGAAGGACTGAGGAGGTCGCCGAAGGATGATGGCGGACTCATGCCGCTGTGCTCACCCCCTGTCCCTCTCGCGCCGCAGGAGATCCTCGAAGTGCGTTGCCTGATAGACGTTCCCGGCCCGCCGGTAGGCGTCCGCCGCACGCGACAGCAGGGCGCAGCGTTCCTTCCGGGTCCGCAGCACGGCGCTGTTGCGCACCAGCTGCCAGGCTTCGGCGAGCCGCCGCGCGGAGTCGGCAGGGTCGCCCTGTGCGTCGAGCAGGCGGGCGAGTTCGTTCAGCAGGGCCAGCCTGACCGCGGGCGGGAGCTTCTCCGAGGGGGAGTCCAGGCAGGTGCGCAGGGTGTGGCACGCGGCGGCCGGATCGCCGTCGGCGGCCTGCTTGCGGGCCTGCTCGAGGGCGCTTTCGCCGGGCGGCGGGCGATGGGCACCGGCCTCGGCCACGGCCAGCGCGTCCAGGAGCTCCGCCGCGCTGCGGAAGCGCCTCGCGGGGTCGAACTCCAGGCAGCGCAGGACGACGGCGTCGGTCTCACGCGTCACGGTGTTGTTGAGCCGGGACGGCGGGGCCACCGCGCGGCCCACCTTCTTCTGCTGGTACAGCCAGTCGCCGTGCAGCGTGTCGGGCATGCCGGGCGGCGGTATGAGGTGCTCGTAGGGGAGCCGGCCGGTCAGCCCCTCGTACATCAGCACCCCGAGCGAGTACAGGTCGGAGGCGGGCACGCTCTGGCCCTGGGAGGTCTCGGGAGCCATGTACGTGAGCGTGCCGGCGACTCCGGGGACGGTTCCGGACTCCAGCAGCCTGGCGGCGAGGCCGAAGTCGATCAGCCGTACGGTCAGGTCCGAGCCCAGCAGGACATTGTCCGGCTTGAGGTCCCGGTGCAGCAACGGCTGGTCCAGGGCGTGCAGTCCACGCAGCGCCACACAGATCTGCCGCGCCCAGTTGAACAGCAGCTTGGCGGGGACCGTCTTCAGGGTCGCGAACTGGGCGGCGAGCGTGGTGCCCTGGACGAACTCCATCACCAGGAACGCCCGGCCGCCTGCGTCGTGGGCCAGCCCCCCGTCGTACACATGGACGAGGTGGCGACGCGCCTCGGAATCGGTCATCCCGTCCATCGCCTCGGCCAGCCGCAGGATGTCGGCGAACTTCTCCTGGGCGTCCTCCTCGGTCATCCCCGCGTCCCGGGAGATCTTGCAGGCGACCCGCCGGACGGGGCGGCCGAGGATGCGCTGCTCGCTGAGGAAGACCGCGCCGAAGGCACCGCCGCCGATCCATTTGGTGAGCAGATAGCGGTCGTTGATCACCCGGCCCTCGAACGACCGAAGGTCGGTCCCGGCTCCGTCACTCATGGCCTGGTCCCGCCTCCGCCGCCGGGGTGAAGCGGACGTCCGTCCGTGCTCCGCCGCCGGGTCCGACGGGGCGGAAGTCGAGTTCGATGCGGGCGCACTGCCTGAACTCCTCCTCCCGGCGCTCCTGTTCGAGGAGGATGGGATTCTCGATCAGGTCCGAAAGGATCTTCGCGATGATGCGGCCGCCCTCCTTGCCGCCCGACTTCTCGTTCATCAGATGCCCGCGATCGGCGGCATAGAGGATCAACGATTCGGGGACGATGAGTTCCTTCTCCCGTTTGTCCAGCCAGAATTCGCGCTGCCGGCCGACGAGTTTGCGGCAGATGCCGGTCATCGCGTCCAGGTCCAGCGGGCGGAACACGATGATCCGGCGGATACGCGCCACGAACTCGGGAGTGAAGACAGGGCCGCCCCGCACGTGGTTCCCGATCTGCGGCAATGCTTCCTTCACGCCGGCGACGATCTCCTCGTCGGACCGGCCCTCCCGGGTCATCCGGGAAATGATCTCCTGGCCCGCGTTGCTGGTGAGGATGAAGATCGCCCGGTCGCCATGGGCCTTGACGCCTCGCTGGTCGACGATCCAGCCCTCGTCGAAGAGGTTGAGGAAGGGCCGCCAGACCTCGGGGTGCGCCTTCTCCGCCTCGTCGAGCAGGAAGACGCAGTACGGGTCCGCGTTCAGCTCGTTGATGAGACGGCCGCCGCGCTCGAAGCCGATGTATCCCGGCGGGGAGCCGATGATGCCCGACACGCTGTGCGGCTCGGAGAAGTTCTCCATGGGGTAGGTCTGCAGGCGCTTGGACGAGGAGTAGAAACTCGCGACGGTCTTCGCCAGTTCCGTCTTGCCCGTGCCGGTCAGCCCGGCGAAGAGCATCACCGAGGCGGGCCCGCTGCTCGCCCCGGCCAGGCCCGACTTGATGCGCCGCAGCTCGCTCGCGACGACCTCGACCGCTTCCTGCTGGCCGAAGACCGAGCCGCCCAGCGCCTGTTCGTAGTCGGTCCGCTCACCGCCCGTGCCTGCGATCTGCCCGGCGGGCACGCCCGACACCTCCGCGATGACCCGCACCACGTCCTCGGTGTCCACCACGGCCCGGGTGTCGCCGAGTTGCGTACGGCGGTAGTCCAGGTCCTCGCAGGCCCGGCGGAGCACCTTGACGGCGGCGAGCGGCAGCCGCTGGTTGAGGATGTAGTCCCCGGACATCACCACCGCCCGGTCGACGGCACGGTCCTCCACCTCGGTCCTGAACTCCGCCTCCAGCGCGTCCGCCGCCTGACGGACCATGTCCCGCGCGGAGGCACGGTCCGGCTCGGTCATGTCGATACGGGTGGTGAGTTCCCGCAGGGCGTGGTCGGTGGCCAGCAGATCGTCGTACTCCTGGCCGGACAGCACCCCGATGAGGTGGATCCGGCGCTCCTTCAGCGCGCTGCGCAGGGCCGGTACGTGATCGGTGCCGCCGGGGCCGCGGAGCATGGCCCCGAGCCCGTCCAGGCACACGATGAGATCGGTGCGCCCGGCCACGTGGGCGATGATCCTGGCGAGTTTGGCGCCGCTCTCGATGTCCGGTACGTCACGGCAGTCGACGTGCAGCAGGCGCTTGCGGCGCAGGAAGAGCAGCTCTCCGGCCGCCGCGCGCCTGGCCAGTTCGCGCACCAGGGTGGTGGTGCCGACCCCGGTGGGCCCGGTGATCAGCACATGGTTGTCGGTCGTACGGTGCAGGGCCCGGCCCAGCGCGTCGAAGTAGCGCTCCAGATGCCGGGCGGGTGTGATCCCCTGGGTCCGCGCCAGCCAGGTGAGGTCCTCGGCGGGGGGTAATTCCGGCGGTAGGCGGAAGGAGACCTCGCGTGGTCCCGTGGTGCGTGCCTCCCTGACGGCCTGGGCGAGCAGCTCGCGCATGCGGGCGAGGTCCACCCGGAGTGGCTCGGCCTCGAACACCGACGCCAGCCTCGGCGGTGGATCCTCCAGCAAGGCGTCGAGCAGATGCGGTGTGTCGACCAGCTCGGCGCCCCAGACCACGGCTGCCCGCTGGGCCCGGCGGAGCAGGGCGAGCAGTGGCTCGCCCAGGCCGTCACGGTGCAGCGGCGGCGCGTCCTTGCCGTGCTGTGACAGCCGGAAGGCGCCGCTGAGCATTTCCGCGACCTTTGCCAGGCCCAGTTGGGGCGGGATCTGGAGCCGGACGAGCCGCTCGGTGAGCCCCTCCGTCTCGCCGAGCAGGGCGAGGAAGCAGTGCGGTGGCAGCAGGCGGTCGTACCCCAGCTCACCCGCGCGCTCCGCCGCCTGCTCCAGAACCGCCCAGGCGTCCGCCGAGAACTCCTCGGAGCGCAGCCGCCCGGTGTCGTCGAGGAGGGCGGGAGGCGGCTCGGTGCTGACGCGCACCTGGTCCCGCAGGGTCCGCGCGGCGGCCGCGGTGTCGAGAATCCGCAGGAACTGCCGGTCACCGGGGTCGGGATGGTCCAGCACGGAGGCGATGAGCAGTTCGAGGCAGACCGGGCGAAGCCGGTCCTCGTCCTGGGCGAACTCCGCGGCGAAGCCGTCGAGGGCGGTCAGCGTCTCCGGTGTGAACCGCTCACGCCGTCCGTCGAAGTCGAAGTCCTGCCCGTCCTGGCTCCCCGGGTTGTACACCGCGATGGTTTCCAGCAGATGCCGCGGCTGGGCGCCTTCGGCGAGCGTGAGCGCGAGGACCGACAGAACCCCCTGGTCGCCGGAGTCGATCGCGGCGTAGAGGATGTCACTCGGCCGAACTGTCCCCGAGCAGCGCTGAGTTGCCGCCGAGAGAATGTCGATCGCTCGTTCGTCCAGAAGTGTGTGCGGAGTGAAGATCCCCTCCGAAAACAGCGACAAAACGACGGCACCCCCGTACCCGTTTCCGGCACACCATGGTCGCGGACAATACCGGAGCCGACGGCGCTTTCCCCATTGCCCTCATAATTTCACAGGGGTACGACACCGCCTGCCGTCAATGGCCACATCGACAAGATCCACAGGTGCCCGACAGGGCTCGCCCCACGGTCCCGCTCCGCAGCCCGCGGGGCACCGCTGTCGCACGGGTGCCCCGCGGTGCCGTGTCAGGCGTTGGTGCCGACGTGCAGGGTGCCGTCGGGTGTCGAAGTGGCGTAAGTGCCGAAGATGGCGCCGTTGTTGTCGACGAGGCTGCTGACGCTCCAGTTGCCGGTGGTGCCCTTGCGGACCCGGTCCCAGACGTCGCCGTTGACGACGGCTTCGACGTGGAGGTCGCCGTTGGGCAGACCGGCGGAGGAGATCTGCGTGACGGCTCCGCCCGCGTCGATCCGGCTGCTGCCGCCCCAGGTGCCGTTGGCGGCGCGGGTGCGGTCCCACACCTCGCCGTTGACGAGGGCCTGCACATGCAGTGTGCCGTTGGGCAGGGCGCCGGCCGCGACGTCCTTGATGGCGCCGCCTGCGTCGATGCGCGAACTGGCGCTCCAGGTGCCGTTGGTGGCCCGCGTACGGTCCCAGATCTCGCCGTTCACCAGGGCCTGTACGTGCAGGGTGCCGTCGGGCAGTGCGGCCGAGGCGACATCGGTGACCGCTCCGCCTGCGTCGATGCGGGAACTGGCGCTCCAGGTGCCGTTGGTGGCGCGAGTACGGTCCCAGATCTCGCCGTTGACGAGGGCCTGTACGTGCAGGGTGCCGTCGGGCAGTGCGGCCGAGGCGACATCGGTGACGGCGCCGCCCGCGTCGATCCTGGTGGCGTTGCCCCAGGTGCCGTTGGTGGCACGGGTACGGTCCCAGATCTCGCCGCCGACCAGGGTCTGGACGTGCACCGTGCCGCTCGGCAGCCCGGCCGCCGCGACCTGATTAATGGCCTGATTGTCGTCTATCAGCGTCGCGTTCGTGGCCCAGGGGCCGCCGTCCGGACGGGACCGGTCCCACACGCGGCCCTGCGGGACGGTGACCGGCGGATAGGGGTCCGCGTGGTCGCTGCCGAGCCCGGCCTGCGGCCCGCACGCCGGCCAGGCGCCCTCGCCCTGCCCGGCGAGCACCTTCTCGCCGATCAGGATCTGCTCCTTCTTGGTGGCCTGGTTCGGATAGACCGCGTAGGTGTCGCCGCCGTACGCGTTCCAGGTGCTGAGGCTGAACTGCAGCCCGCCGTAGTAGCCGTTGCCGGTGTCGATGCTCCAGTCGCCGCCGCTCTCGCACTCGGCGACCTTGTCCCAGGTCGCGACCGAAGCGGCCTGTGCCGGACTCGGCAGCGCAGTGGTCAGGGCCAGGGCGGCCGCGGACACCAGGAGGGCGGCGGTGAGTCTGCGGATGTACAAGAAGGCCTCCGGGGAGATGAAGGGAAAAAGGGCAGGCGAAACCCCGGTGCCCGGACGGTGCCGGGCACCGGGGTGGTGGTTCGGACGACCTGCGGATGCTTCAAGCCCGCCGTGAATGGCTCAGGCGCCTTGCCGCACCCGGGAGTTGACGAACCGTCAGGCGTTGGTGCCGACGTGGAGGGTGCCGTTCGGCGTGGCGGTCGCGTAGGTGCCGAAGATGGCGCCGTTGTTGTCGACCAGGCTGCTGACGCTCCAGTTGCCGGTGGTGCCCTTGCGGACCCGGTCCCAGACGTCGCCGTTGACGACGGCCTCGACGTGGATGTCACCGTTGGGCAGACCCGCGGCGGAGAGCTGCTTCACGGCGCCGCCCGCGTCGATCTTCGTGCTGGCTCCCCAGGTGCCGGCCTCGGAGCGCGCGCGGTCCCAGATCTCACCGTTCACCAGCGCCAGCACGTGCAGAGTGCCGTCCGGCCCCGCGGCCGAGGAGAGGTCCGTGATGGCACCGCCCGCGTCGATGCGGGAACTGCCGCCCCAGGTACCGGCGGCGGAGCGGGTGCGGTTCCAGATCTCGCCGTTCACGACCGCCTGCACGTGCAGCGTCCCGTCGGCCAGCGCGCTGGACGCGATGTCCGTGATGGCGCCGCCCGCGTCGATCTTCGTGGAGTTGCTCCAGGTGCCGTTGGTGGCCCGCGTACGGTCCCAGATCTCGCCGTTCACCAGGGCCTGCACATGCAGGGTGCCGTCGGGCAGCGCGGCGGCCGCGACATCGCTGATGTTGCCGTTGGCGTCGATCCTCGCCGAGTTGCCCCAGGTGCCCGAGGCGGACCGGGCACGGTCCCAGATCTCACCGTTGACCAGCGCCTGGACGTGCGTCGTGCCGTTGGGGAGACCGGCCGCGGAGACGGCGTTGACGGCGCCGCCCGCGTCGATCAGGGTGGCCGTGGAGTCCCACGGGCCGCCGTCAGGACGCGAACGGTCCCAGACCCGCCCGGCGGGACGGCTCGTCTCACCGACGATGCTCTTCAGTCGCGCGGGCTTGAAGGTCCCGTATCCCGCGAAGTACGGGTAGGGGATCGGACGGTAGTGGACGCCGGAACTGGTGAACTCGTAGCCCATGTACTGCGTGTGGGAGGAGTCCGTCCACGACGAGAAGATGGCCACATGGCCGCTGTTGCCGGTGTCGTCGTTGAGCAGGACATCACCCGCGAGCAGGCTTTCCTTGGTGCTCCACTCCGCCACGCCCTCCGGGATGAACGTGTTGGTGGTGAGCGACGAGCCCAGGTTCCAGGCCATCGAGACATAGCCGGAGCAGTCGGTGCGCCAACCCTGGTAGTAGCCGCCCTGGTTGTAGTCCAGGCCTATCCCGACCCACGACTTGGCCCGGCTGATGACCTCGGTACGGGTGATGGCCGGGGAGGCCACGGCCGCGGCCATCGCGCCGGACGTGCTGCCGGCCGCGGGCGTGACCGGGCCCTGCCCGCTGCTGCCGTGGTCGGAGTCCGCGGCGGCGGAAACGCCTGCCGCGCCGGCGGTCTGGACGGTGCCCAGGAGGCAGGCCGTCACGACGGCCAAGCCGACGGCGGCGAGTCTGCCGCGGGTTTTGAGCATGCTGAAGGACACAGTTCTCCTACGGGTGTCGGTGAACGAAGTGAGGTGAAGTGACGGACGCCGGTCAGGCGTTGGTGCCGACGTGGAGAGTGCCGTCGGGTGTGGCTGTGGCATAGGTGCCGAAGATGGCGCCGTTGTCGTCCACCAGGCTGCTGACGCTCCAGTTGCCGGTGGTGCCCTTGCGGACCCGGTCCCAGACGTCGCCGTTGACGACGGCCTCGACGTGGAGGTCGCCGTTGGGCAGACCGGCGGAGGAGATCTGCGTGACGGCCCCGCCCGCGTCGATCTTCGTACTGTTGCCCCACGTGCCGCCCTCGGAGCGGGTGCGGTCCCAGACCTCGCCGTTGACGAGCGCCTGCACATGCAGGGACCCGTCGGGCAGCGCGGCCGACGCGAGGTCCTTGATGCCGCCATTGCCGTCGATCATGGAGCTGGCGCCCCAGGTGCCCGTGGCGGAGCGGGTGCGGTCCCAGATCTCGCCGTTCACCAGGGCCTGTACGTGCAGGGTCCCATCGGGCAGCGCGGCCGAGGCGACGTCCGTGACGGCTCCGCCCGCGTCGATCTTCGTGCTGTTGCCCCACGTGCCGTTGGCGGCCCGCGTACGGTCCCAGATCTCGCCGTTCACGACGGCCTGCACATGCAGGGTCCCGTCGGGCAGCGCGGCGCCGGCGACGTCGGTGATGGCGCCCTGGCCGTCGATCATGGAGCTGGCGCCCCAGGTGCCGGTGGCGGAGCGGGTGCGGTCCCAGATCTCGCCGTTGACCAGGGCCTGGACGTGCATCGTGCCGTTGGGGAGACCGGCCGCGGCGACCGCGTTGACGGCTCCGCCCTCGTCGATCAGGTCCGCGGTCCCGTCCCACGGGCCGCCGTCCGGACGCGAACGGTCCCACACCCGCCCGTGCGGAGTGGCGGTGTCCGTGGAGATCTGGACGTCCAGGTAGTCCTGGTCGATGTTGATCGTCGTACCGCCCCAGGTCTCGTTGTGGCCGCCCGAGTACTGGTGGATCCGCTGGTGGTTGCTCCAGCGGGAGCTGGGCACGACCGGATCGGCGGTGTCCGCGACCCCGTTCCACAGTGCGTCGAAGATGACGTCCGGCATTGTGTAGCCGCTGTAGTTGTCGACCAGGTCCTTGATGCCGGAACTGCTGCTGCTGTAGATCCCGGAGTGGTAACCCCGGGCGTGGAGCTGCTCGGTCCAGGCCGACTCGAAGGACAGCACCCTGGAGGTGTACGACGAGGAGTACGCCTCCATGTCGTAGTACAGCGTTGACCCGGGCCCGAATCCGAGCGCGGTCGCGTTGCTGATGGCGTCGTTCGCGGCGCTGATGCCCTGACTCGCGGGCGAGGTGATGCCGGAGGCCTGCGTGCCGACGTAGATCGGCACGAACCGCCAGCCGTCGTCGGCCTGTTGCTGCACCCAGCTCGCCGTCAGGTTCGGCTGACTGCAGGCACGCTGCGAGCCGCCGATGTAGATGCCGACCGCGCTGTACGGCGAACTCGCCTGCCAGCTGCTCATGGCCCCGGACGAGGGAGCGGCACAGGTGTCGAAGCCCTTGCCGGTGTAGTTGGTTGCGGTCGCGGGCAGGGCGGCCGCGGTGGCCGCCGCCGCGAGGAGCCCCGGGGACTCCTGCGGCTCCTGGACGCGGGGCGCCGCCGTCGGGATGTCGGCGCCGGTCAGGATGGAGCGGACGAGCGTCGGGTTCGTGTCGTACGTGGCGGTGATGCTCACGTCGGCCGACTTGGCGCGGTACTCGCGCTCCTCGGGCCTGGCCAAGGTGCCCCGCCGGTCCGCCGGGTTGGCCGCGGGCTCGACCAGCAGGGCCTCGGTGCGTCCCACCGCGTGGCTGGGGCAGTCCTGGTCGGCGGCCGGCTGCCCGAGGTACACCGCGTGCCGGTCGAACCGCACGCAGGCCGTCGGATTCTCGGCGAGGTCCACGACCTGCCAGGAGCTCGGTACCGTGAACCGGTGCCCCTGGTACACGAGTTGCTTCGCCGCGGGCTGCTCCTCCGCCTGAGCGGGAGCGCCGCCGAGCGCGGCGAGACCGAGAGTCAGAAGTACGGTGGCCGCGGTCGCTCTTCGGGATCTCCTGCGCCCGGGGCCCTTGTTGTTCCTCGTACGTAATCGCATGCGTGTCCCTACCTCTTGACGGATCCGGATGTCAGCGGGGGAGAACGATTCGAGCAGCGCCGACCGAGGAACGAAGAAGAGCGCGCGTCAAAAAGTGCGCGCCGGACGTCCTTCGGTGAAATGGAATGGCGCTACGAGCGCGGCCGTGCCGGGGCACGGCGTCGCGAGCGAACCATGAGCATGGGAAGACGCATCCCCCCAGTGCGTCGTCGAGTCCATCCAGGCGGCCCACCGGTCAGCGTGGTTCCGCTGGAACTGCCTGATCACCATAGAAGGGGCTGCTGGGGATGTCGTTCCCCATGGGTCCACAGAGACTTGACGTTGCGTCTACTCCGCACCGGACCGCGAAACAGAGGAAACCAGAGGCCGGGCCCGCGCCCTCAGCACTCGATGATGTTGACCGCCAGCCCGCCCCGCGCAGTCTCCTTGTACTTGACGCTCATGTCCGCGCCCGTCTCCTTCATGGTCTTGATGACCTTGTCGAGGGAGACCTTGTGGGAGCCGTCGCCGCGCATGGCCATCTTCGCGGCCGTGACGGCCTTCACGGCAGCCATGCCGTTGCGCTCGATGCAGGGGATCTGGACGAGGCCGCCGACCGGGTCGCAGGTGAGGCCGAGGTTGTGTTCCATGCCGATCTCGGCGGCGTTCTCGACCTGTTCGGGGCTGCCGCCGAGGACCTCGGCGAAGGCGCCGGCGGCCATCGAGCAGGCCGAGCCGACCTCGCCCTGGCAGCCGACCTCGGCGCCGGAGATGGAGGCGTTCTCCTTGAAGAGCATGCCGATGGCGCCCGCGGCGAGCAGGAAGCGTACGACCCCGTCCTCGTCGGCGCCCGGCACGAAGTTGATGTAGTAGTGCAGGACGGCCGGGATGATGCCGGCGGCGCCGTTCGTCGGGGCGGTGACCACCCGGCCGCCGG
Organism: Streptomyces sp. NBC_00554; assembly: GCF_041431135.1. NCBI lineage: Bacteria > Bacillati > Actinomycetota > Actinomycetes > Kitasatosporales > Streptomycetaceae > Streptomyces > Streptomyces sp. NBC_00554. The sequence continues at coordinate 3,012,414 of NZ_CP107799.1, read as the reverse complement.
CCGCGTTCTCCTCGTTCACCGCCATCGCGTACAGAGTGATCCACTCCATCGCGTGGGCCAACGGGTCGCCCTCGGCGCGGAGTTGGCGCGCGGACATGGCGGCGCGGCGGCGGACCTTGAGGCCGCCGGGCAGGATGCCCTCGCGGGACATGCCGCGCGACGTGCATGCCTGCATGACGCGCCAGATCGCGAGGAGGCCCTCGCGGATCTCCTCTTCCGTCCGCCAGGCGCGTTCGTTCTCCAGCATCAGCGCGGAGATCGACAGGCCCGTCTCGCGGGTCAGCCGCAGCAGCTCGTCGCCCGTACGGAAGGGGTACTTGAGGACCGTGTCGTCCAGCTTGATGCGGTCCTCGCCCACCGCGTCGTCGTCGACCACGAAGCCGCCGCCGACCGAGTAGTACGTCTTCTCGAGGACCAGCTCGCCGGAGGAGTCGTACGCGAAGACCGTCATGCCGTTCGCGTGGTACGGCAGCGTCTTGCGGCGGTGCAGGATCAGGTCGTCGGAGAAGGAGAAGTCGATCTCGTGCTCGCCGAGCAGCTTGATGCGGCCCGCCGACTTGATCTCCTCGACCCGGGCGTCGGCCCCTTCCACATCCACCGTCCGCGGCGAGGCGCCCTCGAGGCCGAGCAGCACCGCCTTGGGGGTGCCGTGCCCGTGCCCGGTCGCGCCCAGCGAGCCGTACAGCTCGGCGCGTATCGACGCCACCGACTCCAGCAGCTCCTCATTGCGCAGCCGCCGGGCGAACATGCGTGCCGCGCGCATCGGGCCGACCGTGTGGGAGCTGGACGGGCCGATGCCGATCGAGAACAGGTCGAAGACCGAGATGGCCACGGGGAACTCCTCAAAACAGGCAAAACAGGGGTGGTGCATGGGGCGGGCGCCGCACACGGCTGAGTTCCAGTGTGCGCGGCGCCCCGAAGAATCGTACGTTCCGTGCGAATCCAATGAGGAAACGCAGAAAGCGCGCGAAGCGTACGAACTACTTCAGGCCGGGGTACAGCGGGTGCTTGTCGGCCAGAGCGGACACCCGGGCCTTCAGCGAGTCCGCGTCGTACGACGGCTTCAGCGTCTCCGCGATGATGTCCGCGACCTCGGTGAAGTCCTCGGTCGTGAAGCCGCGGGTCGCCAGGGCCGGCGTACCGATGCGGAGACCCGAGGTCACCATCGGCGGGCGCGGGTCGTTCGGAATGGCGTTGCGGTTGACCGTGATGCCGACCCCGTGGAGGCGGTCCTCGGCCTGCTGCCCGTCCAGCTCGGAGTTGCGCAGGTCGACCAGGACGAGGTGCACGTCCGTACCGCCGGAGAGCACCGAGACGCCGACCTGGGTCACGTCGTCCTGGACAAGGCGCTCCGCCAGGATCCGCGCACCGTCGAGGGTCCGCTGCTGGCGCTCCTTGAAGTCGTCCGTCGCGGCGACCTTGAAGGAGACGGCCTTGGCGGCGATCACATGCTCCAGCGGACCGCCCTGCTGACCCGGGAAGACCGCCGAGTTGATCTTCTTGGCGAGCTCGGCCGTGGACAGGATCACGCCACCGCGCGGACCGCCCAGCGTCTTGTGGGTGGTGGTCGTGACGACATGGGCGTGCGGTACGGGGTTCGGGTGCAGGCCCGCCGCCACCAGACCGGCGAAGTGCGCCATGTCGACCATCAGGTACGCGCCGACCTCGTCCGCGATCCGGCGGAACTCGGCGAAGTCCAGCTGACGCGGGTACGCCGACCAGCCGGCCACGATCAGCTTCGGCTTCGACTCCTTGGCGAGCTTCTCGACCTCGGCCATGTCGACCTGGCCGGTGGCGTCGTCCACGTGGTACGCGACCACGTTGTAGAGCTTGCCGGAGAAGTTGATCTTCATGCCGTGGGTCAGGTGCCCGCCGTGCGCGAGGTTCAGACCCATGATCGTGTCGCCGGGCTTGATCAGCGCGAACATCGCGGCCGCGTTGGCCTGGGCACCCGAGTGGGGCTGCACGTTGGCGTGCTCGGCACCGAAGAGCGCCTTCACGCGGTCGATGGCGATCTGCTCGACGACGTCGACGTGCTCACAGCCGCCGTAGTAGCGGCGGCCGGGGTAGCCCTCGGCGTACTTGTTGGTCAGGACCGAGCCCTGGGCCTCCATGACGGCGACCGGAGCGAAGTTCTCCGAGGCGATCATCTCGAGGGTGGACTGCTGGCGGTGCAGTTCGGCGTCGACGGCGGCGGCGACGTCCGGGTCGAGCTCGTGCAGGGGTGTGTTGAGAAGCGACTTGGATTCAGACATAGGGGCTACGACTCCTCAGCCGGCGGTGAAAGCGGTGTACTCGTCGGCGGAGAGCAGGTCGTCCGGCTCGTCCGCGATGCGCACCTTGAACAGCCAGCCGCCCTCGAAGGGGGCCGAGTTCACCAGGGCCGGGTCGTCCACCACGTCCTGGTTGAACTCCACGACCTCGCCGGTGACCGGCGCGTACAGGTCGCTCACCGACTTGGTCGACTCCAGCTCACCGCAGGACTCACCCGCGGTGACCGTGGCACCGACCTCCGGAAGCTGGGCGTAGACGACATCGCCGAGCGCGTTGGCCGCGAACTCGGTGATGCCGACCGTCGAGACGCCGTCCTCGGCGACCGACAGCCACTCGTGCTCCTTGCTGTAGCGCAGCTGCTGGGGGTTGCTCATGGCCTGAATTCTCCTGTACGCGGGGGAGTGCTGATGACGGGGGGAGGGGTGATGAGCAGGGCGGATGTGCCCGGTGTCACGACTGGTGACCGTGGAGCCCGAAGCCCGGCTTTCGGGTCAGTCTCACTTCTGGCGCTTGTAGAACGGCAGCGCCACGACCTCGTACGGCTCGTGGCTGCCCCGGATGTCCACACCGACTCCGGCGCTGCCCGGAGCGGAGTGCGCGGCGTCGACGTACGCCATCGCGATCGGCTTGCCCAGCGTCGGGGACGGGGCGCCCGACGTGACCTCGCCGACCACCTTGCCTTCGGCGACCACGGAGTAGCCGGCGCGCGGCACGCGACGGCCCTCGGCGATCAGGCCGACGAGCACCCGCGGGGGGTTCTCGAGCGCACGCTCGGCGGCCTCGGAGAGCGCCTCGCGCCCCACGAAGTCGCCCTCCTTCTCGAACTTCACGACCCGGCCGAGGCCGGCGTCGAAGGGGGTGAGCGAGGTGCTCAGTTCATGCCCGTACAGCGGCATGCCCGCCTCCAGGCGCAGGGTGTCCCGGCAGGACAGACCACACGGGATGAGCCCGGCCGGGGCGCCCGCCTCGGTCAGCGCCTGCCACACCTTCTCGGCGTCGCCGGGGGAGACGAAGAGCTCGAAGCCGTCCTCACCGGTGTAGCCGGTGCGGGCGATGAGAGCCGGGACGCCCGCGACCGTGCCGGGCAGACCGGCGTAGTACTTCAGGCCGTCGAGGTCGGCGTCGGTGAGGGACTTGAGGATGCCGGGCGACTCGGGACCCTGTACGGCGATCAGCGCGTACGCGTCACGGTCGTCGCGCACGACGGCGTCGAAGTCCGCCGCTCGCTCCACGAGCGCGTCCAGCACCACCTGGGCGTTGGAGGCGTTGGCGACGACCATGTATTCGGTCTCGGCCAGCCGGTAGACGATCAGGTCGTCGAGGATGCCGCCGTCCGTCCGGCAGATCATGGTGTAGCGGGCGCGGCCGACGCCCACCGAGGCGATGTTGCCGACCAGCGCGTAGTTGAGGAGCGCGGCGGCCTGGGGCCCGGTGACCGTGATCTCGCCCATGTGGGAGAGGTCGAAGAGGCCGGCCTTCGTACGGACGGCGAGATGCTCGTCGCGTTCGGAGCCGTAACGAAGGGGCATGTCCCAGCCCGCGAAGTCGGTCATCGTCGCGCCGAGCGAGCGATGCAGGGCATCGAGCGCGGTGTGACGGGGTGCGTTGCTGCTCATCGGTGGGGCTCCCAAGGCATGACGGCGAGGTCGTTCCTCCCCATCTGTCATCGGAACCTGAGAGGTTCATCACGACCCCGCGAAACGGTGGTCATGATTTGCACCTTGGGTGGAGCCACTGGTCAGCGGCCCGCTTTTCAGATGTGCCTCGCCCGCGCGGTACGGGGCCTGAGAGATTCAAGGGAGGGACTTGCTCCTTCGGCGCCCAGGGTCACGTGACATGACCTGGGACTCTCCCGCGCGGATTCAAGCGGCCGGTATGCAGTTGGCGGGCACATCATTGCACGCGCCGTCCGATACTGGCAGTCCGCATCTGTAACCGCCTTGTGGCAGACCGATTACGGAAACAGGAAGCACCGCGCATTACCTTCTCTTTACACTCGGCGGGGATGGGACTCCAGACCCATGGGGAGGACGATCACGGTGAACAGGACCACGGCGTACGCGACGACCGCAGGCCTCGCGCTGCCCAAGCAGCCCGGCGCTCCGGCCCGGGAGGCGTGCGACCCGTTCCCGACGGCGGTCGTCCGCGACCTCAGGGACCGCGCGGGACACAGCCCGCACGGTCTGCACTTCGGCACCTCCGACGTCGTCGTGGTCACCGGACTCCCCGGCAGCGGCAAGTCGACCCTGATGCGCCGCGCGGTCTCGGGCCCGCGCATCGACTCGCAGGACACCCGCGACCGCTGGGACGGACACGTGTCCCGCTGGCTTCCGTACGCGGTCTACCGCCCGCTCGTCCGCCTCGCGCACTACACGGGGCTGCACCGCGCACTGCGCTCCGGCGCCGGAGTGGTCGTACACGACTGCGGCACCCAGGCCTGGGTGCGCCGCTGGCTCGCCCGCGAGGCGCGCCGCCGGGGCGGCACCCTGCACCTGCTGCTGCTCGACGTCACACCGGGCACGGCCCTCGACGGCCAGCGCGAGCGCGGCCGCGGCGTCTCGCGGTACGCGTTCTCGCGCCACCGCGGCGCGGTCACCCGGCTGCTGCGCTCCGTCGAGAAGGGGGACCTGCCGGAGGGCTGCGGCTCGGCGGTGCTCATCGACCGGGACGCGGCCGACGTACTGCGCCGGATCGACTTCGGAGGCTGAGAGCGGCCGAGAGTGGCCGAGCGCGATCGAGCGCGGCCGGGGGCGGCGAGAGCGGCCGGGATGCCGTACAAGCGCACTAACCTTGCCAGCCGGAACACCGGAACACCGGAACAGTGGTTCACAGCAGGCGGTAGACAGATGGACTTCCCAGCCTTCCCCGAATTCCCTGGCCTCCCGACGCAGGCGTACCCCCATCCGCACGGCGGATGGCCGGGCAACGAACTGGAGGAGGTGCTCGCCGCGTCCCTCGGCGTGCCCGCGGGCCCCTCCTCGGGTGCCCGCATCGTCGAGGTCCTCGGCCGCAGCTTCGTCTGGGTCCCGCTGCCGAACGGCGGCGGCCCGAACAGCGGTCCGCTCGACCTGCCCACGCTGGAGATCGCCGGTCAGGCGTACGTCCCTGTCTTCAGCTCCGAGGAGCAGTTCCGCCAGGTCACCGGCGGGCACATGTCGTACACGATCGCGCCCGCCGTCGAGTTCGCCCGCGGGCTGCCCCCGCAGATCGGCATCGCGGTGAACCCGGACGGTGTGGTCGGCGTACCGCTGCCGCCCCCCGCGGTCGCCGAGCTGTGCCGTGCCGGGCGTACGCCTCTCGACGGATCCGCGAGCGGCGGCCGGGTGCGGCTCTTCGAGCCCGACTGGCAGGACGACCCGGTGGACTTCCTGTCCGCGGCCTCCGCCGAGTTCGCCGGGACCGGCGTCGTGCTGACCGCCCGTCGCTGCCTGGCCAGCATCGAGGGCGGCGCCCCCGTGATGTTCATCGGCGTCGAACTCTCCCTCTGGGAGGGCGAGGCCCGCACCCTCCCCCTGGACGCCCTGGGCCGCGCGCTCGGCCGGGTCCCGGCCCCGTGGCCGGTGAACCTGGTCCTCCTGGACGTGGCCCAGGACCCGGTCTGCGACTGGCTGCGCCAGAGGGTGCGGCCCTTCTACCAACACGGCCACTGAAGGCGCCCCGACAGGGGCGCGGGGAACGGCGCGAGCAACCACAACGGGCCCGCGGCCACAGAACGACAGCAAGTCCCGAGCTCTCACACGGCTTTCCCAGCGGAGCGTCCACGTCGCTGTCAGGGTCGCCGCTTAAGCTGGTTTCATAACGTCGGTCGAGGTGTTGTACACGAAGGGGCTGTAAAGGTGAGCGCTGGCACAGCCGCGGCTGGGCAGGTCGAGCACATGCTGCGCCAGGTGACGCCCGGGCGTTACGACGCCTACGAGGCGCTCCTGCGCGCGCTCGCGGCCCCGTCGGCAGGCCAGGTCTGGATGCTGCTCTGGCACGGCCAGTCCGGCTCCCCGGACGCGCAGTACGGGAACATGGAGGTGGACGGCTTCGGGTACGCGCCCTGTGTCACCTCCGCCCAGGAGCTCTCGGCCAGTGGCTGGAACCGCAGTTACGAAGTCGTCGACGGCCTCGACGTGGCCCGCACCCTGTACCCCGACCAGTTCGGCCTCTGGCTGAACCCGCACGCTCCCGGCGGCGGCGTCGGCATCCCCTGGCTCGACCTGCGGCGTATCGCCACGGGCCTGGAGCGCCAGCCCGCGGGTCCGCTCAGGCTCTCCGAACCGGGCATCGAGATCCCGCAGTTCTACGCCCTGCTCACGCAGAACGCGCACCGCACGTCCGCCGTGCGCTCGCTGCGCCGCGCCTGGGTGCAGCCCGCGCTCGGGGCGCCCTATCTGGCCATCGGCCTCGATGTGTACGACACCTCGCCGCCCGCCGTCGACTCGGTGCGGGCGATGATGCAGCAGTCCATCGGCGCCGTGCCGGACGGGCTGCCCGTCTCGACCGTCGCGATGTCCGACGAGTACGACCCGGTGGCGATGTGGCTGCGGTCGAACGCGCGGCCCTTCTACGACCGTGAGGCGCACGCGGCCCCGGCACAGGCGCAGGCCCCGGTGGCGGGTGGCTACGGCTACCCGCAGTCCCGGTCATACTGATCTCCACACCATCATCACGACCTGGTCTCCGCCCCGCCGCGCCCTGATTCTGTCCGTCGCAACGTCGCGTCTGACCTGCGTATCAGGAGATGTAAGGGCTGCATGTCCCCTTTGAGGCTGACACTGGCCGAAAGGGCCCTGCATGGCCGCTTCCACCCCAACTGCCCCCTGTCCGCCGGGCGTTACCCGCTGTTCGGATAACGGAATCCCCTTAACCGCATCACGGTTGCGCATACTTTCTCCATCAGACCTGGCACGTGATCGTGGCGGCCATGAAGACTCCCGTGTCAGACATGGGGTCATCGATCCTGTGAGCGAGTGCAAGTCGTCGGATCAGCCCGGGATTCCAGGCCGCATCATCTGCGGCCGCTCCCGGCATGCAAGTGAACCAAGCCGCAGACAGCGGCAGGCGTAGGCCGGTCACCACCGGTCAGAGGGGTCGGGTCATTGTGACCGCACCGATCGAGACCACCGGGTCGGAAACGGAAGCACAGCCGGAAGCTGTGCTGGCCGGAGTCGACAAGGGGCAGATCGAGGGCCGTTCCCTGGGGCAGATCGCCTGGACGCGCTTCAAGCGCGACAAGGTGGCGGTCGCCGGCGGTGTCATCGTGGTGCTGCTCATCCTGCTGGCGGCGCTCTCGCGCCCTATCCAGGCGGTGCTCGGCCTCGACCCGAACGCCTTCAACCAGGATCTGATCGATCCCAACACCTCGCTGCCCCTGGGCGACTTCGGCGGGATGAGCTGGGCGCACCCGCTCGGTGTGGAGCCGAAGTTCGGGCGCGACATCGCGACCCGCATCCTCGAAGGCTCCTGGGTCTCGCTGGTCGTCGCGTTCGGGGCGACGATCCTCTCGAACGTGATCGGCACGGTCCTGGGTGTGGTCGCCGGGTACTACGGCGGGCGGGTCGACACGATCATCAGCCGCCTGATGGACACCTTCCTCGCCTTTCCCCTCCTGCTCTTCGCGATCGCCATCTCCGCCACGCTGCAGGGCGGCGCGTTCGGCCTGGAAGGGCTGCCGCTCCACATCAGCGTGCTGATCTTCATCATCGGCTTCTTCAACTGGCCCTACCTGGGACGCATCGTCCGAGGCCAGACCCTGGCCCTGCGGGAGCGCGAGTTCGTCGACGCCTCCCGGGGGATGGGCGCGAAGGGGCCGTACATCCTCTTCCGGGAGCTGCTCCCCAACCTGGTCGGCCCGATCATCGTCTACTCGACGCTGCTCATCCCGACCAACATCCTGTTCGAGGCCAGCCTGAGCTTCCTGGGCGTCGGTATCCAGCCCCCGCAGGCGTCCTGGGGCGGGATGATCAGTGAGGCGGTCACCTACTACCAGGTCGATCCGCAGTTCCTGATCGTGCCCGGCCTCGCGATCTTCGTCACCGTGCTGGCGTTCAACCTGCTCGGCGACGGTCTCCGCGACGCTCTCGACCCGCGCAGCCGCTGACATGGGCCGCGCCGAGAGTCCATCAAGTTTCCAACAATGGAGGAAGCAGACCATCATGCGAAGGTCAGCGCTGGCCGCGGTTGCGGCCATCGGCTCTGTGAGCCTGCTACTTGCGGGTTGCAGCAAAGCCGATGACAACGAGAACAATGACGGAACGAAGTCGGCCGGCGCCAACGCGGCGACCAAGGACGTCGTCAACGCCTCCACCCAGAAGGGCGGGACGGTCACTTACGAGTACTCCGACGTCCCGGACTCCTTCGACCCGGGCAACACGTACTACGCGTACATGTACAACTTCAGCCGGCTGTACGCCCGCCCGCTGATGACCTTCAAGCCCGCTGCGGGCGACAAGGGCAACGAGCTGGTCCCGGACCTCGCCGCGAGCGCGGGTGTACCGAGCGACGGCGGCAAGACCTGGACGTACAAGCTGCGTTCGGGCCTGAAGTACCAGGACGGCACGGCGATCACGTCGAAGGACGTGAAGTACGCCGTGGAGCGCTCCAACTTCGCGCGTGACGTGCTCTCCCTCGGCCCGAACTACTTCCAGCAGTTCCTCGAGGGCGGCGACAAGTACAAGGGTCCCTACAAGGACAAGAGCGCCGAGGGTCTGTCGTCGATCGAGACGCCGGACGACACCACGGTCGTCTTCAAGCTCAACCGCGCCTTCCAGGAGTTCGACTACCTGGTCGCCACGCCGCAGACGGCTCCGGTCCCGCAGGCCAAGGACACCGGCGTCGACTACGTCAAGAACATCGTGTCCTCGGGCTCGTACAAGTTCGAGAGCTACGAGGATGGCAAGCAGGCCGTCCTCGTCCGCAACGAGAACTGGGACGCGTCGACCGACCCGCTGCGCAAGCAGTACCCGGACAAGATCGTCGTCAAGCTGAAGGTCAACGCCGAGACGATCGACCAGGACGTCTTGGCCGGTAACGCCATAGACCTGGGCGGTACGGGTGTCCAGGCCGCGACGCAGGCGAAGGTCGTCAACTCCGCCGACCTGAAGGCCAACACCGACAACACCTACGGTGGCCGTCTCGTCTACATGGCGATCAACACCAAGCTCGCGCCGTTCGACAACGTCGCCTGCCGCAAGGCCGTCGAGTACGCGATCGACAAGGTCTCGGTGCAGACCGCCGAGGGCGGCCCGATCCGCGGTGACATCGCCACCACCGTCCTCCCGCCGGACATCCCGGGCTACGAGAAGTCGGACATCTACGCCTCCGCCGGCAACAAGGGCGACGTGGCCAAGGCCAAGGAGCAGCTGACGGCCTGCGGCAAGACGTCGATCACCACGAACATCTCCGCGCGCAGCGACCGCCCGGCGGAGATCGACGCGGCCACCGCGATCATCAACTCGCTGAAGGCCGCCGGGATCAACGCCAGCCTGAAGCAGTACCCGTCGGGCAAGTACTTCACCGACAACGCGGGTGTCCCCGAGTTCGACAAGAAGAACAACATCGGTCTGATGATGATGCAGTGGGGTTCCGACTGGCCGTCCGGCTACGGCTTCCTGCAGCAGATCCTGCACGGTGACGCGATCGGCGCGTCCGGCAACACCAACCTGTCGCAGTTCGACAACGCCGACGTCAACACCACGCTGGAGAAGGCGATCGGCACGGAGGACAAGGCGACGCGTGACGCCATGTACACCGAGGTCGACAAGAAGACCATGGAAGAGGCGGCCCTCGTTCCGCTGACCTACTTCAAGGTCCTGCTGTACCGCCCGGCCGGCTTCACCAACCTGGTGTCCACGGCGGCCTTCAGCGGTCAGTACGACTACCTCAACATCGGTACGACCAAGAAGTAGCCCCGGAAGGCAGGTGAAGGCATTGGTGCCCGCGGGCTTCGCGGCCCGCGGGCACCAGCGCCGATCCCCGTGATCTCGTACATCCTCCGCCGGATGGCCGCGGCAGTGATCCTGCTGCTGGTCGTCACCGCGGTCACCTTCGCCATCTTCTTCGTACTGCCGCGGTTCGCCGGTCAGACCGCCGACTCGCTGGCCCAGCAGTACATCGGGAAGAGCCCGACGGCGGCCGACATCGCCGCGGTCAAGCAAAACCTCGGACTGGACCAGCCCCTCTATCTCCAGTTCTGGCACTTCATCAAGGGGATCGTGGTCGGATCCACCTATGACCTCGGCCCCACCACGGCGCACTGCGACGCGCCCTGCTTCGGCTACTCCTTCAAGACCCACCAGGCGGTCTGGCCGGAGCTGACCTCCCGCATTCCGGTGACGGCCTCGCTCGCCGCCGGTGCCGCCGTGCTCTGGCTGGTGTCCGGTGTCACGGCCGGTGTGGTCTCCGCGCTCAAGCCGCGCTCGTTCCTCGACCGCACCTTCATGGGCATCGCCCTCGCCGGTGTCTCGCTGCCCATGTTCTTCACGGGCAACCTGGCGCTGCTGCTCTTCACCTTCCAGTGGCCGATCTTCGGCCAGACGTACGTCCCGTTCACCGAGAATCCCGCGGAGTGGGCCAACACCCTCTTCCCCGCGTGGTGCTCGCTCGCACTCCTCTACTCCGCCATCTACGCGCGGCTCACCCGCTCGGGCATGCTGGAGACGATGAACGAGGACTACATCCGTACGGCCCGCGCCAAGGGCCTGCGTGAGAGCAAGGTCGTGGTGCGGCACGGGCTGCGGGCCGCGCTGACGCCGATCATCACCATCTTCGGCATGGACCTCGGTCTGCTGCTCGGCGGAGCCGTGATCACCGAGTACGTGTTCTCGCTGCCCGGCATCGGCCAGTACGCGGTACAGGGCATCACCGACAACGACCTGCCCAAGATCCTCGGTGTCACCCTGGTCGCCGCCCTCTTCGTCGTGATCGCAAATCTTCTGGTGGACCTGCTCTACGCGGCCGCCGACCCTCGGGTGAGGCTCTCGTGACCGAACTGTCCAAGACCGGCGCCGCGGTAGGCGAACCCGTCACCGCGCGCTCGGACGCACCGAGCGCCTTCCTCGAAGTACGCGACCTCAAGGTGCACTTCCCGACCGACGACGGCGTGGTCAAGTCCGTCGACGGGCTCAGCTTCTCGCTGGAGAAGGGCAAGACCCTCTCCATCGTGGGCGAGTCGGGATCCGGGAAGTCCGTCACCTCGCTGGCGATCATGGGCCTGCACCGGCTGGGCGCGGGCGGCAAGCACGTCCGGATGTCCGGCGAGATCTGGCTCGACGGCCAGGAACTGGTGAGCGCCGACCCGGACGAGGTGCGCAAGCTCCGCGGCCGCGAGATGGCGATGATCTTCCAGGACCCGCTCTCGGCGATGCACCCGTACTACACGATCGGTAACCAGATCGTGGAGGCGTACCGCGTCCACCACAAGGTCGACAAGAAGACCGCACGCAGGCGGGCCATCGAGATGCTCGACCGGGTCGGCATCCCCGAACCCGGCAAGCGCGTCGACAGCTACCCGCACGAGTTCTCCGGCGGTATGCGCCAGCGCGCGATGATCGCCATGGCGCTCGTCAACAACCCCGAACTGCTCATCGCGGACGAGCCGACGACCGCCCTGGACGTGACCGTCCAGGCGCAGATCCTCGACCTCATCCGCGATCTGCAGAAGGAGTTCGGCTCCGCCGTCGTCCTCATCACCCACGACCTGGGTGTGGTCGCCGAGATCGCCGACGACGTCCTGGTGATGTACGGCGGCCGGTGCGCGGAGCGCGGTCCGGTCGACACGATCTTCGAGCGGCCGCAGCACCCCTACACCTGGGGCCTGCTGGGCTCGATGCCGCGCATCGACCGGGAGACGTCCGAGCGGCTCATCCCCGTCAAGGGCCAGCCGCCGAGCCTCATCAACGTCCCCTCGGGCTGCGCCTTCCACCCGCGCTGCCCGTACGCGGATCTCCCCAAGGGCGATGTCACCCGTACCGTGCGCCCCGAACTGCAACTGGTCGGCAGCGGGCACTACTCCGCCTGCCATCTCTCGCAGGAGGACCGTACGCGGATCTGGACCGAAGAGATTGCGCCGAAGCTGTGAGTGAGACGAAGAAGAGCGACGCCACCGAAGCGGCGGTGATCCCGCAGCAGGCAACGGCCCCCGACGACCGCGAGGTGCTGCTCAGGGTCCAGGGGCTGAAGAAGCACTTCCCCATCCGGAAGGGCGTCCTCCAGCGCCAGGTCGCGGCCGTCAAGGCGGTCGACGGCATCGACTTCGAGGTGCGCAAGGGCGAGACGCTGGGCGTGGTCGGCGAGTCCGGCTGCGGCAAGTCGACCATGGGCCGGGTCATCACCCGCCTCCAGGACCCGACCGGCGGCACCATCGAGTTCGAGGGCCAGGACATCACCCGGCTCGGCGCGGGGAAGATGCGCCCGCTGCGCCGGGACATCCAGATGATCTTCCAGGACCCGTACGGTTCGCTGAACCCGCGGCACACCATCGGCTCGATCGTCTCGGCGCCCTTCCGGCTCCAGGGCGTCGAGCCCGAGGGCGGTGTGAAGAAGGAGGTCCAGCGCCTTCTCGAGCTGGTGGGCCTGAGCCCCGAGCACTTCAACCGCTACCCGCACGAGTTCTCCGGCGGCCAGCGTCAGCGCATCGGCATCGCCCGCGCGCTCGCCCTGAAGCCGAAGCTGGTCGTGGCGGACGAGCCGGTCTCCGCGCTCGACGTGTCGATCCAGGCGCAGGTCGTGAACCTGATGGACGACCTACAGTCCGAACTGGGCCTGACGTACGTGATCATCGCGCACGACCTCTCCGTCGTACGCCATGTCTCGGACCGCATCGCGGTGATGTACCTCGGCAAGATCGTCGAACTCGCCGACCGCACCTCGCTGTACGAGGCGCCGATGCACCCGTACACCAAGGCCCTGATGTCCGCGGTGCCGGTCCCGGACCCCAAGCGCCGGGGCGCCAAGAGCGACCGCATCCTGCTCAAGGGCGACGTGCCCTCGCCGATCTCGCCGCCCAGCGGCTGCCGCTTCCACACCCGCTGCTGGAAGGCCACGGCGATCTGCAAGACGGCCGAGCCGCCGCTCATCGAGCTGAAGCCCGGCCAGCAGGTGGCCTGCCACCACCCGGAGAACGCGGAGGATCAGGCGCCGCAGGACACGGTGCTGCTGTCGGCGGCGAAGGTTGCCCTGGAGACGGTCGAGCTGGTGCCCGCGGTGGATGCGGCCGAGGTGTCGGGGGAGGCTCCGGCCGAGGTTTCGGTCGAGGTCGAGGCCGAGGCCGTCGCCGATGAGGCTGAGGCTCCGGCTGAGGCCGCGGCTTCGGAAGAGGCCTCCAAGGACGTCCCCGCCGAGGATGCTCCGTCGAAGGAGTAGTCACCGGGGAGCCGGGCCGAACGACCAGCGACGGGAGAGCGCATGCGCGCTCTCCCGTCGGCGTAGGTAAAAATGTCGGGTGCTCCAGGAACTGTTCACCCCCTCCGTCCAGCATGTCCTCGACCTCGTGGGGATCTTCGTCTTCGCGATCTCCGGCGCCCTGCTGGCCGTCCGCAAGAACTTCGACGTCTTCGGCATCGCCGTACTCGCCGAGGTCACGGCGTTGGGCGGAGGGCTGTTCCGCGACGTGGTCATCGGGGCCGTACCCCCGGCCGCGTTCACCGACCTCGGCTACTTCAGCACCCCGCTGCTCGCCGCCCTGCTCGTCTTCTTCCTCCACCCGGAGGTGGAGCGGACCCAGGTCGCGGTCAACGTCTTCGACGCGGCCGGACTCGGCCTCTTCTGCGTCGCCGGCACGATGAAGGCGTACGAGTACGGGCTCGGCCTGACCCAGTCGGCGGCCCTCGGCCTCGCCACCGCGGTCGGCGGCGGTGTGCTGCGCGACGTCCTCGCCAACGAGGTGCCCTCACTGCTGCGCTGGGACCGCGACCTGTATGCGGTGCCGGCGATGGTCGGCGCCGCGATGGTCGTCGTGTGCATCCGCTATGACATGCTCACCACGTTCACCAGCGGGCTGGCGGTCGTCACGGCCTTCGTGCTGAGGCTGCTCGCGATGCGGTTCCACTGGCGGGCACCGCGCGCCTGGCACCGCCGCTCGACGGCGACGGAACCGGAGACGCCGTGAACGTTTCAACGGACTTCATGTGCCCGAAACAGTAAAAGCTACCGCTTAGTAATTTCCTGTTGTACCGTTCAGGCATGTCAGAAGCAGCTTCGATAGGGGCCCTGCGGGCCACGATCGGCGACAGCGAGTTCGACCGCGACACGGCGGTCACCCTGCGCGAACCCGGCGTCTACGACATCGATCTGTCCGCCGGGTGGACGATCATCAGCGCGGTCAACGGCGGCTATCTCCTCGCCGTCCTGGGCCGCGCCCTCGCGGACGCCCTGCCGCACACCGACCCGTTCACGATCTCCGCGCACTACCTGACCGCCTCCCAGCCGGGACCGGCGGTCGTCCGCACGGACGTCGTACGCACCGGCCGGACCCTCTCCACCGGCCAGGCGTCCCTCTTCCAGTACGACGACGAGGGCCGCGAGGTCGAACGGATCCGCGTCCTCGCCTCGTACGGCGATCTCGACGCCCTCCCCGAGGACGTCCGTACGACGGCGAAACCGCCCGCGCTCCCGCCCGTGGACCAGTGCTTCGGCCCCCAGGACGCGCCCGCTCCGGTGCCCGGCAGCTCGGCGATCGCCGACCGGCTGATGCTCAAGCTCGACCCGGCGACCCTGGGCTGGGCCCTCGGATCACCCTCCGGGAAGGGCGAGATGAGGGCCTGGCTCGGTCTCGCCGACGGCCGCGACGCGGACCCCTTCTCGCTGCTCCTCGCGGTCGACGCGCTCCCGCCGACCGCCTTCGAACTCGGCCTGTCCGGCTGGGTGCCGACCGTAGAACTGACGGTGCACGTCCGCGCCCGCCCGGCGCCCGGCCCGCTCCGGGTGTCGATCACCACCCGCAACCTCGCCGGCGGCTTCCTGGAGGAGGACGCGGAGGTGTGGGACAGCGAGGACCGGCTGGTAGCGCAGTCCCGGCAGCTCGCGCGGGTGCGGATCGGCTGAACGCCCGGCTGTCCGGGTGGATCGCCGACCGCGCGCGGTCGGCGATCCAGTCGTACGCGATCCTGGGGCCTGTGAAGTCCGACCGGCTGCTCTCGATCCTGCTGCTGCTCCAGACCCGCGGCCGCGTTCCCGCACGTGAACTCGCCGACCGGCTCGAGGTGTCGGTGCGCACCATCTACCGGGACGTGGAGGCGCTGTCCGCCTCAGGCGTCCCGGTGTACGCCGAGCGCGGGCGGATCGGCGGCATCGAACTGCTCGCCGGATTCCGTACGGACGTCACGGGGCTGACCGCGGACGAGTCCCGCGCGCTGTTCATCCTGGCCGCCCAGGGCGCGCACGCCGCGCTCGGTCTGGACGCGGCGCTTGGCTCCGCACTGCGCAAGGTGATGGCCGCGCTGCCCGCCCCGCACCGGCCGGCCGCCGAGGCCACAAGCCGTCGCGTCCTGGTCGACGCCACGCGCTGGAAGGGCGGGCCCCAACCGGCCGTCGATCTGGACGTGTTGCAGGACGCCGTCTTCGCCGACCGCCGGCTGCGGCTGCGCTACCGGCACAGCGGCGCCGCCGAACCGAGCACCTACACCGTCGACCCCTACGGGCTCGTCTCCAAGGCGGGCGTCTGGTACCTGGTCGCCGACCGGCGCGGCAGACCGCGGCTGTTCCGGGTCGACCGGGTGCGCTCGGCCACGCAACTGCCCGATCCGGTACGGCGGCGGCCGGGCGTCGAACTCGTCGACGCCTGGGAGGTGTTGCGGCGCCGCGTGGAGGAGCGGCCCGGCGGTCTCGATGTCACAGTTCGGGTACAGCGCTCCCGCCTCGACCTGTTCCTCCGCCTCAACGCCGCCTCGCTCACGGCCCTGCCGGAGGACGACGGCGAGAGCGCGTGGGTGACCGCTCACCTGTCGTACGGCTTCATCCGCGAAGCACGCACGTTACTGGCCTTCGGGGAGGCCGTGGAGGTGCTCACACCGCCTGAGGTACGGGAGGAACTGGCCGGTACAGCGGCTGCCATCTGCGCGTTGTACGAGGGTGAACGCGTCCCCCGCCGGAGGCGGTGATCCACAGCTAGCCACAGCTTCGGCACAGCGCGGCCCTACCTGCGTCTGGTGCTCTTGCCCCCACTCATCCCGTACTCATCCGGCATTCATAAACCGGGCCCGGGACTTGACTGGGAGTAAGACTCATGAACCGTCGCGTACGACTCGTCCCCGCCGTCGCACTGCTCGCACTCGCGCCGCTGCTCGCGGCCTGTGGCTCTGGCGACTCGTCGTCCTCCGACAGCGGCAGCACCGGGCAGACCGAATGCGCCCGGCCGTCGGGAATGCCGAGCGGAGGCCCGTCCGGGCGGCCCAGCGATGCCGCGGGGTCGGCCAGGCCCTCCGGTGCTCCCTCCGGTGCTCCTTCCGGGATGCCCTCGGGTGCGGCCGGCTCGGGCAGGCCGTCCGGTATGCCGAGCGGTGGGGCCGGCGGCGGTGGCTGTGGCGGCTTCGGTGGTGGTCAGGGGGGCCAGGGCGGTCAGGCGCAGCAGGCGGGCTGACTGTTCCCGCTGCTTTCGCTCGAAGGCCGGCGGCGGACGGCTTTGTGGGGTGACGTGCTCGGTGAACGAGGGCGTCACCCCAGCCAGTTGCGGCGGCCGATGCTGATGAGCCGCATCTGGCGGCTCGCGACGCGGGCCACCCGGTCCTGCTCCTCCTCGGAGGCCTCCAGGGCCTCCAGGAAGAGCGAGGCCGTCATCAGCATCTGGTCGACGTACAGGCCCGCGAGCATCAGCAGGTCGTCGTCGCTCCACCCTTGCGACTCGGGCTGTTTGGCCAGCTCGTCCTTCACTTCCTCCGCGAACCGGGCCAGTTGCTCGCGGATCTCCTCCCGCACCGGCTGGACTCCGCTGTGCCGCTCGCGCGCGATGAAGCGGACGTGCGCGGGGTGGGTCGCCACGTGATGGGCGATCAGATCGATGGCGCGTGTGATGCGTTCGTCGCTGTCCCCGGCCGCGGACACGGTGTCCCCGATCATCGGGTGCAGACTGCCCAGCGCCTCCTCGACGAGGGCCACACCGAGATCCGCCGTCGAGCGGAAGTGCCGGTAGAAGGCGGTCGGAGCGACACCGACGGCACGGGTGACCTCACGCAGACCCAGGCTGCTCAGGCTCTGCTCCTCCAGCAGCCCCAACGCCGCGTCCAGGAGGGCCTGTCGGGTCTTCTGCTTCTGGGCCTGTCGGATGCCGAGGGTGTGACTCATGCCATGCAGTTAACAACTGTTCTCTGTAATTGGAAAGCCGGGAGACACGCTAGACTCTAGAGTCAGTGAACAAGTGTTACTACAACCGTTCACTGAGTCGTCAAGTCCCGGAAACACAACGGGTCTCACCGTCGAGACCCGGACCGGTTCCTGGACCGGACTTCGAGACTTCACGAGAGGCATCCCATGCTCTTCCTCGTCGCCGCCCTCCTGCTGATGGGTGTCGTGATGGGCTCCGTGGCCCACGCGCCGCTGCCCGTCAGCCTCGTCGCCGCCGTCGTCATCGGCATCTGGCTGGCCGTCTTCGCGGTACGCGAGCGGCACGCCCGCCGACGCCAGACCTCCACCAACTGACCGCGCCACACCTCCACCAACTCAACTGTTGGGAGCGGACTCACACCATGGAACTCACCGAACACACCGCACGTACCGAACTCACCGCACGTACTGAGGGCGCCGAGCGCACGCCCGCGCCGACCCGCAGGACCGCCGGGCGGGACGCCGACGGCATGGCCGTCGCCTCCTTCATCCTCGGCCTCCTCGGCCTCCTGGTCCTCAACATCCTCCTGGGCCCCACGGCCATCGTCCTCGCCTGTGCCGCCCTCTACCGCGGCACGGCCCGCAAGGGTCGCGCGTTCCTTGGCCTCGGCCTGGGCATCGCGGACCTGGTCGTGCTCGTGACACTCATGCAGTTCGACAGCACGGTGTCCTGGAGCTTCTAGGGTGCGACATGCCCCGGGTGACGGCCAGGGCGAGGCCCACCCCCGGGTGGGGGCCGAGGCAGTGGAGGAAGGGCCCGTAGAATCGGGCCCACCATGGCTTACCTCGACCACGCCGCGACCACCCCGATGCTCCCTGAGGCGGTAGAGGCACTGACCGCCCAGCTCAGCGTCACGGGCAACGCCTCCTCCCTCCACGCCGCCGGCCGCCGAGCCAGGCGTACCGTCGAGGAAGCCCGCGAAACCCTGGCGGATGCCCTCGCCGCACGCCCCAGCGAGGTGGTCTTCACCTCCGGCGGCACCGAGGCCGACAACCTCGCGGTGAAGGGCCTGTACTGGGCCCGCCGCGACGCCGACCCCGCCCGCACCCGCATCCTCGCGAGCCCCGTCGAACACCACGCCGTCCTCGACGCCGTCCACTGGCTCGGTGAACACGAGGGCGCCACCGTCGAGTACCTCCCGGTGGACCCCTACGGCCGTGTCCACCCGGACGCCCTGCGCGAGGCCATCGCCCGCAACCCCGACGACGTCGCCGTCGCCACCGTGATGTGGGCCAACAACGAGATCGGCACCGTGATGCCGGTCCGCGAACTGGCCGACGCCGCCGCGGAGTTCGGCATCCCGCTGCACGCCGACGCCGTACAGGCCTTCGGCCAGGTCCCCGTCGACTTCGGCGCCTCGGGCCTCGCCGCCATGACCGTCTCGGGCCACAAGATCGGCGGCCCGTACGGCATCGGCGCGCTGCTCCTGGGCCGCGAGTACAGCCCCGTGCCCGTCCTGCACGGCGGTGGCCAGGAACGCCATGTCCGCTCCGGCACGCTCGACGTGCCCGCGATCGCGTCGTTCGCCGTCGCCGGGCGGCTCGCCGCCGAGCAGCGCGAGTGGTTCGCCCGGGAGATCGGCGGCCTGCGCGACGAACTGGTCGAGGCCGTGCGCAAGGCCGTGCCCGACGCGATCCTCGGCGGCGACCCGGCCGACGGGGGGCGGCTGCCGGCCAACGCGCACTTCACGTTCCCCGGCTGCGAAGGCGACTCCCTGCTCCTCCTCCTGGACGCGCAGGGCATCGAGTGCTCCACCGGCTCCGCGTGCACTGCGGGTGTGGCCCAGCCCAGCCATGTCCTCCTCGCCACCGGCACCGACCCCGACCTGGCCCGCGGCACCCTCCGCTTCTCCCTCGGCCACACCTCCACGGAGGCGGACGTCGAGGCGGTGGCCCGCGCGATCGGACCGGCGGTGGAACGGGCGCGTACGGCGGGACTCAGCTAGCGGGACCCGGCCGACGGGACTCAGGCGGCGGGGGTCCCGGCCGCCTGAGTCTGCTTCTGGGCGGACAGTGCCTGCCGTACGAGCGGTATGTACCGGTCCCAGTCCCAGTGCGGCCCCGGGTCCGTGTGATCGGTTCCCGGCACCTCCACGTGCCCGATGATGTGCTCACGGTCGACGGGGATGTCGTACCGCACGCATATCCGGGCCGTCAGCCGCGCCGAGGCCTCGTACATCGCGTCCGTGAAATCCTGCGGACGGTCCACGAAGCCCTCGTGCTCGATGCCGACGCTCCGTTCGTTGAACTGCCGGTTCCCCGCGTGGTACGCCACGTCCAGCTCGCGGATCATCTGGGTGATGTGACCGTCCTTGCGGACGATGTAGTGCGCGGCCGCGCCGTGACCCGGGTCCTGGAAGACCTTCACCGCGCTGTCGAAGCTGCCCTGGGTGACATGGATGATCACCCGGTCTATCCCGTAGTCGTCGGGCCGGTCCGCCCGCCGCCAGTTCGCCGACGACGCGGCCACCCACTGGGCGCCCGTGAAGTCGACCTCGCCCTCCTTGCGCGGCTTCTCCACGCTCGGCAGCCGCCACCACAGGCGCGAGAGCTCGTCCCGCGCCAGCACGACACTGCCCACGGCGGCCGCCGCACCGCCGATGAGCAGCGCCCGGCGTCCGACCCGCCGGTCGCCGTCCTTGGCCCTGCGGCCCTTCGCCCGGGCCTTCGCGTCCGCCTTTTTCTCCCCCATGCGATCTTCAACGGATACTCGCGGGCTTCGGTTCCCAGGGCCCCGTACCCTGGAGGGGTTATGACTGAGACCTCGCAGCGCCCCCGTACCCTTCGCGTACTCGCCGCCATGTCGGGTGGAGTGGACTCCGCCGTAGCCGCCGCCCGCGCGGCGGAAGCCGGCCACGACGTGACGGGCGTGCACCTCGCGCTCTCCGCCAACCCGCAATCGTTCCGCACCGGCGCGCGTGGCTGTTGCACCATCGAGGACTCGCGCGACGCCCGTCGCGCGGCCGACGTCATCGGCATCCCCTTCTACGTGTGGGACCTCGCCGAGCGCTTCCGCGAGGACGTGGTCGAGGACTTCGTCGCCGAGTACGAGGCGGGGCGCACCCCGAACCCGTGCCTGCGCTGCAACGAGAAGATCAAGTTCGCCGCGCTGCTCGACAAGGCGCTCGCGCTCGGCTTCGACGCGGTCTGCACGGGCCACTATGCGCAGGTGATCGTCCGCGAGGACGGCACGCGCGAGCTGCACCGCGCCTCCGACATGGCCAAGGACCAGTCGTACGTCCTCGGTGTGCTCGACGACCGCCAGCTCGCGCACGCCCTGTTCCCGCTCGGCGACACGGTCACCACGAAGGACGAGATCCGCGCGGAGGCCGAGCGCCGCGGCCTCGCCGTCGCCAAGAAGCCGGACTCCCACGACATCTGCTTCATCGCCGACGGCGACACCCAGGGCTTCCTGGCGAACCGTCTCGGCAAGGCCGAGGGCGACATCGTCGACGAGTCCGGCGCCAAGCTGGGCACCCACGAGGGCGCGTACGGCTACACGATCGGCCAGCGCAAGGGGCTCCGCATCGGCACCCCGGCCGCCGACGGCAAGCCGCGCTACGTCCTGGACATCTCCCCGGTCGACAACACGGTCACGGTCGGCCCGGCGGCTGCCCTGGACGTCAACGGCCTGACCGCGATCAAGCCCCGCTGGTGCGGCACGGCCCCCTCCGGCCCCGGCACCTACACCGCCCAACTCCGCGCCCACGGCGGCGAGACGACGGTCACGGCGGAGCTCGTCGACGGCACCCTCGAGGTCAGCTTCACCGAGCCGGTCCGCGGTGTCGCCCCCGGCCAGGCGGTCGTGTTGTACGACGGCACGCGCGTGGTGGGCTCCGCGACGATCGCGACGACCACGCGCGCGACGGCGTCGGTCTAGGGGCGCCTGCGGGTCACACCACTTCCACTTCGTAGAAGCACAGGTGGTCCTTGATCTGGGTGACTTCGGCCTTGGGGTCGGGGTACGCCCAGACGAGGTCGGCCGCGTCGGGGAGTGACCAGTAGGACGCGGTGCCCTTGAACGGGCAGTACGTGTGGGTCGCGGAAGCCGCCAGGAGATCGAGACGGACGTCCTCGGGGGGTAGGTAGTAGCGCACGGGACAGCCGGTCTCGCGCAGCAACAGGGGGCGGTCGCTCTCCGCCAGGACCTGGTCGCCGTGCACGGCGCGTACCCGCTCCGTGCCTTGCTCGATGGTGATCGTGTGTCCTTCAGCCATACCTGGACAGCACCGGCGGGCCCGGAGTTCTTCCCCCGTACCGTGGACGCATGAATATCTGCGTCTTCCTCTCCGCCGCCGACCTCGACGACCGCTACACGCGCCCCGCGCGGGAGTTCGCGGAACTGCTCGGCAAAGGCGGTCACACCCTGGTGTGGGGCGGTTCGGACGTCGGTCTCATGAAGGTGGTCGCCGACGGTGTGCAGGAGGCGGGCGGACGTCTGTTGGGCGTCTCGGTGGACTTCCTGGCGGCCAAGGTCCGTCCGAACGCCGACGAGATGGTCATCGCGGGTGACCTCGCCGAGCGCAAGGCACTGCTCCTGGAGAAGGCCGACGCGGTGGTGGTCATGGTCGGGGGAACGGGGACGCTCGACGAGGCGACCGAGATCCTGGAGCTGAAGAAGCACGGGAAGACGCGGAAGCCGGTGGTGCTGCTCAACACGGCGGGCTTCTACGACGGCCTGAAGGAGCAGTTCCGGCGCATGGAGGACGAGGGTTTCCTGCCGCTTCCGCTCACTGAGCTGGTGTTCTTCGCGGAGGAGCCGGTGGGCGCCCTGGCCTACCTCGAGGAGAGCCGGGGCCAGCAGTGATGCGAGCATGGCGGGCATGGCTACACATGTGATCACCGGGGCGGGCTCCGGCATCGGCGCGGCGGTCGCCCGCCGCCTCCACGCGCGCGGGGACGACATCGTGCTGCACGCGCGCGACGCGGGCCGCGCGAAGGAGCTCGCCGCGGCGTACCCGGGAGCGATGACGCTCGTCGGCGACCTCGCGGACCCGGACAAGCTCTCCTGGGCGTTCTCGCACCAGACGCTGCCCGACCGGATCGACTCACTCCTGCACATCGCGGGCGTGGTCGACCTCGGTCCGGTCGGCGAGCTGACCCCCAAGTCCTGGCGCCACCAGCTCAACGTCAACCTGATCGCCCCCGCCGAGCTGACCCGCCACTTCCTGCCCCAACTCCGCGTCGCCCAGGGCCACGTGCTGTTCGTCAACTCGGGCGCCGGCCTCAACGCCCACGCCGACTGGTCCGCGTACGCAGCCTCCAAGCACGGCCTGAAGGCCCTCGCGGACTCCCTGCGCCACGAGGAGCACGGCAACGGTGTCCGCGTCACCTCCGTGTACCCCGGCCGCACGGCCAGCCCCATGCAGGCCAAGGTCCACCAGCAGGAGGGCAAGGAGTACGACGCGTCGAAGTGGATCGACCCCGAGTCCGTCGCCACGACGATCCTCATGGCCCTCGACCTGCCGCGCGACGCGGAGGTCAACGACTTGACGGTGCGACCGGGCCGCTGACCTCCCGAGAACCATTCCGTACGCTGCCGGAGTGAGCGAAAACAGCAAGTTCAGGTTCGGTTCCGCGACAGGGGTCGGGTCAATGCCGGGCGAGGATGCCCGGGAGGCGGCCAAGATGGTCGTCGGGTCCTTCGAGGACTTCCCCCATCTGCCCGAGCTGCCCGCGCGGGGGCCCGGCGCGGACATGATCGGGCGGACCGCCGGGATGCTCGTCGAGCTGTTCGCGCGTGTGGAGCCCAGCGGATGGCGGCTCGGGGACCGGCCGGGGCGGGACACCCGGAGGGCGAGGTCGTGGCTGGGGGAGGACCTCGACGCGATCGAGGAGTTCACTCAGGGGTACGAGGGGCCGCTGAAGGTGCAGGCGGTGGGCCCCTGGACGCTGGCCGCCGCGCTGGAGTTGAGGAACGGCGAGGTGGCGCTGTCCGACCTCGGGGCCTGCCGGGATCTCGCCGGTTCGCTCGCCGAGGGGCTGCGCGTCCACCTCGAAGAGGTCCAGCGGCGCGTTCCGGGAGCACAGCTGGTCCTCCAGCTCGACGAGCCGTCCCTCATCGCCGTACTGCGCGGGCACGTGAGGAGCGCGAGCGGCTACCGGACCCACCGGGCCGTCGACCGGCAGCTGATCGAGGCCACCCTGCGGGACGTCATCGGGGTTCACAGCGGCGGGCCGGTCGTGGTGCACTCGTGCGCGCCCGACGTGCCGTTCGCACTCCTGCGCAGAACGGGCGTCGCGGCGGTCTCCTTCGACTTCTCGCTCCTCACCGAGCGTGACGACGATGTGATCGGGGAAGCAGTGGAAGGCGGGACCCGGCTCTTCGCCGGTGTCGTCCCCGGTGTGGACGGTCCATTGTCAGACCCTGCCGGTAGCGTCATGGGTGTCAGGACGCTGTGGCGCAGGCTGGGGCTGCATCCGGGGCTTCTCGCGGAGGCGGTCACCATCACTCCGTCGTGCGGGCTGGCGGGGGCTTCCCCCGACCATGCGCGCAAGGCACTCGCCCACTGCGTCCGGGCGGCGAGATCCCTCGCGGACAACCCTGAGTAACGGGAGGACAACACGGTGGCCGGCGAAAAGCACGCAGAGCCCACATCGGTACCCGCCGAGGCGCGGGAGAAGCACGCGCTGCTCTCCGAGCAGATCGAGGAGCACCGCTTCCGGTACTACGTGAAGGACCAACCGGTCGTCAGCGACGCGGAGTTCGACAAGCTCCTGCGCTCCCTCGAGGCCATCGAGGACGAGTATCCCGAGCTGCGCACTCCCGACTCCCCGACCCAGAAGGTCTCGGGCGCGTACGAGACCGAGTTCACGTCCGTCCAGCACCGCGAACGCATGCTCTCGCTCGACAACGCCTTCGACGACCTGGAGCTCGCGGCCTGGGCGGAGCGCGTCGCGAGAGACGTGGGTACCTCCGACTACCACCTCCTGTGCGAGCTGAAGGTCGACGGCCTCGCGGTCAACCTCACGTACGAGCACGGTCGCCTCACGCGCGCGGCGACCCGCGGCGACGGCCGCACGGGCGAGGACATCACGCCCAACGTCCGCACGATCGCGGAGATCCCGGACCGTCTCAAGGGCGACCGCGTCCCGGACCTCGTGGAGATCCGCGGCGAGGTCTACTTCCCGATGGAGAAGTTCGAGGAGCTCAACGCCCGCCTGGTGGAGGGCGGCGACAAGCCCTTCGCCAATCCCCGCAACGCGGCGGCGGGTTCCCTGCGCCAGAAGGACCCCCGCGTCACCGCGAGCCGTCCGCTGCACATGGTCGTCCATGGCATCGGCGCCCGCGAGGGCTTCGACATCGATCGCCTCTCCCAGGCGTACGACCTGCTGCGTGAGTGGGGCCTGCCGACCACCCAGTACGCCAAGGTGGTCGACGACCTCGACGGCGTACGGGAGTTCATCGCGTACTACGGGGAGAACCGCCACTCCGTGGAACACGAGATCGACGGGGTGGTCGTCAAGCTCGACGAAATCCGCCTCCAGGGCCGCCTGGGCTCCACGGCCCGTGCCCCGCGCTGGGCGATCGCCTGGAAGTACGCGCCGGAGGAGGTCAACACCAAGCTGATCAACATCCGGGTGGGTGTGGGCCGCACGGGCCGCGTCACGCCGTACGCGCAGGTCGAACCCGTCACGGTGGCCGGCTCCGAGGTCGAGTTCGCGACCCTGCACAACCAGGATGTGGTGAAGGCCAAGGGCGTCCTCATCGGGGACACGGTCGTGCTGCGCAAGGCCGGTGACGTCATCCCGGAGATCCTCGGGCCGGTGACCGATCTGCGCGACGGCAGCGAGCGGGAGTTCGTGATGCCCGCGGAGTGCCCCGAGTGCGGTACGCCGCTGCGGCCCATGAAGGAGGGCGACATCGACCTGCGGTGCCCGAACGCCCGCACCTGCCCGGCCCAGTTGCGCGAGCGCCTCTTCTACCTGGCGGGCCGCAAGGCGCTGGACATCGAGCACTTCGGGTACGTCGCCGCCGCGGCGCTCACCAAGCCGCTGGAGCCGGCCGAGCCACCGCTCGTGGACGAGGGCGACCTCTTCGACCTCACCATCGAGCGACTGCTGCCCATCAAGGCGTACGTCCTCGACCAGGACAGCGGACTGCCCAAGCGCGACCCGAAGACGGGCGAGGAGAAGATCGCCACGGTCTTCGCCAACCAGCAGGGCGAGCCGAAGAAGAACGCGATCGCCATGCTGGACACCATCGCGGCGGCCAAGGAGCGTCCGCTCGCCCGCATTCTGACGGGGCTGTCGATCCGTCATGTCGGGCCGGTCGCGGCCGAGGCGCTGGCCCGCGAGTTCCGCTCGATCGACCGGATCGAGGCGGCCACCGAGGAGGAGCTCGCCGCCACCGAGGGCGTCGGCGCCATCATCGCCGCCTCGCTCAAGCAGTGGTTCACGGAGGACTGGCACCGCGAGATCATCCGCAAGTGGAAGGCCGCTGGAGTCCGCCTGGAGGAAGAGGGTTCCGGAGAGGACGAAG
This sequence comes from Streptomyces sp. NBC_00554, assembly GCF_041431135.1. Lineage (NCBI taxonomy): Bacteria > Bacillati > Actinomycetota > Actinomycetes > Kitasatosporales > Streptomycetaceae > Streptomyces > Streptomyces sp. NBC_00554. The sequence goes on along the minus strand of NZ_CP107799.1, from coordinate 2,986,358 downwards.
GGCCCCGTCCGCTCGAAGGGCTCACCGTTGTCGTCACCGGAACGCTCGAACACCACACGCGGGATGGCGCGAAAGAGGCCCTGCAGAGCCGGGGAGCGAAAGTGACCGGTTCTGTTTCGAAGAAGACATCTTTCGTCGTAGTGGGAGACAATCCCGGTTCCAAGTACGACAAGGCCATGCAGCTGAAGGTTCCGGTTCTGAACGAGGACGGCTTCGCTGTCCTGCTCGAACAGGGACCGGAGGCGGCAGCGGAAGTCGCGCTTCCGGTGGAGCTTCCGACCGAGGATTAGCGGTTGAAGGCCACCCGTTCGGCGCATATCAGATGCATACGGGTGGCCGGGTCGCATTCGGGCAACCGTGGACGACCGCTGCCCGTGGAAGCCTTCTGCGGCCTACTGTTGAGGTGTGCGCCTGCCGTGCCCAGCTGCGGTTGGGGCAACCCCTGCTCCTCGGGAGTGCGGGGAATGGTTTTCAGACGCGGCGTCCGTGGCCAGTTGTCTTCGGGCTCGGGTCGCGTGGCGTGGGCACCGCCGGCTGTGAGAGGGACGGGAATGGAACCGACCGAGAGCGCCGCCCCTGACTCACGGCTGCGCCTGCGCCGGATGGCCGGCGCATGGCTTGGGGCAGGCCGGGGGACGGCGCGGACCGCGGAGCGCCCCGGCGCCGCGCCCCGCACGGTCGGTGGCGGTGTGGGTGTCGGCGGTCTCGGCCCCGGCCCCGGCATGGCGGGCCACGAGCCCGAACGGCCCATATCCTGGCCCGCGCTGCCCGCGGCGGTCGTCGCGACAGCCGGGTTCGTCCTCGGCGCCGGTTTCTACCGGGCGTTCAGCGGGGACCACGCACTCTTCCCCTCCGGCGCCGTCGGCTGGTCGCTCGCCCTGCTGACCGGCGTCATCGTCGGCCATCTGGTCGCCCTCGGCCGTTCCCGCTGGTGGGGCGGCACGGGCTCCGGCGCCGCGCTCACCCTCGCGGTCCTGCTGCTGTACGGCTGGGTGCCCGCCGGAATGGTCAGCCTGACCGTCGTCGTCCTGGTCGGTATCGCGCGCCGCAACCGCTGGCGCCAGGGCATACTGCACGGCGCGGTGGACATCCTCGGCATCGGTGCGGGGGCCCTGGTCCTGGCCGCGTGGGGACGGTTCCCGTCCGTCGAGACGCCCTGGAATCCCGAGACCTGGACCGTCTCTGCGGTACCCGAGGTGGTGCTGGTCGCCACCGCCTATCTCGCCGCCACCCGCACTCTGCTCTGGTACGTCCATGCGCCGCGCACCGGCGGTCTGCCGACCGTCGCCCGCACGGCCCTGGTCAGACAGGGGCTCGTCGCGGTGGCGCTGCTCGGTATCACGCCACTGATCTGCGTGGTCGCGACCGCGCAGCCGATGCTGCTGCCGCTCTTCTCGATCCCGCTGATCGCTCTCGACTCCACGCTGTGGATAGCCCGCGCACGGGCCGAGGAGCAACTGCGCGATCCGCTGACCGGGCTGCCCAACCGGCAGTGGCTGCTTGAACGTACGTGGACGGCTCTGGACGATGCCGAACGCATCGGTGCGCGTTCCGCCCTGATGCTGATCGACCTGGACCGTTTCCGTTCGGTGAATGACACGTTGGGGCATCTCGCAGGGGACCGGCTGCTCCTTCAGATAGCCGATCGGCTGCGGCTCAACCTGCCGCGCGGGGCGGAGGCCGCGCGGCTGGGCGGCGACGAGTTCGCCGTGTTACTGCCGATCGCCGACTCCACGACATCGGCCACGCGCGTCGCCCGCAATCTGGTCGCCGCGCTCGGTTCGTCGCTCGATCTCGACGGGCTCTCGCTCGTCCTGGAGGCCAGCGCCGGGCTCGCCGTCTTCCCCGACCACGCGCTCGACGCCGAGGGCCTGCTCCGGCGGGCGGACGTCGCGATGTACCAGGCGAAGCGGGACCGGACGGGTGTGGAGGTGTACGAGTCCAAGCGGGACTCGAACACCCCGGACCGGCTGGGGCTGCTCGGGGATCTGCGCAGGGCACTGGACGCCGGTGACGTCGAGCTGCACTACCAGCCCAAGGTCCGCTTCGACGGGCAGGTGGCCGGACTCGAGGCGCTCGTACGGTGGGTGCACCCCGAGCGGGGGAGGGTGGCGCCGGACGAGTTCATCGCCATAGCCGAGTCCTCCGGGCTGATGCCGCACCTCACCGAGTACGTCCTGGAGACGGCACTCGCGCAGGTCGCGCGGTGGCGGGCACAGGGGCTGCACGTGCCGGTCGCGGTGAACGTCTCGCCGCGCGACGTCCACACCCCCGGGTTCGCCGGGTCGGTTGCCGCGCGGCTCGCCCGGCACGGGGTTCCCGCCGGGTCGCTCCAGCTGGAGATAACGGAGCATGTGCTCCTCGAGGATCCGCAGCGGGCCGCGGACACCCTGGCCGGGCTGACCGGACACGGCGTGAAGATGTCCCTCGACGACTTCGGTACGGGGTACTCCTCGCTCGTCCATCTGCGCAGGCTGCCGGTCAGCGAGCTGAAGATCGACCGTTCCTTCGTCGCGAAGCTCGCCGTGGACAACGAGGACGCGGAGATCGTGCGCTGCACCATCGACCTCGCGCACTCGCTCGGGCTGCTCGTCGTCGCCGAGGGCGTCGAGGACGACGAGACGTGGGAGCGGTTGCGCGACCTCGGGTGCGATGCCGTGCAGGGGTGGCTGGTCGCAGCGGCGATGCCTCCGGAGGACACCACGGCGTGGCTGCTGGCCCGGGGGTCGCGGGGGTGGCAGCGGCCGCGGGCCGCGTTGCCGGCCGCGGAGTAGCCCCCTGCGGGCCGGTGGGGGTGCCGCTTGGTTCTCCCGCCCGCGCACCGCTCGTGACGGTCACTCGAAAAGTGGACCTCTGCCGTGGGGGTTGAGCACCATCGGCGCTCGCCCCTAGGGGAGCGGGACTGCCAGGGGCGCGGGGAACTGCGCGCCCAGCCACAGCCGCCCCGCACCTTGGGAACGATGGCGCGCCCCCCGGACGGCGGGCCGCCGACGGCGCGGAACCCCCACAGGAGAGCCCCACTTGTCGAGTGAGGGTCACGGGCGGGCGCGGGTGGGCAAGGGCCCCCGAAAGAACCCGGGCGCAGGCACCACCCCCCGCCCCATAGGATTGGCCCCAAACCACACACACTCACCCCAGAGGAACGCCGCATGCCTGGCATCACGCGCGAGGAGGTCGCCCACCTCGCACGGCTGGCGCGTCTGGAGCTGAAGGGCGAAGAGCTCGACCACTTCGCCGGCCAGCTCGACGACATCATCGGCGCGGTCGCCCGCGTCAGCGAGGTCGCCGACCAAGACGTACCGCCGACCTCTCACCCGCTGCCGCTGACGAACGTCATGCGCGCGGACGAGGTCCGTCCGTCGCTCACCCCCGAGCAGGCGCTCTCCGGCGCCCCGGCCCAGGAGCAGCAGCGTTTCAAGGTGCCGCAGATCCTGGGGGAGGACTAATCACCATGACGGACACCAACGTCAACATCATCAGGCTGACGGCAGCGGAGATCGCCGCCAAGGTCGCTTCCGGCGAGCTCACCGCCGTCGAGGTCACCGAGGCGCACCTCGCCCGGATCGAGGCCGTCGACGAGAAGGTGCACGCCTTCCTCCACGTGGACCGGGAAGGCGCTCTCGCGCAGGCCCGCGCCGTGGACCAGAAGCGGGCCGACGGCGAGAAGCTCGGCCCGCTGGCCGGCGTCCCGCTCGCGCTCAAGGACATCTTCACCACCGAGGGGATCCCGACCACCGTCGGTTCGAAGATCCTCGAAGGCTGGATCCCGCCGTACGACGCGACCGTCACCAAGAAGCTGAAGGCCGCCGACGTCGTCATCCTCGGCAAGACCAACATGGACGAGTTCGCCATGGGGTCCAGCACCGAGAACAGCGCGTACGGGCCGACCGGCAACCCCTGGGACCTGTCCAGGATCCCCGGCGGCTCGGGCGGCGGGTCGAGCGCCGCGCTCGCCTCCTTCCAGGCCCCGCTCGCCATCGGCACGGACACCGGCGGCTCCATCCGCCAGCCCGCGGCCGTCACCGGCACGGTCGGCGTCAAGCCCACGTACGGCGGCGTCTCCCGCTACGGCATGGTGGCGTTCTCGTCCTCCCTCGACCAGGGCGGCCCCTGCGCCCGTACGGTCCTGGACGCGGCCCTCCTCCACGAGGTCATCGCCGGGCACGACCCGCTCGACTCGACCTCCATCGACGCCCCGGTCCCGCCGGTCGTCGAGGCCGCCCGCAACGGCTCGGTCGCCGGGATGCGCGTCGGCGTCGTCAAGCAGTTCGCCGGCGAGGGCTACCAGGCCGGAGTCGTCCAGCGCTTCAACGAGTCCGTCGCCCTCCTGAAGGAACTGGGCGCCGAGATCGTCGAGCTGGACTGCCCGTCCTTCGACCTGGCGCTCTCCGCGTACTACCTGATCGCGCCGTCCGAGTGTTCCTCGAACCTCGCCCGCTTCGACGCCATGCGCTACGGCCTGCGCGTCGGCGACGACGGCACGCACTCCGCGGAGGAGGTCACCGCCCTCACCCGTGAGGCGGGCTTCGGCGACGAGGTCAAGCGCCGCATCATGCTCGGCACGTACGCCCTGTCCAGCGGTTACTACGACGCGTACTACGGCAGCGCCCAGAAGGTCCGTACGCTCATCACGCGCGACTTCGAGAAGGCCTTCGAGCAGGTCGACGTGATCGTGTCGCCCACGACGCCGACCACCGCCTTCCCGATCGGCGAGCGTGCCGACGACCCGATGGCGATGTACCTCGCGGACCTCTGCACCATCCCGACCAACCTGGCGGGCAACGCCGCCATGTCGCTGCCCTGCGGTCTCGCGCCGGAGGACGGCCTGCCGGTCGGCCTGCAGATCATCGCCCCCGCGATGAAGGACGAGCGGCTGTACAAGGTCGGCGCCGCCGTCGAGGCCGCCTTCGTGGAAAGGTGGGGCCACCCGCTGATCGAGGAGGCACCGTCGCTGTGAGCAACGCACTGTCGAAGGCCAAGGGCTTCAAGAAGTCCAAGTCCGGTACGTACCTGTCCATCGCGACCACCGCGTTCGGGGCCGTCAGCGTCGCCAAGCAGGCCAAGAAGGCCCGCTCCGAGAACGACACGCTGCGGCTGATCGACGCGGCCGTGTCCGCCGCCGCCATCGTCACCGGCCTCGCCATCCTCTACCGGGAGCTCAAGCGCCTGGGCGACGACGACGTCCTGCTGGGCTGAGAGGGAAGTTTTCACCGTGACCACCACGACCGACGAACTGGTGTCGTACGAGGACGCCCTGGCGACGTACGACCCCGTCATGGGCCTCGAAGTCCATGTCGAACTCGGCACCAAGACCAAGATGTTCTGCGGGTGTTCCACCGAGCTGGGCGCCGAGCCCAACTCGCAGACCTGCCCGACCTGCCTCGGCATGCCCGGCGCGCTCCCGGTCGTCAACGCGATCGGCATCGAGTCCGCCATCAAGATCGGCCTCGCGCTGCACTGCGAGATCGCCGAGTGGTGCCGCTTCGCCCGGAAGAACTACTTCTATCCGGACATGCCGAAGAACTTCCAGACCTCCCAGTACGACGAGCCGATCGCCTTCAACGGCTATCTGGACGTCCAGCTGGAGGACGGCGAGGTCTTCCGCGTGGAGATCGAGCGCGCCCACATGGAGGAGGACACCGGTAAGTCGCTGCACGTCGGCGGCGCCACCGGCCGTATCCACGGCGCCTCGCACTCGCTCCTCGACTACAACCGCGCGGGCATCCCGCTCATCGAGATCGTCACCAAGCCGATCGAGGGTGCGGGCGAGCGCGCTCCCGAGGTCGCCAAGGCGTACGTCGCCGAGCTGCGCGAGCTCATCAAGGCGCTCGATGTCTCCGAGGCCCGCATGGAGCAGGGTCAGATGCGCTGCGACGTGAACCTGTCGCTGCGCCCGCACGGCCGGGAGAAGTTCGGCACGCGGAGCGAGACGAAGAACGTCAACTCGCTGCGCTCCGTGGAGCGTGCGGCCCGCTTCGAGATCCAGCGGCACGCCGCGGTCCTCAACGCCGGCGGCACGATCATCCAGGAGACCCGCCACTTCCACGAGGACACCGGGTCCACGACCTCGGGCCGCGTGAAGGAGGAGGCCGAGGACTACCGGTACTTCCCGGAGCCCGACCTCGTCCCCATCGCCCCGTCCCGTGAGTGGGTCGAGGAGCTGCGCGCCGGTCTGCCCGAGCAGCCGCTGGCCCGCCGCAACCGGCTGCGCGAGGAGTGGGGCGTCGGCGCCCACGACATGCAGTCGATGCTCAACGCCGGTGCCATCGACCTGATCGTCGCCACCATCGAGGAGGGCGCCGACTCGGCGTCCGCCCGCAAGTGGTGGATGGGCGAACTGGCCCGCAGCGCCAACGAGTCGGGCAAGGCCCTGGAGGACCTGCCGATCACGTCGGCGCAGGTCGCCCGCGTCACCGCTCTGGTGGCCGAGGGCTCGCTCAACGACAAGCTGGCCCGCCAGGTCATCGAAGGCGTCCTCGCGGGAGAAGGCACCCCGGACGAGGTCGTCGAGAAGCGCGGTCTGAAGGTCGTCTCCGACGAGGGCGCGCTCACCGCCGCCGTCGACGAGGCCATCGCTGGCAACCCGGGCATCGCCGACAAGATCCGCGGCGGCAAGGTCCAGGCCGCTGGCGCCCTGGTCGGCGCGGTCATGAAGGCCACCCGCGGCCAGGCCGACGCGGCCCGCGTCAAGGAACTGATCCTGGAGAAGCTGGGCGTCAGCGAGGGCTGAGGTCCCGCGTTTTCTCAGGCCCTAGGGGGATGCATCGGAATCGATGCATCCCCCTAGGCATGTCATCAGGGATGACAGAGTCCCCGGGAATGTCCTGTGAGTTGGGTCGCACTCTTGTGAGTAAGCCCACGAATGCGATAAACGATCACTTTCGGCTGTAAGAGTGACTGGGTATTGCTCATGTGTTCTTTGCGGGCTGTTCACTTCTATAGAGGCTGTCAACGTCCTATAGCGGCTGTTCCAGGTCAAAGATCCTCGTATCGCCCCCAGGGAGCACGTCTGTGGCAGCCCTCGCGCGCTGGTGTGTCCAACGCCGCCTCGTCGTCGTTCTGCTGTGGCTCCTCGCGCTCGGCGGTGTCACCGCCGCCGCGGCCGTCATGGGCACCGCCTACTCGAACGACTACGAAGCACCCGGCACCGAGTCGGGACGCGCCACCCAGCTCCTGCGGGAGGGCTTCCCCGGCCTCGGCGGCGACAGCGACACCGTCGTCTGGCACACCACCGCCACCACCGTGCGCTCCGCCGACGTCCAGCAGACGATGACCCGCGCCCTGGACAGCATCGCCGGCCTGCCCGGGGTGGCCTCGGTCGTCAGCCCGTACGAGGGGCAGGACTCGGGCCGGATCAGCGCCGACGGACGTACGGCCTACGCCACGGTCACCTTCGACGACCAGGCCGGGAACATCGACAAGGGCGAGGCGGGTGCCGTCGTCAGCGCGGCCAAGGCCGCCGAGGCCAAGGGGCTCCAGGTGGAGCTGGGCGGCGGCGCCATAGGGCTCACGGAGTCCTCGGGCGGGCATGTCGCCGAGCTCGTCGGCGTGATCGTCGCCGCCGTGGTCCTCTTCCTCGCCTTCGGCTCGCTCGCCGCCTCCCTGCTGCCCATTGCCACGGCCCTGGTCGGCGTCGGGACCGCGTACGCCGGCATCGCGCTCCTCGGGCACCTCATGACCGTCGCCGACTTCGCGCCCATGCTCGGCATACTGATCGGGCTCGGCGTCGGCATCGACTACGCGCTGTTCATCGTGACCCGGCACCGGCGCGGCCTGAAACGCGGGCTCACGGTCGCCGAGGCCGCGCGGAACGCCGTCGCCACCACAGGCCGCGCGGTCGTCTTCGCCGGCGCCACCGTCTGCATCGCCCTGCTCGGCATGCTCATCCTGCGGCTCGGCTTCCTCAACGGCGTCGCGATCGCCGCCTCCCTGACCGTGATCCTCACCGTCGCGGCCTCCGTGACCCTGCTCCCGGCACTGCTCTCCTACATCGGTCCACGCGCGTTGAGCCGCCGTGAGCGGCGCCGGCTGTACGAGCACGGGCCCCAGCCGGAGATCCCCACCGGGCTCGCCGCCCGCTGGTCGGCCTTCGTGGAGCGGCACCCCAAGCTGCTCGGCTCCGTCGCCCTGGTGGTGATGGCGCTGCTCGCCCTGCCCACGTTCTCGCTCCACCTGGGCACCTCGGACCAGGGCAACGATCCGAAGCAGGCGACCACGCGACAGGCGTACGACCTGCTGGCGGACGGCTTCGGGCCCGGCGTGAACGGGCCCCTGACCCTCGTCACCAAGGTCGACGGCGCCGAGGACACGCTCGCGCTCGACAACCTGGACGCCACACTCCGGGAGACCGAGGGTGTCGCGTCGGTGACCCCGGTGACGTACAACACCGGTGGCGACACCGCGTACCTCACGCTCGTCCCGGAATCCGCGCCGCAGTCGGAGCGGACCAGCGCCCTCGTCGACCGGCTGCGCACCGAGGTACTGCCGCGCGCCGAGGCGGACAACTCGCTCGACGTGCAGGTCGGCGGTGTCACGGCGAGCTACGACGATTTCGCGGACGTCATCGTCGGCAAACTGCCCCTCTTCGTGGGCGTCGTCATAGGCCTCGGCTGCGCCCTGCTGCTGCTTGCCTTCCGCTCGATCGGCATCCCCCTGAAGGCCGCCGTGATGAACATCGCCGCCGTGGCCGCCGCCTTCGGAGTCGTCGTCGCGATCTTCCAGTGGGGCTGGGGGAGTGAGCTGCTCGGCCTCGGCCGCGCGGGCCCGATCGAACCCTTCCTGCCGGTGATCATGGTGTCGGTGCTTTTCGGGCTCTCCATGGACTACCAGGTCTTCCTGGTCAGCCGGATGTACGAGGAGTGGCTGGAAACCGGCGACAACCGGCGCGCCGTCCGGGTCGGCCTCGCCGAGACCAGCCGGGTGATCAACTCCGCCGCCGTCATCATGATCTCGGTCTTCCTCGCCTTCGTGCTCAGCGGCGACCGCGTCATCGCGATGTTCGGCATCGCCCTCGCCGCGGCCGTCGCCCTGGACGCCTTCGTCCTGCGGACGCTCCTGGTGCCCGCCCTCATGCACCTGCTCGGCGGCGCCAACTGGTGGCTGCCCCGCTGGCTCGACCGGTGCCTGCCGCACATCAGCATCGAACCTCCCGAGTGCCGCGCCGCCCATGAGAGGCTGGCCGCTGCGACGGACGCCGAGGTGGCGGACGTACTGGAGAAGGAGCGGCGGCAGGATGTACGCGATATCCCTGGGTGACGACGGAGCGGAACTGCGGCCCCTGGAGCCCTGGCACGCCGAGGAGTTCCTGGCTCACATGGAGCGGGGTCGCGAGTTCATCGGCCGTCATGTCTCGCTGCCCGACGCGGTGACGGACCTCACCTCGACGCGGGCCTTCCTCCAGGCATACGCGGACAAGCGCGCCGCCGACAGTGGCTTCCTGTACGGGATCTGGCTGGAGGGGAAGCTCGTCGGCGGGCTGCTCTTCAGGATCTTCGACACCGCGCAGGGGAACTGCGAGGCCGGGTGCTGGCTGGAACCGGCGGCGGCCGGGCGCGGACTCGTCACCCGAGGGACGCGGATCATCATCGACTGGGCGGTCGAGGAGCGCGGCATGCACCGTGTGGAGTGGATCGCCCCGTCCGCGAACGAACCGAGCCTGAACGTGGCGCGGCGCCTGGGCATGACGCGGGACGGCGTACTGCGCGAAAGCTACCTGTACCGGGGCGTACGGAGCGACATGGAGGTCTGGTCGGTGCTCGCGCCCGAGTGGCGGGCCACGCGCGCGCGTGGTGGACGATAACGATCCGCTTCCTTTGCCACGAACATTAAGAGACCTCTCAGACAGGATCCGTACGGTGCGAGATATGGGAACCAAGACTGTTGACGAAGCCGGGGTCGAGACCGGCACAGAGGCCAAGAGCGACGACGAGGCCGTGGACCTCACCAAGGACGACGTCACCAAGGCCGACGAGGCCGTGGAGACCGACGGGGAAGCCGCGGCCGGCACCCCCGACGAGGACGAGTACGACGAGGACGAGCTCTCCGAGGCGGTCGCTGCCAAGGCCCCCTCAGGTGTCGGCCTGGGCGCCGCCGCAGTGGTCTCTGCCGCACTGGGTCTCGTCTCGCTGACCGGCGGCTGGCTCGGTACCGTCGCCCAGGCGCGCGACTCGCTGTACGGCCAGCTGGAGACCGCGTCGACCGCGACCGTCTCCACTCAGATCGAGCAGGTCTACGGCAACTCGTGGAACGCCAACGCGCTGGTCGCGGGCATCTTCGCGCTGGTCGCCCTGCTCGTCGGCGTCTTCGTGCTGGTCCGGCCCGCGTTCGGGAACCCCGACCGCGTGGTGCAGGCCACCTGGGTCAAGTCCGTCGCCTGGGCGGGTGTCTCGCTCGCGATCATCGGCCTGCTCCTCGCCGTGCTCAAGTACACCGACATCCTCCTGTCCATGCCGACCGTGAGCAGCTGAGCACTCGCTTCCTGAGCCACCCGGGTTTTCCGGAGCTTTCCTGAGGGGCCTTAGGCCCGCCCTACGTCACGTACGGCGGACCTAAGGCCCTTCGTGCGCTCAAGATGCGGAACTCTCCCGATGTGGCGCACCCCCCTTGGAGACGAAGGTTGAGGCATCGCAACAAGCGAAGCCCGAAACCCACTCTTCACGAGGGATACGAGATGTCCGAGTACGAGCTCTACCAGATCCGTTCCGCACAGCTGATCCGCGAGGCCCAGAACCACCGACTGGTACGGGAGGCCCTCCGCGGTCGCCGTGCCGCCCGCCGCGCCGCCCTGCGTGAGTCCGCGCAGAACGACACGGAGGGGCAGGGCCATAGCCGCCGCCACGGACGGCATCGGTTCACCCGCGCCGCGTGAACGCCGCCGGGCCCCGGGAGGACGGCCGTACAGGGGTCGGCCGTCCCTCCGGATCCCTGATGGCCTTCCCAATAACCGGTGCCGCACTGTCGGACCCCTGTGCGATGCTCGGGCCTGTGGAAACCAGGTCCGTCAGCCCGGTGTTCGTAGGACGCGCCGACGAACTCGGCGTGCTGCACGACGCGCTCGCCCGCGCTGCCGCGGGCGAGCCGCAGGCATTGCTGCTCGGAGGCGAGGCGGGCGTCGGAAAGACCCGCCTGATCGAGGAGTTCGCCACCGCGGCCGGACGCGAGGGCGCGGTCGTCGTGTGCGGCGGCTGCGTCGAGATCGGCGCCGACGGACTGCCCTTCGCGCCCTTCTCCACGGCCCTGCGCGCCCTGCGCCGACTGCTCCCGGACGAACTCGCCGCCGCTGCCGCCGGACAGGAGGAAGAACTGGCCCGGCTGCTGCCCGAACTGGGCGACGCCGGACAGGGACGGCGGTACGAAGAGGAGGGCATGGCCCGCCTGTTCGAGCTCACCGCCCGCCTCCTGGAACGCGTCGCCGCGGACCGCACGGTCGTCGTCGCCCTCGAAGACCTGCACTGGGCCGACGCCTCCACCCGCCACCTCCTCGCCTACCTCTTCCGCACGCTGCGCAGCGGCCGCCTCGTCGTCGTCGCCACCTACCGCGCCGACGACATCCACCGCCGCCACCCGCTGCGGCCCCTGCTGGCCGAGCTGGACCGGCTGCGCACGGTCCGCCGTATCGAACTCGGCCGCTTCAGCCGCGCGGAAGTCTGCTGCCAGATCGCCGGGATCCTCGCCCACGAACCCGACCCGGCCCAGGTCGACGACATCTTCGAACGTTCCGACGGCAACGCGTTCTTCGTCGAGGAACTCGCCGTCGCCTCCCACCAGGGCTGTCGCACCGGGCTCACCGACTCCCTCCGCGACCTGCTCCTGGTACGCGTCGAAGGGCTGCCCGAGAGCGCCCAGCGCGTCGCCAGGATCGTCGCCGAGGGCGGCTCCACCGTCGAGTACCCGCTGCTCGCCGCCGTGGCAGGGCTCGCCGAGGACGACCTCATCGAGGCGCTGCGGGCCGCCGTCGGCGCCAACATCCTGCTCGCCTCACCCGGCGGCGACGGCTACCGCTTCCGCCACTCCCTGGTCCGCGAGGCCGTCAGCGACGACCTGCTGCCCGGCGAGCGCTCCCGCTTCAACCGCCGCTACGCCGAAGCCCTGGAAGCCGACCCGACGCTCGTACCGGCCGACGAGCGCCTCACCCGGCTGGCCAGCTACTGGTACCACGCCCATGACGCCGCAAAGGCCCTCCCCGCCGTCCTCGACGCCTCCGTCGAGGCCCGCTGCCGGCACGCCCACTCCGAGCAACTGCGGCTCCTGGAGCGGGCGATGGAGCTGTGGGACGTCGCCCCCGACGCCGTACGGGACGAACTGCGCCCCGTCGACTACGTGGAGGTCTATCCGCCCTGCGGCTGCGACCCGGCGACAGCGCCCTTGCGCTATCTCGACCTGATGGCCGAGGCCGCCGTCGCAGGCCGGCTGTGCGGGGAGCGCGAGCGGGCCCTGAAGATCACCAAGCGGGCGCTGCACCTCCTGGAGGACGAGGGCGATCCGCTGCGCGCCGCCTGGTTCTGGATCCAGCGCTCCCGCCTGGTGCAGTCGCAGGCTCGCGGCGACGGCTGGAAGGAACTCGCCACCGCCCAGGACCTGGTACGCGGCCTGCCGCCGTCGGAGGTGCACGCCGAGGTGCTGGCCGCCGTCGCCGCCTGGTGCATGCTGCACGAACCGGGCCCCGGAGCCCTCTCGGCCGCCGAGCGCGCCGTGCAGTACGCGCGCATGGTCGGCGCCCGCGACATCGAGCTCAACGCCCGCCTCGTACTCGGCGGTCTCATGGTCGACGCGGGTGACGTCGAGGCGGGGCTCGCGGAGATGTACGAGGTCAAGGAGCGAGTGAACCGGCGGGGCTCCTCCCTCGTCCTGGGGCGCGTGCACATCAACCTGCCCTCGCATCTGGAGTCGCTCGGCCGCTCCCGCGAGGCGGTCTCCGTCCTGCGGGAGGGCGCCGAACTGGCCCGGACGAAAGGCCTGTTGGACACTGAGGCCTACGTCTGGGGCAACCTCTCGGAGTCGCTGGACTCACTCGGCCAGTGGGACGAGGCCGTCGAGGCCGCGGGGAACGCGCTGCGCATCGGGCTCAGTGGCAAGGCTTCCGGCCTCGGCGCCATCCGTCTGACGTTTCTCGCGCTCGCCCGCGGAGACCTCGCCGAGGCCGGGCGCCAACTGGCCGCCGCCCGCGCCAACTTCGGCACCCACGACCCCATGCCGCAGCACTCCCTGCCGCTGCTGTGCAGCACGATCGGCATCGCCGCCTCGGAGAGCCGCCTCCTCGACGCCCGCACCGCACTGGAGGAGGCCCTCCGCGCGGGCTTCCCGCCCGGCACCCAGCGCTACGGCTGGCCGCTGCTGCTCGCCGCCGCCACCGCGGAGGCCGACGCCCATGGCCTGCCCCTCGCCGCACCGGGCCGCCCCGAGACGGTGGAACACATCCGCTCCGCCGCCAAGTCCCTGGCCACCGGCGCGCCCCTCTGGCTCGCGTACGAGGAGTGGGTGCGCGCCGAACTCCGCCGAGCCGAGGGAGTGACCGACCCGCACGACTGGTCCGAGGTGGTCACCGCCTTCGAACCCGTGGAGCGCCCCTACGACCTCGCCCGCGTCCGCCATCGCCTCGCCGAGGCCCTGCTGTCCTCGGGCACGGACGACGACGACCGCGCCCGCGCCACGGAACTCCTCAGGCTGGCCCGAGCCGCCGCCGACCACCTGGGCGCCCGCCCCCTCGCCGAAGCCGTCGCACTGCTCGCCCAGCGGGCCCGCCTCGCCCTGGGCCGCGCCCCCGAGCCGTCCGCCCTGGCCCCCGTCGACCCGGCGGTCGCCCTCGGCCTCACCAGCCGCGAACGCGATGTCCTCCGCCTCGTCGCCGCCGGCCGCAGCAACCGCCAGATCGCCGAGGAACTCTTCATCTCCCCGAAGACGGCCAGCGTCCATGTGTCGAACATCCTCGCCAAGCTGGGCGTCTCCGGCCGGGGCGAGGCGGCGGCCATGGCCCACCGGCTGCGGTTGTTCCCGCCCGAGACCCCCACCGCACAAGCCGTGGGCTGAGGTTTACGCTGTAGAGGACCCGGGCCGAGGGAGGCGCCGTGTTCAACATGTTCGAGGAGCTCTTCGCACCAGGCCGCAAGCACACCAACGACGAACGCAAGCGACTGGAACTGTCCCGGGTGGACCTGAACGACGGCGACCCCGGCCGCGGCCCCATAGACCTGTCCTCGGGCAAGGTGGTCGTACGACCACCGGATCCCGGACGGACGACTCCTCCGAGCCCGGCCGCGGAAGCGGAGACCCAGACCGAGGCGGAGCCTCAGACTGAGACCGAGGCGGAGCCCCAGGCCGAGGCCGAGACCAAGGCCGAGAAGCCCGGCGGGGACTGAGAAGCGCAGACGGGGACTGCGTCGCGCACTACGCCACCGCCGGCTCCAGGATCACGTCACCTCCAGCTCAAGAATCCTGTCGTCCCCCGCTCCGGGGCTGCCCCGCCCGTCCGTCTCGCTCGTCACCAGCCACAGCTTGTCGCCGCCCGCCGACACCACCGTGCGCAGGCGGCCGTAGTCACCCTCCAGGAACGCCTGGGGTTCGGCGGAGGCCTTCGTGCCGTCCAGGGGGATGCGCCACAGGCGTTGGCCCTTGAGGCCCGCCATCCATATGGAGCCCTCCGCGTAGGCGATGCCGCTCGGGGAGGCGTCGTCCGTGGGCCACTGGGCGATCGGGTTCAGATACTTGGAGTCGTCGCTCTCGCCCTCGACCACCGGCCAGCCGTAGTTCCCGCCCGGCTTGATCTGGTTCAGCTCGTCCCAGGTGTCCTGGCCGAACTCGGCCGCCCACAGGCGCTGCTTGTCGTCCCAGGCGAGGCCCTGGACATTGCGATGCCCGTACGAGTAGACGACCGAGTCGCCGAACGGATTGCCCGGCGCCGGCTCGCCCTCCGGCGTCATCCGCAGGATCTTGCCGCCCAGCGACTTCGTGTCCTGGGCCAGACCCGTCTGCCCCGTCTCACCCGCGCCCGCGTACAGCATCTTGTCCGGGCCGAACGCGATCCGGCCGCCGTTGTGGATGTACCCCTTGGGGATGCCCTTGAAGATCGTGTCCGGCGAGCCCAACTGCTCCCCGGACGGCTTGCTCTCGTCGTACAGCATGCGGACGATGCGGTTGTCCGACACCGTGGTGAAGTACGCGTAGACGAAATGGTCCGAGGCATAGTCGGGGGAGAGCGCGATCCCGAGGAGGCCGCCCTCTCCCTCCGGGGCCACCCCGGGCACCTCGCCCAGCTCCGTCTTCTTGCCTGTCTCCTTGTCGACCCGCGTGATCGTCCCCTCGTCGCGCGAGGACACCAGCAGGTCGTCCTCGGGCAGTGGTGCCAGGCCCCAGGGGGAGTCGAGGTCCTCGGTGACGGTGCGCACGACCTTCACCGTGCCCTTGGCCGGTGGTGGCTCCTCGGTGGACTGCTCGGAAGGCGAGGCCCCGGGCTCAGTACTCCCGCCACCGGTGCTGCTGCTCGGCGACGTGCTCCCACCGCCCGCCGCCCCTCCGTCGTCGGAGGAACAGCCGGCCGTCACCAGAAGCGCGGCCGCGGCCAACACGGCCGTCACCACTCGTCGTTGCACGATCATGGGGTCCCTTCGACGCGGCGGTCCTACTGTTCATACACCGCTCGCGTCCCACGAGTTCCCGATCACGGAGACGTATATCCAGCCCCGTGCTCCCGGGCACCTACTCACGGCACATACTCCTGCTCACGGCACGTACCCCGCGAACGCGCCCTACTCCCAGGATCCCTGCGCCCCCGGCAGTCCCGCCACCTCCGCCAGATCCTCCGCCGACAGCTCCAGCCCCGCCGCCCCCGCGTTCTCCGCGACCCACCGCTCCTGCTTGGCCCCCGGCACCGGCACCACGTGCCGCCCCTGCGCCAGCACCCACGCCAGCGCCACCTGCGCCGGGGTGACAGCGTTCTCGTCGGACCCGTGCCGCCGGGCGACGCGGCGCAGGCCGACGACGATCGGCTGGTTCGAGGCCATCATCTCGGCGGTGAAACGGGGATGCCGGGCGCGTACGTCGTCGGGCTCAAAGCCCTCGCCCGGGGTCAGCGTGCCGGTCAGGAAGCCGTTGCCGAGGGGCATCGCCGCCAGGAAGCCCACCCCGCGCGCCGCACACCAGGGCAGCAGCGCGTCCAGCGCCTCCGTGGACCACACCGACAGCTCGGCCTCCACGGCGCTCACGGGGAAGACCTGCTGCACCCGCTCCAGCTGGCGGATCGTTCCGTCGTGCAGCCGTGCCCCCGAGCGGCGGGCGGAGCGGGCGCCCACCGCGCACAGCCCGAGCGAGCGCACCTTGCCGGCCGTCACCAGCTCCGCCATCGCACCCCAGGTCTCCTCGACGGGAACCTCCGGGTCCACGCGGTGCAACTGGTAGAGGTCGATCACGTCCGTCTGCAGTCGGCGCAGCGAAGCGTCGCACGCCCGCTTCACATAGCCGGGGCGGCCGTTGGCCACGATGTGCTGCTCACCCACCAGCAGGCCGACCTTGGTCGACACGAAGGCCTCGCGGCGCCGCTCCTTCAGTACCCGCCCCACCAGCAGCTCGTTGGTGAAGGGGCCGTACATGTCGGCCGTGTCGAGCAGTGTCGTACCCCGGTCGAGTGCCGCGTGCACGGCGCGGAGCGACTCCTCACCGCGCTGCCGGGAACCGGTGTACGCCCAGTTCATCGGCATGCACCCGAGCCCGACCGCTCCCACTTCGAGCGCCGCCGCCCCGATCGTCCTGCGCTCCACCTGGCCGCAACCCTCCCTCTCCGGCTCCCCAACCTAACCTCTGCGCGTCCAAGCGCCTGACATAGCCTCGTGAGCATGACTTCCGACGTATGGCTACCCTTTCGCGCCGACGACATCGACGGGCTTCCCGAAAGCCTCAACTACCGCTACTGGAATGGTGACCTGGAGTTTCCCGCAGATCCGGCCGACTGCGAGTTCTATGTCGTGCCCTATATGCAGCCGCCCGCCGTCTCGCAGCGGCCGATGCCCGAAATGACCTCGGTGCGGGTCGTGCAGACGCTCTCCGCCGGTGTCGACCACGTCCTGCCGAGCATGGAAGTCCTGCGCCCCGGTGTGCAGTTGTGCAACGCGCGCGGGGTGCACGAGGCGAGCACCGGCGAGCTCGCCCTCGCGCTGATCCTCGCCTCGCTCAGGGGCATCCCCGGATTCGTGCGAGCGCAGGACAAGGGGGAGTGGGGCTCGGGGTTCCACCCGGCACTGGCCGACAAGTCCGTACTCATCGTGGGGTACGGGTCGATCGGGTCCGCCATCGAGGACCGGCTCACTCCCTTCGAGCTCGCGCGGGTGGCGCGCGTCGCGCGCTCCGCGCGCACCACGGAGCGCGGGCCCGTGCATCCGCTCACCGAACTGCCCGCCCTGCTGCCCGAGGCCGACATCGTCGTCCTGTCCGCGCCCCTCAACGACACCACCCGTGGCCTGGTGAACGCCGACTTCCTCTCCCACATGAAGGACGGCGCCCTCCTGGTGAACGTCGCCCGCGGCCCCGTCGTCGACACCAAGGCGCTCCTCGCCGAGCTGGAGAGCGGCCGCATCACCGCGGCCCTCGACGTCACCGACCCCGAACCGCTGCCCCAGGGGCACCCGTTGTGGCAGGCGCCGGGCGTGCTCATCAGCCCCCATGTCGGCGGCCCCACGTCCGCGTTCCTGCCGCGCGCCAAGCGGCTCCTGGTCGCGCAGTTGAACCGCTTCGTGAACCGGGAGCCGCTGCGGAACGTGGTCCTTACGACAGGCGCGTAGGTCACTTCACGACGGGCGCGCAGGTCGCTTCAAGACGGGCGCGCGGGCCACCTCCCGTTCGCTCCCCGTCCGCTTTTGACACCCTCCGCAGTTCTTCGAATGCGGGCAGTGCCGACAAACTCCCTGGTCGTCACGGAGCGTAGAGGAACTATGTCCCTGAGTGACGAGACTGGTGTATCGTCCCGACAGGGGCTGCGCCGCGCACCGTTCGGCGCCGGGGATGGATTTTCAGACTGCGAGGGGGGCGACGGGCGATGCACGGCCTATGGACCAACGATCCGACGCGGCAGGGCCGCCGACGACGACCCTGGCGCGCGGCCACGCGGAGACGCGGGCAATGCGGCCACAGTGGCCACGGCGGTCATCACCACCGCAGGCACAACGGCCGCCGAAGGCATGGACACCCGGCGCACGCGGACCAGCGGGACCCCGGCGCGCGGACCGGGTGGGCCCGGTGAGCTCCCCCGGAGCGCTGCTGACCCGTCGGCCGGCGCTCGGTGGCGGGACGGGCCTGTTCTCGCAACTCGTACTGGCCCTGGTGTGCGCGGGATACGCCCTCGGTTCCGCGCTCGGCTGGGGCTCCGTGACCCTCGGCCTCGTCATGGGCGACTTCGGGCTGAGCGCCGCAGCGGGTATCGCGGCGGTCTCCTGTTTCCGCTACGCCCACAGTCGCCGCAGCCGCTTTCGACCCGCATGGCTGCTGTTCGCGCTCTCCTCCACCATGGCCTGCCTGGGCAACGCCGTCTGGGGGTGGTACGAGGTGGTTCTCGACCGCCCCGTGCCCAGCCCCAGCTACGCCGACCTGTTCTTCCTCTGCTTCGCGCCGCCCGCCATCGTGGGTCTGCTCGTGCTCGCCAAGAGGCCCGTGACCAAGGCGGGTTGGGTCTGCCTTGCGCTCGACTCGTGGTTAATCGGTGGCTCTTTGCTCACGCTGTCCTGGAGCCTCGCGCTCGCCCAGGCGGCGAAGTTCGACGGGCCGAGCGTCGCGCACACCGCGCTGTCACTGGCGTATCCGCTGCTGGACATCGCGCTGGTCAGCATGGTGCTGGCGCTGCACTTCCGGCGCTCGTCGGTGAACCGCTCCGCGGTGAACACCGCGATCGGCGCGCTCGCCCTGACCGTGATGTGCGACGCCCTGTTCACCTCGCCCCTGCTGCACAACGACTACCGCTCCGGGCAGCTCCTCGACGCCGGCTGGTTCGCCGGCTCGCTGCTCCTCGCGTACGCCCCCTGGGTCGGCCCCCGGCACGGTCAGCCGGACACCGGCCGGTACGACACGGACGGGCACGCGCGCGTGGTGCACGAGCACATCCCGGGGCGGCGGCAGGAGGGGCAGCCGAGGCACCCGGGAGGACAGGTGCACGTACCCCTCCACGGCGGAGGCCACAGTCGATATCCGGCCACCCGCCCCATCGCTGGATCGCTGGCCGCGCTCACGCCCTATCTGGCCGCCGCCGTCTGCACGCTGGGGATCCTCTACAACGTTCTGAACGGCCGCAATGTCGACCGGGTGGTGCTCATCACCGCCGGCCTGGTCGTGCTCGCCCTCGTCGTCCGCCAGGGCATCATGCTCCTCGACAACATCACCCTCACCCAGGAACTGGCCCAGAAGGAGAACCACTTCCGCTCCCTGGTGCAGGGCTCAAGCGACGTCATCATGATCGCAGCCCCGAACGGCATTCTGAGATACGTCAGTCCGGCCGCCGCGGGAGTCTACGGACGGGACGCCGAGGACCTCGTCGGCTCCGAACTCGCCTCGCTCATCCACCCCGAGGACCTCGGCTGCGTGGTCCACGAAGTGCGCCGCTTCCTGGCCGCCAGCCACACCGAGGAGCCCACGACCCGCATCGAGTGCCGCTTCAGGTCCGGCGACGGCGGCTGGCTGAACGTGGAGTCCACCGTCAACCGCCACCACGGCGGCCTCATCTTCAACAGCCGTGACGTGACCGAACGGGTGCGTCTGCAGGCGCAGTTACAGCACAATGCCGAGCACGACCCGCTGACCGACCTGCCCAACCGCGCGCTGTTCACCCGGCGCGTCCAGCAGGCGCTTTCCGGCCGCCGCTCCTCGGACCGCGGCACCGCCGTTCTCTTCATCGACCTGGACGGCTTCAAGGCCGTGAACGACACGATCGGGCACCAGGCCGGCGACGAGCTGCTCGTCCAGGCCGCCCGCAGACTCCAGGACTCCGTGCGGCAGGGCGACACCGCGGCCCGGCTCGGCGGCGACGAGTTCGCGGCGCTCATCGTCGGCGACGGCACCCGCGACCGCACGGCGCGCGAACACCAGATCCTCGAACTCGCCGACCGCCTGAGGCTCACGCTCTCGCAGCCGTACGCCATCGACGGCAACGATGTCCGGGTCGCCGCGTCCATCGGCGTCGGCTTCGCCGAACCCGGCCTGGGCGCCGGTGAGTTGCTGCGCAACGCCGACCTCGCCATGTACCGGGCCAAGGCGACGGGCAAGGGCCGCGTCGAGCTGTACGCGCCCCAGATGCAGCAGGACGTCGTACGCAAGGCGGAGCTGGCGACGAGGCTGCGCTCCGCGCTGCAGGACGGTGAGTTCACGCTGCTGCACCAGCCCGTGGTCTCGCTCGACAACGGCCGGATCGCGACGGTCACCGCCCAGGCCCGCTGGCGCTCCTCGCAGGGCGTGCTCTTCACGCCCGCAGAGTTCCTGCGCGTCGCCGAGGACAGCGACCGCACCGCCGAGCTGAGCCGCTGGATGCTCGAAGAGGCCATCGAGCAGGCCGCCGCGCGTGCCGCCACCGGAATCACGGCGCCCGTCGCGGTCCGGATGAACGCCCGGCGCCTGCTGGACCGCTCCGGGCCCCTCGGCTCGGTGGAGGCCCTGCTGACCCGGCACGGGCTCCCCTCCGGCGCCCTGATCATCGAGCTGTCCGAAACCGACCCCCGGGTCTCCCTGGACGAACTGGAGCGCCGGCTGAACGCGCTGCGGCGGCTCGGCGTCCGGATCGCCCTGGACGGCTTCGGCAGCGGCTATGCCGCCATCACGGCGCTCAGAAGGCTCCCCATAGATGTGCTGAAACTCGACAGGGACCTCGTCGAGGGTGTCGTCGAGTCCGCGCGGCTGCACAAGATCACCAGTGGGCTGCTGCGTATCGCCACCGACCTCGGGCTGCAGTCCGTGGCCGAGGGCGTGGACCTTCCGGAGCAGGTCATCGCCCTGCGCGCGATGGGCTGCACCCATGGACAGGGCATGGCGTTCTCCGCGCCGCTGGACGAGTACCGGCTGCGCAGAGCGCTGTCCATGGGCCACTACCCCGTGCCCCACGGGCCCGTCGAGCCCGCGTTCGCGGGCGGCGGCGCTGGGGTGTACACCGGTGGTGTGCCTGCTGTCTATGGAGGCGGTACGGTCCTCCGCTCACATAATGAGACTCCCGTCCCACCCACTTGACAGTCGGTGCGTGCCGGGGGGAGGGTCAATGCCATGCGCACCCGAATTCTCGTACTTGGAAAGCGCGTCGGCTGAACTGGGACCCACCGGATCGACAGAACCGGAATCCCCAGTGAACGCACCGGCGCGCTCCCCTCGCTTGCCTCACGGCACGAGGGGTTTTTTGTTGCACAGGCACCAGTCGTACACCGCACAAACTTCGCAAAAACCCTCAGCATCGAGAAGAGAATGCCGATGACCGAGCAGGCCACCGGGGCCCACCATCCGCAGCCGCGGCCCCGATCCGGAGGACAGCAGTCCGCGCCCGAGCAGGTGACGGGTGCGAAGTCCCTCATCCGTTCTCTTGAGGAAGTCGGGGCCGACACGGTATTCGGCATTCCCGGCGGCGCGATCCTTCCGGCCTACGACCCGCTGATGGACTCCCAGCGCGTGCGGCACGTGCTCGTCCGTCACGAGCAGGGCGCGGGTCACGCGGCCACCGGTTACGCGCAGGCCACCGGCAAGGTCGGCGTCTGCATGGCGACCAGCGGCCCCGGCGCCACCAACCTGGTGACCCCGATCGCCGACGCGCACATGGACTCGGTGCCGCTCGTGGCGATCACCGGGCAGGTCGCGTCCAAGGCGATCGGCACGGACGCCTTCCAGGAGGCGGACATCGTCGGCATCACCATGCCGATCACCAAGCACAACTTCCTGGTGACCCGCGCCGAGGACATCCCGCGGACGATCGCGGAGGCCTTCCACATCGCCTCCACCGGCCGCCCCGGACCCGTCCTCGTCGACATCGCCAAGGACGCACTCCAGGCGCAGACCACCTTCCAGTGGCCGCCCACCCAGGACCTGCCCGGCTACCGCCCGGTGACCAAGCCGCACGCCAAGCAGATCCGCGAGGCCGCCAAGCTGATCACCGCCGCGAAGCGGCCCGTCCTCTACGTCGGCGGCGGCGTCCTCAAGGCCAATGCCACCGCCGAGCTGAAGGTCCTCGCAGAACTCACCGGAGCGCCCGTCACCACCACACTGATGGCGCTCGGCGCATTCCCCGACAGCCACCCGCTGCACGTGGGAATGCCGGGCATGCACGGTGCGGTCACCGCCGTCACCGCGCTGCAGAAGGCCGACCTGATCGTCGCCCTCGGAGCCCGCTTCGACGACCGCGTCACCGGCAAGCTGGACAGCTTCGCCCCGTACGCCAAGATCGTCCACGCCGATATCGACCCCGCGGAGATCGGCAAGAACCGCGCCGCCGACGTGCCGATCGTCGGTGACGCCCGCGAGGTCCTCGCCGACCTGATCCAGGCCGTGCAGAAGGAGCACAGCGAGGGCCACACCGGCGACTACAGCGCCTGGTGGAAGGACCTCAACCGCTGGC
Organism: Streptomyces sp. NBC_00554; assembly: GCF_041431135.1. Lineage (NCBI taxonomy): Bacteria > Bacillati > Actinomycetota > Actinomycetes > Kitasatosporales > Streptomycetaceae > Streptomyces > Streptomyces sp. NBC_00554. The sequence goes on along the minus strand of NZ_CP107799.1, from coordinate 2,963,806 downwards.
GCGAGACGTACCCGCTCGGCTACGAGCAGCCCGACAACGGGTCGCTCGCCCCGCAGCAGGTCATCGAGCGCATCGGCCAACTCGCCCCGGAGGGCACGATCTTCGCGGCGGGCGTCGGCCAGCACCAGATGTGGGCCGCGCACTACGTCCAGTACGAGAAGCCCGCGACCTGGCTGAACTCCGGTGGCGCCGGAACGATGGGCTACGCGGTCCCGGCCGCGATGGGCGCCAAGGCCGGCCGGCCGGACCGTACGGTCTGGGCGATCGACGGCGACGGCTGCTTCCAGATGACCAATCAGGAGCTCACCACCTGCGCCCTGAACAACATCCCGATCAAGGTCGCCATCATCAACAACGGCGCCCTCGGGATGGTCCGCCAGTGGCAGACCCTCTTCTACAACCAGCGCTACTCCAACACAGTGCTGCACTCGGGCCCCGAGGCGAGCGGCAAGGAGCCGAGCGCCGGCACCCGCGTCCCCGACTTCGTGAAGCTGTCGGAGGCCATGGGCTGTTACGCGATCCGCTGCGAGTCCCCGGACGACCTCGACAAGTGCATCGAAGAGGCGAACTCGATCAACGACCGCCCGGTCGTGGTCGACTTCATCGTCCACGAGGACGCCATGGTGTGGCCGATGGTCGCGGCCGGCACCTCCAACGACGAGGTCATGTTCGCCCGGGACGTCCGCCCCGACTTCGGCGACAACGAAGACGACTGAGAGAGAGCCGAGTCAGACCCATGAGCAAGCACACCCTCTCCGTCCTCGTCGAGAACAAGCCCGGTGTCCTCGCCCGGATCACCGCCCTGTTCTCCCGGCGCGGCTTCAACATCGACTCGCTCGCCGTCGGCGTCACCGAGCACCCCGAGATCTCGCGCATCACCATCGTGGTGAACGTGATCGAGGCGCTGCCGCTCGAGCAGGTCACCAAGCAGCTCAACAAGCTCGTCAACGTTCTGAAGATCGTCGAGCTGGAGCCCGGCTCCGCGGTTCAGCGCGAACTCGTTCTGGTGAAGGTGCGCGCCGACAACGAGACGCGCTCCCAGGTCGTCGAGATCGTCCAGCTGTTCCGCGCCAAGACGGTCGACGTCTCCCCGGAGGCCGTCACCATCGAGGCCACCGGCGGCAGCGACAAGCTGGAGGCCATGCTCAAGATGCTGGAGCCGTTCGGCATCAAGGAGCTCGTCCAGTCCGGCACGATCGCGATCGGCCGCGGCGCGCGCTCGATCACCGACCGGTCGCTGCGCGCGCTCGACCGATCTGCCTGAGGCTTGAAACGGGCGGTCGGCGATCGTCGACCGCCCGTATGCCGAGACCCGAAAACTTCCCTTCCCCCGCCCGCCGTACGGTGGGACGCAACACCGCACACCAAGGAGAACCCCAGTGGCCGAGCTGTTCTACGACGACGACGCCGACCTGTCCATCATCCAGGGCCGCAAGGTCGCGGTCATCGGCTACGGCAGCCAGGGCCACGCCCACGCGCTGTCGCTGCGCGACTCGGGTGTCGACGTCCGCGTCGGTCTGCACGAGGGCTCCAAGTCCAAGGCCAAGGCCGAGGAGCAGGGCCTGCGCGTGGTGACTCCGGCCGAGGCCGCCGCCGAGGCCGACGTCATCATGATCCTGGTGCCGGACCCGATCCAGGCGCAGGTCTACGAGGAGTCCATCAAGGACAACCTCAAGGAGGGCGACGCGCTGTTCTTCGGCCACGGCCTGAACATCCGCTTCGACTTCATCAAGCCGCCGGCCGGCATCGACGTCTGCATGGTCGCCCCGAAGGGCCCGGGCCACCTGGTCCGCCGCCAGTACGAGGAGGGCCGCGGCGTTCCGTGTATCGCGGCCGTCGAGCAGGACGCCACCGGCAAGGCCTTCCCGCTGACGCTGTCGTACGCGAAGGGCATCGGCGGCACCCGCGCCGGCGTCATCAAGACGACCTTCACCGAGGAGACCGAGACCGACCTGTTCGGTGAGCAGGCCGTCCTCTGCGGTGGCACCGCGGCGCTGGTCAAGGCGGGCTTCGAGACGCTGACCGAGGCCGGCTACCAGCCGGAGATCGCGTACTTCGAGTGCCTCCACGAGCTGAAGCTCATCGTCGACCTCATGTACGAGGGCGGCCTGGAGAAGATGCGCTGGTCCGTCTCCGAGACCGCGGAGTGGGGCGACTACGTCACCGGCCCGCGCATCATCACGGACGCCACCAAGGCCGAGATGAAGAAGGTCCTCGCCGAGATCCAGGACGGCACCTTCGCCCGTGAGTGGATGGCCGAGTACCACGGCGGTCTGAAGAAGTACAACGAGTACAAGACCCAGGACGAGAAGTCCCTCCTGGAGACCACCGGCAAGGAGCTCCGCAAGCTCATGTCGTGGGTCGACGCCGACGAGGCGTAAGCCGTACGTCCAAGGGGTCGGAGCAGTCTGCTCCGGCCCCTTCGGCGAACCACCGGTAACGCTTGGAAACCGGCGTTGTCCATCCCGTCCAGCCACGGACGGGTGATCCTTCCGCAGAGGCGTAAGGCGGCCCGTTCGGCGCCACTACACTGCTGCACATCATTAACGCGTCAGGCCCACAGCGTCGTGCGTCTTCCACGCGGCTAGCTAAGCGACACCGGGGAAATGCAGGTGCGTTCCCAAGGCCGTTTACCACCCTCCACCGCATGCGGCCGTCGGGACGGCCGTCCGCATTGGACCTGTGAGGACTCACGTGAGCACTGCGTCATCCAAGCCCGTCGTACTCATCGCTGAAGAGCTGTCGCCCGCGACCGTCGACGCCCTGGGCCCCGACTTCGAGATCCGGCACTGCAACGGCGCGGACCGCGCCGAGCTGCTGCCCGCGATCGCCGATGTCGACGCGATCCTGATCCGCTCGGCCACCAAGGTCGACGCCGAGGCCGTCGCGGCCGCGAAGAAGCTGAAGGTCGTCGCACGAGCCGGCGTCGGCCTGGACAACGTGGACGTGTCCGCCGCCACCAAGGCCGGCGTGATGGTCGTCAACGCCCCCACCTCGAACATCGTGACCGCCGCCGAGCTCGCCTGCGGTCTGCTTCTCGCCACCGCACGCCACATTCCGCAGGCCAACACGGCGCTGAAGAACGGCGAGTGGAAGCGCAGCAAGTACACCGGCGTCGAGCTCGCCGAGAAGACCCTCGGTGTCGTCGGCCTCGGCCGTATCGGCGCGCTGGTCGCGCAGCGCATGTCGGCGTTCGGGATGAAGGTCGTCGCGTACGACCCCTACATCCAGCCCGCGCGGGCCGCGCAGATGGGCGTGAAGGTCCTTTCCCTCGACGAGCTGCTCGAGGTCTCGGACTTCATCACCGTGCACCTTCCCAAGACGCCTGAGACCCTCGGTCTCATCGGCGACGAGGCGCTGCACAAGGTCAAGCCGTCGGTCCGGATCGTCAACGCCGCGCGTGGCGGGATCGTCGACGAGGAGGCGCTGTACTCGGCGCTCAAGGAAGGCCGCGTCGCCGGCGCCGGCCTCGACGTGTACTCGAAGGAGCCCTGCACGGACTCCCCGCTCTTCGAGCTCGACGAGGTCGTCTGCACCCCGCACCTCGGCGCATCCACGGACGAGGCGCAGGAGAAGGCCGGTGTCTCCGTCGCCCGCTCGGTGCGCCTCGCGCTCGCCGGTGAGCTGGTCCCGGACGCGGTGAACGTCCAGGGCGGCGTCATCGCCGAGGACGTCAAGCCGGGCCTGCCGCTCGCCGAGAACCTCGGTCGCATCTTCACCGCGCTCGCGGGCGAGGTCGCGGTCCGTCTCGACGTCGAGGTGTACGGCGAGATCACCCAGCACGACGTCAAGGTGCTCGAACTCAGCGCTCTGAAGGGTGTGTTCGAGGACGTCGTCGACGAGACCGTCTCGTACGTCAACGCCCCGCTGTTCGCGCAGGAGCGTGGCGTCGAGGTCCGGCTGACCACCAGCTCGGAGTCCCCGGACCACCGCAATGTCGTCACCGTGCGCGGCACGCTCAGCGACGGCCAGGAGGTCTCGGTGTCCGGCACGCTCGCGGGCCCCAAGCACCTGCAGAAGATCGTCGCCGTCGGTGAGTACGACGTGGACCTGGCGCTCGCCGACCACATGGTCGTGCTCGGCTACGAGGACCGTCCCGGCGTAGTCGGCACCGTCGGCCGGATCTTCGGCGAGGCGGGCATCAACATCGCCGGTATGCAGGTCGCGCGTGCGGCCGCCGGTGGCGAGGCCCTCGCGGTCCTCACCGTCGACGACACGGTCCCGCAGAACGTCCTCACGGAGGTGGCCGACGAGATCGGCGCGACGTCGGCACGGTCGGTCAACCTCGTCTGAGGTCGGTCGCACAGGACATTTGAGGGCCGGGTCACCTTCGGGTGGCCCGGCCCTTCGTCGTACGACGTACTACGTGGCGGTCGTCTCCGGCACGATCAGGCCCTCCCGATACGCGATCGCCACCGCCTCCGTGCGGCCGGCCGCGCCCAGTTTGGCGAGGATGTTCGAGACATGGACGCTCGCCGTCTTGCCGCTGATGAAGAGCTCCTCGCCGATCTGGCGGTTGGTGCGGCCCAGGGCGAGGAGGCGTAGGACGTCGCTCTCGCGGGCTGTCAGTACGGCGATGCGGTCGGCGGCGGACGGTGATTCGGCGAGGCGGCCGCGCCGGATGAGCGTGTCGAGGTCTTCGCGCAGCGGTACGGCACCGAGTCGGACGGCCGCGTCGCGGGCCGCGCGAGCGTGCTCGGCGGCCTCCTCGCGGCGGTCCGCCGACAGCAGCGCCTCGGCGAGGCGCCGCTCGCAGCGGGCCAGTTCGTACGGGTCGCCGTACCCGAACGCGGCGACGGCCTTCTCCCACGCCGTGACGTCGGGACCGGAGTGCGCGCGCAGCCACTCCGCCTCGGCGCGGGCCAGCCAGGCCAGCCCCTCGGGCCCCTGTTCGGTGCCGTCCTCACCCTTGGCGGCCGTGCTCCTGGCCACCTCCACCAGCTCGGTGGCGGTGTCAGTCCAGCGGCGGGCCCCCGCCTCGTCGCCGGTGAGACGCCGCTCGACGGCTGCGTCCGCGACCGCGGACAGGGCCAGCGCGGCGAGCCGCACACCGATGTCGGGCCGCCCGGAACCTGAGCCGTCGGCGAGCCTGACGAGGTTGGCGCGCACGCACTCGACGGCGCCCTCGGCGTCGCCCCGCAGGGCCGCGTCATCGGTCAGCACGATGCCCGCGACGAGGGTGGCCATCCAGTCGAACGGCCCGTCGAGGAGGGCGCGGGCACGGTCGGCGGCGTGCTCCTCGCCCCGGGCCACGGCGACGTACAGCGCGGGACCGATCGCGAACCCGCCCGCCGCGGGCAGCCGTTCGGCGTCGGCGGCGGCCGCTCGGGCGCACTCGTCCCAGCGGCCCAGGGTGTAGAGGACCAGCGACTGGAGGTAGCGCAGCTCCAGGGCGTACGGCGCGGAGACGAGCCCGGAGCGGTTCGCGCGCTCCAGTCCCTCGGAGAGCCAGGTGAGGCACTCGTCCAGGTCCCCGGACTCGTAGCAGCCGATGGCGAGGTTGAAGTGCGCGCGCATCTCGATCGTGACGTGCCCCGCGGTCCGGGCGAGGTCCCGCGCCAGGCGAAGCCGGGCGCGGCCCTCGGGGGTGCGCCGGTTGTGTCCTTCCAGGCCGACCATGGAGATGATCAAGTCGGCCTGCGCGTCGGGCACTTGCAGCTCCTCGGCGATGTGCAGCGCCTGGCGGCCGACGCGCTCGGCGTCCTCGTCATGCCCCATGTACCGCGCCGCCATGACGTGGGTGGCCGCGGCCCACACCCAGGTGCGCGACGGTGGCTCGGCGGGGATCATGGCGAGCGCCTCGCTGCTGTACGTGAACGCGGCCTTCAGGCTGTCGACGCGCATCAGGTTGCCCGCGAGGGTGTAGCGGACACGGGCGGCGAGTTCGGAATCTGCGTCCGATCCGGCTCTGGCGAGGGCGGAGCGGGTGAGGGAGACCGCCCGGTGCGTCTCGCCGGCGTGTGCCGCGGCCGCGGAGGCGCGCAGGGTGAGGGTCACCGGGTCGGCACCGTCCTCGGGGCGGGCGGCGGGGTCCACCGCGGGCCACAGTTCGAGCGCGGTCTCCAGATGGCGCAGTTCCTCGGCGGGGGCGCCGACCCGCTGGGCGTGGTCGGCGGCCTCAAGCGAGGCCGTGAGTGCGTCGGCGAGGTCGTGGCTCTCCCGCGAGTGATGGGCGCGCTCTGCTGCGCTCTTGGCCGAATGGCCGTGCCCGGCAAGGAGTTTGGCGAACGTACGGTGCAGCCGGACCCGCTCCCCGGGCAGCAGATCGGCGTACACCGCCTCGCGGGTCAGCGCGTGCCGGAAGGAGTACGTGGCGTCCTCACCGGGGACCAGGAGTTGCCGGCCGACGGCCTCGCGCAGCGCCGACTCCAGCTCGTCCTCCGGCAGTTGTACGGCGTCACGCAGCAGGTCGTGCTCGACGCGGCGCCCGGCGACGGCTGCCGTGCGCAGTACCTGCTGTGCGGTGTCCGACAGTTGCTCGATGCGGATGAGGAGTACGTCGGCCAGCCCGCTCGGCATGGCGCCGGACGCCGGGCCGGTGTCGCCGGGGAGTGTGTCGGCGGTGGCGGCGAGCAGCTCTTCCGCGTAGAAGGCGTTGCCCTCGGCGCGGTCGACGATACGGCGGACGGTCGTGTCGGACACGGCGCCCGTGCGCAACCCCCGTACGAGCCGGGCCACCTCCGCGTCGGCCATCGGGCGCAGTTCCAGCCGGTCGACGGCGGGCAGTCGGACCAGCTCGGCGAGCAGGGGGCGCAGGGGGTGGCGGCGGTGCAGGTCGTCCGCGCGGTACGAGGCGAAGATCGCCAGGGGGTGCGGCGGGGTGCCGGAGGCCGGGCTCTGGAGGAGGCCGCGGCTGAGGAGGAAGCGCAGCAGGTCGCGGGAGGACTGGTCCGCCCAGTGGAGGTCTTCGAGGACCAGGAGGAGCGGGGTGATGTCGGCGACGTCGGAGAGCAGGGAGGCCATGCCCTCGAAGAGGCGGAGGCGGTTTCCGGTGTCCGGGGTGCTGTCGCTGGTGCCCAGCAGGGGGTTTACCGCGGGGTGTGCGGCGAGGGCGGTGGTGAACCGGTCGTCCGCGGCGAGTACGCCGAGGATCTCTGTGAACGGGAGGTATGGGAGGCCTACGTCGCCCAGGTCCACGCAGTGGCCGGTGAGGACCGTCATGCCGGTGGTTGCGGCGTGGGTGGCGGCTTCCGTCAGCGTGCGGGTTTTGCCGACGCCTGCGTCGCCCGCCACCAGTACCGCGTGGGGGTCGCCCTCCTTGGCGCGGGTCAGCACGCTTGTGAGCCGGGCGAGTTCGTCTGCCCGGCCGATGAACGGCGTACCGAATGTCTGTGCCACGAGGACCATCCTGGCACGGGCCACTGACATGGGGCCGTCGACTTTTTTCGCCCCCTCCGCCCCTACCCGTCCCGTTCCTGGGGGCTGCCGCCCCCAGACCCCCGCATCGCGCTGACGCGCTCGTCCTCAAACGCCGGACGGGCTGAAAGATCTCTCCCCGGCCGGGACTGAAAGATCTGCCGCGGGGGCGAAAGATTTCAGTCCCGGCCGGGGAAAGATTCAGCCCTCCGGCGTTTGAGGAGCGGGGTCTGGGGCGGAGCCCCAGGGGCAAGGGACGGGTAGGGGCGGAGGGGGCGAAAAAGCCCACCCCCAGCCCCCGCCCGCCCCCCCCGTCACACCAGTGACGTCTCGCACTCCGCCGTCTCGGCCTCCCGTACCCGCACCTTCCGCAGCGTCGCCGCAGCCAGCGCCGCCGCCCCGAGCAGCAGGACCGCGCCCGCGATCGCGGCACCCTGCATGCCGCTGGTGAACGCCTCCCGGGCGGCGACCGTCAGGGCCTGGCCGGCGTCGCCCGGCAGTTGCTGGGCGACCGCCAGTGCGCCGCCGAGGGTCTCGTGGGCCGCGGCCGGTGCGTCCGAGGGGACCTCGTTGCGGTAGACCGCGGTGCCGATGGAGCCCAGGACGGCCATGCCCAGGGCGCCGCCGAACTCCGTGCCCGTTTCCAGGAGGGAGGAGGCGGCGCCCGCGTTGCCGACGGGGACGGTGCCCAGGGCGAGGTCCATCATCTGGGACATCACGGTGACGATTCCGGAGGCGAGTACGCCGGCGCCGACGAGCACCAGCCACATCGAGTCGGTCCCGGCGAGGGCCAGCAGACCATAGCCGCACGCGGCGACGACGAAGCCCGCGGTGACGACGTACGCACGGTTGACGCCCTTCTGCACGAGCTGGGTGGTGACCGGCGCCGCGACGCCGATGAGTACGGAGGGGAGCAGCGCCCAGAGCGCGGCCTCCAACGCGCTCTTGCCGAGCACCGACTGGATGTACTGGGTCGTGAAGTACGCCGAACCCATCATCCCGAACGCCGAGATGAGGTTGAGGACGACCGCGGGTGTGAATCCGTGGCCGCGGAACAGGGCGGGCGAGATCAGCGGGGACTTCGCGGTGCGCTGGCGCTGTACGAAGAGGTAGGCGAAGAAGAGGCCGACGGTGACCGAGAGGACGTACTCGGGGTGCCAGCCCTCGGCCGTGAGCTCCTTCAGGCCGAAGATCACGGGCAGCACGGCGGCCATCGAGAGCGGCACGCTGAGGAGGTCGAAGCGGCCGGGCTCGGGGTTCCTGGACTCAGGGAGCAGGATCGGGCCGAGTACCAGCAGCAGCGCCATCGCGGGCAGGTTGACCAGGAAGACCGAGCCCCACCAGAAGTACTCGACGAGTACGCCGCTCATCACCGAACCGAGGGCGACGCCCCCGGTCATGACGCCGGACCACAGGCCGACCGCCTTCGCGCGCTGCCCGGCGTCCGTGAACATCGTGCGGACCAGCGCCATCGTCGACGGCATCAGCGTCGCGCCGCCGATGCCGAGCACCGCGCGGGCCGCGATCAGGGTCTCGGCGCTGTTGGCATAGGCGGCGACCAGCGAGGCCGTGCCGAAGGCGGCGGCGCCGAAGAGGAGGAGCTTGCGGCTGCCGATGCGGTCGCCGAGCGAGCCCATCGTCATCAGGAGGCCCGCGAGCACGAACGCGTAGATGTCGAAGATCCAGAGTTGCTGGGTGCCGCTCGGCTCCAGGTCCGCGCTGATCGAGGGGATCGCGAAGTAGAGGACGGAGACGTCCATGGAGACCAGGAGCAGCGGAAGCATCAGGACGCCGAGGGCGGTCCATTCGCGGCGGCCCGCACGGGCGGCGGGCGTGTTCGTCGAGCTCGTCGGGTTCTGCTGGTTCGTCATGACAGGGACTGTACGAGCGTCTTAAACGCTTGTCTAGTACGAATGTGTAAGACGTAGGTATGGGACGGTTGTCTGGATCGGGAGTACGCTGTCGCCCATGGGACACCGTGAGGATCTGCTCGAAGGCGCCAAGCGCTGCCTGCTGGAGAAGGGGTTCGTGCGTACGACGGCGCGCGACATCGTGAAGGAGTCGGGGACGAACCTCGCCTCGATCGGCTACCACTACGGATCGAAGGACAAGCTCCTCGCGGACGCGTACGTCTCCCTGGTGGAGGACCTGTCCGGTGCCTTCGACCCCGGCGCGGGCGTCAGCAAGGGTGCCGCGCCGGGCTCTCTCGAGCGGTTCCAGGAGGTCTGGTCGAACATCATCCACACGATGCGGGCGCCCGGCTCGCTGTGGCACCTCAGCATGGAGATCGTGGTCATGGGTGACAAACTCCCCGAGGTCCGCGACCACTTGGCGCGGGCGCAGCGCGAGGCCGGCCGCGGGATCATCCCGCTGCTCATGGGGGGCCGTGAGGAGGACGTCACCGACGACGACATCGACTCGGTCGGAATGTTCTACAACACCCTGATGACCGGGCTCATCGCCCAGTGGACCTTCGACCCCGCGACGGCGCCGGACGCCGACCAGCTGACCGAGGGGCTGCGCCGCGTCATGGAGGCGGCGGCGCGGCACGCGGACTGAGCCGCTGTCTCGTGTTCAGCCGGTGACGGCGGCGAGGTCCCGCCACGCGGCCTCGGGCAGGTCGCCGGCGACCCAGTGTGCGGCGGAGGTGACCTCGGCGGGGGAGCGGAAGCCCGCCACCACGGCGGCTACGACGGGGTCCCGGAGAGGGAAGCGGACGGCTGCGTGGGGGAGGACCGTGCCGTGCCGGGCGCAGACCTCCGCGAGGCGCCGGGCGCGGAGCAGCATCGCTTCGGGGGCGGGGCCGTAGTCGAAGAAGGCGTCGTCGGGCGGGCGGGGCCTGCTGAGCAGACCGGAGTTGAACGGTGCCGCGGCGACCACCGAGACGCCTCGCCCGGCACACGCGTCAAGGAGCGGGCGGGCGGTGCGGTCGGCCAGCGTCCAACGGCCCGCCACCATCACGGCGTCCACATCCGCTTCGGCGACGACCCGCAGCAGGGGCGCTACGGCGTTCATGCCGACGCCGATCGCGCCGATGACGCCTTGGTCGCGCAGGGCCGCCAGTGCGGGGAGCGCCTCGGTGACGGCGGCGTCCAAGTGGGCGTCGGGGTCATGGACGTACACGATGTCCACCCGGTTGAGGCCCAGCCGGGTCAGGCTGCCCTCCAGGCTCCGGAGTACGCCGTCGCGTGAATAGTCGGGGCGGCGGACCAGGGTGTCCGGTACGGCGAAGCCCCCCGCGGCCAGGTCGGAGCCGGTGGGTGCGGGGTGGGGTTCCAGCAGGCGGCCGACCTTGGTGGAGACGGTGAACTCCGCCCGCGGCCGGTGGGCGAGGGCCGCGCCGAGCCGGCGTTCGGACAGGCCGAGGCCGTAGTGCGGGGCGGTGTCGTAGTAGCGCACGCCGGCGTCCCAGGCGGCATCGACCGTGGCCAGCGCCTGGTTCTCGTCGAGCGGGGTGTAGAGGTTGCCGATGGGGGCGGCGCCGAAGCCCAGCGGGCTGACGCGGACCTTCGTACGGCCGAGTCGGCGGTCGGTCATGCGGGGATGTCCGTCTCGTAGCTCTCGGTGCTCTCCGTGCTCTCCGTCGAGCAGTGCTCTCAGTCGAGGTGGAAGACCTCCTCGGCGGGGGCCCACAACTGCCCCTCGTCCGCGCTGTCCAGGGGCTGCTGGCACGGGTCGGTCAGCGTCCACCACTCCCGGGTGACCGGGTCGGCGGCGATCAGTGCGGTGTCGGCGGCGTAGTCCGTCCCCGTGTATTCCAGGTAGCTGAACAGCAGGCCGTCCCGGACGAAGATCGAGTAGTTGCCGATGTTGGCCCGCTTGAGGGCCGCGAGCACGCCCGGCCAGGCGGCGGCGTGCAGGGCCCGGTACTCCGACTCTTTCTCGGGCCGCAGTCGGACCACGGCGGCGAAGCGCTGCATTTTGCTCCAGAGGTCAGAGGTCAGAGGGTGTACGGGGCAAGGATCTGCTTCATCCGGCATGTAGGACCTTAAGGATCTGATTCCTTGTACGCAATAGTTCCGACGAGATGCACCAATTGGCATGCTAAGTAAGGGTTTTAGAAGCGGATTGAGCAATCTTGTGTCCCACTCTTCTCAACGCGTAACACCGGTGTCATAGTTGCCCCCACCGATGAACCTGATTAATCCGAGTGTGTACGAGGGGGACAACGCAGTGGGAGCTCCAACGCAGGTGCCCGGCGAGGGGAATGACGACGCGTCAGGCCGCTACCGGCCCGGTTACGAACTGGTCGCCGAGCAGCTGCTCAACTACATTGCCGAGCAGAACCTGCGGTCCGGGGACCGGCTGCCCACCGAACAGGGCCTGGCCGAGATCCTGGGCGCCACCCGCAACGTCACCCGCGAGGCGGTGAAGGTCCTGGCCGCCATCGGCCGGCTCAGCGTGCGGCGCGGCGCGGGAATCTTCGTCGCCGACTCGGCCGGCGGGCTGGTGGACGACCACCTCTCGCATTTCCGGCCGACGAGCATGGAAGACGTCCTGATGCTCCTGGACTACCGGACGGTGATCGAGTCGGAGACGGCGCGCCGTGCCGCCTCCCTCGCCACACCGATCGAGGTCCGGACCATCCGGGAGTGCGCCGAGAAGTCGATGGTGGCGGCGAGGGCGGCCGACGGTTACGGCTTCGCCGAGGCCGACACCGCGTTCCACGACGCGGTGGGTGCCGCCTCGCACAACGTGTTCCTGAGGTCGAGCGTCGCCGGCGTACGGCGCCTGGCGTCACAGTCCGATGTCCTGCTGTTCCACGGTGACGCACCCGGGTCGCTGGTGGTCGCGGCGGAACAGCACATCGCCATTGCCGAGGCGGTCGCCGCGGGGGAGGCCGATCTCGCAGCGGAGCTGATGGTGGCGCACATCGCCACCACCCAGAGTCAGTTCGAACGAAAGATCCGCGACAGGCTGTTCAACCTGGACAGCCGCGGCGCCTCCGGTACGCCGGCGCAGCCGCCGAGGAGTACCGGTGCCACGGATGAACCGCGGTCCCCGAAGTCCTCCGCGTCGTAAACACCTGCGTCACGCCGTCACGGCTCGTGAACCAGGCGCACGCCCTCACAGGCACCCCGCCCTCACGAGCCACCCAACGCCGGAGGAACCCGGAGGACGACCGGGTCTCCCCAGATGCCACTTCATTCAGGCGATTGGATTTCCGTGTCTGCACCGTCTGCCCCGAGTTCAGCAGCTGCACCGAGTTCACCATCGGCACCGAGTTCACCATCCCCTCGTGAACGCATACCCGTGCCGCTCCGCAGAGCGCTGGTAGCCGCAGTGTCCCTGGCCGTGGCCACGGCGCCGCTGGCCGCCGCGCCGGCCCAGGCCGCCTCGCCGAAGGGCCTGAACGTCTATGTCTCGCCGACCGGCAGGAACTCCGGATCCGGCACCTCCGCGCATCCGTTCAAGACGCTGGAATACGCGCGGGACTACGTCCGTGAGGCCAAGAAGAAGGTCTCCGGCGATGTCCACGTACTGCTGAAGTCCGGTACCTACCAGCTGAGCCGCACCTTCAGTCTCACCGCCCAGGACTCGGGCAAGGACGGGTCCCGGATCATCTATGAGGCCGCCCCCGGCGCGAACCCGGTGATCAGCGGAGGCAAGCAGATCACCGGCTGGACCCCGGCCGACTCCACGGGCAAGGTCTACAAGGCCAAGGTGGGCGACCTCGACACCCGCCAGCTGTACGTGAACGGGGAGTTGGCGACCCGGGCGCGCAGCACGAAGGACCCGGCCGGCTTCAGTAAGACATCCACCGGCTACACCTTCACCGACAGTGCCATCAGCGCGTATAAGCAGCCCAAGGACCTTGAGGTCGTGAGCAGTTGGGGCTGGAAGCTCCAGCGTTGCGGTGTGGAGTCGATCTCCGGCAACACGATGACGATGGAGCAGCCCTGCTGGCACAACGCCCACCTGCAGCAGGGTCAGGAGATCCAGAACCCCACCTGGCTGGAGAACGCCCGCGAGCTGCTCGACACCCCGGGTGAGTGGTACCTCGACGGGAGCAAGGGCGAGGTCTACTACATGCCCAAGGAGGGCCAGAAGCTGTCCACCGCGACCGTCACGGTTCCGGTCGTGCAGGACCTGGTCGACCTGAACGGCACCAGGGACAAGCCCGTCACCGACGTGTCCTTCGAGGGCATCACCTTCTCCTACTCCACCTGGCTCGCCCCCAGTTCGCCCGACGGCCTCATCGAGGGCCAGGCCGGCTTCCGGATGGTCGGCGAGGGCAACCCCGACTTCGACTCCACCCGGCTGAACTGGCAGAAGACGCCCGGCGCGGTCAACGTGAGCTACGGCCACGACGTCAGCTTCGAGGGCAACACCTTCACCCACCTCGGCGCGGTCGGGCTCAACCTCAACACCGGTACGCAGGGCACGGAGATCACGGGCAACGTGTTCCGTCAGATCGCCGCCACCGGCATCCAGATCGGCGGTGTCGAGGCGGGCGACGCGCATCCCAGTGACGACCGGGACATCACCAAGGACACCACGGTCGACAACAACGTTGTCACCAAGGCCGCCGACCAGTACAACGGCTCCGTCGGCATCCTCGCCGGGTACACCGCCAACACGCTGATCACCCACAACAAGGTCTACGACCTGCCCTACACCGGCATCTCGGTGGGCTGGGGCTGGGGTCTGACCGACGCGGGCGGCAACTCCGCCTACCCGAACAACGCGGGTGTTCCGGTCTGGGACACCCCGACCACCAGCCAGGACACCCGCGTCACCGACAACGAGATCAGCGACATCATGAAGTCGCAGGCCGACGGCGGAGCCGTCTACACCCTCAGCAACAACCCGGGCGGCACGGTCTCCGGCAACTACATCCACGGCGTCCCGGCACCGGCGTACGGAGCCGTCTACCACGACGAGGGCAGCCGGCACTGGGAGAACACCGGCAACGCCATGTGCGACATCTCCTTCCAGTGGCTGCTGATGAACCACGCGGAGGAGAACACCGCCACCGCCAACTACACCAGCAACCCCGCCTACAGCGTCCAGTACCTGAGCAAGAACAACGACGTCAGCGGCAACGTCACCGTCGACTCCTGCGCCCAGCTCCCGGCCTCCATCGTGAACAATGCCGGTCTCCAGCCGGCCTACCGCCACCTCGACCCGGGCCCGGTGGTCACCGACACCCAGGCGCCCACCGCACCCGGTACCCCGGCTGCGACCACCGACTTCCCGACGGTCGCGGACCTCAACTGGGCCGCGTCCACCGACAACACGGGCGTCACCGGCTACTCCGTGCACCGCGACGGCAAGCTCGTCAGCGCCACCGGCAAGACCTCGGTGCGGCTCTCCGGTCTGACCGCGGGCCAGACCTACACCTTCACGATCACCGCCCGAGACGCGGCCGGCAACGAGTCGGGTCCGAGCGCCGAACTGAAGGTCACCATGCCCTCCGGCAGCGACCTGGCGCTGAAGCAGCCGGTCACCGCCTCCTCCGAGTCGGAGGAGAACTTCCCCGAGAAGGCGGTGGACGGCGATCTGTCGACCCGCTGGGCACAGGGCCTGGGGCTCCCCGACCCGTCCTGGATCCAGGTGGACCTGGGTGCCTCGTACGACGTGAACGGTGCGATCACCACCTTCGAGAAGAACAGCGGTTACAAGTACCGCGTCGAGGTGTCGCCGGACGAGGTCCACTGGCAGACGCTGGAGGACCACACCTCCGCCAACACCACCGCGTCGACCAACTACTCCCACACCGACGAGCCGGTCACCGGCCGCTTCGTGCGACTGACGGTCACCGGGACCAGCGGCAACGGCGGAAGCGTCTACGACTTCCAGGTGTACGGCGAGGCCACCGCGCCCAGTTCCGACCACACGGCGCCCACCGCCCCCGGACAGCCCGACGTCACGCCGCTGCTGCCCAGCGTGGTGGACCTCAGCTGGCCGGCCGCGACCGATGACACCGGTGTGACCAGCTACGTCGTCCACCAGGACGGCAAGCGGATCGCCGTCACCGGGGACACCACCCTGCGGGTCTCCGGCCTGACCCCGGAGAAGGAGTACTCCTTCACCGTCGTGGCCCGTGACGCCGTACTCAATGCCTCGGAGCCGAGTGAGGCGGCCGTCTTCACCACTCCGGCCGACAACAACCTGGCGCTGAACAAGCCGGTCACCGCGTCCTCGCAGTCGGAGCAGAACTTCCCCGAGAAGGCGGTGGACGGTGACCTGACCACCCGCTGGGCGCAGGGTCTCGGCCTGCCCGACCCGTCCTGGATCCAGGTGGACCTGGGCAAGGACACCAGCGTCTCCGGCGTGGTCACCACCTTCGAGCTGCCCCGCGGCTACAAGTACCGCCTGGAGTACTCGACCGACGGCACGACCTGGTCGACGCTCGACGACCACACCGCCGAGAACACCGTCTCGTCGGCCAACCACTCACTCCCCGACGAGCCCGTCACCGCCCGCTACCTGCGGCTGACGGTCACCGGATCCAGCTACAACGGCGGCTCGATCTACGAGATGCAGGTGTACGGCGAGTTCTGACCGCACGCCTCAACCCGGGCCGGCCCGCTCACACAGGAAACGAAAGCCACGATGAAGATCACCCATGTCGAAGTACACCGGATCGATGTTCCGGCGGCCGCCCCGCCCTTCAAATGGCGGGACGGACTGAGCGGAAGCGCTCCGGTGGGCGACGGCGCGGTCCTGCACATCGGCACCGACGAGGGAGCCGAAGGGGTGGCCCTGTTCGCCCGGCCGGGAGCCTTCATCACCCTGCGGGACCTGGTGGACCGGGTCCTGCGTGACGAACTCCTCGGAGCCGACCCGTTCCAGCGGGAATGGCTGTGGCACCGGGTGTGGGAGCTGGACCGTATCCACGAACTCCCGCTCCCCACCCTGGGTCTGGTCGACACCGCGCTGTGGGACCTGGCAGGGCGCTACCACGGCGAGCCGGTCTGGCGGCTGCTCGGCGGATTCCGGGAGGCGATCCCGGCGTACGCCTCCACCTCGACGTTCTCCAGCATCGCGGAGTTCCTCGACGTGGCGGACCAGTGCCTGGAGCTGGGCTACGCCGGCATCAAGCTGCACGCCTGGGGCGACGCCCGACGTGACGCCGAACTCTGCCTGGCGCTGCGCGACCACGTCGGTCCGGCGGTCCCCCTCATGTACGACGGGTCGGCCGGGTTCGACCTGCCGGACGCGATCCGCCTGGGGCGGGCGCTCTCGGAAGCCGACTACCTCTGGTACGAGGAGCCGATGCGCGAGTTCAGCATCTCCGCGTACCAGGCGCTGGCGGCGGCCGTGGACATCCCGCTCCTTGTGGCCGAGACCTCCGACGGAGCCCATATGAACTCCGCGGACTTCATCAAGTCCGGTGCCGCCACCTTCGGTGTGCGGGCCGGCACCACCCTCCGGGGCGGTATCACCGGCGCCATGCGCACGGCACACCTCGCCGACGCCTACCGGCTGCGGGCCGAGGTGCACGGTTCGGACATCCCGAACCACCACCTGTGCATGGCCATCTCCAACACCACCTACTACGAGTCCCTGGTGACCGCGACGAAGGTCGTCCGCGAGCGCCATGTGGACGCACAGGGCCTGGTGCACGCCCCCACGGGGCCCGGCATAGCCCTCCCGCTCGACTTCGGCTACGGCCCCGAACTGCTGCCGTTCGTCGAGCAGCCGCGCTGACCGGACGGTGGCGGTCCGCCCGGACCGTCACCGCGACCGGCGCCCCCATCAGGCGCATCACCCGTCCCACGCAGGAAACCAGAAAGGCAAGACAATGTGGTCTTCCGGAACTCCGAGAGCGCGCAGCATGGTGCGCATCGCGGCCGCCGCGCTCTCCCTGGCCACGGCAGCGACACTGGCCGGCTGCGCCAGCGCCGACACCTCCACCGGCTCCTCGCCTTCCGCTTCGGCGTTCAAGCCCGGCACGCAGAAGGCGGGTTCGCAGATCACGGTGTGGGCCGACTCGACCCGGCTGCCGTCGGTGGAGGCGTACCAGAAGGCGAACCCGGACGTGAAGATGGACATCGTCACGTACGACGGAGGCGCCGACGGCTCCACCTATCTCCAGTCCAAGGTGCAGCTCTTCGACCGGACCGGCAGCGGCTGGCCCGACGTGGTGTTCGGCTCACCCACCGACGTGACCTGGGCCTCCGAGCCCACGACGTCCGGTGCGCAGCCGTTCGCGGCGCCCCTGGATTCCAGCCTCGTACCGAAGAGCACGCTCGACGGCTTCGCCAAGGGCTCCCTCACGCCCTGCGAGTTCGACGGCCACACCTACTGCCTGCGCAACGACATCGCGCAGGTCGTCCTCTGGTACAACAAGGACCTCATGGACAAGTGGGGTTACGAGGTCCCCACCACCTGGGAGCAGTACGAGGCCCTCGGCAAGCAGGTCGCGAAGGACCACCCCGGCTACCTCGTCGGCTCGGTCGGCGACACCAACTCCCATGAGTCGTACTTCTGGTCGGGCCAGTGCCCGGCGTTCCAGCTGACGAAGCCGGACACCCTGCGCACCGACCTCCAGGACCCGAACTGCACGAAGATGGCCGGTCTCCTCGACGGGCTGATCGACGCCAAGGCCGTCACCACCAAGGGCTTCTTCAGCCAGGGCTTCGCCAAGGACAGCGGCAGCAAGGTCCTGATGGCGTACGGCCCCTCCTGGTACGGCCAGTATCTGTTCAAGACCGCGTTCGAGACCCCGGCCAAGCAGATCGCCGCGGCGCCCCCGCTGAAGTGGGACGGCGCGACCACGACCGCGACCGGCAACGTCGGCGGCGGCGTGTGGATGGTGTCCTCGCACAGCGCCAACCTCAAGGCGTCCACGGACCTGGTCACCTGGCTGACCACCTCCGACGAGAACCAGGCGGCCGCGCCCACCTACCCGGCCTACACCAAGGCCGCCGAAGCGTGGCTGGCCAACCCGGTCAACAGCGACTACTTCGCCAACGACGTGAGCGGGCCCTTCAAGGAGGCCGCGGGCGAGGTGTGGACCGGCTGGTCGAACACCAGGTTCTCGGACGCCACCGCCTGGTCGAGCGTCGTCCTGCCGGAGCTGACCGCGGGCAAGAGCCTCACCTCGACCCTGGAGGCCTGGCAGAAGGAGATCGGCAACGAGGCGAAGGCCGAGGGATACCAGGTGGTCAACCAATGACCTTGCTGGAGACCGAGCGCGCAGCCGTCTCCGCCCTCCGCCGCGGCACCGGGCCGCGGCGGAGGGGCCCCGGCCCCGCGGGCTACCTCTTCGTCGCCGGCTACGCGATCCTGCTGCTCGCCTTCGGGGTCTTCCCGACCGGCTACTCGTTCTACCTGGCGCTCACCAACGACCAGGGCCAGTTCACCGGGCTCAACCAGTTCGTGAAGGTCGCCCAGGACTACCGCTTCGTCCCGGCCTTCACGCACATGCTGGTCTACCTGGTGATGTGGCTGGTGGTCCTCGTCGTCCTGGTGGTGCTGGTCGCGGTGGTGCTGCGCAGCAGGGTGCGGCCGGGTACGTCGGCGCTCTTCCGCTTCCTGTACTACATTCCCGGCGCCCTGGCCGGAGTCGCCAGCGTCCTGGTGTGGCTGTTCATGCTGGACCCGGACGTCAGCCCGGTGTCCTGGCTGCTCAACAGCATGGGCATGCACAGCTTCGCGGCCGTGCTCACGCCCGGCAACCTGCCGCTGATCCTCATGCTGATCGCCTTCTGGACCGGCGCCGGCGGCTGGATGGTCGTGATGTACGGGGCGCTCAACAACATCCCCGACGAGGTGCTGGAAGCCGCCCGCATGGACGGCGCGGGGCCCTGGCGCACCGCCTGGCACATCCAGATCCCGATGATCCGGCAGTGGATCGTCTACATGACGATCATGGCGTTCGCGACCGGCACCCAGCTGTTCGTCGAGCCTCAGCTGCTCCAGACCGCCAGCCTCGGCCGGGTGAGCCCCACCTGGTCGCCCAACCAACTGGCCTACGTCTACGCCTTCCAGCAGGGCGACTTCAACGGCGCCGCCGCCATCTCCGTCTTCCTGCTGGCGCTCGGACTCGTGGCCGCCGGACTGCTGGTCGCCCGCTCGAACCTGTTCAAGTTGGATGAGAAATGACGCAATCCACGCTCTCCTCGACAACGACGACGGCGGCGGCGACCGGGACGACTGCGGCGGCGGGCCGGCGTCCTCAGCCCTCCCGGGTCGTCTCCTTCCTGATCGTGGGCCTCCTGCTCGCCCTGCTCCTTGTGTTCTTCGTGCTGCCGGTGATCTGGCTGCTGCTCGCGCCGTCGAAGACCGCCGGACAGGTGGTGCAGGACAACCCGCTCTCCTTCGGGTCGTTCCAGCAGATCGGCGCCGCCTGGCAGCATCTGTTCGCCTTCCAGGACGGCGCGATGGTCACCTGGCTGCGCAACTCGGCGGTCTACTCGGGGGGTTCGCTGATCCTGACGCTGGCCGTCAGCATTCCCGCCGGTTACGCCCTTGCCCTGACGAACTTCCGGGGACGCAAGACGCTGCTGACCATCACCCTGGTCACGATGATCATGCCGCAGGCCACCCTGGTGCTGCCGATCTTCCTGGAGCTCAACAAGTTCCAGCTGATCGGCACCGTCTGGTCGGTGATCCTGCCCTTCTCCTTCTATCCGTTCGGCGTGTACCTGGTCTACATCTACTTCGGCAGCAGCCTGCCCAGGGACCTGCTGTCGGCCGCGCGGATCGACGGCTGCAACGAATGGCAGCTCTTCACCCGCATCGCGCTGCCGCTGGCGAAGCCGGTGGTCGGACTGGTCGCGTTCTTCAGCTTCGTGGGCAACTGGAACAACTTCTTCCTGCCCTACCTCGTCCTGCCGAAGAGCGAGCAGTTCCCGATCCAGGTGGGCCTGAACCAACTCCTCACCTCCACCCCGTCGTTCAACCCGGTGGCGGGCGCCGGTCTGAACATCACCATCCCGGAACTGGCCCTGGCGATCGTCGTCGCCATCCTGCCCGTCCTGGTCCTCTTCCTCTTCTCACAGCGCACGCTGGTCTCCGGGATGCTCGCCGGCGCGACCAAGGAATGAGCGCCTCCTCGCTCCGATTTCGAGCCGGGGCAGGTCAGCGTCCCCGCCCCTGGGGGAACTGCCCGAGGTGAACCGCGCGGTGGACGACCACCGCCAGGTCCCGCATGTCCTGCGTGAAGGCGTCGACGCGGATCCGGCGTCCGCTGTGCAGCCGGATCTCGCACGTGGAGCCCATGCCGCGCGCATCGGCGAGCGGCCGGCCGTCACCGCCGGCGGTGCTCACCTGCGCGACGTCCTCCCAGGGGATCACCGTGGCAGTGCCCGCCACCCGGTGGGTGAACCCCCGCTCATGGATGTCGAAGCACTGCTCCCGGGTCCGGAACGCCTGCACCAGACGCCAGATCCCCAGGCCCCACCCCGTCAGGCCGACCCCGAGCAGCAGCCCCGCCACCCCCGGGGCCCCCTCGGTGGTGCCCACCGACGCGATCGCCACCGGCACCCCGAAGGCGGTGCCCACCGCCCCGACCGACAGCCAGATACCCGCCTGTCGCAGGCGCCGCGCACCATCGGTACGGTGCTCCCGCACGAATCTCCCGAGCTGCTTGGCCGCCTCCGTACGCCTCATTGGACCCCCTCCAATGTCGTGGACATCCCAAACTATGCCCGCCTTCACCGGTGGGGAAGCTGCGGATCCCGGAGCCTCAGAGCCGCGCCCCCTTGAGCGCCATGTGCAGCAACAGCCGGTCCTCGCCGTCGTCCAGGTCGAGGCCCGTGAGCTGTTCGACGCGGGACAGGCGGTAGTAGAGCGTCTGCCGGTGGATGCCCAACTCCGCCGCCGTGCGCCCGGCTTGGCCCGCGCAGTCGAGGAACACCTCTGCGGTGCGCGCGAGTTCGCGGTGGGCCGGGGACAGCAGGGTGCGTACGACGGGATCGTGGGCCGCGTCCGGGGGAAGCGACGTCAGCAGCCGGAAGGGCCCGATCGACGACCACTCGGCGACCGGGCCGAGGCGGGGCTCGGCCAGCACGGCACGCGCGGCGGCGGACGCCTCCTGCCAGGCGGCCCCCAGTTCGGCGAGACCGGTACGGGCCCCGGCGACACCGGCCGCCGCCTTCCCCTCCGCCTCCCGCGCGAACCGCGCGGCCGCCGTCAGCGCCGGAGTGAGCACCTCCGGCGACCGGAGCCGTACGAGGAGGGCGAGGCTCTGCCCGGTCGTACCCCACGGCACCGTGCACAGCGCGGTCGCCCCCGGCACCGTACGGACGGAAGGGGCGTCGTCCGGGTCGGCCGAGGGCCAGGGGGCCACGCACACCACCGTGTGCAGGCCGTCGCCACGTGGTCCGAGGGCCGTACGCAGCTCGGCGACGGCCATGTCGCGCTGCCAGCCGCGTTCGGCGGTGAGGACGGCGCGCAGCTCGCGGGTGAGGTCGGCGCCGGCCTGGGCCTCGTCGGCGAGCAGGGCGCCGATGCGGGCGGCGACCTCCATGGCCGAGGACAGCTGTGCGTCGGAGGGGCCGGGATCGTCGTCGAGCAGCCAGACGTAACCCCGGACGACGCCCCGATGGCGTACGGGGAGACAGATCCGCCCCCGGTACACCCCCGCCTCCGGGGTGCGCGGAATACGGACCGGGGCGGTGGCCCGGGTGATGCCGAAGCCCTCGAACCAGGTGCGGACCGTCGTGGTGGAGCGGCGCGTGAGGATCGAGCGGGTGCGCACGGGGTCGAGGGCGGAGGGGTCGAGCTCGCCCTCGCTGTCGTACGCGGCGAAGGCGATCAGCTCGAAGTCCCGGTTCTCCAGGGTCGCGGGCATGCCCAGGAGTGCCGAGATCTCGTCGACGAGCTCTTGGTAGTCACCCACGTTTTTGAAAGGCGCATCCGACGTCACTCGGGCATTCTCCCGCATTTCCGCGAGGCCCTCATACATTTGTCTGAGATCCAGGGCACGGATGCGTGACAGCTGTCGATGGCACAGGATCGGAGAGATCCTTAGGTTTCACGGTGGTTCTCCGTGCCGTACCCGAATCGTCGGGATTCGGCCTCCTACTGGCTTTGTTGTGGAGGTGCCCCGTGCTGGGTCCCGTGATTCTCGCCGCGTCGCGCAGCGACAGGATGCGCCGCTTTGTGTCGGCGGCGCCCGGCACCAAGCAGGTCGTCGCCCGCTTCATCGCAGGCGAGTCCGTCGACCAGGTCATCCCGGTCGTCCAGGACGCCGTGGCCAAGGGTCTCGAAGTCACCCTCGACGTCGTCGGCGAGGACATCACCACCCGCGAGCAGGCGTACGCCGCCCGGGACGCCTACCTGGAGCTCATCGAGCACCTCGAGGCGCTGGACCTCGGCACCACGGCCGAGATGTCCATCAAGCTGTCGATGTTCGGCCAGGCACTGGACGGCGGCCACGAGCTGGCCCTCGCCAATGTCCGCCCGGTCGTCGAGGCCGCCGCCGCCATCGGCACCACCGTCACGCTGGACGCCGAGGACCACACCACCCTCGACTCGATGTTCGCCATCCACGAGGAGCTCCGGAAGGACTTCCCGCAGACGGGCTGCGTCATCCAGGCCTACCTGTTCCGCACCGAGGCCGACGCCCGCCGCCTCGCCGCGAGCGGCAGCCGCGTACGACTCGTGAAGGGCGCGTACAAGGAGCCCGCCGAGGTCGCCTACCAGCAGAAGGCCGAGGTCGACAAGGCGTACGTCCGCGTCCTGCGCATCCTGATGGAGGGCGACGGGTACCCGATGATCGGGTCCCACGACCCGCGCCTCATCTCCATCGCCCAGGAGCTGGCCCGCAAGGCCGGGCGCAAGCTCGACGAGTACGAGTTCCAGATGCTGTACGGCATCCGCGGCGAGGAGCACCTGCGGCTCGCCGCCGAGGGCCACCGCATGCGCGTGTACACCGCGTACGGCACCGACTGGTACGGCTACTTCATGCGCCGCCTCGCGGAGAAGCCGGCCAACCTCCTCTTCTTCGCACGCTCGATCCTCACCAAGGGCTGACCCACCGCTCAGTTAAGGAGTCACGGAATCATGGACGCTGTAACCCAGGTCCCCACCCCCGTCAACGAGCCGGTGCACGGCTACGCCCCCGGTTCGCCCGAGCGTGCCCGTCTCGAGGCCAAGCTCAAGGAGCTGGCCGAGAACCCGGTCGACCTTCCGATGACCATCGGCGGCGAGAAGCGCCTGGGCGGCGGCGAGGCCTTCCAGGTCGTGCAGCCGCACAACCACAAGGCCGTGCTCGGCACCGGGCGCAACGCCACGCAGGCCGACGCGCAGGACGCGGTCGACGCGGCGCTCGCCGCCGCCCCGGCCTGGCGCGCGATGTCCTTCGACGACCGCGCCGCGATCATCCTGCGCGCCGCCGAGCTGCTGTCCGGCCCCTGGCGCGAGACCCTCGCCGCCTCCACCATGCTCGGCCAGTCCAAGACCGCCCAGCAGGCCGAGATCGACTGTCCCTGCGAGCTGGTCGACTTCTGGCGCTTCAACGTCAAGTACGCCCGTGACCTGCTCGCCGAGCAGCCCCCGGCGAACTCCCCGGGCGTCTGGAACCGCCTCGACCACCGCCCGCTCGAAGGCTTCGTCTACGCGATCACGCCGTTCAACTTCTCGGCGATCGCCGGCAACCTGCCCACCGCGCCCGCGCTGATGGGCAATGTCGTCGTCTGGAAGCCGTCGCCGACCCAGACCCACTCCGCCGTGCTGCTGATGCAGCTCCTGGAGGAGGCCGGTCTCCCCAAGGGCGTCATCAACCTCGTCACCGGTGACGGCATCGCGGTCTCTGAGGTCGCCCTCAACCACCGCGACCTCGCCGGCATCCACTTCACCGGCTCCACGAAGACCTTCCAGCACCTGTGGAAGACGGTGGGCGAGAACATCGCGAACTACCGCACCTACCCGCGTCTGGTCGGCGAGACGGGCGGCAAGGACTTCCTGGTCGCGCACCCGTCGGCGGACCGCGCGGTGCTCAAGACCGCGCTGACCCGCGGTGCCTTCGAGTACCAGGGCCAGAAGTGCTCCGCGACCTCCCGCGCCTACATCCCGGCCTCCATCTGGAACTCCGGCTTCAAGGAGGAGTTCGCGGCCGAGGTCGACTACCTGACCATGGGTGACGTCACCGACCTGGCGAACTTCGTCGGCGCGGTCATCGACGAGCGCGCCTTCGCCAAGAACAAGGCGGCCATCGACCGCGCCAAGTCGGACCCGTCCTGCACGATCGTCGCGGGCGGCTCCTACGACGACTCGGTCGGCTACTTCGTGCGCCCGACGGTCGTCGAGTGCTCGGACCCGGAGAACGAGGTCTTCAAGACCGAGTACTTCGGCCCGTTCCTGGGCGTGTACGTCTACGAGGACGACAAGTACGAGGAGATGCTGACCCAGATGGAGTCGGCCTCCGACTACGCGCTCACCGGCGCGGTCGTCTCCAACGACCGCGCGGCGGCGGCCTACACGATGGAGAAGCTCCGCTACGCGGCCGGCAACTTCTACATCAACGACAAGTCGACCGGCGCCGTCGTCGGCCAGCAGCCCTTCGGCGGCGGCCGCGCCTCCGGCACCAACGACAAGGCCGGCGCCCCGCAGAACCTCCAGCGCTGGACCCTGACCCGCGCCATCAAGGAGACGCTGGTCGCGCCGACCGACTACACGTACCCGCACATGGGCTGACCTCCTGCGTCCTGAGGTTCTTGGGCCGGACAGCTGCCGACAACGGCGGCTGTCCGGCCCACGTGTGTGAGCGCTGGGAATACTGAGCCCATGACCACCCGACTGCGCACCGCCCACACGGCGGACCTCACCCCCGCCGAACTCGGTGCCGTACGCGCGCTCCTGGACGAGGCCTTCGAAGGGAACTTCAGTGACGAGGACTGGGATCACGGCCTCGGCGGCATCCACGCGCTCGTGCGGGACGAGCGGGGTCTCGCCGCGCACGGCTCCGTGATCCAGCGCCGGGTGCTGCACCGGGGGCGCTCGCTGCGGGTCGGGTACGTGGAGGCCGTGGGGGTACGGGCCGATGTTCGCCGTACGGGTCTCGGCGCCCGGGTGATGGCGGAGCTGGAGCGGGTGGTCGACGGGGCGTACGGGCTCGGTGCGCTGTCCGCGAGCGACGAGGGGGTGGCTCTGTACGCCGCTCGCGGCTGGCAGCGCTGGCCCGGTCGCATCTGCGCCCTCGGTCCTGACGGTGTCGTCCACCTGCCCGACGAGGAGGGCTCGACCTTCGTACGACCCGTCGCCGCCGGCCTCGATCCCGCGCACGAGCTGGTCTTCGACTGGCGGGACGGAGAAGTGCTCTGACGGTCCGTCATGCGGCAGCGCGCACGATCATCTTCCCGGTGTTGCCGCCCCGCAGCATCGACAGGAACGCGTCCACGATCCGCTCGAAGCCGTCGACGACGGTCTCGTCGGGCGTGAGCCGGCCGCTGCGCAGCTGCGGTACGGCGAACTCGTACAACTCCTGCTGTACGTCCGTGTAGTCGCGCACCAGGAAGCCTTCGATGCGCAGGCTCTTCTCGACGACGTCGGCGTGGTTGAAGGGGACGGGCGGCGCGACCGGGGTGTTGTACTGGCTGATCGTGCCGACGCGTACCACCCGGCCGCGTTCGCGCAGCGCGCCGATCGCCGCGCCGAGGTGGTCGCCGCCGACGTTGTCGACGAACACGTCGATGCCGTCCGGGGCGGCCTTGGCCAGGAGGTCGGCCACGGGGCCCGAGCGGTAGTCGAACGCCTCGTCGTAGCCGACCTGTTCCTTCAGATACGCCGCCTTCGCCGCCGTGCCCGCGCTGCCCACGAGCCGTCCGGCGCCCAGCAGTCGCGCGAACCGTGCGGTGGCCGTGCCGACCCCGCCCGCGGCCCCGGAGACGAACAGGTCCTCGCCCTCCCGGAGTCGGGCGATCCGGGTGAGACCGACGTACGCGGTCAGGCCCGTGCCGCCGAGGACGCTCAGGTGCGCGGAGAGCGGTACCCCGTCGAAGTGCGGGAGGCGTCTGGTCTCTTCGGGGCCGACCACGGAGTGGGTGCGCCAGCCGCGCCGGTGGAAGACGATCTCGCCCTCGGGGAGCGCCGGGTCCCGGGAGTCGATCACGCGGCCGAGAGTGCGGCCCTCCAGCGGGGAGTTGAGCTCGAAGTCGGCGTCCATCATCTCGCGGTGGTAGGGGTCGACGGACCAGTACAGGTTCTCGACGAGGGCTGTGCCGGGCGTGGGCTCGGGGACGGGTGACTCGGCGAAACGGAAGTGCTCCGGGGTGGGGAAACCGGTCGGGCGGGCGGTCTGCTGGACGGTGAGCGCGATGTCGTTCATGAAGGGGACCGTAAGGAGGAATGCGGCCACCGGGCAGAGGGTTGCGCTCATGGAACGGCCGCATCCATGAGCCGTACTCATAGCGGCAGGTGGGACCCCTGATGAGCAGCGAAGACCTTGCCCCGCAGGAACTGCGGACCCTCGTGGCCATCGCCCGTGAGGGCGGCTTCTCGGCGGCCGCCGGCACGCTAGGCACGACGCAGTCCGCGGTCTCGCACGCGGTGCGCGGCATCGAACGCAAGGTGGGCGTCGTGCTCTTCGAACGCGGGCGGCACGGGGCGCGCCCCACCGCCGCGGGGGAGCGGGCCGTGGCGCACGCGCGGCGGGTACTGCGGATGCTGGACGCGCTGGCGGCGGAGGCGCGGGGCGCGGGCGCCGGGCCCGGTGGCGCCGACACCGTCGCCGGGCCGCTGCGCATCGCCGCCTTCCGCAGTGCGGCACTGCACCTGCTGCCGGCCGCCCTCGAGCGGCTGACGGCCCGGCATCCCGGGATCGAGCCGACCGTGCGGGTGGTACGGGAAGTGGGGCCGGGCACGGCGGGGGAGGTGGCCGCGGGTCGGGCGGACATCGGGATCGCCACGCTCGGCACGGGTACCCCCGTACCGCCGGAGCTGATCGGCGACGTACTCATCGAGGAGCCGTACGCCCTGGTGCACCCGGCCGGTCATCCGGACCCGCGCTCGCTCCCGCTGGTCGACTGGACCGAGAACTGCTCCTCCTACACCCGGACCTGGTGGGCCGCCCAGGACTGGATCCCGTGCGCGACGGTCCACGCCGAGGACGACGGAGCAGTGCTCTCGATGGTGAGCAGTGGTCTCGGAATGGCGATCATGCCCGCGCTCTCGCTCACGAGTGCACCGCTCACAACCGAGATCACCGATCTCGGTCCGGAGCGCCCGACGCGTTCGGTCGGGTACGTCACCACGCCGGAACTCGCCACGACGGTCGCCGTTCGCGCGCTGATCAGGGAGCTGCGGGGGTCCCGTCCTCGGGGGGCGTGACCGCGGCCGGACGGTTTTCCCAGGTCAGAGCGGTGTGACCCAATCCGCCGTCTCAGATAGTAGGAAGTCCGAGTAATTGTGGAGACAGATGCCCGGTCCTCGCCTAGCTTGGTAGGAGCCGAACGTCTCGCTCGACCAAGCGAATGGCGGTCGTGAGCCGGAGCCCTTGGCAGGCAACCCCTGCGGCACCGCGCTCCCCGCCTCTTCCGGCGTCTCGAAACCCCTCACCGCACTTCCGGCTGCTCGCATCCGGAGGCAAGGAGTCGATTCATCATGGCCGAGACGACCGTCCGCCGAGTCCGTCGTGTTTCCCGTACGAGCGCGTCCCGTACGAGCGACTCAGACCGCAAGAACGCCGCCGCCGCCCTCCAGCGTGCCCTCGACCGCAGGGACAACGGCGGCGAGACGGGCCACTGAGGCCCGCACTCATACCGGGAGCCGCGCCCGCACGGGGTGCGGTGCGGGGCCTGTGTCCCGCGCCGTACCCCGGAGTGCGCCCCCGTGCCGTACCCCGGAGTGCGCCCCCGTGCCGTACCCCGGAGTGCTCAGACCCCGCGCCGCACCTCGAAGTAGTCGATGCGCCTGCCGCTCTGCGCCAGCGCCGACACCTTGAGCCGGGGCGTCGCACCCGCCTCCGCCTCCACCGAGAGGAAGGAGTAGCCGGTGTACCGCACGCGCGACCACTCCACGGTCTCGGGCCGCTGGTCCTTGGACTTCGTCCAGTGGAAGGTGTCCACCGACTCGCGGTCGGCGACCTTCCCCTCGTAGCTGTCCTCGACCCCGACGGGGAAGCTGTAGAGGCTCTTGCCCGCCCCGCCCGCCGTGACGTACACGGTCCCGTCCCGCGTCGGATCGGTCGACGCGCCGACCGGCACCCGCCTGCCCACCCTGCCGCCCTTGATGGCGTCGGTCCGCTCGTACACGTGGTTGTGCCCGTTGATCACCAGGTCCACCTGGTGCTTGGTGAACAGCGGCAGCCAGGCGTCCCGCACACCCCCGTCCGAGGCGTGCGAGGACGTCGAGTACGTGCAGTGGTGGAAGAAGACCACGACGAAGTCGACGCTCTTGCGCAGTTCACCGAGCCGCCTGTCCAGCCAGGCCGTCTGCCTGCCGTCGGTGTAGCCCTTGTTGGCGGGGATCTCGTACGAGACGTCGTTCGCGTCCAGCGCGACGATGCCGACATTGCCGTACGTGAAGGAGTAGGCGCCCGGCGCGTTCCGTGCGTCGAAGCCGTTGTCGGGGAGCGTCCAGCGCGCCGACTGGCCGCCGTATCCGTTCGGCGAGTACCAGGCCTCCATGTCGTGGTTGCCGGTCGTCACCATCCACGGCACCGACTTCGCCACCGACTCGGTCTGCTTGAGGAACAGGTCCCAGGCGCCGGGGTCGTAGGAGTCCGACTTCTGGCCCTGGCCGTTGACGTCCGCGTAGCAGATGTCGCCCGCGTGCAGATGGAAGGCCGGGCTGCGGCCGAGGATCAGCTTGTCGTTGGCGAGCGCGTCGGGGGTGACGCCCTGGTCGCCGAAGGCCGTGAACACGAACTTCCCGGGGCTGGTGGCGGGCGCCGTGCGGAACGAGCCGACCGTGCCGCGGTGCTCCCTGGCCGCCGGGTCGAACCCCTCGTGACCCACTCCGTAGTAGTACGTCGTGCCGGGGCGCAGCCCGTCGAGCGCCGCGTGCAGGTAGTACTGGTCGAGCGCGAGCCGTACCCCGGTCAGTCCCGGTGTGTGCAGGTCGCGGAGATCGGCGTCGATCTTCCGGCTCAGGTCCCAGGGTGACGGTCCCACGCGGATGTACGGCTTCCTGACCGCGAGCGGCACCTGCCAGGAAATCCGCATCTGGGTCTTCGGGTCCGCGCCGAAAGCGAGGTGGCGGCCGAAGGGCTTGATGGCGGAACCGTGCACAAGGCCGGTGGCGGTGGTCGAGGGGCTCCTGCTGTCCGACGTGGTGCCCGACGCGCAGCCGGCCAGCAGCCCGCCGCCCGCCAGCGCGCCCGCCGTCACCAGCGCGCGGCGCCGCGTGAGCTTCGTCCGCAGGTACTCGTGCTGCTCCGCCATGCTCATGCGGCGCGCGAGCCGCGGCGGAATGCCGAAGTCGGGAAGGTCCAGGTCGGGGGCCACGCGAGGGTCCATGCTGGTGAATTTCCCAGCAAGCCCCAACACCCGCCATACGTACGGGTGAACGGAGGCCGAAGGGTCGGTGCGCCACAGACGTCGACGTCCGTATGGCGGACACCCGGTGTCATCCCATGGGACGAGGAGTACGGTGCCGCTATGTCTCGCAGCATCAATCTCGCAGTGATTCCCGGTGACGGCATCGGCCAGGAGGTCGTGGCCCAGGGACTCAAGGTCCTCTCCGCCGTCCTTCCTCAGGATGTGAAGCTGGAGACGAAGGAGTTCGACTTCGGCGCCAAGCGGTACCACGCGACCGGTGAGACGCTCACCGACGCGGACGCCGAGGCGCTCAAGCAGCACGACGCGATCCTGCTCGGTGCGATCGGCGACCCGTCGGTCCCCTCCGGCGTCCTGGAGCGCGGGTTCCTGCTGAAGCTCCGCTTCCTCTTCGACCACCACGTCAACCTGCGGCCGAGCAAGCTGCTGCCGGGTGTCGAGACTCCCCTCAAGGGTGAGCCCGCCATCGACTTCGTCGTGGTCCGCGAGGGCACCGAGGGCCCGTACACCGGTAACGGCGGCACCATCCGCAAGGGCACCCCGCACGAGGTCGCCACCGAGGTCTCCGTGAACACGGCGTTCGGTGTCGAGCGCGTCGTCCGTGACGCCTTCGCCCGCGCCCAGGCCCGCCCGCGCAAGAAGCTGACGCTGGTCCACAAGAACAACGTGCTGACCTTCGCGGGCCACCTCTGGACGAACATCTTCAACAAGGTGGCCGAGGAGTTCCCCGAGGTCACCACCGACTATATCCACGTGGACGCGGCGACGATCTACCTCGTCACCGACCCCGCCCGCTTCGATGTGATCGTCACCGACAACCTCTTCGGCGACATCATCACCGACCTCGCCGCGGCCGTCTCCGGCGGCATCGGCGTCGCCGCCTCGGGCAACATCAACCCGAGCGGCGAGTTCCCCTCGATGTTCGAGCCCGTGCACGGCTCGGCGCCCGACATCGCGGGCCAGGGCAAGGCCGACCCCAGCGCCACGGTCCTCTCCGTCGCCCTCCTGCTGCGCCACCTCGGCTACGAGACCGAGGCCGCCCGCATCGAGGACGCGGTCGCCACCGACCTCGCCGAGCGCGTGGGCAAGCCCGCCCGCTCCACCGAGGAAATCGGCGACGCGCTCGCCGTACGAGTAGCCGGCTGACCCCGCCGCGCACTTACGTTTCGTAGCAGCCGCCGGGTCGCATCCGCACCCGGCGGCTTTCCCTATGCCCTCGCCGGGTGCCACCATCTACCCCTGGGCAATCCCATGGGCCGCATTCACACCATTTCGTCCACGGCTCCGGACACGCGATAATCGAACGCGGAGCCGCGGAATGAGGGAATGCTCGGACGTCCTAGCACTGGCCACTGGCAGTACTGGCGTGAGCGCGGCCCGTCACACACAACCGGTGAAGGACAACCACTCATGACGACGCCCACGATCGAGCTCAAGCCCTCTTCGCAGCCCCGCTCGGATGCGGAGCGCGAGGCGATCCTCGCCAGCCCCGGGTTCGGCCGCCACTTCACCGACCACATGGTGACCATCAAGTGGACCGAGGGTCGCGGCTGGCACGACGGCCAGCTCGTTCCGTACGGACCGCTCTCCCTGGACCCGGCGAACATGACCCTGCACTACGCGCAGGAGATCTTCGAGGGCCTCAAGGCGTACCGGCAGGCGGACGGCTCCGTCGCCACCTTCCGCCCCGACATGAACGCCAAGCGCTTCCAGGCCTCGGCCCGCCGACTCGGCATGCCGGAGCTGCCTGTCGAGACGTTCATCGAGGCCTGCGACGTCCTCGTCCAGCAGGACAGGGCATGGGTCCCGGCGCACGGCGGTGAGGAGTCCCTCTACCTCCGCCCGTTCATGATCGCGACCGAGGTCGGCCTGGGCGTGAAGCCCGCCAACGAGTACCTCTTCCTCGTCATCGCGTCCCCCGCGGGCGCGTACTTCCCGGGCGGCGTGCAGCCCGTGTCGATCTGGCTCTCCGAGGACCACGTGCGCGCCGTCCCCGGCGGCATGGGCGACGCCAAGACCGGCGGCAACTACGCCGCCTCCCTGCTGCCCCAGGCCGAGGCCGCCGCCAAGGGCTGCGCCCAGGTCGCCTACCTCGACGCGGTCGAGCACAAGTGGGTCGAGGAACTCGGCGGCATGAACCTGTACTTCGTGTACGGCAACAAGATCGTCACCCCGGCGCTCACCGGCTCCCTGCTCGCCGGTGTCACCCGCGACTCGCTACTCACCGTCGCCCGCGACCTGGGCTACGAGTCCGAAGAGGGCCGCATCTCCATCGACCAGTGGCAGCGCGACTCCGAGAACGGCACCCTCACCGAGGTCTTCGCCTGCGGAACCGCCGCCGTCATCACCCCCGTCGGCACGGTCAAGCGCACCAGCGGCGAGTGGCAGCAGTCGGGCGGCGAACCCGGCGAGGTCACACTGCGACTGCGCGAGGCACTCCTCGACATCCAGCGCGGAGTCAGCGAGGACAAGCACGGCTGGATGCACCCGCTGGGCTGACGGTGTCCTGAACCCCGCCCCCCTTCAACGGGGGCGGGGAGGGGAGCGCCCCAAAGCGGAGCGCCCCAAAGGGGCGCGGGGAACTGCGCGACCAGCCACAACGGCCCCGCAGACGAAACACCGCAACCCCAGCGGGAGCTCAGCTCAGCGCCCGCTCTCGGCGCGAGCCAGTTCCTGCCCGGCCGCCACCGGATGTGGCGCCCCCTTCGGCGACAGCACCAGGTACACAAGACCCCCGACAACCCCCGACAGCAGGAAGCTGCAGTCCACCCCGCCGGTCAGCGAAAGCAGCGGCCCCTCGTAAGAGGGAAGCGACACCGCCAGCAGCCCGACGAACGCGCCCAGCGCCCACGCGACCACGGCCGGCACGTTCCAGCCGCCCCGGTACCAGTAGATCCCGCCCCGCGAACGCCGATTGAAGACCTGGAGCGCGTCCGGATCGTAGACCCCACGGCAGCGCGCGAACCCGATGAGGGTGACGACGGCCCACGGCGTCCCGATGGCGGTCAGCAGCAGCACGAAGGAGGTCATCGCGTCCTGCGCACTGGACGCGTAATGACCGACGAAGACGCAGACCGTGGCGACGACGGCAACCGAGAGGGTGGCCTGCGCGCGAGAGGCGCGCGGCAGAATCGCGTCGAGGTCGAGCCCCATCGAGTAGAGCATCAGACCCGCGTTGCCGACCGAGCCCGCGGTGGCGGCGAGCAGCAGCGGGACCAGGTACCAGGTGGGGGAGGCGGAGACCAGCGGCCCCGCGTAGTCGAGGGCCGCGCGGGCCGCGTACGCCGTGAAGGTGCCGAAGAGCTGAGGGACCAGCAGACCGACGGTCAGGCCAAGCCAGGTGGCGTGCAGGACCTTGCGGGAGGAGTGGCGGGCCGGGGAGATGTAGCGCGTGTAGTCGCCGAGGAGGGTGATGAACGCGATCGGGCCGGACAGGCCCGCCGCCACCGCCGCGAGCAGCCAGGTCGGCCAGAAGGAGCCGAGCAGATAGCCGCCGGCCTCCGGGAGCGGGGCGGTGGTGAAGTGCGGGGCGTACGCGATCACGCCCACGACCAGCAGCGCCGTCATGCCGATCGCCAGGACGCGGGACATGGCGAGCAGCACGCGGTAGCCGTACACCGCGCCCGCCACCGTCGCCGTGGCGAGCAGCCCGTAGATCACGCCGTACGAGATGCCGTTGACCGGCAGTCCGAACAGCCGGTTCAGTACGCCCACCATCACATCGCCGCCGATCCAGACGGTCAGCGCGGTGTAGCCGAGGGCGAGCAGCAGGCCGACGACCGAGCCGACCAGCCGTCCGCGCACGCCGAACTGGGCGCCGGAGGAGGTGGAGAGGTTCGTCGCCGTGCGCAGGGACACCAGGGCGAGCGGAGCCGTGATCGCCGTGCCGGCCACCGTGCCCGCCACGATCGAGGTGACCGAGGCCCACCAGCCGAGCCCGAAGGACGCCGGCAGCCAGCCGAAGATGATCACGCCGAGGCAGAGATTGGAGCCGAGCAGGATCGACACGAGGTCACGGGGCCCGCTGGTGCGTTCCTCGTCGGGGATGGTGTCGACGCCGCGTTGTTCGATCGGCATGGCCTGGGTCTCCTCATTCTTAGAGTGACGCTCAATGTGAACCTGGAGCAGGCGATGCGTCAAGCTTTCGGAAATGGGTTTTGCTGTTTAGAGTGGTGTTCTAAAGAAGGGATATGGGATGAGACTGACCCCGACGGAACGTGACCGGCTGCTGCTCTTCGGAGCCGCCGAGCTGGCCCGGTCCCGCAGGGCGCGCGGCGTCCTGCTCAACGTGCCGGAGGCGACCGCGCTCATCGCGGACACCGTGTGCGAGGCCGCCCGGGACGGGCGGCGGCTGGCCGAGGCCATCGAGCGCGCCCGGTCGGTACTCGGCCCCGACGACGTACTGCCGGGCGTCGCCGACGTCGTCACCGAGGTGCACGTCGAGGCCGTCTTCGACGACGGTTCGCGTCTCGCGGTCGTCAGCGACCCCATCGGCGGCGGCCTCGGCGATCAGGCGCCGGGCGCACTGCTGCCGGGTCCCGCGCACGCCGAGCCCGAGGCAGTCGTACGGCTCCTCGTCGTGAACACCGCGACCGTGCCGGTCTCCGTCACCTCCCACTTCCACTTCTTCGAAGCGAACCCGCGGCTCGACTTCCCGCGCGCGGACGCCTACGGGATGCGGCTCGCCGTGCCCGCGGGCTCCTCGGTGCGCTTCGGGCCCGGCGAGAGCGCCGAGGTCGGGCTGCTGCCCATCGGCGGCGAGCGGATCGCGATCGGCTTCGCCGGTCTGGTCGACGGCCCGCTGGACGCGCCGGGGGCCAAGGAAGAGGCCCTGCGCAGGGCAGCCGCCTGTGGGTATCTCGGAACCGAGGGAGCTGAGCACCGATGAATCCGTACGAGTACGCCGCCACCCACGGCCCGCGTGCGGGCGACCGCGTCCGCCTCGGCGACTCGGGGCTCACGATCCAGGTCGAGTCCGATGCCCAGAAGTACGGCGACGAGTTCCTCGCCGGCTTCGGCAAGACCGCCCGCGACGGGCTGCACCTCAAGGCCGCCGCCGTCCGCGAGACCTGTGACGTCGTCATCAGCAATGTGGTCGTGATCGACGCGGCGCAGGGGATCAGGAAGGTCTCCATCGGCATCCGCGAGGGACGGATCTGCTCCATCGGGCGGGCCGGGAACCCCGACACCCTCGAAGGTGTCGACGTCGTGGTCGGCACGGGTACGTCCATCGTGTCCGGCGAGGGGCTCATCGCCTCCGCCGGTGCCGTGGACACGCACGTCCATCTGCTGTCGCCGCGCATCATGGAGGCCTCGCTCGCCTCCGGGGTGACCACGATCATCGGCCAGGAGTTCGGCCCGGTTTGGGGCGTCGGCGTCAACTCGCCCTGGGCGCTGCGCCACGCCTTCAACGCCTTCGACGCCTGGCCGGTCAACATCGGCTTCCTGGGCCGGGGTTCGTCGTCCTCCGACGCACCCCTCGTCGAGGCGCTCGCCGAGGGCGGCGCGTCCGGCTTCAAGGTCCACGAGGACATGGGCGCCCACACCCGCGCGCTGGACACCGCGCTGCGCGTCGCCGAGGAGTACGACGTCCAAGTCGCCCTGCACAGCGACGGGTTGAACGAATGCCTGTCGGTCGAGGACACCCTCCGGGTGCTCGAAGGGCGCACCATCCACGCCTTCCACATCGAAGGGTGCGGCGGCGGGCACGTACCGAATGTCCTGAAAATGGCGGGAGTTCCGAACGTCATCGGCTCCTCCACCAACCCGACCCTGCCGTTCGGCCGGGATGCGGTCGCCGAGCACTACGGGATGATCGTCTCCGTCCACGACCTGAAGACCGACCTGCCCGGCGACGCCGCCATGGCCCGCGACCGGATCAGGGCCGGCACGATGGGTGCGGAGGATGTGCTGCACGACCTGGGCGCGATCGGCATCACCTCCTCGGACGCGCAGGGCATGGGCCGCGCGGGCGAGACCGTACGCCGGACCTTCGCGATGGCGGGGAAGATGAAGGCCGAGTTCGGCGCCCCTGATGACCACGACAACGAACGCGTCCTGCGCTACATGGCCAAGCTGACCATCAACCCCGCCATCGCCCACGGCCTCGCGCACGAGGTCGGCTCCATCGAGGTCGGCAAGCTCGCCGACATCGTGCTGTGGCGGCCCGAGTACTTCGGCGCCAAGCCGCAGCTGGTCCTCAAGTCCGGCTTCCCGGCGTACGGCGTCGTCGGCGACCCCAACGCCGCCACCGACACCTGCGAACCCCTCGTCCTGGGGCCGCAGTTCGGGGCGCACGGCTCGACGCCCGCCGACATCTCGGTGGCCTTCGTCGCGCAGGCGGCGCTCGACCAGGGCAACGACCTGATGCCCACCCGGCGGCGCCGGGTCGCCGTCCGCGGCACCCGCGGCATCGGTCCGGCCGACCTGCGCCTCAACTCCCGTACCGGAGCCGTCGATGTCGACCAGCGCACCGGCCTTGTCACCCTCGACGGCGACCCGATCCGCTCCGAGCCCGCCGACTCGGTCTCCCTCAACCGCCTGTATTTCCTGTAAGGAACTGAACTCCTATGAACACGCCTGCCGCCGACGGTTTCCGAATGCCTGCCGAGTGGACCCCGCACGAGCGCACCTGGATGGCGTGGCCGGGGCCCAACCACACCTTCGACAATCCGGCCGATCTCGCCGAGTCGCGCGAGGCCTGGGCGGCGGTGGCCCGCACGGTCCGCCGCTTCGAACCGGTGACCGTGGTGTGCGGGCCCGGGCAGTCCTCGGCGGCTCTCGAACTCTTCGGCCCCGGGATCGATGTCGTCGAACGTGACCTCGACGACGCCTGGATGCGCGACATCGGCCCCACCTTCCTCACCGACGGGAAGGGTGAACTCGCCGCCGTGGACTGGACGTTCAACGGCTGGGGCGCCCAGGACTGGGCCCGCTGGGAGCACGACGCGAAGATCGGCGCGTACGTCTCGGACCTCGCGGGGGCACGGACGTACGCCTCGAAGCTCGTCAACGAGGGCGGCGCGATCCATGTCGACGGCGAGGGGACCGTCCTGCTCACCGAGACCGTGCAGCTCGGCCCCGAGCGCAACCCGGACTGGACCCGTGAGCAGGTCGAGGCGGAGATCCGCGCCCACCTCGGCACCCGCAAGGCGATCTGGCTGCCGCGCGGGCTGACCGGCGACTATCCGCCGCACGGCTTCGGCACCCTCGGCCATGTCGACATCGTCGCCGCGTTCGCGCGCCCCGGCGTCGTCGTCGCGCACTCCCAGCAGGACCCTGCGCACCCCGACCACGAGGTCAGCAAGGAGATCATCGGCCTGCTCAAGGGGCAGACCGACGCCCGGGGCCGGAGGCTGGAGGTCGTCGAGGTCCCCGCCCCGACCGTCCTGGAGGCCGACGGACACTGGGCCGACTACTCGTACATCAACCACTACCTCTGCAACGGTGGCGTGGTCCTCTGCGGATTCGACGACCCGCGCGACGAGATCGCGGCCGGTATCTTCCGCCGACTGTTCCCCGAGAGGACCGTCACACTGGTGGACGCACGTACGATCTTTGCCGGTGGCGGAGGCATCCACTGCATCACCCAGCAGCAGCCGAAGGTTTGAGGAGTACGGGATGGCCGGTCCGCGCAGGAACGCGCCCCCGCGCGAGGACGTGCTCGCCGCCGCCATGGACATGATCGCCGAACGCGGTCTGGAGAAGCTCACCATGGCGGCGCTCGGCCGCGAGGTCGGGATGAGCAGCGGTCATCTGCTGTACTACTTCCGCTCCAAGGACGAACTGCTGCTGCGGACCCTGGAATGGAGCGAGGGGCGCCTGGGCGTCGAGCGCGGCCGGCTGCTGACCCGGCCGGCCACGGCCCGCGAGCGCCTCGACGCCTACGTCGACCTGTACGTCCCCGACGGCCACCGCGACCCGCACTGGACCCTCTGGCTGGAGGTCTGGAACCGCTCGCAGAACGCCGACGACGACGCCCGTGAGCGGCAGGTCGCCATCGAGGGCGCCTGGCACCGGGACCTGGTGGCCCTGCTCGCCGAGGGCGTCTCGCACGGCGAGTTCCGCTCCGTCGACCCGGACCGTTTCGCCGCGCGGCTGCGGGCCCTCCTCGACGGCTTCTCCATCCATGTGGCGATCGGGCTGCGCGGCACGGACCGGGGGCAGATTCTCAGCCACGTACGGGAGTTCCTGGACGACGGGCTTCTCCCGGACGACTGATCAACGGTCCGGGTTGTACGCATTACGGGGGATTGACCCTGTAGCGCGTGGTGCGTTTGCCTCGAAGAGGGCCCTCGGCGTGGGGCCGGGGGAGAAACGTCCACGGGGACCTCAGGGGGGAACATGACCAGAGCCGCAGGAGTGTCCGGAGTCTGCTTAGGGGTGACGCTGTTACTCGCGCTCACCGGGACGAGCGCGTCCGCCGCACCGCACGCATCCACCTTGGAGAGGGTGAGCACGGCCGCCGACGGCAGCCAGGCCGACGGGCCGTCGAGCGGCGCCGCGATCAGCGCCGACGGCCGCCAGGTCGCGTTCACGTCCACCGCGCCGGGCTTCGGCTGCGCGCGTTCCGCACCGTGCCTGCTTGTGAAGGACCTGGCCGACGGCGCGGTCACCAAGATCGACCTCGGCAGCGGCTTCACCTACGGCTCGCCGATGCCGAGCGCCGACGGGAGCCGGATCGGCTTCTCCGCGGGCACCCGGTTCCTGGCTCCGTACCTGTACGACCGCGCCACCGGCAGCTCGGAGAAGCTGTGGCCCGAGAACCCGCCCGGCTTCAACGAGTTGGGCCGCGCGCAGTCGGTCAGCCCGGACGGCACGCACGTCGCATACACCATCGGCAACCGCAACGGCGACGAGAACTTCCGGCTGCTGTACGTCCGCGACACGGCCACCGGCGCCGACGAGCTGATCTCACCGGCCGAGGAGGGCGACAAGGCCGGGGCCTCGGTGAGCGGCGACGGCGAACGGATCGCGTACGGCGTCCGCACCGACTCCGAGACGGACCCGGTCGACGTCTTCGTCAAGGACCGGGCGACGGGCGAGCGGACCCAGGTCGACACGGGCCTCGGCGCCGCCCACCTGGTCCGCATCACCGCGGACGGCCGCCGCGTCCTCCTCGACGCCGAGAGCGGCCTGTACGTCCACGACCTCCGCACGGGCGAGTCACGGCGGGTGGCCGACGGGCGGCCCATGTCGGCCACGGCGGACGGCCGGTACGCCGTGGTCTCGGGCGAGGACGGCACGCGGGTGCGCGACCTGCGGACGGGGCTGCGGGGAGCCGCCCTCCCGCCGAACGCCCAGTCGGGAGACGACATGCTGGCCGCCGAGGGGCGTGCGGTGGCGTTCAGTTCGGATGCGTCCCATCTGGTGGCGGGCGACACCAACAGAGAGTCGGACGTGTTCGTCTTCTCGGGCGCGCTCCGGGAGAACCCGGACCCGATGCCGTCCGTCACCGAACGGGTCAGCACGACATGGGACGGGCAGCAACTGTCCGGGGCGTCCTACGAACCGGCGATGGGGGAGGACAAAGTCGTCGCCTTCACCTCGCAGGGGACCGACGACCCGAAGGACACGAACGTATTCGTCAGCGTGGCCGGGGGAGTCTCCCTGGTCAACTCCACCTCACAGGGCCCCTCGCACGAGGTCACGCCCTGCTACAGCGGACGCGAGGTCGGCTACGTTGCCCCGCTCGCAGCCGACGGCGGCCCGGGCGTCCACATCCGCAACCGCGCGGTCGGCAAGCTGACCAGCCTGGGTTCCTACCAGGGCGTCCGCTTCACCTGGATGGGACAGCCCAGCGTGAGTCCCACCTGCCAGTGGATCACCTACGCCGCCACGCTGCCCGCGACCGAGGCCGACCCTCACCCGCAACCCCGCGTCTACCGCTTCAAGTTCAGCGGCGGTACCACCGACGTGGTCAGCGCGCCGACGGACGAGGCGGCGGGCAACCCGTCGATCGACTACGACGGCCGGTACATCGCCTTCGAGCAGGGCCCCGACACCTACGTCCGCGACCTGGACACCGGTGACCTGGAGAAGGCCGGCAGCAACTCCTCGGCCCCCTCGATCAGCGCGGACGGACGCAAGGTCGCCTTCCAGCAGGGCACGAGCGTCCACGTCAAGGACCTCGACACCGGGACCACGACCCGGGTCAACGGCACGGAGCCCTCGCTCGCCGGGGACGGCGCGCATGTCGCGTACACCTTGGGCCGTTCCGTGTACCTGCTCGAACTCGCCACCGGCAAGCGGCAGTTGATCAGCGTCGACCGCTGGGGCGGCCGCAACGACCTTGCGGCGGGGCACCCCTCCGTCAACGCCGACGGCACCGTCGTCGCGTTCGAGTCGGCATCACCCGATCTGGTGGAAGGGGACACCAACGGGGTGTCGGACGTCTTCCTGCGGACAGTGCAATGACCACGGCCAACCAGTGATCACGACCAACCAACGGTCACGTCCAATCAGTGACCACGATCAACCAGTGACCACGACCAACCAATGACCCACGACCAACCACGGGGGAACGACCATGCACAGGAACAAGCGGCTTGCCGCACTCACGGCCGTCGCCGTCGCCGTCACGGTGGCGCTGACGGGAACCACTGCGGGCGCCGCGCCCAGGGCCCCGCACACCGAGCCGATCAGTGTCACGCCGGAGGGCAAGGCGGGCAACGGCACCACGCCCATTGCCGTCATCAGCCGCAACGGCCGCCACATCGCGCTCAGTTCGAACGCCGAGGACCTGGACCCCAACATGCCGCACGGCGGCATGTACGTACGCGACCCGCAGACCGGGAAGCTCCGCTTCGCGGGGTTCGGCGGTCTGTTGGCGGTCCTCAACGACGGCCGCTATGTCTACGTCGAATACGCCCCGTCCGCCGAGGACACAGACGTCTGGATCCACGAGATCGGCACGGGGAAGCGGGTGGGCTTCGGCATCGAGATCCCCGAAGGCTTCACCGGGCAGCCCGCCGGGGTCTCCGTCAGCCCCAACGGCCGTTACGCCGTCTACACGCTCCAGGAGGAGGCCGCGGGCACCAGCGTGGTGTTCCTGCGCGACCGCGTCGCCGGCACCAC
This sequence comes from Streptomyces sp. NBC_00554, assembly GCF_041431135.1. NCBI lineage: Bacteria > Bacillati > Actinomycetota > Actinomycetes > Kitasatosporales > Streptomycetaceae > Streptomyces > Streptomyces sp. NBC_00554. Next base: position 2,922,980 of record NZ_CP107799.1, on the reverse strand, counting down.
CGAGCGGATCAGCCACCCCAAGCCGACCTGGGAGCCGCGCAACGCCTTCCAGCCGACGGTCAGCGACGACGGGCGCCGCGTGGTCTACCAGTACAACTACGCGAACGGCCCGCGCGGCGACGACTGGGGCGACGTGTGGATGTACGACCGCACCACGGGCGAGCACACCCAGATCGACCGCTCCTACGACGGCTCAGGGACCGAGAAGGAGTCCCTGAACCCGTCCATCAGCGGCAACGGACGTACGGTCGTCTTCGAGTCCCGGGACACCCACCTCGTCCCCGATGACAACGACGTCAGCTGGAACGTGTTCGTGCACGACATCGCCTCCGGCACCAATCAGCGCATCCACGGCACCCAGGGCGGCCCCGGCGAGGTCTACACCCGCGAAGCCGCGATCAGCGCCGACGGCCGGTACCTCACCTTCATGTCGGAGGTGACCGAGGCCGGCAGCCAGTGGGGCAAGGAGTACCCCGTCTACCTGCGGGACCTGAGGAAGGGCACCACCACCCTGGTCTCGCCCGACACCACCGGCGGCACCGCCACGGCCGACGTCCTGCCGGGCCGGATCGCCGACGGCGCCCGCGGCATCCTCTTCCTGTCGTCCGACCCGACGCTGATCCCGGCCGGCGACACCAACGAGGGCACCGACGCCTTCGTACGGCACCTGCGGTGACCAGCGGCGTGCTCGCATCCTGAGACGGGCCTGAGCGCGGGGGCGGATTTGTGCCAGACTGCCCCCGTGCTCTCGTTCGCCACGATTATTGGCAGCAGGCGCGCCGGTCCGCAGTGACCGCCACGTACCACCACGTACGGGCGGGCACCGTCGTCTTCGACCCGCGCGCAGACCTCTCGCACCCGCGAGGGGTTTTTCGTTTTCCTGGCCCACCTCAAGCCGGGAAAGGAGCGCGAGGGATCATTGGAGGACGGTGGAGCCGGTCATTCCGGTACAGACCGAGATCCAAACCTCAGGAGCCAGACACCATGACGGACACCAGCGAACTCGACGATTCGTTCCACGTCTTCGACACGACGCTGCGCGACGGCGCGCAGCGCGAGGGCATCAACCTCACCGTGGCGGACAAGCTGGCCATCACACGGCACCTGGACGACTTCGGGGTGGGCTTCATCGAGGGCGGCTGGCCCGGCGCCAACCCGCGCGACACCGAGTTCTTCGCCCGCGCCCAGCAGGAGATCGAGTTCAAGCACGCCCAGCTGGTCGCCTTCGGTGCGACCCGCCGCGCGGGCGCCAAGGCTTCGGAGGACCCGCAGGTCAAGGCGCTCCTCGATTCCGGCGCCCAGGTGATCACCCTGGTCGCGAAGTCCCACGACAGCCATGTCGAACTCGCGCTCCGCACGACCCTCGACGAGAACCTGGAGATGGTCCGTGACACGGTCTCCTACCTGTGCGCCCAGGGCCGCCGGGTCTTCGTCGACTGCGAGCACTTCTTCGACGGCTACCGCGCGAACCCCGAGTACGCGAAGGCCGTCGTCCGCGCCGCCCACGAGGCGGGCGCCGACGTCGTCATCCTCTGCGACACCAACGGCGGCATGCTCCCGGCCCAGGTCCAGGCGGTCGTCGCCACGGTCCTCGCCGACACCGGCGCCCGGCTCGGCATGCACGCCCAGGACGACACGGGCTGCGCGGTCGCCAACACGCTGGCCGCCGTCGACGCGGGCGCGACACACGTCCAGTGCACGGCGAACGGCTACGGCGAGCGGGTCGGCAACTCCAACCTCTTCCCGGTCGTGGCGGCCCTTGAGCTGAAGTACGGCAAGAAGGTGCTCCCCGAAGGCGCTCTGCGCGAGATGACGCGCATCTCGCACGCGATCGCCGAGGTGGTGAACCTGACCCCCTCCACGCACCAGCCGTACGTCGGTGTCTCCGCCTTCGCGCACAAGGCAGGCCTGCACGCCTCCGCGATCAAGGTCGACCCGGACCTGTACCAGCACATCGACCCCGAGCTGGTCGGCAACACCATGCGGATGCTGGTCTCCGACATGGCAGGGCGAGCCTCCATCGAGCTCAAGGGCAAGGAACTCGGCGTCGACATCAGCGACGACCGCGAGCTGGTCGGCCGGGTCGTCGCCCGCGTCAAGGAGCGCGAGCTCCAGGGCTACACGTACGAGGCGGCCGACGCGTCGTTCGAGCTGCTGCTCCGCGAGGAGGCGGAGGGCCGCGCCCGCAAGTACTTCCGGGTCGAGTCCTGGCGCGCCATCGTCGAGGACCGCCCCGACGGCAGCCACGCCAACGAAGCCACGGTCAAGCTCTTCGCCAAGGGCGAGCGCATCGTCGCCACCGCCGAGGGCAACGGCCCCGTCAACGCCCTCGACCGCGCCCTCCGCGTAGCCCTCGAAAAGCTCTACCCCCAGCTCGCCAAGCTGGAACTCGTCGACTACAAGGTCCGCATCCTCGAAGGCAAACACGGCACCCAGTCCACCACCCGCGTCCTCATCTCCACCTCAGACGGTGCGGGGGAGTGGTCCACGGTCGGCGTCGCGGAGAACGTGATCGCGGCGTCCTGGCAGGCACTGGAGGACGCGTACACGTACGGGTTGCTACGGGCAGGGGTCGAGCCGGCGGAGTAGAAGTCTTTCAGCCCGTCCGGCGTTTGAGGACGAGCGCGTCAGCGCGATACGGGGGTCTGGGGGCGGAGCCCCCAGGAAGCAAGGGACGGGTAGGGGCGGAGGGGGCGAAAAACTCCCACCTCCGCCCCGCACCCCCTACTGCAGATGCCACTTCTGGTTGGCAGCCCCCGTGCAGGTCCAGATCTGCGCCCGAGCCCCGTTCGCCGACGAATTCCCGGTCACATCAAGGCACTTGTTGGCCGCGGTATTGACGACATCTCCGGTGGTGGAGTTGTACGACCACCGCTGAGCCCCCGTCCCGTTGCAGTCGTAGAGCTGAAGCTGCGCCCCATCGGCAGTGGACGCCGACGTCACGTCGAGGCACTTCCCGAGGGCCTGAACCGACCCGTCGGCCTTGACCGTCCAGGTCTGCGCCGTCGAGCCGTTGCAGTCGTAGAGCTGCACGGCGGTCCCGTTGGCCGAAGAACCACCGGCCACATCGAGGCACTTGCCGGCAAGTCCCACGAAGGCACCACTCTGGTCGCCGCCACCGGCCTGCGTCCCCGACCACGTGAAGGTCGCTGAGGTCTTACCCGGCAGCGAGTAAGTAGCGTGCTGCGACCCCCAGTTGATCGTCACCGTCTTCGGGGTGGACGCGTCGTTGTACGCGATCAGCGCCTTGGACCCATCAGGATTCCGCCAAGCGACGTTCGGCACGGACGTGCTCGCCGTGGAAGCGATCCGCTGCGCCCCCGGCTTCACGAACTTCGTGAGGTGCCCCATCGTGTAGTACTCGATGGTGTAGTCGACCTGCCCGCTCTGCGCGTCACCGTTGTGGACGGTGACGAGCCCGGTGCAGGTGCCGCAGCCACCGTTGTGCGGCCCCATGTTCTGGTCCACGGCCAGCGACCACTTCGTCACCGACTTCGCCCAGTTCCGGGTGTAGTCGACGATGTTGAGCATGTCCTCGCGCTGCTGGTTGGCGATCCAGGTGCCACCGGAGTGCTCGGTGCCGAAGGCGTCCAGCGTCGGGTACTGGTTGTGGACGGTGGTCTGCTTGGTGACGTCGCCGCCGTAGCCGTGCCACGCGACCCCGCCGAAGTTCGGGTGCGTGCGGACCGCCGCGTCGTCGACCGTCGAGGCGGCGTACGAGTCGTACACGTCCCAGTTCCAGTCATGGGCGAGCACCTTGGTCGACAGCCCCGCCGCCTGGAGCTTCGGCAGCAGCTCGCTCTTGGTGAAGTACGCGAGCCCGGAAGCGTTCCAGCTCATCGACGGGTACCCGGAACAACACGTCGGCTCGTTCTGCACGGTGACGTACTGGACCGGCACGCCCTGAGCCTGGTACGCCTGCAGGTACTTCACGAAGTACGAGGCGTAGGCCCCGTAGTTCTCCGACTTCAGCCAGCCGCCGTTGAGCGACCCGCTGTCCTTCATCCAGGCCGGCGCCGTCCACGGCGAGGCCATCACGGTCAGTGCCGGATTGAGCTGGCGCGCCTGCTTGGTCAGCGGCACGACGTCCGCCAGGTCGTGTGCGATGGAGAACTGGGCGAGAGTCGGGTCCGTCTGCCCTGCGGGCACGTCGTCGTAGGAGTACCCGAACCGCGCGAGGTCCGACGCACCCATCGGATTGCGTACGAACGACAGCCCGATCCCGTCCGTCGGCGAGAACAGCTTCGTCATCGCGGCGTCACGCTGGGCCTGCGTCAGCGCCCCGCTGCTGTTCATCAGCCAGGCGGCGGTGTCGGTGAAGGAGGCACCGCCACCGGTGAACGTCTGGTACCGGGTGTTCTCGTCGACGGTGATGTTGTCGCCGGTGCCGCCACTGCCGGCCTGGAAGGCGAAAGGCGTTTGCGGCTGCAATCCGCGTACGACATGGCGGCCGCCGGTGTCGTCGGTCGTCGTCAGGTAGGCGGTGACCTGTTCACCCGCCGCATGGGCGGGAGCGGTACCGACGACGCCGAGCCCGGCCGTCGTCAGCAGCCCGGCGACGAGCAGCCGGGCGGCCCGGCCCGTTCTCTTCAGGGATCTGGTCCTACTCGTGGTGCTCATGGTGCGCAGCCCTTCTGGGGGTGGGGGATTGGGGCGTGCGAGGCGTGAGTAAATGACGGCTGCGGGCGCGCGTCAAGGGGTTGCGCGTTCAGGGTCTGAAGGAACAACAAGCCTGATCCGGCCGCCAATTGCCCGTGTACCGGTTCTGACGTGAAGTCTTGACTGCTTGCCGGGACGCCAGTTAACTCACGGCGTGATCTAAGTCGTAAGAGTACTGAAGAGCGTTGAGGGGTTCTTCAGGACACCGAAGAGGATGCGCCAAGAAGAACCAAGAGGAACCAAGAGGAATCGAAAAGAACCAAGAGGATCAACGAGAGTCGAGGGAAGGTCCATGCGAAGAACCGCCCTGCTCGTGTCCGCCGCCTTGCTCACCGGGCTGCTGCCCCTGGCGTCCGCTTCGGCCGCCGCCGGAGCCGACGACCCGCCTCCCGTCCCCGTCGACGCCTTCGAAGGCGAGGTTCCGTTCGCGAATCCGCCCGCCGAAGGCCTCTTTTCGTGGGGCGGCGACGCCGACGATCTGCCCCAACTGGCCCTGACCGCCCGGGCCGACGCCCCCGAGGGCGCCAAGGTCCTCACGGGCACCTACGACATCAGCGGCTACGGCGGCTTCACCCACGACTTCGCCTTCGCTCAGCCTGCCCACGACTGGTCCGCGCACAAGGGCATCCGCTTCTGGTGGGACGGCCAGAACAACGGCAAGACGATCCCCTTCGAGCTCAAGGACGGCGGCGCCAACGGCGAGGCCTCCGAGCTGTGGAGGACGTCCTTCACGGACGACTTCACCGGCTGGAAACAGATCGAGATCCCCTTCACCGACTTCACCTATCGCACGGACTACCAGCCCGTCGGCGGCATCGACCAGATCCTCGGCCTCACCGAGATGTGGGGCTACGCGATCCAGCTCCCGGTCGGCATCAAGGGCCAGTTCGCCATCGACGACGTCGAGTTGTACGGCACCGCCGACCAGTCACTGCGTGCGAGGGTCATCACCGACTCCGCGGTCTACCCGGTCGCGGAGGGCCGCAAGGCTGCCGTCAAGGTCTCCGTCGCCACGACCGGCGCCGTTCCGATCGACGAACCGGTGACCATCGCGTACCAGAGCGACGGCGGCACCGCCCAGCCCGGCAAGGACTTCGTACAGGTCCAGGGCTCGATCACCTTCCCGGCGGGCACCGCGTCCGGCACCTCGCGCACCATCTCGGTGGCCACCCTCAAGGACAAGTCCGGCGAATCCGCCGAGACGATCCCTCTCAAGCTCACCGTCACCGGCGCCAAGGCCCCCGCCGAGACCCCGCAGGTCGTCATCGACGCCCACGGACTCCCGTACCTGGACCCGAAGTTGTCCGTGAAGAAGCGCGTCGCCGACCTCGTCTCCCGGCTGTCCCTGGAGGAGAAGGCCGGTCAGATGACCCAGGCCGAGCGGGGCGCGCTCACCTCGCAGGGCGACATCGCGACGTACGACCTCGGCTCGCTGCTCTCCGGCGGTGGTTCGACCCCGACGCCCAACACCCCCGAGGCGTGGGCGAAGATGATCGACTCCTTCCAACTGCGGGCGCAGGCAACGCGGTTCCAGATCCCGCTGATCTACGGCGTGGACGCGGTGCACGGCCACAACAACCTCGTCGGCGCGACGGTCATGCCGCACAACATCGGCATCGGCGCCACCCGTGACCCCCAGATCGCCCAGCAGACCGGCGCGGTGACCGCCGCCGAGGTCCGCGCCACCGGCATCCCGTGGGACTTCGCCCCCTGCCTGTGCGTCACCCGCGACGAACGCTGGGGCCGCAGTTACGAGTCCTTCGGCGAGGACCCGGCGCTCGTCGAGTCCATGGAGACGATCATCCAGGGCCTCCAAGGCCGCGCCAACGGCAAGGACTTGAGCGACAACGACAAGGTCCTCGCCACTGCCAAGCACTTCGTCGGCGACGGCGGCACCGAGTACGGCTCGTCCACCTCGGGCTCGTACACCATCGACCAGGGCATCACCAAGGTCACCCAGCAGGAGCTGGAGGCGGTGCACCTCGCGCCGTACCAGGACGCCGTGGACCGCGGCGTCGGCTCGGTCATGCCGTCCTACTCGTCCCTCGACATCCTCGGCGACGATGTGGGCCCCATCAAGATGCACGCCAACGCGGCCCTGATCAACGGGGTGTTGAAGGACCGTATGGACTTCGACGGCTTCGTCATCAGTGACTGGGACGGCATCAACCAGATCCCCGGCGACTACGCCTCCGACGTTCGTACGTCCATCAATGCCGGCCTCGACATGATCATGGTCCCGTACGCGTACAAGGAATTCCACACCACGCTCATCAGCGAGGTGAACGCGGGCCGGATCAGCGAGGAGCGCGTGAATGACGCCGTATCGCGCATCCTCACGCAGAAGTTCAAGCTCGGCCTCTTCGAGCAGCCGTACGCCGACACGAGCGGCGCCTCCGACATCGGCTCGCCCGAACACCGGGCCGTGGCCCGCAAGGCGGCGGCCGAGTCGCAGGTCCTGCTGAAGAACGCGGGCGGCGTACTGCCCCTCAAGAAGTCCCAGAAGGTGTACGTCGCCGGGTCCAACGCCGACGACATCGGCAACCAGACCGGCGGCTGGACCATCACCTGGCAGGGCTCCTCCGGCGCGATCACGAAGGGCACGACGATCCTGGAGGGGATGCGGAAAGCCTCTCCCGGCGCGACGATCAGCTACTCCAAGGACGCGTCCGCTCCGACCACCGGCTACGACGTCGGCGTGGTCGTCGTGGGCGAGACCCCGTACGCCGAGGGCGTCGGCGACGTGGGCAACGGCAACGACCTCGAACTGACCGCTGCGGACAAGGCCGCCGTCGACAAGGTCTGCGGCGCCATGAAGTGCGTGGTCCTGACCGTCTCCGGACGACCGCAGCTCATCGGCGACCGGCTCGGCGACATCGACGCCCTCGTCGCCTCCTGGCTGCCCGGCACGGAGGGCGACGGAGTCGCGGACGTCCTCTACGGCAAGCGCCCCTTCACCGGCCAACTCCCCGTCACCTGGCCGAAGTCCGAGGCTCAGCTGCCGATCAACGTCGGCGACACGTCGTACGACCCGCAGTTCCCGTACGGCTGGGGCCTCACGACGCTCACCAAGACGCCCTCGGGCGGTACGTCGACATTGGCGGCCCTCGCCCTGGCAGCCAAGATCGCCGACAAGACGGGCTCCACCACAGCAGGCCGAACCGCCGTGACCAAGGCCCGCCTCCTGGTCCAGCAGAAAATCGGCACCACCACCATCACACCAGCAGTAGCGAAACCCTTCGCAGACGCCGACCACCTGCTGCTGACAGGCAGCTACGCGGCCGCGGTGGCAAAACTGAAGGAGGCGTACCAGGCGGCGTAGGCACTGCCGCGCTCTGGGGCTCCGCTTCTGGAATCACTCGGGCTCCGCTTCTTGAACGCCGGACGGGGATGGTCCAGCCCGTCCGGCGTTCGGGGGCTGCGCTCTTCAGCCCGGCCGGAGATCTTTCAGCCCGTCCGGCGTTCGAGGACGAGGCGCCACCATCCCGATCCCCCACCCACCCGAGGGGGCTCCACTTTCCAGCCCGGGCCAGGTATCTCCAGCCCGTCCGGCGCTTGAGGACGAGCCCTTCGGGCGACCGGGGGTCTGGGGGCGGAGCCCCCAGGAGCAAGGGACGGGCAGGGGCGGAGGGGGCGAAAACCCACAAGCCCCACCCCCACACCCGTCCACTTCCAGCCACCTTCAGGTACCGTCGAAGACATGAGGGCCGCACTCCCAAGAGCGCTCCCCGGACTGCTGAGCGCACTGACGCTCGCCGCCCTGGCGCTCCTCACGGCCCAGACCCCCACCGCCCACGCGGCCCCCGCGGCCACCGACGTCGGCACGGTAGCCGCAGCCCTCCGCGAGACCCCGGTGTACGTGGACCCCGCCGCCTCCGCCCAACTGTCCACGACAGAGGCAGACGCCCTCACGAAGAAGATCAAGGACGCGGACAAGCCCGTCTTCCTGGCCGTACTCCCCGCGGACTTCCCCACCCAGAACCTCTTCCAGAACCTGCGCACCTCCACCGGCATCACCGGCCTGTACGCGATCAGGCTCGGCGACCAGTTCGACGCCAAGGCCGATTCCGCGGTGATGTCCGGCACCGCAGTGAAGAACCTCGTCACCAGCGTCCAGAACGAGGACACCAACACCCAGCTGAACGACTTCACGGACCGCGCGCTCACCAACATCGGCGGCGCGGCCCCCGCGAGCTGGGACTCCGGCAGCACCGAAGGCGACGGTGTCTCCACGACCGCACTGATCGCGGTCGGCGCGGTGGCCGTAGCCGGCGGCGCGGGCGCGTACACGCTCGTACGACGCAAGAAGCGCCGCAGGGCGGAGGAGCAGCGGGCAGCCCTCGACAAGCTCCGCGTGGTGGTGGACGAGGACATCACGGCGTTCGGCGAGGAACTGGACCGCCTCGACTTCCACCCCGCGGAAGCGGGCGCGGACGACGCGATGCGCGCGGACTACGAACGCGCGCTGGACGCGTACGAGCAGGCGAAGTCGTCCATGGCCGCTGCCCAGCACCCCGAGGACGTACGCCCCGTCACCCAGGCCCTGGAGGACGGCCGCTTCTCGCTCGCCCAACTCGCCGCGCGCCGCGAGGGCCGCCCGGTCCCCGAGCGCCGCGCCCCCTGCTTCTTCGACCCGCGGCACGGTCCGTCGGTGGCCGACGCGACCTGGACACCGTCCGGCGGCGCGACCCGCCAGGTCCCGGTCTGCGCGGCGGACCGGGCCCGCCTCGCCGACGGAGCCGACCCGGCGATCCGCGAGGTGGACACCGAATACGGCCGCCGCCCCTACTGGGACGCGGGCCCGGCCTACGGCCCCTGGGCGGGCGGCTACTTCGGCGGCGGCCTGCTCCCCGGCCTCCTCGTCGGCACGGTGCTCGGCAGCATGATGGCCAGCCCCTCGTACGCGGCCGACTACGGCTCCGGATACGGCGACTTCGGCTCCGCCGGATACGACGGCGGCGACGTCTCGGGCGCCGACTTCGACTCAGGAGACTTCAGCGGCGGCTTCGGCGGTGGCGGTGGCGACTTCGGCGGCGGGGGAGGGGACTTCGGAGGAGGCTTCTGACACCGAGGAGCCGACCCGGACAGGACCTCCAGACCTCATCCGTCCGAGCCCCCCGCCCGAGTCACCCCGCCCCCGAACACTTCGCTCCGGTCACTTGAACGCGGCGACGTTGCGCTCCGCCCACTGCGCGAACGTACGCCCCGGACGCCCCAGAATCCGTTCCACATCGGGACTGACCCGCTGCTCCTCGACCGTGGGCGTGCCCAGCACCCCCAGCGTCGCGTCCGCGACCGGCTCCGGCATGTACCCCAGCATCTGAGCCCGAGCCTCCTCACGCGTCTGCTCGACGAACCGCACCGGCTCGCCCAGCGCGTCCCCGATCGCCGCGACCTGCTGCCGGGGCGAAACGGGCGCCGGCCCGGTCAGTACGTACGTGCTGCCACCGTGGCCGGACATCCGCAGCGTGACGGCGGCGACCTCGGCGATGTCGTCCGGGTCGATGGTCGGCAGCGTGACATCACCGAAGGGCGCTGCGGCCACCCGCCGCGTACGGACCGTCTCGGCCCACGCGAAGGCGTTGGAGTCGAATCCCCCCGGCTGGAGCATGGTCCATTCCAGCCCCGACCGCTTGACCGTCTCCTCCAGCTCGGGCGGATGCCGTCGCGTCCCGACCCCCTGCGAGGACAGCAGGACGACACGTCGTACGCCCCCGGCCCGAGCCGCATCGAGCACACCGCTCAGGTAGCCGCCCCCGCCGGAGAGCAACTCACCGGACGTCAGCAGAAACAGCGCCTCGGCCCCGTCGAGCGCGGACTCAGTGCTCTTCGGGTCACTCAGATCGGCGCGGACGTGCCGCACCCCTGCCGGCATGTCCGGAGCCGCGGCCCCGCGCGAGACAGCCGTCACCTTCTCGCCCGCCACGGCCAGCGCCCGCACCAGCGGCCGCCCGACATTGCCCGTCGCTCCCGTTACCACGATCATGTTCGCTCCCATATGCCCATGTGAGGTCTTGGCCGGGCCCTTGTGGGCCTGAATGGAAGCTACTGGCGGTGGCATAGTAGGTACCTAGGGGAAAGTAATGGGGAGAGGGGTCGATTGTGACCGACGCCACATTGCAGGCGACCGACATGGAGATCGACCCGGAAGTGGCCTGTCCCATCGCCCCGGTGGTCGACATCGTCTTCAGCCGCTGGACGACACCGATCCTGTGGTCGCTCAACGAATACGGGCGGCAGCGCTTCGTGGAGCTGGAGCGCCGCATCACCAAGATCACGCCCAAGGTCCTGACCCAGCGCCTGCGCCAACTGGAACGCGACGGCCTCGTCATCCGTACCTACCACCCCGAGGTCCCGCCCCGCGTCGAGTACGAGATCAGCGAACTGGGCCGCAGCCTGGCCCCCCTCTTCGCCACCCTCGCCGACTGAGCCGCCCTCAACCTGGACAAGGTCGCGGACGCCCGCCAGGACTACGACGCCCGCTGAGCCGTACGGCCACCGGCGGAACTCACGACGGATCCCACGCCGCACCCGCGCCTACGAACCGCACCCCCGCCGCCTAGGACGGCCCCAACGGCTCGCTCGTACGCGGCACGACCAGCCCCGACTCGTACGCCGTCACGACCGCCTGCGTACGGTCGCGCAGGCCGAGCTTGGACAGGACGCGACTGACGTGCGTCTTCACGGTCTCCTCGCCGACGTGCAGTCGTAGCGCGATCTCGGGGTTGGACAGGCCCTCCGCGATCAGCCGCAGCACCTCCGTCTCGCGCGGCGTCAACGCGCCGAGCGTCTTCTGCGCGGGCACTCTGGGCTTCAGCCGCGCGAACTCGGCGATCAAGCGGCGTGTGATGACGGGCGCGAGCAACGCCTCCCCGTCTGCGACGACCCGTACGGCCTCGAAGAGCCGCTCCGCGGTGACGTCCTTGAGCAGGAACCCGCTCGCCCCGGCGGCGAGGGCGTCGTACACATGCTCATCGAGGTCGAAGGTGGTGAGGATGAGCACGCGCGGAGCGGCCTGAGCTGCGGACCCGTCCAGGCCCGCCAGCGCCGTCATCAGCTCGGCGGTCGCCTGGATCCCGTCCATCACCGGCATCCGTACGTCCATCAGGACCACGTCGGGTTGCTGCTCCCGGCAGATCCGCACCGCCTCGGCGCCGTCGCGCGCGGTGCCGACCACCGTGAAGTCCGGCTGGGTGGCGAGGAGTCCGGCGTATCCGGCACGCACGACCTCATGGTCGTCGGCGACGACGATGCGGACCGGGGCGGTGGCTTCGGCGGGGGTGTGGGTTTGGGTCTCGGTCATACGAGGGCCTCCGCCCGTACGGGAAGCCTGGCCTCGACGAGGAAACCGCCGCCGGCCGCCGGGCCGGTACGGAGGGTGCCGCGGACCGTGGCCGCACGTTCACGCATACCGAGGAGACCGTGGCCGGCGTCTGTGACATGCGGGATGTGCGGGTCGTGTGGGACGTGTGAGACGTGCGGGACTTGCAAGATGTCTGAGGCGTGCGAGGCCTGTGAGGTGTCCGAGTTGCTTGCAGTGCTGGGAGGCCCTGGCCCGTTGTCGCGGACCCGGATCACCAAATCCTCCTCCGAGTAACGGAGTTCGACATCGACTGCGGCCCCCGGCGCATGCCGTCGGGCGTTGGTGAGGGCCTCCTGGACGATACGGAACGCGGTGACCTCGATGCCCGGGTCGAGCGCGGCGACCGGACCGCTGACGATCAGCCGGGTACAGGAGCCGGAGGCGTCCCGGGACTCGTCGATCAGCTCCATGAGCTGGCGCAGCCCGGGCTGCGGGCGCCGGGTGACTCCCGCGTCGGCGTCCTCCCTCAGCACCCCCAACAGCCGCCGCATCTCCGTCAGCGCGGTCCGCGCGGTGTCCCCGATGGCGAGCAGCCGGGTGGCGCCGTCGCTGGGGAGCCCGGCCGTGGTCAGCCGGGCGGTCTCGGCCTGGACGGCGATCATCGAGATGTGGTGGGCGACGACGTCGTGCAATTCCCGTGCGATCCGCGCCCGTTCGCCGCGCGCGGCATGCGCGAGCAGCGTGTCCGCGAAGGCCCGCTCCGTGGCGCTGTGGGCAAGGGCCGCGCTGCGGACGTGATGCGTGATGCCGGTCGCGGCAGCGGCGGAGGCGAGCGTGGCCACGAGGACCGCTGTCACCCGGGTGGCGACGTCGTCCTGACTGACGAGGGCCAGGACGACGTACGGCAGGACGAGCACGCCGCTGAGCCGGGGCGCCCCGGCTCTCCCGAGCCAGTACACGGCGGCCAGTTGGGCCACGACGCCCGCCAGGGTGAGCGCCCGGAACGGCGTCAGCGCCAGCACCCCCGCCGAGGTCACCGCCACGGCGGCCCCGGCCCGCACCGCCACGGCACGGTCGGCCCCGAGTACAAAGGTGAGCGGAAGGGTGGTGCAGACCCCGAGCAGCAGGGCGAGTGCCAGATTCTCGCGCAGGCTCCCGACCCGCAGGAGAACCTCCGCGCAGGCGAGGAGAGCGAGGGCAACCGGGTATGTCACGGGGGCCGGGAAGCGCCGTACCCGCTCCCACACCCCCGCGACCCCATCGCCGCGTCGCGCAGTGTCCTCGCTCATGCACGCCATTCTGCCGTCGGCGGCGCCGCAGCGCGTCACCCTGGGGTTTGTCCCCCGCGTGGGGGACTCGGCAGGCGATCCGTCCCTCGCGTCAGGGGTGCCGAAGACGGCTCCCTGGCGGGACGACTCGGGGCCCGCCGATCCCTAATCTCGCTGAGCATGAGTGACGCAACGATCGAAGTCCAAGACCTGCGCAAGCGGTTCGGCAGGACCGTCGCGGTCGACGGGCTGTCCTTCACGGTGGAGCCGGGGCAGATCACCGGTTTCGTAGGCCCGAACGGGGCGGGCAAGTCCACCACGATGAGGGCCGTGCTCGGCCTGGACACCCCCGACGAGGGTCGCGCGCTCATCGGCGGCCGCCCGTACCACTCCCTGCGCTCCCCCCTGTTGGAGGTGGGCGCGCTGCTCGACGCCGCCGCGTTGCACCCCAGCCGCCGTGGCCGCGACCACCTGCGCTGGCTGGCCCACTCGCACGGCCTGTCCCTGCGCCGAGTGGACGAGGTCCTCGAACAGGTCGGCATGGCACAGGCCGCCCGACGCCGAGCGGGGGGCTACTCACTCGGCATGCGCCAACGCCTGGGCATAGCGGCCGCATTGCTCGGCGACCCCCCGGTCCTCCTCCTCGACGAACCGGTCAACGGCCTCGATCCCGAGGGCATCCAATGGATCCGTGGCTTCCTGCGCCGCCTGGCCGGCGAGGGCCGAGCAGTCCTGGTCTCCAGCCACCTCATGAGCGAGCTGGAGGACACCGCCGACCACCTGGTCGTCATCGGCCGCGGCCGTCTCATCGCCGACACCGCCGTCGCGACGCTGCTCGCCGCGGCGTCAGGCGACCGTGTCGCCCTGCGCACGGCCGCGCGTACGGAGGCGATGGAACTGCTCGCCCGCGAGGGCGGCACGGTCGCCGTCACCGGCGCCGACACACTCACGGTCACCGGCCTGCCCGCGGAGCGGATCGTGGCGCTGCTCGGCGCCGCCAGGATCCCCTTTGCCGAAGTGGGCGCGCACCGGGCGACCTTGGAAGAGGCGTACATGGAGCTCACCCGGCACGCGACCGAGTTCACGTCCGCCCCGGAGACCGAGGTGACCCGATGATCACTCCCTCGCCGCCGGCCTCGACCATGCCCCCCTACCGCTCACAACTCCCGCCCACCCGCGAGGGCTTCGGACGTCTGCTTCGCGCGGAGTGGTCCAAGTTCTGGACGGTGCGCGTCTGGGTGCTGGTGCTCGTCGTCGCGGCGGCGGTCACCGTCCTGATCTCCCAGCTCGCCGCGAGCGGTTCCGTCATTTCCGGCGGGGGCCCTGTCACCGTCGCCCCGGACGGCACCCAGGTCACCGACACGTTCCGTTTCGTCCACCAGCCCTTGGCCGGCGACGGCAGCGTCACGGTCCGCGTGTCCGACCTGAAGGGGCTCGGCGGTCGGGACCCAGAACCTTGGGCGAAGGCCGGGGTCATCATCAAGGCGAGCACGGAGGTCGGCAGCCAGTACGCGGCCCTGATGGTCACCCCGGACCACGGCGTCCGTCTGCAGTGGAACTTCACCCAGGACAAGGCGGGCAGCGGTGCGTCCGGTGACCCGCGCTGGCTCCGGCTGACGAAGACGGGCTCACAGCTGACGGGCTATGAGTCGGCGGACGGCTCCCACTGGACGAAGGTGGGTTCGGTCACGCTGCCGAAGCTGGCGAAGACGACCCAGGCGGGCCTGTTCGTCGCCACCCCCCTCCACAACAACCTGCGGCGCTCGTTCGGCGGCACCTCGGAGACGGCCGCAGGCACGAACGTCACGGCAAGCTTCGACCACATCGCACTGAGCGGCGGCACCAAGGGAGCGGCCTGGACCAGTACGGACGTGCGCGCCCCAGACCCGAACGCCCCCGACCCCAGTGCCCCCGGCGCCCGCGCCCCGGAGTCCGGCCCGGCAGTTTTCGAACCCGGCACCACCCGGGTATCGGACTCCGGTGTCTACACCGTCACCGGCCGGGGCGACATCGCCCCGGAGCAGACCGGCCCCGACGTCATCCAGATGAGCTTCCAGGGCGTCTTCGTGGCCGTGGTGTTCATGGTGGCGCTGGGAGCCCTCTTCATCACGACCGAGTACAAGCGCGGCATGATCCGTACGACGTTCACGGCGACCCCACGACGCGCCCGCGTCCTGGCGGCCAAGGCCCTGGTGATCGGCGGTGTCACGTTCGCCGTCAGCTTGGTGGCAACGGCGATCACCTTCCCCCTGGCCCAGAGCACCATGCGCTCCAACGGGTTCAAGCCCCCCGCGTACCCGGACCTGTCCCTCCTGGACACCCCGGCCCTGCGAGCGGTCGTCGGCAGCGCGGCGCTCCTGTCCCTGGTGGCGGTCCTCGCCCTCGCGGCAGGGGCGATACTCCGCAACAGCCCGGGCGCGATCACGGTGGTCGTGGTCCTGGTGATACTCCCGCAGATCCTGGCCTTCGCCCTTCCGCTGCCGGTCGCGCAATGGCTGCTCCGGCTGACCCCGGCGGCAGCGTTCGCCATCCAGCAGGGGGTGACGTACTACCCCCAGATGGACCACAACTGCCTGCCGGAGAGCGGCTGTTACCCCCTCGCACCTTGGAACGGCTTCGCGGTCCTGTGCGCGTACGTGGCCGTGGCCCTGGCCCTGGCCGCCTGGCGCCTGCGCAGGAGGGACGTATGAGGTCGTCCTTCCACGCCGAGTGGACGAAACTCCGTACGCTGCCGAGCAGTTGGCTCCTCCTGGCCGCGACCGTGGTCCTGACCGTCGCGGTGGGTGCGGCCTCGGTGTCGGCGGTCACCACCCGGGACTGCCTGACGGCGGCCGCGTGCCACGAGGACACGGTGAAACTGAGCCTCACGGGAATCTGGCTCGGCCAGGCGACGATCCTGATCCTCGGAGCCCTGTCCATAGGAGCGGAGTACGGCACGGGCACAATCCGCACGACGCTGACGGCGATCCCACGCCGCTCGCGAGTCCTCGCGTCAAAGGCGGCCGTACTGGCCACAGCCACGGCGGCAGCCGGCGCTCTGGCGATCACCGTGTCCCTCTACGCGGCCCGCCTGATCCTCCCGGACAACGGCTTCACCCCCGCCGAGGGCTACCCACTCCTCACCCTCACCGACCCGACGACCCTCCGCGCGGCCCTCGGCTCAGTCCTCTGCCTGATCCTCATCGCCTTCCTGGGCCTGAGCCTGGCAGTCCTCCTACGGGACACCGCGGGCGCGATCACGCTGGGCCTGGGTCTCCTCTACGTCGTCCCGCTCCTGGCCGACCTGCTCGGCTCGGCAACCTGGAAGGACCGCATCGAAAGCTGGGCCCCCATGCCGGCCGGTATGGCCATCCAGGCAACCCGAGACCTGGCCCGACTCCCGATAGGCCCGTGGCCGGGGCTGGGCGTACTGGCGGCGTACGCGCTGGGTCTGCTGCTGATCGGCGGTGCGCTGTTCGGGCGGCGCGACGCATAGCCCCGTGTCCGGTAGCGCCGCCTTCGGTAACCCCGCCTTCGGAGTCAGCCGGCGTCCGGCAGAGCCAGCCACTCCTGCCAGGACAGATCCCGCCCGATGAACCGCGGCCGCTCGAAGGGCCAGTCGTTCCCGATCCAGCGAGGCACGAGCGCGTCCAGATCCCGCTCCAGGTCACTCCCGACCTTGCCGTCCACAACCCACCACGAGATCTCGGCGTCCGCACCGGTCTTCTCCGGCGGATCGATGTAGACGCACCCGAACTCCTCGGTGCCCGCGTCATCGAACAACACGTAGTTGAAGGACTCATGGGCGGCGATCTCGGCCTCGTGCCGCTCCAGGTCCTTCTTGTTCGCCTCGTACGAAATCGTCTCGGCCGGCCACCCCCACGCCTCACCGAAGATGGACCACAGCCGCTCGCGCGAGCCCATCACGGTCGGGTAGTCGATGTCCGCGTCCGCCCCGGTGATCGGACGCAGGTGATACCCGCCCGGCAACTCGACACGAACGGGATGTACGAAGCCAACGGGCAACCAGGTCATGGGCGGAGGCTATCCGCCGGGTGGGTGATCCGCACCGGGTTATTCCCCGGGGCAAGGGGGGGACACAGCGACTCCGAGCCCGGGTGCGCGGGCTCGGCGTCGCGAGGGTGGCATCCGACGCGGACGCCGCTCAGTGGGCGAGTGCTACTTCGCGGCAGCGGCCCGCTTGGTGTGACCCGTCACCTTGGCGATCCAGGTGATGAAGTCGGCCGGGTCGATGTTCGAACCGTGGCCCTCGTCCCAGTAGTAGAGGTGGTTGACGTCGTCGCCGAGGCCCGCGGCGGCGGCCGCGATGTTGGCGGAGACCGTCAGCGAGGTGTCGGAGTCCTTGGTGCCGAGGCGGATCCACCAGTGCTTCGAGCGGCCCGGGTTCTTCTTGGCGAAGTGGTACATCGGGTTCATCAGGTCGAGCTTCTCGGGGATGTCGCTCGCGACCCGCTTGGTGGTCAGACCGGTGGTGTCGTTCTTCGCGCCGTACGCCGTGAAGTGGCGGGCCAGGGTCGTGTCCGCGCCGAACTCGTTGTTCTCACCGGCGGACAGGTCGAAGGCGTCGAAGGAGGGCGCGTCCTTCTTCCTCGCTCCCACGTGGGTGAGGAAGTCGTCCCAGGTGAAGGTGGCCTTGCCACCGGACCAGGTGATGAAGGTGTTGGCGGCGAGGTACGTCTCGCGGTCGGAGTCCGACAGCCCGGCCAAGTAGGTGGTCGCCGAGGGCTCCAGGTACTGCTCGACCAGGTACTCGTCGTAGTTGCGGGCGGTCAGCGTGCCGAAGCCGTTCAGGCCGCGCAGCTTCAGGGAGGCCTGGTACTCGGCGAACTGCGACTGCAGCTCCTTGGAGACCGTCTGGTCGACCTGCTTGCCGGTGCTCAGGGCGTTGGTGCCCCAGTTGAACTCGTACGCGCCGTCGGCGTGCTCCAGGTCGGTGATCGGGCACCAGGCACCGGTCGCGAAGATGGCGTCGGAGGCGTCGGCCGCGCCGAGCTCCTTGAGGTACTTGTCGTAGATCTTGCTGTCGCCGGACGCGCCGAGCAGGGAGGACAGGGCGCCGCCGGCGCTGGTGCCCGCGGAGACGATCCGCTCGACGTTGCCGGGGATGCGGCCCTTGTTGGACCTGATGTACCGGACCGCCGCCTTGAGGTCGACGATCGCGGCGGGGGCGGTGCCGTAGTACTCGCCGTCGGAGTTCTTGAGGGTACGGCCGCGGGCGCCGGGCTCGATGACGACGTACCCGGCGGCCAGCGCCAGGAGCTGGTTGCTGGAGAGGGCACCACCCGTGGCGTTGGTGTTGCCGTTCGCGTTGGACGCGGTGGAGGCCGAGGCGCTGGGCGCCGCCGAGCCGGAGGGCGCACCGCCACCGCCCATGGCCGAACCGCCGCCGCCGACCTCGGTGGCGGCGGCCACGGAGGAGGGCATGTAACCGCCCACGGAGTTGGCGAGCAGGATCGGCGCGTTGCTCGCGTCGACCGCCGTGCCGTCGATCTCGACCGGGGAGCTGACGATGAGCGACTGGTAGGTGGCGTCCACCGGGCTGGCGACGTAGGTGATCGCCTTCCAGAAGTGGTACACCACCGAGTGGTCGTTGCCGTCGGTGTCCGTGACGGTCTTCGTCAGCTTTGTGTAGGCGTCCGGGTCGAAGACCAGGGCGTCCGAGGAAGCCGAGGACTTGGACGTACCCGACGCGTTCGCGCTCAATGCGAAGCCGCCGGCCGCGGCGACTCCGGCGGTCGCGCCTATGCCCATGACGACGGTCCTGCGCTTCACTGCCCTGTGCTTCACTGAGGTCTCTCCCATTCGCGGCAGACGAGTGCTGCCGTCGAGTCGGCTCCATCGCGCCGGACGCACACGCGGTGGCCGTGTAGGCCAGTGCGGGCGGCATTGCCCACCCGTGTCGCCCCACCCGATCTTGTGCTTGCGAACGTAAATCGCGGTCTTCGGGATTGTCAACAATTCTGTTCTATTCATCGTTGACGCCCAAGTTCTCATGGCCGGGTCACAGGCAGACGTCCGTATTCGGACATGCGGCAGCCCGTAACAAGCAAAATGCGTCTGCACATGGCAAAGCGCCCGTCCTCTGAAACGGGGGAATCAGAGGACGGGCGCCTTCAGGGTGCCGGGGGAGTCGAGGGGGAGTCGGGGGCTGTCGCCGACTCAGGCGGCGTTCTTGATCGCCGAGATGTCGAAGACCAGCTTGATCTTGTCGGAGACGAGGACGCCACCGGTCTCCAGGGCCGCGTTCCAGGTGAGGCCCCACTCCGAGCGGATGATCTCCGACTTGCCCTCGAAGCCGACGCGCTGGTTGCCGAACGGGTCCGTTGCGGCGCCGTTGAACTCCAGGTCGATGCTGAGCGGCTTGGTGATGCCGAGAATCGACAGCTCGCCGGTGATCCGGTAGTCGTCGCCGCCCAGGGCCACGGCCTCCGTCGAGCGGAAGGTCATGGTCGGGAACTCGTCCGTCTTGAAGAAGTCGGCGCTCTTCAGGTGACCGTCACGGTCGGCGGAACCGGTCTCGACGCTCTCCATCTTGACGTCGAGCGAGGCGGTGGATTTGGACGGGTCGCTGCCGTCCAGGTGCAGGGTGCCCTCGAAGTCCTTGAAGCCGCCCTTGACGTTCGTCACCATCGCGTGGCGGGCGACGAAGCCGATCGTCGAGTGCGACGGGTCGATCGCGTAGTCGCCGGTCAGTGCGGCCAGCTCGGGGCTCACCTCGACGGGGGTCGAGGGGGTGCCGGTCTCGTCGGTGTCGGTGGTCTTGCGGCCGAAGATGCCCATGACGTGCTCCTTGGGGGACGGTTCGCGGATTCGTCCAGAAGCCGCGACGCGAGGTTGTCGAACCGAGTAGATCGATTCTGTTTAAGATTCAACGATGCCAACAAGAGGGAATGTAGACCTATTCCATTCAAGTTTCAACATCATCCGCCACGTGTTCACGACGTTACTTTGCGTCCGGGCGAGGCGCCTCCCCGGAGGCTTGTTCACTCCAGGGATGGCATGTGCCACTCATGAATGTGAGGTGGCTCTCAGCTGACGAGTTTGTGTGACCCCTACAAGCCGGAGACCCCCTGAGCAGTCAGATCGCCTGCCTGTGGTCAGGGTTCTGTTGAGGGGTACCAGGAAAACGGCCCGGAGACTGTACGGAGTCGACGGCCCGCTTTCCTTGGTGGACTTCGTATGGTCGCTACATGACCGTTTTGGATGAGGCCGAATCCTCAGGCGAACCCACGGACGCACGCGGGCGCGTGGCCGAGCTGCACGCGATCCGTGCGGATGCGCTGCGGGGCCCCAGCGAGAAGGCGACCGCCGCGCAGCACGCCAAGGGCAAGCTGACCGCGCGCGAGCGTATCGAGCTCCTGCTGGACGCGGGCTCGTTCCAGGAGGTCGAGCAACTGCGCCGGCACCGGGCGACCGGGTTCGGCCTGGAGGCGAAGAAGCCGTACACCGACGGTGTCATCACCGGCTGGGGCACGGTCGAGGGCCGCACGGTCTTCGTGTACGCCCATGACTTCCGCATCTTCGGCGGCGCGCTGGGCGAGGCCCACGCCACGAAGATCCACAAGATCATGGACATGGCCATCGCGGCCGGAGCGCCGCTGGTCTCCCTCAACGACGGCGCGGGAGCCCGTATCCAGGAGGGCGTCTCGGCGCTCGCCGGCTACGGCGGCATCTTCCAGCGCAACACCAGGGCCTCCGGTGTCATCCCGCAGATCAGCGTGATGCTCGGCCCGTGCGCGGGCGGCGCGGCCTACAGCCCCGCCCTCACCGACTTCGTGTTCATGGTCCGCGAGACCTCGCAGATGTTCATCACGGGCCCGGACGTCGTCAAGGCCGTCACCGGCGAGGAGATCACCCAGAACGGCCTGGGTGGCGCCGACGTGCACGCCGAGACCTCCGGCGTCGCGCACTTCGCGTACGACGACGAGGAGACCTGCATCGCCGAGGTGCGCTACCTCCTGTCGATGCTCCCGCAGAACAACCGTGAGAACCCGCCGCGCGTCGCGTCCGAGGACCCCGCCGACCGCCGCTCGGACGTCCTCCTCGACCTGGTTCCCGCGGACGGCAACCGCCCGTACGACATGACGAAGGTGATCGAGGAGCTCGTCGACGACGGCGACTACCTTGAGGTGCACGAGCGTTGGGCCCGCAACATCATCTGCGCGCTGGCCCGTCTAGACGGCCAGGTCGTCGGCATCGTCGCCAACCAGCCGCAGTCGCTCGCGGGTGTGCTGGACATCGAGGCCTCCGAAAAAGCTGCGCGCTTTGTCCAGATGTGTGACGCTTTTAACATCCCGATCGTCACTCTTCTGGATGTCCCCGGGTTCCTTCCCGGTGTCGACCAGGAGCACGGCGGAATCATCCGGCACGGCGCGAAGCTGCTGTACGCGTACTGCAACGCGACGGTGCCGAGGATCTCGCTGATCCTGCGCAAGGCGTACGGAGGTGCGTACATCGTCATGGACAGCCAGTCCATCGGCGCGGACCTCACGTTCGCCTGGCCGACGAACGAGATCGCCGTGATGGGCGCGGAAGGCGCAGCGAACGTCATCTTCCGCCGCCAGATCGCGGAGGCGGAGGACCCCGAGGCGATGCGCGTACGCATGGTCAAGGAGTACAAGGCCGAGCTGATGCACCCCTACTACGCGGCCGAGCGGGGCCTTGTCGACGACGTCATCGACCCCGCCGAGACCCGCGAGGTGCTCGTCAAGTCCCTCGCGATGCTGCACTCCAAGCACGCGGACCTGCCCTCCCGCAAGCACGGCAACCCCCCGCAGTAACCCTGCGGTTCCTCCGCGGCAGCGCTGCGGAAACCTCTCTCACGGAGACTGAAATCTATGGACACCCCTGACATCCGCGTCGAGAAGGGCCACGCCGAGCCCGAGGAAGTCGCCGCCATCACGGCCATCCTGCTGGCTCGCGCGGCGGCCGCGCCCGCTTCCGCCACGTCCCACAACTCCGCCCGCCCCAAGGCCGGCTGGCGCCGCCTGGAGCGCGAGCCCGGCTTCCGGGCACCGCACAGCTGGCACGGCTAGGCTGCGCGTCGCTTGAACGCAGGGAAGGGGGCCCGCACTTCACAGTGCGGGCCCCCTTCCTCATGCGCGGGGTTCGCAACCGGCGAGAACCGCGGCCCCGCGTCCCGACGTCGCGGCGGAAACAAGTAGGCGGGCCCTCCATCAGGAGGGCCCGCCTACTCGTCTGCTGTCCGTGCTGCTAGCGCAGCCGCGCCATCAGCGCGTGCTCCACGAGCGTGATCAGCGCCGACTTGGCGTCCGCGCGGTGGCGGGCGTCCGTCGTGATGATCGGGGTGTCCGGGCCGATCTGCAGGGCCTCGCGAACCTCGTCCGGGTTGTACGGCTGGCTGCCGTCGAAGCCGTTGAGGGCGATCACGAAGGGCAGACCGCTGTTCTCGAAGTAGTCGACCGCCGGGAAGCAGTCGGCGAGACGGCGGGTGTCGACCAGGACGATGGCACCGATGGCGCCGCGGACCAGGTCGTCCCACATGAACCAGAAGCGGTCCTGGCCGGGAGTGCCGAAGAGGTACAGGATCAGGTCCTGGTCCAGGGTGATGCGTCCGAAGTCCATGGCGACGGTGGTCGTCGTCTTGTCTCCGGTGTGCGTGAGGTCGTCGATGCCCGCGGACGCGGACGTCATGACGGCCTCTGTGCGCAGCGGGTTGATCTCCGAGACGGCCCCGACGAACGTGGTCTTGCCCACGCCGAAGCCGCCCGCCACCACGATCTTCGCGGACGTGGTGGAGCGGGAAGGCCCTCCGCTAGAGCTTGCGAAGTCCACTGAGCACCCTTTCGAGCAATGTCACGGCTGGCTGGCCGCCGGCGCTCTCGTCGCCGCCGGGCTGATGAATGGCGACCAGGCCCGCCTCCGCCAAGTCGGCGACGAGAATCCTGGCCACACCGAGAGGGATCGTCAGCAAGGCCGAGATTTCGGCCACCGACTTGATCTCCCGGCAGAGGTTGCAGATCCGCTGATGCTCGGGCAACTGCCCCTGCATCTGGTGCGGCTGTGCGGTCGTGTGTACCAGCGCCTCGATGGCGAGCTGGTAGCGGGGCCTGGTACGGCCACCCGTCATGGCGTATGGGCGTACCAGAGGGTTGTGCGACGTCCCACCGGGCGACGGCTCAGGGTTGCGGCGCTGCGGTTGCACAGGCTGGATGCGCGGCGCCGACGGCTGGTCGTACGGCGACGGACCGGGACCCTGGGGGCCCTGGGGCGCGTACGGCTGATGCCGCGGGGTTGGCGCGGAGGGGAAGTTGTACCGGTTCGGGTTCTGTGAACCGTCACCCTGGCCGCCCTGCCCCTGGCCGGGGCCGTACGACCAGTTGCCCGAAGACGAACCGCCTGGGGGTGTTGCCACTTTCTCCTCCTCCGACTGTGCCGGGCACCCAGCAGTGTGGGACCGCGTCCCGAAACCTTATGGCCTCGGGACACCAAGACGCACCGTCTGTCTGTTAGTTGAGAAGGCTCCCCTGGAGCTCTGCTCGAAGGTCCGGGGTCAGGACCGTACCTGCACGGTCCACCAGAAGTGCCATCTCGTACCCAACGAGGCCAATGTCCGCCTCCGGGTGTGCGAGTACGGCGAGAGACGAACCATCGGAAACGGACATGATGAAGAGGAATCCCCGCTCCATCTCCACAACCGTCTGGTTCACATGGCCGCCCTCGAAGATGCGGGAGGCTCCCGCGGTCAACGAGGTCAGACCGGATGCGACTGCTGCCAACTGGTCGGCGCGGTCACGGGGAAAGCCGTCGGACATCGCCAGAAGGAGTCCGTCGGCGGAGACCACCACCGTGTGGGACACCCCAGGGGTGTTGTCCACGAAGTTGGTGATCAACCAGTTCAGGTTCTGCGCCGCCTGGCTCATCGGGCTCACACTAACGCTCCTGGTTGTAGGTGCTGTCAGGACCGAGGCCCTGGCCGTTCGTGTCACTACCTGCATTGCGACCCTGCTGTACACCGCGGCGCAGGTTGCTCAACCTGCCACGGATGTCCTCAGGGGCGCGGGAGACCTGGGGGCCGCCCTGCGGGGTCGATTCCGCGGTTCCCTCGACCAGGTTGGCCTTGGGCACCCGCCGCGGCAGTCCGGACGAGGTGACCCCGCCCGCCTTGGGCTTCTTGAGCTGCTCGGCGCGCTGCCAACGGTCGTCGTTGGACGACCGCCAGTCGTCGGGACCCTGCGTGGTCGCCGGCGCCGCCGCCGGCGGCGTCTGGTCCCTCTGCTCCACGGCCCGCTGGCCGTTGGCGCCGGCGCTGCCGTTCGCGGTGGCACCGCGGCGGGGCAGACCGGCGTTGGTCAGCGTGTGGGGGGCGGAAGGGGCCGGTCCCGGACGGCTGAAGCCTACGCGGTCCTGCTCACCCGCGTCAGCGATCTTCGTGGAATCCGCTTCCGGAGCGTACTCGGACCGGTACGCGTTCTGCTCCGCCTCCTGCTGCGGCCAGTCGTCCCGGTAGGACGGCTCCGCGAAGGCCGAGAACGTCCCCGGGGCGGCGTTCCGGTTCCCCGAGTGCTCTTCCTGGACCGGCTCCGCGTACGCGGGCTCCGGGTAGCCGCCGTTCGACGGGAAGTACGTCTCGTCGTACGAACCCTGCTGCGGCTCCTCGTACGCCGTCTGCTGGTCGTACGTCGCCTGCTGCTCCTCGTACGGGGCCTGCCCGTTGTCGTAAGCAGCCTGCCCGTTGTCGTACGCCGGAGCGCCGTCGTAGGACGGCTGTCCGTTGTCGTACGCGGGCTGCTGGGCCTCGAAGCCCTCCTGGTAGCTCTGAGCCTCCAGAGCCTCCGGCTGGCCCCCTGCCTGGGCCTCCAGGGCCGCACGGCGCTCCTCGCGCATCAGCGAGCGGCCTACGGGGTCCAACTCGCGTATGTCGTCCGGGACTTCGTAGCGGCTGTCGTCGAAACCGAGCTCGGCGGCCGTACGCAGCGGCTGCTGGCCCTGGAAAGGCTCGCCCTGGAAGGCCGGCTGCTGCTCCGGGATGATCTGCGAGACGGTGAACTCGTCGCGCTGGATCGTCTCGCCGCCGCCACCACCGTGGGTGATCGCGTCGGGGAGCATGACCAGGGAGGTCGTACCGGCCTGCTCGCCCGAGGGGCGGAGCTGGACGCGGATGCCGTGCCGGTCGGACAGGCGCCCGACCACGAAGAGGCCCATGCGCTGCGAGATCGCGGCGTCCACGGTCGGCGGGTTGGCCAGCTTGTGGTTGATGTCCGCGAAGTCCTCGGCGGTGAGGCCGATGCCCTTGTCGTGGATCTCGACCATGATGCGGCCGTCCGGGAGACGGGTCGCGGTGACGCGGACCTTGGTCTGCGGGGAGGAGAACGTGGTGGCGTTCTCCAGGAGCTCGGCGAGCAGGTGCACGAGGTCGGTCACGGCGCGGCCGTGGATCTCGGCCTCCGGGACACCGGAGAGCTCGATGCGCTCGTACTGCTCCACCTCGGAGGAGGCGGCGCGCAGCACGTCGACCAGCGGGACCGGCTGGTCCCAGCGGCGGCCCGGCTCCTCGCCGGCGAGGACCAGGAGGTTCTCGCCGTTGCGGCGCATACGGGTCGCGAGGTGGTCCAGGCGGAAGAGGTTCTCCAGCTGGTCCGGGTCGGCCTCGTTGTTCTCCAGGTCGGTGATCAGGGTCAGCTGGCCCTCGATCAGGGACTGGTTGCGGCGCGACAGGTTGGTGAAGATCGCGTTGATGTTGCCTCGCAGGAGGGCCTGCTCGGCGGCCAGTCGTACGGCCTCGCGGTGGACCTGGTCGAAGGCGCGGGCGACTTCGCCGATCTCGTCCGTCGTGGTGATCGGGATGGCCTGTACGCGGGTGTCGACGCGGCCCGGGTCCGTGCGGGAGAGCTGGTCGACCAGCATCGGCAGGCGCTGCTCGGCGACGTTGAAGGCCGCGTTGCGCAGCTGGCGCATCGCGCGGCTCATCTGGCGGGCGACCATGCCGGCCAGGATGAACGCGGCGAGCAGGGCGATCACGACGGCGGCACCGGTGATGATGGCGTCGCGCTTGGCGGTGTCGGAGATGTCGGAGGCCTCGGCCACGGCCTTGTCGGTCAGATCCGACTCGAGCGCGCGGTAGGCGGTGTACTTGCCGGTGTTGACCGCCCAGAAGTTGTCCGGGGTGACGCCCTGCGTGGCGAGCCCCTCGCGGGTGCTCTCGTCCGTGGACGAAAGCGTCGCGAGCGCCGAGACCATCGCGGTGTCGCCGGACGGCGGGGGCACATAGGTCTTGCCCTCGGCGGCGGCTGCCTCGGCGGCTGCCTTGGCCTGCGCCGCGCCGTCGGTCTTCAGCTTCTTCTGTGCGGCTTCCAGCTTGGCCGCGTCGGCCTCGGTGCCACCGCCGATGTACTCCTCGACGGCGATGCCCTCGAGGTAGGCGTACGAGGAGAGGGCGACGCGCTGCTTGCCGAGGTCCTCGGCGGTGGGGCCGGGCTTGAGCAGCAGGTGCATGCCGATGGACCGCTGAAGCGATGCCGAGGCCTTGGCGAGCGAGACCGCGTAGACGGTTCGGCCGTAGCTGGTGATGTTTCCGGTGCCCAGACCGAGTTCGTTGGAGAACTCCATCAGCGGGTGCTGGATCTGGGTGTAGCCCTCTTCGGTCTGCACGCCGGTGAGGGCGGAGGTGTACGCGGCCTTGCGCAGGGCGGCGAGGCCGGGCTCGACCTTGCGGAAGACCTCCAGGCGGCGCTGCAGGCCGGCCGTCTGGGGCATGTTCTGGGCGGCCTCGTCGAAGGCGTCGGCGGCCGAGTCCGTGGCCGCGCGTGCCTTGACGACGATCTCGTTCTTCTCGCCCTTGCCGGTCAGCAGCGGCTGGGCGCTGACATCGCGCTCGACGTACAGCCTGTCGCCGTAGGTCAGCGCGGCCTGCACCAGACGTGCCGTCTTCTCGGCGTTCTCGGCCTCCTGCCAGGTGTCGATCGAGCTCTTCACCTGGAAGCCGCCCATGACAAGGCCGACCACCACGGGGATGAGCAGAATCGCGTTCAGCCTGGTCGGCACGCGCCAGTTGCGCGGGGAGAAACGACTGCCACTCGGCGCGGGCGCCGGCATGGGCTCCGGGGAGCCGGGCATCTGTGCGGGCGCCGCGACGCGCGGCGGCGGGGTGAAGTTGCCCCGTGCCGACGGCTCGGGACCGTTCTTGCTTCGCCTCACTCGACCAAAACCTCTCGGCGTCGGCACCTACGTTGTGCCGCGGTGTCTCCGGCGCCCTTTGACTACTGGGCAGGTCAGCGCATTCCAGCACGTCAAGTGGCGCCCTTCCAAACACTCGGAACCCATGATTCCGAGTCAGGTAAGCCCCAGATAAAACGGTCATAAAGAACGAGCCCCGCCAAAAGACGGGGCTTTTGTGAGCACAGCGGTACCGGGTGAACGCGATGCGTGTCGGTGCCCGTGAAATTCTCTGTCGAAACGTTATGAACACTGTGGCCGACCGTGTCAAACGACACAGCCGGCTCCAGTACGTCTACGACAACTGCCTTATGGAACTGTCGACTTGTGGACCGGGGCAGACGGCCGTCCGCTTGCCCCGGGCCCGCCGTCCGCTACCGCAGACGAGCCATGAGCGCATGTTCGACGAGCGTGATCAACGCGCTCTTCGCGTCCGCGCGGTGCCGGGCGTCCGTCGTGATGATCGGGGCGTCCGGACCGATCTGGAGGGCCTCACGGACCTCTTCGGGGTTGTACGGCTGGTGTCCGTCGAAGCCGTTGAGGGCGATGACGAACGGGAGACCCGAGTTCTCGAAGTAGTCGACCGCCGGGAAGCAGTCGGCGAGACGGCGGGTGTCCACCAGGACCACCGCGCCGATGGCGCCGCGGACCAGGTCGTCCCACATGAACCAGAAGCGGTCCTGACCCGGCGTACCGAAGAGGTACAGGATCAGGTCCTGGTCCAGGGTGATGCGGCCGAAGTCCATGGCCACCGTGGTGGTGGTCTTGTCCCCGGTGTGGGTGAGGTCGTCGATGCCCGCGGACGCGGACGTCATGACGGCCTCCGTGCGCAGCGGGTTGATCTCCGAGACGGCGCCCACGAACGTGGTCTTGCCGACGCCGAAGCCACCCGCCACCACGATCTTCGCGGAGGTGGTCGCCCGGCCTCCGTCAGAGCTTGCGAAGTCCACTGAGCACCCTTTCGAGCAAAGTCACGTCCGGCGCGCCGCCGTTGTTCTCGTCGCCGCCCGGCTGATGGATGGCGACGAGTCCGGCCTCGGCGAGGTCCGCGACAAGGATCCGTGCCACACCCAGTGGCATGGACAGGAGCGCCGACACCTCGGCGACGGACTTCACCTCACGGCACAGGTGGCAGATCCGCTGGTGCTCGGGAAGGAGCCCCATCAGCTGCGCCGGGTCGGCCGTGGTGCTGATCAGTGCCTCGATGGCGAGCTGGTAGCGCGGCCGGGTCCGGCCGCCGGTCATCGCGTACGGACGTACCAGCGGCTGGTCGCCCTCTTCCTCGTACGTCGACGCGTACGGATCATGAGAGGCGTTGGGCGGGGTCATGAATCCTCCGGGCGGGACAGCAAGTGGGTCAGTCGTGCCGTCTGTTGGGGCCGGTGGGGGGATTGTGTCGGCCGGACGGTGATTTCGTGCTGTGGGTAGATCCCAGGGCCGTTAGTGGAGCAGACTTCCCTGTAGTTCGGCGCGCAGGTCCGGCGTGAGCACTGCGCCCGCGCGGTCGACGAGCAGTGCCATCTCGTAGCCGACAAGGCCGATGTCGCACTCCGGGTGGGAGAGGACCGCCAAAGACGATCCGTCGGAGACGGACATCAGGAAAAGGAAGCCGCGCTCCATCTCCACGACTGTCTGAGCAACCGTGCCGCCCTCGAAGATCCGGGACGCCCCGGCGGTCAGCGAGGTGAGCCCGGACGCGACGGCCGCGAGCTGGTCGGCGCGGTCGCGCGGGAAGCCTTCGGACATTGCCAGAAGGAGACCGTCGGCGGACACGACGACGGTGTGGGACACCCCAGGGGTGTTGTCCACGAAGTTGGTGATCAACCAGTTCAGGTTCTGTGCGGCCTGGCTCATCTGACTCAACTAGTGCTCCTGCTGGTGAGTGGGGCTGGGGAAGCTGCCGGTCTGGCCGGTACCGGCCTGGCGACCCTGCTGAATGCCCCTACGGAGATTGGTCAGTCGGCCGCGTACGTCATCGGGCGCACGCGAGACCTGCGGACCGGTTTGGTGCGTTTGCTGCTGTGCCGTACCCGCGACGAGGTTGGCTCGCGGGACGCGGCGCGGCAGGCCTGAGGTGGTGACCCCGCCCGCCGACGGCTGACGGACGCGTTCTGCCTGCCGGACGAGGTCGTCGTTCGGCGAGCTGCGCCAGGACGCCTGAGCGGCGGCGGGCGCGGGTGCGGCGGCGGGCCGCGGGGGAACCGCGGGCGTCTGCTGCTGGGGGGTCTGTGCGGCCTGCGGGGCTTGTGGGGAAGCCTGCGAGCCGTTGTTCTGCGCCGCCGCGGCGGCCGCGGCCGCCTGCTGACCGTGGAACCAGTTGGTCTCCAGCGTGTCGTACAGCGGGGTACGTCCGTCGCCGGGACCGGCCGGCGGCAGAGCCTCGGGCTCCGGCGGACGTACGGGCCGCTGCGGCGGTGCCTGCGGGGGAGTCGCCGGCCGCTGCGGTGCCTGCGGCCGCTCGAACTGGCCGGTGGACGACGGGCCCTGGCCGTTGCCGTACCCGGGCATCGGGAACTGCCCGGTGGACGACGGGTCCTGGGAGGCGCCGTAGCCCGGGGCGGCGAACTGGCCCGTGGTGGACGAGTTCTGGCCCGCGGGAGCCGCGCCCGAAGTACCGAAGACATCCGGGCGGACGAACTGACCGGTGTTCTGGCCGGAGTTCTGACCCGAGTACTGGCCGGGGCCGGGGTACTGCCCGGTGTTCTGACCGGAGTTCTGCGACGGCACAGCGCCGGGGCGCGGAGCGTCGAAGTCCGGGCGGGCGAACTCGGACGTGGCGGCGGGACCTTGACGGTCGTCGATCCGCGGAAACTCAGAGGTGGCAGCGGTGGCGGCCGGGCCTTGGCGGTCGTCGATGCGCGGCATGCGCGAGGTGGAGTCGGGCTCCTCGTGGCCACGCGGGGTGTCGAGGGACGCGCGCGGCACGGGCGGCTGCGCGTTGTCGTCGCTCCAGCTGGGCCGCGACTGCCCGTTGCCACCGGGGAGTTCGGCACGTGCGCCACCGCGGCCCGGAAGCTGCGGCCTGCGACGGCTGCCCTTGCCGGCCGGCGGCTGCTGCGGAGGTGCGGCCGCGGGGCCGCTCTGCCGCGCACCCGGTCCGCCCTGACGGGCACCGGGTCCGTCACCGAAGCCCTGCGCACCGGTCCCGGCGGCCTGGAGGCCCTGCGGGGCGCCCGGCATGCTCTGCCCGAAGGCATTGACACCGGCACCGGCGCCGGCCGGAGCCGGCCTGCCCTGCGGGGGATTGCCCGGACCCTGCGGGCCGCGCGATCCGCCCGGTGCACCCGGGCGACCGCCCTGGTTGCCGCCGGGCAGCGCGGGACCGCCCTGGCTGCCGGGCAGTGCGGCGCGCGGACCCTGGCCCGCGCCCACCTGGCCACGCTGCGGCGGGGCACCGACACGTCCGGGGCTGCCACCGGCACCGAGGGCCGGACCGCCCTGGCCGTTGCCGCGGCGGGCCGCGGCGACACCGGCGGAGGCCTGCGAGGCGGCCGGACCGCCGACGCCCTGACCAGGCTTGTTCGGGACCTTCTTGCCGCCCTGGGCGACATCGACCGGGAGCATGACCAGCGCGGTCGTGCCACCGGAGTCGGACGGACGCAGCTGGATGCGGATGCCGTGGCGCTGCGACAGACGACCGACCACGAACAGACCCATGCGACGCGACACCGAGACGTCCACGGTGGGCGGCGAGGCGAGCCGCTCGTTGATCGCCGCGAGGTCCTCGGGGGAGAGGCCGATACCGGTGTCGTGGATCTCGATCAGCACGCGGCCGTCGGGCAGCGCGTGACCGGTGACCTTGACCTTGGTCTGCGGGGAGGAGAAGGAAGTCGCGTTCTCGAGCAGCTCGGCGAGCAGGTGCACGAGGTCGTTGACCACACGGCCGGCCACTTCGGTGGTCGGCACGGAGGACAGCTCGATGCGCTCGTACTGCTCCACCTCGGAGGCGGCGGCGCGGAGCACGTCGACCAGCGGGACCGGACGGGTCCAGCGTCGGCCGGGCTCTTCACCGGCGAGAACGAGGAGGTTCTCACCGTTACGGCGCATGCGGGTCGCGAGGTGGTCGAGCTTGAAGAGGGAGGACAGCTGGTCCGGGTCGGCCTCGCGGGACTCCAGTTCGGAGATGAGCGAGAGCTGACGCTGGATGAGGCCCTGGGAGCGGCGCGAGAGGTTGGTGAACATCGCGTTGACGTTGCCTCGCAGGAGGGCCTGCTCGGCGGCCAGTCGTACGGCCTCGCGGTGCACGTCGTCGAAGGCCGCGGCCACCGAGCCGATCTCGTCCCGGGAGTGCACACCGACCGACTCGACGGAGGTGTCGACGTCCTGCGGGTCGGACTCGGAGAGCTGCTTGACCAGCTCGGGCAGCCGTTCCTGGGCGACCTTGGTCGCGGTGTCCTGGAGCCGGCGCAGCGAGCGGATCATGGACCGGGCCACGACGAAGGCGCCGACCAGCGAGACACCGAGGACGAGCAGGATCAGCGCACCCGAGATGATCGCTTCGCTCTCGGCCTCGTTGCGCAGCTCACGGGCCTTCTGCTCCATCTCGCCGAGCAGCGTGGTCTCGATGTTGGCCATCTGGCCGATCTTGGTCGAGTCGTCGTCGACCCAGTCCAGATACGAGCGCTTGTCACGCGTGCCCAGACCGTCCTTGCTGGCCAGCACACGCTTCGCGTAGTCGTCGGCCGCCTCGATGGTCGGGTTGCCGCTCTCGATCGGCTTGAGGAGCTCCGCGGAGCCCTCCCCGTAGATGCTCTCGAAGCTGCTGAGGTCGGACTCCTGGCTCTGCTGCGCCGAGAGCGCGTACTGCCGGTCGTTCTCGGACAGGTTGCCGAAGGTCGTCTTGGTCTCGGGCAGCGCGGCGGCGATGATCGCGCGCTGGACGGAGGCGTACTCCTTGGCGGAGGAGAAGGCCGACAGCGCACGCGTGCGCTGGATCATCTCCGGGTTGCTGGTGGCCTCGGCCATGTCCTGCGAGAGCTCGAGGAGCTGGGTGATGACCCGGTGGTACGACTCGACGGTCTGCGTGGCGTTGTTGGGCTCGTCGTAGGCGTCACTGCGGATGCTGTTGAGCTTCTGCAACTCGCGCGTGAGGCCGACGAGGCTGTCCCGTACGCCGGTGAGCTGACCTTCCGAGCTGGAGTCGTCGATCTCCTGGACGCCCTGGAGGAAGTTCTTCTTCGAGATGTCCGTCGCGTCGCGGACGCCCTTCA
The DNA here is from genome assembly GCF_041431135.1 of Streptomyces sp. NBC_00554. Classification (NCBI taxonomy): domain Bacteria; kingdom Bacillati; phylum Actinomycetota; class Actinomycetes; order Kitasatosporales; family Streptomycetaceae; genus Streptomyces; species Streptomyces sp. NBC_00554. Next base: position 2,890,365 of record NZ_CP107799.1, on the reverse strand, counting down.
CCGTGGCGGAGGTGGCCGCGGCGCCGTGCGCCAGCGGGCCTGCCGTCGTGTCGCGCTCCTTCTGGAGCGCGGCGGCGAGCTCGGTCGCCTGCTTGGTGATGTCGGTAAGCAGCTTCATGTTGTCGAGCTGCTGGATGTCGTCCATCGACTGGTTGATGCGCAGCGCACCGAGCGAGGTCGCGGCGACCACGGGGAGCGCGAGCAGCGAGACCAGACGCGTGGAGATGCGCCAGTTCCGCAGGGCTATTCGCGAGCCGGGGCCGCTGGGGCCCGTCTTCGGCTTCGCGGCTGGTTTGGGGGGAGCCGTCGCGCCGGGGCGTGCGGAACGCTCACCGCTGCCGCCGACGTCTGCCGGTCCCGGGTTCTGGGCGTGCTGGGGCGAGGAACCGCGGTCGGCCCCGCCGTGCGGCTCCGGCTCCGCCGGAGCGCTGCCATCCCTCTTGAAACGTCCCTGCACTAGCGTCGCAACCTCTGGACCAGGCGCCCCTCCGGGAAAACGGCGAGGCGGTGTCGGCGTCGTTCAGGGGCGCAGATGCGCCCCCTGGTGGTCGTGAGTGACCGGCGCTGGATCCCCTTTCCCGCCGCCACTCGGCGCTGCGTTGCGCCCCCTGCGCGCCGGTTCGATCCCGCGGCGGTCCGTGGAATTCCAGCACAGTGCCGGATCTCCAACAAGGCCCGAGTACCAGGCTGTGACCTCCGTGACACCTTGTGAGTGCTGCGTTACGAGACGTAGAAAGTGATCTCGTACATAACGGACGTATGCCTACGAGGTGTTGGGGTGTGCGGGGTGTCCCAGTCGCCATGATCAGGAGCGGAATGTCGGCTTCCGTGGAGCAATGTCGGCTTTGCCGGGTCGGGCCGTCGGCCTGAATTGACCGGTTTGCCTGTTAGTAAGTGAGGAAACTCACACCACGATCATGGCGTCTTCACGGCTTCGCCCGGGAATTGCATGTTTAGCCTGACGCTTTACAGGGATGGCGAATCCGACAACCCGCGCCGACTCGGGGCCCTTTGAGCCCGCCCGGCGCCCATGACGACAAGGTCGAGTACAACGGTGAAGACGACGATGATGTTCCGCAACATAGCCAACCCGCGACGCACCACGCTGGCCCACCTCGAGGACGCCGACGAGCTGCAGACGCCGGAGCAGCCGGAGCACACGCTCGACCTCCCCGCCCAGACCGCCAACCCCCGCCGCACCATCCTCATGGAAGCCCCCGTCGCCACCTCTGTCGCGGTCTAGTACGCCCCTCGCCGGCCGTCTGCTCAAGCCGCCGGCCCACGGATGCAGTGGCGCCCGCCGAATTGCGCGAGGCGCCCACCCCTTCCCGCGTTAGCCTGGGGCGTCAGACTCCAGCCAGCTCAGTGAGGGGCGCAACGATCCCGTGCGCATCGCCAGGTTCTCCATCGACGGCAACGTCGCTTTCGGCGCGGTCGAGGGCGACAAGCCGGACGAACTCGTCCTCGACATCATCAAGGGCATCCCGTTCGCGGACTTCGAGCTCTCCGGCACGAAGGTTCCCCTGAACAAGGTGCGGCTGCTGCCCCCCGTGCTCCCCAACAAGGTCGTGGCCTTCGGCCGCAACTACGCCGAGCACGCGCGGGAACTCGGCAACGAGGTGCCCGACGCCCCGTTCGCCTTCTTCAAGCCCTCGACCTCCGTGATCGGCCCTGGCGACGCGATCCAGTACCCGTCCTTCTCGAACGAGCTGCACCACGAGGCGGAGCTGGCCGTGGTCATCGGCCGCATGTGCCGCGAGGTCCCGCGCGAGCGCGTCAAGGACGTCATCCTCGGCTACACCTGCGCCAACGACATCACCGCGCGCGATGTCCAGAAGCGCGAGAAGCAGTGGGCCCGCGCGAAGGGCTTCGACGGCTCCTGCCCGCTCGGCCCCTGGGTGGAGACGGACGTGGACCCCTCCGACCTCACCATCCAGTGCACGGTCAACGGACAGCAGCGCCAGCTCGGGCGCACCAGCGAGATGATCCACTCCATCGAGGATCTGATCGTGAACATCACCGAGGCCATGACGCTGCTCCCCGGCGACGTGATCCTCACCGGCACCCCGGCTGGGGTCGGCCCCCTGAACGTCGGCGACGAGGTCGCCGTCACCATCGAAGGCATCGGCACTCTCACCAACAAGGTGATCAAGCGTGGCTAACGGCTCCGTCCGCGTACGTTTCTGTCCCTCCCCGACCGGCAACCCCCACGTGGGCCTGGTCCGCACCGCCCTGTTCAACTGGGCGTTCGCCCGGCACAACGAAGGCACGCTGGTCTTCCGCATCGAGGACACCGACGCGGCCCGCGACTCCGAGGAGTCGTACGACCAGCTGCTCGACTCGATGCGCTGGCTGGGCTTCGACTGGGACGAGGGCCCCGAGATCGGCGGCCCCCACGCGCCGTACCGCCAGTCGCAGCGGATGGACCTCTACAAGGACGTCGCCCAGAAGCTCCTGGACGCCGGCCACGCGTACTACTGCTACTGCTCGACGGAGGAGCTGGACGCCCGCCGCGACGCCGCCCGCGCCGCAGGCAAGCCGTCCGGCTACGACGGCCACTGCCGCGCGCTGACCGCCGAGCAGACCGAGGCCTACAAGGCGGAGGGCCGCACGCCCATCGTCCGCTTCCGGATGCCCGACGAGACGATCACCTTCACGGACCTGGTCCGCGGCGAGATCACGTACCTCCCGGAGAACGTCCCGGACTTCGGGATCGTACGAGCCAACGGCGCGCCCCTGTACACGCTCGTCAACCCGGTCGACGACGCCCTCATGGAGATCACCCACGTCCTGCGCGGCGAGGACCTGCTCTCCTCCACCCCGCGCCAGATCGCCCTCTACAAGGCGCTGACCGAGCTGGGCATCGCCAAGGAGACCCCGGCCTTCGGCCACCTCCCGTACGTCATGGGCGAGGGCAACAAGAAGCTCTCCAAGCGTGACCCGGAGTCGTCGCTGAACCTCTACAGGGAGCGCGGTTTCCTCCCCGAGGGTCTGCTCAACTACCTGTCCCTCCTCGGCTGGTCGCTCTCGGCGGACCGCGACATCTTCTCCATCGAGGAGATGGTCGCCGCCTTCGACATCGCGGACGTGAACCCCAACCCGGCCCGCTTCGACCTCAAGAAGTGCGAAGCCATCAACGGCGACCACATCCGCCTGCTCGACGTGAAGGACTTCACGGAGCGCTGCGCCCCCTGGCTGAAGGCCCCCTTCGCCCCGTGGGCGCCGGAGGACTTCGACGAGGTGAAGTGGCAGGCGATCGCCCCGCACGCGCAGACCCGCCTCAAGGTCCTCTCCGAGATCACCGACAACGTCGACTTCCTGTTCCTCCCGGAGCCGGCCTTCGACGAGGCGTCCTGGACGAAGGCCATGAAGGAGGGCAGCGACGCCCTGCTGCGTACGGCTCGCGCGAAGCTCTCCGACGCCGACTGGACGGACGCGGAGGCGCTGAAGAACGCCGTCCTGGCCGCCGGTGAGGAGCACGGCCTCAAGCTCGGCAAGGCGCAGGCCCCGGTCCGCGTAGCCGTCACCGGCCGCACCATCGGCCTGCCGCTCTTCGAGTCCCTGGAAATCCTGGGCAAGGAGAAGACGCTGGCACGCATCGACGCGGCGCTGGCGAAGCTGTAACCACAGGTACGTGAAAGGGGCGGCGTCCGGTCCGGGCGCCGCCCCCTTTGCGTGGAGAGGGCCCGGAGTTACCGTCGGACCATGAGCATCAAGGCCTTGGTCTGGGACGTGGACGACACGCTCTTCGACTACACGGGCGCGGACCGGGCCGGAATGCGCGGGCACTTGGCGGCCGAGGGCCTGCTCGACGCGTACGAGTCCGTCGAGCAGGCCCTCTCGCGCTGGCGGGACATCACCGATGTGCAGTGGGCGAGGTTCGCGGCGGGGGAGTCGGACTGGCAGGGCCAGCGCCGGGACCGGGTCAGGGAGTTCCTGGGCGAGCCCCTGAGCGACGCCGAGGCCGACGGCTGGTTCCAGCGGTACGCCGGCCACTACGAAGCCGCCTGGGCCCTCTTCCCGGACGCGCTGCCCGCCCTGGACGCCCTCGCCGCCAGCCACCGGCACGCAGTCCTGTCCAACTCCAGCCTCCACAACCAGGACCGCAAGCTCCGCGTCCTCGGTGTGCGCGACCGCTTCGAGACCGTCCTGTGCGCGGCCGAACTCGGAGTCTCCAAGCCCGCCGAAGCGGCCTTCCACGCCGCCTGCGAATCCCTGGGTCTGCCTCCGCACCAGGTCGCGTACGTCGGCGACCATCCGGAGATCGACGGACGCGGCGCCGCCGAGGCGGGACTGCTCTCCATCTGGATCGACCGTGGCGGCGCTCACACCGCTCCCGAGGGTGGTCCCAGGGGCCCGCACCGGATTGCCTCGCTGGCCGAACTCCCCGTGATCCTCGGCGCTGATACCCGTTTTGGAGCGCCGTCCACCTTCAGGTAATGTTCTTCCTGCGCCGCCGGAGAGCGAACCGAAAGGTCCAAAAACCGGAGGCGCTAGCTAAAACAAAATCCCCGTGTGGGGTTGTGTTTCAGTGGCCTATGGTGTAATTGGCAGCACGACGGTTTCTGGTTCCGTTAGTCTAGGTTCGAGTCCTGGTAGGCCAGCTCGCAGAGCTCATCTGCAACCGCAGAGGCCATCTCTGCAAGGCCCCCGTTGTGTAGCGGCCTAGCACGCCGCCCTCTCAAGGCGGTAGCGCCGGTTCGAATCCGGTCGGGGGTACAGATCCTTCCCAAGGGAGGCAGTCCGGGTCGCACCCGCTGCCTCTCATGCAGGATCGCTAGGGCCCCCGTTGTGTAGCGGCCTAGCACGCTGCCCTCTCACGGCAGTAGCGCCGGTTCGAATCCGGTCGGGGGTACTTGGATGGTCTGGTCTAGACCACCATTGGGCTATGGTGTAATTGGCAACACGACGGTTTCTGGTTCCGTTGTTCTAGGTTCGAGTCCTGGTAGCCCAGCTGGATCACTTGTGGTCCTTGCCCCCGTTGTGTAGCGGCCTAGCACGCTGCCCTCTCACGGCAGTAGCGCCGGTTCGAATCCGGTCGGGGGTACACGAATCGACGGCCCTCCACTTCGGTGGGGGGCCGTCGGCGTTTTCTGTGCCAACTCCACGTACGGCGCCGTGCGTTCGGCATCCGTCGTCTGTCGCCCAGGGAGGGGGCCTGCCGCGGCGTTGAGGCCGGCCCCACCCCGGTGAAGGTCAGCTGGTGCGGCGCAGGGCCTCGGAGAGACGGCCGGCGGCGTCGATGACCGCCTGGGCGTGCATGCGGCCCGGGTGGCGGGTCAGGCGCTCGATCGGTCCGGAGACCGAGACGGCGGCGACCACGCGGTTCGAGGGGCCGCGGACGGGCGCGGAGACGGACGCGACGCCCGGCTCGCGCTCGCCGATCGACTGGGCCCAGCCCCGGCGCCGTACGCCGGAGAGAGCGGTCGCGGTGAAGCGGGCGCCCTGCAGGCCCCGGTGCAGGCGCTCCGGCTCCTCCCAGGCCATCAGGATCTGGGCCGAGGAGCCGGCCTTCATGGTGAGTGTGGAGCCGACCGGGACCGTGTCCCTGAGGCCCGAGAGGCGCTCGGCCGCGGCGACGCAGATGCGCATGTCGCCCTGGCGGCGGTAGAGCTGCGCGCTCTCGCCCGTGATGTCCCGCAGGTGCGTGAGCACCGGGCCCGCCGTCGCGAGGAGGCGGTCCTCGCCGGCGGCCGCGGCCAGCTCGGCGAGGCGAGGGCCGAGAATGAAACGGCCCTGCATGTCGCGCGCCACCATGCGGTGGTGTTCAAGTGCCACGGCGAGGCGATGTGCCGTGGGTCGTGCCAGTCCGGTCGCCGCGACCAGTCCCGCAAGGGTGGCCGGACCGGACTCCAGAGCGCTCAGGACAAGGGCTGCCTTGTCCAGAACGCCGACGCCGCTACTGTTGTCCATGAAACGATACTCGCGTCTCACTCTGTGAAACGCAAGTTCAATTTTCGGTGGAACGCGCCACCCTTGTAGACACAGCGGCCCGCGGACCAACGGGCCCGGCGGCAGGCGCCCGGTACAAGGGGTACGAGCGTGGCCGCCCCGAAAATCTCTAGTTGGGCCGGCGCCACACGAGCCGGCCGGAGGGAAAGCGATGGGTAGGACACTCGCGGAGAAGGTCTGGGACGACCATGTCGTCCGGCGCGCCGAGGGCGAGCCCGACCTCCTCTTCATCGATCTGCACCTGCTGCACGAGGTGACCAGCCCGCAGGCCTTCGACGGTCTGCGTCAGGCGGGGCGCCCGGTGCGCCGCCTCGACCTCACCATCGCCACCGAGGATCACAACACCCCGACCCTCGACATCGACAAGCCCATCGCGGACCCGGTCTCCCGGATCCAGCTGGAGACGCTGCGCAAGAACGCCGCCGAGTTCGGTGTGCGACTGCACTCGCTCGGTGACGTCGAGCAGGGCGTCGTCCACGTCGTGGGACCGCAGCTGGGCCTGACCCAGCCGGGCACCACCGTGGTCTGCGGCGACTCGCACACCTCCACGCACGGCGCCTTCGGCGCGCTGGCCTTCGGTATCGGCACCTCGCAGGTCGAGCATGTGCTGGCCACCCAGACGCTGCCGCTGGCCCGCCCGAAGACCATGGCCATCACGGTCGACGGCGAACTGCCCGAGGACGTCACCGCCAAGGACCTCATCCTGGCGATCATCACCAAGATCGGTACGGGTGGCGGCCAGGGCTACATCCTGGAATACCGCGGCTCCGCCATCGAGAAGCTCTCGATGGAAGCCCGCATGACCATCTGCAACATGTCGATCGAGGCCGGCGCCCGCGCGGGCATGATCGCCCCCGACGAGACCACCTTCGCCTACCTCAAGGGCCGCGCCCATGCGCCCGAGGGCGAGGAGTGGGACGCCGCCGTGGCGTACTGGCAGACGCTGAAGACCGACGAGGACGCGGAATTCGACGAGGAGGTCGTCATCGACGCCGCCTCCCTCGCGCCGTTCGTCACCTGGGGCACCAACCCGGGCCAGGGTGCGCCGCTTTCGGCGTCCGTCCCCGATCCGGCTTCGTACGAAGACGCTTCGGAGCGCCTGGCCGCCGAAAAGGCCCTGGAATACATGGGGTTGACCGCCGGCGAGCCGCTGCGCGACATCAAGGTCGACACCGTCTTCGTAGGTTCGTGCACCAACGGCCGTATCGAGGACCTGCGTGCGGCCGCCTCGATCGTCGAGGGCCGCAAAGTCGCCGACGGCGTACGGATGCTGGTGGTCCCCGGCTCCGCGCGGGTCGGTCTGCAGGCCGTTTCCGAGGGCCTGGACGTGGTCTTCAAGGAGGCCGGCGCCGAATGGCGGCACGCGGGCTGCTCGATGTGTCTGGGCATGAACCCCGACCAGCTGGCCCCCGGTGAGCGCTCCGCGTCCACCTCCAACCGCAACTTCGAGGGCAGGCAGGGCAAGGGCGGCCGTACGCACCTGGTCTCGCCGCAGGTCGCCGCCGCCACCGCCGTGCTGGGCCACCTGGCCTCCCCGGCCGACCTGTCCGACGCCCGTACGCCCGCTGGAGTCTGAGAAGTCATGGAAGCATTCACCACGCACACCGGCCGGGCCGTCCCGCTGCGCCGCAGCAACGTCGACACGGACCAGATCATCCCTGCTCACTGGCTCAAGAAGGTGACCAGGGACGGTTTTGAGGACGGGCTCTTCGAGGCCTGGCGCAAGGACTCGTCCTTCATCCTCAACCAGCCCGAGCGGGTGGGCGCCACGGTCCTCATCGCCGGTCCCGACTTCGGTACGGGTTCCTCGCGCGAGCACGCCGTCTGGGCGCTGCAGAACTACGGCTTCAAGGCCGTCATCTCCTCCCGTTTCGCCGACATCTTTCGCGGCAACTCGCTCAAGAACGGCCTGCTCACAGTGGTTCTGGAGCAGAAGATCGTGAACGCGCTGCAGGAGCTGACGGAGAACGACCCCGAGGCCGAGGTCACGGTCGACCTGGAGGCCCGCGAGGTGCGCGCCGAGGGCATCACCGCCTCCTTCGAGCTGGACGAGAACGCCCGCTGGCGGCTGCTGAACGGCCTGGACGACATCTCCATCACCCTCCAGAACGAGGGCGACATCTCGGCGTACGAGGCCAAGCGGCCCTCGCACAAGCCGAAGACGCTCCAGGTCTGATTTCAGCCACCGCAACACCCCTCTGTACCCCCAATCGTGGACGGTTGGGGGTACAGCTGTGTCTGCCTCCAGGGGGCCTTCGGAAGCGTTGGTGAATGGCCCCAACTCCCGTAGTTACAAAGGTGGTTGCCGGGGTAGCCGACCTATGGTGCCGGGTGTCGCCGAGGCGCTCAGGAACCCCTCTGGGGACGGCAGTTACCCCCTGCGCAGGCGACAACTCGCCCCAGATGGCACAATCTGTGCATGGAACACGACGGCCAACTCGAGCTCTACATGGCAGTCGCGGCCCAACTCAAGGAAGCGCACACAAGAGTGCGTGCACTGCAAGTCCCGGAGGGCGTACGGATGGCGCTGACCCGGAAGCTGCTGGTCATTACGGCCGTGGCCAAGCACGATCTCGCCGATGCGACAAGGCGTCTGGAGCGGTTCACCACTGACCTCGACGAGGGTCGATTCCTCGAAGAGGAACGCTGAGGAACTTCGCGACAGCCCGAGTTCGTTGCGGCACAAGGGTGATTAGCCCGTTTCGTGTTTGATTTGCGGTATATATCTGCCTAACGTGCGAAAAAGCTTGAACGCATTCGTTCTGGCAATGTCTCCGAAGGGGAAGACGTGAACAAGGCGCAGCTCGTAGAAGCGATTGCCGACAAGGTCGGCGGGCGTCAGCAGGCCGCCGACGCGGTCGACGCCGTACTGGACGCCATCGTCCGCGCGGTTGTCGGCGGGGACCGGGTCTCGGTCACCGGCTTCGGTTCCTTCGAGAAGGTTGACCGTCCGGCCCGTTACGCCCGCAACCCGCAGACCGGGGAGCGCGTTCGGGTCAAGAAGACCTCCGTGCCGCGCTTCCGCGCGGGCCAGGGCTTCAAGGACCTGGTGAGCGGCTCGAAGAAGCTCCCGAAGAACGACGTCGCGGTCAAGAAGGCCCCGAAGGGCAGCCTCTCCGGCGGCGCTTCGGCGACGGTGAAGAAGGCCGCGGCCAAGAAGGCCACCGCCAAGAGGGCGACGGCCAAGAAGACCACCGCCACCGCCAAGAAGACGGTCGCCAAGAAGACCACGGCCACCGCCAAGAAGACGGTCGCCAAGAAGGCGACCGCCAAGAAGACCACGGCCACCGCCAAGAAGGTCGCGGCCAAGAAGACCACCGCCAAGAAGGCGACGGCCAAGAAGGCCCCGGCGAAGAAGGCGACGGCCAAGAAGGCCCCCGCCAAGAAGTCGACGGCGCGCAAGACCACCGCCAAGAAGGCCACCGCCCGCTCGTAGCGAGGGCGCAGAGGCACAACTCACGCGCCGGGCCGGGCTCCCTCTGGGAGCCCGGCCCGCGGCGTTTCCGGGGCCGTCCAGGGCGTTTCCGGGGCCCTTCGGGGCCTGTCCGCGGCGCCTAGAACGTCTGCAGGGTGATCAGCGTGATCCGACGCGCCTCGCCGTCGCCCTCGGTCTCGATGCGCACACGCTGTCCGGGGCGCAGCAGCCGCAGCCCGCCGGCGTCGAACGCCGGGCCGTCGAAGGGCACCGGGGTGCCGTCGTCCAGCAGCACCTGGCCGCTACGGGTTTCGGGGTCGTACGTGTACGCGGTCGCCTGCATGGCGGAAGCCTATCGATTACGGGCCGCCGCTCTCCGGTACGGGTCGGTCGCCCCACCGTCAGCCGTTCGGTTGCTCCGGGATCAGCAGATGTGCGGCCAGTGCTGCCGTGCGGGGGCCCACGCCGAGTGCCAGTGCCGCTCTCAGGTCATCGCCCGTGTCCACGTCCTGGCGTACGGAATCCACTCCGGCGAGGCGGAGTTCCATGGCGCCCGAGGAGCGATGGCGGGCGCGGGAATCGGTGCCGAAAGCGGGGAGCAATTCCCGGCCCGGGATCGCGGCCAGCAGAGTGGTACCGATTGCGGCCGCATCGGGGAGAAATGCGCGGGGAAATTCGGCGGCCGCTTCGAGTACCCGGGCCAATTCCGGCGGGCGCAGCGCGGGCAGATCGGCGTTCAGGGCCGCCACGGCGCTTTCGGGAGTTCGGGCGCGTACGGCGGAGCTGCCGTGCGCCAGGGCGACGTTCAGACCGCCCGGCGGTTCGTGCGTGACGATGCGGGCGCCCAGCGCGGCCAGCTCCCGCCCGGCCAGGGCGTCGTCCGTGACTACCGCCACATCACGGACCGCTGCGCAGGCCAGCGCGGCCGCCACGGTGTCCTGCGCGAAGGCGAGGGCGAGTCCGGGGCGCAGCCCGTCGCCGGCGGTGTCCGCCAGCCTGCTCTTGGCACGCGCCAGAGGTTTGAGCGGTATCACCAAGGTCCATTGCACGAGCGCTCCGTCTCTCCCTTGTGGCGCCCATTGTGACCCGGCCGCCATGGCGGTCCGTACGCCGGGGCGTACGGTGTTCTCGACAGACAGACGGCCTGGGGCGACACTTGTGCGGCCCCCCAGGCCCTGGAGGAAGGTGTTCGCGTGCCCCGCCGCAGAATCGGCTTCTGGTACCGCTTCGCAGCGGTCCTCTGCAAACCGCCGCTGGTGGTTCTGATCAAGCGGGACTGGCGCGGGATCGAGAACATTCCGTCCGAGGGCGGATTTATCACCGCGGTGAACCACAATTCGCATGTGGATCCGTTCATGTACGGGCACTATCAGTACAACACCGGGCGCGTTCCGCGATTCCTCGCGAAGAGCAGCCTTTTCAAGAAGGGGTTCGTGGGCGCCGCGATGCGCGGCACCGGACAGATCCCGGTGTACCGCGAGACCACGGACGCGCTGAGTGCTTTCCGGGCCGCGATCGACGCGGTCGAGCGCGGTGAGTGCGTCGCGTTCTATCCCGAGGGCACCATCACCCGTGATCCCGGCCAGTGGCCGATGACCGGTAAGACGGGCGCCGCCCGCGTCGCCCTGCAGACCAAGTGCCCGGTGATTCCGGTCGCCCAGTGGGGCGCCAACGAACTCCTGCCGCCGTACGCCAAGAAGCTCAACGTCCTTCCGCGCAAGACCCACCACGTCCTCGCGGGCGCCCCGGTGGACCTCTCGCGCTTCTACGACAAGGAGATGTCCCCGGACGTCCTCAAGGAGGCGACCGAGGTCATCATGGCGGCCATCACCGCGCAGCTGGAGGAGATCCGCGGCGAGAAGGCCCCCGCGACGCCCTACGACCCGCGCCAGGAGCGGGTCGAGCAGCGCAGGCGGACCGCGGCCGACGAGAAGGCCGCCCGGCAGGTCGCCGCCCAGGAAATGGACGCTCAGGAGAACGCGCAGGCGCAGCGCACCGCGCAGGCTCTGCAAAAAGCACAGCAGGAAGAGGGGCAGGGCACGTGAGCAAGCCGGTCAAGGCGGCTGTCTTCGGGACCGGATCGTGGGGTACGGCCTTCGGCATGGTGCTCGCCGACGCGGGTTGCGACGTCACCCTGTGGGCGCGCCGCGCGGAACTCGCCGAAGCGGTCAACTCCACGCGTACGAACCCGGACTACCTGCCGGGCGTCGAGCTCCCGGAGAACCTGCGGGCCACCACCGACGCCGCCGAGGCCGCGCACGAGGCCGACTTCACGATCCTCGCCATTCCCTCGCAGACACTGCGCGGGAACCTCGCGAAGTGGGTGCCGGTGCTCGCGCCCGACACCGTCCTCGTCTCCCTCATGAAGGGCGTCGAACTCGGCTCCACCATGCGGATGAGCGAGGTGATCGAGGACATCGCCAAGGTCGGACCGGACCGCATCGCCGTGGTCACCGGACCCAACCTCGCGCGGGAGATCGCCGCGCGCATGCCGGCCGCCGCCGTGGTCGCCTGCCGGTCCGAGGCCGTCGCCCGGCGACTCCAGTCCGCCTGCCACACGCCGTACTTCCGCCCGTACACCGAAACCGACGTGGTGGGCTGCGAACTCGGCGGCGCCGTCAAGAACGTGATCGGTCTCGCCGTCGGCATCGCGGACGGCATGGGGCTCGGCGACAACGCCAAGGGCTCGCTCATCACACGCGGGCTCGCGGAGACCTCGCGCCTCGGCCTCGCGATGGGCGCCGACCCGATGACGTTCGCCGGACTCGCGGGCCTGGGCGACCTGGTGGCCACCTGCTCCTCGCCGCTGTCGCGCAACCACACCTTCGGCATCAACCTCGGCAAGGGCATGACCCTCCAGGAGACCATCGCGGTCACCAAGCAGACCGCCGAGGGCGTCAAGTCCTGTGAGTCCGTGCTGGATCTGGCCCGCAGGCACGGTGTCGACATGCCGATCACGGAAACGGTCGTCGGCATCGTCCATGAAGGCAAGCCGCCCGTCGTCGCCCTCAAGGAGATGATGTCGCGCAGCGCCAAGCCCGAGCGACGCTGAGCGACAGGGCCCAACGGGCGCTGACTGAGGCGGGTACCAGCGGGTACGCTCAACGCGATATGAGCACCGAGAACCTCCCCCAGAGCCCTGAGCAGGCGCCTCGTAAGCCGCGCGTGGCCGTCGTCTTCGGCGGCCGCAGCTCCGAACACGGGATCTCCGTGGTCACGGCCGGCGCGGTCCTGCGTGCCATCGACCGGACGAAGTACGACGTCCTGCCGATCGGCATCACCCAGGACGGCCGTTGGGCGCTCACCGCCGACGAGCCGGAGCGCATGGCCATCGTCGACCGGCGGCAGCCGAGTGTCGACCTCCTCGCCGACTCGACCGATGGCGGCGTGATCCTCTCCGTCGACCCGGCCAACCGCGAAGTCGTCTACAGCGAGCCCGGATCGGTCCCCAAGGCGCTCGGCGAGGTCGACGTCGTCTTCCCCGTGCTGCACGGCCCGTACGGCGAGGACGGCACCCTGCAGGGCCTGCTCGAACTCTCCGGAGTCCCGTACGTCGGTGCGGGCGTGCTCGCCTCGGCCGTCGGCCAGGACAAGGAGTACATGAAGCGGGTGTTCACCTCCTTCGGGCTGCCCGTCGGCCCGTATCTGGTGATCCGCCCGCGCGAGTGGACCGGCGACGAGCAAGGTGCCCGCAAGCGGATCGCCGGCTTCGCCGGGGAGCACGGCTGGCCGCTCTTCATCAAGCCCGCGCGCGCGGGGTCTTCGATCGGCATCACCAAGGTCGACTCCTTCGAAGGCCTCGACGAGGCGATCGCCGAGGCGCAGCGCCACGACCCGAAGATCATCGTGGAGGCGCTGCTGCGCGGCCGCGAGATCGAGTGCGGCGTCCTGGAGTTCGAGGACGGACCGCGCGCCAGCGTGCCCGCCGAGATCCCGCCCGTGCAGTCGCACGCCTACTACGACTTCGAGGCGAAGTACATCGACTCGACGCCCGGCCTCGTACCGGCCCCGCTGACACCCGAGCAGACCGCGGAGGTCCAGCGGCTCGCGGTCGAGGCGTTCGAGGCAGCCTCCTGCGAGGGCCTGGTGCGCGCGGACTTCTTCCTCACCGAGGACGGGGAGTTCGTGATCAACGAGATCAACACCATGCCGGGCTTCACGCCCATCTCGATGTACCCGAAGATGTGGGAGGCCAGCGGCGTGAGCTACCCGGAGCTGGTGGACCGCCTGGTGCAGGCCGCGCTGAACCGTTCCACCGGGCTGCGCTGAACCGTTTTCCACCGGGCTGTGCCGAGGGCCCCCACCGGGCTGCGGTGAGGGCCCTCCTGGCACTCCTGTACGTCAGTCGGCGATTCCTTCGGGGATCGCCTTCTTGACGGGCCCGGCGAAGTCGGTGAGCGGCCCCGCGCCCTCGTCGGCCCGCTCCTTGGGCAGCCTCACCTCGACGTATGCCTTGCGCAGGCTCGTGGTGAAGACGTACGAGCCGTCGTCCTGTTCCTCGACCAGCCAGCCGACCCCGTCCACGTCGGCCCCATAGGCGTTCGGGTCGTTCATCTTGGCGGGTCTGTCGACACCGCAGCGCAGTATGATCGCCGGGCTTCCCCAGCCCGCGGTCAGCGCGGACCGGGGCTCGGGATCGTTCCGGTCGAGGTCGTCCACTTTCTCCGGCAGCGCCTTGTCCAGGTTCTGGCACAGCTTCGTGACCTTCGCGTCCGGACCGGGAACCGCGGCCGAGGGTTCGTCGTCTGCCGAGGAGCAGCCTGTGGCGGCGATCAGCAGAGCGAGAACGGGCAGCCCGAAGGCAGCGGTGTGCCGGTGACGGAAGAAGTTCACCGGCCAAGGGTAGACGGGGGCTACAGGTGCACGACCGGGCAGGTCAGGGTGCGGGTGATGCCGTCCACTTGCTGGACTTTGGCGACCACCATGCGACCGAGGTCGTCGACCGTGTCGGCCTGGGCACGCACGATCACGTCGTACGGTCCTGTCACGTCCTCGGCCTGGATCACCCCCGGGATCTTGCTGATCGTCTCGGCGACGGTCGACGCTTTGCCGACCTCCGTCTGGATCAGGATGTACGCCTGTACCACGGAACCTCCAGGGCGGCCACGAGGATCATGTGGGGAAAAGGAACGCCACGGTATCGCGTCGCCGCTCGCCGCGGGGAGACCCGCGGTGACTGGGGCTTGCGCGCCGGGGTGCACAGACTGCACAAGTTGACGGTCGATTCGACCGTACCGAGTACGGAGACGGCACGCGACCGCACCGAGGACGGTTCGCGTAGCGCGGCACATGCGGTACGTCACGCGGTTCGTACGCGACGTACCGTGGCGCAGACAGGAAGAGAAGGGGCAGTACGACTATGAAGGGCACCGTGGGCGAGTTGGGGGAGTTCGGGCTCATCAAGGAGCTCACCTCGCGTCTCACCACCACCCCGGCGGTCCGGGTCGGCCCCGGCGACGACGCCGCGGTGGTGGCCGCGCCCGACCGCAGGGTCGTGGCGAGCACCGACATCCTCCTGGAGGGGCGGCACTTCCGGCGCGACTGGTCGACGGCGTACGACGTCGGGCGCAAGGCGGCCGCGCAGAACCTCGCGGACATCGCCGCGATGGGCGCCGTACCGACCGCGCTGCTGCTCGGCCTGGTCGTCCCGGCCGAACTCCCCGCCACCTGGCCGTCCGAGATGATGGACGGGCTGCGCGACGAGTGCCAGGTCGCGGGCGCCTCCGTGGTCGGCGGCGATGTCGTACGCGGCGACACCATCATGGTGTCGATCACCGCGCTCGGCGATCTGCGCAACCACGAGCCGGTGACCCGGGGCGGCGCCCAGCCCGGTGACGTGGTCGCCGTGACGGGCTGGCTGGGCTGGTCGGCGGCCGGCTTCGCGGTGCTCTCTCGGGGCTTCCGCTCGCCGCGCGCCTTCGTGGAGGCGCACCGGCGTCCGGAGCCGCCGTATCACGCGGGTCCCGCGGCGGCCGGGCTCGGCGCGACCTCGATGACGGACGTCAGCGACGGGCTGATCGCCGACCTCGGGCACATCGCCGAGGCGAGCAAGGTGCGCATCGACGTGCGTTCCGGCGACATCGACATCCCGACCCAGATGAACGACATCGGGCAGGCCGTCGGCGTCGACCCCATCCAGTGGGTGCTCACCGGCGGCGAGGACCACGCGATCGTCGCCACCTTCCCGCCGGACGTGAAGCTGCCCGCCCGCTGGAAGATCATCGGCGAGGTGCTCAACCCGTCGGCGCTGCCTCAGGTGACGGTGGACGGCGCTCCGTGGACGAGCAAGGGCGGCTGGGACCACTTCGGGGACATCGAGTCGTGAGTGCGCCGCCGAGGGTTCTGACGGTCGCGGGCTCGGACTCCGGTGGCGGGGCCGGGATTCAGGCCGACCTGAAGACGATGCTGGCGCTCGGCGTGCACGGCATGAGCGTGATCACGGCGGTCACCGCGCAGAACTCCCTCGGCGTGCAAGGCGCTTGGGAGCTGCCGGTGGAGGCCGTGCGGGCCCAGTACCGCAGCGTCGTCGACGACATCGGTGTCCAGGCGGTCAAGACCGGCATGCTCGCCTCCGCCGAACTCGTCGAAGCCGTGGCCGAGTTGATCGGCGACACTGCCGCGCCGGCCGTCGTCGACCCGGTCGGCATCTCCAAGCACGGCGACTCGCTGCTGGCCGCTTCCGCGCTGGATTCCGTACGTACGAAGCTGCTGCCGGCCGCGACCGTGGCGACGCCGAACCTCGACGAGGTGGCTCAGCTCACGGGTGTACGGGTCGAGTCGGAGGAGCAACTGCGCGGGGCCGCAGCGGCTGTGCTGGCGTACGGCCCGAAGTGGGTGCTGATCAAGGGCGGCCATCTGTCCGGAGACGCCGTCGATCTGCTGACGGACGGGTCCGAGGAGCACTGGCTGCGCGCGCCCCGCCACGACAACCGCCACACGCACGGCACGGGCTGCACGCTGGCCTCGGCCATCGCGTGCGGGCTGGCGAAGGGGCAGTCGGTGCCTGAGGCCGTCGCGATGGCCAAGGAGTACGTCACCGGGGCGATCGCGGCCGGGTTCGCGCTGGGGGGCGGGATCGGGCCGGTGGATCATGGGTGGCGGTTCAGGGCAGGCACGTAAGCGTTTGCGTAAGCGTTTACGCGAGTTTTTGTGTGGGCGCAGCAAAAAACCGGCCCACCGTGAGGTGGACCGGTTCAGTGCAAGCGAACCAGCAGTGGCCGCGCGCTAGCGGTTGTCAGCGCGTGACCTTGCCGGCCTTGATGCACGAGGTGCAAGCGTTCACGCGCTTCGGCGTCCCGCCGACCACAGTACGAACGCGCTGGATGTTGGGATTCCAGCGACGGGGCGTACGGCGGTGCGAGTGCGAGATGCTGTTGCCGAAGCCCGGCCCCTTGCCGCAGACGTCGCAGTTGGCAGCCACGGGCTCACTCCAAAAACTTCAGATGCACTTACGGTGGATCCCGGCATGCCGGGATCAAGATCTACGATCTGAGTGGCGTTGCCAGGAGGAAGGCCCGATGAGATCGGGCAACCGGAGCAGCATACAACGACTGCGTCCAGACAACGAAACTACCATGGCTGCTCAGGGCCACGCCCCAGCCCTCCGCAGGCCCCCTACCGACAGTAACCCCTTCTGGGTCTACGCTGCGTCCACGTCCAGCTGCTCAAGGAGGCGCAGGTGCCGCAGGTGCCGCAGACGTTCGATGCTCTCGCGGTGCGCACCTGGTGCGGTCTCGCGCTGGAGGCGCTGGGACGGGCGCGCGAGGAGATAGACGCGATCAACGTCTACCCGGTGGCCGACGGGGACACCGGCACCAACCTGTATCTGACGCTGGAGTCGGCGACCGCGGCGGTCGAGGCGGTCTTCGGGGGGCACGAGGTCGGGGGGCACGAGGCCGGCGGGGGTGACGAGGCCGGTGGGGGCAGGCCGACGCTCGCCGACGCCGTACGGGCCATGGCCCACGGGGCGCTCATAGGGGCCCGGGGCAACTCCGGCACGATCCTTGCGCAGCTGCTGCGCGGCATGGCGCAGGTGCTCGCCGCCGACAGTGAGACCGCTCACACCGACGGGCCGGGCCTGCGGCTCGCCCTACGGCAAGCCGCCGATTCCGCCCGCCAGGCCGTCGCGCACCCCGTCGAGGGCACGGTCCTCACGGTCGCCTCGGCCGCCGCCGACGCGGCCAACGGCGCCGAGGGGGACTGCGGCACGGTCGCACGCGCGGCGTACGAGGGGGCACGGGCGGCCCTCGCCGCGACGCCCGGGCAACTGGCCGTCCTGGAGCGCGCCGGTGTGGTCGACGCGGGCGGACGGGGTCTGGTCGCGGTGCTGGCGGCGCTGGTGGAGACCTTCACGGGGGAGGCGCCGAGGATGCGCCTCGGCTCTCCCGAGGTCCACGCGCGCGTGGCGGCAGTCGTGACCGAGGTCGACATCGTCGGTGCCGGCATCGGCGGAGTGCACCCCGACGTGTGCGAGGACGGAGCGCCGGAAGAAGGCGGGCCCGCCTTCGAGGTGATCTATCTCCTGGAGGCGGAGGACGCGGCCGTGGACCGGTTGCGGGGCCGGCTGGACCTCCTGGGCAACTCGCTCGTCGTCGTCGGCGGGGACGGGCTGTGGAACGTCCATGTGCACGTGGACGACGCGGGTGCCGCCGTGGAGGCGGGCGTCGAGGCCGGGCGGCCGTACCGGATCAGGATCACGCACTTCGGGCTCGGGGACGTCCACACCGGGGGACCGGGGCGGCCGCCCCGGGAGCGGGCGCAGCGGGCCGTTGTGGCGGTCGTGCCCGGAGAGGGGCTGGCCGGGCTGTACGCGGAGGCCGGGGCGACCACCGTGCTCGCACGGCCCGGGGAGCCGCCCGCGAGCGGAGAGCTCGTCGAGGCCGTACGGCGTGCCCACGCGCGCGAGGTGGTGCTCCTGCCCAATGACGCCGAGCTGCGTCACACCGCGGCAGCCGCCGCCGAGCAGGCTCGCGCGGACGGTGTCCGGGTCGCGCTGATCCCGACCCGGTCCGCGGTTCAGGGCATCGCCGCGCTCGCTGTGCACGAGCCGGAACGGCGCTTCGACGAGGACGTCGTTGCCATGACCTCCGCGGCGGGTGCCACCCGCTACGCCGAGGTCGTCGTCGCCGAGCGTCAGTCCTGGACCATGGCCGGCATCTGCCAGGCCGGAGACGTCCTCGGCCTCATCGACGGCGATGTCGCCGTCATCGGCTCCGACATCACCACCACCGCCGAATCCGTCCTGGACCGCATGCTCTCCGCCGGCGGAGAGATGGTGACCCTCGTGCTGGGCGACGAGGCGCCCGACGCCATTGCCGCCCATCTGGAGTCCCGGGTTCGGGAGTCGTATCTGGCGGTGGACACGGTGGTGTATCGGGGCGGGCGGCAGGGGGCGTTGTTGTTGATCGGGGTGGAGTAGACGGTGGGGTGGGGGTGGGTTTTTCGCCCCCTCCGCCCCTTCCCGTCCCGTTCCTGGGGGCTGCGCCCCCAGACCCCCGCTGTCGGCCTGGACGGCCTCGTCCTCAAACGCCGGACGGGCTGAGACCGGGCGTAGCCCGGAAGTACGGGAAGGGTAGGGGCGGAGGGGGCGAAGAAAACCCACCCCCACCCCCACCGGTCAGCCCTCCGAACTCGCCCCCGTCAGCTTCAGCATGTTCTCCGCCTCCGCGCACCGCGCCTCCGCGGTCTCCCCGTCGACCCCCGCGTACGCGGAAAGCACCGCACGCGCGCGTGCCATGGCCGCGGCGGGTCGGTGGAGGTCCGCCTCCAGCCACCCGGCGGCGAGTTCGGCACCGGTACGGACCTCGAGGACCTCGTCCCCGAGGGCGGCGAACACGGAGATCGCTTGCGTGACATGGGCAAGGGCCTCTTCGTAAGAGGCCCTTGCCGAAGCCTCCTCCGCGTCGTCCGGCACGGAACGAGCCACCAGGTCGCCGAACTGACGGTAGGTGTGCCCGAGTTCGGCGACGAGCCGGAGTTGCACGCCCTCGTCCTCGGGGGAGTCGAAGGCGACCGGCACGTCCTGGATCGCGACCTCGCACTCCCGCACCGCCGCCGCCATCAACTCCCGTGCCCCGTCGAGTCCCGCCTCCGTACGGGCGGCTGCCCAGGCACGGGCCCGCAGCGAGCGCACCAGCCCGTGGACGTTGCCGAGCTCGCGCCAGAGGTCGCCGGCGCGGGCGTACGCCTGGTCCGCCTGGGCGGGCAGCCCGGCGTGGCCGAGGGCCTCGGCGGCGAGATGGGCGAGCATCGCGTGGTCGCGCTGTTCGGACCAGTGGCGGGCGATGTCGGCGGCCTGCAGCCAGCGTTCGGCGGCCTCGCGGTGATCGCCGAGTTCGGTGAGACAGTCGCCGAGCCACCACTGGGTCTGCACGATCGCACCGTCGCCGTGCATGTCGGTGGTCAGGTCGGGCAGCGCGGACTCCAGTATCTCGGCGGCCTCGGCCCACCGCCCCTGCCGGACCAGGAAACCGCCGAGCTGATGCCGGGCCCAGGCGCCGAGCGTGGCACTCTGGCCCGCTTCGTCGGCCCAGTGCGCGGCCTCCAGGGCGTGTTGGGCGGCGGGCCCGAACTGCCCGGTGCCGCCGAGGATTTCGGCGAGCTGAAGGTGCAGTTGCGCATGACCCGGCGCCTCCATGTGCAGCGCGCCGTGCTCCAGCGCCGCGCGCGCCGCCCGCTCCGCGGCCTCGGCGTCGCCGAGGTGCAGGGCGATACCGGCGAGCCGCGCCTCGTGCTCCACGGCGAACCACGGCAGCCCGGCCGACACATAGGTCTCGACGGCCCGCCCAAGCAGCTCCGCGGCCTGTTCGGCGTCCCCGGAACGCGCCGCCAGTTCCCCGAGCATCGCGTGCGCCTCCGCCGCCCGCGAGGCCAGCCGCACGTCCCCGACATGCGGCTCGGCAAGAGCCAACAACTCCCGCGCCGCGGCTTCGGCAGCGCCCACGACGTCGCCGTCGGGCGTGCCCGCGCTTTCCGCCGTCCCTGCGCTTTCGTCCGCGTCCGCGTCGCCGTCCACCCGATGCATCAGAACCCGCGCCCGCCCCACCAGCACGGACGCCGTCTGAGACACCCCCGTCCCGCCCTCCGCGAAGAGCGCGAGCACCCGCTCGTACAGCTCCGAGACGGCCGTCAGGGCCTCCTCGGACTCGCCCGTCAGGGCGAGTACGTACGCGGCGCGGGCGCGCGCTGCGAGGGCCTCGCCGGGGTCGTCCGCCTCGGCGTACAGCTCGGCCGCTTGACGGAAGAGCTCGATGCCGTCCGGGCCGAGCCCCATCGCCGCGTGGTCGGCGATCTCCGCGCGGTCGCGGGCATCCAGTTCGTGGCCCTCGGCGGCGCGCGAGACCGCCGCCCACGCCTCGACGGCGTCCGGGCTCCGGGAGTCCGAGAGGCGGCGGGCCTCGGTGAGCAGCGCGGGGAGGTCGGGCTCGGTGGCCGGTTCCGTGACGGCGGGCGGCCTGGGCGCGTGCGCCGTGGGCGCGGGGCGTGAGGAGCGCACGCCCAGCGGCAGGCGGTCCACGAGCGCCGAATGGTTCATCCGCGAGCGGGCGCGCGCGCTGACGTACGACGTGCCGTTGCGTGCGTCGAAGCGCGCCGCCAGCGAAAGTGCCTCCCCGCGCGCGTGGGTGGCGAGGTCGCGTGCGGTCCACGCGCGGCCGGCCGGCCCGGGAACCGTCTGGTCGCCGAGCCCGAGGGAGGTCAGGCGGTCCATGAGGATGGCCACCACCGCCATGAAGTCCAGCTTGCTGCGCGGGTCCCCGGAGTCCGTGAAGTACGCGGGGCGCTCGGCGAGCAGTTCCAGCGCGCGCGCCTCGTTGCCGGAGAGCGCGCAGAACTCCACGTGGTCCGCGTACGCGCCGCGCATGCTCTCCATGGCGCGGACGAGCCGGAAGCCCCGTAGATGGTGGGCGCGCGCCTCGTCCACGCGCCCCAGGCGCAGCAGGGGCACCAGGGAGGACGCGAGGACGGTGTGCGGCTCATGGGCGCAGGAGTACTCGCCCTCCAGGACAGGGCCCCACAGCTCCAGAGCCTCCGCGTCGGAGCCGCGCTGCGCCCGCCACCACCCCTGCCCGTGCAGCTCGCACGCGTGGCAGTCGGCCATGGTGTCCCGGTCGGCGGCCAGCCAGGCGGCGTACGCCCGCTCGGCGCGGTCCAGGTCGCCGAGATGGGCGGCCACGCTGAACTCGGCGCTGCGTACCGCCCGTTCGGAGCGTCCGGCCAGCCGGTAGCGGTGCTCCATCTCGCCGAGCCACTTCTGAATGGAGGCGAGCGGAATGTGCGGCTGGTCCAGCATTCCGGCCGACATCCACTTGAAGACCCAGTGCAGGGAGTGGATCTCGTACTCGTCGAAGTCCTCGGGGCGTTCGTCCCACATGCGCAGCAGGCGCGCGAAGGGGACGAACATCTTGTCCTTCTCGGAGCTGTAGTTGTAGACCTTCAGCTGGTGCCCGAGCGCCTCGATCACCGCGAGGGGGATGCCGAGTTTCTCGGCCGCGGTGAGCAGCTGCTCCGCGCGCGCGTTGCGGGCCGGTCCCTCCGGCTGGTCGTAGTTGTCCGCCATCGCCTGGCGGAGGGCGTCGAAGTCCGTGATTCCGTCGATCCCGCTCATCGGTGGCCGTCCTCCCCGGAGTTGGTGTGCGTGGCCCATTCGAGGAGGCCGATGAACGCGCGGTTGAGGAGCGCGGAGTCCGCGGGCCGCAGTGGGCGCTGGGCCATCAGCAGGGCCTGTCCGTAGAGGGACTCCGTGGCGGTGCCGATCAGCTCCGGGTCTTCCAGCGAACTGATCCTCCGGATCAGCGGGTTGAGGTGATTGAGCACCAGACGCGCGCGTGGAGCGCTGCCGCGCAGCGAGCCGAGGATGCCGGCCCACAGGTCGTCGGCCTGGTCCTCGGCCTCCGCACGGGCCTGCTCGTGGCGGGCCGCCCGGTCGTCCAGGTGCAGGGCCGGGACCGAGAGCGGGTGGAAGGCACGCAGGACCACATCGCACCCCAGGGGGTCGAGTTTGGCCCGCGCGGCCCCCAGGAAGGCCGACAGCGCCAGTTCCTCGGCCGGGTCGACCGAGTCCAGGTGCGCCGTCACGGTGTCGGCGTCCAGCTCCGAGACGACCGTCCCGGGGCGCACCGACGGCAGCGCCTCCACCAGTTCGCTGTCGTACGTGTAGCCGCCGTTGACGACCCCGACGCCCTGCGCGGAGGCGATCGGCGCGACCTGCCGGTACTCCTCCACGGTCCGCGTGAAGTGCACCACCGGGTGCCGCTGGGCGAACTCCTCCAGGGAGAGCCGCCCGTCGGTCGTCTCGAAGGGCAGCCACGGCAGCATCGTGCGCAGCATCTCGGTGTCGTGCCGGGCAAGGGACTTCACGCCCAGGTAGTGCACGGAGAGGAAGGCCGCCAGCCGATCCGGGTCGCCGGCCGCGAGCCCGGTCAGCCAGGACCGGATCCGCTCGCCCAGCGCCTCGCGTACGGCGGCGAGGGTCTCGTCCTCGTACAGCGACTCGCGCGACGCCGTGGGCCGCAGACTGTCCGTGTCCAGGACGCAGCGCACGAAGAACGCCCAGTCGGGCAGCAGCTGTTCGGCCCGCTCGGTGAGCAGCATGCCCTTCAGGTGCACGCGATGGCTCGCGCGCTGGGCCGGACTGACCGAGGACGGCAGGACGTACGCCACCCCCCGGATCCCGGCGAGCGGCACGTCCAGGTCGATCGAGTCCAGCGGCGTGAACCCGAACAGGTCGTGGCAGTGCCGCGCCAGGGCCACCCTTCGGGTGGCGGGGCTCGGGTACGCGCGGTCCCAGGGCGCCGGAAGGTCCGTGATCGCCTCGTCGCCGACGCGAACGTCGTACGGCAGCAGCGCACCGAAGTCCCGCGCCAGCGACCGGACCTTCTCCTCCGTGAGCCACTCGCCGGCCCCGGCCCGCGCCACCAGGTGCACGGTGGTGCCCGGTTCGGTGCGCGCCTCGTGCGGCAGCGTGCGCACGGTGTACGAGCCGTCGTCGGCCGCCGTCCACTCCACGGGCGGCGCCTCGGGCGTACGCGCGCTGCGGCTGACGACCCGGATTCGCTCGGCCACCACGAAACACGCGAGCAGCCCGATGCCGAACTGACCCAGGAAATCCGAACGCGCCGATTCCAGACCGTCGTTCCGCTTGGAGCTGCGGCCGATGGTCGCGAGGAGGCTGTGCACGTCGGACTCGGTGAGCCCGATCCCGGAGTCCTCGACACGCAGGGTGCCGTCCTGGGCGTACAGGCGCACGGTGGCAGGAGCGTCCGGCTGTTCCGCGCGCCGGGCGGTGATCGCGTCCACGGCGTTCTGCAGCAGCTCGCGCAGATAGACCTTGGGACTCGAGTAGAGGTGATGGGAGAGCAGGTCCACCAAACCGCGCAGATCGACCTGGAACGTATGAGGTGACTGGGATGCCTGGGATGACTGTGAGGTCTGAGAATCCATCGTCGCAGCGCCGGTGGGGGGACGGGCGACGGCGCGGGGTCGGGCGGTCCCGGGGGACGGTGACCGCGAAGAGGGCCGGAGCGCGTCATCCTAGGCCCGGAACGACCCGCCTGACCAGCGGATTTCCAGGACGTATACGGCGATGTCAGTGCGGTGGTGTGCAATGGATCTCGTGTCCGCGCTCGAAGAACCACTGAAAAATGCGCTCGGTCCCGCCACCGCGAAGGTGATGGCCGAGCACCTTGGCCTGCACACCGTCGGTGATCTGCTGCACCACTATCCCCGCAGATACGAGGAGCGCGGCCAGCTCACCCACCTCGCCGACCTGCCCATGGACGAGCATGTGACGGTGGTCGCCCAGGTCGCCGACGCGCGCCTGCACACCTTCGCCTCGTCGAAGGCGCCCCGCGGCAAGGGCCAGCGCCTCGAAGTGACCATCACGGACGGCAGCGGCCGCCTCCAGCTGGTCTTCTTCGGCCACGGCGTGCACAAGCCCCACAAGGAGCTGCTGCCCGGCACGCGCGCGATGTTCTCCGGCAAGGTCTCCGTCTTCAACCACCGCCTGCAGCTGGCCCATCCGGCGTACGAGTTGCTGCGCGGCGACGACGACGAGGCGACCGAGACCGTCGGCTCCTGGGCAGGTGCCCTCATTCCGCTCTACCCGGCCACCGCCAAGCTGGAGTCCTGGAAGATCGCCAAGTCCGTGCAGACGGTCCTGCCGAACGCCCAGGAGGCCGTGGACCCGCTCCCGGACTCGCTGCGGGACGGCCGTGGCCTCGTCACTCTCCCCGAGGCACTCCTGAAGATCCACCGTCCGCAGACCAAGGCGGACGTCCTCGACGCCCGCGCCCGGCTCAAGTGGGACGAGGCCTTCGTCCTCCAGGTCGCGCTGGCCCGCCGCCGGTACGCCGACGCCCAACTCCCCGCCGTGGCCCGCGAACCCAAGCCGGCCGGCCTCCTCACCGCCTTCGACGCCAAGCTCCCCTTCACCCTCACCGAGGGCCAGCAGAAGGTCTCCAAGGAGATCTTCGACGACCTCGCGACCGAGCATCCGATGCACCGGCTGCTCCAGGGAGAGGTCGGTTCCGGCAAGACGATGGTGGCCCTGCGCGCCATGCTCGCCGTCGTCGACTCGGGCGGGCAGGCCGCCATGCTCGCGCCCACCGAAGTCCTCGCCCAGCAGCACCACCGTTCGATCACGGAGATGATGGGCGAGCTGGCCGAGGGCGGGATGCTCGGAGGGGTCGAGCACTCCACGAAGATCGTGCTGCTCACGGGGTCCATGGGGACCGCCGCCCGGCGGAAGGCGCTGCTCGACCTCGTCACGGGTGAGGCCGGGATCGTCATCGGCACGCATGCGCTGATCGAGGACAAGGTGCAGTTCCACGACCTGGGCCTGGTCGTGGTCGACGAGCAGCACCGCTTCGGTGTCGAGCAGCGCGACGCCCTGCGCGGCAAGGGCAAGCAGCCGCCGCACCTGCTGGTCATGACCGCCACACCCATCCCGCGCACCGTCGCGATGACCGTCTTCGGCGACCTGGAGACCTCGGTCCTCGACCAGCTCCCCGCCGGGCGCTCACCGATCGCCACCCATGTCGTCCCCGCCGCCGACAAGCCGCACTTCCTGTCGCGCGCGTGGGAGCGCGTGCGCGAGGAAGTGGAGAACGGCCATCAGGCGTACGTCGTCTGCCCCCGCATCGGCGACGACGAGGACGATCCGGCCAAGGCCAGGAGCAAGAAGAAGTCGCCGGAGGACGAGGCCGAGAAGCGCCCGCCGCTCGCCGTCCTCGACATCGCCGACCAACTGGCCAACGGCGCCCTCCAAGGGCTCAAGGTCGAAGTCCTGCACGGCAGGATGCAGCCCGACGACAAGGACGCCGTCATGCGCCGCTTCTCCGCGGGCGAGACCGACGTCCTGGTCGCGACGACCGTGATCGAGGTCGGGGTGAACGTGCCGAACGCCACAGCGATGGTGATCATGGACGCCGACCGGTTCGGCGTATCGCAGCTCCACCAGCTCCGCGGCCGTGTCGGCCGTGGCTCGGCCCCCGGCCTGTGCCTCCTGGTCAGCGAGATGCCGGAGGCGAGCCCGGCACGCCAGCGGCTGAACGCGGTGGCGTCCACACTCGACGGCTTCGAACTCTCCCGCATCGACCTCGAACAGCGCCGCGAGGGCGATGTCCTCGGCCAGGCCCAGTCCGGCGTCCGCTCCTCGCTGCGCATGCTGGCCGTCATCGAGGACGAGGACATCATCGCGGAGGCCCGCGAGGAGGCCACCACGGTCGTCGCCGCCGACCCGGAGCTCGAGGGGCTTCCCGGCCTGCGTACGGCTCTCCAGGCTCTGCTCGACGAGGAGAGGGAGCAGTACCTGGACAAGGGCTGAGACGGCAGCAGATGGACGGAGGCTGAGAGGCAGTACGCGCACAGCGGCTGAGAGACTGGGAGCCGACTCACCTGCCGCCCTTCCTCACCAGCGCAAAGGACCCTCATGACCCGCGTGATCGCCGGCCGGGCCGGCGGACGCCGCCTGGCCGTCCCGCCGGGCACAGGCACCCGGCCCACCTCCGACCGGGCGCGCGAGGGCCTCTTCTCCACCTGGCAGTCGCTGCTCGGCGGCCCCCTGGAGGGCGAGCGCGTCCTCGACCTGTACGCCGGGTCGGGCGCCGTGGGGCTCGAGGCGCTCAGCCGTGGCGCCGGACACACCCTGCTCGTCGAGGCCGACGCCCGCGCGGCCCGCGTCATCCGCGAGAACGTGAAGTCACTGGGCCTGCCCGGCGCCGAGGTCAGACCGGGCAAAGCGGAACAGATCATCCAGACGCCGGCGCCTGCGGACCCGTACGACCTGGTCTTCCTCGACCCCCCGTACGCCGTCTCCGACGACGATCTTCGCGAGATTCTGCTCACACTCCGGACGGGGGGCTGGCTCGCGGCCGATGCCCTCGTCACCGTGGAGCGCAGCACCAGAGGCGGCGAATTCGGGTGGCCGGACGGTTTCGCGGCGATCAGGGCCCGTCGTTACGGCGAGGGGACGTTTTGGTACGGTCGCGCCGCCTCTACGTGCGAAGACGCACGATGACCGGACTGGAGAGCGAGGGACCTCAGTTGCGCCGCGCCGTCTGTCCCGGGTCGTTCGACCCGATTACCAACGGACATCTCGACATCATCGCCAGAGCCTCCAAGCTGTACGACGTCGTGCACGTCGCG
This sequence comes from Streptomyces sp. NBC_00554, assembly GCF_041431135.1. Classification (NCBI taxonomy): domain Bacteria; kingdom Bacillati; phylum Actinomycetota; class Actinomycetes; order Kitasatosporales; family Streptomycetaceae; genus Streptomyces; species Streptomyces sp. NBC_00554. The sequence goes on along the minus strand of NZ_CP107799.1, from coordinate 2,863,355 downwards.
GTGATGATCAACCAGTCCAAGAAGGGTCTCTTCGAGATCGACGAGCGGATCGAGCTGATCCGCGAGGTCACCGCCGAGTTCGGCAACGTCGAGGTCGAGGCGTTCCACGGCCTCCTCGTCGACTTCTGCAAGCAGCGCGACATCCCCGCGATCGTCAAGGGCCTGCGCGCCGTCAGCGACTTCGACTACGAACTGCAGATGGCCCAGATGAACATCGGCCTGTCGGGTGTGGAGACCCTCTTCGTCCCCACCAACCCGACCTACAGCTTCCTGTCGTCCTCGCTCGTCAAGGAGGTCGCGACCTGGGGCGGCGACGTCTCCCACCTGGTGCCACCCGTGGTCCTCGAGGCGCTCAAGGAGCGTCTCAGCCACGACTGAGCCCGCCCCGCGGACCTGACAGTCCGTCACCCGGTGTCGGGCGGGGCGGGAGTGGTCGTACAGTCGACCCGTCCGTCTCCATCACAGCTGTAGAGAGTGGCGAGCACACGGTGGACGTGCAGAAGAAGCTCGATGAGATCGTCGCGTCGGTCGGCAGCGCCCGTTCCATGCCCATGTCGGCCTCGTGCGTGGTCAACCGCGCCGAGCTGCTCGCCATGCTCGAAGAGGTGCGTCAGGCGCTGCCCGGCTCCCTCGCACAGGCCGAGGAGCTGATCGGCGGCCGCGAGCAGATGGTCGAGCACGCCCGCCAGGAGGCCGAGCGGATCATCGAGACCGCGCACGCCGAGCGCGGCTCACTGATCTCCGACACGGAGGTCGCCCGGCGCTCCCAGGCCGAGGCCGACCGCATCATCACCGAGGCCCGCCAGGAGGCCGAGGAAGTCCGCGCGGAGGCCGACGACTACGTCGACTCCAAGCTCGCCAACTTCGAGGTCGTCCTCACCAAGACCCTCGGCTCCGTCGGCCGCGGCCGCGAGAAGCTCCTCGGCACCGGCCCCGGGGTCGACGACCAGGGGTACGAGGACGAGGACGCCCCCGAGCGCAGCCACGACCCGGAGACCCTGCGCCGGAGCGCCGACGAGTACGTCGACGTCAAGCTCGGCGCCTTCGAGGCCGTCCTCGCCAAGACCCTGGACGCCGTCGGCCGCGGCCGCCAGAAGCTGCACGGCCGGATCGCCAGCGACGACCTCGGCCTCCTCACGGAGGACGGGACACCCGTGCACCACACGAACGACAACGACTACCTGGCGGGCCTCGCGGGCACGGAGGCCCCCGAGCAGCCCGCGGAGCCCCAGGCCCCGGAGATCCCGGCCCAGCAGCAGGGCTACGTCCAGCAGGACGCGTACGCCTATCAGCAGCAGGCCCCGGATCCGTACGGATACCAGCAGCAGTACGCCCAGCAGGACGCGTACGGCTATCAGCAGCAGACCGCCGACCCGTACGCCGCCTACCCGCAGCAGCAGGGCTACGACCAGCAGCCGGCGTACGACCAGAGCCAGCAGCAGGCCTACCCGCAGCCGCAGGGGCACGCCCAGGACCCGCACGCGCAGGCGCTCGACGAGACCAGCCTCTTCGACACGAGCATGATCAGTGCGGAGCAGCTGCGGGCGTACGAACAGGGGCGCTGACACCGGATTGGGCCGAGAGCGAAAGGTCCAGTATCCTGGCTCTTCGGTCGCGTGTACGTCCGCGATCACCGCTGCCCGGAACATCATGGGCGGCACCCCTTGAGCTTCGAAGATCGAAAGCAGGAATGGCTCTGAACGCCCGCCTCGACCACCGCAACCCGCTCGTGTTCGACACACATGAGCTGGGGCGGCGTCCTGGCGCGCTGCAGCGCCTCTCCCGCACGATCGAGGCTCCCAAGGACCTCGGGATCCAGGGAGTCATCGGAGTGCCGGAAGGCGCCCCGGTGGAGCTCGAACTCCGGCTTGAGTCGGTCATGGAAGGTGTGCTTGTCACAGGCACCGCCCGTGCACTGGCCAAGGGGGAGTGCGTAAGGTGTCTGGAGCCGCTCGAGCTGGAGCTCGACGCGGAATTCCAGGAGATGTTCTCGTACCCTGACGCCGACGACCGGGGCCGCCCCAAAGCGGAGCCGGCCGACGACGCCGAGGACGACGAGGACACGCTCTTCCTCGAGGACGGCCTGTTCGACCTCGAAGTCGTGCTGCGTGATGCGGTGGTGCTCGCACTGCCGATGCAGCCGGTGTGCCAGGACGACTGCCCCGGCCTGTGCTCCGAATGCGGAGCCCGGCTCGCGGACGCCCCGGACCACCACCACGACGCCGTCGACATCCGTTGGGCGGCACTGCAGGGACTCGCCGGTTCACTCGAAGATGGCGAGAAGGACGAGTTGGGCGGCGGCGCGCTTTCATCTGCGCACGCCGACGAGAAGCAGGAGAAGTAGCCGTGGCTGTTCCGAAGCGGAAGATGTCGCGCAGCAACACGCGCCACCGCCGGTCGCAGTGGAAGGCTGCGGTCCCCAACCTGGTTGCGTGTGAGCGCTGCCACGAGCCCAAGCTGCAGCACATCGCGTGCCCCGCTTGCGGCACCTATAACAAGCGCCAGGTCCTCGAGGTCTGAGCGGCTGGTGAGAGGTCTGATGTCTGACGCCCAGGCGGATTCAAACGCCAAGAAAAAGGCGGACACAGCCTCGTCCCACACGCTTCTGGAAGGGCGGCTCGGCTACAAGCTCGAGTCCGCCCTTCTGGTGCGTGCACTGACCCACCGTTCGTACGCGTACGAGAACGGCGGTCTGCCGACCAACGAACGCCTGGAGTTCCTCGGGGACTCCGTGCTCGGCCTCGTGGTCACGGACACGCTGTACACCACCCACCCCGACCTCCCAGAAGGCCAACTGGCCAAGCTGAGGGCCGCGGTGGTCAATTCTCGTGCGCTGGCAGAGGTGGGCCGCGGGCTCGAACTCGGCTCCTTCATCCGGCTCGGCCGGGGCGAGGAAGGCACGGGAGGCCGGGACAAGGCATCCATCCTCGCCGACACCCTTGAAGCGGTGATCGGCGCGGTCTATCTCGACCAGGGTCTGGAAGCGGCGGGCGAACTCGTCCACCGGCTCTTCGACCCGCTGATCGAGAAGTCCTCGAATCTCGGTGCCGGCCTGGACTGGAAGACCAGTCTCCAGGAGCTCACCGCGACCGAAGGGCTCGGGGTTCCCGAGTACCTGGTCTCGGAGACCGGCCCGGACCACGAGAAGACCTTTACTGCTGCCGCCCGCGTCGGAGGCGTCTCGTACGGCACCGGCACCGGCCGCAGCAAGAAGGAAGCGGAACAGCAGGCCGCGGAGTCCGCGTGGCGTGCGATCCGTTCCGCCGCGGACGAACGCGCGAAGTCGGCCAGGGCTGCCGCAGAAGAAGCGGCTGCCCAGGTCACCGAGGAGAACGCCGACACCTCCTCGGCCCCGACGAGCGATTCGGCCACGGCCTGATTCCTTCACAACCGAAACACCCGCAGTACCGGCAGTAACTGATGTACCGCAGCACCCGCAGTATCCGAACCCCGTCGCAGCGCTCGCGCAGCGGCGGGGTTCGTATCGCATCCTCCGGAGGAGCACCGTGCCCGAGTTGCCCGAGGTCGAAGTCGTGCGGCGCGGCCTGGAGCGCTGGGTCAGTGGCCGGGTCGTGAAGACGGTGGAGGTACGGCATCCCCGGGCCGTGCGGCGGCACTTGGCGGGGCCCGACGGCTTCGCGAAGGCGCTCGCGGGCCATCGCGTGGGAGAGGCCAGGCGCCGGGGCAAGTACCTGTGGCTGCCCCTCGCAGACTCCCCGTACTCCGTCCTTGCGCACCTCGGCATGAGCGGCCAGCTCCTGGTCCAGCCCGAGGACGCCCCGGACGAGAAGCACCTGCGCGTCCGCATCCGCTTCGAGGACGGCCAGGGAACCGAGCTGCGCTTCGTCGACCAGCGCACCTTCGGCGGCCTCTCCCTGCACGAGAACACCTCGGACGGCCTTCCGGACGTCATCGCGCACATCGCCCGCGACCCGCTCGACCCCCTCTTCGACGACGCCGCCTTCCACACGGCGCTGCGCGGGCGACGTACGACGATCAAACGGGCGCTGCTCGACCAGTCGCTGATCAGCGGAGTCGGCAACATCTACGCGGACGAGGCGCTCTGGCGCTCCAAGCTGCACTACGAACGCCCCACGGGAACCTTCACCCGGCCGCGCACCACCGAGCTGCTCGGCCACATCCGCGACGTCATGAACGACGCCCTCGCCGCCGGCGGCACCAGCTTCGACAGCCTCTACGTCAACGTCAACGGGGAGTCGGGCTACTTCGACCGCTCGCTCGACGCGTACGGGCGGGAGGGCGAGCCCTGCGGGCGGTGCGGGACACCGATACGGCGGCGTGCCTGGATGAACCGGTCCAGCTACTTCTGCCCGCGGTGCCAGCGGCCGCCGCGCGCGAGCGCCTAGGGCCTGTCCGACACTCAGCCGCGGCGCGTCTCGTCGTAGCGCTCGCGGGACTCGAGTACGTCGTCCATGCGGCCCTCCATGAAGTGGATGAGGGTCAGCAGGCGCTCGGCGACCTCGCGGCCAAGCGGCGTGAGTGTGTAGTCGACGCGTGGCGGATTGGTCGGCTGGGCGTCGCGGTGCACCAGGCCGTCGCGCTCCAGCGCCTGGAGCGTCTGGGAGAGCATCTTCTCGCTGATTCCGTCGACACGGCGGCGCAGCTCGTTGAAACGGAGCGTGCCCTCGTGCAGGACCCCGAGGGTGAGCGCGCCCCAGCGGCCGGTGACGTGCTCCAGCGTGCCCCGGGACGGGCAGTTCCGGGCGAACACGCTGTACGCGAGGTCCTCGGACCCACCGCGCTCGGCAGTCCGCACAGCTGATTCCATGCACGCACCATACTCCGGCACAGCGCTAACCGACAGATTGCACTAACTGTGAGTTAGTGAATGGCCTCAGTAGCCGAAGTCCTGCGTCCACCAAGGGCCGCCGGAGGCGATGTGCACGCCTACGCCCAGCGTCTTGAAGTCGCAGTTCAGGATGTTGGCGCGGTGGCCGGGGCTGTTCATCCAGGCTTCCATCACGGCCTCGGCGGTGGACTGCCCGCGGGCTATGTTCTCGCCGCCCAGGTTGGTGATCCCGGCGGTCGCCGCACGGTCCCAGGGGGTGGCGCCATCCGGGTCGGTGTGGTCGAAGAAGCCGCGCGCGGCCATGTCCTCACTGAAGACCGAAGCCAGTTCCGACAGGGCGCTGTTCGCCGCCACCGGGCTGCAACCCACCTTGGCCCGCTCCGTGTTGACCAGCTCGAGCACCGCGGCCTCGGCCGCAGTCTCGGCGGACACCGTCACGGGGGCGGTGGTCTTCGGAGCCTTCGTTTCCTTCTCGGCCGGCTTCGACGGGGTCTTCGTCTTGGTGGGCTTGACCGTGGGCTTCTTCGCCGGTTCCGTCGTCGGAGCGGCCGACGGTGTGGAGGGGGCGGCCGAGGGGGAGGCGGAGCGCTCGGCGTCACGGCTCGTCCCCGTGTCGTCGCGCTCGTCCTCCGCGCTGCCCGAGGTTCCGCCCTGCTGGGTCTCCACGCTGGACGGGGAGCCTGCGGCTTGCACGTTGTCGGCGTTGTTGCCGCCACCGCCGAGCGAGTAGTTCTCACTGCCGGGCAGCACACCGGCCGCGACGGCGACGGTGCCCAGGGCCACGGCGGCGGACACGCCGAGCAGCCCCGTACGTACGGGGGTCGCACCCTTCCTCTTGCGGTGCGAGCGGGCGGAGGCGCCGCTCGGGAAGTCGGCGACTGCCGCGTAGCCGTACAGGTTCTCCGGCCCGTAGGGACCGTCTATGACCGTGCGGTCCGTGCGGGTGTCCGTGCCCCCGGTGGCGCGACCTGTGGCGGCGCGGCCGGCGGCTGAGCGTCGGTGGCGTCCCATCTCCTGGCCTTCCTCGATCTTGCAGTCAGTGAACCTCACCCGAAAGAGTGAGTTTCATATGAGACTCATTGGGTCGGGACGGTACCCCATGGCGCAAGGGGAGGAAGTGCTCCGAGAGACATTGTCCGGTTAGCGTGCACCCATGAACGAGGTTGTACGGGTGGTCGTCTGGGTACGCGGGAGGGTCCAGGGCGTGGGTTTCCGCTGGTTCACGCGGGCCAAGGCGCTGGAGATCGGGGGGCTGAGTGGTTTTGCTCTCAATTTGGACGACGGACGGGTCCAAGTGGTCGCGGAGGGCCCTCGGGCCGGCTGCCAGAGCCTGCTGGACTGGCTCCAGGGGGACGACACACCCGGGCGCGTGGACGGAGTCACTGAGATCTGGGACACGCCCCGCGGGATCTACGACGGCTTCCTCATCCGCTGACGGAGACGGCGCGACCGACCGGGCCGGAGCGGCTGGGCATACCAATGGCACCTGCCAGAAGCGGAAAGGCCCAGGTGGTTGCCAAGGACGGCTTGTAGTGGCAGGCTCCGCGAGTACGGATGATCTCCATGCCCCCAGGGCCCGCAGGAGTCGCAGCGCCGCCCTTCGAGGGCCGCGCACCCCCGGGTTGTCCGCCAGTACAGGGCGTGATCGTGTTGACCGTCAAACTTTTTGGTGAGACGCTGAAAGCCCCGCGCACCTTAGCTGTTTGGCATGTGGAACAGCAGCAAGAACTTAAAAGTGTCAAGCATCGCGGGTGCGATTCCCTCACGACCCATCGACCCACACCGTTTCGGTCGGTCACTCAGTGTGGAGGACCATCCATCATGGCAAAGGCGCTTCTCGGTTACGTCGGCGGTTCCGACCCGCGACTCATTGCCGAGATGCGACGGCTCCAGCAGCGCGTACAGGACCTCGAATCCGAGCTCGTACGGATCCAGGCCGAGAACGACGCGCTCGCGGCTGCCGCTTCTCACGACTCGCTTCTTGATCTCGACGTACCCCAGGCGGAGCCTGCGCTCACCTGATCACTGCATCGCACCACGACAGCAGTGGTTGGGCAGCCCACATCAACCGCTAAGTTGTCAGAATTGCAAGGGACGCCTCTTCGGCGTCCCTTCTTCTTTCCCCCGCGCACTCTTTCACTGTCTTTAACGTCTGGTGTGCCCTGCACGTTCATGGGTGAAACCGCGCGTTCATGGAGTGAGACCGGCCCGAAAGGTAGAGTCCAGCGGCGTGCACCTCAAGGCCCTGACCCTGCGCGGGTTCAAATCGTTCGCCTCGGCGACCACGCTGCGGTTCGAGCCGGGCATCACCTGTGTCGTGGGCCCCAACGGTTCGGGCAAGTCCAATGTCGTGGACGCGCTCAGCTGGGTCATGGGCGAGCAGGGCGCCAAGTCGCTGCGCGGCGGCAAGATGGAGGACGTCATCTTCGCCGGCACCACCGGGCGTCCCCCGCTCGGCCGGGCCGAGGTGTCCCTCACCATCGACAACTCCGACGGCGCGCTGCCCATCGAGTACGCCGAAGTCACCATCACGCGGATCATGTTCCGCAACGGCGGCAGCGAGTACCAACTCAACGGCGACACGTGTCGCCTGCTGGACATCCAGGAACTGCTGAGTGACTCCGGCATCGGCCGCGAGATGCACGTCATCGTCGGACAGGGCCAGCTCGACTCCGTACTCCACGCCGATCCGATGGGCCGCCGCGCCTTCATCGAGGAGGCCGCGGGCGTTCTCAAGCACCGCAAGCGCAAGGAGAAAGCGCTGCGGAAGCTGGACGCGATGCAGGCGAACATGGCGCGGGTCCAGGACCTGACCGACGAACTGCGTCGGCAGTTGAAGCCGCTGGGCAGGCAGGCCGCCGTCGCGCGCCGGGCCGCCGTCATCCAGGCCGATCTGCGCGACGCCCGGCTCCGTCTCCTTGCCGACGATCTCGTACGGCTGCGGCAGGCACTGCAGACCGAGATCGCCGACGAGGCCGCGCTCAAGGAACGCAAGGAAGCCGCCGAGGCCGAGCTGAAGAAGGCGCAGCAGCGCGAAGCGCTCCTGGAGGACGAGGTCCGGCAGCTCACTCCTCGCCTGCAGCGCGCCCAGCAGACCTGGTACGAGCTGTCGCAGCTCGCCGAGCGGGTGCGCGGCACGATCTCGCTGGCCGACGCGCGCGTGAAGAGCGCGACTTCGACACCTCCCGAGGAGCGGCGCGGACGCGACCCGGAGGACATGGAGCGCGAGGCCGCGCGGATCCGGGAGCAGGAGGCCGAGCTCGAAGCGGCCCTGGAGGCCGCCGAGCACGCCCTCGAGGACACCGTCGCGCACCGGGCCGAGCTGGAGCGCGAGCTCGCCGTCGAGGAACGCCGCCTCAAGGACGTCGCCCGCGCCATCGCCGACCGCCGCGAGGGGCTCGCCCGTCTCAACGGCCAGGTCAATGCCGCCCGTTCCCGGGCCGCCTCCGCCCAGGCCGAGATCGACCGCCTCGCCGCCGCGCGCGACGAGGCCCAGGAGCGGGCGTTCGCGGCCCAGGAGGAGTACGAGCAGCTGAAGGCCGAGGTCGACGGCCTCGACGCGGACGACGCCGAGCTGACGGAGCAGCACGAGGCGGCCAAGCGGGCGCTGGCCGACGCGGAAGCGGCGCTGACGGCGGCCCGCGAGGCGGCCACGGCAGCGGAACGCAGGCGCGCCGCGACCCAGGCCCGCCGTGAGGCACTCGCCCTCGGACTGCGCCGCAAGGACGGCACGGGAGCCCTGCTCGGCGCGCAGGACCGCCTCACCGGACTCCTCGGCCCCGCGGCCGAACTCCTCTCGGTCACCCCCGGCTTCGAGGTCCCGCTGGCCGCCGCCTTCGGCGCCGCGGCCGACGCCATCGCCGTCACCACCCCCGCCTCGGCGGCGGACGCCATCCGCATGCTCCGCAAGCAGGACGCGGGCCGGGCGGCGTTGCTGCTGGCGGGCGGGCCGGAGGAGCGGGGCACGCACGCGATGGAGGGCGGCGTACCTCGTCAGGAACGGAACGACGGACCTCCGTACGCCGCCGAACTCGTCCGGGGCCCCGCCGAGCTCATGCCCGCCGTACGGCGGCTGCTGCGCGGGATCGTCGTGGTCGGCACGCTCGAGGACGCCGAGGAACTCGTCTACGCGCGGCCGGAGCTGACCGCGGTCACCGCTGAAGGGGACCTGCTGGGGGCGCATTTCGCGCACGGCGGGTCGGCCGGGGCGCCGAGTCTGCTGGAGGTGCAGGCGTCCGTCGACGAGGCGGCGGCGGAGCTCGAGGAGCTGGCTGTGCGGTGTGAGGCGCTCGGCGAGGCACAGCACGAGGCCACCGGGCGGCGGAAGGAATGTGCCGCGCTCGTCGAGGAGTTGGGCGAGCGGCGGCGGGCCGCCGAGCGGGAGAAGTCGTCCGTGGCGCAGCAGCTGGGGCGGCTGGCCGGGCAGGCGCGGGGTGCGGCGGGGGAGGCCGAGCGGAGTACCGCCGCGGCCGCGCGGGCGCAGGACGCGCTCGACCGGGCCGTGGAGGAGGCGGAGGAGCTGGCCGAGCGGCTCACCGTCGCCGAGGAGATGCCGGTGGAGGAGGAGCCCGACACCGGCGTACGGGACCGGCTGGCCGCCGATGGCGCCAACGCGCGGCAGACCGAGATGGAGGCCCGGCTCCAGGTGCGTACGCACGAGGAGCGGGTCAAGGGGCTCGCCGGGCGGGCCGACGGACTCGACAAGGCCGCGCGGGCCGAACGCGAGGCACGCGCGCGTGCCGAGCAGCGGCGGGCCAGGCTGCGGCACGAGGCAGCGGTCGCCGAGGCCGTCGCCTCCGGCGCGCGGCAGCTGCTCGCGCACGTCGAGGTCTCGCTGACCAGGGCCCAGGAGGAGCGGGCCGCCGCCGAGAACGCCAAGGCCCACCGGGAGCAGGCGCTCGGTGTCGCCCGCAACGAAGGACGCGACCTCAAGGGCGAGCTCGACAAACTCACGGATTCGGTTCACCGCGGTGAGGTGCTCGGCGCCGAGAAGCGGATGCGCATCGAGCAGCTGGAGTCGAAGGCGCTGGAGGAGATGGGTGTCGAACCGGCGGGTCTGGTGGCCGACTACGGCCCGCAGCAGCCGGTGCCGCCCTCGCTCCCCGCCGAGGGTGAGGAACTGCCCGAGGACCCGGAGCACCCGCGCAACCAGCCCCGGCCGTTCCACCGCGCCGAGCAGGAGCGGCGGCTCAAGTCAGCCGAACGGGCGTACCAGCAGCTCGGGAAGGTCAACCCGCTCGCCCTTGAGGAGTTCGCCGCGCTGGAGGAGCGCCACAAGTTCCTCAGCGAGCAGTTGGAGGACCTCAAGAAGACGCGCACGGACCTGCTTCAAGTGGTGAAGGAGGTCGACGAGCGCGTCGAGCAGGTCTTCACCGAGGCGTACCGGGACACCGCCCGGCAGTTCGAGGGGGTCTTCAGCCGGCTGTTCCCGGGCGGGGAGGGGCGGCTGATCCTGACCGATCCCGACAACATGCTCACCACGGGCGTCGATGTGGAGGCCCGTCCTCCGGGCAAGAAGGTCAAGCGGCTGAGCCTGCTCTCCGGTGGCGAACGGTCCCTGACCGCCGTGGCCCTGCTCGTGTCGATCTTCAAGGCGCGGCCCAGTCCGTTCTATGTGATGGACGAGGTCGAGGCGGCGCTCGACGACACCAACCTCCAGCGGCTGATCCGGATCATGCAGGAGCTGCAGGAGGCCTCGCAGCTGATCGTGATCACGCACCAGAAGCGCACGATGGAGGTCGCCGACGCGTTGTACGGCGTCTCGATGCAGGGCGACGGTGTGTCAAAGGTCATCAGCCAGCGACTTCGCTAGGGGATGCGTGTAGCCCACACGGGTCGTGACCTGGGCTTCCGCTTGAGTTCAAGTATTGAACGAGTGATGGTCATCCCTGCGCCTAAAATTCACAGCAAGCGGACTGTTGACTTCGAAACTTGAAGGCATAGTCTCTGCAACGTTGCTTTTACCTTCAGGTGGTGGGCGGCGTGAAGTTGTGCGCCACTTGTATGACCACTTGAAGGGCTCGCCCCACACCCCCGGCAGTGAGGCCGGTGGCCCGAGGAGTTACACGTGACCAGCACAGCGCCCCCCAAGTCAGGAGCCCGAGAGGCTCATCCCGAGCATCTCGGGCACGTCATCTTCATCGCGGCGGCGGCCGCGATGGGCGGGTTCCTCTTCGGCTACGACAGTGCCGTGATCAACGGCGCCGTCGAGGCCATCCGAAGCCGGTACGACATCGGCTCGGCGGCGCTGGCCCAGGTCATCGCCATCGCACTGATCGGCTGTGCCATCGGCGCGGCGACCGCGGGCCGTATAGCCGACCGCATCGGCCGCATCCGCTGTATGCAGATCTCGGCCGTCATGTTCACGGTCAGCGCCGTCGGGTCCGCGCTGCCCTTCTCCCTGTACGACCTCGCCTTCTGGCGGATCATCGGCGGTTTCGCCATCGGCATGGCCTCCGTCATCGGCCCCGCCTACATCGCCGAGGTTGCGCCTGCCGCGTACCGCGGGCGCCTCGGCTCCTTCCAGCAGGCCGCCATCGTGATCGGCATCGCCATCTCGCAGCTGGTCAACTGGGGCATCCTGAACGCCGCCGACGGTGACCAGCGCGGTCAGGTCATGGGCCTCGAAGCCTGGCAGGTCATGCTCGGCGTCATGGTCATCCCGGCCATCCTCTACGGTCTGCTCTCCTTCGTGATCCCCGAGTCGCCGCGCTTCCTGATCTCCGTGGGCCGGGACGAGCGTGCCCGTGAGGTGCTCAAGGAGGTCGAGGGCGACAAGATCGACCTGGACGTCCGCGTCGCCGAGATCGATCACGCCATGAAGAGTGAGCACAAGTCGACCTTCAAGGACCTGCTCGGCGGCACGTTCTTCTTCAAGCCGATCGTCTGGGTCGGCATCGGCCTCTCGGTCTTCCAGCAGTTCGTCGGCATCAACGTCGCGTTCTACTACTCCTCCACGCTGTGGCAGTCGGTCGGCGTCGACCCGACCGATTCGTTCCTCTACTCGTTCACGACGTCGATCATCAACATCATCGGCACCGTGATCGCCATGATCTTCGTCGACCGGATCGGCCGTAAGCCGCTCGCTCTCATCGGCTCCGTGGGCATGGTCATCGGGCTCGGCTTGGAGGCCTGGGCCTTCTCCTTCGACCTGGTGGATGGCAAGCTGCCGGCCACCCAGGGCTGGGTCGCCCTGATCGCCGCCCACGTCTTCGTCCTCTTCTTCGCCCTCTCCTGGGGTGTCGTGGTCTGGGTCTTCCTCGGCGAGATGTTCCCGAACAGGATCCGCGCCGCCGCGCTCGGCGTCGCCGCCTCCGCGCAGTGGATCGCCAACTGGGCCATCACCGCGAGCTTCCCGTCGCTGGCCGACTGGAACCTCTCCGCGACCTACGTGATCTACACGATCTTCGCCGCGCTCTCCATCCCCTTCGTGCTCAAGTACGTGAAGGAGACCAAGGGGAAGACGCTGGAAGAGATGGGCTAGGCCTCGTAGGAACGGCCCCCCGAAACTCGGGGAGACGGGCCAAACCCCCGCTGCCCTTCTCCCCGTACTCGTAAGAAGACGTACTGCCCCGGCTCGGCCTTCGAGGCCTTGAGCCGGGGCAGTACGTCTTCTTGGCGCTCTCAGTCCTTGAGGCGGGGCAGGACGCTTTCGCAGAACAGGTGCAGGCTGCGCCAGCCCTCGTCGACGGGCATCCCGCCGGACAGCGGGTGCAGGACGTAGTTGTCGAGGCCGTGTGCCACGCACGCGTCGGGCGTGAGGATCCGGTAGACGCCCTCGGCGCGCAGCTCGTCGACCGTCGTGGCCGCCGACTTCACCGCCGAGCGGATGTCGCCGGACTGCCAGGAGGCGTACGTCCGTGCCTCGTGCAGGAAGTGCTTGCCGTACTCGGCCCAGGCCCGGTCGGGGTCCTCGGCGATGTGCAGGAGCGGGGTCTCGGCCGACGGCATCATGGTCCAGCCCTCGGTGCCGTACTCGATGAGCCGCTCCTTGTAGTACGCCTCCAGCTCGGGCAGGTGGGCGCTGGGGAAGAAGGGAAGGCCCAGGCGGGCCGCCCGCCGCGCCGCCGCCTTCGACGAGCCGCCGACCAGCAGCAGGGGGTGCGGATCCGAGAACGGCCGCGGAGTGACCCGTACGGTCCGGCCCCGGTACTCGAACTCCTCGCCGGTCCACGCCTTCAGCACCGTCTCAAGCAGCTCGTCCTGGAGCTTGCCGCGCCGCTTCCAGTCGACGTCGAAGAGGGCGTACTCCTCGGGCCGGTAGCCGATTCCCGCGACGGTGATGAGACGTCCGCCACTGAGCAGATCGAGTACGGCGATGTCCTCCGCGAGCCGGAGCGGGTCGTGCAGCGGGCCGATGACCGCCGACACGGTGACCGCGATGTGCCGGGTCGCGCCGAAGACCGCGCCCGCGAAGGCGAACGGCGAGGGCAACCAGTTGTTGGCGACGCCGTGGTGCTCCTCGGTCTGCACGGTGGTGATGCCGCGGTCGTCGGCGTACGCGGCCATCTCGACGGCCGCCTTGTAGCGGGCACTCAGCGACGCGGGGGTGGCGTCGGGGTCAACGAGGTTGAAGCGTACGACCGTTACGGGCATGGTGAGCCCCCCTTCGTGTGTGGAGGGGGACGGTAGCTGACGGTTCGTCAGACGGCCATAGCGGCGGGCTCGGGTTCGCGGGGTTCCGCGTTCCGTGCGAGGGGCTCGTCTCTTTGGAGGAAGCTACAGAATGCCTCCCTCGGCAGGGATTCTCCCTGCCGAGGGAGGGATGGCTGATACTGGGTCTCGTTATGGAAATCGTCATCCTTGCTGTAGTCATCGCCGTCGTCGTGATCGGCGCGCTCGGCGGGCTGGTCGTCGGCAGTCGCAAGCGGAAGCTGCCTCCGCCGCCCCCCGTCGCCCCCGACATCACCGCCCCTCCGGCCGAGCCGCACGTCGGCGACGAGGCCGAGACGCCGCGGGAAGAACCGCGCCGCACGATAGAAGAGGTGGACCTCCCGGAGGCCGCCTCGGCTCCCGTCGCGGTCGAGGAACCCCCGGCCCTTCCCGAGATCGAGGTCCCGGAGCCCTCCGCGGGGCGTCTGGTGCGTCTGCGCGCCCGGCTCTCCCGCTCACAGAACGCGCTCGGCAAGGGGCTGCTCACGCTCCTCTCGCGCGAGCACCTCGACGAGGACACCTGGGAGGAGATCGAGGACACGCTGCTCACCGCCGACGTCGGCGTGCAGCCCACCCAGGAGCTGGTCGACCGGCTGCGTGAGCGTGTGAAGGTGCTCGGCACCCGTACGCCGGACGAGCTGCGCGCTCTGCTGCGCGAGGAGCTGCTCCAGCTGCTCGTTCCCGAGTTCGACCGCACGGTCAAGACCGACTCGAACCTCGACACCCCGGGCATCGTGATGGTCGTCGGGGTCAACGGAACCGGCAAGACGACCACCACGGGCAAGCTCGCCCGCGTGCTCGTGGCCGACGGCAAGCACGTCCTCCTGGGCGCCGCCGACACCTTCCGTGCCGCCGCCGCCGACCAGCTGCAGACCTGGGGCGAGCGGGTGGGCGCCCGTACCGTGCGCGGTCCCGAGGGCGGTGACCCGGCCTCGATCGCCTTCGACGCGGTCAAGGAAGGCATCGAGGAGGGCGCGGACGTCGTCCTCATCGACACCGCGGGCCGGCTGCACACCAAGACCGGGCTCATGGACGAGCTCGGCAAGGTCAAGCGCGTCGTCGAGAAGCACGCGCCACTGGACGAGATCCTGCTCGTCCTCGACGCCACCACCGGACAGAACGGTCTCGTCCAGGCCCGTGTCTTCGCCGAGGTCGTCGACATCACCGGCATCGTGCTGACCAAGCTCGACGGGACGGCCAAGGGCGGCATCGTGATCGCGGTGCAGCGTGAGCTGGGCGTGCCGGTCAAGCTGGTCGGTCTGGGAGAGGGGGCGGACGATCTGGCGCCGTTCGAGCCGGAGGCGTTCGTTGACGCCCTTATCGGGGAGTAGGGCAGGTACTGATTTCAGTACCTGCTACGAAGAAGCGCCCGCCCCCAAGGTGCAGTTGGGAGCGGGCGCTTCGTCATGTGAGCCCAAGGTTCGGGAACGGCCTACACGCGCGACCGGTGTGCCACATACGCCAGCGTCCCCAGCAGTAGCCGGGCCTGTGGCGGTTTCGTCGCCGAGTCCAGTGCGGGGGAGCGCAGCCAGCGGACCGGGCCGAGGCCCGAGCGGTCGGAGGGCGGGGCGGTGATGTGCGTACCCGGGCCCAGGCCGTGCAGGTCGAGGGAGGCGTCGTCCCAGCCCATCCGGTAGAGCAGCTCGGGGAGTTCGGGTGCGGAGCCGGGGGCGACGAAGAAGTGGGCGCGGCCGTCCGGGGTCGCCGCCACGGGTCCGAGGGGGAGCCCCATGCGTTCGAGCCGGACGAGCGCCCGGCGCCCGGCGGGCTCGGCGACCTCGATCACGTCGAAGGCGCGGCCGACCGGCAGCATCATGGCGGCCCCCGGGAACTCGGCCCAGGCCTCGGTCACTTCGTCGAGTGTGGCGCCGGCCGGGATCGACGGCGCGAAGTCCAGTGGATGCGCACCCGGCGCGGGGCAGTCGGCCCTTCCGCACGAGCACGCTCCCGCGGCGGCCCGGGCGCCGGGGACCACGTCCCAGCCCCACAGCCCGGTGAACTCCGCCACCGCGGTGCACTCCGTCGAGCGGCCGCGGCGCCGTGAGCCGGGCCGGAGTTCGCGCGTCCCCCGACTACTGCCGATCGTGAAGCCCATGCCCCCTCCAACGGGTCCGACGTACCGGTGGTTACGTGACGGAATGGGAACGTGACCCTGTGTTCCCGACTTCCCCTGTGCCGCCCGGTTCAGACGGCGCCCAGTAGTGCCCCAGGTAGTGCGCTCTGCATCGTGCGCCCCGGCGCACACCGCTCCGCCCACTCCCGGCCATCCTGTGTCAAGTGAATCGCGCGTGGGCGACGCGGAGTTCATTCGAAGGGGTGGCGAATGGTGGCGTTTCCGGGATCGCCATGGCTGGAGGGGTGATCGTAGGATTACTTTGAGTACACGAGTCCTGGGGACGTGTGCACTCGTGGGTATGCCAAGGGCAAGTCGGCTTCCCGTTCGAAGGGTGAGAACTACCGGACGTGCGGCCGTATTTACCGGCATTCTGATAGGGCTTGGCGCACGCAGCGTACAAGTGGTCTCAGGGATGGGGGCGTTCCAGTGGGCGGCAACGGCGGAGGCGGGACGAACGCTGACAAGCGCCCCAACGAGCTGCTCGGCTCGTGGTTCGTGCGCAGCGGCTGGTCCAAGGGTGAGCTCGCACGTCAAGTGAACCGCAGGGCCCGCCAGTTGGGGGCCAACCACATCTCCACGGACACCTCGCGGGTGCGCCGCTGGCTGGACGGGGAGAACCCGCGCGAGCCGATCCCGCGGATCCTGTCCGAGCTGTTCTCCGAGCGCTTCGGCTGTGTCGTCGCCGTCGAGGACCTCGGCCTGCGCGCCGCCCACCAGTCACCGTCCGTGTCCGGCGTCGACCTGCCCTGGACGGGCCCGGGGACCGTGGCGCTGATCAGCGAGTATTCACGCAGCGACCTGATGCTGGCGCGCCGCGGCTTCCTCGGCAGCTCGCTCGCCCTCGCCGCGGGCCCGGCCCTCATCGAGCCCATGCAGCGCTGGCTCGTGCCCTCGCCGATGGCTCCGCCGGAGGAGCCCGAGCCCTCCACCTCGGTGCGCCGCGGCCGGCTCTCCAAGCCGGAGCTGGACCTCCTGGAGTCCACCACCGTGATGTTCCGGCAGTGGGACGCCCAGTGCGGTGGCGGCCTGCGCCGCAAAGCGGTCGTCGGACAGCTGCACGAGGTGACGGACCTGCTCCAGGAACCCCAGCCCGCCGCGACGAACAGGCGCCTGTTCAAGGTCGCCGCCGAACTGGCCGAGCTGGCGGGCTGGATGAGCTACGACGTGGGGCTCCAGCCCACCGCGCAGAAGTACTTCGTCCTCGCCCTGCACGCCGCCAAGGAAGCGGGCGACAAGCCCCTCGGCTCGTACGTCCTGTCCAGCATGAGCCGCCAGATGATCCACCTGGGCCGGCCCGAGGACGCCCTGGAACTCATCCACCTCGCGCAGTACGGAAGCCGTGACTGCGCGAGCCCCCGCACCCAGTCCATGCTGTATGCGATGGAGGCCCGCGCGTACGCCAACATGGGCCAGCCCGGAAAGTGCAAGCGCGCCGTCCGGATGGCCGAGGACACCTTCTCCGACGTCCACGAATGGGACGACCCGGACCCCGACTGGATCCGCTTCTTCTCCAAGGCCGAGCTGTACGGCGAGAACTCCCACTCCTACCGCGACCTCGCCTATGTCGCGGGCCGCAGCCCCACCTACGCCTCCATGGCGGAGCCCCTGATGCAGCAGGCCGTCGACCTCTTCGCCAAGGACCCCGAACACCAGCGTTCGTACGCACTGAACCTCATCGGCATGGCCACCGTGCACCTCCTCCAGCGGGAGCCCGAGAAGAGTGCGGTCCGAGCCAAGGAAGCAATGTCGTACGCGAAGAAAGTGCGCTCGGAGCGCGTGAACACTCGTATCCGAAAGACGGTCGACACTGCGGCCCGCGACTTCGGGGACCTTGCCGAGGTCGTCGACCTCACCGACCAGCTCGCCGTCGACCTGCCCGAGACCGCCGAGGCGGTCTGACCCGGGCCGCGTGAGCGGCCTACGCCCCAGTACCCCGGCCGCGGCCGGCCGTCCCGAACTGCCCGACTCGGCTCCCCCATGCCAGGTCATCGGACGGCCGACCGCGGCCGGCCTTTCTCCCTTCGGAGAAGGTTGCGCCACGATAACGATCGCTCGGCCCGGTCTCAGGCAGTTCATCGACGCGTAACACACAAGGCGCCTTCGTCACTGCGGCGAAACATCGAGGGGTGCCGACCGAAACCGCGCTGCGCCAATCTCATGGCGCATAACCGGCCCACCCCTCACGCCCACTTCAGGCTTCGCCCGCACGGGGCCGTACCAATCGACGAGGAGACGCCGATGGCACCAGCCATCACCCTTGCCGCAGATGCACCCACGCTGTCTGCTGCCAACACAGGGTTCATGCTCATCTGTTCCGCCCTGGTGCTGATCATGACGCCCGGCCTGGCCTTCTTCTACGGAGGCATGGTCCGCGTCAAGAGCACCTTGAACATGCTGATGATGAGCTTCATCAGCATGGGCATAGTCACCATCCTGTGGGTGGTGTACGGCTTCTCCCTCGCCTTCGGCACCGACAAGGGCTCGCTCATCGGCTGGACCTCCGACTACGTCGGATTCGGCGGCGTCGGCATCACGGACCTGTGGGACGGCTACACCATCCCGATCACGGTGTTCGCCGCCTTCCAGCTGATGTTCGCCATCATCACGCCCGCCCTGATCAGCGGCGCGCTCGCGGACCGCGTGAAGTTCACCGCCTGGTCCCTCTTCATCGCCCTGTGGGTCACGGTCGTGTACTTCCCGGTCGCGCACTGGGTGTGGGGCACCGGCGGCTGGGCGTTCGACCTCGGTGTGATCGACTTCGCCGGTGGTACGGCGGTCCACATCAACGCCGGTGCCGCGGCGCTCGGCGTGATTCTCGTCATCGGTAAGCGCGTGGGCTTCAAGAAGGACCCGATGCGCCCGCACAGCCTCCCGCTGGTCATGCTCGGCGCCGGTCTCCTCTGGTTCGGCTGGTTCGGATTCAACGCAGGTTCGTGGCTCGGCAACGACGACGGTGTCGGCGCGCTGATGTTCCTCAACACGCAGATCGCCACCGCCGCTGCGATGCTCGCCTGGCTCGCCTACGAGAAGATCCGCCACGGCGCGTTCACCACCCTCGGCGCCGCCTCCGGCGCGGTCGCCGGTCTGGTCGCGATCACCCCGTCCGGCGGTGCGGTCTCCCCGCTCGGCGCGATCGCCGTCGGCGTCATCGCCGGTGTGCTGTGCGCCATGGCCGTCGGCCTGAAGTACAAGTTCGGCTACGACGACTCGCTCGACGTCGTCGGTGTCCACCTCGTCGGCGGTGTCGTCGGCTCCCTGCTCATCGGCTTCTTCGCCTCCGGCAAGGGCCAGTCCGACGTCGAGGGCCTCTTCTACGGCGGCGGCCTCGACCAGTTCTGGAAGCAGTGCGCCGGTGTCTTCGCAGTCCTCGGCTACTCCCTCGTCGCCTCCGCGATCCTCGCCTTCCTGATCGACAAGACGATCGGGATGCGGGTCAGCGAGGACGAGGAGGTCGCGGGCATCGACCAGGCCGAGCACGCCGAGACCGCATACGACTTCAGCGGCACCGGCGGTGGCGCCGGCTTCACTTCCTCGCCGACCCCCGCTGAGGGCACAGCCAAGAAGGTGGACGCATGAAGCTCATCACCGCCGTCGTGAAGCCTCACCGGCTCGACGAGATCAAGGAGGCCCTGCAGGCCTTCGGGGTACACGGACTGACGGTCACCGAGGCCAGCGGCTACGGTCGGCAGCGTGGACACACCGAGGTCTACCGTGGTGCCGAGTACACGGTCGACCTGGTGCCCAAGATCCGCATCGAGGTACTGGCCGAGGACGACGACGCCGAAGGCCTGATCGACGTCATCGTCAAGGCGGCCCGCACCGGCAAGATCGGTGACGGCAAGGTCTGGTCGATCCCGGTCGAGACCGCCGTCCGGGTCCGGACCGGCGAGCGCGGCCCGGACGCGCTCTAAAAGAAGAAGAAAGACAGGAGTCGCTGGGTGACGAGTACGGACATGCGTACGGAAGCAGAGGACTCGGGACCCAGCGGCTATGCGGCGGCCCGGCTGCGCCTTCTCCAAGGAGAGGCGCAGTCCGGGCCGCCGCGCCGTACCGCCCTCGCCGAACTCACCGACGACTGGCTCACCGGCCTCTTCGACGCCGGCTCCGAGGCGCTGCGCGGCGTCTCCCTCGTCGCCGTCGGCGGCTACGGACGCGGCGAACTCTCCCCGCGCAGCGACCTCGACCTGCTCCTCCTGCACGACGGCAGCGACTCCGGCGCCGTCGCCGCGCTGGCCGACCGCATCTGGTACCCCGTCTGGGACCTCGGCCTTGCCCTCGACCACTCCGTCCGTACGCCGGCCGAGGCCCGCAAGACCTCGAGCGAGGACCTCAAGGTCCAGCTCGGTCTGCTGGACGCCCGGCACATCGCCGGCGACCTCGGCCTCACCGCCGGACTGCGTACGGCCGTCCTCGCCGACTGGCGCAACCAGGCGCCGAAACGCCTCCCCGAACTCCAGGAACTGTGCGCCGAACGGGCCGAGCGCCAGGGCGAGCTCCAGTACCTCCTCGAACCGGACCTCAAGGAGGCGCGCGGCGGGTTGCGCGACGCCACCGCCCTGCGCGCCGTAGCCGCCTCCTGGCTCGCGGACGCGCCCCGCGAGGGCCTCACCGACGCGCGAAGGCGCCTCCTGGACGTCCGCGACGCACTCCACCTCACCACCGGACGCGCCACCGACCGCCTCGCACTCCAGGAACAGGACCAGGTCGCCGCGGAACTCGGCCTCCTCGACGCCGACACACTGCTGCGCCAGGTGTACGAGGCGGCCCGCGTCGTCTCGTATGCGAGCGACGTGACATGGCGCGAGGTGGGGCGCGTGCTGCGGTCGCGCGCCGTACGCCCGCGCCTGCGCGCCATGCTCGGCGGCGGCGCCAAGCCCGCCGCGGAGCGCTCACCGCTCGCCGAGGGCGTCGTCGAGCAGGACGGCGAGGTGGTGCTCGCCCGCGCCGCGCGCCCCGAGCGCGACCCCGTACTCCCGTTGCGCGCGGCGGCCGCGGCGGCACAGTCGGGACTTCCGCTCTCCCTGCACGCCGTACGGCGCATGGCAGCCGCGGCGCGCCCCCTGCCCACGCCCTGGCCCGCCGAGGCGCGCGAACAGCTCGTCACGCTCCTCGGCTCCGGCCGCCCGACCATCGAGGTCTGGGAAGCGCTCGAAGCGGAGGGCCTGATCACCAGACTGCTGCCCGACTGGGAGCGCGTACGCTGCCGGCCGCAGCGCAACGCCGTACACATCTGGACCGTCGACCGCCACCTCATCGAGACGGCCGTCCGCGCCTCCGAACTGGCCCGCCGCGTGGGCCGCCCCGACCTGCTCCTCGTCGCCTCCCTGCTGCACGACATCGGCAAGGGCTGGCCCGGCGACCACTCCGTCGCGGGCGAGATCATCGCGCGGGACGTCGCCGCCCGGATCGGCTTCGACCGCACGGACGTGGCGGTGCTCGCCACCCTCGTACGCCACCATCTGCTGCTCATCGACACCGCGACCCGGCGCGACCTGGAGGACCCGGCCACCGTCCGCTCCGTCGCCGAGGCGGTCGGCTCGCAGGGCACCCTCGAACTGCTGCACGCGCTCACCGAGGCGGACGCGCTGGCCACCGGGCCCGCCGCCTGGTCCTCGTGGCGCGGCTCCCTCGTCACCGACCTGGTCAAACGGGTCTCGGCCGTGCTCGCCGGGGACGCCCCCGAGGAGCCCGACGCCGTGGCGCCCACGGCCGAACAGGAACGGCTCGCGATCGAGTCCTTCCGGACGGGTGGCCCCGTCCTTTCGCTGCGCGCGCAGACCGAGCCCGTCGACTCCGAGACCGCCTCCGCCTCCGCCTCCGTGCCGGAGGATCCGGAGCCGCTGGGCGTGGAGCTCCTCATCGCCGTACCCGACCAGCCCGGCGTCCTCCCCGCCGTCGCGGGCGTCCTCGCCATGCACCGGCTGACCGTCCGCACGGCCGGGCTGCGCGCCCTGGACCTGCCCGACGGCGTCGAGGGCTCGGTCCTGCTGCTCGACTGGCGGGTCGCCGCCGAGTACGGCTCCCTGCCACAGGCCGCCCGCCTCCGTGCCGACCTCGTACGCGCCCTGGACGGCTCCCTCGACATCGCCGGCCGTCTCGCCGAGCGGGACGCCGCCTACCCCCGGCGCCGGGGCACGATCGCGCCGCCGGCCCGTGTGACGGTCGCCCCGGCGGCATCACGTCACGCCACGGTCATCGAGGTCCGCGCCCATGACGCCCCCGGCCTGCTGCACCGCATCGGACGTGCCTTCGAGGAGGCGAACGTACGGGTGCGGAGCATGCATGTGTCCACGCTGGGTTCCAATGCGGTGGACGCGTTCTACGTGACGGGGGCGAAGGGCTCACCGCTGCCGGGGGAGGAGGCGGCTTCGGTGGCGCGGGGGCTGGAGGAGATGTTGCGGGGGTGAGGGCGTGACCTGCTGGTCGGCTCGTGCGTTTTCCTGGCGTGCTCCTCGCTGACGCGGGGATGACCCGGAGGATCTCGTGACGATCCGGGGTGGCGATACGTGCTCCCCGCGCACGCGGGGATTTGAGGCCTCTGCTCGGGTCTTTCGCCGGGCAGGGGCCCGTTTGCATCTCACGGGCGGATACCCTGGAGGGCAACCCAGACTGCCCCCGACTCCGAGGACCGACGCCGCTGTGTTCGATACTCTCTCCGACCGCCTGTCAGCCACCTTCAAGTCCCTGCGGGGCAAGGGGCGTCTGAGCGAGGCGGACATCGACGCCACGGCCCGCGAGATCCGCATCGCGCTCCTTGAGGCGGACGTGGCTCTGCCGGTTGTGCGGACCTTCATCAAGAACGTGAAGGAGAGGGCGCTCGGGAGCGAAGTCTCCAAGGCGCTGAACCCCGCCCAGCAGATCCTCAAGATCGTCAACAGCGAGCTGGTGACCATCCTGGGTGGCGAGACCCGTCGTCTCCGGTTCGCCAAGAACCCGCCCACCGTGATCATGCTCGCCGGTCTGCAGGGTGCCGGTAAGACCACGCTCGCCGGAAAGCTCGGCAAGTGGCTGAAGGACCAGGGCCACTCCCCGCTCCTCGTCGCCGCCGACCTCCAGCGCCCGAACGCCGTGACCCAGCTCAGCGTCGTCGCCGAGCGCGCGGGCGTCGCCGTCTACGCGCCCGAGCCGGGCAACGGCGTCGGTGACCCGGTCAAGGTCGCCAAGGACTCCATCGAGTTCGCCAAGAACAAGGTCCACGACATCGTGATCGTGGACACCGCCGGCCGCCTGGGTATCGACCAGGAGCTGATGCAGCAGGCCGCGGACATCAGGGATGCGGTCAGCCCGGACGAGATCCTCTTCGTCGTCGACGCGATGATCGGCCAGGATGCGGTCAACACCGCGGAGTCCTTCCGCGACGGTGTCGGCTTCGACGGTGTGGTGCTCTCGAAGCTGGACGGCGACGCCCGAGGCGGCGCGGCCCTCTCCATCGCCTCGGTCACCGGCAAGCCGATCATGTTCGCGTCGAACGGCGAGAAGCTCGACGACTTCGACGCGTTCCACCCGGACCGGATGGCCTCCCGCATCCTCGACATGGGTGACCTGCTCACCCTGATCGAGCAGGCGGAGAAGACGTTCAGCCAAGAAGAGGCCCAGGAGATGGCCTCCAAGCTGGCGTCCAAGAAGGGCCAGGACTTCACGCTCGACGACTTCCTGGCCCAGATGGAACAGGTCCGGAAGATGGGCAGCATCAGCAAGCTGCTCGGCATGCTCCCGGGCATGGGCCAGATCAAGGACCAGATCGCCAACCTCGACGAGCGTGACGTCGACCGCACGGCCGCGATCATCAAGTCGATGACCCCGGGCGAGCGCCAGGAACCGACGATCATCAACGGCTCGCGCCGTGCCCGTATCGCGAAGGGCTCCGGCGTCGATGTCAGCGCGGTCAAGGGCCTGGTCGAGCGCTTCTTCGAGGCCCGCAAGATGATGTCCCGCATGGCCCAGGGCGGCGGAATGCCGGGGATGCCCGGGATGCCGGGCATGGGTGGCGGCCCCGGCCGCACCAAGAAGAAGCAGAAGCAGGCCAAGGGCAAGCAGCGCTCCGGCAACCCGATGAAGCGCAAGCAGGAGGAGGCCGAGGCCCAGGCGCGCCGCGAGGCGGGCCCCCAGCCGGGCGGCGCCTTCGGACTGCCCCAGCAGGGCGCCAAGGACTTCGAGCTGCCGGACGAGTTCAAGAAGTTCATGGGCTGACGATTCGTCGCGTGCGGGACTGTCTGTTCGTACGGTGCTTCGCGTACGGGGTTCTGATCTCGTACGACGTTGAGGGCGCCCCTCGTGTTCGGGGGGCGCCCTCAGTGCGTTCCCTGCGGGTGCTGGCGCCGTTTTCCTGTCGTAACGTCCGGATATGAGCAACCCTGTGCCGCCGCGCAAGGCCCCTGACCAGCCGTGGCGTACCGAGGGCACTCCGCCCGAGCCGACGCCGCCTTCCGGCAAGAGGAAGATGCCGGGCGGCTGGGGTGGTCTGATCCTCACCGCCCTGGTGGTGTACCTGATTGCCAACCTGGTGCTGTCCTTCTTCAACGAGGGCGACGAGCCGACGATCTCCTACACGGAGTTCAGCAAGCAGGTCGACGACGGCAACGTCACCAAGATCTACTCCAAGGGCGACGCGATCCAGGGCCAGCTCAAGAACGCCCAGGACAACCCGGAGGGCGACGGGAAGTACACCAAGTTCAAGACCCAGCGGCCGTCCTTCGCGGACGACCAGCTCTGGGAGAACCTGGACAAGCACAACGTCACGGTGACCGCCGAGCCGGTCGTCCAGCAGCGCAGCTTCCTCTTCAACCTGTTGATCTCGCTGGCACCGATGCTGCTGCTCGTCGTCCTGTGGATCTTCATCGCGCGGCGGATGAGCGCGGGCATGGGTGGTGCGGGCGGCATGCTGGGCCGCAAGGCGCCGCCGAAACCGGTCGAGCTGCAGCCGGGCGCCACGCGCACGACGTTCGCGGACGTGGCCGGGATCGACGAGGTCGAGGGCGAACTCAACGACGTCGTGGACTTCCTCAAGAACCCCGACGAGTACCGGAAGATGGGCGCCAAGATGCCCCGGGGCGTGCTGCTGGCCGGCCCTCCCGGTACTGGCAAGACGCTGCTCGCGCGGGCGGTCGCGGGGGAGGCGGGCGTGCCGTTCTTCTCGGCCTCGGCGTCGGAGTTCATCGAGATGATCGTCGGCGTGGGCGCGTCCCGGGTCCGCGAACTGTTCGCCGAGGCCCGCAAAGTGGCCCCTTCCATCATCTTCATCGACGAGATCGACACGATCGGGCGGGCGCGGGCCGGCGGTTCCGGAATGGGCGGCCATGACGAGCGCGAGCAGACCCTGAACCAGATCCTCACCGAGATGGACGGCTTCTCCGGCTCCGAGGGCGTGATCGTCATCGCCGCGACGAACCGCGCGGACATCCTGGACCCGGCGCTCACCCGCCCGGGCCGCTTCGACCGCGTCGTCACTGTCTCGCCGCCCGACCGTGGCGGCCGCGCGGCGATCCTGGAGATCCACACCCGCGGGATTCCGCTGGCCCCGGACGTGGATCTGACCCAGGTGGCCCGTACGACCCCGGGTATGACCGGTGCCGATCTGGCCAACCTCGCCAACGAGGCGGCTCTCCTCGCGGTCAAGCGCAAGCAGGACCAGGTCACACAGACGGACCTCTCCGAAGCGCTAGAAAAGGTGCAACTGGGCGCCGAACGCCCCCTGGTGATGCCCGATGAGGAACGCCGCCGCACCGCCTACCACGAGAGCGGCCACGCCCTCCTCGGCATGCTCCAGCCCGGCGCCGACCCCGTCCGCAAGATCACCATCGTCCCGCGCGGGCGCGCGCTCGGCGTCACACTGTCCACTCCGGACGCGGACCGGTACGCGTACACGGAGGAGTACCTGCGCGGTCGCATCATCGGTGCTCTGGGAGGCATGGCCGCCGAACACGTCGTCTACGGAGTCGTCACGACGGGTTCGGAGAACGACCTGGAACAGGTCACGAACCTCGCGCGCGGCATGGTCGCCCGCTGGGGCATGAGCGACCGCGTCGGCCGCCTCTCCGCCCTCCCGAACGACGCCCAGCAGGCTTACGGCCTCTCGGCCGCCCCGGCGACCCTCGACGCGATCGACCACGAGATGCGCCGCATCGTCGACGAGTGCTACGAGGAGGCATGCCAGAAACTCCGCGACCACCGAGGCCAGTTGAACGCCCTCGCGGAAGCGCTCCTGGCGAGCGAGACACTGGAGGAGGCGGACGCGTACCGGATCGCGGGGGTCACGCGCTTGAGGAAGGAGGGGTAGAGCATGTTGTCCCCGGCCGGGGGAGATCTTTCAGCCCGTCCGGCGTTTGAGGACGAGCGCGCAGCGCGACAGGGGGGTCTGGGGGCGCAGCCCCCAGGAACGGGACGGGAAGGGGCGGAGGGGGCGAAACCCGCCTGAGACCTCACCCCGTACGAGCGATCAGATACCGGAAGACATTCGCCATCCACACGGTCCCGTCCCGCCGCTGATGAGGATGGAGCGCCTCCCGGAGCTCCTTGTCGACCTGGACCTCGTCCGTGGCCCCGACCGCCGCGTCGAACAGCCCCGTCGACAACAACCCCCGCACCGCACTGTCCACATCGGCATACCCGAACGGACAGGCGACCCGCCCGGACCCGTCGGGCTTGAGCCCGGCCCGCTGGGCGACCTCCTCGAGGTCGTCACGACGGGCGGCCCGCCAACTGCCCACCCTCCGCAGGGGGTCGGCCAACTTGGCGGCGACCCGCAGCACGGACGACGTGGCGCAGCGTTCCGGCGGCCCCCACCCGGCGAGCACCACGGGAGCCCCTCGCTCGGCGAGCGGTGTCGCCGACTCCAGCAGTTCCACGAGCCCTTCGGAGTCCCCGGCCACACACCCGATGGGTTCGAACGCGGTGACCAGGTTGAACGCGGGCGCTCCCGCGTCGGCCACGTCTTCGGGGGTGCCGTCGACGAGACGGGTGTCGGCACGCGCGCGCGTGCCCCACGTCTGCGGCAGCAACCGCTCCCGTGCGAGAGTCACTCGTTCGGGCGACCTGGAGTCGACACCGGTGACGGCGGCGCCCCGGGAGGCCGCCATCAGGAGGGCGAGCCCGGAACCGCAGCCGAGGCCGAGCAGCCGCGTTCCGGTGCCCACTTCGAGTCGCTCGTAGAGGGCCTCGTGGAGCGGCACCAGCATCCGCTCCTGGATCTCGGCCCAGTCACGCGCGCGTGCACACGGGTCCACCCGGGGCGCCGGCCCCGCGTGAGGTAGGTGCTGCCGCACGAGCGTAGGTGTCATCGAAAGCGCCCCAATCCGCCGTGAGTTGCCGCTGTTCCCCGTTTCCCCTGGCCCCCGTAGCAGTGCGCCCCGCACTCCCCCCGTATGCCAGGAAACTCCGCGCTCGACGTGCCGTCCAGGGGTTTCGGCGCCCGGTTTGTGCTCCGGTTGTGCGCTCGGTAAGAATTCACATCCCGGCAACGTGTGCCCGTACCATCGCGCCATGGCTAAGGCACCTGTTCTCACGCCCCAGGCGGACGATTTCCCGCGCTGGTACCAGGACCTCATCAACAAGGCCGAGCTGGCCGACAACGGTCCGGTGCGCGGCACCATGGTCATCCGGCCGTACGGGTACGGGCTGTGGGAGCGGATGCAGCAGGAGATGGACGCCCGCATCAAGGAAGCGGGTGCCCAGAACGCGTACTTCCCGCTCTTCATCCCGCAGTCGTACCTGACGAGGGAGGCCGAGCACGTCGAGGGTTTCGCCCCGGAGCTGGCGGTCGTCACGCACGGCGGCGGCAAGGAGCTCGAGGAGCCGATCGTCGTCCGTCCCACGTCGGAGACGATCATCAACGACTACTTCTCCAAGTGGGTGCAGAGCTACCGCGATCTGCCGCTGCTGATCAACCAGTGGGCGAACGTGGTCCGTTGGGAGATGCGTCCGCGTGTGTTCCTCCGTACGACCGAGTTCCTGTGGCAGGAAGGGCACACGGCTCACGCCACGTACGAGGAAGCCCGGGAGTACGCGGCGTACATCCACGAGAAGGTGTACGCCGACTTCATGGTCGACGTCCTCGGGATCGACGTCGTACTCGGCCGCAAGACGGCGAGTGAGCGGTTCGCGGGAGCCATCAACACCCTGACGCTCGAAGCCATGATGGGTGACGGCAAGGCCCTTCAGATGGGCACCAGTCACGAGCTCGGGCAGAACTTCGCGAAGGCTTTCCATACCCAGTACCTGTCCAAGGAGGGCAAGCAGGAGCTCGTCTGGCAGACCTCCTGGGGGTCCTCGACCCGCATGGTGGGTGGCCTGATCATGTCGCACGGTGATGACAGTGGGTTGCGGGTGCCGCCGCGCCTTGCGGCTGTTCAGGCCGTTGTACTGGCCATCAAGGGCGACGATGCGGTTCTGGCCAAGGTCCGCGAGATCGGCGAGCAGTTGAAGGCGGCGGGTGTGCGGGTGCACGTGGACGACCGTACGGACACGCCTTTCGGGCGCCGCGCCGTCGACTGGGAACTCAAGGGTGTACCCGTACGTATCGAGGTCGGACCCCGTGACCTGGAGAACGGCACCGCGATGCTGGTCCGCCGTATCCGCGGCGGCAAGGAGCCGGTGGCGATCGAGGGCCTCGTCGCCCTGTTGCCCACCGTCCTCGAAGAGGACCAGGCGCTGCTTCTCGAGCAGTCGCGGGCGCGGCGTGAGTCCCGGACGGCGGAGGTGTCGACGATCGAGGAGGCCGTCGAGGCCGCCGTGGCCGGCGGCTGGGCGCGCATCCCGTGGGCCGACCTCGGCGAAGAGGGCGAGGCCAGACTGGCCGAGCACTCGGTGACCGTACGGTGTCTGATCGCCGAGGACGGGTCGGTGCCCGAGGCCGACGATTCACCCGGTAACGTCGCTGTCGTGGCGCGCGCGTACTAGGTTTGCCCCAAGGGCGGCTGAAACGCCTCTTGCGCATCTGATGACCACAGGTGCCCCGGCACGCGGACCTCGTCTAGCGGCGGGGCGTACGGGTCTCTACGTACCGGCTAGGTATGAACTGTGAGGCTTCTCCGCAGATCAGCGCACCCGCCCTCGTCCGGACGCATCAGCGGCAACTGACGGGTACGTGCAAATTATTTGGGATGCCCCGGAATAGGAACACAGAGGCACCCCGGCTCGTTGTCATTACGTGAGCACGACACCACCTGTTCTCGCCGCAGAGCTGGCAGGGGCGTGGGCCGATATTCAGCGGCACCACCCCGAACTGCCGGATCTTGCCGCGCCAGAGTCCCTGATCGGAGAGTCGTCGTCCGCCTGCGGACACGAGCTCTCTTTCGAGCGACTGCTTCATGAGGCAGTCCACGGCATCGCCGCCGCCCGCGGAGTCCGCGACACCTCGCGCGCCGGCCGGTACCACAACCGCAGATTCCTCGCGATCGCCGAGGAGTTGGGCCTGGACCACCCCGAGGAGCCGCATCCCAGTAGCGGCTTCTCACTGGTCACGCTCAACCTCGAGGCGAAGCGGCGTTACCGACCGACCATGGAGCGGTTGCAGCGCGCCCTCAAGGCACACACCGTCGCGACCGCCGCGGACACGACTCGCAGCTTCCGGGGGCCGGCCGCCAGGCACGGCTCCTCCGGAGGAGGCGTGCGCGTGAAGGCGGTGTGCGACTGCGGCCGCAACGTACGGGTCGTCCCGTCCGTGCTGGCGCAGGCGCCGATCGTGTGCGGGGGGTGCGGCAAACCCTTCCGGATTCCTGAGGTGGTCGGCGCGGCAGCGGGCTGAGGCGGTATCCCTTAGGCGTCGGGTCGTGCGGTTGGCCCGGTCGGCTTCGGCGGTGAGCGGCGGCACCTCGTGGGTGCCGGAACACACGGTCGACGTCCGGCCAGTCCCGGCGCCGGGAGCCGTCGTGCCCAGGTAAGGGCGCGACCGGGGTCCGGTCCGCCGTCAGGGTGTGGCAGAATGGCTAGCTGTACTCGACAGTCGCATAGGACCCCTCTCTCCTCCGGCTGACGCGTCCATCGGGCACTCGGGTACCGCAACCCCACGCGGCCATCTCGCCGTGCCCAACCACGTCAAGACCAGGAGACACCACTTCCGTGGCAGTCAAGATCAAGCTGAAGCGTCTGGGCAAGATCCGTTCGCCTCACTACCGCATCGTCGTCGCCGACTCCCGTACCCGCCGTGATGGCCGGGCCATCGAGGAGATCGGCCTGTACCACCCAGTGCAGAACCCCTCGCGCATCGAGGTCGACACCGAGCGTGCGCAGTACTGGCTGGGTGTCGGCGCGCAGCCGACCGAGCCGGTTCTCGCCATCCTCAAGCTGACCGGCGACTGGCAGAAGTTCAAGGGTCTGCCCGCCCCGGCTCCGCTGCTCGTGGCCGAGCCGAAGGCCGCGCGCCCGCTGTTCGAAGCCCTCGGTGGCGACGACACGGGCAAGGGTGAGGCCATCACCCAGAAGAAGAAGGCTGAGAAGAAGGACGAGGCCGCCGCCGAGTCCGCGTCGACCGAGGCCTGAGCATGCTCGAGGAGGCTCTCGAGCACCTCGTGAAGGGCATTGTCGACAACCCCGACGATGTGCAGGTCGCCTCGCGCGACCTGCGCCGCGGGCGCGTTCTCGAGGTCCGGGTTCACCCCGACGACCTCGGTAAGGTGATCGGCCGCAATGGCCGCACCGCACGCGCTCTGCGCACCGTCGTGGGTGCTATCGGCGGTCGCGGTGTCCGCGTCGACCTCGTCGACGTGGACCACGTCCGCTGACGTACACGCAGCACCGGCTCGGGCCGGGGAGGGCCTATCGGGCCGTCCCCGGCCCGTAGTCGTACCGACAGGAGATCAAGCACAGTGCAGCTGGTAGTCGCTCGCGTCGGCCGCGCCCATGGCATCAAGGGCGAGGTCACCGTCGAGGTACGTACGGACGAGCCGGAACTCAGGCTCGGGCCCGGCGCCGTCCTGCTCACCGACCCGGCCTCCGCCGGACCGCTGACGATCGAGACGGGCCACGTCCACAGTGGCAGGCTCCTGCTGCGCTTCGAGGGCGTCCGCGACCGGACCGCCGCCGAGGCGCTGCGCAACACCCTGCTCATCGCCGAGGTCGACCCGGACGACAAGCCCGAGGACCCGGAGGAGTACTACGACCACCAGCTGATGGACCTGGACGTCGTCACGGTCGACGGCGCCGAGGTCGGGCGGATCACCGAGATCGCCCACCTGCCGTCGCAGGACCTCTTCGTGGTCGAGCGGCCGGACGGGACGGAGGTGCTGATCCCGTTCGTCGAGGAGATCGTCACCGAGATCGACCTGGAGGAGCAGCGGGCGGTCATCGACCCGCCGCCGGGGCTCATCGACGACCAGGCCGAGATCGCGTCGTCGAGGGACGAGAGCGAATGAGGCTCGACATCGTCACGATCTTCCCCGAGTACCTGGAACCGCTGAACGTCTCGCTGGTCGGCAAGGCACGCGCGCGTGGACAACTGAATGTGCACGTGCATGATTTGCGGGACTGGGCGTACGACCGCCACAACACGGTCGACGACACCCCGTACGGCGGCGGCCCCGGCATGGTCATGAAGACCGATCCGTGGGGTGACGCCCTCGACTCGGTGCTCACGGACGGCTACGAGACGGGCTCGCACGGGCCCGTCCTCGTCGTCCCCACCCCCAGCGGACGGCCCTTCACCCAGGAACTCGCCGTCGAGCTCTCGGAGCGCCCCTGGCTGGTCTTCACGCCCGCCCGCTACGAGGGCATCGACCGCCGCGTGATCGACGAGTACGCGACCCGGATGCCCGTCTACGAGGTGTCCATCGGCGACTACGTACTGGCCGGCGGTGAGGCGGCCGTGCTCGTCATCACGGAGGCCGTGGCGCGGCTGCTGCCGGGTGTCCTCGGCAACGCGGAGTCGCACCGGGACGACTCCTTCGCCCCCGGGGCCATGGCCAACCTCCTGGAGGGGCCGATTTACACCAAGCCCCCTCAGTGGCGTGGCCGTGACATCCCCGAGGTGCTGGTCAGCGGCCACCACGGGAAGATCGCCCGCTGGCGCCGGGACGAGGCGCTGCGGCGTACGACGATGAACCGGCCCGACCTCATCGAGCGCTGCGACCCCTCGGCCTTCGACAAGAAGGACCGCGAAATGCTCTCGATCCTGGGCTGGGCGCCGGGGCCCGACGGCCGATTTGGGCGCAGCCCGGAAGCCGTGGAACAATAGGGGGCTGTTGTGCGTCGTCCGGCGTGCGCCCCTGCCACAGGGGGACACGACGCCCGCCCCGACGAAGACAGCACCTCTTTTGGAAACGACTTCCGTTGATGACCTGTGGCATCAGCGAAGAAAGCAGACGAAATGACCCACCTGCTCGACTCCGTCGACAGCGCCTCGCTGCGCACCGACGTCCCGGCCTTCCGCCCGGGTGACACCGTCAACGTCCACGTCCGCGTCATCGAGGGCAACCGCTCCCGTGTGCAGCAGTTCAAGGGCGTAGTCATCCGCCGTCAGGGCTCGGGCGTCCGCGAGACCTTCACGGTCCGCAAGGTCTCCTTCTCCGTGGGCGTCGAGCGCACCTTCCCGGTGCACACTCCGATCGTCGAGAAGATCGAGCTCGTCACCCGTGGTGACGTGCGTCGCGCCAAGCTGTACTACCTGCGCGACCTGCGCGGCAAGGCCGCGAAGATCAAGGAGAAGCGCGACAACTGAGCTCGCGGAGGTGCTCATATCGGAGCCGGATAGCATCTGGCTCCGATGAACACCGAAGCACAGCACACGGAGCGCGACCGCTCCTCCCGCCCTTGTGAGTCCGAGGAGATCTCGGACACGCAGGGACGGGAGGGACGGTCGCGTTTCGCGTTGGTGGCCCGCGCCGCAGACTGGCTCCCCGGCGGGCGGTTCACCCTCACCGCGCTCGTCTGCCTGCTCTTTCTGCTCCTTTTCAGCAGCTTCGTGATGCAGCCGTTCCAGATTCCCAGCGGTTCCATGGAGCAGGGATTGAGGATCGGGGACCGCGTTCTCGTAAATAAGTTGGCGTACCGTTTCGGTGCTGAGCCGCAGCGGGGCGACGTTGTTGTCTTCGACGGCACTGGGTATTTCGGAAACGCCGACTACATCAAGCGCGTTGTCGGTGTGGGGGGAGACCACGTGGTCTGCTGCGACAAGGAGGGGAGGCTCGAGGTGAACGGCCGGTCGGTCGACGAGTCGACGTTTCTGTACCCGGGGGACAGCCCGTCCGACGTGCCATTCGACGTCGTCGTGCCCGACGGCACCCTCTTCCTGCTGGGCGACCACCGTGGCGACTCCAGTGATTCCCGCGACCACCTGGGATCCCCCGGAGGCGGCATGATCCCCGTCGGCGAAGTCATCGGCAGAGCCGACTGGATCGCCTGGCCCTCGGACCACTGGACCCGGCTGACGCGCCCCGGTGCCTACGCGCGCGTGCCCGCCGCGGACGGTGCCCATGGGTAACCGCGGCCGACCGCGCGGAGTTTCCAGCCATCCCGCCGACAACCTGCTGCCCACCGGAACCCGGCGCGCCTCCGGCAGCGCGGGCCGCCCCAGCCGCGTGGAGCGGCGCAAGCTCGCGCGCAAGATCAAGCGGCGCAGGCGGCGTTCGACGGTCAAGGAGATACCTCTCCTCGTCGGCGTCGCGGTGCTCATAGCCCTGGTCCTGAAGACCTTCCTCGTCCAGGCCTTCGTGATCCCGTCGGGCTCCATGGAGAACACGATCCAGATCGGCGACCGTGTCCTGGTCGACAAGTTCACTCCGTGGTTCGGCTCCAAGCCCCAGCGAGGCGATGTTGTCGTCTTCCAGGACCCGGGTGGCTGGCTCACGGCGGAGGAGACCAAGAAGGCGGACGACCCCATCGTCGTCAAGCAGGTCAAGCAAGGGCTCACCTTCATCGGCCTGCTGCCGTCGGACAACGAGAAGGACCTCATCAAGCGGGTCGTCGGGGTCGGCGGCGACACGGTCAAGTGCTGTGACGCACAAGGGCGGATGACCGTCAACGGAACGCCGCTGAGTGAGCCGTACATCCTCGCCGGCGACAAGCCCTCCGACTTCGCGTTCGAGGTGAAGGTGCCCGAGGGGCGGCTGTGGGTCATGGGCGACCACCGGTCCAACTCCGCGGACTCCCGTTACCACCGCTCCGACAAGTACAAAGGCACCGTCTCCGAGGACTCCGTCGTCGGCCGGGCCATGATCATCGCCTGGCCCATCGGGAACTGGACGCGACTGAAGGAGCCGGGTACCTACGCGTCCGTCGCCGACGCGCCAAGTGGGTCGACTTCCGCTCTCCTTGCGTCGCATAGGGTGGCCCCTGCGGATCCAGACGGATTGATCCCGCTCCCGAGCCCTGCGGAACTCCCGCTCGTTATGGGAGTGGTGGGCCTGCGGCGAATCCGACGCGGGCTGCGGCACGGAGTGAGGAGTGGATGTGGGGGATGTGGCGGTCGGCGCACGGTCCGGACACGAGGGTCCCGAAGGGCGGCCGGAGCGGCCCGACGACTCGGCTGCCTCAGCTGTAGACGCCGAAAACTCCGAGAGCGGGTCCGCGGACGACAGCGCCGAGCAGGAGAGCGCCGAGCAGGACGCCAAGTCGACCAAGCAGCGCTCCTTCTGGAAGGAGTTGCCGATCCTGATCGGCATCGCCCTGGTGCTGGCGCTGCTCATCAAGACCTTCCTGGTACAGGCGTTCTCGATCCCCTCGGACTCGATGCAGAACACCCTCCAGCAGGGTGACCGCGTTCTGGTGGACAAGCTGACCCCATGGTTCGGCTCCGAGCCGGAGCGCGGCGAGGTCGTCGTCTTCCACGACCCCGACAACTGGCTGGCGGGCGAGCCCGTGGCCGACCCGAACGCCTTGCAGACGGTCCTCAGCTGGATCGGCCTCATGCCGTCCGCGGAGGAGAAGGACCTCATCAAGCGGGTCGTCGGGGTCGGCGGCGACACCATCGAGTGCAAGGGCACCGGACCGTTGACGGTCAACGGCAAGGCGCTGAACGAGCCGTACGTGTACCCGGGGAACACCCCGTGCAGCGTCGACGAGGACGGCGGTCAGTTCAAGGTCACCGTTCCCGAGGGCAAAATTTGGGTCATGGGTGACCACCGCCAGAACTCGCGGGACTCGCGCTACAACCAGACGGACAAGAACCACGGCATGGTCCCGGTCGACGAGGTCGTCGGGCGCGCCATCGTGAAGGCGTGGCCCATCAACCGCTGGGGCACCCTTCCGGTTCCGGACACCTTCGACCAGTCGGGCCTCAACAGCAAGGCGGCGGCCGCCATCACCTCGCCGGGTGCCGCGGCGCTCGTAGGTGCTGTGCCGCTGGTGCTGGTGCGGCGTCGGCGGAAGGCGTCCAAGTAACGCTCTGAAGCGTCCTTTTGGGGCCGGTGTGTTCGGATTCGTCCGAGCGCACCGGCCTTTTCGGCTGTACGGGCCTTCCGCCGTGCGGTGAGGAGTCGGTAAGGCCCGTGTGCGTGATCCGAACCATGGGCTGACCTCGGCCCGTACCCCCGGGTAGGGTGCGGATCCATGGGTGGCGAGAGCTCGACAGATACGGCCGCGCGCGGCGGCACACGCAACACCCCGGCGAGCGGCCGGACCGGAGAAGTGCTGTCCGGGGTCGCCGTCGCGCTGGGCCTTGCGCTGTTCCTCGGCGGGTTCGTCTGGGGGGCGGTGGTCTACCGGCCGTACACCGTGCCCACCAGATCGATGACGCCGACGATCAACGCGGGGGATCGTGTGCTGGCGCAGCGCGTCGACGGCGGCGAGATCCGGCGCGGTGACGTCGTCGTCTTCAAAGAGGCCAGCTGGGGCGACGTACCGATGGTCAAGCGCGTGGTCGCCGTCGGCGGCGACGAGGTCGCCTGTTGCACGGACGGGAAGCTGACCGTCAACGGGAAGCAGATCGAGGAACCGTATCTCCCCGAGGGCTCGGCGGCCGAGATCACGAGCATCCCGACCGTCACGGTTCCGGACGGCAACCTGTTCCTGCTCGGTGACGAGCGCACCGGCTCGCTGGACTCCACCGCCCACCTGACGGACGCCGCCAGCGGAACCGTGCCGCGCAGCGCCGTCGAGGGGCGGGTCGACGCCGTCGTCTGGCCCATGAACGGCATGCTCAAGAAACCGACCGGCTTCGAGACGCTGGGCAGCCTCTCCGAGCCGGGGCCGCTGCGCCTGATCGTCGGCGCGGTGGTGGCGGGCGCGGTGTTCGTCATGGGCGGGGCGGCGTACGGTCCGATCGCCAAGCGGGCGGGTCGGCGCGGCCGGGCCCGGACGGAGCTCGCCGGTGCCGGCTGAGGTGTCGTACGACGGGAGTCCCCACGACGGCGGGACCGGGGCCCCGGACGAGTACCGGGGCGGGCTGCGGAAGGTCTCCCGTGTGGTGCTGCTCGACCCCGACGAACGGATTCTGCTGCTGCACGGGCATGAGCCCGACGACCCCTCGGACGACTGGTGGTTCACGCCCGGCGGCGGTCTGGAGGGCGAGGAGACGCGCGAGGAGGCCGCACTGCGGGAACTCGCGGAGGAGACCGGTATCACCGAGGTCGAGCTGGGCCCGGTGCTGTGGCGGCGGATGTGCTCCTTCCCGTTCGCGGGGCGTCGCTGGGACCAGGACGAGTGGTACTACCTGGCCCGTACGACCCAGACGGTGACGGTTGCCGCCGGGCTGACGGAGCTGGAACGGCGCAGTGTCGCCGGAGCTCGTTGGTGGACGTGCCAGGAACTGACCGAGGCACATGAGACGGTGTATCCGACCAGACTCGCCGAGCTGCTGCGCAGGCTGCTCGACGAAGGTCCCCCGGCCACACCCGAGATCCTCGACACCGAAATCGTCTAGGGGCTCCCGGGGCTGGCGCACAATGGGGGGACGCACGGCTGAAGGGGAACATGCCATGAGCGCCGAGGACCTCGAGAAGTACGAGACCGAGATGGAGCTGAAGCTCTATCGGGAGTACCGCGATGTCGTCGGTCTGTTCAAATATGTGATCGAGACCGAACGGCGCTTCTACCTCACCAATGACTACGAGATGCAGGTGCACTCGGTCCAGGGTGAGGTGTTTTTCGAGGTATCCATGGCGGATGCCTGGGTGTGGGACATGTATCGGCCCGCTCGCTTTGTGAAGCAGGTGAGGGTGCTCACGTTCAAGGACGTGAATATCGAGGAGCTGAACAAGAGCGATCTGGAGCTGCCGGGCGGCTGATGACGCGGGACGGCTGTTGGTCGGGCGTCCGCTCGTGAGGCGGGCGCCCGCTCGTGTGGGTGACGGACTTATCCACAATCGGCCGCTCGTCAACCAAGATCCAATAGCGGGCTGAAATGGCCGCAATGTTGGCGCCGGAGGTGGTGCCGACATGAACACACGCAACGCACAACGCAGTGCACTCGGCAGGTACGGCGAGGATCTGGCCGCAAGGCGGCTGACCGAGACCGGGATGACGGTCCTGGCGCGCAACTGGCGCTCCGGCAGGGCCGGCGAGATCGACATCGTGGCCCGCGACGGCGACGCGCTGGTCGTCTGCGAGGTCAAGACCCGCAAGACGGGAGCCTTCGAACACCCGATGGCGGCCGTCACGCCGGCCAAGGCACAACGCCTGCGCGGCCTGGCCGAACGCTGGCTCCAGGAACACGGTGGAGCACCACCGGGCGGCGTCCGCATCGACCTGATCGGCGTTGTCCTCCCCGACCGCGGCGCGCCCGTGGTCGAGCACGCGCGGGGGGTGGCCTGATGGGATTCGCCCGTACGTGCTCAGTGGCCCTGGTCGGCGTCGAGGGCGTCGTCGTGGAGGTCCAGGCGGACCTGGAACCCGGTGTCGCGGCGTTCACCCTGGTGGGACTGCCGGACAAGAGCCTGACGGAGAGCAAGGACCGGGTCAGGGCCGCCGTGGTGAATTCCGGGGCGTCGTGGCCGCAGAAGAAGCTGACGGTCGGACTGAGCCCGGCTTCTGTCCCCAAGGGCGGCTCCGGGTTCGACCTCGCGGTTGCCTGCGCCGTGCTCGGTGCGTCCGAGCGGATCGATCCGCGGGTGCTCGCCGACATCGTGATGATCGGCGAGCTGGGGCTCGACGGACGGGTCCGGCCGGTGCGCGGTGTCCTGCCGGCGGTCCTGGCCGCGGCCGACGCGGGCTATGAGCAGGTGGTGGTGCCGGAGTGCGCTGCCGCCGAGGCCTCGCTCGTGCCGGGGGTCTCGGTGCTCGGGGTCCGCAGCCTGCGCCAGCTGATCGCCGTGCTCACGGACGAACCGGTGCCCGAGGAGGATCCGGACGAGCAGGGGCGGCCGGATCCGCTGCTGGCGGGACTGCGTATGCCGGGCACGGGAGAGGCGACCGGCCTGTGCGGCATGGCTGTGCCGGAACACGACCAGGGGCACGACCTCGCCGACGTGGTCGGCCAGATGTCGGCGCGCACCGCCATGGAGGTCGCCGCCGCCGGAGGGCACCACGTCTTTCTTCAAGGGCCGCCCGGCGCGGGCAAGACCATGCTCGCCGAGCGGATGCCTTCGCTGCTGCCGCGCCTCAGCAGGCAGGAATCCCTGGAGGTGACGGCGATCCACTCCGTGGCGGGTCTGCTGCCGCCGGGCAAGCCGATGGTCGACATCCCGCCGTACTGCGCGCCCCATCACTCGGCGACGATGCAGTCGCTCGTCGGCGGCGGCAAAGGGCTTGCCCGGCCCGGCGCGGTGTCCTTGTCGCATCGAGGTGTGCTCTTTCTGGACGAGGCGCCGGAATTCAGCAGCTTCGTGCTCGATGCCCTGCGGCAGCCCTTGGAGGCGGGGCATGTCGTGATCGCTCGCAGCGCCGGTGTCGTGCGTTTTCCGGCGAAGTTCCTGATGGTCCTCGCGGCCAACCCGTGTCCTTGCGGGCGCTTCAGCGTGGCGAACGACATGTGCGAGTGCCCGCCCTCTTCCGTCCGCCGGTATCAGGCCAGGCTCTCCGGGCCGCTCATCGACAGGATCGATCTGCGGGTCGAGGTCGAGCCGGTCACCCGGGCCGAACTGACTGCGGTCGGTGCCGTCGGCGAGTCGACACGGACGGTGGCCGACCGGGTGAGTGCCGCCCGTGAGCGTTCCGCAGCGCGGTTGGCCGGCACTCCGTGGCACACGAACAGCGAGGTGCCGGGACGCGAACTGCGCAGTCGCTGGCAGGCACTGCCGGGAGCGATGGACGACGCCGAGCGCGGGCTGGAACGAGGCGTGCTGACCGCGCGCGGCCTGGACCGGGTACTCCGCGTCGCCTGGACGGTGGCCGACCTCTCGGGACACGACAGGCCTGACGCCGGGGATGTGGCCCTGGCCCTGCAACTGCGCACCGGGGTCCCCCGAGGGGTGCCGATGATGATCGGTTCACCGGCATGACTTACGACGAACGTATGGCCCGCGTCGCCCTCGCGCGGGTCATCGAACCCGGTGACGAGCTCGGAGGGCGGTGGCTGCGGGAGTTCGGGGCGGCTGAGGTGGCGCGGCGGCTGGTGGAGGATCGGGAGCCGTTGCCCGGGGCGAGCGTGAGGCGGTGGGAGGGGCTCCGGGGGCGGGCCGCCGGGATGCGGCCGGAGCGGGATCTGGCCCAGGCGCAGGACGCCGGGGTGAGATTCATCTGCCCCGGTGAGCCGCAGTGGCCCGTGCAGCTCGACGATCTGGGCGATGCCCGGCCCACCGGGCTCTGGGTGCGGGGGTTGCCGAGCCTGCGGATATGGGCACTGCGTTCCGTCGCCGTCGTCGGAGCGCGGGCCTGCACCGAGTACGGCGCGCACATGGCGGCCACGCTGGGCGCGGGGCTCGCGGAGCGGGGCTGGGTGGTGGTGTCGGGGGGCGCGTACGGCGTGGACGGCGCCGCGCACCGGGGCGCCCTCGGGGCGGGCGGCGCCACCGTCGCCGTGCTGGCCTGCGGAGTCGACCGGCCCTACCCGCGCGGGCACACCCAGTTGATCACCAGAATCGCCGAACAGGGGCTGGTGGTGGGGGAGTTGCCACCCGGCGATCACCCCACTCCGAGCAGATTCATCCTCAGGAACAGGGTCATCGCCGCGCTCACCCGGGGGACCGTGGTCGTCGAGGCCGCGTATCGCAGCGGCGCGCTGGTCACGGCACGCGCGGCGCAGCGGCTCGGACGGTTCACGATAGGGGTGCCTGGCCCCGTCACCAGCGGGCTGTCGGCCGGGGTGCACGAACTGTTGCGCGGGGAAGCGGTCCTGGTCTCCGATGCCGCGGAAGTCGCCGAGCTGGTGGGCGACATAGGAGAGCTGGCCCCCGACCGGCGAGGGCCCGTGCTGCCGCGCGACCTGCTCGACCCGGGCGCGGGGCGGGTGCTGGCCGCGCTGCCGGCTCGCGGCCTGGTGGGAGCCGAGGAGGTCGCCCGTGACGCGGGGACCACGACGGACGAGGCGGTCGGGAGACTGTACGAACTCCGAGCACTTGGTTTCGTCGAACGACACGGCGACGGCTGGAAGTTGACACGCCAGGCAATGATCTCCGTCCGCGGTGATCGGAGCGAGTGTTGACCGAGCGTGTTCGGCCGTCCGGGCGAACGCCGACAGCCTTGGCAATTCCCGCAGTTGGCGTCTCCCGATGGTCACGCAGGGCGACCATCGGGAGTCCGGGGGACGCCCCGCGGAACGTCTCTGCGCAGGGGTGATCCGCCGCCCTTCGCGCACTGCGACGCTCCAGTCACGCTACGCTCACGGGGTTTCCGGCGCAGACAGGCAACTCGACATCAGACGGACAGCTCACCCAGGCATCCCCAGTTCACGGCAGAACGGCACAAGGCGACGAATGCCCCAGCACACCTCCGGGTCCGACCGGGCGGCGATCCCCCCCGCCGCCCGTGAAGGCCGCAGCGTGCGCCCGCCCGCTCCCTCGACGCTCGACGAGTTGTGGCGGTCGTACAAGTCGACGGGCGACGAGCGGCTGCGGGAGCAGTTGATCCTGCACTACTCGCCGTTGGTGAAGTACGTCGCGGGGCGGGTGAGCGTCGGTCTGCCGGCCAATGTGGAGCAGGCGGACTTCGTGTCCTCCGGGGTGTTCGGGCTGATCGACGCGATCGAGAAGTTCGACATCGAGCGGGAGATCAAGTTCGAGACGTACGCGATCACGCGGATCCGGGGCGCGATGATCGACGAACTGCGGGCGCTGGACTGGATTCCGCGGTCGGTGCGGCAGAAGGCGCGCAATGTGGAGCGGGCCTACGCGACGCTGGAGGCGCGGCTGCGGCGTACCCCGTCGGAGGGTGAGGTGGCCTCCGAAATGGGGATCGGAGTGGAGGAACTCCACGCGGTCTTCAGCCAGTTGTCGCTGGCGAACGTGGTGGCTCTGGAGGAGCTGCTGCACGTCGGTGGCGAGGGCGGTGACCGGCTGAGTCTGATGGACACCCTTGAGGACACCGCGGCGGACAATCCGGTGGAGGTCGCCGAGGACCGGGAGCTGCGGAGGTTTCTGGCGCGGGCGATCAACACGCTGCCCGACCGGGAGAAGACCGTGGTCACGCTCTACTACTACGAGGGGCTCACGCTCGCGGAGATCGGCAATGTGCTGGGTGTGACCGAGAGCCGGGTGAGTCAGATCCACACGAAGTCGGTGCTTCAGCTGCGGGCGAAGCTGGCCAGTTTCGGGCGCTGACGTCGACGGGGGAGGGCGCTGAATCGTCTCTGCCTCGCTCTCGCTCTCGCCTTCGCCCTCGCCCTCGCCCTCGTTTTCGACTTCGTCCTTCCCCTCGCC
Organism: Streptomyces sp. NBC_00554; assembly: GCF_041431135.1. NCBI lineage: Bacteria > Bacillati > Actinomycetota > Actinomycetes > Kitasatosporales > Streptomycetaceae > Streptomyces > Streptomyces sp. NBC_00554. The sequence goes on along the minus strand of NZ_CP107799.1, from coordinate 2,822,119 downwards.
GTCGCCCTCGTCCCGTCCTTCCTCTCACCCTTGTCTCGTCTTTTGGCGTGGCCATTTCCCGCCCCTGTCCGGTCCTTTCCCGTCCTTGTCTCGGCTGCGGCTTCGCGCTGGCTTGTCCCCTTTTCGTCGTCGCTTCGAATCGTCGGGTCATCGGAGTGGCTGCCGTCCGGGGCGGTCCGTCCGTAAAGTGGTGGTCGTGCCAAGGATTCGAGCGGCCTCCGTGGCCGAGCACCGGTCGATGCAGCGAGCCGCCCTGCTGGACGCGGCGCGGTCCCTGCTGTCCGAGGGCGGGACGGAGGCGCTGACCTTCCCGGCTCTCGCCGAGCGCACGGGGCTTGCGCGGTCTTCCGTGTACGAGTACTTCCGGTCGCGGGCTGCCGTGGTCGAAGAGCTGTGCGAGGTCGACTTTCCGGTCTGGGCGGCGGAGGTGTCTGACGCGATGCAGCGGGCGGAGACCTCGGAGGCCAAGGTCGAGGCGTATGTCCGGCAGCAGCTGGCCCTTGTCGGGGACCGGCGGCACCGGGCCGTGGTGGCCATCTCCGCGAGCGAGCTCGATGCCGGGGCCCGGGAGAAAATCCGGGCGGCTCATGGTGGGCTTGTCGCGATGATCGTTGAGGCGCTCGGGGAGCTGGGGCATGCGGAGCCGCGGTTGGCGGCGATGCTTCTCCAGGGTGTGGTGGATGCGGCTGTGCGGCGGATTGAGCTGGGGGCGGCGGAGGATCCGGGCTCCATTACCGACGCTGCGGTTGCTATGGCTCTGCGGGGGGTTCGGGGCTGAGCCCTCTGTTGCCAGCCTGGTGATGGGGCTGGTGTCGGGGGTGGGTCGCGCAGCCCGGCGCTTGCGGGGTGCCGCTGTGCCCACCCGTGCCGCCCCTAGCGGCACGCATGCCCACAGCTAGGGCGGTTGTAGGGCGGCCGCATGCCCGCAGCGGGGGTGGTTGCAGGGCGGGCGCATGCCCACGGCGAGAGCGGTTGTGGCGGCACGCGTGTCTACAGCGGAGGTGGCTACGGCTTTACCCCGGCCACCGGCAGCAAGCGGGACGGCCCCCTGCTCAGTAGCCAAGGTGGGAGTAGTGACAGTGGGTCCAGGTAGGTCTTTCCTCTGAGTAGGCCCCAGTGCAGGCATGACGTCGGGCAGTGGGGGCTGCCTGGTTCCACGGCGCCCAGTACCTCGCCCGCCGCGACTTCGGCGCCCTTCTCCACCGTTGCCCGCACCGGACCGTATGTCGTGCGCAGAGGTGGGGTGCCCGTGGCGGTCAGCTCCACTGAGACCACTCCGCGTCCCGCGACTCTGCCCGCGAACGACACCCGGCCCGGTGCGACGGCCCGTACCGGTGTGCCGGGAGCCGCCGTGAGGTCCACGCCCCGGTGACCTCGGCCGTATGTCGTCACCGGCGGTTCCCAGCCCCGTAGGACCAAGGGACGTACGCCCACGGGCCACGCGCGGGCCACAGCCGGGACCGCCGGATCGGCTCCCGGAACGCCTGAAGGTTCCCGTGGTCCCGTGGGGCCCGGCGGTGCGGGTCCGGTCGTACGTGCCAAGGCGGACGGGGTCAGGGATCCCAGGACGGTCACCGTCAAACCCAGCAGCAGGCCCAGCCATGTACGCAGACATCGTTTCGCTCGCATGCGAGAACCGTCCCGCATCGGGCGGATCATGGCTGGGATCTGTGGAGCACCGGCCGGTTGTGGACAGCGGCGTCACCCGGTGCCTCTCGGGTCCCGTACACTTCTGGTGGCGATCCGGGCGACCGGGTCGACTTCGCACGCCCCGACATCAGGCCATGAAACAGCCGGTGTCAGCGCCTCTCGGTCCCTAGTGGCAAGGCGCAAGCGGGCGTCAGGCGCGAGTGCCGTCCGGCACGCGCGGCACAACCGAGAACACCAAGGAGAACGGCCATGGCCGTCGTCACGATGCGGGAGCTGCTGGAAAGCGGCGTCCACTTCGGTCACCAGACCCGTCGTTGGAACCCGAAGATGAAGCGCTTCATCTTCACGGAGCGCAACGGCATCTACATCATCGACCTGCTCCAGTCGCTGTCGTACATCGACCGCGCCTACGAGTTCGTCAAGGAGACCGTCGCCCACGGCGGCACGGTCATGTTCGTCGGCACGAAGAAGCAGGCGCAGGAGGCTATCGCCGAGCAGGCCACCCGCGTCGGCATGCCCTACGTCAACCAGCGCTGGCTGGGCGGCATGCTCACCAACTTCTCGACCGTCTACAAGCGTCTGCAGCGCCTCAAGGAGCTCGAGCAGATCGACTTCGAGGACGTCGCCGCGTCGGGTCTCACCAAGAAGGAGCTTCTCGTGCTCTCGCGCGAGAAGGCCAAGCTGGAGAAGACCCTCGGTGGTATCCGCGAGATGCAGAAGGTGCCCAGCGCCGTCTGGATCGTGGACACCAAGAAGGAGCACATCGCGGTCGGTGAGGCCCGGAAGCTCAACATCCCGGTCGTCGCCATCCTCGACACCAACTGCGACCCCGACGAGGTCGACTACAAGATCCCGGGCAACGACGACGCGATCCGCTCCGTCACCCTGCTCACCCGCGTGATCGCCGACGCCGTCGCCGAGGGCCTCATCTCCCGTTCCGGTGCCGGCAAGGCCGCCGAGGGTGACAAGGCCGCGGGCGAGCCGCTCGCCGCGTGGGAGCGCGACCTGCTCGAGGGCGAGAAGAAGGCCGACGACGCCGAGGCTCCGGCCGCCGAGGTCCAGACCTCCGCCGAGACCGAGAAGGTTGCCGACGCCGAGCAGGCCGAGGTTGTCGCTGAGGCTCCGGTCGCCGAGGCGCCCGCCGCCGAAGCCCCGGTCGCCGAAGCCCCGGTCGCCGACGAGGCCCCCGCCGCGGACGCCGAGCAGGCCTGACCCCTCACCCCTTCGGGTTCTGAACGGCGGGGGCTCACCAAGCCCCCGCCGTTCGGCCCGTAGATCTTCAGACTTCGAGAGAGATTCCAGGAATCATGGCGAACTACACCGCCGCCGACGTCAAGAAGCTCCGTGAGCTCACCGGCGCCGGCATGATGGACTGTAAGAAGGCGCTGGACGAGGCCGACGGCAACGTCGACAAGGCCGTCGAGGCGCTGCGGATCAAGGGCCAGAAGGGCGTCGCCAAGCGCGAGGGCCGCTCCGCCGAGAACGGCGCTGTGGTCTCGATCATCGCCGACGACAACTCCTCCGGTGTCCTGGTCGAGCTGAAGTGCGAGACGGACTTCGTCGCCAAGGGCGAGAAGTTCCAGGCCGTCGCCAACCAGATCGCCGAGCACGTCGTCAAGACCTCCCCGGCCGACCTCGAGGCGCTGCTCGCGTCCGAGATCGAGTCCGGCAAGACGGTTCAGGCGTTCGTCGACGAGGCCAACGCCAACCTGGGCGAGAAGATCGTCCTGGACCGCTTCGCGGACTTCTCCGGCGCCTACGTCGCCTCGTACATGCACCGCACCATGCCCGACCTGCCCCCGCAGATCGGTGTCCTGGTCGAGCTGGACAAGGCCAACGCCGAGCTCGCCCGCGGTGTCGCGCAGCACATCGCCGCCTTCGCGCCGAAGTACCTCTCCAAGGAGGACGTTCCGGCCGAGGTCGTCGAGTCCGAGCGCCGCGTCGCCGAGGAGACCACCCGCGCCGAGGGCAAGCCCGAGGCCGCCCTTCCGAAGATCGTCGAGGGTCGCGTCAACGGCTTCTTCAAGGACGCCACCCTTCTCGGTCAGCCGTACGCGCTGGACCCGAAGAAGTCCGTCCAGAAGGTCCTGGACGAGGCCGGTGTCACCCTGAAGCGCTTCGTGCGCATCAAGGTCGGCATCTGAGTCCGTACCGCGATCGACGCCCGACCCCGCTAGGGTCGACAGCAGTCGTCCGCGTACGTGGGCACGCGCGCGTGCGTGTCGGACGACAGCAGATCTGACGAGGAGGCCATTGCCGAGCATGGGATGCGAACAACACCCCACCGGCAATGGCCTTCTTTGTATGTGTGACACGTAAAGAGGCGAGAGACCCATGACCACCACGCAGGCCGACAAGGGCGAGAAGACCGACGACGGCAAAGGCACGGGACGCTTCATGCTGAAGCTTTCCGGCGAGGCGTTCGCCGGTGGCGGCGGACTGGGCGTCGACCCCGACGTGGTGCACAAGATCGCCCGCGAAATCGCGGCCGTCGTGCGCGGCGGCGCCCAGATCGCGGTCGTCATCGGCGGCGGCAACTTCTTCCGCGGCGCCGAACTCCAGCAGCGCGGCATGGACCGGGCGCGCTCCGACTACATGGGCATGCTCGGCACGGTCATGAACTGCCTGGCCCTCCAGGACTTCCTGGAGAAGGAAGGCATCGACAGCCGTGTCCAGACCGCCATCACCATGGGGCAGGTCGCCGAGCCGTACATCCCGCTGCGCGCCGTACGGCACCTGGAGAAGGGCCGTGTGGTCATCTTCGGCGCCGGTATGGGCATGCCGTACTTCTCCACCGACACCACCGCCGCGCAGCGCGCCCTGGAGATCGACGCCGAGGCCCTGCTGATGGGCAAGAACGGTGTCGACGGGGTCTACGACTCCGACCCGAAGACCAACCCCGAAGCGGTTAAGTTCGACTCGCTCAGCTACGGCGAGGTCATCACCCGCGACCTCAAGGTCGCCGACATGACCGCCATCACGCTGTGCCGGGACAACAAGCTGCCCATCCTGGTCTTCGAGCTTCTGACGGAGGGCAATATCGCGCGGGCCGTCAAGGGTGAGAAGATCGGCACACTCGTGGGTGAACACAGCAGCCGGGCCTGACGGGAACCGACTCCGACAGGGGTCGAACCCGGACCGGGCAAGGACCCTGATCGGGGACGGGCCCCGACCGGGTACGGACCCTGACCGGGGGATGGACAATGTCCTGCCGGTCCGGAACCGTGCAGGAATAAGACGCGACGCAGCCGGCTGCCACCCCTACGAGGAACAGCTGCCGGGCCTACTCAAGACACGCAGGAGCAAGTGGTGATCGAAGAGACCCTCCTCGAGGCCGAGGAGAAGATGGAGAAGGCCGTCGTGGTCGCCAAGGAGGACTTCGCCGCGATCCGCACCGGCCGTGCGCACCCGGCGATGTTCAACAAGATCGTGGCCGACTACTACGGCGCGCTGACGCCGATCAACCAGCTGGCCTCGTTCTCGGTGCCCGAGCCGCGTATGGCGGTGGTGACCCCGTTCGACAAGAGCGCGATGCGCAACATCGAGCAGGCGATCCGCGATTCCGACCTGGGTGTCAACCCGAGCAACGACGGCAACATCATCCGGGTGGTGTTCCCGGAGCTGACCCAGGAGCGCCGCAAGGAGTACATCAAGGTCGCCAAGACCAAGGGTGAGGACGCCAAGATCTCGATCCGCTCCGTCCGCCGCAAGGCGAAGGAGACCATCGACAAGCTGGTCAAGGACGGCGAGGTCGGCGAGGACGAGGGCCGCCGTGCGGAGAAGGAACTCGACGACACCACGGCGAAGTACGCCGCCCAGGTGGACGAGCTCCTCAAGCACAAGGAAGCGGAGCTGCTCGAGGTCTGATGAACGACTCTTCCTGGGGGGCGCCGCCACAAGCCGGGTACTGGGGGCCGTCCGAGCAGGGGCCTGTCCAGGGGGCTGCCCCGGCGGGTCCCACGTACGATGCGTATGACGCGCAGCACACTCGGCCCATGCCCATCGTGCCCGACGTACCCGCACATGGCGGAGACCAGGATGACGACCGGGGGGCCGCTCGGCTGAGCGGTCCCCTGTTCCGCGACGACACACCGGCGACGGCGCCCTACGGGGACTCGTCGCAGAAGCCGCAGGAGCCCATGCCCAGCGCCCCACAGCCCGCCCCCGCACCGCAGAAGAAGAGCGCGGGACGCGACTTGGGCGCGGCCATAGGGGTGGGCGTCGGGCTCGGCGCGGTGATCGTCGCGTCGTTGTTCATCGTCAAAGCCGTGTTCATCGGCGTGATAGCGGTAGCCGTGGTGGTGGGGCTGTGGGAGCTCACGTCACGGCTCCAGGAGCGCAAGGGCATCAAGGCGCCCCTCGTGCCACTGGCGCTCGGCGGTGCCGCGATGGTCGTCTCCGGTTACGTCCGGGGTGCCGAGGGCGCTTGGGTGGCGATGGCGCTCACCGCACTGGCCATCCTGGTCTGGCGTATGACGGAGCCCCCCGAGGGCTACCTGAAGGACGTCACGGCCGGCGTTTTCGCGGCCTTCTACATCCCGTTCCTGGCCACCTTCGTCGCGCTGATGCTCACGGCCGACGACGGCTCCTGGCGGGTGCTCACGTTCCTGCTGCTCGCCGTGGTCAGCGACACCGGCGCGTACGCGATCGGCTGGCGCTTCGGCAAGCACAAGCTCGCGCCGCGCATCAGCCCCGGCAAGACCCGCGAGGGCCTGGTCGGAGCGGTCACCTTCGCGATGGCGGCGGGCGCGCTGTGCATGGAGTTCCTGATCGACGACGGCACCTGGTGGCAGGGCCTGCTCCTCGGCCTCGCGGTCGCGGCCAGCGCCACGCTGGGTGACCTCGGCGAGTCCATGATCAAGCGGGACCTGGGCATCAAGGACATGGGCACGCTGTTGCCGGGCCACGGCGGCATCATGGACCGGCTGGACTCGCTTCTGCCCACGGCTCCGGTCGTGTGGCTGCTGCTGGTGATCTTCGTCGGGTCCGGCTGACCTGCGGTTTTATCGGTTGGGGGCTCGTTGTCCACAGGGCGGCGAGTCCCCCTCCGTATGTCTGCGACACTGGTACAGCCATGCCTAAGCCCGGAGAACTCACATTCGTCGCCCCGCGCGGAGCCAAGAAGCCGCCGCGGCATCTCGCCGATCTCACGCCTGCCGAGCGTAAAGAGGCGGTTGCCGCGATCGGTGAGAAGCCGTTTCGTGCCAAGCAGCTGTCGCAGCACTACTTCGCGCGGTACGCGCACGACCCCGCGGAGTGGACGGACATCCCGGCCGCCTCGCGCGGGAAGCTTCAGGAGGCGTTGCTTCCTGAGCTGATGACGGTCGTGCGGCATCTGTCGACCGACCAGGAGACCACGCGCAAGACGCTGTGGCGGCTCTTCGACGGCACGCTCGTCGAGTCCGTGCTGATGCGGTACCCGGACCGGGTGACCATGTGCATCAGCTCGCAGGCCGGGTGCGGGATGAACTGCCCGTTCTGTGCGACCGGGCAGGCCGGGCTGGACCGGAATCTCTCCACCGGCGAGATCGTGCACCAGATCGTGGACGGTATGCGGGCGCTCAGGGATGGGGAGATCCCGGGCGGTCCGTCGCGGCTCAGCAACATCGTCTTCATGGGCATGGGTGAGCCGCTCGCCAACTACAAGAGGGTGGTCGGCGCGATCCGTGCGCTGACCGACCCCGAGCCCGACGGGCTCGGCCTCTCGCAGCGTGGCATCACCGTGTCGACCGTCGGGCTTGTCCCGGCGATCAACCGGTTCTCCGACGAGGGCTTCAAGTGCCGCCTCGCCATTTCTCTCCACGCGCCGGACGACGAGCTGCGCGACACCCTCGTACCCGTGAACACGCGGTGGCAGGTGCGGGAGGTGCTGGACGCCGGCTGGGAGTACGCGGCCAAGTCGGGGCGCCGGCTCTCCATCGAGTACGCGCTGATCAGGGACATCAACGACCAGGCGTGGCGTGGTGACCGGCTCGGGCGGATGCTCAAGGGCAAGCCCGTGCATGTCAATCTCATCCCGCTGAACCCGACCCCGGGTTCGAAGTGGACCGCCTCGCGGCCCGAGGACGAGAAGGCGTTCGTCGAGGCGATCGCGGCCCACGGGGTGCCGGTCACCGTCCGGGACACCCGTGGTCAGGAGATCGACGGGGCCTGCGGTCAGCTCGCGGCCACCGAGCGGTAACCTGGCTGGGAACAACCGCACAATCCACATCTTCATATTCCGACAGGGGAGCGCCACAGCGCTGAGAGTGCGGTAGCCGGGTCACCGGTGGGCCGCAGACCCTCAGAACCTTGCCCAGGTCATTCTGGGTAGGAAGTTCGGTCAATACTCAAGCTGTTGCGCCCTGCCCGGGAACTCTCAGGGGTTCCCGGGCAGGGCCGCGTCTCTTCCTGGTCATCCCAGGAGGAAATCAGTGAGCAAGAAGAGGACGATCACGGCCGTCGTTGTCGGCCTGGGGCTGGTCACGCTGTCCGCGTGCGGCTCGTCCGGCAGCGGGAGCAGTGACGCTGACTCCAAGACCGTCACCCTCGTCAGTCATGACTCCTTCACCTACTCCAAGGACGTGCTGAGCGCCTTCGAGAAGGAGTCCGGGTACACCGTCAAGGTCCTCAAGGACGGCGACGCCGGGCAGGCCGTCAACAAGGCGATCCTCACCAAGGACAATCCGCAGGGCGACGTCTTCTTCGGCGTCGACAACACCCTGCTGTCCCGCGCGCTCGACAACGGGCTGTTCCAGTCGTACGAGGCCAAGGGCTCGGACCTGATCCTCCCGGAGTACCGGGTCGACGAGGACAAGCACCGGGTCACGCCCATCGACTCGGGTGACATCTGCGTCAACTACGACAAGGCCTACTTCAGCGAGCACAAGCTGACGCCGCCGCAGTCCTTCGACGACCTGATCAAGCCCGAGTACAAGAACCTCCTCGTCACCGAGAACGCCTCCACGTCCTCGCCCGGCCTCGGCTTCCTGCTCGGGACCGCCGCGAAGTACGGCGACGACGGCTGGCAGGACTACTGGACGAAGCTCAAGGCCAACGGCGTCAAGGTCGTCGACGGCTGGGAGCAGGCGTACAACGAGGAGTTCTCCGGCTCGGCCGGGGGCAAGAAGGCCAAGGCGGACCGGCCGCTCGTCGTCTCGTACGCCTCCTCGCCGCCCGCCGAGGTCATCTACGCCGACCCGAAGCCGACGACCGCGCCGACCGGCGTCGCGACCGGCACCTGCTTCCGGCAGGTCGAGTACGCGGGGCTGCTGAGCAACGCGAAGAACACCAAGGGCGGCGAGGCGCTCATCGACTTCCTGATCACGAAGCAGTTCCAGGACGACATGCCGCTGAACATGTTCGTGTACCCGGTGGTGGAGGGCGCGAAGGTGCCGGCCGAGTTCACGGAGTTCGGTCCGCAGGCCAAGGACCCCGAGACCATGGCCCCCGCCAAGATCGCCGACAACCGTGACCAGTGGGTCAAGTCGTGGACCTCGCTCGTACTGAAGTAACGCCCCGGGCGCGTAAGAAGTCCCGTCGGGGAGACGCGGCGCGGTTCGGGCTCATGGCCCTGCCCGTCGCGTTCTTCGGCGTCTTCTTCGCCTACCCGGTCGCGGCGATCGTGGCCCGTGGTCTCAAGGTCGACGGGGTCTGGCAGTTCGGGCGGATCTGGGATGTGCTCGCGCAGTCCGACATCCGGCACGTCCTGTGGTTCACCACTTGGCAGGCGCTCGCGTCGACGGCGCTCACGCTGCTGATCGCGCTCCCCGGCGCGTATGTCTTCGCGCGCTTCGATTTCAGGGGCAAGCAGGTTCTGCGGGCGGTGGTGACCGTGCCGTTCGTGCTGCCGACGGTCGTCGTCGGTACGGCGTTCCTTGCGCTGGTCGGCCGGGGCGGGCTTCTGGACGAGCTGTGGGGCGTACGACTGGACACGACGGTCTGGGCGATCCTGCTCGCGCATGTCTTCTTCAACTACGCGGTCGTCGTCCGCACGGTCGGCGGGCTGTGGTCGCAGCTCGACCCGCGTCAGGAGGAGGCCGCGCGGATGCTCGGCGCCTCCCGACTCGCGGCCTGGCGCAAGGTGACGCTGCCGGCCCTGAGCCCGGCCGTGGCCGCCGCCGCGCTGATGGTCTTCCTCTTCACCTTCACCTCCTTCGGTGTCGTGCAGATCCTCGGCGGTCCCACCTTCTCGACCCTCGAAGTCGAGATCTACCGGCAGACCTCGGAGATCTTCGACCTCTCCACGGCGGCGGTGCTGACGATCATCCAGTTCGTGGCGGTGGGCGCGATCCTCGCCGTGCACGCCCGGACCGTACGGCGTCGGGAGACCGCTCTGCGTCTGGTGTCCCCGGAGGTGACCGCACGCAGGCCGCGCGGGGTCGGGCAGTGGGCGCTGCTCGCCGGTGTGCTCGCGAGCATCGCCGTGCTGCTCGTGCTGCCGCTCGGCGTGCTGGTCCAACGGTCCCTGGACGCGCCCGACTTCGGGTACTACAGGGCACTGACCTCCGACGACAGCGGCATCTTCCTAGTTGCGCCGATCGAGGCGATCGGCAACTCGCTGCAGTACGCGCTCGCCGCCACCGCCATCGCCGTACTCATCGGCGGTCTGGCGGCCGCCGCCCTCACCCTGCGTGCGGGCCGGCTCGTGCGCGGCTTCGACGCGCTGCTGATGCTGCCGCTGGGTGTGTCGGCGGTGACCGTCGGGTTCGGGTTCCTGATCGCGCTCGACGAACCGCCGCTGAATCTCAGGAGCAGTTGGATCCTGGTGCCGCTCGCGCAGGCGCTGGTCGGTGTCCCCTTCGTCGTACGGACGATGCTGCCCGTGCTGCGGGCGGTGGACGGGCGGTTGCGGGAGGCGGCGGCGGTGCTCGGGGCGTCGCCGTGGCGGGTGTGGCGCGAGGTCGATCTGCCGATGGTGCGGCGGGCGCTGCTGGTGGCGGCCGGGTTCGCCTTCGCGGTGTCGCTTGGTGAGTTCGGGGCGACCGTCTTCATCGCGCGGCCCGACAACCCGACGCTGCCGGTCGCCGTGGCCCGGCTGCTCGGGCGTGCGGGTGACCTCAACTACGGCCAGGCGATGGCCCTTTCGACGATCTTGATGGTGGTGTGCGCGGTGTCGCTGCTGCTGTTGGAGCGGGTACGGACCGACCGGACCGGGGAGTTCTAGATGCTGCTGAGCCTTGAGACCGCGACCGTGCGCTTCGGCGGGCGGGCGGTGCTCGACGCCGTCGACCTCGCGGTCGCCGAGCACGAGATCGTGTGTGTGCTGGGGCCGAGCGGCAGCGGCAAGTCGACGCTGCTGAGGGCGGTGGCCGGGCTCCAGGCGCTCGAAGCAGGCCGGGTGCTCCTCGACGGCCGTGACCAGGCGGGGGTGCCCGCACACAAGCGGGGCGTCGGCCTGATGTTCCAGGACCACCAGCTCTTCCCGCAGCGGGACGTGGGCGGCAATGTCGCCTTCGGGCTGCGGATGCATGGGTCGAGCAAGGGCGAACAGGCGGTGCGGGTACGGGAGTTGCTGGAGCTCGTCGGGTTGCCGGGCGCCGGACACCGGGCCGTCGCCGCGCTCTCCGGTGGTGAGCAGCAGCGGGTCGCGCTGGCCCGTGCCCTGGCTCCGCGCCCCCGTCTGCTGATGCTCGACGAGCCGCTCGGGCAGCTCGACCGCTCGCTGCGTGAACGTCTCGTCGTCGAACTCCGGGAGCTTTTCGGCGAGTTGGGTACGACCGTGCTCGCCGTCACGCACGACCAGGGTGAGGCCTTCGCGCTCGCCGACCGGGTCGTGGTGATGCGTGACGGACGAATCGCCCAGTCCGGTACGCCACTTGAGGTCTGGCAGCACCCCGCTGACGAGTTCGTGGCGCGCTTCCTCGGCTTCGACAACGTGGTGGACGCGAGGGTGAGCGGGGAGCTCGCCGACACTCCGTGGGGGAAGGTTCCGGTGCCGGAGGACACCCCCCAGGGGCCGGGCACGCTGCTCGTGCGGCCCGCGGGCGTACGGCTGGTGGACGCGGCGGAGGGGCTGCGCTGCACCGTTGCCGCACGCACCTTCCGGGGCACCCATGTCGCCGTACAGCTGCAGCCGGAGGACGCGCCCCGGCTCGAAGCGGCGTGCACGCTCAGGGACGCGCCGGAGCCCGGCGACCGGGTCGGGGTCGAGTTCGACGCGGCTGAGATCGTCGTCCTGGGCTGACGTCCCGGCGCCGCCGAAATTGCCGTACTCGAGGAGCCACCCGCCGCATAGGGTGCGGCTCATGACGCTACTCGGACCGCTCGGGCATGACCGCTACTGCGATGCGATCGAGACGCAGGTGCGGCAGTTGAGGGACGTGGTGACCTCGGACGGTGTCGTGCTGTCCGCGACCGTGCCGACCTGCCCTGACTGGTCGCTGGAGCAGCTCGTACGGCACACGGGCGGTGCATTGCGCTGGGCCGAGCTCCTGGTCCGTACGAGGGCGCAGGAGAACGTCCCAGAGGGGGCTGTGCCTTTGGCCGGGGGCCCGGAGGCCGAGAGTGATGCCGCCGCCCTGGACGCCTGGCTTGCGGAGACCGGCGAGATGCTCGTCCGCACGCTGCGGGAGGCGGGGCCCGACACGCGTGTGTGGGCGTGGGCCGGGGTGCACGACTCCGGTTTCTGGGCGCGCCGGATGACGCACGAGCTGGTGATCCACCGTGCCGACGCGACGCTGGCCGCCGGGCTGCCGTACGAGGTCGACCCGGATGTGGCCGCCGACGCGATCGACGAATGGCTGGGGATCGTGGAGTACGTGCAGCGGACGGAGCCGCACGACGCGGCGGCGGAGTTGCGCGGCTCCGGTCGCAGCATTCACCTCCACGCCACCGACACCGCCCCCGAACTGAACGCCGAGTGGGTCGTCGAGCTCACCGAGAAGGGGGTCGTCTGGCGCCGGGGTCACGAGAAGGCGACCGTTGCGCTGCGGGGCCCGCTGACCGACGTACTGCTGGGCTTCTACCGCCGACTGCCGCTGGACGGCGGGAAGTTGGAGGTGCTGGGGGAGCGGGAGCTGCTGGAATTCTGGCTGGAGCGGGCGACGTTCGAGTAGCCGCTCACCCGCCCGGCACGCGTGTGGCCCGCCCCCTCCGAGAGGGGACGGGCCACACGTTCGTACGGTGTACGGATCAGGCCTTCGTGGCGCCACGGCGGCGCATACCGAAGAACACCGCTCCGCCGCCGACCAGGACGAACGCACCGGCGACGCCGGCGATCACCGGGGTGTTGGAGTTCGCACCGGTCTCGGCGAGGTTGGACTCACCGGCCGCGGGGGACGGGGCGTTGCTGCCCGTCGTCGCGGGGGTGGTGCTCTCGGCGGGCGACGGGGTCGCCGAGTCCGAGGGCTCGTCGGACGGGGAAGGCGTGTCCGACGGCTCCGGGGTCTCCGAGGCCGGAGGAGTCTCCGTGGTCGTGCAGGCCTCGGCCGGCGCGACCAGGTTCGGCTCGATGTCCTCGTCGACAGAGTTGTTCGCGGCCTTGATGTGGACGCGGTACTCGGCCTTGGGGAGCCAGTCCTCCGAGAACGAGACGGTGGCGCCCTCGCGGGTGCCGACCACCGTCTCCTCGCCGACGAGCTTCGCGTCGGCGCCGTTCGACTCGAGGTAGACCGACACGGTGGCCTTGACGCCCGAGGGGTCCACGTCGGTGACGGTGATGATGCCCTTCCCGTTGTCGTCGCACTCGGCGACGGCGGAGAAGTCCTTAATGTTGCAGGCCATTGCGTTGCCGGCGACACCGAGCGCGAGCGCGGCCGTCGCTGAAGCAACACCGAGGATTCGCACAGAACGTGCGGTACGGCGAGATATGGACACGATTGCCCTTCACGGGATGCGCAACTGCGGGGGGTTAGAGGGGCGTTCTGTTGTTCTGCTGCGACAACTTCGCCCCCAGTAGCCTCACTGGTTTATAAGCGCCAGCTAAGTGCTGTCAATGCATATGCCCTGCCAAGGCGTTGCCTTTACCTTGTCGTTAACCGCCGAGACGTTTGAGGGCGTCCGGAGCCTCCTCGATACGGTCAACAAGGGCGATTCGGGACTCCATCGCGCGCTCGCGGGCGAGCGACTGGAGGAGGGGCCAGGTGGGGTGCTTTTCGGTCCAGTGGGCGCGGTCCACGAGCACCATGGGGGTCGGCTCGCCCCGGGACTCGTAGTAGTTCGGGGTCGCGTTGTCGAAGATCTCCTGTACGGTCCCGGCGGCGCCCGGCAGGAAGACCACGCCCGCGTTCGAGCGGGCCAGCAGGCCGTCCTCGCGGGTCGCGTTGGCGAAGTACTTGGCGATGTGTGCGGCGAAGGCGTTCGGCGGCTCATGGCCGTAGAACCAGGTGGGGATGCCGACCGAGGGGCCACCGGAGGGCCAGCGCTCGCGTACGTCGAAGGCGGCGCGCGCCCAGTCGGTGATCGAGGGGGTGAACGACGGGGCCCGCGCGAGGAGTTCGAGTGCCTCGGCGAGCATCTCGTCGTCGAAGGGCGCCGCGTACGCGCCCAGGTTCGCCGCCTCCATCGCGCCGGGGCCGCCGCCGGTGGCGACCGTGTAACCGGCGCGCGCCAGCTCACGGCCGAGGCGAGCCGCCCCCTCGTACGCCTGGGTGCCGCGCGCCATCGCATGGCCGCCCATCACGCCCACCACCCGCGCGCCGACGAGGAGTTCGTCGAGCGCGTCCGAGACCGAGTCGTCGTGGATCGAGCGCAGCATCGACGCGAATATGTCGCCGTCGGCCTTGGTCTGCTGGAACCAGGCGTACGCGCGGGCGTCCGGCGTCTCCTCGTAGCCCGCCTCGAGCCTCTCGAAGAGCTCGTCGGGGGAGTGGAGCAGGCCCCGGTACGGGTCGAAGGGCAGCCCCGGGACGGGCGGGAAGACCAGCGCGCCCGCGGCGCGCACCTTCGCCGCCGCGTCGGGGTCCATCGCGCAGCCGAGGAAGACGGCGCCCGCGGTGTCCAAGGACAGCAGCTCCGTCGTACGGTCCGTCAGATCGATTGCCTGGACACGGAACTGGGCGAGCGAACCGTGCTTCGAGACGATCTCGTCGAACTCGGCGAGGGACTCGATCTCACGGTCGTGGGAAGCGTGGAAGGGGGTCGGCTGCACGCCGCCATGTTAGGCATCGCCCCGTCGCCGGGCACGCAGACCCCCGTGCTGCGTGCCGGACCTGGTACGACGTGACGAGGTTCAGCCCTGGACCGCCGCCGGGTCCATCCACATGACCTCCCAGGTGTGGCCGTCCGGGTCGTCGAAGGCGCGGCCGTACATGAAGCCGTGGTCCTGGGTCTCGCCCGAGGCCGAGCCGCCCGCCGCGATCGCGCCGTCGACGAGCTCGTCGACCTTCTCGCGGCTCTCGGCGCTCAGACACAGCAGTACCTCGCTGGTCTTGGTGGAGTCCGCGATCTGCTTCTTCGTGAAGTCGGCGTAGCGCTGCTTGCTCAGCATCATCGCGACGATCGTGTCGCTGATCACCACGCAGGCGCAGTCGTCGGTCGAGAACTGCGGGTTGATCGTGTAGCCGATCTCCGTGAAGAACTTCTTCGAGGTGTCGACGTCGTTCACGGCGAGGTTCACGAAGATCATCTGCTGGTACATGTCCAGGTCTCCCATCGGTGCGGTACGGCGCTGCGGTGTCGTTCGCAGGGATAGACCGGGGGTCCGCGCGGAACTCATCGCTCGGCGCGAAGTTTTTCTCCGCGGCCGGTCGGTGGACCGGCCCGCGGACGTTCAGCGGACCAGGGGAAGCGCGGCGAGTTCGGTGACCGCCCAGGTCAACGGGCCGAACGCGGCGAGCAGCGCGCCGACGCGCAGGGCCGCGGCGCTCCGGAGCATGGTGGCGGGCGCCCCCATCCGCAGCAGCGCCGCCGTGGTGTCCGCGCGCGCCTGTCTGGCCTCGACGGCGGCCGTCGCCAGGGTCAGGACGGTGCACCCCGCGACCACCAGCACGCCGAGGGTGGTCAGCGGTCCGAAGTCGGGGCGCGCGCCCGTGTACAGCGTCGCCATGGCGTACCCGCCCGACGCCACCGCGCACACCACGCCGAGCGGCTGCCCGATGCGCCGCGCCTCCGCCTGCAGCACACGCCCGGCGAGCAGCCGCAGCGCGCCCGGCCGTACGGCCTGGAGCAGCCGCCCGCAGGCGTACGTGATCGCCGGCCCGGCCAGCGCCAGGCCGACCGCGGTCATCGCCCAGCCGACCATCACCCCGACGGGGCCGCCCGCGAAACCGCCGGGCAGCGCGAGACCGGGGGCGGGACCCGAACGGCTCGCGTACGTCTCCACGGCGAGGCCCGCCGCGAGCACTGCGGCGCCCCAGGGGAGGCCGCCGGGGGCGGTCTGCGGGACGGGAGGGAGTTCGGGGAGGGACAGGTCGTGGGTCGCGGCGCTCTGGTGACCCAGGTGAGCGGATCGGCCGGAGCCGTGGGGCACCTCGGGTGCGTGCGGGCCGTCTCCGTCGTACGGGCTCAAGTCGCCGTTGGCGGCGGCGTCTTCGAACGCGGCCGCGACGGTCCCGGGGGCGAGAGGAGTGTCGTAGTCGCCTCCGGTGCCGGGGGCGCGGGAGCTGTCGTACGCGCCTCCGCTCGCGTGGCGTTCGTACGCCCCCGCGCCTTCCTCCGCGCTGGAGCTGTCGTGCGCGCCGGTCGCGCCCGGCGTGCGGAGCGTCGCGCGGGCGCCATCCGCGTGCCGGGGCGTGCGCCGGGCGCCGCGCGCCGGGGCGCTGCCCACCGCGCCGGCGCGCGCGGCGAGCCACGCGATCCCGCGGCCCGCGGTCGCGCCCTGCGGACGCAGTACCACCGCGCTCGCCACCGAAGCCGCCAGCGGCACCAGTGTCAGCAGGGTCAGCGCGGCCGGCAGCGGGAGGGGCCGGTCCGCGGCGAGGAACTCCGCTGCCGCGCCGTCGAAGGGCATCCCCGTCAGGTCGCCGCGCAGGTGGAGGAAGAAGAGCAGGGCGAGCATGGAGCCGAGGGTGGTGGACAGGGCCGTGGTGACCGCCGAGATGGCCATCAGGCGGCCCGGGCCGAGGCCGATCGCCGCGAGGCCCGGGCGCGGCCGGGTGCCGGGGTCGGTGCGGGCGACCGCGACCGCGAAGTACACCGTGGCGGCCACCGGAGCGACGCACCAGGTCAGGCGGAGCACCGAGGCGGCCGAGGCGTCCGGATGCGCCATCGCGTACCCCAGGGTGCACAGCAGCAGGAAGCCGGTGCCCGCCGACGCGGCGGTGACCAGGAGCCGGCGCAGCTGGACGAGGGGGTGGGCCCCGCGGGCTAGACGGAGAGCGAGCACGCGGCCCGGCCTTCCGTCTCGGTGACCGGGGGCAGATGGACGGTGTTCACGCGCCGTCCGTCGAGCAGCGAGACCGTGCGGTCGGCGAGCGCAGCGGTGTCCGCGTCGTGCGTGGCCAGGACCACCGTGATGCCGTGCGAGCGGGCCGCCGTCGTGAGCGTACGCAGCACATGGGCGCGGTCGGCGCGGTGCAGCGGGGCGGTCGGCTCGTCGGCGAAGAGCACGGTGGGCGAGGGGACGAGCGCGCGGGCGACGGCGACGCGCTGGCGCTCGGCCTGGAGCAGGGCGTGCGGGCGCTTGCGGGCGCAGCCGCCGATGTCGAGGCGTTCCAGCCACTCCAGGGCGGCGGTCTTGGCGGCCCGGCGCCCGCAGCCGCGGAGCATCAGGGGCAGCGCGGCGTTCTCCCAGGCGTTCAGCTCGGGGACGAGGACCGGCGCCGGGTCGATCCAGCCGAAGCGGTCGCGGCGCAGCCGTTCGCGGGTGAGCGGGCCCATGGTGTGCACGGGGGTGCTGTTGAACCAGACCTCGCCCTGTTCCGGCAGCAGCTGGCCCGACAGGCACCGCAGCAAGGTCGTCTTGCCGCTGCCGCGCGGGCCGCCGACGGCGAGGATCTCGCCCTCCCGGACGCCGAGCGAGACACCGCTGAGCGCGGGCGAGCCGTTGTGCTTGACGTGCAGGGCGCGTGCCCAGAGCACGTCGTTGTCCGGCGGGGCCACCATCGCGTACACCTCGGTTCAGATCTGATTTGCGCTGCCTAGTCCCCCGGACGGGGGAACGAAGGCAGGGCCGATCGGTCACTGGGCACGCTAGGTATTCGGCGGCGGGAGGCCGGACAGCACACGGCCCCGGGCCGCCGTTTCTCACTCGAACGGACGGCACCGGGGCCGAAGTTGATCAGCTGATCAGTTGTGCGGCGTTTACAGCTTGGTCCACGCCTCCGTCAGCACCTGACGGATGATCCCCTCGATCTCGTCGAAGGTCGACTGGTCGGAGATCAGCGGCGGCGACAGCTGGATGACCGGGTCACCGCGGTCGTCCGCGCGGCAGTAGAGGCCGTACTCGAAGAGCTTCTTGGAGACGAAGCCGTAGAGCACGCGCTCCGACTCCTCGTCGGTGAAGGTCTCCTTGGTGGCCTTGTCCTTCACGAGCTCGATGCCGTAGAAGAAGCCGTTGCCGCGGACATCGCCGACGATCGGCAGGTCGTGCAGCTTCTGCAGGGTCTGCAGGAAGTTCGCCTCGTTGTCCAGCACGTGCTGGTTGAGGCCCTCGCGCTCGAAGATGTCGAGGTTGGTGAGTGCCACGGCCGCGGAGACCGGGTGGCCGCCGAAGGTGTAGCCGTGCAGGAAGGTGTTGTCGCCCTTGTAGAACGGCTCGGCGATGCGGTCCGAGACGATGGTGGCACCGATCGGGGAGTAGCCCGAGGTCATGCCCTTGGCGCAGGTGATGATGTCCGGGATGTAGTCGAACTTGTCGCAGGCGAACATCGTGCCGAGGCGGCCGAAGGCGCAGATGACCTCGTCGGAGACGAGCAGTACGTCGTACTTGTCGCAGATCTCGCGCACGCGCTGGAAGTAGCCGGGGGGCGGCGGGAAGCAGCCGCCCGCGTTCTGCACCGGCTCGAGGAAGACCGCGGCGACGGTCTCCGGGCCCTCGAAGAGGATCTCCTGCTCGATCTGGTCGGCGGCCCAGCGGCCGAAGGCGACCGGGTCGTCGCCGTGGATCGAGGCGCGGTAGATGTTGGTGTTCGGCACCTTGTGCGCGCCCGGGACGAGCGGCTCGAAGGGGGCCTTCAGGGCCGGCAGACCGGTGATGGACAGGGCGCCCTGCGGGGTGCCGTGGTAGGCGACCGCGCGCGAGATGACCTTGTACTTCGTGTGGTTGCCGGTGAGCTTGTGGTACTGCTTCGCCAGCTTCCACGCGGTCTCGACGGCCTCGCCGCCGCCCGTGGAGAAGAACACCTTGTTCAGGTCGCCCGGCGCGTAGTGCGCGAGGCGCTCGGCGAGCTCGACGGCCTTGGGGTGGGCGTAGGACCAGATCGGGAAGAAGGCCAGCTGCTGCGCCTGCTTGAACGCCGTCTCCGCGAGTTCCGTGCGGCCGTGGCCCGCCTGGACCACGAACAGGCCCGCGAGACCGTCGAGGTAGCGCTTGCCCTTGTCGTCGTAGATGTAGGTGCCCTCACCACGCACGATGGTGGGAACGGGCGCGTTCTCGTACGAGGACATGCGGGTGAAGTGCATCCACAGGTGGTCGTACGCGGTCTTGCTGAGGTCCTTGGTGCTCACGGCTATCGGGTTCCCCACATGTAGGTCTGTTTCTTGAGCTTCAGGTAGACGAAGCTCTCGGTGGAGCGCACGCCGGGTAGGGCCCGGATGCGTTTGTTGATGACTTCCAGCAGGTGGTCGTCGTCCTCGCAGACGACTTCTACGAGGAGGTCGAACGAGCCCGCGGTCATCACCACGTACTCGACTTCCGGCATCGCGGTCAGGGCGTCGGCCACAGGCTCCAGATCACCCTCCACGTTGATGCCCACCATCGCCTGCCTGCGGAAACCCACGGTGAGCGGGTCCGTGACGGCGACGATCTGCATCACGCCCTGGTCGAGGAGCTTCTGAACGCGCTGGCGCACGGCCGCCTCGGAGAGGCCGACGGCCTTGCCGATAGCGGCGTACGGGCGGCGTCCGTCCTGCTGGAGCTGCTCGATGATGGCGAGGGAGACGGTGTCCAACGAGGGACTGCCGTTCCTGGACTCGCGGGAGTCCCTGGGGTCTGCGCTTCGACTGGCCACGGCTTCACTGTGCACGACGTCTCGACAGTTCCGCAAGGCCGCTGCGATGAAATTCGTTGTTTACGGGTACGTGTCTTGCGGATTTCGCAGTTCTGGCGGCGTCAGGGGTGTTGAAAACGTGGGTGCACGGATTAGTGTGGGTGTCTCAGCGAATGGACACCTGAAGCCGATGAACATCTGAACTTGGAGGGCCGGCAGTGAGCACCGAGCTGCGTCGTCTGCGCAACTACATCGATGGTGAGTTCCGGGACGCCGCCGACGGGCGGACCACCGAGGTCGTCAACCCCGTGACCGGTGAGGCGTACGCGACGGCGCCGCTGTCCGGTCAGGCGGACGTGGACGCCGCGATGGCGGCCGCCGCCGCGGCCTTCCCGGCCTGGCGCGACCAGACCCCCTCCGAGCGTCAGCGGGCGCTCCTCAAGATCGCGGACGCGTTCGAGGAGCGGGCCGAGGAGCTGATCGCGGCCGAGGTGGAGAACACCGGCAAGCCGATCGGGCTCACCCGGTCCGAGGAAATCCCGCCGATGGTCGACCAGATCCGCTTCTTCGCGGGCGCCGCCCGGATGCTGGAGGGGCGCAGCGCCGGCGAGTACATGGAGGGTCTGACCTCCATCGTGCGCCGCGAGCCCATCGGTGTCTGCGCGCAGGTCGCGCCGTGGAACTACCCGATGATGATGGCGGTGTGGAAGTTCGCCCCCGCGCTCGCGGCCGGCAACACCGTTGTGCTGAAGCCGTCGGACACGACGCCCGCCTCCACCGTCCTGATCGCCGAGATCATCGGCTCCATCGTCCCCAAGGGCGTCTTCAACGTCATCTGCGGGGACCGTGACACCGGCCGCGCGATGGTCGAGCACCCGACTCCGGCGATGGCCTCCATCACCGGTTCCGTGCGGGCCGGCATCTCGGTCGCCGAATCGGCGTCCAAGGATGTCAAGCGGGTCCACCTGGAACTGGGCGGCAAGGCGCCGGTCGTCGTCTTCGAGGACACCGACATCGCCAAGGCCGTCGAGGACATCTCGGTCGCGGGCTTCTTCAACGCGGGCCAGGACTGTACGGCCGCCACCCGCGTGCTCGTCCAGGAGGGCATCCACGACGAGTTCGTGGCCGCGCTCGCCAAGGCAGCCGCCGACACGAAGACCGGGCAGCCGGACGACGAGGACGTGCTGTACGGCCCGCTGAACAACCCGAACCAGCTCAAGCAGGTCTCCGGGTTCATCGAGCGGCTTCCCGCCCACGCCAAGGTCGAGGCGGGCGGCCACCGGGTCGGCGAGGTCGGCTACTTCTACGCGCCGACCGTCGTGTCGGGCCTGAAGCAGGACGACGAGATCATCCAGAACGAGGTCTTCGGCCCGGTCATCACCGTCCAGTCCTTCACGGACGAGGCGCAGGCCATCGAGTGGGCCAACGGCGTGGACTACGCCCTCGCCTCCTCGGTGTGGACCAAGGACCACTCGCGCGCGATGCGCCTGTCGAAGTTCCTCGACTTCGGCTGCGTGTGGATCAACACCCACATCCCGCTGGTCGCCGAGATGCCGCACGGCGGCTTCAAGAAGTCCGGCTATGGCAAGGACCTTTCGGCGTACGGGTTCGACGACTACACGCGTATCAAGCACGTGATGACGTCGCTGGACGCGTAGCCCGTTGGGCGTTCGTACGGCGTAACCGGTACGGCGTCCATACGGCATGAAACGCGCGGCCCCGGACGGGAGTTGATCCCGTCCGGGGCCGCGGTTTTCCCCCTCCGCGATGGTCAGGCGGTCTGCGCGCCGGTGAGGCTCTCGGGTTCCGTGTGCAGGGAGGGGCCCTCGCTAGGGGCGCCGCCCTCGACCTTGCCCGGCTTCCCGGGCAGCGGCGGCAGGGCCGGTGCGTCGGTGAAGGACAGGCCGGCCTTCTTCAGGATCGGTGCGCAGGCCTTGAGGGCGTCCTCGTAGGCGTCCGAGGTCGGGTCGAAGCCCTTGCCGGCGAGCATCCTCACGTTCAGGCGGACTTTGCCCCGCTCGTCCTTGGACGCGTGGAAGTCCGGGAAGTACTTCTGTCCCTGTTCCTTCATGCACGCGGCGAACTTCGGGTTGGCGTCGTTGACGTCGTCGGGTGCGTTCCCGGTTGGTGTGTAGGCCACGCCGAGGCCGACTCCCTCGGGAGCGGCGCCGGGCTTGACGTGCTTCGCGTGCCCGGGGGTGGTCTGTGTCTGATGGGGGCCGGTCGCCGTGGCCGCCGACGCGGTGACGGTGCCGAGTGCGGCGGCGGACAGCAGGGCGCAGGCGACGAAGGCGTATCGGTGCCGGATGGGCAGCAGGGTGCGCATGGAGGTGTCGGTCCTTCCGGTGGACGGCTGATGCGGTCTGAACTCAGCTCACCGCAGCGGCGGTTACGGCACGGGAACGGCCGGGCTTATCGCCCTGTAACCGGCCGACGGCCACACTGACCGCATGCGTGTGCTGGTGGTCGAGGACCACGAAGAACTCGCCGAGACCGTCGCCGGGGGCCTGCGCCGCGAGGGGATGGCGGTCGACCTCGCGTTCGACGGTCCTACGGCGCTGGAGCGCGCCCAGGTCAACGGCTACGACGTAGTCGTACTCGACCGCGATCTGCCCGGCATCCACGGCGACCAGGTGTGCCGGACGCTGGCGGAGGAGGGCAGTCGGGCGCGGGTGCTGATGCTGACGGCGGCAGGAACGGTCGCCGACCGGGTCGCGGGCCTCGGCCTCGGGGCCGACGACTACCTTCCCAAGCCGTTCGCGTTCACCGAACTCGTGGCGCGCATACGGGCGTTGGCGCGCCGTGCGCAGCCCGCGCTGCCGCCGGTCCTGGTCCGCGGTGAACTGCGGCTCGACCCGGCGCGACGGCAGGCGACCCGCGGGGGCACCGGACTCGCGCTCAGTCCGAAGGAGTTCGCCGTGCTGGAGATGCTGCTGAGCGCTCAGGGTGCCGTCGTCTCGACGGAGGAACTCCTGGAGCGGGCTTGGGACGAGGCGGCCGATCCGTTCAGCCAGACCGTGAAGGTCACGGTGAGCCGGCTGCGGCGGAAGCTGGGGGAGCCGGGGGTCATCGAGACGGTCGAGCGGGCGGGGTACCGGATCCGATGAAGGTGACTGCCGGCGGGATTCCCGACCGAGTGCGAGCGACTGTCGGCGGGATTCCCGGCCGGGTGCGTTCCGTGTTCTCCGGTGGCCTGCGCGGGCCGCGCAGCATCCGGTGGCGGCTCACCCTGCTCTACAGCGCGCTGTTCGCGGTGGCCGGCGCGGCCCTGCTGGCCTTCACCTACGTACTCGTGGCCACCACCGAGCCGTCGTTCGCGGGGAGCGCGTCCGGACAGCCGTCGCTGGACGAGGTCGGTGAGCCCGCGGGCCCCGCCGCCCCGCCGAAGGTCGCCGCGTACGTCGCGGAACGTCTCTCGCTGTTGCGTGCCGAGCAACTGCACCAGTTCCTCGTCGAGTCGGGGGTCGCGCTCGCGGTGATGACCGTGGTCTCCGTGGCCCTGGGATGGCTGATGGCCGGACGGGTGCTCGCTCCGCTCCGTACGATGACGACCGCCGCCCGCCGCATCTCGGCCGACAACCTGCACGAGCGGCTCGCCGCGCCCGGCCCCGACGACGAGCTGAAAGCCATGGCCGACACCTTCGACGCCGTACTGGGCCGTGTGGAGGGCGCGTTCGAGGCGCAGAAGCAGTTCGTCGCCAACGCCTCGCACGAGCTGCGCACTCCGCTCACCCTTCAGCAGGCGATCGTGGATGTCGCGCTCGCCGATCCGGACGCGTCCGTGGAGAGCCTGCGGGCCGCGTGTCTGCGGGTGCGGGCCGCGGGGCAGGAACAGGAGCGGCTGATCGACGCGCTACTGACGCTGGCGCGCAGTCAACGGGGGCTCCAGCGACGGGAGTTCGTGGATCTGGCGGTGATCGTCCGGGCGCGGGTACCGGAGGGCGGGCCGCGAGTGGTGGCCGAGCTCGCCCCCGCGCCCGTGCTCGGGGATCCGCAGCTGATCGAGCGCCTCGTGGTCAACCTCGCCGACAACGCCGTACGGCACAACCACCCGGAGGGCGAGGAGAGTTGGGTCCGCCTGTGGACCGGGATGGACGGCGGGCGGCCCGTCCTGCGGATCGCCAACAGTGGTCCGGTGATCCCGCCGGACCAAGTGGCCTGGCTCTTCCAGCCGTTCCGCCGCCTCGGAGCCGAGCGGGTGCGCAAGCGCGACGGCCTGGGCCTTGGCCTGTCCATCGTCGAGGCGGTCGCCATCGCGCACGGTGGCACGGTCGAGGCGTGGCCGCGCGCCGAGGGCGGGTTGAGCGTGCGGGTCGGGTTTCCGCCGAGTGTGTCCACTTGGCCACCGCCTGCGGCCGTGCCCATCGGGCCCTCGGGTCTTGCCGCGACCGCTGGGGAGCGCCGTACGGGCTGAGTGGCGCGGCGGAGGCGGCTGGGGGAGCGCCGTACGGGCTGAGCACGCGGCGGAGGCGGCTGGGAAGGCCGTACGGCCTGAGTGACGCAGCGGAGGTGGCCATGGATCGCGGGCACGGGCCGAGTGACGCAGCCGCGTCGGCTGTGCAACACCGTACGAAGTGATCGACAGGGTGTCGGGTCGGTGCGCGAGTGCTCGACGCAGCGTCCATTGTCCCGGTCGAGGCGGCGGCGGCATGCTGCTCGGGTGCCCGTGAATCGGAAGACCTCGTCCTTGTCCCGCCGGTCCCTGCTGCGTGCCGTGGGCGGTGGGGCGGCGCTGGGCGCCCTGGCGGGGTGCGGGGTGCCCGCCGCGTACGTGTCGCCGGGTGACCGGGCCGGTGCCGACCTCTCCGCCAGCGACAAGCGGCTGACCTGGGCGAACTGGCCGCTCTACATCGACACCGACGACGAGGACACCACCAAGCGGCCCACGCTGGACGCCTTCGAGAAGAGCACCGGGATCTCGGTCGACTACATCGAGGAGATCAACGACAACGACGAGTTCTTCGGCAAGATCAGCCCGTCGCTGATGAACCACCAGCAGACCGGCCGCGACCTGATCGTCATCAGTGACTGGATGTGCGCGCGGTTCGTCCGCCTCGGCTGGGTCCAGGAGATGGACCGGGCCAAGCAGCCGAACGTCACCAAGTACCTTGACCCGCTGCTGCGTTCGCCCGCCTTCGACCCCGGGCGCAAGTCCAGCGTGCCGTGGCAGTCGGGGATCACCGGCATCGCGTACAACCGCCGCAAGGTCGGCCGCGAGATCAGCCACGTCTCCGACCTGTGGGCGGACGACCTCAAGGGCCGGGTCACGCTGCTCTCCGGCTTGGACGAGGCGTTCGCGCTGCTGATGCAGGGCAACGGCGTCGACATCACCAAGTGGACGGCGGACGACTTCCACGAGGTCTGCGACCAGGTCGAGAAGTACGTGCACAGCGGCCAGATCCGCCGCTTCACCGGCAACGACTACATCAAGGACCTCTCCAGCGGCGACGTCCTGGCCTGCCAGGCTTACTCCGGCGACGTGATCCAGCTCCAGGCCGACGACCCCGACATCCGCTTCGTCGTCCCCGAAGAGGGCGCCGAGCTGTGGGCCGAGTCCCTGATGATCCCCAACCTGGCCCGCCACAAGGCCAACGCGGAGAAGCTCGTCGACTACTACTACCAGCCGGAGGTGGCCGCCGAACTGGCCGCCTGGGTCAATTACGTCTGCCCCGTCCCCGCCGCCCAGGACATCCTCGCCTCCTCCAAGGACGAGGACACCGCCGCCCTCGCCGAGGACCCGCTGATCTTCCCGGACACCGCGATGCGCAAGCGGCTCGCGATCGCCCGCGACATCAAGTCCACGGAACGTACGGAGTTCGCGAAGCGGTGGAACGCGATCGCGGGGTTGTAGCGGGGGCGGGCTCGCCTTGTGACGAGGATTTTTAGTTGGCACAAAAGAGGGATAGCCGGCACCAAGATCGCTGCTGCTTCTCAGAGGTGACGGCGCATCACCTCAATGCAGGCTGCTCGGGCGGCCCCGAGGGCGTACGTCCTGGGATCTTCTTTCAGCAGGTATCCGAGGGCAGGACTGCCAACAATCGCCTGCGCCTGGACGTACGCGCCGCACCCGGCCTGCGCCGCGACGAGCCAGCGCCTCCTGCCGGCGCAAGCTACATCGTGGTGGCCGATCCGGAGGGAACCGAGTTCTGCTCGGACTGAACGATGGGGAACTTCACCCCGGTGAGGTCTTCGGAGACGGCCCACAGCCGCTGCTGGACGGCTGCCTCGTACGACTGCGGGCTGGAGGTGACCAGCCGGGGGTGGCCCTTGATCTCGTTGCGTCCGCCGGGGCCGTAGTACTGGCCGCCGAGCGCGGCGGGGTCGGTGGCGGCGCGCAGGGTCGGCAGCGCGCCCATCGCCGGCGTCTGGGTGATCAGCGGCGCGAGCCAGGTGAGCGGAAGCCGGAGGGCCGCGGGGGTGTTGCGGGCGAGCTCGGTGCTGGAGATGCCGGGGTGCGCGGCCAACGCGACGGTGGTGCCGTGCGTGGCGAGCCGGCGCTGCAGCTCGTACGTGAACATCAGGTTGGCCAGCTTGGACTGACCATAGGCGGCGACCCGGCTGTACGACCGCTCCCACTGCAGGTCGTCGAAGTGGATCGCGGCCCGGATGCGGTGGCCGGTGCTGCTGACCGTCACCACGCGCGAGCCGGGCACCGACAGCATCAGGTCCAGCAGCAGCCCGGTGAGCGCGAAGTGGCCGAGGTGGTTGGTGCCGAACTGCATCTCGAAGCCGTCCCGGGTGGTCTGCTTCGGGGTGTACATCACGCCGGCGTTGTTGATCAGCAGGTCGATCCGGTCGAGCCGGGATCGCAGCGCCGCCGCCGCGGTCCGGACGGAGTCGAGCGAGGTCAGGTCCAGCGCCTGCACGGTCACGTCGCCGGTCATGCGGGCCGCGGCCTGCTCGCCCTTCTCGACGTTGCGCACGGCGAGCACCACGGACGCCCCGCGCTCGGCGAGCGCCTTGGCGGTCTCGTACCCCAGTCCGGTGTTGGCCCCGGTCACCACGGCCACCCGCCCGCGCTGGTCCGGAATATTCGCCGTCGTCCACTTCTCGTTCATGTCAGGCTCCCGACTGTCTAACGTACCGAAGGTATCTTGTGTTGGCGACGTTAAAGTACTTTCGGTACGTTGTCAACGTACCGCAGGTACGTAAGTTAGGCTGGTGATCGTGACTTTCCAGCGGGCGCGAACCGAAGAGCAGCGGGAGATCCGCCGACGGGCGATCCTTGACGAGGCGTCGGCGATGCTCGACGAGATGCCCGTGGCCGCGGTCACCCTGAACGAACTCAGCCGCCGGGTAGGCCTGGCGAAGCCGAACGTGCTGCGCTACTTCGAGTCCCGCGAGGCGGTGCTGCTGGAACTGCTGGACCGCTTCCTGCAGGAGTGGCTGACGGATCTGGCGGGCGAGTTGGCCGCCGGCGTCGATGAAGATCTGCCCATGGCCGAGCGGGCGGCAGCGGTGGCCGAGGTCCTCAGCCGCTCACTCTCCGGCCGAGTGGTGCTGTGCGACCTCTTCGGCGCACAGGGCAGCGTCCTGGAACACAACGTCTCCGTCGAGGTCGTAGCACGCTACAAGCGCGCCTCCCTTGACCGCCTGACAACCATGACCGCCCTGATCCAGAAGTACCTGCCGGAGCTGGGCGAGAACGCGACACTGTTCAGCCTGCAAACCGTGGTCATGGCCGGCGCGCTGTCGGCGTACAGCACACCCCCGCCCAGCCTGCAGGCGGCCTACCAGGCCGAACCCGACCTGGCCCGCTTCCACTTCGAGCTGAAGGACTCCTTGAAGCTGGCCCTGACCGCAACCCTCCTGGGCGTGCTACCCCGCCGCTGACCACTTGCTCCAGTGCTGCGGATCCGCGGCGTGCATGCCTGGTTCGTCCGCGCCGGCGTAGCGTTCCAGTAACTCCCTTGCCCGGATTCAGAGTTGCGGCGCGACGTACTTGGGAGTCGTGAAGAGTTCTCGCATGGTTCTGGGGATTCGGTCACGGGAACGGAAAGATCGGGGGGCTCACACGGTGCTCGCGAACAGGTCGGGCGCCGCTCCATGCGATGGGAGACCGATCGACGATGTTCACTCCGATACGGAGCAGAGTACGGACGGCCGCGCTCGCGCTCTCGGCCGTCATGGCCCTCGCCTTCGGCGCGACCGCCACGACCGGCGCGGCAGCGGCACCCGCTGCCGCGAAACAAGGACCGACCTCGGTGGCGTACGTCGAGGTGAACAACAACAGCATGCTGAACGTCGGCAAGTACACCCTCAGCAACGGCGGCGGCAACGTCTTCGACGTCGCCGTGATCTTCGCCGCGAACATCAACTACAACACGAGCACGAAGGCCGCGACCCTGTACTTCAACGAGAACGTGCAACGCGTCCTCGACAACGCCGCCACGCAGATACGGCCGTTGCAGCAGAAGGGCATCAAGGTCGTCCTCTCGGTGCTCGGCAACCACCAGGGCGCGGGCTTCGCCAACTTCCCGTCCCAGCAAGCGGCTTCGACGTTCGCGAAACAACTGTCGGACACCGTGGCCAAGTACGGCCTCGACGGCATCGACTTCGACGACGAGTACGCCGAGTACGGCAACAACGGCACCGGCCAGCCCAACGCCAGCTCGTTCGTGTACCTGGTGTCGGCACTGCGCGCCAACATGCCGGGCAAGATCATCAGCCTCTACAACATCGGACCCTCCGCGTCGCGCCTGTCCTACGGCGGCGTCGACATCACGTCCAAGTTCGACTACGCCTGGAACCCGTACTACGGCACCTGGCAGGTCCCCGGCATCGCACTGCCCAAGTCGAAGCTGTCGCCGGCGGCCGTCCAGATCGGCGGGACCTCGCAGAGCACGGCCGCCAGCCTCGCCCGCCGCACGGTCAGTGAGGGGTACGGCGTCTATCTGACGTACAACCTCGACGGCGCCAATCGCAGCGCTGATGTCTCCGCGTTCACCAGGGAGCTGTACGGCAGTGACGCCCGCTATACGCCGTAGGCCGGCCGCGCTCCCCGGCGTCCGGTGCCCCCTCGGGGCTTGCTGCATCCCGTAGCACCGCGCCGCGTGCAGGCCACGCTTTCGACAACGATGTCGGAGGCGTGGCCTGCACAGGTGCCGTGACCTGCGCTGTACCAAAGTGCCAACTATCTCTCTGATTCTGTGCTTCCGGCCGCTGAAGCCAGTTGGCATCAGCGCAGGTCACGAACATCGCCCGATGCCAACTGGCAATCTTCGTCGCACCTGTTCACAGGTCTGTGGGACGCCTTGCGCAGTAGGTCGGACCGCCCAACCCGGCGATGTCCAGGAATGATTCCTCCGACACCTGAATGTCGTCCGCACGTGGGCAGTTGCCGTACAGGTCCAGGTCGCCGACGATCTTGAGGTCGGGCAACTTCTCCCCCTCGCAGGGGACTTCCTCGTACTGGTCGACCGGGCCCTCGGTCCAAAGGCAGTCACCGACGCGGATCTCCATACCGCCTCCGCCCGCGTCGCCGGGGTGCGGGGCCTTGAGGTTGCGTACGCAGGCGTAACCCACACCGGTCACGTACTGGGCGTAGTCGCGTGAGCCGGCGAGCTCCGGTCCGCTCGCGTCGCTGATGCCCAGCACGTCGTCCGTGGGGTCGGGGCAGTCGATGTAGGTGTCCTGGGTCGTCTTCTCCTTGGCGCGCTTGATGACCTTGCCGACGGCGTCGGAGTCGTCGCAGGCCATCTCCTCGGCCCGACCCGGCGCGTTGTCCGTCACCCATCCGTAGCAGTCGCCCTTGGCCATCAGCACGGTGTCGCTGTCGCTGTACGGCGACTCGGGCGGACTGCTCGACGGGGCCCCGGTCTCGGTCTCGATCCCGGTCGCGGCCGGGGTCGACACGGCGGGCGGCGCCGACGATCCACCTGCTCCGTCGCCGCCGTCCGAGCAGCCGCCGGCGGACACCAGCACGCCCAATAAGACGGCAGCTCGTATCCCGCGCCCGTACCGCATATCAAGGCCCCCCTGCCGCCGCGTTGCGGCCAGCATGGGACGTCCACACCGGTCCCGCAAGCCCCCGCACCCCACCCCGGAACCATTCAACTCCCTTTGTGCGTAGGTGCATTGAGGTCACGGATCGCCGCCGTGTCCTGGGCCGGGGCCGACGGCATCAGACGGGTCGCAGGGCGTCCAGTTGCTGTGCGAACGGTACGACGGCGGTGTCGTCGGGCGTTCGGACGGCAGGGCCTGCCTGGTAGCGCAGCAGGCCGGCCAGTTCGCCGGCCGCGCGGTCGATCCGGCGGGGGAGGGTGTCGGTGAGGGGGTCGCCGTTGCCGCCCCAGTCCTCGGAGGCCGCGTACACCGCTGTGGGTACGACGACCGCGCGCAGGTAGGCGAGGAGCGGACGCAGTGCGTGCTCGAGGGCGAGCGAGTGGCGGGCCGTGCCGCCGGTGGCCGCGGCCAGGACGGGCTTGCCCGTGAGGGCGTCGTTGTCGATGACGTCGAAGAACGACTTGAAGAGTCCGCTGTACGAGGCCGAGAAGACCGGCGTCACGGCGATCAGACCGTCCGCCGAGGCGACCCCCTCGATGGCTGCCGCCAGGGCGGCCGAGGGGAAGCCGGTGACCAGGTTGTTGGCGATGTCGGCTGCCAGGTCGCGCAGTTCGACGATCTGGACCTCGACGTCCCGCCCCGCGTCGGCCAGTTGCCCGCGAGTGGCCTCGGTGAGGCGGTCGAGGCGCAGTGGCTGAACCGTGTCCGCGTTCACTTCGCCGTCTCCTCGGAGCGCGCGGCGAGCAGGGACGCGTGGGTGGGGGCCTCCGCGACATCGCTGGGGCGTACAGAGGCGAACTCCTTGCGCAGCGTGGGGAGGACCTCCTCGCCGAGCAGGTCGAGCTGTTCGAGGACGGTCTTCAACGGCAGCCCTGCCATGTCGATGTTGAACAACTGGCGCTGGTAGTCGCCGAAGTGCTCGCGGAAGGACAGCGTCTTGTCGATGACCTCCTGCGGGCTGCCGACGGTGAGAGAGGTCTGCGCCATGTACTGCTCCATCGACGGGCCGCCGCCGTAGACGGGGGAGTTGTCGAAGTAGGGGCGGTACTCGCGCACCGCGTCCTGGGAGTTCTTGCGCACGAAGACATGGCCGCCCGCTCCGACTATGGCCTGCGCCTGGGTGCCGTGGCCGTAGTGGGCGTAGCGCTCGCGGTAGAGGTTGATCAGCTCGGTGAAGTGGTTCATGGGCCCGAAGAGGTTGTTCACGAAGAAGCCGTCGCCGTAGTACGCGGCCTGACCCTCCAGCTGCGCAAGCAGTGGCAGGGTGCGTTCATCCTGAACCCCTTCACCCACCCGAACCCCACCGGCCTGGACGCGCTGAGCCTGGTCGAGGACGGCATCACTGACGCGGTGGCGTTCGGCGCGCTCTTCATCGCCAACCCGGACCTGCCGCAGCGGCTCCAGCAGGGCGGCCCGTTCGCCAAGCCCGACCCCGCGACCTTCTACGGCGGCGACGAGCGCGGTTACACCGACTACCCGACTCTGGGCTAGCCGGTCGCGCACCGGGCCGGGAGTGCGATCCGGGCCGTTCGGTGCCATGACCTGAAGGCTTCGAGGCGGTACGGCCAGGATGTTGCCGTACCGCCTCGGGCCGCCGTACGGGGCGGGCCGGGAGGCTGCCCTTGTCCTCAGGTCCGCAGACACCTCATGGCGTGTTGTCGTCCAGGGCTGAGGGATTCAGCGACGCCAGCAGCTTCAGCAGTACTGAGTGCGCCAACTCCTGCTCCGTCGGCGTCAGCACCTGAAGGGCTTCGGCGTGGGTGGCGCCCACCGCTTCTCCGGCCTCCGCCGCGAGCCGCTGTCCGGCCTCCGTGGCGTGCAGTCGCTGCGTGCGTCTGTCGCCGGGGGCGGTCCGGCGCTCGAGCAGCCCCCGCTCGACCAGTCCGTTGACCGCGGTTCCCATGGACTGCGGGGTGATCGCCGCCCTGCGTGCCGCGGTCGCACTGGAGACACCCGGATCGAGGATGGCCTGCATCAGGGCGCTGTTCTGGGCGAGGGTCAGCTGGAACGGGCGCAGGGTGCGCTCGATCCGGGCCGCCATGATCTGGCCGATCTGCCAGGCCACATAGCCGGTGCGCCGGTCGGGATGGTTCACGTGCTGGACCTCTTTTGTAAGGCACCTGATTATGCTGTACGAATATTATCAGTTGCCTTCTAATCTAGGAACCTGCTCCGATGTCTCAGCAAGTCGCCTCCCGGGCCGCCCGACAGCCGCACAAGCACGCCCTGGACGTGGCCCATCCGCCTCCCGGCCCCGGAAATCTGCGTGCCGTCCTGCTCCCCGTGGCGGTCGTCCTGCTGATCGGCACCGTGTTCGTCAGCGTCTACCTCGCCGCTTTCCACGCGCCGCGCCCCCATCAGCTCCACGTGGGCACGACGGAGATCGGTACGCAGCAGGAACACCTGCGCCAGGACCTCGCGCGCGTTGTCCCGGGCGGCTTCACCCTGGAGACCTACCCCGACGAATCCACCGCCCGGCAGGCCGTCCAGGACAGGTCCGTGTACGCGGCCTACCTCGGCGAGGGGAAACTGCTCTACGGCAGCGCCAACGGAGCTGCCGTCACTGCGACCGTGACCACCGCTTTCGGCTCCGCGGCTCACGCGGAGCACCATGAACTCTCGGTCGAGGACGTGGCCCCGGCCGCGGCGGGGGACACCCGGGGT
Organism: Streptomyces sp. NBC_00554; assembly: GCF_041431135.1. Taxonomy (NCBI): domain Bacteria; kingdom Bacillati; phylum Actinomycetota; class Actinomycetes; order Kitasatosporales; family Streptomycetaceae; genus Streptomyces; species Streptomyces sp. NBC_00554. Next base: position 2,789,792 of record NZ_CP107799.1, on the reverse strand, counting down.
CTCTCCGTCTTCTACGCCGCCTTCGGTCTGGTGCTGGCCGGATACCTCTTCGGCATGACGACGTACCAGCTCGCTCCCCGGCTCCAGTACCGCTGGCGCATGGCCAGCCTGGCCCTGTTCGGAGTCGTCGGCGGAGTCCTGGTCACCGCCATCGCCGGAAGCGTCGGCTTCGGTGCGCTGCCCGGCCCGTTCCTGCCACTCGCCGTCGTCGTCGCGCTGATGGGCGCCGCGGTCGCCGCCACGACCATGGTGCTGCTGCGGCTGTTCGGCTCCGCGGGCGTCAGTCTCGCCTCGATACTCCTGCTGATCCTCGGCAACAGCAGCAGCGGCGGGATCATGCCGGCGGCCTACCTTCCCGCCTGGCTGCGCCCACTGTCCGAGATCCTGCCCGTCGGGGTGGGCGTCCGCGCGATGCAGGGGCTGTCCCGCTTCCAGGACGACGGCTTGGTCCGCGCCCTGGTGATCCTCCCGGTGTGGGTGCTCGGCGCCGCCCTGGTGCTCTATCTGAAGGATGTGTTCCGGCGCGGGGCTCCGGCCGGGGCGCGGAAGCGGGAAGTGCCGCAACCCGCGGCGAGCTGACGAGCCGCCTTCAACGACGGTCGGCAAGATCCACAAGAAGCGGTTGCGGGAGCCCGTCCGGCGCACGGATGATCCCGTTGAGGCCGGTTAGGCGTACGTGATGCCCGAGGCCGCCCAGTTGAGAAGGGAACTCTCCATGGTCGAGCAGGACGAACGATTCGATGTCGTGGTCCTCGGAGCCGGCCCCGGCGGCTACGTCGCCGCCGTCCGCGCCGCCCAGCTGGGCAAACGTGTCGCCGTCGTCGAGGAGAAGTACTGGGGCGGTGTCTGCCTGAACGTGGGCTGCATCCCCACCAAGGCCCTGCTGCGCAACGCCGAGCTGGCGCACATCTTCACCCGCGAGGCGAAGACCTTCGGCATCAAGGTCGACGGGGAGGTCTCCTTCGACTACGGCGAGGCGTTCCGCCGTAGCCGCCGGGTCGCGGACGGCCGGGTCAAGGGCGTCCACTACCTGATGAAGAAGAACAAGATCACGGAGATCGACGGCCGCGGCACGTTCCTCGACCCGCACACGCTCCAGGTGGCCGGCTACGACGGCGAGACCCGCACGATCGGGTTCGAGCACTGCATCATCGCCACCGGCGCCACCCCGAAACTGCTGCCCGGCACCCGCCGCACCTCGCGCGTGGTGACGTACGAGGAGCAGATCCTCGCCGACGATCTGCCGCAGTCGATCGTCATCGCGGGCGCCGGCGCCATCGGCATCGAGTTCGCCTACGTACTGCACAACTACGGCGTGAAGGTCACGATCGTCGAGTTCCTGGACCGCGTCGCCCCACTGGAAGACGCCGAGGTCTCCGCCGAACTGGCCAAGCAGTACCGCAAGTTGGGCATCGACGTGCTCACCTCCACCCGCGTCGAGTCCATCGACGAGTCCGGGCCGCAGGTCCGCGTCACCGTCACCGGCAAGGACGGCACCCAGCAGGTCCTGGAGGCCGACAAGGTGCTCCAGGCGATCGGCTTCGCGCCGAACGTCACCGGATACGGCCTGGAGAAGACCGGCGTGACCGTCACCGAGCGCGGTGCGATCGACGTCGACGGCCGTTGCCGTACCTCTGTCCCGCACATCTACGCCATCGGCGACGTCACCGCCAAGCTGATGCTCGCGCACGCCGCCGAGTCGATGGGCGTGATCGCCGCCGAGACCCTCTCCGACGCGGAGACCATGGAGCTGGACTACGCGATGATTCCGCGCGCCACCTACTGCCAGCCGCAGATCGCCAGCTTCGGCTACACCGAGGCCCAGGCCCGCGAGCGGGGCTACGACGTCAAGGTGGCGAAGTTCCCGTTCACCGCGAACGGCAAGTCGCACGGCCTCGGGGACACCACCGGCTTCGTGAAGCTGATCAGCGACGCGAAGTACGGCGAGCTCATCGGCGGCCACCTCATCGGCCCCGACGTCACCGAGCTGCTGCCCGAACTGACCCTGGCCCAGCAGTGGGACCTGACCGTTCACGAGGTCGCCCGCAACGTGCACGCCCACCCGACGCTGGGCGAGGCGGTGAAGGAGGCGGTGCACGGCCTGGCCGGACACATGATCAACATGTGAGGCCGAATAGCCGAATCGCAGTCGTGAACACGTAGGGGGCATGGACCACCAGGTCCATGCCCCCTACGCACGGTGACTTACGACCCGTCCACCACCGTGCCCGTCAGCACAGGGTGGCCGGGAAGCGGCTCGAGGTCGTAGTCGGTCAGCGCGAGGCGCACCGACTCGGCCGGCTCGGTCAGCTGGTCCTTCACCGTCGGCACGATGAAGTCGACGCTGGTGGACCCGGCCGGGATGTTCATCCACGCCCACACGTTCGCCTGGGAGAGGGCGCGCTCCGGGTCGGGGAGCTCACCGGCGTAGTCCAACAGCCACTGCGGGTCCACGTCCTTGGTGGACAGCTCGGCGCCCTCGGTGACCGGAAGGATGCGGACTGGCTGCCAGATGTCCGCATCGGCGGGCTCGGACAGGGAGATCCGCCAGGTCAGCGTGTCACCCTCAACTCCTTGGTCCTTGACCGGAGTCATGGTGACCGAGGGCTCGGGGTCGTCGTTCAGGGCGGTGACCCCGCCCCGGTACGAGCCGATGACGGCGCCGCGCACTGCCTTCGCGATGACGTCGTACTGCTCGTCGTAGCCGAAGCGCGTGTCGCCCTTCACCTCCACGGGCACGTCGATGGGGGTGCTGCCGGGCCGTACCGTGACCAGCTTGTCCGTGGCCTCACCGGTGTCCGGGTCGAGGACGGAGAAGCGGACCTTGCCGCTGCCGTGCCCGGAGACCTGGACCGGGACGTGGTAGGTGATCGTGCCCGAGTCGCCCTCCTTGGCGGTGAGCCGGCCGATGTCGACGCGCGGCAGCGCCGGGGCCTTGACGGCCGGGGTGCCGGGGGCCCAGCCCCAGGCGTCCATCAGCCAGGCCTGTCCGGACGATGAACGCGGAGTCAGCTCAAGGGACTTGACGTGCTTGAGGTCGAGTCCCGCGCGGGTGGCCGCAGTCAGCGGGACACGCACCTCGCGCGCCCAGTAGGAGGCGGTGCGCACGCTGCCCGGCAGCCCGTCGACCTTGACCTGGCCGAGCTTGGCCCGGCGGCCGGAGGAGTCGGTGACGGTCACGTCCAGCTTGGTGCCGGTCGAGTTCGGCGGCACGAACACCCGCAGCGCCAGGCTCTTGGCGCCGGAGAGGGAGACCGGAGCGGGAGGGGTGACCTTGGTCGCCGCGCCCGGTGCCGACCACTTCAGCGCGACCGCGCTGCGGCCGGCCTCCTTCTCCTTCCACCACCACGCGAAGTGCGGCGACGAACCCTCGGTCTCCGGGGCCAGGCAGGCCACGGCAGGGTCGGGGTCGATCGCCGAACACAGCCTGCCGCCGGTCACCTTGACCGGGGCGTCAGGCAGGAAGCCGCCGGTGCGGCGGGCGCCGACCGCGTGGGTCAGCACGCGGGCCGGGTCGGCGGAGGGGGCGCGCCTGCCCGTGCCGTCGAGCAGCGGGCGTACCCGGTCGTCGCCGGCGATGTACAGCCGGGCCCCGGCGGCGATGTAGGTGGCGCCCGCCTGGTGCTGCTGGTCTGCGGTCAGCCGGGTGGGGGCGCCAGTGGAGCACACCGGGTCGGGCTGCTCCTCCGAGTCCTCCCAGAAGTCGTCCCAGGAGGGTGCCACGGACTGGCCGGGCGTCCACTCGCTGTTGAAGAAGTTGTGGTTGGCGCCGACCACGTAGACGGCGCTGTGCAGGGCGGTTCCCTTGCTGACCCCGCGCGTTCCGTCGACGTACACCTCGCCCTGGAGGTCGGAGACGTCACCGTCGCAGCCGGGCAGGATCGTCGTGGACGGCACGTCGGCGACCGGGTTCTGGCCGAAGATCGTCGGTCCGATGAGGACGGTCCCGCGGATCTTCCAGCGCACCGGGCCCTTGTAGCCGTCCTGCGCGGCGGGCGGCGGGTACAGGCTGTCCATGGCTGCCCGGTTGACGCCCTCGCCGCCGCGCGAGTGGCCGACGAGCAGGACGCGGGACAGGTCGGCCCTGGCCGCGTCGGGCACGGTCGCCGGGGCGGTGCCCGGGTGGGCGGCCCAGCCGGCCCACTTGGCGAGGTGCTGCCGTACCAGCGAGGAGCGTGCCTGCGCACCGGCGTCCTCGGCGTCCGCGTCCTGGCCGTTGATGCCGTTCGCCGAGATCGACACCGTCATGTAGCCCTGGGAGGCCAGCAGCTTCTGGTCCTTCAGATAGCCCTTGTGGCTGGGGATCGGCTGGGTGTCGGCAGAGCAGGGCCAGTCAATGGTTATGTCGTTCTCGGTGCCGCCCGGCTTGAAGCAGGTGGGGTGGCGGCCGTGCAGGAACAGTGCGAGGGGTCGCTTGCCGGTGGCGCCCTTGGGCGCGACGACGACGGCCTGCATCTCGACCGGCTGGGGGAAGCCGGGCAGCTTCACCGGGTCGAGGTCGTACTCACCGGTGACGGTGCCGTACGAGCCCGGCTTGCCCGGGTCCACCGAGTTCGCCGGGAGTCGGGCCGGGGGTTGCACAGCGGCCAGGGAGTTCTTCGGCTTCTTGCTCGTGCTGTCGGCTGACGCGTCCAACCGGCGTCCGCCTGCCAGGACTTGGAGGTCCTTGAGCTCAGTGGCCCGGTTGAGGGCGAGCCGGAACGTGCGGCCGTCCTTGGCCTGCTTCGGTACGCCGAGCAGCCGGCCGTCCGCGTGGAACTCGACCCGGGCGTCGCCCACGGGCACGGCCCTGTCCGACCGCCAGACCAACTCACGCGCGACGCCCTCCCCGGCGACGTGCCAGCCCGGCGGCAGCGCGCCGTCGGCGTTCGCCGTCAACGGCTTCGGCTGGGACGGCTGTTGGGCCTGGGCCAGTCCCGGTAAGCCCGCCATGGCCGCGAGCACGGCCACGGCGGTGACACCTATTCGCCGGGTTCGGTTCAAGAGGTCCCCTCCTCACACTTCGAGCACGGGCGTCCCATCGGTACCGGGAGCCCCTCACGCCTCGAAGGAAGCGAAACGGGGCCTGTGGGTTGCCTGTGCCGGGGAAGTGTGGGCGCGCGGGGCAGGGTTCGGGTCAGCGGGGACCGCCCGCGCGGGGCAGGAATCGGGCCACCGGGGATCGCCCGCGCGGGGCACGAATCGAGTCACCGGGAACCGCCTGCGCGAGGGTCTCATTCGAATCCGCCGCCACCTCCGAATCCGCCGCCGTGCCCGTGCTCCTCGGATTCGGTGGGCGCGGTGGTCGGTGCGGTGGAGCCGTCGGCGGCTGTGAAACCGGCCTTGTCGAGGGCGGATTGGAGGGAGGCGGCGTAGCTCTGGCTGGTGATGGTCGCGCCGCTGACCGAGTCGATCGCGGCGCTCTGCTTGGTCAGTGCGCTCTCCCGCAGGGTCGGCACGGCGCCGTTGCTGATCTGCACGGACTGCGGTTCATTGCCGGGGATCTGGAGCGGCTCGACGTCCGTGATCTTCCCGGCCTCGATGGTGACCCGAACCTGGGTGTTGCCGAACTGGGTGCTGATGGCGGCGCCGGTGGCGGTGGTGGTGGAGCCGCTCTTCGAGACGGTCGCGTCCTGACTCGCCGTCGACGAAGAGGATGACGCGACGGTCGGGGTGACCTCGCGGGGCTCGAACATCAGCACGCCTGTGGTGCCGATGACGGTCGTGACCAGAATGATCGGGGCGCGTCGCATGGGGTTCTCCAGGGGTGGTCGAGGGGCCCCGGTCTGTCACCGGGTCAGAACGCGAAGTCCTCGTGGTGGATGTGGCGGGCGGGCACCCCGGCGTCGCGGGCGGCGGCGATGACCGTACGGGTGAACTCGTCGGGGCCGCAGACGAAGACGTCCCGGCCCGCGATGTCGGGGACGAGGGTGTGCAGGGACGGTGCGTCCAGCCGGACGGTCTCCCGCGGTCCGGTCAACGCGTGCAGCCGGCCCCGGCGTTTGCCCACCAGACGCTCGAACTCGTCCAGGTGGGCGATGTCTTCGGAGCGCCTGCCGCGCAGCAGGACGACGACGTGGGTGTCCCGGGGCAGGTCGTCGAGGAGGGCGCGGATGGGAGTCGTACCCACACCCGCGCCGACGAGCAGGACGTTTCGGGACTGCCTCGCGTCAGCGGTGAAAACGCCGTAGGGGCCCTCGAACGCCACCCTGGTGCCCGGGGCGAGCCGGGACAGGGCGGTGCTGTGGTCGCCCAACTCCTTGACCGTGATGCGGAGATGACCCGCCTCGGGGGCGGCCGACAGCGAGTAGGGGTGAGCCTGCCACCACAGCTCACGGCGCAGGAAGCGCCACATCATGAACTGTCCGCCGGCCGTGGGCAGCCGCTCCAGATGCCGCCCGCTGAGCACGATGGACCAGGTGTCCGGCCCCGCGGAGGACACCTTGGCGACGCGCAGGTCGTGCCGGACCGATCGCCACAGCGGGAGCCCCACCCGGAAGACGAGCACGACGGTCAGAGCACCCACCCACAACGAGGTCCACCAGGCGGTGGCCAGGGAGTGCCCCACGAACGGTGCACCGGTGTCGACCTGGTGGACGAACGAGAGGCCCAGACCCAGGTACGTGTAGAGGTGGACGGCCCACCAGGTCTCGTACTTCATCCGGCTCCGTGCCCGCCGGTAGGAGGTGACCCCGGCGGCCAGCAGCAGGGCGCTGCCGACGGTCGCCGACAGGATGCCCGAGTAGGTCCACAGCAGTTGGCCGATCTCCGCCAGGATCCCCGTCTTCGCGGCGCGCGCGTATCCGACGGTGATCAGCACGGCGTGGGCAAGGAGCAGGTACAGACCCCAGGGAGCGATGCGCCGGTGCCAGACGATCAACCGGTCCTGGCCCAGGGCGCGTTCCAGCGGAGGGATGCGTGCCGAGAGCAGCACCGTGATGACCATCGCGTATCCGCTGAGCATCCCGGTGACGCGGCCGAGTGCGGTGGCGACACCGCCCGGAGCGTGCAGCGCGCTGACGGTCTGGGCGCCGACGCCCAGCGCGAGTGAGATGCCGAGGCCGAGACCGGTGGCCGCGGCCAGCGCGTCCACGACGAGCGGGCGGCGCCGGGCGGGCAGCCTGCGGCGTACCCGCCCGGTGCGCCGCGACGACGGAGGAACGGAGGGCGGGGGCCAGTCGCGCGGGCGGACGGGAGGCTTGGGAGGGGGCTGCTGGGAGAGGTGGGGCGCGGTCATCGTGGCTCCTCCGCACGATCGGCCAGGGGGAAGCCCGGAGTGAGAAGCACGCGTTCGTCGTCCAGGACCGTCATGGCCTCGTATCCGTCGAGGGTCAGCGTCCAGTCGGCGGCCTTGCGTCCCATCGCGAAGGCGGCGGTCGCGTACGCGTCCGCGGTGCCCAGGTCGGGGCCGCAGACGGTGACGGACAACAGCCCGGTGGGATGACTGCGGGTGTGCGGGTCGACGATGTGCTGGCCGCGCTCGTACGTGCCCGAGGTCGCCACCGCGAGGCTCCCCGCGTGCACCACCCCGGCCAGGGCGCGGCGGTCGCCGGGGTGCTGGATCCCGATCCGCCAGGGCAGACCGTCCTGCCGGCTGCCCCGGCTCACGACGTCGCCGCCGGCCGTCAGACAGAAGTCGGTGAGGTCTCGGGCCTCCAACGCGTCCGCGGCCCGCTGCACCGACCAGCCCTTCACCAGGGCGGACGGATCCAGGGACCCGGTCGCCCATGCGTCGAAGTACCCGGCTGTGTCCAGGCGGAGTTCCTCGCATCTCTCGAGCACCCACGCCACCTCGGCGCTCGCGTGACCGGGCGTCAACTCGCCGCGGACGATCCGGGAGATGGCACTGTCCGGCCGGTAGGTGCTGAAGAGGGCGTCGACTTCATGCAGCCAGCGCACCACGCTGCGCGTAGCCGATACGGCCTCCTTCCTGGCGCAGTTGCGCAGGTCGATGGAGACCACGGTGCCCATGACGTGCTCCACGTGGACATGCCGGGCACGCAGGTCTTGCTGAGGAGCGGTGCGGTGGTGGCCGCCTTGAAGGCTGCTCATGGGGCTCCTTGCTGACGGTGGTCTGGGCTCACCTTCCCGAGCGGACCTCTCAGTTCCCTCTCAGGTCAGGGCGGATACCGGTTCTCCGGCCGGTTTTAAAGGGGAATCTCAGGCAGCAGCACGGTGAACACCGTCGAACCCGGTGTGCTCTCGAAGGTCAGAGTGCCCTCGTGGGCCGCCACGACCGCTGCCGCGATGGACAGGCCGAGACCGGCTCCGGCACCGCCGGTCCCAGTGCCGGTCCCGGTCCCGGGGTGACGGCGGTCGGCGCGGGTGAAGCGCTCGAAGAGCGTCTGCCGGAGCTCGGGTGGAACTCCGGGGCCGTCGTCCGTGACGGACAAGAGGCACCGGCCCGGCCCGCGTTGCGCCAGGCGGACCGTCACCAGGGTGCCGACGGGGGTGTGCAGGCGGGCGTTGGCCAGCAGATTCGTCAGTACCTGCGCCAGGCGGTGGGAGTCTCCGGTGACGGTGACCGGCGTCTCGGGCAGGTCCAGGGCCCAGCTGTGGCCGGGGCTCGCCGCTCGGGCGTCGTCCGTGCAGTCGATGACCAGGCGGGTCACGTCGACCGGTTCACGCTGCAGGGGGCGACCGGCGTCGAGGCGGGCGAGCAGCAGCAGGTCGTCGACCATGGCAGTCATACGTGCCGCTTCGGCGGCCACGCGGTCGAGGGCCCGCTCGACCTTGTCGGGGACCGGGCCGGGGTGGCGCAGGGCGAGTTCGGCGTGGCCGCGGATCGAAGCGACCGGAGTGCGCAGTTCGTGGCTGGCGTCGGCGGCGAAACTGCGCAGCCGCTCCTCACTGGTGTGGCGCTTGGCCAGGGCCTCCTGGACATGGCCGAGCATGCGGTCGAGGGCAGCGGCCACCTGGCCGGCCTCGCTGTGCGGGTCGCCTGCGGCTGTCGGACCCGGCAGGGTGACCGCGCCGCTGTCCAGGTTCAGGGTGGCGACGGCAGCCGCGGTGTCCGTCACCCGGCGAAGAGGGCGCAGTGAGCGGCGTACCCACAGGGCACCGGTGAATCCGGTGATCACCAACGCTCCGCCGAAGACCACGGCGGAGACGATGGTCAGGCGATGCACCGTCTCCTGGAGCGGCGCCAACGGCAGGCCGCTGACCAGGATGTCGTCGTCCTTTCCCACGCAGGCGTAGACGCGGTAGTCGCCGAGGGCCGAGAAGGTGACGGTGTGCGCGCTTCCGTCGGTCGGGACGGCGTTGAGAGTCGCTTCGTCGGCGGCGTCGAGGGTGACGGCGGTGCGCCGGTCGGTCTGGACGACGGCGGCCTCACTGATCTTCGCGTCGGTCAGTCGTGCGCCGAAGGTGCCGATCGCCTGCCCACGTGTGTCGGCGCGACTGTCGGTCTCCGTGTCTCCGTGCTCGTCGTCCGCGACCGTCTCCTGCTCGGTGTCCGCGGGTTGCTGCAGCGAGGAGGGGAAGAGGCAGCCGGAGTCGGCGAGTTGATGGTCTATCTGGCTGGTGAGGTAACTGCGCAGGGCGAACACGCTCGTCAGACCGACGGTGGCGCAGCTCAGTGCGAGCAGGGCGACCAGGCCCCAGGTGAGCTTGGCGCGCAGGGTGCGGGGGCGCAGCCGGTCCAGCCGGGAGCGCTTCGCCGGGTTCATGAGGTGGTGGGTTTGAGGACGTAGCCGACGCCGCGCACGGTATGGATCATGGGTGGCCGGCCGGCGTCCACCTTCTTGCGCAGATACGAGATGTACAGCTCGACGACGTGTGCGTGGTGGCCGTAGTCGTAGGACCAGATCCGCTCGAGGATCAGCGTCTTGCTGAGCACCTGGCGTGGATGGTGCATCAGCAGCCGCAGCAGCGCGTACTCGGTGGGGGACAGGGCGATGACCTCACCGTCCCGGGTGACCTCGTGGGCGTCCTCGTCGAGTACCAGACCGCCGACGGTCAGCGCGTTCTCTCCCTCACTCCGGCGGGTCATTCCCGCCCGCCGCAGCAGGCCGTGCAGCCGGGCGGTGACCTCGTCCAGGCTGAACGGCTTGGTGACGTAGTCGTCGCCGCCCGCTCGGATCCCGGCGACCCGGTCCTCGACCGCGTCCCGCGCGGTGAGGAACAGCACGCAGACCAGGGGGAGTTCGGCACGGATCTCGCGCAGCACCGTGAATCCGTCGGCGTCCGGGAGCATCACGTCGAGGATCACCGCGTCCGGCCGGAACTCGGCCGTGGCCCGCACCGCCGACGCCCGGTCCGCGGCGGAGCGTGCGTCGTAGCCCTCGTAGGCCAGCGCGCCGCACAGCACCTCGATGAGGTCCGGCTCGTCGTCGACCACGAGCACCCGGACACGGGTGCCGTCGGGGCGGACCAGCGGCGGCGCCGTGGCGGCGGGGTCGGCAGGGTTTGGGGTCACCGTGACATCACACCGCCCGATTGTGAGATTCAGCTGAGATGTAGATGCCCGGGGCGTGAGGCGCGGAGCCGCCGGAGACGCGCTCTCCCTACTGGTCAGCAGTACTCCACGGCTTTGGAAGGGCGTGCCCGGGCAACGCGCCCCGGTCCGAGCGCTGAGAGCGGGCTGAGAGGTCCCCCGTGCAGGGTGACAGCGGTCTTCCCCAGGCCTCGGCCACAGCCCTTGCGCGATCATCCACTAGGAGAGACATGACCACGCTCAACCCCTCTGTCCTTGAGGGACCGTTGCCACCTCAGACGGCCGGGGAGGCCGACCGCGCGGCCGGTCCCGCATGGGAACGGCCCGCCTTCTGGGCGCTGTTGACCATCGCGGCGGTGGCCTTCTTCTGGAATCTGGGCGCATCGGGCTACGCGAACGAGTTCTACGCGGCGGCCGCTCAAGCGGGCGGCGAGAGCTGGAAGGCCGCCTTCTTCGGGGCATCGGACGCGGGGAACTCCATCACCGTCGACAAGCCACCGGTCGCGCTGTGGCCCATGGACGTCTCCGTGCGCCTCTTCGGACTCGGGTCCTGGCAGATCCTCGCCCCCGAGGCGCTGATGGGTGTCGCCACCGTCGGCGTGCTGTACGCGGCCGTGCGGCGACTGTACGGACCGGCCGCCGGACTGCTGGCCGGCGCGCTGCTGGCCCTGACTCCGGTCGCGGCTCTGATGTTCCGCTTCAACAATCCCGACGCGCTGCTGACCCTGCTCATGGTGTGCGCGCTGTACTGCTTCCAGCGCGCTCTGGAGGGGCACCGGGCCGTCCGCTGGATGGTGCTCACCGGGGTCTGCTTCGGGTTCGGCTTCCTGGTCAAGACCCTGCAGGCGTGGCTGATCCTGCCGGCTCTGACGCTGGTCTACCTGGTCTGCGCGGCACTTCCGCTGACCAGGCGGATCGGCCATGTCCTGCTGGCCGGAGCCGCGATCGTGGTCAGCAGCGGATGGTGGGTGGCCCTCGTCGAACTGTGGCCCGCCGACTCCCGCCCGTACGTGGGCGGTTCCACCGACAACAGCTTCCTCGACCTGACCCTCGGCTACAACGGGCTGGGGCGCATCACCGGCGACGAGGGCAACAAAGGTGGTGGAGGCGGCTCCACGTCGGGCAGCATCCCCGGCGGGAGCGGAGGGGGAGGTGTCGGCAACGGAGGCGAGGCCGGCGGTATCACCCGCATGTTCGACAGTGCGCTGGGCAGCCAGATCTCCTGGCTGCTGCCCGCGGCACTGATCCTTCTGGTGGCCGCGCTGGTCGTCACCCGCAGGGCCGCCAGGACCGACCTGCACCGTGCGGCTTTCCTGGCCTGGGGCGGCGCCTTGGCATGCACCGCGGTGATCTTCAGCTTCATGTCCGGGACCTTCCACGAGTACTACACCATCGCGCTGGCTCCCTACATCGCCGCCCTTGTCGCCATGGGCACGGTCCTCCTCCGGCGTCTTCGGGGCCGCGCCGCGGCGGCGGCCTTGGCGGTGACGGTCGCGGTGACGGCGGTGTGGGCGTTCGTTCTGCTCGGACGGGCGGACGGCTGGTCCTCCCAACTGCGCTGGCCGGTGCTCGTCGTAGGAGTGCTGGCGGCAGCGGGGATGTCGCTCGCGCGGCTCCTTCCGCGGCGCCTGGCTCTCGGCGCGACGGCGCTCGCACTGGCAGCCGTACTGGCCGGACCCGCCTCCTACACGTGGGCCACGGTCACCACCGCACACACCGGTCAGACCCCTCTCGCCGGCCCCGCCTCGGTGTCCGACGCACAGGGACACGGCGGGCCCACCGGAGGAACCCAGAACGGCCGGCAGGCCGGGACCGGCGCCGCGTCCGCTCCCTCCGCACAGGACGCCGCACAGGCCGGTACGACGAAGGGCGGCAACAGCAAGCTCGGAAGCACCGACGCGGTCACACCCCAGCTGCGAGCCCTGCTGGTCAAGGACGCCGAGGCCTACACCTGGGTCGCCGCGACCGTCGCCTCCGACAACCAGACCTGGCTGCAACTCGCCACCGGCGAACCGGTCATGCCCATCGGCGGCTTCAGCGGTGGAGACCCGGCACCGACACTGGCCCGGTTCAAGCAGTACGTCGCCGACGGGAAGATCCACTACTTCGTGACCCAGGGCGACCAGGAGGGCGGCTTCGCGCGCGACGGCGCCGACACCACCGGATCACAGATCTCCTCCTGGGTGACAACGACCTTCACTCCGCAGACCGTTGGCTCGACAACGGTGTACGACCTCACCGCCGCCACGAGCTGACCGCTTCTCGTCCGCCCGGCTTTGCCATCTCTTTACAACGTGATCCGCCGCTGCATCGTCTCTCCTCCCGATCCGTAACCCAGCCCGCCGGGCAAGAGCGCGGGCGGACCGACGAAAGAGAGCGATTCATGCGCCGAACTGTCCTCAGCGCCCTGGCACTCGGGTGCACCGCCGTGCTGGCGAGCGCGATGCCCGCGTTCGCCGACGGTGCGTCTCCGAGCCCGGTTCCCACCCGCGTGTCCGAGAGCGCGTCCCCGTCCCAGGCTCCGAGCGCGGAGCCGACCAGGGCTCCGAGCGCCGAACCGACCACGGCGCCCGCCCCGGGCGAGGTCTCCCGGGTACCGGAGGGTGCGCCCGACACCGGTGTGGCGCCGGCCTCGGCGCAGTCCGGAACCGACGGTGCGCTGATCGGCGGGGGAGCGGCCGCGGTGTTCGCCGCGGGCGGCGTGGCGTTCTATGTCGTACGGCGCCGGCAGGCGACCGGGGCATGACCTCGCTCTCCAGGCGCGCCTTCACCACCGCGGCGGTGGCCTCGCTGCTCGTGAGCTGCGGTGGCGGCGGTGGCGGCGGTGGCGGCGGGCAGGCCGGGGGACAGCCCTCGACCGCATCCCCCGGCACGAGCACGCCACCGTCCTCGGGGCCCTCCGCGAAGGAGACGCACGCTCTCGCGCGGTCGACCCCGGTCAGGCTGCAGATCCCGGCCATCGAGGTCGACACCCCGGTCATGCGGCTGGGCCTGGCCTCGGACGGCACCGTGCAGGTCCCCCCGATCACTGCGCACGACCAGGCGGGCTGGTACCGGCACTCGCCGACGCCGGGGCAGACCGGCCCGTCGGTGATCCTCGGCCATGTCACGGTCGGCGCCTACGGGGACGGGGTCTTCCGTCACCTCGCGGGGCTGCATCGGGGCGACAGGATCGTGGCGCGCCTGGAGAACGGCACGGAGGCGGTGTTCGGCGTCACCTCCGTACGGACGGTCGCCAAGGCGGACTTCCCGACGGACGACGTCTACGGGGACGTGGGCCGCCCGGAGCTGCGGCTCGTCACCTGCGGCGGGACTCTCACCGACGACGGCTACCCCGACAACGTGATCGTCTTCGCCGCGCTGAGCGAGGCCGCTCCCTGACCCGCCACACGTAACCCCCCAATCCGACACCGGGATCCTGGGCCGATGGAACGTACGCCGACGGCCTGGGATCCTTCCCCACGGTGCCGTACGGGTGCCACCACGACCATGGAGAACGTTGAAACGGTCCCGCGAGAGGGCAGCGTCCGAGCTGTTCGCCGCCCTCTACCCGCGCCTCGCCGGCTGGTGCCGTCGACTGGTCGACGACGACGAGACGGCCCACGAGATCGCCTCCGAGGCGTTCACCCGGCTCTGGGCCCGCTGGACGTCGGTGGAGGAGCCCCGCGGTTTCCTCTACGTCACCGCGGCCAACCTCGTCCGGGACCACTGGCGCAAGATCGAGCGCGAACGAAAAGCCATGCACCGTGCGACGGTCGAAGCCGCCGTCCACCCGGAGACCGAACAGGCCGATCCGTCGGTACGCCTGCTAGTGCAGTCCCTGCCGGAACGACTGCGCGTCCCGATCCTGCTGCACTACTACGCTGACATGCCGATCCGGGAGGTATCCGTGCTGACCGGGCGCAAGGAAGGAACCATCAAGGCCGACCTCCACGCGGCCCGAGAACTGCTTCGTGCCCATCTGAGGAGAAGCCTTGATCACACACTCTGACCAGGGTCCGGACTTCGACCCCGACGACCCCCTCGCCGTTATCCTGCGGCCCGCCTCCGACTACCTCGGCCCACCCCCCGGCCGCTACGAGGCGATCCGCCGCGGCGCCGCCCGCCGCCGCCTGCTCCGCGCCGCGGCCGGGGTCGGCCTGTCGTGCGCCGTCGCCGCCATCGTCACGCTGCCCATCGTCCTGGCGACACCGGAGACGCCGGTGTCCCCGACGGTGCCGCTCGCTCCGCCGCCCGCGAGCAGTCCGCCGGCCACGCCCTCTCCTCCGGCTCCTCCGGCCACGACCGCTCCTTCGACCGTTCCCACGCCCTCGGCGACCCCCGACCCCGTCGACTCCCGCCCCACCGAAGGTTCCCGGACAGGCAGCTCCCGCTCCCCGAGCAGCACGCAAGCCCCCAGCGCGGCGTCTGCGACACCGACTTTGCAACCCGCCGAGGTGTCGACGGTTCCGAGCACGGGCGACGCCACACGGGCGGCTTCGCAGGGCTGACTACGGTCGCGCCGTCGCACGCGGTGGCGCGTCGAGAGCCCGGCCGATGGCGGCCGCTGCCTCGCGTACGGCGGGGGCGAGCCGGAGCCGCGGGGTGCCGGTTCCGGTGGTCACCGTGACGGCGGCGACCGTGAGGCCGGCGCGTGACACCGGGGCGGCCAGGGAGAGTTCACCGAGCCGGTACTCCTCGTGGCCCTCGGCCAGGCCGGTCTCGCGGATTCGGGTCAGCTGGGCGCCGAGGGCGCCTGGTGCGGTCAGGGTGTACGGGGTGTGGCGTACGGCAGTGGCAGGTCGGCCGTGCCCGTGTGCCAGCAGGATCTTTCCCGCCGCCGTCGCGTGCAGCGGCAGCCGTTCGCCGGTCACCAGGCACAGAGCGGTGCCGTCCGCCGGGACAGCGACGTCCGCGTGGCCGCCCGTACGGGCCGTCAGCGCGCGCAGCGCCGGAAGCGCCGCGTCGAGGAGCCCGCGCGGACAGGGGGCCGCGGCGCCCAGCGCCCGGATGCGCGTACCGAGTCGGTACGAGCCGTCGGTGGCGCGCTCCAGGCCGCCCCAGGCGACCAGTTCGCGGACCATGCGCAGCGCGGTCGGCAGCGGCAGCCCGGTGCGGCGGGCGATGTCGGTCAGCCGCAGGGTGTCCGGTGCGCCCTCGAACGCGTCCAGCACCGAGAAGACCCGCCCCGCGACGCTCTCACCCACGACGTTCACTCATGGCCGCGTACCGCCTTTCGTTCGTCATGTCTCGGTCGTCCGGCCTTGATCCTCACGCTTTTACTCAGTGAAAGCGGTGCGTTGCCGGTTCACCTCGCCGCCCGCGATGGTCAACACATGACTCTCGACCTCTCTTCCGACGAGCTGCTCTCCACCACCCGCGCGGTACGCCACCGCCTCGACCTCACTCGCCCGGTGCCTCGTCAACTCCTCGAAGAATGCGTGGACTTGGCCGTCCAGGCGCCCACCGGACGCAACCGTCAGCGCTGGCATTTCGTGATCGTCACGGACGAGGAGCGGCGGGCCGAGCTCGCCGAGGTGTGGCGCGCGGGTGTGGCCACTCCCGGCGTCTCCGACCCTGTCCCGACCCGCGACGTACGGCGGGCCAATGTCGTCCCGGGGGTCATGGACCGTGTCTTCTCCGGCGCGACGCATCTCTACGAGCACCTCCACGAGGTCCCGGCACTCGTGATCCCCTGCGTCGAGGGCCGCACGGACGACGCGCCGGTCGTCCGCCAGGCCGGCACCTGGGGCTCGATACTCCCGGCCGTGTGGAGCTTCATGCTGGCGGCCCGCGCCCGTGGCCTCGGCACCTGCTGGACGACCGGCAACCTCGTCCACGAGAAGGAGGCCGCCCGCATCCTCGGCATCCCCTACGGCGAGGTCATGCAGGCCGCCCTCATCCCGGTCGCGTACACCCTCGGCACCGGCTTCCGCCCGGCCCGCCGGGTGCCCCGTGAGGAGGTGCTGCACTGGGACGCGTGGTGAGCCATGACCCGAGGGGGCAGTTTTGAACGTGTTCAACTCGGGGCGTACGCTGCTGCCATGAGCGACAGAGCCGCCCTTCTGAAGGGCATCCGCGCGTGGTTGGTCCTCTTCGTCGTCTGCCTGGTGCTCAGTGGCGCCACGGCCTTCCCCCTGGTGCACGAACTGCGCTGGACCGAGGACGTGTTGAGGGCGCTGTCCGTGCCCGAGCACCTGCCCGCCCTGATGGACTGGATCGAACGGGTGCGCCAAGGACTCGAAGCCACCGACGCGGAGTACCCCTTCGTGCTGTACGGCACGGACTGGCTGGCGTTCGCGCACCTCGTCATCGCGGTCGCCTTCTACGGGCCCTACCGCGATCCCGTGCGCAACATCTGGGTCATCGAGTTCGGCATGATCGCCTGCGCCGGGATCATCCCCCTCGCGCTGATCTGCGGGCCGATCCGCTCAATCCCCTTCTGGTGGACCGTCATCGACATGTCCTTCGGGGTGTTCGGAATCATCCCGCTGTACGTCGTACGGCAGAGGATCAAGCGGCTGGAGGCGCTCACCCCGGCGCCCCCGGCCGCGGCGGCCGTCACAGCGTGAACGTCGCCCGTACGATGCGCTCGGCGACCGGATTCATGCCCTGGCCCTTCGCATCGGTCGAGTTGACGGAGTAGACGAGGGTCCGGGACAGGTCGCGGGTGGCGCCGATGAACGTGTTGTAGCCCCAGCGGCCGCCCGTCTTCAGCCACAACTCCGTGCCGTCCGAGGTGACATACCGCTCGAGACCCGCGCTCATCGTGGCGTCCGGCACGCCCGCCGGAACCGTGAACATCTCCTTCAACTGCCGCTGCGGCACCACCTGTCCACGGAAGAGCGCCTTCAGGAACCGCTCCAGATCGGCCGTCGTGGAGATCATGGCCCCCGCCGCCCCGGCGTCCGTGGCACCCCACACCGTGACATCGCGCAACTCCGTCGTCCCGTCCGCGCGCTCCACGGCCTGGTAGCCGTGATTGTGCGGCCCCCTGATCTCCGGGTCGGTGCCCGGAAGGTACGTGTTCCGCATCCCCAGCGGGCCGAAGATCCGGCGGGCCGCCTCCTGCTCGTACGAGTGCCCGGTGACCCGCTCGATCAGCACCTCGAGGACGGTGTACCCGATGTTGAGGTAGTGCTGCGCGGTGCCCGGCGTGAACTCGGGCTTCTTCGCGGTGGCCGAGGCGACCATCTCGCGGGCCGTGTGGATGTCGAAGCGGTGTGCGTACACCTCCTCGAAGGTGTCGCCCGGGAAGTCGGGGACCGGAATTCCGCTGGTGTGGTTGAGGAGTTGGCGCACGGTGACCTTCTTGTACGCCGCCGGGATCAGGTCCGGCAGATAGTGCCGGGCGGGCCGGCCGAGGTCCACGTCGCCCTCCGCCACGAGCTGGAGCACGACCGCAGCCGTGACCACCTTCGTCGTCGAACCGGCCCGGAACAGTCCGTTCGGGTCCGCCGCCCGGCCGTTTTCGAGATCGTGCACCCCGGCGCTCCCGCGCCAGCTCCCGTCGGTGCCGCCGACCCGTACGAGCGCGGCCGTCGCGTCGGAGTCGGGCAGCCCGGCGAGTGCGGCGGTCAGGGCAGCCGCGTCCGGGCCGTTGGTGGACGGTGCGACCACGGGTGAGGACGCTAAGGCGGGGGTGGCCAGCGGGCCCGCCGCCAGGCCCAGGACGAGGGCGGCGGCGACGGCGGTGACGGTGCGTGTGCGCATGGGCTGCTCCTGGTGGGCGGGGGTGTTTGCGATCATCCTGCGGCCGTACGCGCCCACACGGATCCTCACCAGGAAGGGCCCCGCCCCTGGCATCGACCCCGAGTAACTCCCGTACTACGTAGGGGTGTTGTCAGGGATTACCCCTAGGCGGGAAGCGGCGTCGAAAGTTTCGGAAGAGAGATCCCAAGAGAAAAACTGTTATCGCGGAGGGCGTCGCTCCGTCTCCTGTGTGTCAGACCACCCCTCCGCCCGGGAGCACCGCATGCCTGCGCACAAGCGCCAGAACACGAACGAGCCGAAGCGCGAGAACAAGCACCGCCTGACCCGCCGGGGCGTCCTGCGCATCGGCGGCGGTCTCGCCGCCACCGCGGCCGTCGGCGGCGGCGCGGCGATCGTGATGTCCGGCAGCGACAACGCCGACGCGGCGCCGACAACGACGGCGAAGGTGTTCACCCACCCGGGCATGCTGCACGCCTACGGCGAGCTCAACCGCGCGAAGGTCAGGGTGGCGGCGAAGTCCCAGCCCTGGCTCGCCGGTTGGGAGCGACTCACCGCCAACAACCACTCCCAGAGCACCTGGAGGCCCAACCCGCGCGCCACGATCGTCCGCGGCGGTACAGGCCAGAATTACGCGACCCTCTACAACGACATCCACGCCGCCTACCAGAACGCCCTGCGCTGGAAGATCGCCGGCACCAAGGCCAACGGCGACACCGCCCGCGACATCCTCAACGCCTGGTCGGCCACGCTGACCACGGTGACCGGGAACGCCGACCGCTTTCTGGCCGCCGGGATCTACGGCTACCAGTTCGCCAACGCCGCCGAACTCATGTGCGGCTACGACGGGTTCGACCTCTCCCGCTTCCAGAAGATGCTGCTCAACGTCTTCTACCCCCTCAACAACCAGTTCCTGACCGGCCACAACGACGCCTGCATCACCAACTACTGGGCCAACTGGGACCTGTGCAACATGAACTCGATCCTGGCCATCGGCATCCTGTGCGACGACCGAGCCAAGTACGACCAGGCGGTGGACTACTTCAAGAACGGCGCGGGGAACGGGTCGATCAAGAACGCCGTCCCGTTCGTGTACGAGTCGCAGGGCCTCGCCCAGTGGCAGGAGTCGGGCCGCGACCAGGGGCACACCATGATGGGCATGGGGCAGATGGGCGCCTTCTGTGAGATGGCCTGGTCCCAGGGCGACGACCTCTACGGCTACGACGACAACCGGTTCATGAAGGCCGCCCAGTACGTCGCCAAGTACAACCTCGGCCAGGAGGTCCCCTTCACGAAGTACTCCTGGCGCAGCGGCCAGGGCGTCGGAAAATACAACGAGCAGACGGTGATCGCCGCCCAGGACCGTGACCAACTCCGCCCGGTCTGGGACGTTCTGCACTACCACTACGCCCGGCGCCGCCGCCTCTCCGTCCCCTTCATCACCACCATGGCTGAGAAAGTACGAGCGGAAGGCGGCGGCGGTCAGTACGGGCCCAACAGCGGCGGCTACGACCAGCTCGGCTTCGGGACGCTGCTCTACGCCAAGTGACAACAAGCGGAGAAGGGTCGTACGTGGACGGGCGGCAGTGGCGCTCCACCATCTCGGCCGCGCAGGCCGGTGACCGGCGCGCCCTCGACGAACTGGTGGCGGGCTGGCTGCCCCTCGTCTACAACATCGTCGGACGCGCCCTGAACGGCCACGCGGACGTCGACGACGTCGTGCAGGAGACGATGCTGCGCGCCGTCGACAACCTCGGCTCGCTGCGCGACCCGGACAGCTTCCGGTCCTGGCTGGTCGCCATCGCGATGCGGCAGATACGCGACCGGGCGCGCCGCCGCACCTCCGAGCCGCCGGCCGACGGCTCGGGCGTGCAGGCCGCCGACTTCGCCGAACTCACCGTGCTGCGGCTCCAGTTGGAGGGGCAGCGGCGCGAGGTCGCGGAGGCGGTGCGCTGGCTCGACGACGAGGACCGCCAGTTGCTCTCGCTGTGGTGGCTGGAGGTCGCGGGCGAACTCACCCGGCGGGAGCTGGCGTCGGCGGTCGGCATCAGCCGGCAGCACGCCGCCGTCCGCGTCCAGCGCATGAAGGAACGCCTGGAGGCGGCGCGCGGCATCGTCCGGGCGCTCGACTCGGCCTGCCCGGATCTCGGTTCGGTGACCACCCGTTGGGACGGCCGGCCCGACTCGGTGTGGCGCAAACGCCTTGCCCGGCATGTCCGGGGCTGTGCGTACTGCTCAGGGCGTCCGAGCGAGTCGGTCGTACCCGCCGAGCGGCTGCTCGTCGGGATCGCGCTGGTCCCGGTGCCGGTCGCCTTCACGCTCTCCCTCGCGCTGGGCGGTGGCAAGACGGCGGCCGCCGCCACGACCGTCGGGTGGTCCGCCAAGGTCCTCAGCGCGCTCACCAAACCCGCCGTCGCGGTCACAGCGGGCGCGACCATCGCGGCGGGTGGCGCGTACGTCGTGACGCAGACGCCGGACCGGCCGCCTCCGCGAGCCGTCGCCTCTCCGACGGCGGCGAGCACGGCCCGGCCGCCGAGCCCTTCTCCCTCTCCGAGCCGCGTCGAGCTGTACGGCACGGTCGTCGACGCCGTGGACAGCGCGCCCTCCGCGACCGCGCCGCCCGGGGCGCTGCCCCGCCGGGCCGAGCAGGGCATCACGGCGACGGGCGCTCCCGCCACCGGGCTGACCCACAACGGTGAGACCGTCACCCTCAGCGGGGTGGGGTACTTCCGGGTCCGCTGGCAGATACGGCCCGGGGCACGCCGGGGCGACCTGGTGATGCCGACCTGGACCGGCCTCGACGGCAGGCTCTTTCACGTCGCCTCGGGTGGGGGGCACCGCATGGACGACGTTCAGTCCGGCTCGGTGGACGGCACGACCTGGATGGGCGGACCGTCCGCCGGCCCGGCAGTCCTTCCCTCCGGCGCCCAACAGATGTGGCAGAACGAGTACTTCTGGCTCGACGGCACCGTCACCCTCCACCAGAACGAAGGCTCCGCCGACTACAACCTCTTCGTCCAGACCTCGACCTGGGACAAGGTCACGGAGGACATCCGCACCGGTCCCGCCCAGGCCGCGATCCGCTACGGCCTGGTCCGCGACACCGGCGACGACACGACTCCGGTACCCCAGTACCTGACCCGATCGACCCCAGCCGACCAGGCAACGGTCCGCCAGATATCACGGGTCACTCCCTGAACTCCTGCGCTGAGGGGAGGCTTCTTTCGCCCCCTCCGCCCCTACCCGTCCCGTACCTGGGGGCTGCCGCCCCCAGACCCCCGCTTTCGGCCTGAACGGCCTCGTCCTCAAACGCCGGACGGGGTAAAGACTTCTAGCGCCGGCCGGGGAAAGTTTCAGCCCCTCCGGCGTTTGAGGAGCGGGGGTTTGGGGGCGGAGCCCCCAAGTGAACGGGAATGGGTAGGGGCGGAGGGGGCGAAAAAACCCCACCGTCCCCTACACCTTGCGCAGGGCGCACAACGTATCGATGCGGTTCGTCGTGATCGAGTCGACGCCGACGTCGAGCAGCCGACGCATGGAGCGGCGGGTGTCCGGGGTCCAGACGGACAGCAGGTATCCGTCGCGGTGGACACGGGCCGCGAGGTCACGGTCGATCAGACTGAAGCGGTAGTTGAGCCACCGGGGCCGCACCGCGTCGAGGAGAGCCGGCCGGGGCGGCGCAAGCGTCGTCCAGGTCATCGCGATCTCCGCAGCGGAGTCCGCCGCACGCACGGCAAGCATGGCCGAGGCCCCCGCGCAGTAGTACACCCGCTCCTCCGCCCCGCAGTCACGGATGACACCGACGATCCGGCGCACGGCCGCGCCATCGGGCGCCCCCGGCAGATCGACCATGAACCGGCCGTCCCCGGCCGAGGCCAGCGCGTCCACGAGCGTCGGCACCCCACCACCCGTGAGCCCGCGCACCTCGTCGCAGGAGAGCGAGCCGAGCGGCCGGTCCTGCTCCCACAGCCGCTTCAGCGTCTCGTCGTGCAGCAGGACGGGCACGCCGTCACGGGTGAGCCGTACGTCGATCTCGACCGCGTCCGCGCCCATTTGGAACGCGGAACGCAGCGAGTCGATCGTGTTCTCGCGGACGCGGTAGGGGTCGCCGCGATGGCCCACGGCAGTCACTGTGCGCATGGCCCCATTGTGGCGTTCGGTCAGGGCGCGAGCCAGGTCGAGGCGTAGGTGTCGATCTCCTGGGCGAGCTTCGCCTTGCGGGCCGGGTCGTGGAACGACGCCTCGACGGCGTTCTTGGCGAGCGCGGCGAGACCGAGTTCGTCGAGGTCGAGGAGGCGGGCGGCGACCGCGTACTCGTTGTTGAGGTCGGTGCCGAACATCGGCGGGTCGTCGGAGTTGATGGTCACCAGGACCCCGGCCCGGGTGAACTCCTTGATGGGGTGCTCGTCGAGGGTGCGGACCGCGCGGGTGGCGATGTTGGAGGTCGGGCAGACCTCCAGGGCGATGCGGTGCTCGGCGAGGTGCGCGAGCAGCTTCGGATCCTGGACGGAGCTGGTGCCGTGTCCGATGCGCTCGGCGCGCAGGTCGTTCAGCGCGTCCCAGACCGTCTCCGGTCCCGTCGTCTCGCCCGCGTGCGGCACCGAGTGCAGACCGGCCGCGATCGCGCGGTCGAAGTACGGCTTGAACTGCGGTCGCGGTACGCCGATCTCGGGCCCGCCGAGCCCGAAGGAGACCAGCCCCTCCGGACGCAGCCGGTCGTCGGTCGCGAGCCGTACCGTCTCCTCGGCGGCTTCGAGCCCCGCCTCTCCGGGAATGTCGAAGCACCAGCGCAGTACGACACCGAGCTCGGCCTCCGCCGCCTTGCGGGCGTCCTCGATGGCGTCCATGAAGGCGCGCTCGTCGATGCCCCGGCGGGTGGAGGAGAACGGGGTGATGGTCAGCTCGGCGTAACGGACCTGCTGCCGGGCCATGTCCCGCGCCACCTCGTACGTCAGCAGCCGTACGTCCTCCGGGGTGCGGATGAGGTCGACGACGGACAGATACACCTCGATGAAGTGGGCGAAGTCCGTGAAGGTGAAGTAGTCCGCGAGGGCCTCGGGGTCGGTCGGCACCTTGGAGTCGGGGTGGCGGGCGGCCAGCGTGGAGACGATACGGGGGGAGGCTGAGCCGACGTGGTGCACGTGCAGTTCGGCCTTGGGAAGTCCGGCGATGAAAGCGTGCAGATCGCGGGCGTCATCGCGTGGGGTGTGGTGGTCGGTCAAGGGTTCCTCCCCGGAACGGCGCCCCTGCAACGCGGTCGGCGGGACGCGGGTGATCGGCTGATCGGTGACTCAGGGATCATCGTAGGCGGGCGGCCGACGCCACCCAGGCTCGGGCCGTAGCATGACGGAACGTACGACAGAGGGGGACCCTACGCATGTCCGAGGACGCGCAGACGCCGAGAGCACCGCAGGACGCAAACGCGTGGGCTTCGCAGGGGGAGGAGACCCCGCCGTCACGGTCGGACGAGGTATCCCCTGAGGACCACGCACCGGTTTCCGCACCCGAGGACGCCGCTCCCGCCTCGTCGGTCCGTCTGAGCAAGCCGTCGGAGCCGACCCCGCCGCGCTCCGACTCGACACCGCCGCCGGACCACGCACCGGGTTCCGCCCCTGAGGACGCCGCTCCCCCCTCGTCGGTCCCGTTGAGCAAGCCGTCGGAGCCGACCCCGCCGCCGAACCACGCACCGGTTTCCGCCCCTGAGGACGCCGCGCCCGCCCCGAAGGTCCCGTTGGACAAGCCCGCCGCCGACCCGCGGCCCCAGCCAGACCCCTGGGCCTCGCCCGAGGAAACCGCATCCTCCCGTGCGAGCGGCGCCACGCACGGTCCCGCGCACGACCAGTCGACGGGCGTGCCGACCCCCGGTGGGGGCACACCCGGCACCGGCGTCCCCAACCCCCCGTCCTGGGACAACCACAACCCCTTCGCACCCCCCGCCGGCCACACCCCCTACCCCCAGCCCGCCCCCGGACAGCCCGTTCCTCCGCCGCCCATCGCCCCCGGGGGCCCGGGCCAGCCCCCGTACGGGTACGCCTACCCGGCGTACGGGCCCCAGCACGTCCCCTACCCGGGCGCCCCCGGCTATGGCGGCTGGCCCGCGATGCCGCTCCCGCCCAGCAACGGCATGGGTATAGCCGCACTGATTCTCGGTATCGCCTCGGCGGCCCTGTTCTGCATGTGGCCGCTGACCATCGTGATGGGGATCCTCGGTGTGGTCTTCGGTGTGATCGGCCGCCGCAAGGCGGGCCGGGGCCAGGCGACGAACGGGGGCCAGGCGCTGGCCGGGATCATCTGCGGAGCGGTCGGCATCGTCCTGGCCATCGCACTGGTCGTGTTCTTCGCCTTCGTCGTGGACGACTCCAGTTCCGAAACCGACTCGGGCACCGACGGCGACGGCTTCTCCACCTCACTCGTCGTGGAGCACCCGGACCAGCTCCGCTAGCGGACCGGGGTTCCGCCAGGCACCTCGGATGCCTGGCGGAGCCGCCCCCGCGCCTCCATCAGCGCGAACCCGAGCAGATTCGCCCCCCGCCACTGCTCGGGATTCCCCGCACGCTCGTCGTCCGCCGCGAGTCCGATCCCCCAGACCCGGTCCATGGGGCTGGCCTCGACCAGCACCCGCTCACCCGTGCCCAGCAGAAACTCCCGCAGCCCGGGATGCGCGGCGAACTTGTGGACGCTGCCCTCGACCACGATCCCGAACCGCTCGCGCTCCCATATGGCGTCGTCGAAGCCGCGCACGAGCCGCCCCGCCTTCTTGGCGAGCGCGGGGTTGCGCGCCTCGACAGCGAGCCGCTCCGCCTTGGCGTCCCCGAAGAGCCGCGCTTTCCGCGCCATCATCCAGTGCTCCGCCGTCGCATACACCACGCCGTCCACGGTGAACGGCGACGGCCACCACTGGCTCAGGCAGCTCGCACCCACCTGACCGTCCGCCCGCGGCCGGTGTCCCCAGAAGTGCAGGTACTTCACCCTCGCCCCGGAACGGACCTGGCTGACCAGCGCGTCCCGTGAATTGATCTTCCCCATGCACGCGAGTCTGGCATCCACCACTGACAATCCGTCCTGCCTTTTCCAAGAGGACTCGACACCTGGTCGACAGATTCCGTCGCGTAACCAAAAGGCAACAACGGAATCACTTGTTGGAGTCCCTTTGCTCTGTCAGGATCGGCACTCAAATCGAGCTGGAGCTACGCCGACCCCCGCCAGACGGGGAGGGCGGCGGAGGAGAGCGACATGCACAATCCGGGCCATCGCTTCCAGGCGCAGGACCGCTTCGCGGACGGCGCGCAGTACATCGCGGGCCGACTGACCAAGGGCACCTCCGGCCGTACGTTCGCGGTCGTCGACCCGTCCACGGGCGAGGAGGTCTACACGTACGAGCTCGCGGGCACCGCCGATGTGGACGCGGCTGTCGCGGCCGCCCGGGCGGCGTTCCCCGGCTGGTCCGGCGCCACCCCCGGTGAGCGCTCCGACGCGCTGCACCGCTTCGCCGCCGTGCTCGCCGACCGCGCCGACGAGCTCGCCCGTGCCGAGTCCCTGCAGTGCGGCAAGCCGCTCAAGCTCACCCGGGAGTTCGACGTCCCGGGGACCATCGACAACACCGCGTTCTTCGCGGGCGCGGCCCGCCACCTGCAGGGCCAGTCCGCGGGCGAGTACTCCGGCGACCACACCTCCTACGTACGCCGTGAACCCATCGGTGTCGTCGGTTCCATCGCGCCCTGGAACTACCCCCTCCAGATGGCCGCCTGGAAGATCCTCCCGGCGATCGCGGCCGGCAACACGATCGTCCTGAAGCCCGCCGAGCTCACCCCGCTCACCTCCCTCCTCTTCGCCGAGGCGGCCACGGCGGCCGGGATCCCCGACGGCGTCATCAACATCATCACGGGGGCCGGCAAGGACGCCGGTGAGCACCTCGTCGGTCACCCCGACGTGGCCATGACCTCCTTCACGGGGTCCACCGCCGTCGGCAAGCGGGTCGCGGAGATCGCCACCTCGACCGTCAAGCGGCTCCACCTGGAGCTGGGCGGCAAGGCGCCCTTCGTGGTCTTCGACGACGCGGATCTCGACGCCGCGGTCAACGGCGCGGTCGCCGGCTCGCTCATCAACACCGGTCAGGACTGCACGGCCGCCACGCGCGCGTACGTGCAAAGGCCTCTCTACGAAGCGTTCGTATCCAAAACGGCCGACCTCATGGCGAGTGTCCGCGTGGGTGACCCCTTCGCGCCGGACACCGACCTCGGCCCGCTGATCTCGCACGCTCAGCGGGACCGCGTCGCCGGATTCGTCGACCGGGCGCGCTCCTACGCGCGCGTGGTCACCGGCGGAACCGTCCCGCAGGGGGACCTCAAGAGCGGCGCCTACTACACGCCCACCCTGGTCGCAGACGCCGCTCAGGACAGCGAGATCGTGCAGTCCGAGATCTTCGGCCCTGTACTCGTCGTGCTGCCCTTCGACACCGACGACGAGGGCATCACGCTGGCCAACGACACGCCGTACGGACTCGCCGCCTCCGCCTGGAGCCGTGACGTCTACCGGGCGAACCGCGCGACCCGCGAGATCAAGGCGGGCTGCGTCTGGATCAACGACCACATTCCGATCATCAGCGAGATGCCGCACGGGGGCTACAAGGCCTCCGGATTCGGCAAGGACATGTCCGCGTACTCGTTCGAGGAGTACACACAGATCAAGCACGTCATGTTCGACAACACTGGGGTTGCCGAGAAGGACTGGCACCGCACGATCTTCGGGGACCGGAGCTGAGCAGCCTCGGGGGAGTGCAGCACGCTCCCACGCCGCCCGGCACGCACTCTCGCCGCCCCGGGCAAAGACCCAAGTACATCCAGTACGAGGGCCTTCGCCCGGCACGCCGAGAGCACGCACCGAACGACGCGGGAACGCACCACACTCCCCCGAGGCCGCTCTGCCGATTCACTTCGGCCAGCGCCGAGGCAGACCAGGCCGCGACCACGGCCGAGATCCTTCCGAAAGGGCACCAGGAGCATGGAGCAGTACGAGCCCGAACGCCTGTCCCCGGTCCAACTGGCCGCCATGCGGCGCAGTCTCAGGAACGGCAGGGCCTCCATCGGCCGACGTTCGCTGCTGCGCGCCTCGGCGGGCGGTGCGCTGACCATCGGCGGACTCGGGGCGCTCAGCGCCTGCGGGATCCCCGCGGCCGGCAAGACCCAGGGCGGCGTCTCCGCCGACGACCTCTCGGCCAAGGAGAAGACGATCAACTTCTCCAACTGGACCGAGTACATGGACGTCGACGAGAGCGAGAAGCACCACCCCACGCTGGACGCCTTCACCGAGCGCACCGGCATCACGGTCAAGTACACCGAGGACATCAACGACAACGCCGAGTTCTTCGGCAAGATCAAACCGCAGCTCGCCGCGGGCCAGGACACCGGCCGCGACATCATCGTCCTCACCGACTGGCTGGCGGGCCGGCTGATCAACCTCGGGTGGGTCCAGAAACTGGACCCGGCCAACCTGCCGCACGCCTACACCAATCTGGCGCAGCAGTTCCGCAACCCCGACTGGGACCCCGGCCGCGCCTACTCCTACCCCTGGCAGGGCATCTCGACCGTCATCGCCTACAACAAGAAGGCGCTCGACGGCATCGAGGTGAAGTCGGTCTCCGACATGCTCGACAACCCCAAGCTCAAGGGGCGCATCGGCTTCCTGACGGAGATGCGCGACAGCATCGGCATGACGCTGCTCGACATGGGCAAGGACCCGGCCAAATTCACGGACGACGACTACGACGCGGCGATCGCCCGTCTCCAGAAGGCCGTCGACAAGGGCCAGATCCGCCGCTTCACCGGCAACGACTACACGTCCGACATCACCAGCGGCAACTTCGCGGCCTGTATCGCCTGGGCCGGTGACGTCGTACAGCTCAAGGCGGACAGCCCGGACGTCGACTTCATCATCCCGGACAGCGGCTACATCACCTCGACCGACAACATGCTGATCCCCAACAAGGCGCGCCACAAGACGAACGCCGAGCGGCTCATGGACTACTACTACGAGCCCGAGCCGGCCGCCCAGCTCGCCGCCTACATCAACTACGTCTGCCCGGTCGACGGAGTGAAGCCCTATCTCGAGAAGATCGACAAGGACGCGGCGAACAACCCGCTGATCATTCCCGACCAGGCCATGGCCGCCAAGTCTCACGCCTTCCGCTTGCTCAGCAGCAAGGAAGAGACGGCCTACGAAGAGAAGTTCGCGAAGCTCACAGGGGCGTGACCATGATGACGACAGACAACAGCGGCGACGTCCGCCTCTCCGGGATCAGCAAGACGTACGGCGCCTTCACCGCCGTACACCCGCTCGACCTGACCGTTCCGCAGGGATCGTTCTTCGCCCTCCTCGGGGCATCGGGCTGCGGCAAGACCACCACCCTCCGCATGATCGCCGGCCTGGAGGAGCCCACTTCGGGAACCGTGCACCTGGGGGAGCAGGACGTGACGAACCTGCCGCCCTACAAGCGGCCGGTGAACACCGTCTTCCAGTCCTACGCCCTCTTCCCGCACCTCGACATCTTCGAGAACGTCGCCTTCGGCCTGCGCCGGCGCGGCATCAAGTCGGTGAAGAAGCAGGTCGAGGACATGCTCGAGCTCGTACAGCTCGGTGAGCAGGCCCGCAAGAAGCCCCACCAGCTCTCCGGCGGCCAGCAGCAGCGCGTCGCCGTGGCCCGCGCGCTGATCAACACCCCCAAGGTGCTGCTCCTCGACGAGCCGCTCGGCGCCCTCGACCTCAAGCTGCGCCGCCAGATGCAGCTGGAGCTCAAGCGCATCCAGACCGAGGTCGGCATCACCTTCGTGCACGTCACGCACGACCAGGAGGAGGCCATGACCATGGCCGACACCGTCGCCGTGATGAACGCGGGCCGCGTCGAACAGCTCGGCTCGCCCGCCGACCTCTACGAGAACCCGAACACCACGTTCGTCGCCAACTTCCTCGGCACCTCCAACCTCATCGAGGCCGAGGTCGACTCCAAGAGCGGCGACGAGATCGTCCTCAAGGCGGGCGGCGGCAAGCTCCTGCTGCCCGCGGCGCGATGTTCCGCGCCCACGACGACCGGCGGCAAGGTCCTGGTCGGCGTCCGCCCGGAGAAGATCTCGCTCACGCACGCCGACGACGCGGGCGACATCCCGGCGGGCCGCAACCGGATCACCGGCAAGATCGCCGACTCCAGCTTCATCGGCGTATCCACGCAGTACGTCATCGACAGCGCCGTCTGCCCGGAGTTCGAGGTCTACGCCCAGAACATCGACCGCGACTCCCGGCTCCGCCCCGGCACCGACGTCGTCCTGCACTGGAACCCGGCGCACACCTTCGGCCTGGACGCCGCGCAGGACATCGACGCGGGCGTCGAGACGGTGGACGAGGAGGCCGCCTGATGGCCACCGCCACCGAGGCGCCACCCCTGGCGCCGCAACCGGCCGCCGGCAAACCGCCCCGCAAGCGCGGCCGCCTCACCCCGTACTGGCTGCTGCTGCCCGGCATACTCTGGCTGCTGATCTTCTTCGCACTGCCGATGGTCTACCAGGCCTCCACGTCCGTGCAGACGGGCTCCCTGGAGGAGGGCTACAAGGTCACCTGGCACTTCGCGACCTACTGGGACGCGCTGGCGGACTACTGGCCGCAGTTCCTGCGCTCGGTGCTCTACGCGGGCTCCGCGACGATCCTGTGCCTGATCCTCGGCTACCCGCTCGCCTATCTGATCGCCTTCCGCGCGGGCCGCTGGCGCAATGTCGTCCTCATCCTGGTCATCGCGCCGTTCTTCACCAGCTTCCTGATCCGCACGCTCGCCTGGAAGACGATCCTCGCGGACAGCGGCCCGGTCGTCAGCACCCTCAACTCGCTGCACGTCCTGGACGTCACCAGCTGGCTCGGCATGACCTCCGGCGACCGTGTCCTGGCCACGCCTCTCGCGGTGGTCTGCGGTCTCACGTACAACTTCCTGCCGTTCATGATCCTGCCGCTCTACACCTCCCTCGAACGCATCGACGGACGCCTCCACGAGGCGGCGGGCGACCTGTACGCGAAGCCGTTCACGACCTTCAGGAAGGTCACCTTCCCGCTGTCGATGCCCGGTGTCGTCTCCGGGACGCTGCTGACCTTCATCCCGGCCAGCGGTGACTACGTGAACGCCGACCTGCTCGGCTCCACGGACACCCGGATGGTCGGAAACGTCATCCAGACCCAGTTCCTGAGGATTCTCGACTATCCGACGGCAGCGGCACTTTCCTTCATTCTCATGGCCGCGATCCTCGTCATGGTCACCCTCTACATTCGCAAGTCCGGGACGGAGGATCTGGTTTAAATGGCCTTCGTACGCTGGCTCAAGCACCATCTCGTCGTCATCGCGGGACTGGTGACACTCGGATATCTGCTCCTTCCGAACGTCATCGTCACGGTGTTCTCCTTCAACAAACCGAAGGGGCGCTTCAATTACGAGTGGCAGAACTTCTCCACGGACGCCTGGACCGACCCGTGCGGCGTCGCCGGCATGTGCGGCTCGCTCTCGCTCAGCCTCCAGATCGCCGTGTGGGCGACCCTCGGTGCCACCGTCCTCGGCACCATGATCGCCTTCGCGCTGGTCCGCTACCGCTTCCGCGCACGCGGCGCCATCAACTCGCTGATCTTCCTGCCGATGGCGATGCCCGAGGTCGTGATGGCCGCCTCACTGCTCACCCTCTTCCTCAACATGGGTGCACAGTTGGGTTTCTGGACGATCCTGATCGCCCACATCATGTTCTGCCTCAGCTTCGTCGTGACGGCCGTCAAAGCACGCGTCATGTCGATGGACCCGCGCCTGGAGCAGGCGGCACAGGACCTGTACGCCGGTCCCCTGCAGACCTTCATCCGGGTCACCCTGCCCATCGCGGCCCCCGGAATCGCCGCGGGCGCGCTGCTCGCCTTCGCGCTCTCCTTCGACGATTTCATCATCACCAATTTCAACGCGGGATCGACCGTCACCTTCCCCATGTTCGTCTGGGGCTCCGCGCAGCGCGGAACACCCGTTCAGATCAATGTCATCGGTACGGCCATGTTCATCGTCGCCGTACTGTTCGTCCTGGCCGGAATGGTGATCGGCAACCGCCGCAACAAGCAAAAGGCGTAATCGCAAGATTCCTGTAGGGAGTTGAAATCATGGCCCCAAGCGCCATGACCCGCTGGACCAAGTCTCTTTCCGACGCACAGCCGGTGTCCTACTGGCTGGACGACCCGGGCAAACCCCACCCCGAACCCGCCCTCACCACCACCGAGACCTGCGACCTGCTCGTCGTCGGCGGCGGCTACAGCGGACTGTGGACCGCGCTCCTCGCCAAGGAGCGCGACCCGCGGCGCGAGGTGGTCCTGGTGGAAGGCCGTGAGGTGGGCTGGGCCGCCTCCGGCCGCAACGGCGGCTTCTGCGCCGCGTCCCTCACCCACGGTCTGGCCAACGGTCTCACCCGCTGGCCGGACGAGATCAGGAAGCTGGAGGAACTGGGCGCCCGCAACCTCGACGAGATCGAGGCGGCCGTCGCCCGCTACTCCATCGACTGCGACTTCGAGCGCAGCGGCGAGATCGACGTCGCGACCGAGCCGCACCAGGCGGCCGAACTGCGCGAGTGGCACGAGGAGTTGCGGCGCGAGGGCCTCGCGGACGGCACCGAGTTCCTGGACGCCGACGCGGTACGGGAACAAGTCGACTCACCGACATTCCTGGCCGGCCTCCACGACCGCCGGGGCGTCGCCATGCTCCACCCCGCCAAGCTCGCCTGGGGCCTCAAGCGCGCCTGCGTGGAGCTCGGCGTCCGCGTGTACGAGCACACACCCGCGCTCGCCCTGAAGCCGTACGGCGCGGGCATGGCCGTACGCACCCCGTACGGCTCGGTCCGCGCCCGTCGCGTGGCGCTCGGCACGAACATCTTCCCGAACCTGGTCAAGCGGGTGCGCGCGTACACGGTCCCCGTCTACGACTACGCGATGATGACCGAGCCGCTGACCACCGACCAGTTGGCGTCCATCGGCTGGAAGAACCGCCAGGGCCTCGGTGATTCGGCGAACCAGTTCCACTACTTCCGGCTGTCAGCCGACAACCGGATCCTGTGGGGCGGTTACGACGCGATCTACCCGTACGGCGGCCGGATGCGCGCCGAGTACGACGACCGCCCGGAGACGTACGCCAAGCTCGCGGGCCACTTCTTCACCTGCTTCCCGCAGTTGGAGGGCGTCCGCTTCACGCACGCCTGGGGCGGCGCGATCGACACCTGCTCGCGCTTCTCGGCCTTCTTCGGCACGGCACACCAGGGCAAGGTCGCGTACGCGGCGGGCTACACCGGGCTCGGTGTGGGCGCCACCCGGTTCGGCGCGGACGTGATGCTCGACCTGCTCGCGGGGGAGCGTACGGAACGCACCGAGCTGGAGATGGTCCGCAGGAAGCCGCTGCCGTTCCCGCCCGAGCCCTTCGCCTGGACGGGCATCGCGCTCACCAAGTGGTCACTGGCGCGGGCGGATTCGCACGGCGGGCGGCGCAATCTGTGGCTGAAGACCATGGACAGGCTGGGGCTCGGCTTCGACAGCTGAGGGGTGCCCGGCGCCCCACGGATCCACGGCGTACGCCCAGCTCAGCCACTGTGACCCGGCTCACTATCAACAATTATTCAGAACCCGCGTAATGCCCGGCCCGAACCTCCCTCTCTCCTGTGACGCGACCAGCGTCGACACGAGAAAGGGAGGTTCCGCCATGACAGGGGCTAAGACGGCGGTCGACTGGCTGGCATCCGTAGCTCCGGATCCCGAGGCCTGCCGCTGGGAATGGGAACGCAATCCACTGGGGATCGCGCTGCTGCCGGCGGGCAAGGCCTGGGACGTACTCATCCTGCCGGGCGAACTCGGCTACCCCACACTCGACGTGCTGACCCGGGTGATCGACCAACTGGGTCCCGTGCTCGTCGATTTCGGGGACGCCCGGATGGGTTTCTTCGTGCCCGCGGGCACCGCGGCCCGCTGGCTCGGCACGGGGGTGCGCACAGCGGGCCGCGGTACGTGGATCGTGGTGCCGTATCCGGGAAGGACGACCGGCGGCGGAGTCCGCTGGCTGATCCCCCCGGACGGTTCCGGCACGCTCACCGACCCGGCACTGCTCGAACTGGCCATGCACGAGGCGGCGGCGGGTATCGCCGGAAACGAGGGCGGCCGATAGCCGTGACGGGGCCGGACCCCGGTAGCTGGCGCAGAACCCGACAAGAGGTCCTGAGGTTCCTGAGGTCTTGACAACAGGATTGGTCTGGACCAAATTGGGCGCGCTCCACCCTCCAATTCCCCCATGCCCGGAGGCAGTCGTGGATCGCACCCGACGCAACAGATCAGTCACGCGTCACAGACTTCTCGCCGTGTGCACGGCCACCGTCCTGGCCGTTCCCGGCATGACCGCGCTCTCGTCGGCCGCCCGTGCGGCCGACGCGGACCTCGCCAGGAACGGCGGCTTCGAGTCGGGCCTGGACAACTGGACCTGCACAGCGGGCGCCACCGTCAACTCACCCGTACGGAGCGGCAGTTCCGCGCTGCAGGCGACCCCGGCCGGCAGCGACTACGCGCAGTGCTCCCAGGCGGTCACCGTCCAGCCCAACTCCCAGTACACGCTCGCCGGTTACGTCCGCGGCAGCTACGTCTACCTCGGCGCGAGCGGCACCGGCACCACCGACGTCTCCACCTGGACCCAGTCCGCGCCCGCCTGGCAGCAGCTCACCACGAGCTTCCGCACCGGCCCGTCCACCACCAGGGTCACGATCTACACGCACGGCTGGTACGGCACTGGTGCCTACAACGTCGACGACATCTCCCTCATCGGACCAGCCGTCGACCCGGGCCAGCCCCCGGCCGCACCCACCGGCCTGACGGCCGGCGCGGTCACCTCGTCGAGTGTCGCCCTGTCCTGGTCCCCGGTGACCGGCGCCACCGGATACGCCGTCTACCGAAACGGAGTGAAGGTCCAGACGGCGACCGGGACTTCGACCACGGTCAGCGGACTCACGGCCTCGACGGCGTACTCCTTCCAGGTCGCGGCGGTGAACGACGCGGGCGAGTCGCCGAAGTCGGCGACGGTGACCGCGACGACGAGCGCCGGCGGCGGAGGCTCGACCGGACACGCCCTCGTCGGCTACCTCCACGCGAGCTTTGCGAACGGCGCCGGCTACACCCGCATGGCCGACGTCCCCGACAGCTGGGACATCATCGACCTGGCCTTCGGCGAACCCACCTCCACCACCTCCGGCGACATCCGCTTCAACCGCTGCCCGGTCACCGAGTGCCCGACCGTGGAGAGCGACGCCGAGTTCAAGGCGGCCATCAAGGCCAAGCAGGCGGCCGGCAAGAAGGTCGTGATCTCCATCGGCGGCCAGAACGGCCAGGTACAGCTGACGACGACGGCCGCACGCGACGCCTTCGTCACCTCCGTGTCGAAGATCATCGACACCTACGGGCTGGACGGCCTGGACATCGACTTCGAGGGCCACTCACTCTCGCTGGACGCGAGCGACACCAACTTCAAGAGCCCGACCACACCAGTGATCGTGAACCTCATCTCGGCCCTGAAGACCCTCAAGGCCAAGTACGGCGCCGGCTTCGTGCTGACGATGGCCCCGGAGACCTTCTTCGTCCAGCTCGGCTACCAGTACTACGGCACCGGCCCATGGGGCGGCCAGGACCCGCGCGCCGGCGCGTACCTCCCCGTCATCTACGCGATGCGCGACGACCTGACGGTCCTGCACGTCCAGGACTACAACTCCGGCTCGATCATGGGCCTCGACAACCAGTACCACTCCATGGGCGGCGCCGACTTCCACATCGCCATGACCGACATGCTCCTCACGGGCTTCCCGGTCGCCGGAAACGCGAGCAACGTCTTCCCGGCCCTGCGCCCCGACCAGATAGCCATCGGCATGCCGGCATCGACGAACGCCGGCAACGGCTACGTCTCGCCGACGGAGGTCAACAAGGCCCTCGACTGCCTCACCAAGAAGACCAACTGCGGCACGTACACCACCCACGGCACCTGGCCGGGCCTCCGCGGCCTGATGACGTGGTCGATCAACTGGGACCGCTACTCGAGCTGGGAGTTCCAGAAGAACTTCGACGGCTACTTCGGCTGAGAGCGCGGTCTGCCGGGTTGCCTGAGTGAATGGATCTTGGGCAACCCGCGAGGACTATCGATTGAACCGCTTTGCCGCGGACAGAGCCTCGGAGGTGGTCATCTTCCGTAGACCATCCCCGTCCCGGATGTAATATTCGCCGTCAAAGCCGGATAGATCTCTCTGGGCAGGTATACGTGCCACCACGTAAGAGCGTCCAGAGTACGAGATTGTATCGATGTTGGCCAGAATATCTCCCTTTAGCGGCTCCTCTATTGGTGAGGACTGGACCGCACGAATGATGTGGCGAACATAGGCAGCCATGTCGATGGCGAGCACCTTGCATTCTCGGTCGATACCGAATAGTACCTGGCGTGCGAGTCGTATCGGGGAAACCGCGTCGAGTTGCTCGATACGCTTAGCGGCGGCGTCATTGTCCGCCACGCCGAAGATTATGTAGCCATCCGCCTCTGGCCCCGTATTTGCGATGGCTGACATAATTCTAGGTAGTTTCTTGAGGAGATCATTGTTGATTGTTCGCTTTTCGTCAAGGGAGACAATTCCCTGCTTGAACTCATACCTGGCACTCTCGATTGGTGCCCGCCTGATCAGGTTTGGGAACTCAATCTCCATTGCTGGGCCGTGCGTTAACGTGCCTCGCGGCGAGTTGGTGAAGAATTTCTCAACCAAGCCTCGCACGACGTCTATGTTTGCTTGTCGCTGAGCTTCTGTAGTTGTGTTTCTGCTCGGAGTGAGTTTAGCGGTCACCTTGGATATTGCGGTGAAAGCCCCGCGAGGGTCAGAGAGCTGCATTGCTCTTCTGATCATTAGATCGAAGAACGCCATGAATACTGCATAGAATGGCGTCTTGGCTGCACTCCATCCGCTGGAGCTGACGTGTGACCTGAAGGCTCCGACCACGCCCGGCTTCGTGGAATCCACCATGGTCTTCATGGCGCCCAGTACAACCTTTACGTCTTCGGCCAGTTTGTCGGTGCCGTATGTTGCGAGATCTGCGGTCAGCGACTTACTCTCGGTTGTTTCCAGATCAAAGTATTTATCTAGCACGTCGGAGCTGACGCTGAATGTATTGCCGCGCACTGCGGAAATGCAGATATCTGCCAGAAGTTGTTCGTCTTCGCTCTGCTGAAGCTGTTTTGTGCTCAGAATTCCGAGACTACACCAGAAGGTTTCCTCCGCAGTGATTCCGTACCCTAAACGCTCGCGGGCTGAGTCGATGGAGACAACCGGCATCTTCGTCAAGGGGAGAACATCGGGTGAACCATCGTATCGAAACTCGGAAGCTAGGCGCCTGATGAGCCGGACGAACTCGCTCACGACTCCGGCCTGCCGCTTTTCCTGCGCACTCAACTGGCGCCCTCCGGAATTTATTCTCCGGAATACCTCAGTAACCTGGGTTTCTTCTTTTGAGCTGAAGATCGTGACAGCGAGTTGGTAGTCGAGGAGGTCTGCGCACTGGGACGCCTTGATTAGTGATGGCTTTCCCGGCTCGCGGACAAAGGCTCCAGAGTCCGCAAGCTGTCGAGCTCTTGAGAACTCGGAAAGGTCAAAGAATTGCGAGGCGAAACTGCCGTTGATGATGCCGTAGCGCTGCTCGATGAAGCCGAATATGGCATCCAAGCGCTGCATTCCATCAATTATCTCGTACGTTTGGTCGGAAGTTTCCGCGAGAAGAAAAAGGGGGATCGGGAATCCGCGAAGAATACTGTCGATTAGGTGCGCCTTTTCGTCAACCCCCCATACCAATTTTCTCTGATAGTTTCGATTTACCGCAAGCTTTTCGCTGCGGTAGAGGTTGTATGCTTCCTGGATCGACATTCCGCGGGGTGTGATTGACATGATTCCTCGCGATTCAGCGGTTGGGGATTCGAGTAATTATTTTCTCGTGCTTTCGGTGGGTAATAATAAAAATGAGTGATTTTGTTCGTTTATGTTTGAGTGAGGTGCTCAACTGTCGGGGACGGTCGCGTGAATTGGCTGCTGCTTCGGTTGAGGAACATGGCTAGCCCCGTCAGTAGTGCTCCACAAAGACACCAGCTCGCCACCACGTCCAGTGGCCAGTGGAAGCCGCGCCTGAGCAGGCCGAAGGCCACCGCGAGATTGAGGACGATGCAGGTGATGATCAGTACGCGGCGTGCGCCGCTGCTGCGCAGCCAGGGCAGCATGACCAGGGTCGCGGCGCCGTACGCGATGGCGGCGGTCGCCGTGTGACCCGAGGGATAGAAGCCCGTGCCCGGGCCCATGACCGGTGGGCCCGGCCGGGCAACAAGTTCTTTCATCGGCACGATCAGTGCAGGTACGGCCGCCATCAATACTGCCGCGGCGACGGAGGGCAGCCACCAGCGATCGCTGCTGGCTTGCCGGGCGCGCCGGGCGACGTACGCGAGCACGACGGCGAGGACGGGAACGGCGACCGCGAGGCCGCCGAGGTCGGCGAGGAGTTCGTAGATCCGGGCCGGGTGTACGAGATGGCCACTGAGGCGTTCGTCCGCGCGAGCGAGGGGGCCGTGGGCCGCGACCTGCCAGGTGATCAGCGCGAGAAGGAGGGCCGGGAGGCCGAAGAGGAGGGAGAAGCTCGGCCACCCCGGAACAGGGGGGGTAATGTCTTGCTGGGTAGGCAAGTTCTTGAGGTGCCGGTCCGGGGAGTTAGACATGGGAACCAGCCTGACAGCAGCGGCCCGACTGATTGCACGTGAGTACCTGCGCGTCTCGGTCAAGGGCGACCGCTCCATCCCGGAGCAGCACGACGAGAACGTGAAAGCGGCCGCCCGCGAGGAGATCTTGCTGGGTACCCCGTATCAGGACAGGGGCAGTGCCTCGCGGTACGCCACCAGAGCCCGCGACGACTTCAACCGGCTGCTGGACGATCTGAGAAGCGATCAGTTCGACGCTGATCTCCTGTGGCTCTGGGAGTCGTCGCGCGGCTCCCGCAGGGTGGGGGAATGGGTCACGCTCATCGAGCTGTGTGAGGATCGGGCGGTACGGATCTACGTCACGACCCATGGTCGGATGTACGACCCGTCCAACCCGCGCGACCGCCGCTCCCTGCTGGAAGACGCAGTGGACAGTGAGTACGAATCGTCCAAGATCAGCAGCCGCACGCTTCGCGGGCTCGATGCCAACGCCCGCGACGGAAAGCCCCACGGGATCTGTCCGTTCGGGTACCAGCGGGACTACGAGATCGTCGACGGCAGGAGCCAGCCGGTCCGCCAGTACGCCCACCCCGTCGAAGGCCCGCTGATCGTCTCCCTGTTCACGCGGGTGAGGGCCGGTCATGCCTTCAACGCCATCGCGCAGGACTGGAGAGAACTTGGGGTCGTCGGCCGCAGGGGTAAGCCGATTTCGGCCGCGACCATGCGAGACCTGGCGCTGAACGTCGCGTACATCGGTCTGCGATCGGTCAAGGGTGTCAACGTCGAGGCCTCGTGGGACCGGCTGGTGAGCGACGAGTTGTTCTATGCAGTGCAAGGGATCCTGTCCGACCCGTCCCGGGTCAGGGGCCGTCCCGGCGCCACACAGTACGAACTCACGGGCGCGGTCACCTGCGGTGAGTGTTCCGGTCCGATCACTGTCCGGTACCGCGACGGACGAGACGGGCCCGCCGCGTACGTGTGCAAGCGGGGCCACTTCCGCATCGACAAGGAAGAGGTCGACGCGGTCGTGATCGGCAGTGCCAAGAACCCGGGAGTGATCCTTCGGTACCTCGCACGCCCCGACGCCTACCGAGACGTCACCGCCGACGCGTCCGGGGGCGCGGCTGCGCAGGTCCGGGACGAACTCGCCAAGGCTCGCGCCGAACTCAGGGAAACCGAGGAGGCGGAGCCGGAATCGATGGCCGAGGAGCGCCGGTTCGCCCGTCGGGCCGAGCGGCTGGAGGACAAGATCCGTGGGCTGGAAGCCAAGGCTCGGGATCTGGCCGCGCCCACGGCGCTCGGCGCGCTGTTCGAGCCGGGAGGTGATGTCGCCGCGCGCTGGGCTGCGGCGCACGTATCCGTACGGCGAGCCATCGCGGGTCTGCTGCTCACGCCGGAGTTGATCGGCGCGGTCACCATCACGCGGGCCGCGGCCACCGTTCCGGCGGCGGACCGGCTGAACTGGCGCCGGGATTGAAGTGTGTAGAAAGCAGAAGGACCCGGAAACAGGGGGGGTAGTTTCCGGGCCCTTCTACGGCGGTCCGCTCCGGTTACCTCGCGCTACCTACTTTGAGGTAGTGCAGGTAGTTCCGATACGGCCGTCCGGATCGGATCGTCGCGCGCCCCGGGGGGTTTGGGGCGGGCGACTGTCCGATCGGTGAGGAGATCCGGAGCCGGAAGCTCCGGGTGTGTGCGCGAGGGCACGACCAGGGCGAAGCTGGGGAGGCCTCGACCCGGTGTCACCCACAGTCCCCTGTGGGCGGGGTGTATCTCTCATCTGGGTAGAACCTACGACAGGGGATGCGGGTCCGACAGACGGAATCGCGTCCCGTCATGCACCTCGCACACGTTCTTCACACGGCCTGACGCCCGCCGCCGCACCGCTCGAACGAAGCGGAATCCGGTGCGAGGGGCAGCCGGATTCCGCTGGTGGTGCTCGTGGGGCGTCAGATACGGGCGAAGGCCTGCTCGATGATGTCGAGGCCCTCGCTCAGGAGGTCCTCACCGATGACCAGCGGGGGCAGGAAGCGGAGGACGTTGCCGTAGGTGCCACAGGTCAGGACCAGCAGGCCCTCCTGGTGGCAGGCCTTGGCGAGCGCGCCGGCCGCCTCGGCGTTCGGCTCCTTGGTGTCGCGGTCCTTGACCAGCTCGATGGCGATCATGGCGCCGCGGCCCCGGATGTCGCCGATGATGTCGAACTTCTCGGCCATCGCGCCGAGGCGGGCCTTCATGACCGCCTCGATGTTCTTCGCCTTGGCGTTGAGGTCGAGCTCCTTCATCGTCTCGATCGCGCCGAGGGCGCCGGCGCAGGCAACCGGGTTGCCGCCGTAGGTGCCGCCCAGGCCGCCCGCGTGCGCGGCGTCCATGATCTCGGCGCGCCCGGTGACGGCGGCGAGCGGGAGACCGCCCGCGATGCCCTTGGCGGTGGTGATCAGGTCCGGGACGATGCCCTCGTCCTCGCAGGCGAACCACTGGCCGGTCCGGCAGAAGCCGGACTGGATCTCGTCCGCGACGAAGACGATGCCGTTGTCCTTGGCGAACTGGCTGATGGCCGGGAGGAAGCCCTTCGCGGGCTCGATGAAGCCGCCCTCGCCGAGCAGCGGCTCGATGATGATCGCGGCGACGTTCTCGGCACCGATCTGCTTGTTGATCATGTCGATGGCCTGGGCGGACGCCTCGGCACCGGCGTTCTCCGGGCCGGTCAGCCAGCGGTAGCCGTAGGCCACGGGTACGCGGTAGACCTCGGGGGCGAACGGGCCGAAGCCGTGCTTGTACGGCATGTTCTTGGCGGTCAGCGCCATCGTGAGGTTCGTACGGCCGTGGTAGCCGTGGTCGAAGACGACGACGGCCTGCCGCTTGGTGTACGCACGGGCGATCTTGACCGCGT
Source organism: Streptomyces sp. NBC_00554 (assembly GCF_041431135.1). Taxonomy (NCBI): domain Bacteria; kingdom Bacillati; phylum Actinomycetota; class Actinomycetes; order Kitasatosporales; family Streptomycetaceae; genus Streptomyces; species Streptomyces sp. NBC_00554. The sequence goes on along the minus strand of NZ_CP107799.1, from coordinate 2,749,025 downwards.
TCTCGACGGCCTCGGCGCCGCTGTTGAACAGAGCGGACTTCTTGGCGTGGTCACCCGGCGTGAGCTCGGCCAGCGCCTCGGCGACGGCCACGTACCCCTCGTACGGCGTGACCATGAAACAGGTGTGGGTGAAGTCCTGGAGCTGGGCGGAGGCCCGGCGTACGACGGCCTCGGCGCTGGCGCCGACGCTGGTCACGGCGATGCCGGAGCCGAAGTCGATCAGGCGGTTCCCGTCGACGTCCTCGATGATGCCGCCGCCGGCGCGCGTGGTGAACACGGGGAGCACCGAGCCCACACCGGCCGCGACCGCGGCGAGGCGTCGGGCCTGCAGCTCCTGCGACTTCGGGCCGGGGATGGCGGTGACGACGCGGCGCTCCTGCGGAAGTGCGGTCATGAGGGGCTCCCTGATGATCTTGCGAACCGGACGGTCCCCGGCGAACGGGGCGCGCCGGGCGGGGGTGTTTTCGGACGCTTCACTGCTTTCTTCGCAGGCTAGGGCCGGGGGAGGGGGGTGGGCATGCTCCACGAGGGAGATGTTCAGGGTGTCGGTTGTCCGCGGTGGACATAGTGGGCCTGGAGTCGAGTGAGGGTGCGTCCCCGCAGATCCGGCCGTGTAAGCGGTGAACTCCCTCCGTGGGGGCACTAGATTGACTCGCGGACGACGTACGGAGCGGCTGGTCAGGGGGCAAAGGCGATGGACAGCGACGGGACGCGGGACGCGCGGGGTACGCACGCCAATCCTGTGCCGCGTCCGGCGGGGCCGCCGGACGTGCCGGCGACGCCACCGAGGCCCGCGCGGGCGCCGGGGATGCCGCCGGGGCCCGACGGGTCCGGCTTCCTGACGTGGGTCCGGGCGCCCAGGCCGGAGGCGGCGCCCGGGGTGTGGCGGTTCGGGCACCGGCCGCGGCCGGACGAGGAGCCGGAGCAGATTCCGGCGCGGCAGCTGCTGAGCGGCGCCGTGATCGCGTTTCTGTGCGGGTGGCTGATCTGGTCGCTGCTCTGGAACGGGTATCTGGGCGGCTGGTGGGTCATCCCGCTCGACCTGTTCACCCCTGATTCCTGGCGCCAGAGCGACGACCGCGTCGGGAACGCGTTCCTCTGGTACGGCTACTACACGCTGATCGCCCTCGCGATCATGTTCGGCGTCGGCCGGCTGGGCCGCTGGGGCGAGGTCTGGCGGCGCTACGGGCTGCCCGCGTGGCGCCGCGCCGCTCCTGTGAGCGAGCGGCCGCCCGCGCCCGAGGAAGACCCCGCCCAGTGGAACCAGCTCCGCGCCGCCGGTGCGGCCGACGCCGCCGACCGGCTCGCCGCCGAGGCCCGCTCCGGGCTGATGCGCGATGTCGACCACGCCCGGATCGACCGCGCCTGGCAGGGCGTACGCAGCGGGCGGCACAGTCTCGCCACCTTCACCGGAGCGGTCCTGAAGGACGGGTCCGCCGCCTGTCTGCATCCCTCCGGTGACCGCGACCTGCCAGGACGGCACGCGCTCCACGACCTCGTGACCGGACAGGTGCGGCTGGGCACGACCGCCGACGACGCGCGCAATCCGTACGCCTACCGCGGCACCGGTCTCGGCCTCGGCCCCGACCTCCTCGGCACCTCGCTGCTCGCCGTCGGTCCCCCCGGATCCGGCAAGACCGGTGGCATCGTGTGGCCGCTCGCCGAGTCGCTGTGCCTGCACGCGCTCGCCGGGCGGGCCGCCGTGGTCGTGGTCGGCGCCGCGGGTGCCGGGCTCGGGGCCGCCGACGCCTACGACGTCGTCGTACGGATCGGGAATGCCGAGTCCGTGTACGACCTCGACCTGTACGGCGGGACCACCGACCCCGACGAAGCCGCCGCCGTACTGGCGGAGGCGCTCGTCGGGGACCTGGCTGATCCGCATCCCGGGGGCGACAGCCGCCGGTCGACCACCGTCCTCGCCCAGCTCCTCGGACCCTTCCGGGCCGTCCACGACCGCTTCCCATCCGTGCCCGAGCTGCGGCAGCTCCTCGACGGTGCGCCCGGTCCGCTCGGGGCGTTGCGCAAGGCCCTCGAGGACGCGGGGAAGGAATCGCTGCTGCGTGAACTCGACGCGCGGGAGCGGCAGTTGGGTCACCCCGGTGATGTGGGAGGTGTGCTCGCGGACCGCGTCGCGCTGCTCGACCGGCCCGCGTTCGCGGGGTTCTTCGACACGTCGGGGCAGTCGCGGCCCTTCTCGCTGCGGGCGCTCGACCATCCCGTACGGGTGCGGATCGATCTGCCCGCGCGCGGGCACGCCGACGCCTCGCGGATCCTCGCGCGGCTGGTGCTCGCGCAGTTCACGGCGAGCGTCGCGGTACGGGAGGACCGGTCGTTGTTCGCCTGCCTGGTGCTCGACGATGCGACCGGCGTCGTCACACCCGAGGCCGTACGGGGGATTCAGCGGCTGCGGTCCGGCAACGCGGGCGCCGTGCTGACGCTTCGGACGCTCGACGACGTGCCGCGGGCGCTCAGGACCCCGCTCCTCGGCGCCGTCGGGTGCCGGCTGGCGCTCTCCGGGCTCACGCCCTGGGACGGGCAGGACTTCGCCGAGGTCTGGGGCAAGGAGTGGATCGAGGCGCGCGACGTCACCGACCGGCAGATCATCGCGGAGACTCCGGCGGGGAAGGCGCTGCACATGGTGCGGCGGGTGATCACCGGGCACGCGCCGACCGCCCGGGCCGTCACCGTCCGGCAGGTCGAGCGGGAGCGGTGGTCGGCGTCCGAGCTGGCGCACGGGGTGCCGCCGGGGCACGCGGTGCTGTCGCTCACGAGCGTGCGGGGCGAGCACGCGCCGCCGTTGCTCGTGGATCTACGAGGCTGAGGCCGGCGGATCTACGCGGCGGCCGCTCGTGGATCTACGCGGCTGACCTGTACGTCTGGACATAAGGTCACGGACGTACCGTACGGTGAGGCAGAATCGACATAGGTCGTTCATACGTCGCGGCCAAAAGATCACACCTCCAGTGACCGTCGAAGATCCTGTGAAGACCTGAAGGCCCCATGCCCCCCACGCTCGCCTCGCTCGTCCACCACTCCGCGCTCAAGCTCACCGTGCGCGCGGGCGAGGAACGGCTGGACGTGCCCGTCCGCTGGGCGCATGCCAGCGAGCTCGCCGACCCCGTGCCGTACATGGAGGGCGGGGAACTGCTCCTGATCACCGCGCTCAAGCTGGACGCGGAGGATCCCGAGGTCATGCGGCGCTATGTGAAGCGGCTGGCCGGAGCGGGTGTGGTCGGTCTCGGCTTCGCCGTCGGGGTCCACTACGAGGAGATCCCGAAGGCGCTCGTCGACGCGGCGGAGGAAGAGGGGTTGCCGCTCCTCGAAGTGCCCCGGCGCACACCGTTCCTCGCCATCAGCAAGGCCGTGTCCGCCGCCATCGCCGCCGATCAGTACCGGGCCGTGACCGCCGGATTCGCCGCGCAGCGCGAGCTGACCAAGCAGGCGCTGAACGACGGGCCCGAGGGGCTGCTGGCCTCGCTCGCCGGGCAGGTCGACGGATGGGCGGCGCTGTACGACGCGTCCGGTGCCGTCGTGGCCACCGCGCCGGAGTGGGCCGGGCGACGGGCCGCGCGGCTCACACCGGACGTGGAGCGGCTGCGGGACAGGCCCGCGCCCGCGAGTTCGGTGGTCGGCGGCGAGGACCGGGTGGAGCTGCACTCACTGGGTACCGGGCGGCGGCCCCGAGCCGCGCTCGCCGTGGGGACGGCCGCCGCCCTCGGGACCGCCGAGCGGTACGCCGTGCACTCGGCGATCGCCCTGCTGACGCTCACCACCGAGCGCTCGCGCTCGCTGCAGGCGGCGGAGCAGCGGATCGGGGCCGCGGTACTGCGCATGCTTCTCGCCGGGGAGCCCGATCACGCCCGGGCCGTCGCCGGGGATCTGCTCGGCGCGCTCCTTGACGCGCCATTCCGGCTGATCCTCGCCGAGTCGGCGTCCGCGTCGGCCGCGCGGGCCCATGCCGGCGGCCACGCGCGCGTGGCGGACGCCCCGGTCTCCTCGGCCGCCGTCGCGGTGCCCGACACCGGGGGCGATCCGCTCGGCGTGCTCGCCGAGGTCGTTGAGTCCGCCGCCGCCCGCTCCGGCGAAGCCGTGCTCGTCGTGCCCGACGGGGAGCGGCTCGTGGTGCTCGCCGTGGATGGGGGTGCGGCCGTCGCCGCCTGCGGGGAGCACGCGGTGGCGCTGGAGGCCGCGCGGGCGTCGGTGCGGGAGCAGTCCGGCGGTGACGACACCGAGCTGGTGGTCGGGCTGTCGGCCCCCGTCGGGCCGATCGCCGTCGGCGCCGCCTACAAGCAGGCCGAGCAGGCGCTGTCCGTGGCCCGGCGGCGGGGGCGGTTCCTCGTCGAGCACGAGGAGCTGGCCGCGGGGTCCGTGCTGCCGCTGCTCGCTGATGACGCGGTGCGGGCGTTCGCGGACGGGTTGCTGCGGGCGCTGCACGAGCATGACGCGACCGGGCGGGGGGATCTGGTCGCCTCGCTTCGGGCGTGGCTGTCCCGGCACGGGCAGTGGGATGCGGCGGCCGCCGATCTGGGGGTGCATCGGCATACGCTCCGGTACCGGATGCGGAGGGTCGAGGAGATCCTTGGGCGGTCGCTGGATGATGCGGATGTGCGGATGGAGCTTTGGCTGGCGTTGAAGGCGACGGCTGCGGCGGGGGAGTAGGGGTGTTTTCGCCCCCTCCGCCCCTACCCGTCCCTCGCGGTCTGGGGGCTCCGCCCCCAGACCCCCGTATCGGCCTGAACGGCCTCGTCCTCAAACGCCGGACGGGCTGAAAGATCTCCCACGACCTTGCCAAAGCGGCGCACCCCCCACCCCGACTACTACGACTCGGACAAACGACCCCCGGTCGTCCCACCCCTACCGTTGATGATGAAAGCCACGTCACCCACCAACCTCGGAAGGGCCGGGACTCACATGACTTCCACCTACGCCTTCTGGCTCGCCGGCCGCCAGGCCACCGGTGAGACCACGTTCGACGTCACCTCGCCGTGGGACGGCCGGCTCGTCGGCCAGGTCAGCGTGCCGACGGAGGCGCAGGTCGAGGAGGCCGTGGCCGCCGCGTACGCCGTACGGGACGAGTTCGCCGCGACCCCGGCGCACGTCAGGGCCGCCGCCCTCGACCACGTGTCGAAGCGCCTCGTCGAGCGCACCGAGGAGATCGCGCAGCTGATCTCCGCCGAGAACGGCAAGCCGATCAAGTGGGCCCGCGGCGAGGTGGGCCGCGCGGTGTCGGTGTTCCGGTTCGCGGCCGAGGAGGCCCGCCGGTTCAACGGAGGCGAGGCGCAGCGGCTCGACACGGACCTCGGCGGTCAGGGCCGGCTCGCGCTGACCCGGCGCTTCCCGAAGGGCGTCGTGCTGGGCATCGCGCCGTTCAACTTCCCGCTCAACCTGTGCGCCCACAAGATCGCCCCGGCCATCGCCGCCGGCGCGCCGATCATCCTGAAGCCGGCGCCCGCGACGCCCCTGTCGGGCCTGATCATCGGTGACCTGCTGGCGGAGACCGAGCTGCCCGCCGGTTCGTGGAGCATCCTGCCGGTGTCCAACGAGCGGATGCCCGCGCTGGTGCAGGACGAGCGGCTGCCGGTCATCTCCTTCACCGGTTCCGAAAAGGTCGGTTACGCGATCATGGACAGCGTGCCGCGCAAGCACTGCACGCTGGAGCTCGGCGGCAACGGCGCGGCTGTCGTCCTCGCCGACTGGGCGAGTGACGAGGACCTGGACTGGGCCGCCACCCGTATCGCCGCCTTCTCCAACTACCAGGGCGGCCAGTCCTGCATCTCCGTGCAGCGGGTGATCGCGGACGCCTCCGTGTACGACCGGCTGCTGCCGCGCATCGTCGCAGCCGTCGAGGCGCAGGTCACCGGGGACCCGTCGGACGACAAGACCGATGTGGGCCCGCTGGTCAGCGAGGACGCCGCCAAGCGCGTCGAGGCGTGGGTGGACGAGGCCGCCGCGGCCGGTGCCCGTGTGCTCACCGGCGGAAAGCGTGACGGTGCCGCGTACGCGCCGACCGTGCTCGCCGACGTACCGGCGGACACCACCATCTCTTGCGAGGAGGTCTTCGGGCCGGTCCTCACCGTGCGGAAGGTGGAGGGGGAGGCGGCCGCCTTCGCCGCCGTCAACGACTCCAAGTACGGACTGCAGGCCGGTGTGTTCACGCACGACCTCCAGGCCGCGTTCCGCGCTCACCGTGCGCTGGAGGTGGGCGGCGTCGTGATCGGTGACGTGCCGTCCTACCGTGCCGACCAGATGCCGTACGGCGGTGTGAAGCAGTCCGGTGTGGGCCGCGAGGGCGTGAAGTTCGCGATGGACGACTACACCTACGAGCGGGTGCTCGTGCTGACGGGTATCGCCCTCTGACATCGGCGCTTGCGAGGCGATGGCCGGAGCCCGCTGTGCGGGGGCTCCGGCCATCGCCGTCCCACCGCTGGACCGGCTCAACCGAACCACTGGCTCAACCGAACCACGAGCTCATCAGAACCACTAGCTCATGGGAACCATTTTCATATAGAGTCCCGATGAAGGGCCCGGCACCGATGCCTTCCGGTGCCGGGCCCTGTTTGTCGGCCTGTCCGGACCCTCAGCCGGAGAAGCCGACATGCGCGAGCCGCAAGGGGCCGCGCAGCCTGAGGTGTACGTCGTGCACATCGGCGGCGGCGAAATCGGCGCCGAGAGTGGTGTAGTCGTACGGACCCTTCGTCGCGCTCAGGGTCACCACGGCGATCAACGGGCCGCCGTTCAGGGAGAGTTCTACGACTCCCTCGCCCGCCACCTCGACGGTGGCTTCCCGGACGCCGTCCCCGAAGTCGCAGTCGCGGAAGACGAGTTCGCACGTCACGCCGTCCACCGGCGTCACCGCGTCGCCCATCACCTTCGTACGGTCGACGATCGCGGCGTTCCGCTGCTCGTCGAAGTCGGCAGCGTCGAGGCCCAGTTCACGTACCGGGCGGGGCGTGGCGGGCTCACCGTCGAGTTCGACGGTCGTGCGGAGCCGGATGTCCTCGCTGGAGGCGCCGACGAGCAGTTCGTACGCGCCCGGCTCCAGGCGCGGGCGGCTGTGTGCGACGTCCCAGAACTCCAGGGCGGAGAGCGGGAGTTCGAAGGTCAAAGTCGTCGTGGCGCCGGGGGTGAGGTGGACGCGGCGGTGCGCGGCCAGCTCGCGGCGGGGGCGCGGTACGGATGCCTGAACGGCGCGGGTGTAGAGCTGGGCGACCTCGTCGGCGGCCACCGAGCTGGTGTTGGTGACATTGAAGGCGACCTGCAACTTGCCTGCCAGCGGGGTGACTTCGAGGTCGGTGTACGCGAACCGTCCGTACGACAGTCCATGCCCGAACGGGAACAACGGCGTGCCCTCGAAGTACAGATACGTCTGGCGGCCGCCGATCACGTCGTAGTCGAGGAGGTCGGGCAGATCCTCGTCACAGGCGTACCAGGTCTGCGGGAGGCGGCCCGCGGGGGAGACGTCTCCGGCGAGGACGCGGGACAGGGCGGTGCCCGCCGCCTGGCCGCCGTGGGCGGTCCACAGGACGGCCGGGAGGTCCGCGTGGTCCACCGCGTACGGGTACGCGGAGACCAGCGCCAGGGCCGTGTCCGGGTTCGCCGCGCGGGCCGCACGGAGCAGGCGTTCCTGGTGCGCGGGGAGGCGCAGGGTCGTACGGTCCTCCGTCTCGCGCCCGTTGATGTGCGGGTCGTTTCCGGCGACGACCAGGACGACATCGGCGGCGGCCGCCGCCCGCGCCACCGCGTCCTCGCCGCGCTCGGTGAACTCCATCCCGAAAATTTCCGCACCGGATGCGTCTTCGGCGGCAACCTTCACGCCGTCGGCGGCGACAGAGACGTACCTACCCGTCCCGACGTGCTTCAGGAGGTGGCCGTTCGCATGCGTTTCGGAGGGTTCGAGGCGGAATGTCTCCTGGACGACCCAGCCTCCGGGCTGGTCCGCCGACGCCCGTACGAAGCCGTCCTCGGCGACCGAGAGATAGCGGCCGTCGGGGGCGCGCAGCGTCAGGATTCCCTCGCCCCAGTCGATCAGCGCGAGTTCGGTACCGGCCGCGTCGGTGGTGAGCGGGGGGAGGTCCGTGCGGCCCGCGAGGAGCGCCGGGTCCAGGGCGCCCTCGGCGCCGCGCACTTCGTCGGCCGCGTCCGCCGTCAGGGGCACCGACAGGTACGTACCCGCCGAGGTCCGCAGGCGTACGCGGTCCACGCCCTCCGCGAAGTCGACGCGCTCGGCGCCGAAACGCTCGTACAGGCCCTCCAGCGGTGTCGAGCGGTGGATGAGGGTGCCGCTGTACCAGTCGAGCTTGCACTCGTCGGCGAGGAGGCCGACGACGGCGATGCGCACGCCGGGGGCCAGCGGCAGGAGGCCGTCGTTCTTGAGCAGCACGATCGCCTGCTCCGCCGCCTCCTGGGCGAGGGCGCGGTGGGCCGGTGTGTCGAAGGACTTGGTGTCCATGTACGGGTCGAGCCGGGGGTCGAACTCGCCAAGCCGGAACCGGACCGAGAGCTGGCGGCGGACCGCCGTGTCGATGTCGTCCTCGCTCAACAGGCCCTGGGCGAGGGCACCCTGAATACGCGCGACGATCTTCGAGCTGTCCGTGCCGTGGTCCGTGAAGCTGTCCACCCCGGCGACGATCGCGGCCGCGGTCGACTCCTCGTGGGTGTCGAAGTAGTGCTCGGAATCGACCAGGTTGGAGGGCGCGCCCGCGTCCGAGCAGACCAGCAGGTCCTGGTCCGTCCAGGTGCGCAGGTGCTCGCGCAGATACGGCGAGACGTGGTTGGGGCGGCCGTTGACCAGGTTGTACGCGGGCATCACGCCGGCCACCGCGCCCGCCTCGACCGTCTCGCGGAAGGCGCGCAGGTCGTACTCGTGCAGGACGCGCGGGCGGACCGAGGAGGACGAAGTGTCCCTGTCCGTCTCGTTGTTGTGGGCCAGCCAGTGCTTGAGCACCGGGGCCGTACGCCAGTACGCCGGGTGGTCGCCGCGCAGACCGCGGGTGTACGCCGTCGCGATCGCGGAGGTCAGCTTCGGATCCTCCGAGTAGCCCTCCTCGTTGCGGCCCCACAGGGGGTGGCGGAGCAGGTTGACCGTGGGGGACCAGACGTTGAGGCCGACGCGGTCGTCGCGGGCGCGCATGGCGCGGGTCTCGGCCGAGACGGCCTCGCCGACCCGGCGTACGAGCTCGTCGTTCCAGGTCGCGCCGAGCCCCACGGCCTGCGGGAACACCGTCGCCGGGCCCATCCAGGCCACGCCGTGCAGCGCCTCCTGCCCGGTGCGGAAGGCTCCGACACCGAGCCGCTCGACGGCCGGTGCGAACTGGTGCAGGAATGCGATCCGTTCGTCGAGCGTGAGCCGTGCCAGCAGGTCGTCGATGCGCTTCGCGAACGGCAGCTGCGGATCACGGAAAGGGGGCGTAGGCGGCGTTTGTGCGGTCACGTGGTGATCCCTTTGCGATGGAGCGACGGGGCGCTTTCGAAGCGCTTCGATGCTCATTCGACCGAGGGGTGGGTGTCAAGACACCCAGACGCAACAACTCCGTTTCCTCGTCGGCACATCAAGCGCCATAAGGGACCGGTCCAGTACTCCATATCGGGTGCATACCTCCGAGGAATCTTGGAATCGACTCTTGTGCACCCCCACGGGTTCACTTAACCTCACAGCAACATCGAAGCGCTTCGACTGATGGGACCGCCGCCCGGGGTGCGCAGTCCTCCGAGGACCGCTTCAGCTCAGCCAGTTCCACTCAAGACACCGCAGCCGACGGCCCTACCGCCGGGTGTCCTGGTGCGCCATGAAGGGTTGACGCAATGACGCCGAACTCCGCCACCTCCGCTCCGAGCCGGAGAAGCTTCCTCGCCTCCACGGCGGTCGCCGCCGCCGCGGTGGCGGGTGGGATGCCGCTGCTGACCGCCTGCGGCGGCTCCGACGGCGGCTCCAAGGACGGCACGACCTCGGGCAAGGACGCGCAGAAGATCCTTCCCACCTTCGTGGCGCAGAACGTGGTGACGCCGGACATTCCGTCGAAGAACGGCTCCTCCCTCGGATTCACCAGCAAGCTCGTCCTCGACGATCTGAAGACCTCGGTGCCCGAGAAGCTCGGCAAGGGCAGCACCATCAAGATCATGTCGCCGTTCTGGGGCTCGCCGCCGAAGAGCGACAACCCCTACTACAAGGCGATGAACGAGAAGATCGGCGTCGACGTCGTCTGGCAGAACCAGGACGGCAACACCTACGACGAGAAGCTGGGCGCGGTCCTCGCCTCCAGCGACATGCCGGACGTCGTGGTCATCCCCGGCTGGAACATGGGCGGCAAGATACCCAGCGCCATCATCAACAAGATGGCGGACCTCGGCCCGTACCTCTCCGGCGACAAGGTCAAGGAGTACCCGAACCTCGCGGCGATCCCGACCGATGCCTGGCAGCGCTCCATCTTCGGCGGCAAGCTGCGCGGACTGCCGATGCCCAGCTCGTACGACCCCAACATCGTGCCGTTCTACCGCAAGGACATCTTCGACGAGAAGGGGTACGAACTCCCCACCTCGGCCGACGAGTTCCTGGCCCTGGCCAAGGAGATCACCAACGCCAAGGCCAAGGTGTGGGCCTGCGACGACATGAAGTGGACCGCCTTCAACAGCTTCGGTGTGCTGTCCGGCAGCGAGAAGCCGCTCGGCTGGAACCTCGTCGACGGCAAGCTGATCTACCGCGTCGAGACCGACGAGTACCTCGAAGCGCTGGAGTGGACGCGGAAGTTGTACGCGGCGGGAGTCGTCCACCCGGACGCCAAGGCGCAGAACCAGGGCGACTCGGGTCTGCGCTTCACCTCGGGCGAGACCCTGATCTTCAACAACGACATCTCGACCTGGTGGGGCAAGACCGCCGAACAGGCCACCCAGAACCCGGACTTCCGCATCGGCGGCATGGACATCTTCGGCCACGACGGCGGGGACCCGACGCTGTGGGCCGGATCGCCCGCCGGCATCTTCGCCTTCGTCAACAAGAAGGCGTCGAAGGCCGTGATCCACGACATCCTGGCCGCCGCGAACGTCACCGCAGCCCCGTACGGCACCGAGGAGTACATGCTCACCAACTACGGGGTCGAGGGCACGCACTACACCGTCAAGGACGGCACACCCACCAAGAACGACAAGGGCAACCAGGAGGTCGCGAACGCCTTCGTGATGCTCGCCAGCCCCGCCTCGACCATCGCGCATCCCGACTTCCCGGACGTCGGGAAGGCGCAGGTCGAGTGGCAGCAGCGGATGGGTGCCTTCACCAAGAAGTCCTCCTTCTACGGCCTCCAGATCATCGAGCCGGCGCGCTACACGAACCTTTCCAACGACTTCGAGCAGCTGGAGGACGACATCGTCCGCGGCCGCAAGAAGATCAGCGACATGCAGCAGGCGGTCTCGGACTGGAAGAGCCAGGGCGGCGACGGACTGCGGGACTGGTACAAGAAGCTGCTGGACGACAGCGGATCCGCGCAGGGGTGACGAAGTGGCACACAGCACCACTCCGGGCGCCGCCGCGGGCGCAGTGCCTTCTTCGGTGACGGATACGACGGATACGGATGACGGCCCCGCGCCGTCGTCCGCCGCGCGAAGCATGGCCAAGGGCGCCGAGTCTGCAGTCGTCGCCACGGCCTCGAAGGCTTCGAAAGCATCCAAGGCCTCGAAAAAAGGCGGCACCTTCAGGACCCGCCTCAAACGGGACCGCACACTGATCCTGATGACGCTGCCGGCGATCCTGCTGGTCCTGCTCTTCAACTACATACCGATCCTGGGCAACGTCGTCGCCTTCCAGGAGTACGACCCGTACATCAGCGACAACGGATTCATCGCCGTCTTCGAGAGCCCCTGGGTCGGCTTCGAGCAGTTCACGCGGCTCTTCGAGGACTCGGCGTTCTGGGACGCCGTCCAGAACACCCTCGTACTGTTCTCCCTCCAACTGGTGCTCTTCTTCCCCATCCCGATCCTGCTCGCGCTGCTCATCAACAGCGTGATCAGGCCCCGGGTGCGGGCGGTGTCGCAGGCGATCCTCTACCTGCCGCACTTCTTCTCCTGGGTGCTGGTCATCACCGTCTTCCAGCAGATCTTCGGCGGCGCCGGCATCATCGCGCAGACCCTGCGGCAGCACGGGTACGAGGGCTTCGACCTGATGACCGACCCGGGGATCTTCAAGTTCCTGGTGACGTCCGAGGGCGTCTGGAAGGACGCGGGCTGGGGCATCATCGTCTTCCTCGCCGCGCTGGCCTCCGTGAGCCCCGACCTGTACGAGGCCTCGGCGATGGACGGGGCCGGGCGGTGGCGCCGGATGTGGCACGTCACGCTGCCCGCGCTGCGCCCGGTGATCGCCCTGCTCCTGGTGCTGCGCGTCGGCGACGCGCTCACGGTCGGCTTCGAACAGATCCTGCTGCAACGGGACGCGGTCGGGCCGGGCGCGGCGGAGGTCCTCGACACCTATGTGTGGTGGAACGGCGTCCGCAACCAGGACTTCAGTTACGCCGCAGCGGCGGGCCTGATCAAGGGCGTGGTCAGTCTCGGCCTTGTCCTCGCGGCGAACAAGGTGGCCCATCTCATGGGCGAGCAGGGGGTGTACAAGAAGTGAGTGCCGTGACCGCGGAGTCCTCCGCGACCTCCGTCTCCGAAGAACGGCCGCCGCAGGCCCCCGGCCGCTGGGCGGCCCCGCCGAGGCCCGTCTGGGAGGAGGAGCCGAGCAAGGCCGGGCTCGCGGGCAAGGGCATCGTCCTGGCCGGCGCCTGCCTCGGCGTCCTGTTCCCGCTGTGGATCGTCGTCGTCACCAGCCTGTCCTCGAAGAAGGTGATCACCGAAGCCGGAGGCCTGGTGGTGATCCCCAAGGGCATCACCTTCATCGCCTACCAGGAGCTGCTGAGCGGCGGCCAGGTCACCCGCGCCACGCTCGTCAGCCTGGGTGTCACGCTCGTCGGCACACTGTTCTCGATGGCGGTGTCCATCCTCGCGGCGTACGGGCTCTCCCGCATCGGCACGATCGGACACCGCTGGTTCCTGATGACCCTGCTGGCGACGATGTTCTTCGGCGCCGGCCTCATCCCCACGTATCTGCTGGTGCAGGCGCTGGGGCTGACGGACTCGTATCTCGCGCTGATCCTGCCGAGCGCGATCAGCGTCTTCAACATCCTGGTGCTGCGCGGGTTCTTCATGGGCATCTCGCCGGAGCTCACCGACAGCGCGCGGATCGACGGCGCGGGGGACTGGCGGATCCTCTGGACGATCGTGATGCCGCTCTCCCGCGCGGTCATCGCGGTGATCACGCTCTTCTACGCCGTCGGGTACTGGAGCGCCTGGTTCAACGCGTCGATCTATCTGAGCGACCAGGACATGATGCCGCTGCAGAACGTCATGATCCAGCTCGTGCAGAAGCAGGAGCCCCCGGTCGGCATGGGCCAGGCCATCAAGACGGGCCAACTGTCGGCGCTCGCCGTGCAGATGGCGGTCATGGTGTTGGCGCTGCTGCCCGTCGCCTTCCTCTCGCCCTTCGTCCAGCGCCACTTCAAGAAGGGCATGCTCACCGGAGCGGTGAAGGGCTGACTTGCGTCAGCCGTCCATCTCCGGCCCCCTGTCCGCCGCTGCGGTCGACCTGCCCCTGATCGGCGGTCGGCCGTGGCGGCACCCAACGGGTTCGCTCCGCGGAGTTCGCCGTGTCACTCCGGTCGCTTGTTCCCCGCGGGCTGTTCGTGGCTGGTCGCGCAGTTCCCCGCGCCCCTGAAGGGTCGCTCTCCTCACCCCCTCTTCCCTAACGAGGTATGTCATGCGCACGCCCCGCCTGAGCAGACGAGCCGTTCTTGCCGGAACCGCTGTCGCGGCCGCGCTCACCGCCGTTCCCGCGCTCGGGAACCGCGCCCATGCCGCCGAAGGCGCCGCGTACCGCTGGCGCAACGCCGTCATCGGCGGGACCGGTTTCATCACCGGCGTCCTCTTCCACCCCGCCGTACGCGGACTCGCCTACGCCCGCACCGACATCGGCGGCGCCTACCGCTGGGACGACGGGGCCGGGCGCTGGACCCCGCTCACCGACCACCTCGGCTGGGACGACTGGAACCTCCTCGGTGTGGAGGCGCTCGCGGTCGACCCGGGGCACCCCGACCGGCTCTACGCCGCGCTCGGCACGTACGCCCAGGCGTGGGCGGGCAACGGCGCTGTCCTGCGTTCCGAGGACCGCGGTGCCACCTGGACCCGGACCGACCTGGGCGTGAAGCTCGGCGCCAACGAGGACGGCCGGGGCGCCGGGGAGCGCCTCCTCGTTGACCCGCGCGACAGCGACGTCCTGTGGCTGGGGACGCGGCACGACGGGTTGCTCAAGTCGAGCGACCGGGGCGCCACTTGGGCCCCCGTCACCGGCTTCCCGGCGACCGCGAACGCGTCCGGGCAGGGCGTCGTCTTCCTCGTCGCGGCAGGGCGCGCCGTCTACGCCGGCTGGGGCGACGGCGACGGCACCTCGGGCACGGCGAACCTGTACCGCACGACCGACGGCACCACCTGGCAGGCCGTACCCGGGCAGCCCTCCGGCACCTCCGCCAAGGTCCCGGTCCGCGCCGCGTACGACGCGCACACCCGCGAGCTGTACGTGACGTACGCCAACGCCCCCGGCCCCAACGGCCAGTCCGACGGCAGCGTGCACAAGCTGCGCACCACGACCGGCAAGTGGACCGACGTGACGCCGGTGAAGCCCGGTGGCACCACGTCCGACGGGTCGGCGGACACCTTCGGCTACGGCGGGGTCGCCGTCGACGCCTGCCGCGCCGGCACCGTCGTCGTCTCCACCAACAACCGCTGGGCGGACGTCGACACCCTGTTCCGGACCACGGACGGCGGCCGTACCTGGACGTCCCTCAAGGACGCTGCCGTGTTCGACGTATCGGAGACTCCTTTCCTCAACTGGGGAGGTGACAAGCCGAAGTTCGGCTGGTGGATCCAGGCGCTGGCCGTGGACCCGTACGACTCGAAGCGCATCGTGTACGGGACCGGCGCGACCCTCTACGGCACCCGTGACCTCAAGCGCTGGGCTCCGCAGATCCGCGGTCTGGAGGAGACGGCCGTGCGCCAGCTGATCTCGCCCCCGGCCGGGGAGGCGCACCTGATCAGCGGACTCGGGGACATCGGCGTGATGTACCACGAGCGGCTCACGGCGTCTCCGTCGCGCGGCATGGCGACGAACCCCGTGTTCGGGTCGGCGACGGGACTCGCGCAGGCCGCGGCCAAGCCGTCGTACGTCGTCCGGACGGGCTGGGGCGACAACGGCAACGGCGCGTACTCGAACGACGGCGGGCAGACCTGGGCGCCCTTCGCGGCCCAGCCCGACATCGCCAAGAGTGCACCGGGGCCGATCGCCACCAACGCCGACGGCAGCGCACTGCTGTGGTCCTTCGTGCACTGGGACGGCACGAAGTACGCAGCTCACCGCTCGACGGACAACGGCACGACCTGGTCCGAGGTCTCCTCCTTCCCGAAGGGCGCCACGCCGGTCGCCGACCCGGCCGACCCGACGCTCTTCTACGCGTACGACACCGACACAGGAACGCTATACGTCAGCACTGACAGTGGCCTTTCGTTCACTGCCCGTGCATCCGGTCTCCCCTCCGGGGACAGCCAGTTCAAGCTGGTCGCGGCACCCGGGCGCACTGGTGACCTGTGGGTTTCGGTCAAGTGGAACGGCCTCTACCGGTCCACCGACGGTGGCGCCGGCTTCGCCAAGGTCGCCAGCTGCTGGGCCTCATACACCCTCGGCTTCGGCAAGGCGGCCGACGGCGCCGACTACCCGGCGATCTATCAGGTCGGTTCGACCGAGGCCATCACCGCCGTCTACCGCTCCGACGACGAGGCGAAGAGCTGGGTGCGGATCAACGACGACGCCCACCAGTGGGGGTGGATCGGCGAGGTCGTCGTCGGCGACCCACGCGTGTACGGCCGCGTATACCTCGCCACCAACGGGCGCGGAATCCAGTACGGGGAGCCCGTCTGATGCCGAACCTCGACGACGTGATCCGCGGCCGCATCCTCTTCGGCGGCGACTACAACCCCGAGCAGTGGCCCGAGGAGACCTGGCACGAGGACGTACGCCTCATGAAGGAGGCCGGCGTCAACTCCGTCACTCTCGGCGTCTTCTCCTGGGCGAAACTTGAACCCCGGCCCGGGGCTCGGGAGTTCGGCTGGCTCGACCGGCTGATGGACCTGATGCACGAGAACGGCATCGGTGTCGTCCTCGCGACCCCCACCTCCTCGCCCCCGCCGTGGATGGGCCGCCTGCACCCCGAGACGCTGCCCCGGGACGAGGAAGGGCGCACCGAATGGTGGGGCGGCCGCCAGCACTTCTCGCACTCCAGCGCCACCTACCGCCGCTACGCCGCCGCCATCACCGAGGACCTGGCCGCCCGCTACGGAAGCCACCCCGCCCTCACGATGTGGCACATCAACAACGAGTACTGCACCTTCGACTACGGCGACGAGGCGGCAGCCACCTTCCGCCGCTGGCTCCAGGACAAGTACGGCACCGTCGAGGCCCTCAACGAGGCCTGGGGAACGGCCTTCTGGAGCCAGGGCTACGACGGCTGGCACGAGGTGCTTCCGCCGCGCCACGCCCACTACATGAAGAACCCGACGCACGTTCTCGACTTCAAGCGCTACACCTCCGACATGCTCCTGGAGTGCTACGCCGCCGAGCGGGACATCGTCCGCCGCCACACCCCGCACATCCCTGTGACCAGCAACTTCATGCCGATGTGGGTGGGCCAGGACGCGTGGAAGTGGGCCGCCGAGGAAGACATCGTCTCCGTCGACATCTATCCCGACCCGCGCGACCCCTTCGGCGCCCAGAGTGCCGCGCTGGTCCAGGACATGACGCGTTCCCAGGCCGCGGGCGGCCCCTGGGTACTCATGGAACAGGCCGCAGGGCCGGTCAACTGGCGCGGGGTGAACCACCCCAAGCCGCGCGGCCTCAATCGTCTCTGGTCCCTCCAGGCCGTGGCGCGCGGCGCCGACGCCGTCTGCTACTTCCAGTGGCGGCAGTCCCGGCAGGGCGCGGAGAAGTTCCACTCGGGGATGGTCAGTCACGCGGGGGAGCGCGGGCGCACCTTCCAGGAGGTCAAGCAGATCGGCGCCGAACTCGCCCTCATCAGCGACGAGGTGACGGGCAGTCACATCAAGGCGGACATCGTGATCCTGCACGACTGGAACTCCTGGTGGGCCGGCGCCCAGGATGGCCGTCTCTCCACCGAGGTCGACTACCCCCAGGTCGTACGAGCTTGGCACCGAGCCCTCTGGGAGGCCCACCTCACCACCGCCTTCGCCCACCCCGAGCACGACCTCTCCGCGTACAAGCTCGTCGTCGTACCGCAGCTGTATCTGCTCACGAACGCGGCGATCGACAACCTCCTCGCGTATGTACGAGGAGGGGGCACCCTCGTCTGCGGCTTCCTCACCGGAGTCGCCGACGAGGACGACCGGGTGCGCCCGGGCGGCATGGACGAGCGGCTGCGCGAGCTGTTCGGCATCCGCACCCTGCACGAGTGGTGGCCGCTGGACGCGGGGGAGACCGTCGAGTGCGAGGGCTTCCGGGGGACGCTGTGGTCCGAGGAGATCGAGGCCGAGGACGGCGTGACCGAGGCCGTCTACAAGGGCGGCGAGCTGGACGGGCTGCCGGCGGTACTCCGCAAGGGCGGTGCGCGGTACCTCTCCACGCTCCCCGAACCCGCCGCGCTGCGGGACCTGTTGGCGGACGCGGCGGACAGCGTGGGAGTCCGCCCGGTGCTTGAGGGGGTCCCCGCAGGCGTTGAGGCCGTACGCCGCGGTGAGCTGCTCTTCCTGCTCAACCACGGGCGCGACGAGGTGACCGTCGAGGTGCCCGGCACCCACCGCGACCTGCTCACCAGTGGCTCCGTGACCGGCTCCGTACGCCTGGAACGCTATGGAGCGGCGGTGCTCGCGCCATGACCGCGCTTCCAGCGGACCGGGAGCCAGGGCCGGTTCACGGCACCTGGGAACCCGCGCCCGCCGCCCGCTGGGAGGACGCCTTCCTGAGCGGCAACGGCACACACGGCGCCATGGTGTTCGGTGATCCGAACGACGACCGGGTCATCGTCAACCATCACGCCCTGGTCCGCCCCAACGGCAGCGCGGACGCCCGCCCGCCCGCTCTCGCCGGCCAACTCTCCGACGTGCAGGACCGGTTGCTGGCCGGGGACGTCACCGCCGGGGAGGACTTCACCGACGGGCGGCCGCTGCTGTGGGTGCAGCCCTTCCACCCCGCCTTCCAGGTCCGGCTGCGCCGCCCGGCGGTCCAGCGGCGCGCGTACCGGCGCGACGCCGACTTCACCACCGGCGTCGTCAGCGCCGACTGCGGTGACCGGCGCAGCGAGGTCTTCGTCTCCCGCGCCGACGACGTCGTCGTCCAGTACGTGACCGCCGCCGACCTCACTGTCGAGGTGGCCCTCGATCACCGACTGCCCGGCGCGCCAGGCAACTTGGCGGTGGGGCACAGCTCGGTTCTCACCCCCGAGGGCGCGCTCCTCACGCTGCGCGCCCGCTACCCGGGCAGCGACCTGGCATACACGGGGGTCACCCTCGCCGTGGTCACCGGCGGTCGAACCCGGACCGCCCTCCCTGGTCTACGCGTCGAGGGCGCTCGCTCGTTGCTCCTGCTCACGCGCGTACGACGGCACACCGGGGAGCTGGACGCGCTCGCCGAGGCGCACGAGCTGCGCGCCCTGCTGCCCGACTCCGGCGACGACGTGGACGCGTACCCCCACCTCCTCGCCCGACACACCGCCCTCCACCGCCCTGCCTACCTCCGCACCACCCTCGACCTCGGCGCCGACGACACCGAACGCGCCCTCCCCGGCTCGGAGTTGCTCCGCCGCCCCAAGAGCCCAGCTCTCCTGGAACGCCTCTTCGCGGCCGGCCGCCACCACCTTTTCTCCGCCGCCGGAACGCTCCCGCCACGCCTGACCGGCCTGTGGACCGGCGACTGGGACACCGCCTGGTCCGGGGCGTTCACCACCGACGCCAACCTCAACCTGCAGACTGCCTCCGCCGCAGCGGCAGCGCTGCCGGAGGTGACCGAGGCCCACGCCGCCCTGGTGCACGGCCAGTTGGCCGACTGGCGCGAGAACGCCCGGACGATCTTCGGCACCCGCGGAGTCGTCGCCCCCGCACACACCGACGGCGAGTCCGGGCACATCTACCACCTCAGCCGCGAATACCCGCTGCATGTGTGGACCGCCGGCGCCGACTGGCTCCTGAAACCCCTCGTGGACCACGACGAGACCCGCGGCGCACGCGACCCGCGACTGGCCGACGCGCTCGCCGAAGTGGCGTACTTCTACGAGGACTTCCTCACCCGGACCGACAAGCACGGCCACCTCGTGATCGTCCCCTCGTACTCCCCGGAGAACCGCCCCGCCAACGCGAGCTGGGTCACCCTCAACTCCGCCATGGACCTCTCCGCGGCCCGCCACGCCCTGCGTACGGCCGCCGACTACCACCCGGGACCCGAGGCCGAACGCTGGCGCGCGCTCGCCGACCGGCTGCCGCCGCACCGCGTCAACGCCGAGGGCGCGCTCGCCGAATGGGCCTGGCCAGGGCTCGACGACACCTACGACCACCGGCATCTCAGCCACCTCTACGGCGTCTGGCCGCTCGACGAGATCAACCCGTACGACACCCCCGAGCTGGCCACGGCGGCCCATCGCGCCCTCGAACTGCGCGGCGCCGAGAACGACTCCGCGCACGGCCACCTCCACCACGCCCTGGTGGCGGCCCGGCTTCGCGACGCCGACCGGGTGGCGGGAGCCCTCGGCAACGTCCTGGCAGGCGACTTCTTCCACGTCTCCCTGATGAGCGGCCACTACCCCAGCCGCCACGTCTACAACGCCGACGCGGCCCACACGCTCCCCGCGGTCCTCATCGAGATGCTCATCCAGTCCACGCCCGAGCGCCTGGTCCTCTTCCCGGCGCTCCCCACGGCCTGCCCGACCGGCCAACTGCGCGGTGTCCGCACCCGGTTCGGCGCCGAGGTCGACCTGACGTGGAGCCCCGGGGAGCGCACGGCCGTCATCCGTCCCGCCCGCACCCTGCGCATCGATCTCAGGACTTCCTCCGGAGCGCGACCGCTCTCCCTGCGCGCCGGAGAAGACTGCGTCCTCAGCCTGGGGCCGCAGTAGCAGCCGCAATCCCCCCACCCATGGAAGGGACACCCATGGCACGTCGCACACTGAACAGGATCGCCAAGGCCCTCACGGCCCCCGCACTCGCGCTCGGCGTCACCGTAGGCGTCGCCGCCGCCCCCGCCCAGGCCGCCGTCTGGAGCTCCTGCGACCAGTGGGGCAACACCTCACTGAACGGCTACACGCTCTACAACAACATCTGGGGCTCCGGAGCCGGTTCCCAGTGCATCTGGGCCAACTCCGGTACCAACTGGGGAGTCTGGGCCAACCACCCCAACACCGGCGGCATCAAGTCGTACCCCAACTCCAAGAAGGTGATCAACAAGACGATCACCTCGCTGGGTTCGCTCTCCAGCAGCTATAACGTCACGGTCCCGTCCTCCGGCGCGTACAACACCTCGTACGACATCTGGGACACCGACTACGACTACGAGATCATGCTCTGGGTCAACTACAACGGAGCCGTCGGCCCCCTCGGCACCTCGCAGGGCAACGTCACGCTGGGCGGCCATACCTGGACCGTCTACAAGGGCAACAACGGCGCGAACGAGGTCTTCTCGTTCCTGCGCACCTCGGACTCGTCCTCCGGCACCGTGCAGATCCTGCCGATCCTCAAGTGGATCAAGGACACCAAGGGCTGGTTCGGCAACGAGACCATCGGCGACGTCCAGTTCGGGTACGAGGTCACCTCCTCGTCCGGCGGTCTGGACTTCACCACCAACAACCTGACGGTCAGCAGCAGTTGATCCACGCATGAGTGTGCGGCCGGCCCCTGGAGGGACCGGCCGCACACGTCTGTTCACTCCGCGACAGGCAGCCGCGCCCCGTCCCGCAGGAACAGCGGGATACGGTCCAGTGGGGCGTCGACGGTGACGGCCGCGCCCCCGTCGTACGTCTCACCGGTCCACGCGTCCGTCCAGCGCGCGCCCGCCGGGAGGTAGGCCGTACGGGCCGTCGCGCCCGCCGTGAGCACAGGCGCGACCAGGAGGTCGGGGCCGAAGAGGTACGCGTCGTCCACCGACCAGGCGGCCTGGTCGTCCGGGAACTCCAGGAACAGCGGGCGCATCACCGGCAGCCCCTCCTCGTGGGCCTCCCGCATGACGTCCAGGACGTACGGCTTCAGGCGCTCGCGCAGGCGCAGGTACTTCTCCAGGATGGCGCCGGCCTCCTCGCCGTACGACCAGACCTCGTTGGGGCCGCCGGTCATGTCCGGGCCCAGCGGCATGCCCGGGTCGCGGAAGCCGTGCAGGCGCATCAGCGGGGACAGGGCGCCGAACTGGAACCAGCGGACCATGACCTCGCGGAACGCCGGGTCGTCCGGGTCGCCGCCGTGGAAGCCGCCGATGTCGGTGTTCCACCAAGGGATGCCGGACAGGGCCGTGTTGAGGCCGGCCGCGATCTGGCGGCGCAGGGTCGCGAAGTCCGTGCCGATGTCGCCGGACCACAGGGCGGCGCCGTAGCGCTGACTGCCCGCCCACGCCGAGCGGTTGAGGGAGACGATCTCGGTCTCACCGGCGGCGAGCAGACCCTCGTAGAAGGTGCGGGCGTTCTCCCGGGGGTAGAGGTTGCCCACCTCCAGGCCCGGTCCCGCGTAGTAGCGCAGGTTCTCCGAGAAGCCCGGCTTCAGCTCCGGCTCGCAGGCATCCAGCCAGAAGGCCGTGATGCCGTACGGATCAAGGTAGTTGTCCTTCATGCGTGACCACAGGAAGTCCCGCGCCTCCGGGTTCGTCGCGTCGTAGAAGGCGACCTGGACGGTGGAGGCGACCTCCTTGTCGGGCCAGTCGGCGTGCGCCATCGGGCCGTACTGAGTGCCGATGAAGTAGCCGCGCTGCTCCATGAGCTGGTGGTTCTCGGAGAGCGGTGACACCGACGGCCAGACGGACACGACCAGTTTGACGCCCAGCGCGTCGAGCTCCTCCCGCATCGCCGCCGGGTCGGGCCACTCGGTGAGGTCGAACTTCCAGTCACCGAGGTGGGTCCAGTGGAAGAAGTCGCAGACGATGACCGAGAGGGGCAGGCCCCGGCGCTTGTACTCCCTTGCCACGCCGAGGAGTTCGTCCTGTGTGCGGTAGCGCAGCTTGCACTGCCAGAATCCTGCCGCCCACTCCGGCAGCATCGGCGTACGGCCGGTCACCGCGCTGTAGCGGCGCTGGGCGTCGGCCGGATTGCCCGCCGTGATCCAGTAGTCGAGCTGGCGCGCCGAGTCGGCCACCCAGCGGGTGCCGTTGCCCGCCAGCTCGACACGGCCGATGGCGGGGGAGTTCCACAGGAGGGTGTAGCCGCGGCTGGAGGTGAGCACCGGGATGGTCACCTCGGCGTTCCGCTGCACCAGGTCAAGGACCGCGCCCTTCTGGTCGAACAGCCCGTGCTGGTGCTGCCCGAGCCCGTACAGCTTCTCGCCCTCGTACGCGGCGAACCGCTGCTCCAGGCGATGGTGACCGTTGCCGGTCGGCGTGTAGAGGCGCGAACCCGGCCACCAGAAGTGGGCGCGCTCCTCGGCCAGCAGTTCCGTGCCGTCGTCGGAGCGGACGAAGCTGATGAGTCCCTCGGCGGACATGAGCACGGTCAGCGCGCCGACCGTCAACCGCCCTTCTCCGGACTCGATCTTGACCGTGCTCTCGGTGGCCGGCGGCTCGTCGAGCAACGCGCCCGGGAGGCCCTCGATGACCGGTCCGCCGAGCCGCGCGCGGACGCGGACGGCGTCCGGACCCCAGGGCTCGACGCGTACGGTCTCGGTGCGGCCGCTCCACTCCAGCGCGCCGTCCCGCTCGCGGAACGTGCCGACGGTCGGGGAGGACTGGGCGAGGCTGACCGCCCCCTGCAGGGGCTGGTTCTCGGCAGGCTGATTCACGTGGGGTGCTCCTGAAGGAAGGAGTGGAGAGAAGGACCCGGCGCGGCTCTGGCGGCCGGGACAGAAAGAGGTGCCCCAACACCCGTGAGACGTAGGGAAGTTGGGTGCGGTGGTCGATTCAGGAAATGGCCGGCACCGAACCGGCGTTGGTCGGTTCAGGAAAAGGCCGGCACCGGACCGGCATTGGTCGGTTGAGGAAGCGGCCGGTACCGGACCGGCACGGGTCGGTTCAGGGGGTGGCCGGCGCCGGGCCCGTGCTCGCCCGGACCGTCAACTCCGGTGCGATCAGCACGACTTCGTCCTTGCCGTGCCCGTCGAGCTTGGCGACCAGATGCTCCACGGCGTACCGGCCCATCTCCTGCGCGGGGATGGCGACCGAGGTCAGCCGTACCGAGGCCTGGGTGGCGACCTGGTCCGGGCAGATCGCGATCACCGACACGTCCTCGGGGACGGCGCGGCCCTGCTGGCGCAGCAGTGCGAGCAGCGGCTCGACCGCCGACTCGTTCTGCACGACGAAGCCCGTGGTGCCGGGACGCTCGTCGAAGACCCGGGCGAGCGTCAGGGCCATCGCGTCGTACCCGCCCTCGCAGGGGCGGTGCAGCACGCGCAGGCCCAACTCCCGTGACCGGGAACGGAGTCCGTCGAGCGTGCGCTCGGCGAAGCCCGTGTGCCGTTCGTAGACCCCGGGCGCCTCGCCGATGACAGCGATGTCACGGTGACCGAGGAGCGCGAGGTGCTCGGCGCACAGCGCGCCCGTCGCGCCGAAGTCGAGGTCGACGCAGGTCAGTCCGGAGGTGTCGGCGGGCAGTCCGATGAGTACGGACGGCTGGTCCGTCTCGCGGAGCAACGGCATCCGCTCGTCGTCGAGTTCGACATCCATCAGGATCATCGCGTCGGCGAGCCCGCTGCCGGTGACCCGGCGCACCGCGTCGGGACCCTCCTCGCCGGTGAGCAGCAGCACGTCGTACCCGTGCGTGCGGGCGTTGGTCGCCACCGCGATGGCGATCTCCATCATCACCGGCACGTACATGTCGGTGCGGAGCGGGATCATCAGCGCGATGATGTTGGACCGGTTGCTCGCCAGGGCGCGGGCCCCCGCGTTCGGGTGGTAGCCCAGCTCCTGGATGCTCTGCTCGACCCGTTGCCGGGTGCCCACGGAGATGGACCGCTTGCCGCTGAGGACATAGCTCACCGTGCTCGCCGAGACTCCGGCGTGCTGGGCGACCTCGGCGAGGGTGACCATCCAGCTCTCCAAGCATTGTGTGAAGCGCTTCGACAGTGCGCGTTGCGGACAAGGGCGAGTGAGGGTGGCTCGACAGTAGCTCGATGGATGTTGGGTGTCCATAGGTTGTCGAAGCGCTTCGACAATGTTTCCCGCACCTGCACGGCAACCTTCCGGCCGGGCGGCGGCCACTGAGTGGGCGTACACAGACCGTCCCCCGGAAGGACCCCCGATGCAACACCGCAGACCACGTCTGTCCAAGAAGGCGAAGGCGCTGCTCGCGAGCTCGGTGGCGATCGCCGTCGCCGCAGGCGTCACTGTCGCCCAGGCGGGCGAGGACAGCAAGAAGTGCGGCGCCTTCGACACCGTCACGATGGGCAAGTACTACGTCAACAACAACCTCTGGGGTCAGGACGACGGCACCGGCACCCAGTGCGTCTGGGACACCTCCCGGTCCGGCGACACCATCGGCTGGGGCACGGAGTACACCTGGGCCAGCAAGACCGGCAAGGAGAACAACGTCAAGTCGTACGCCGGCACCGTGCTCGGCTGGCACTGGGGCTGGAAGACCGACAAGGCGGCCACCGAGCTGCCCGTCCGGGTCGGCGACCGCAAGCCTGTCAGGACCAGCTGGGAGTTCTCGGTCAGCTCGAACCCCGGCACCATGAACGTCGCCTACGACCTGTGGCTGCACTCCAAGAGCACCGCGGACTGGCAGGACCAGCCCACCGACGAGGTCATGATCTGGCTCAACCGCCAGGGCGGCGCGGGCCCCCTCGGCACCAAGTACGGCAGCGTCAGCCTCGGCGGCGCGATGTGGGACATCTACCAGGGCGACATCGGCTGGAAGGTGTTCTCCTTCGTCCGCCGCACCAACACCACCAAGGCCACCCTCGACCTCGACGCCTTCACCCAGGCCCTGGTCCGCCGCAAGCTGCTCAGCAACGACAAGTACGTCTCCGGAATCGAGTCGGGCACCGAGGTCTTCCGCGGCTCCGGACGGCTCGACACGAAGGCGTACTCGGTCGACATCGGCTGACCCCCCAGGGGGCGCGCGTTGGGCCGAACGCTGCGCGAGGACTGGTGGGGTCACCCGGAATCGGGTACATACGATCGAGTAGCACCGATCAGTAACGTACGCCCCAAGATCAGCGAAATGATCGACGAAAGGGGCGTACGGGATCGGCGCAGGAGTCCGTACAAGATCGGCGCACGAACCGCAGTTCCCGATTCAGTCCCCGATTCTGTTCCCGATTCGCGGCGAGGTGACCCTCATGTCCGCAACACCCCACCAGCCAACCGTCACCGAACGGGAGGCCCGCCAGGTCGCCGAGGCAGCGCGCGAACAGGACTGGCGCAGGCCCAGCTTCGCCAAGGAGCTGTTCCTCGGCCGCTTCCGGCTCGACCTGATCCACCCGCACCCCCTGCCGGCCGACGAGGACGCGCAGCGCGGCGAGGAGTTCCTCGCCAAGCTGCGCGACTTCTGCGAGACGAAGATCGATGCCGCGCTCATCGAGCGCGAGGCGCTGATCCCCGACGAGGTCATCAACGGCCTCAAGGAGCTCGGCGCCTTCGGCATGAAGATCGACACGAAGTACGGCGGTCTGGGCCTCACCCAGGTCTACTACAACAAGTCGCTCGCCCTGGTCGGCTCCGCGAACCCGGCGCTCGGCGCCCTGCTCTCCGCGCACCAGTCGATCGGCGTACCGCAGCCGCTGAAGCTCTTCGGCACCCAGGAGCAGAAGGAGACCTTCCTGCCGCGCTGCGCCCGCACCGACATCTCGGCGTTCCTGCTGACCGAGCCGGACGTCGGCTCCGACCCGGCGCGCCTGGCGACCAGTGCGGTACCGGACGGCGACGACTACATCCTCGACGGAGTGAAGCTCTGGACGACCAACGGCGTCGTCGCGGACCTCCTCGTCGTCATGGCGCGGGTGCCGAAGTCTGAGGGCCACAAGGGCGGCATCACGGCCTTCGTGGTCGAGGCGGCCTCGGAGGGCGTCACCGTCGAGAACCGCAACGCCTTCATGGGCCTGCGCGGCCTGGAGAACGGCGTCACGCGCTTCCACCAGGTCCGGGTGCCCGCCGCGAACCGCATCGGCCCGGAGGGCTCGGGCCTGAAGATCGCGCTCACCACCCTGAACACCGGCAGGCTCTCCCTGCCCGCGATGTGCGTGGGCGCCGGGAAGTGGTGTCTGAAGATCGCCCGCGAGTGGTCGGCGGCGCGCGAGCAGTGGGGCAAGCCGGTGGCCTTCCACGAGGCGGTCGGCGCGAAGATCTCCTTCATCGCGGCGACGACCTTCGCGCTGGAGGCCGTCCTCGACCTGTCCTCCCAGATGGCCGACGAGGACCGCAACGACATCCGCATCGAGGCCGCCCTCGCCAAGCTGTACGGCTCCGAGATGGCCTGTCTGATGGCCGACGAACTGGTCCAGATCCGCGGCGGCCGCGGCTTCGAGACGGCCGATTCACTGGCGGCGCGAGGGGAGCGGGCGGTACCGGCCGAGCAGGTCCTGCGCGACCTCCGCATCAACCGCATCTTCGAGGGCTCCACGGAGATCATGCATCTGCTGATCGCCCGCGAGGCCGTCGACGCCCACCTCTCGGTCGCCGGTGACCTCATCGACCCCGACAAGTCCCTCTCCGACAAGGCGAAGGCGGGCGCCAACGCCGGTGTCTTCTACGCCAAGTGGCTGCCGAAGCTGGTCGCGGGACAGGGCCAACTCCCGCGCGCGTACGCAGAGTTCAACCAGGAGGTCGACCTCTCCCCGCATCTCCGCTACGTCGAACGCAGCGCCCGCAAGCTCGCCCGCTCCACCTTCTACGCCATGTCCCGCTGGCAGGGCCGCATGGAGACCAAGCAGGGCTTCCTGGGCCGGATCGTCGACATCGGCGCCGAGCTCTTCGCGATGAGCGCGGCCTGCGTGCGCGCCGAACTCCTGCGCACCACAGGGGAGCACGGCCGCGAGGCCTACCAACTCGCCGACGCCTTCTGCCGCCAGTCCCGCATCCGCGTCGACGAACTCTTCGGCCGGCTGTGGACCAACACCGACGACCTCGACCGCAAGGTGGTCAAGGGCGTCCTGTCGGGCACGTACGAGTGGCTGGAGCAGGGCATCATCGACCCGTCGGGCGAGGGTCCCTGGATCGCCGACGCGACACCCGGGGAGAGCAAGAAGAAAAACCTCCACCGACCCATTCGCTGACCTTTTCCCCAGGAGCGCACAGCAGCCCCGTCCGTCATTCCACCGCTTGCCGCACCGTAACTGTGCGCCAACAATGAAATGAGTGGAATGGCGAACGGGCGTCCGCATTCTCCAGTGGGCCCACCACTGGACAGGGATGCTCATGGACGCCGCTCAGTTGTGGGGGAATTCCCATGCCAGCCAAGGGCCTTGACGCCATCACCGGCAGGATCATGCGGGCCGGCGAGGGCAGGATGCTGCGCCGTCTGGAGCGCATCGCCCAACAGGTCGGTTCCTTGGAGGAGGACTTCAAGGAACTGACCGACGAGGAACTCCAGGCGCTCACACCGGAGTTCAAGGACCGGTATGCCGACGGCGAGAGCCTCGACGACCTGTTGCCGGAGGCGTTCGCGGCCATGCGCGAGGCCGCGCGGCGCACCCTCGGCATGCGGCACTTCGACGTCCAGATCATGGGCGGCGCGGCGCTCCACCTCGGCAACATCGCCGAGATGCAGACAGGTGAGGGCAAGACCCTGGTCGGCACGCTTCCCGTGTACCTGAACGCCTTGACCGGCAAGGGAGTTCACCTCGTCACGGTCAACGACTACCTGGCCGAGCGCGACGCCGAGTGGATGGGCCGCGCGTACCGCTTCCTCGGCCTGACCGTCGGTGTCATCAAGTCGCAGTCGACACCGGCCGAGCGTCGCGCCCAGTACGCCTGCGACATCACGTACGGCACCAACACCGAGTTCGGCTTCGACTACCTGCGCGACAACATGGCCTGGTCGAGGGACGAACTCGTCCAGCGCGGCCACCACTTCGCGATCGTCGACGAGGCCGACTCGATCCTCATCGACGAGGCCCGCACCCCGCTGATCATCTCAGGACCGGCCGACCAGCCCACGCACTGGTACGAGTCCTTCGCCAAGTTCGCCCTGCGGATGACGGGCGTCCTGGTGCAGGAGGAGCAGTTCACTACGCCGACGGACAAGGACCGCCTCGCCGAGCTGCGGACCCAGTACGACTACGAGTACGACCCCAAGAAGCGCACCGTGTCGATCCTGGACCGCGGAGTGGAGTACCTCCAGGACCAGTTGGGCATCGACAGCCTCTACGAGTCCGACCACACCCCGCTCATCGGGCACCTCAGCAACGCCCTCAAGGCCAAGGAGCACTTCAAGAAGGACAAGGACTACGTCCTCGTGGACGGCGAGGTCCTGATCGTCGACGAGCACACCGGGCGCATCCTCGCGGGCCGCCGCTACAACGAGGGGCTGCACCAGGCCATCGAGGCCAAGGAAGGCGTGACGATCAAGGACGAGAACCAGACGCTCGCCACGATCACCCTGCAGAACTTCTTCCGCCTGTACGAGAAGCTCGCCGGCATGACCGGCACCGCCATGACCGAGGCGGCCGAGTTCCACCAGATCTACAAGCTGCAGGTCGTCCCGATCCCCACCAACCGGCCGATGGTCCGCGTCGACGACCCCGACCAGATCTACCGCACCGAGGAGGCGAAGTACGCCGCGATCCTCGCCGACATCGCCGAGAAGCACGAGGCGGGCCAGCCCGTCCTGGTGGGCACCACCTCGGTCGAGAAGTCCGAGGAGCTCTCCGCGCGGCTGCGCAGGAAGGGCATCCGGCACGAGGTCCTCAACGCCAAGAACCACCAGCGCGAGGCGCAGATCGTCGCGCAGGCCGGACGCAAGGGCGCGGTCACCGTGGCCACCAACATGGCGGGCCGCGGCACCGACATCATGCTCGGCGGCAACCCGGAGGCCATGGCGCTCGCCGAGTCCGGCGAGGACACGGACCCCGAGGACCAGCAGAGGGTCCTGGACCGCATCACCTCCTCGGCCGCCACCGAACACGAGGAGGTCAAGGAGCTGGGCGGCCTCTACGTCCTCGGGACCGAACGCCACGAGTCCCGCCGTATCGACAACCAGCTGCGCGGCCGCTCGGGCCGGCAGGGCGACCCGGGAGCCTCCCGCTTCTACCTCTCGCTCCAGGACGACCTGATGCGGCTGTTCCGCGCCAACGTGGTCGACCGAGTGATGTCCATGGCGAACGTCCCCGACGACGTACCCATCGAGAACAAGATGGTCACCCGCGCCATCGCCTCCGCCCAGGCCCAGCTGGAGCAACAGCACTTCGAGTCCCGCAAGGACGTCCTGAAGTTCGACGAGGTCCTCAACAGGCAGCGCACCCTCATCTACGCCGAACGCCGCCGGGTCCTCGCGGGGGAGGACCTGCGCGAACAGATCCTGCACTTCATGGACGACACCGTCCGCGCGTACGTCGGGCAGGAGACGAGCGAGGGCTTCGCCGAGGAATGGGACCTGGAGCGGCTGTGGAGCGCCTTCAAACAGCTCTACCCCGTGCGGATCACCATCGAGGACCTGGAGGACGCGGCGGGCGACCGCGCGAACCTCACCGCCGACGACCTGCTCGACTCGGTCACGGAGGACATCCACGCCCGCTACGAGGACCGCGAGGCCGAGCTCGGTGCCGAGGCCCTGCGCGACCTGGAACGCCTGGTCGTCCTCTCCGTCCTCGACCGAAAATGGCGCGAGCACCTCTACGAGATGGACTACCTCCGCGACGGCATCGGCCTGCGCTGGACGCTGGGCCGGGAGCCCATCGTCGAGTACGAGCGCGAGGGCTTCGACATGTACGGCGCGATGACCGAGGCCATCAAGGAGGAGTCCGTCGGCTATGTGTTCAACCTCGACGCCACGGCTCCGGCCGCCGAGACCAGGCGTGGGCCGACCGACGGACTTCACTTCACCGCGCCCACGCTGGACACGGCCGAGGGAGTCGTCGAGGGTTCCTTCGCCCCGGCCGACGCCGCTCGCGAACCCACGGAAGGGGCGCCCGCGCGGAGCGGCGCCCGGCCCGCGAAGTCGAAGGCCAGGCGCCGCCGCAGGCGGTGAGGGCGGGTCAGCAGTACTTGCTGCTGGGATCCCGAGTCGTCCACGAGCACGAGTCGACCTTGCTGCCGTTCGCCTTGGTGAGCGTGGCGGTGTCGCTCGTGTTGTTCCACACGTACCAGCTGCGGTTCTGGTACCTGTGCGCCGAGGTGGCCGTGCCCTTGCCGGTGTGCACGATGACGGTCTTGCCCGCCCCGATCTTGACGTTGGGGAAGGTGAACCTGTGGTTCGCGATGTCCTTCAGGATCCAGCCGTTGACCGAGATCGCCGCGGAGCTGGTGTTCTTGAGCTGCACCCACTCGCCGTTGAGGCTGGCGTTCGAGCCCCTGTCCGAGCCCGGACTGTCGAAGTAGGCGCGGTGGATGGTGATGCCGCCGGCGGCCTGAGCCGGAGTGCTGAGAAACGTGCCCGTCAGTGCCACGGCGCCCGCGAGAGCGGGCAGGGCAGCGCGTATCCGCATGAGAATCCCCCCAAGGTGTTCTCCACCGGTCGGTCGTCCACCGACCGGTGGTGCAGTGCTATCACACGATCTTCACGCTGGTTTCACAAAGGGTGATTTCCGTTCCTCCAGGACGCAGGGGTGCTAATGGGACCGGAAGAGGGGCGCACTGTCCTGTGCGGGACGCATTGCGGCCACAATGGGGGAATGAGCGACAGTCCAGCCCCCCTCGCTGATCCGCATCTTGTCTTCGACCCCGTGGACGGAGTCCGGGATGTCGTGATCCTCGGATCCACCGGCTCGATCGGCACCCAGGCCATCGACCTCGTGCTGCGCAACCCCGACCGGTTCCGGGTCACCGCGCTCTCCGCCGCCGGCGGACGGGTCGGACTGCTCGCCGAGCAGGCGCACCGGCTGCGCGTCGAGGCGGTCGGCGTCGCGCGCGAGGACGTCGTGCCGGCGCTGAAGGAGGCGCTCGCCGCGCGCTACGCCCCTGGTGAGGCCCTTCCCGAGATCCTCGCCGGGCCGACCGCGGCCAGTCAGCTGGCCGCCTCCGCCTGCCACACCGTGCTGAACGGAATCACCGGCTCCATCGGCCTCGCGCCCACCCTCGCCGCCCTGGAGGCGGGCCGCACCCTCGCGCTCGCCAACAAGGAGTCGCTCATCGTCGGCGGCCCGCTGGTGAAGGCGCTGGCCAAGCCGGGCCAGATCATCCCGGTCGACTCCGAGCACGCCGCCCTGTTCCAGGCCCTCGCCTCGGGCACCCGGGCAGACGTACGCAAACTCGTCGTGACCGCTTCCGGGGGCCCCTTCCGGGGACGTACGAAATCCGAACTGGCCGACGTCACCCCCGAGGCCGCCCTCGCCCATCCCACCTGGGCCATGGGACCGGTCATCACCATCAACTCCGCGACCCTGGTCAACAAGGGGCTCGAAGTCATCGAGGCGCACCTCCTCTACGACATTCCCTTCGAGCGGATTGAGGTGGTCGTGCACCCGCAGTCGTATGTCCACTCGATGGTTGAGTTCACGGACGGATCGACGATCGCCCAGGCGACGCCCCCCGACATGCGCGGGCCCATCGCCATCGGGCTCGGCTGGCCCGAGCGCGTGCCCGACGCGGCGCCCGCCTTCGACTGGACCAAGGCGTCGAGCTGGGAGTTCTACCCGCTCGACACCGAGGCGTTCCCGTCGGTGGCCCTCGCCCGGCACGTCGGGCAGCTCGCGGGTACGGCCCCGGCGGTGTTCAATGCCGCCAACGAGGAGTGCGTGGACGCGTTCCTGAACGGCGGGCTGGCGTTCAACGGGATCATGGAGACTGTCACACGAGTGGTCGAGGAACACGGCACACCGGATACGGGAACTTCCCTGACGGTCGCGGACGTCCTCGAAGCGGAGACCTGGGCGCGCGCCCGGGCCCGTGAACTGACGGCACAGACGAAACAGACGCCACAGGCGACAACCGCGGAGGCTCGTGCATGACGACCTTGATGATGATCCTCGGCATAGTCGTCTTCGTGGTCGGCCTGCTCATCTCGATCGCGTGGCACGAGCTGGGACATCTGTCGACGGCCAAGCTCTTCGGCATCCGCGTGCCGCAGTACATGGTCGGCTTCGGCCCGACCATCTGGTCGCGCAGGAAGGGCGACACCGAGTACGGCATCAAGGCGGTCCCGCTCGGCGGCTACATCCGCATGATCGGCATGTTCCCGCCAGGGCCGGACGGCAGGATCGAGGCCCGCTCGACCTCCCCCTTCCGCGGCATGATCGAAGACGCCAGGTCGGCCGCCTTCGAGGAGCTCAAGCCCGGCGACGAGAGCCGCCTCTTCTACACGCGCAAGCCGTGGAAGCGCGTGATCGTGATGTTCGCGGGCCCCTTCATGAACCTCATCCTGGCCGTCGCGATCTTCCTCGGCGTGATGATGACGTTCGGCATCCAGACCCAGACCACCACGGTCGGCAAGGTCTCCGACTGCGTCATCCAGGGGAGCGAGAACCGGACGAAGTGCGAGAGCGGTGACCAGGCCGCGCCCGCCAAGGCCGCCGGACTGCAGGGCGGCGACAAGATCGTCGCGTTCAACGGCAAGGCCGTCGAGGACTGGTCGACCCTCCAGACCGACATCCGCGACAACCCCGGCAAGACCGTCACCCTCACCGTCGACCGCAAGGGCGAGCAGGTCGACCTCACCGCCCACCTGATCGAGAACCAGGTCAGCAAGACCGACGGCAACGGCGGCTATGTCGAGGGCCAGTACGTGTCTGCCGGCTTCCTCGGCTTCACGCCTGCCTCCGGCATCGTCGAGCAGTCCTTCGGGCAGTCCGTGGACCGCATGGGCGACATGATGCAGAACGGCGTCGAGTCGTTGATCGCCCTGCCGAGCAAGGTTCCCGCCCTGTGGGACGCGGCCTTCGGCGACGGCCCGCGCGAGGACGACTCCCCGATGGGCGTGGTCGGCGCGGCCCGCATCGGCGGCGACGTGTTCACCCTCGACATCCCGGCCTCCCAGCAGGTCGCGATGATGCTGTTCCTGGTGGCCGGCTTCAACCTCTCGCTGTTCCTCTTCAACATGCTCCCGCTGCTCCCGCTCGACGGCGGGCACATCGCGGGCGCGCTGTGGGAGTCGCTGCGCCGGAACCTGGCGAGGGTGCTGAGGCGGCCCGACCCGGGCCCGTTCGACGTGGCCAAGCTGATGCCCGTCGCCTATGTGGTGGCCAGCATCTTCATCTGCTTCACGATTCTGGTGCTGATCGCCGACGTGGTTAACCCGGTGAGAATCTCCTAGTAAGCCAGTGTTCGCGGCGGCCGGGCAGACTGACTGCCCGGCCGCCCACTGATGAGTGCGTTTACGAGCGGGATGTGCTCGGGCCTGCGCCCGTGCCGTAATCTCGAAGCCTGGAGCCCACGATTCCGGGACCTTGATCCACAACTTGGGGTTGCACAGCAGATGACTGCGATTTCTCTCGGCATGCCGTCCGTTCCGACCAAGCTGGCCGAGCGCCGCAAGACGCGGCAGATCCAGGTCGGAAGCGTGGCCGTGGGCGGAGACGCACCTGTCTCGGTGCAGTCGATGACGACGACACGTACGTCGGACATCGGCGCCACGCTTCAGCAGATCGCCGAGCTGACCGCCTCCGGCTGCCAGATCGTACGAGTCGCCTGCCCGACCCAGGACGACGCCGACGCCCTCGCGGTCATCGCCAAGAAGTCCCAGATCCCGGTCATCGCGGACATCCACTTCCAGCCGAAGTACGTCTTCGCGGCGATCAACGCCGGCTGCGCGGCGGTGCGTGTGAACCCCGGCAACATCAAGCAGTTCGACGACCAGGTCAAGGAGATCGCGCGGGCCGCGAAGGACACCGGCACCCCGATCCGGATCGGCGTCAACGCGGGCTCGCTCGACAGGCGACTGCTCCAGAAGTACGGCAAGGCGACGCCCGAGGCGCTCGTCGAGTCCGCCCTGTGGGAGGCGTCCCTCTTCGAGGAGCACGACTTCCGGGACATCAAGATCTCGGTCAAGCACAACGACCCGGTGGTCATGGTCAACGCCTACCGGCAGCTCTCGGCCGCCTGCGACTACCCCCTCCACCTCGGTGTCACGGAGGCCGGTCCCGCCTTCCAGGGCACGATCAAGTCGGCGGTGGCCTTCGGCGCGCTGCTGAGCGAGGGCATCGGCGACACGATCCGCGTCTCCCTGTCGGCCCCGCCCGTCGAGGAGATCAAGGTCGGCATGCAGATCCTGGAGTCGCTGAACCTCAAGCAGCGCCGACTGGAGATCGTCTCCTGCCCGTCCTGCGGGCGTGCCCAGGTCGACGTCTACAAGCTCGCCGAGGAAGTCACCGCCGGCCTCGACGGCATGGAGGTCCCGCTGCGCGTCGCCGTCATGGGCTGCGTCGTCAACGGCCCGGGTGAGGCCCGCGAGGCCGACCTCGGCGTCGCCTCCGGCAACGGCAAGGGCCAGATCTTCGTCAAGGGCGAGGTCATCAAGACGGTCCCCGAGTCGAAGATCGTGGAGACCCTCATCGAAGAGGCACTCAAGCTTGCGGAGCAGATGGAGGCGGACGGGGTCGCTTCTGGCGAGCCGTCGGTGTCGGTGGCGGGCTGAGTTTTCTCGCCCCCTCCGCCCCTGCCCGTCCCTTGTTCCTGGGGCTCCGCCCCAGACCCCGCTCCTCAAACGCCGGAGGGGCTGAAATTTTCCCCGGCCGGAGCTGAAATCATTCGCCCTGGCAGGCAGATCCTTCGCCCCTGCGGCAGATCTTTCAGTCCCGGCCGGGGGAGATCTTTCAGCCCGTCCGGCGTTTGAGGACGAGCGCGTCAGCGCGACAGGGGGGTCTGGGGGCGCAGCCCCCAGGTACGGGACGGGCAGGGGCGGAGGGGGCGAAAACCTCCCCACCCCAACCGGGCGGCGCCGCTCAATCTCGCCAGGTACAGTGCGGAGATCAGCAGACCGCGTATGGTGAGGCCCCCGCACGTGTTGACCCAGACCACCACCAGGGTCCTCGAACCGAGTGACCTGGACGCCGCGCTCGCCGTCCTCGACCGCGAGCCGGTCACGAACGCTTTCGTGGCTTCCAGGGTCCAGGTCGCCGGCCTCGACCCCTGGCGCCTCGGCGGCGAGATGTGGGGCTGGTACGAGGACGGCATGCTCCGGTCCCTCTGCTACGCCGGCGCCAACCTGGTCCCGATCTGCGCCACCCCCCGAGCCATCCGCGGCTTCGCGGACCGCGCCCGCAGGGCAGGCCGCCGCTGCTCCTCGATCGTCGGCCCCGCCGAGGCCACCGCCCAGCTGTGGCGACTCCTCGAACCGAGCTGGGGCCCCGCCCGCGAGGTCCGCACACACCAGCCCCTGATGGTCACCGACCGGCTCCCCACCGACATCACCCCGGATCCGTACGTCCGCCGCATCCGCAAGGACGAGATGGAAACGATCATGCCGGCGTGCGTGGCGATGTTCACCGAGGAGGTCGGCGTCTCGCCGCTCGCCGGTGACGGCGGGCTGCTCTACCAGGCACGCGTGGCCGAACTCGTCGGCTCCGGACGCTCGTTCGCCCGCCTCGACCAGAACGGCAAGGTCGTCTTCAAGGCCGAGATCGGCGCCGCCACCACGCAGGCCTGCCAGATCCAGGGCGTCTGGATCGCCCCCGAGTACCGGGGGCAGGGCCTGGCTGCCCCAGGCATGGCGGCGGTCCTGCGCTACGCACTCGCGGACGTGGCACCCCTCGTCAGTCTCTACGTCAACGACTTCAACACGGCCGCCCGGGCGACGTACCGCAGAGTCGGCTTCCAAGAGGTCGGCGCTTTCATGAGCGTCCTTTTCTAGCCGTGCCCCACAGGGGCGCGGGGCCGTCCCCCGCACCATCCGGCGAAGCGCCCGGGTAGTCTCCCCGGCATGCTGCGCTTCCCCGGTCAGGGCCCCCGCACCCCCGACGACGTGGTCATCGGCCCGCTGGATCTCGCCGCCCGTGTCGACGAGGCGCTCGCCGTGCAGGCCCTCGCCTTCGGGCTCGGCGCCGACGAGATCGCCGTACGCCGCCAGATCGTGCTGCGGCACCTGAGCTACCCGGGAGCCCGCGCGCTGGGCGCCACCACCGTCGACGGACGGCTCGTCGGCTTCGTCTACGGCATGCCGAACGACCGTACGCACTGGTGGTCCACCGTCGTCGAGCCGTATCTGCGCGCCCGCGGCCACGACGGCTGGCTCGACGAATCCTTCGTGATCACCGAACTGCACGTCCACCCGCGCTACCAGAACCGGGGCGTCGGCCGCGCCCTGATCACCGCCATCACGGACGACGTCGCCGAACCCCGCTCGATCCTCTCCGCCATCGACACGGACAGCCCGGCCCGCGGCCTGTACCGCTCGCTGGGATACGAGGATCTGGCCAGGCAGGTTCTGTTCCCGAGTGCGCCGAAGCCGTACGCCGTGATGGGTGCCCCGCTGCCCCTCAGGCACCGCTGACGGAGAAACGGATTTCCGGGGACGGTGGGCCCCCGGCTAACCTCCTTGCCATCACCCTTGAGCAGCAGGAGTCAAGAATCATGGCCCAGGTCCAGCGCATGTCCCGTTTGATGGTCAAGACACTGCGTGACGACCCGGCGGACGCGGAGACGCTCAGTCACAAGCTGCTGGTCCGCGCCGGCTATGTGCGCCGTACCGCCGCGGGTATCTGGTCCTGGCTGCCGCTGGGCAAGAAGGTCCTCGACAACGTCTCCCGGGTCGTCCGGGAGGAGATGGACGCCATCGGCGCGCAGGAGGTACTCCTCCCCGCCCTGCTGCCCAAGGAGCCGTACGAGGCCTCCGGCCGCTGGGAGGAGTACGGCGACCTGCTCTTCCGCCTCAAGGACCGCAAGGGCTCCGAGTACCTGCTCGGTCCGACCCACGAGGAGATCTTCACCCTCCTGGTGAAGGACCAGGCGTCGTCGTACAAGGACCTGCCGGTCATGCTCTACCAGATCCAGACGAAGTACCGGGACGAGGCCCGCCCGCGCTCCGGCGTGCTGCGCGGCCGCGAGTTCCAGATGAAGGACTCCTACTCCTTCGACACCACGGACGAGGGCCTCGCGGAGTCGTACGCCCTCCACCGCGCCGCGTACCAGAAGATCTTCGCGCGCCTCGGCCTCGACTACCGCATCGTCTCAGCCGTCTCGGGTGCGATGGGCGGCTCGGCTTCGGAGGAATTCCTGGCCCCGGCGGCCGCGGGCGAGGACACCTTCGTGGACTGCCCCGCCTGCGACTACGCGGCGAACACGGAGGCCGTCACCTTCAGGCTGACGCCCGTCACCGAGGAGCACGGACCGGTCGAGGAGCTGGACACCCCCGACACCCCGACCATCGAGACCCTGGCCGCCCACCTCGGCGTCCCGGCCTCCGCGACCCTCAAGAACCTCCTGGTCAAGGTCGACGGTGAGATCGTCGCCGTCGGCGTCCCCGGCGACCGCGAGGTCGACCTCGGCAAGCTGGGCGAGCACCTCGCGCCGGCCGTCGTGGAACTGGTGACGGCCGAGGACTTCGAGGGCCGCGACGATCTCGTACGCGGTTACGTGGGCCCGCAGGGCCTGGAGAAGGTCCGCTACATCGCCGACCCGCGGGTGGCCCCCGGCACGGCCTGGATCACCGGCGCGAACAAGGCCGACACCCACGCGAAGAACGTCGTCGCCGGCCGTGACTTCGAGGTCGACGACTACTTCGATGTCGTCGTGGTCCAGGAGGGCGACCCCTGCCCGTCCTGCGGCACCGGCCTCAAGCTGGACCGCGCCATCGAGATCGGCCACATCTTCCAGCTCGGCCGCAAGTACGCCGACACCTTCCAGCTCGACGTCCTCGGCCAGCAGGGCAAGCCCGTGCGCGTGACGATGGGTTCGTACGGCATCGGCGTCTCCCGTGCGGTCGCGGCACTCGCCGAGCAGTCGGCGGACGGGCAGGGCCTGTGCTGGCCCAAGGAGGTCGCTCCGGCCGACGTGCATGTCGTCGCGGCGGGCAAGGCGCTCCAGACCGAACTGGCCCTCGACGTCTCCGAGAAGCTCGGCGCCGCGGGCGTACGTGTCCTGGTCGACGACCGGGCCGGCGTCTCGCCCGGCGTGAAGTTCACGGACGCCGAACTCATCGGCGTACCGCAGATCCTGGTCGCCGGACGGCGCTCGGCCGAGGGCGTCGTGGAGCTCAAGGACCGCCGTACCGGCGAGCGCGAGGAGCTGACGGTGGACGAGGCGATCGCCCGCCTGACGGCGTAACCGGCACAACAGCGGTGCTTGAAGTCTGAAATTAAATGCGTCTCTCAGAGACTTCTTCCGGGGTGTATGGATTCCTCACAGACTTCTCTCAGGCTGCTCCCCGACCGTAGGACGTGACAGAGCGTCATTCGGAGGGGAGCAGCCATGACAGGCAGCGAGCGGGGGGCCGCCGCGGCGGTCCGCAGAGGGACACGACGTACGGCGGCCGCGGCAGCGGCGGTGACACTGGCCGCGGCGGCCGGGATGTTCGCCCTGATCGGCACGATGCAGGCGGACGCGAACACGGACACGGCGGCGACCGGCACCACGGATTCCTCGTCGAGCTCGTCCTCGGACACTTCGTCTTCATCCACGTCGGACTCGTCTTCCTCGTCTTCTTCCTCCTCGGACTCGACCCTCCAGTCGCCGTCCGACAACCCCACGTCCTCCGGTAGCGGCGACTCGGCCGACTCCACATCGGGGGCGTCATGACCGCCGCCGCCGACTGGCGCGCCCTCGGCACGAGCGTCCGTCTGGTCACCACCGATCCGGCTCTGCTGGACTCGTGCAACCTGCTGCTCGCCCGGCACCTCGCCGAGGTCGACGCCACCTGCAGCCGTTTCCGCCAGGACTCGGAGCTGGCCGCGCTCGACGGCACCGACGGCCGTCCGGTCAAGGTCAGCCCGCTGCTCGAGGAGGCCTTGGCCGTCGCGCTGCGCGCCGCCGAGGCGACGGACGGCGCCGTCGATCCGACGGTCGGGTCGGCGATGAACGCCCTCGGCTACGACCGCGACTTCCAACTGATCCAGGAGGACGGCCGCCCCGTCCGGCTCACCGTGCGCCCGGTCCCGGGCTGGCGCCTGGTGACGCTGGACCGTACGACCGGCACGGTCACCGTCCCGGCCGGCGTCCGTCTCGATCTGGGCGCCACCGCGAAGGCCTGGGCCGCCGACAGGGCCGCGACGATGCTCGCGGAGGCGGCGGGCTGCGGAGTCCTGGTGAGCCTGGGCGGCGACACGGCCGTCGCGGGCCGCCCTCCGCACGGCGGCTGGCGCATCCGCGTCCAGGACGCCACGGGCCCGGTCGAAGAGATCCCCGCCCGTGGCTCGTCCGACATGGTCTCCATCCGAGGCGGCGGCCTCGCGACCTCCGGCACCACGGCCCGCCGCTGGCGCCGAGGCGCCCAGGAACTCCACCACATCATCGACCCGTACACCGGCCTGCCCGCCCAGACCCCCTGGCGCACCGTCTCCGTAGCGGCGGCGACCTGCGCGGACGCCAACGCGGCCAGCACGGCGGCCCTGGTGAAGGGCGCGGGCGCGGAACGCTGGCTGACCCGACTCGCCCTACCGGCAAGGCTGGTGGCGAACGACGGCACGGTACTCACGACACCGGGCTGGCCCACGTCACGAAGGGGCACGCCCACTTCTCAGCAGGGGCCGGCATCTCCAGCCCGTCCGGCGTTTGAGGACGAGGCCGTCAGGCCGATACGGGGGTCTGGGGGCGGAGCCCCCAGGAACGGGACGGGAAGGGGCGGAGGGGGCGAAACACCCTCGACCGCAACCACCACCAGGGCCGCAGCATGACCGACTCCGCAATCCTCTGGTACGCCAACAGAGCCACAGGCGCGGTCTGCCTCGTCCTGTTCACCCTCGTAGTCCTGCTGGGCATCACCGTACGGCTGAGAGGCAGACTCCCCGGACTCCCAAGGTTCGGCACGGTCTCCCTCCACCGCACCCTCTCCCTCTCCGCCACAGCCTTCCTCGCCCTGCACATCACGGCCGCGATAGTGGACGGCTACGTCAACATCACCGTCCTCGACGTCCTCGTCCCCTTCGTCTCCGACTACCAGCCCCTCTGGCTGGGCCTGGGCACGGTAGCCCTGGACCTGATGCTCGCGGTGCTGGTGACCAGCCTGCTGCGGGCCAGGATCGGCCTCCGCACCTGGCGCACCGTCCACTGGCTGGCGTACGCCTCCTGGCCGGTCGCCCTCGTCCACGGCATCGGCATCGGCACGGACAACGGCGCCACCTGGATGCTGTGGCTGACCGTCTCCTGCGTGGCCGCCGTACTCACGGCCTTCGGCATCCGCGTGGCCCAAGCGACCCGCGCGTCGAGGCGCACCCCGGCCGCCCTCCTCCACACAGCCGAACACACAGCCGAACGCACGGCCGAACACGCAGCCCGACTCCGCACGACGGCGGGACCTCGATCATGACCATGACCTTCACGGACATCTACATGCCACCCCGTCTGCTCGCCCCCGGCGGCGCCCCGGCCGGCCACACCACACACCAGCAGCGCTACGGCCCCGTGTCGTACGGCAACCCGGCGCACCTGCTGCGCACCCTCGCCGAGTCCGGCCTCACGGGTCGCGGCGGCGCCGCCTTCCCCACGTACCGGAAACTGGTCGCCGTCGCCGAGGCGGGCCGCCGCACCGGCCGCGCCCCGGTCGTCGTGGGGAACGGCGCCGAGGGCGAGCCCGCCAGCCACAAGGACAAGACGCTGCTGCGGCTCTCGCCGCATCTCGTCCTGGACGGGCTCCAGTTGGCGGCCGAGGCGGTCGGTGCGGGGGAGGCGTACCTTGCCGTCGAGGACGGCGCGACCCCCCTGGAAACGGCACTCACCGAGCGCCACGACCCGCTGCCCGTGCGGATCGTACGAGTCCCGAAGCGCTTCCTCTCCGGTCAGTCATCGGCCCTCGCCCAGTACATCTCCGGGCAGGCCGCACTGCCCCGCGACCAGCACCCTCCGGTCCGCGAACAGGGTGTACGCCGGGCCCCGACCCTCGTCCAGAACGTCGAGACCCTCGCGCACCTCGCCCTGATCGCCCGCTACGGCGCCGACTGGTTCCGTTCGCAGGGCACGCCGACCGAGCCGGGCAGCGCCCTGTGCACGGTGTACGCGCCGGGCCGGGAGGTACGGGTCGTGGAGGCGCCGTTCGGGATACCGCTGCACCGGCTGCTCCCGCTGGACGGCGTCGGCGCGGTGCTCCTCGGCGGCTACCACGGCACCTGGCTCACGGCCGCCGAGGCCGCGACCCGCACCCTGACCGCCGCCGACCTGGGAGCGGGTGTCCTCATCGCGCTGCCCGCCGACCGCTGCGGCCTCGCCGACACGGCCGACGTGCTGCGCTACCTCGCGCTCGAATCGGCCGGACAGTGCGGACCCTGCCTCAACGGCCTGCCCCGGATCGCCGCCGCGTTCCGCACGCTGGCCGCACCCGGCCCGCAGGGCACCAGCCGCCGGGACGTCGCCCGCTGGGCCGGACTCGTCGAGGGCCGCGGCGCCTGCCACCACCCCGACGGCACGGTCCGCCTGGTCCGCAGCGCGTTCACCACCTTCGCCGCCGAACTCGACGCGCACGCCGCGGGCCACTGCACGGCGTCCGACCGCCGGCCCCTGCTGCCCGTCCCCGAGAACCGGAGCTGACATGGAAGCCGACCTGGAACTCGCCGTCGACTGGACCGCCTGCCAGGCGCACGGCCTGTGCGCGGAGCTGCTCCCCGAGCACATCACGCTCGACGAGTGGGGCTACCCCCTGTTCCGTCGGGGCCCGCTCCCTGGGAGAACCCTGAAACGTGCCCGGAGAGCCGCGGCCGACTGCCCGGTCCTGGCCCTCAAACTCACCTCGGCACAAGGGAGTTAGAGCCAGCCCGCGAACTCCAGGAGCAGCTCCGCGTCCTGCGGACGCCCGACCCGCCGGGCCCGTACGCCCGACTCGACCGCCCGGAACAGGGTCCAGCCCCGCAGCCGCTCCTGGTCCACGTCCAGCGACTCGGCGAGCCGCTTCACCCGCCGACGCGTGGTCGAGGACCCCGAAGGCGACGCGATCAGATCCTCCACCCGGTCGCGGACCAGCCGGGCCAGATCGAAGGCACACTCGCCGACCACCGGGTCGGGGCCCACGGCCAGCCAGGGCATGCGCTCACCGGCGAGGACCTTGCTCTGCCGGAAGGTGCCGTGCAGCAGCCGTTCCTCGGGCGGGCCGGCCAGGAGCTCCTCGCGGGCCCCGAGCGCCGCGTCCACCAGGGCGGCGACCTCCGCGTCGGCACCCGCCGACGCCCGCATCGCCTCGGCCTGCCGCCCGGTCCGCTCGGCGACGGTCTCGAAGGCGTGCCCGGCGGGCGGCTCGACCCACAGCCGCCGCAGCGTCCCGGCCGCCTCCAGCAGGGCCTTCGCCTCGGGCAGCGAGCGCACGGAGACGTCGGGGTGCAGGCGCTCGAGCAGCAGTACGCCCTGTGCGTCATCCGGGTTGAGGAGCTGGACCGCGCCCCGGCCGTCCCAGTGGGCGAGCGCGGCCCGCTCGCTCTCCGGACGGGCTCGCCCGGGCGCCAGCTTCAGCACGGCGGGCGTCCCGTCGGCCTGCCTGACCAGGACCACCAGACTGCTGCGCCCGCCGGGCGCCTGCACCCGCTCCACCGTCAACTCGCGTAGATCAACAGCCTGTTGAGCCAGCGTCGGCAGCTTGTCCAGCCAGTCGCCGGTCCCACCTGTCCCCTCGGCACCGTCGGCCCCGTTGTGCTGCGTCTCGCCGAGCGCCCGAACGAGGCGTTGCGGCGGTTCGAAAGCCATGCGCGAGTGGTTCCTTCCAGCTGGCGTTAGGCCGGTGAGGGCGCCGACGCGGACGGGGTGGCGGCCCGCTCGGCGAGCCCAGGGAAGGCTACGCTCTCGCCGCGCCACCGCACGGCCCGTACCGCCGCCTCGCGCAGCGCCTCGGCGGCCGTACGCCGCTGGCCGCCCGTGGAAGCCCGTACGAGATCGGAGTACACCCCGGCAACCCGCTCCTCCAGTTCGGCCGCGAACCGCACGGCCGTGGCCGAGTCCTTCACCTGGAACGGCAGTGCGTACGCCGCCGCCGAGGCCTCGGGCTTTCCGCCCAGGTCCCGCACGGCCCGCGCCAGCTCGTCCCGCCGCGCCCGGTGGGCGTCGTAGGCCGCCCGGGCCTCGGTCCTGCGCGCATCGTCGATCTTGCCGCCGACGACGCCGTACCCGTAGACGACGGCGTGCTCGGCGCCCAGCGCGGCCTGCAGCGCCTTCAGCTCCGCTGCCTTCGCCCTCTTGGCGTCCTCGGTGTCGTCGCCGCTCCTGGATTCCCTGGTGCCGGTCACTTCGTCCCCTCCGTCAACAAGTAGGCGTGTGCCGCCCCGGCCGCCGCCACTGACGCCAGCAGCCTGGCCAGCTCTCCCGGCACGTCCAGCAGGGCCTTCGTGCGCTGGTCGGCCAGGGTGCGCTCGGCCGACGCGAGCTCCTTGAGAGCGTCCTTCTCGGTGGCCGGCACGGTGGCCGACGGGGCGGGGGTGGCGCCGGCGGCCACCGCCGATTCCGATGCCGACGCGGACGGTGACGGCGATCCCGATGCCCGGCTTCCGCTGTCGAAGGCGGCCGTATGCCGTACGACCTCCGCGCGCAGCGGGCGCAGGCGCTCCGCCAGTGACGGGTACGCGGTGATCACGGCCGCGTACCGCTCCGCGAGTGCCCGGCTGTCGAGGGCGGCACGCGCGCGTGCCCGGTCGGCGGCCGAGGGGCCCCCACCGGAGGTCTCGGTGGTGGACGGCTCGGAGGTGGA
The DNA here is from genome assembly GCF_041431135.1 of Streptomyces sp. NBC_00554. Lineage (NCBI taxonomy): Bacteria > Bacillati > Actinomycetota > Actinomycetes > Kitasatosporales > Streptomycetaceae > Streptomyces > Streptomyces sp. NBC_00554. The sequence continues at coordinate 2,704,932 of NZ_CP107799.1, read as the reverse complement.
ACAGCCCGCGAGCGCGAAGGCGCCCGCGGCCGACGCGAGCAGGGTCCTTCGGCGCGGGCCCGAGGGGGTGCGCGACGGCAGGGTGAACGGCACGGGAGACGTCCTCGGAAGGCTCGTACGAAAGGGAGGGCTGCACGCCCGTGATCACGGTACCCGCGCCCCGGCCGATCGGTGGCCAGCGGCTCTCGCACAGTGCTCGTCCGGCCGGTTGTTCCGCGCCCTGTGCCCCCGCCCTCCGCCGTCCGGCCGCGTCACGATGGACGGCAACACCCCCGGCGACCGGATACCCTTTGACCTGACACGCGAGACCTACCCACAACAGCACACGCGGCCGAGGAGTCACCCGGATGAGCACCACCCAGAGCGAGAGGCTGCGAGAACTGCTGGAACCTCTCGTCAGCTCTCAGGGACTCGATCTCGAAGAGGTCGAGGTGGACTCGGTGGGACGCAAGCGTGTGCTGCGTGTCGTCGTCGACTCGGACACGGGTGCCGACCTGGACCAGATCGCCGATGTGAGCCGTGCGCTCTCGGCGAAGCTCGACGAGACGGACGCGATGGGCGAGGGCGAGTACACCCTCGAGGTCGGAACCCCCGGTGCCGAGCGCGAGCTCAAGGAGCACCGTCACTACGTACGTGCCACGGACCGCCTGGTGAAGTTCCAGCTGAGCGACGACTCGGAGCTGATCGCCCGGATCCTCACCGTCGACGACTCCGGAGTCGACGTCGAAGTGCCCGGCGTGAAGGGGCGCAAGCCCACCGCCAAGAGGCTCGCCTTCGAGGACATCACCAAGGCGCGCGTCCAGGTCGAGTTCAACCGCAAGAGCAAGCCCGACGACCAGCACGAGCAAGACGAGCAAGAAGCGCTCGAAGAGAACGCAGAGGAGGCGTAGCCGTGGACATCGACATGAGTGCCCTGCGGGGTTTGGTACGGGAGAAGGAGATCTCCTTCGACCTGCTGGTCGAGGCGATCGAGTCGGCCCTCCTCATCGCCTACCACCGCACCGAGGGAAGCCGCCGGCACGCGCGCGTGAAGCTCGACCGGGAGACCGGTCATGTGACCGTGTGGGCGAAGGAGGACCCCGAGGACCTGGAGGAGGGGCAGGAGGCGCGCGAGTTCGACGACACCCCGTCGGGTTTCGGCCGCATCGCAGCGACCACCGCCAAGCAGGTCATCCTGCAGCGCCTGCGGGACGCCGAGGACGACGCGACGCTCGGCGAGTACGCGGGCCGCGAGGGCGACATCGTCACCGGTGTCGTGCAGCAGGGCCGCGACCCCAAGAACGTCCTGGTCGACATCGGCAAGCTGGAGGCCATCCTGCCGGTGCAGGAGCAGGTCCCCGGTGAGACCTACACGCACGGCCTGCGCCTGCGCTCGTACGTCGTCCGGGTCGCCAAGGGCGTCCGCGGTCCGTCCGTGACGCTCTCCCGCACACACCCCAACCTGGTGAAGAAGCTGTTCGCCCTCGAGGTGCCGGAGATCGCCGACGGGTCCGTCGAGATCGCCGCCATCGCGCGCGAGGCGGGCCACCGTACGAAGATCGCCGTCCGCTCCACTCGGTCCGGGCTGAATCCCAAGGGCGCCTGCATCGGCCCCATGGGCAGCCGGGTGCGCAACGTGATGGCCGAGCTGAACGGCGAGAAGATCGACATCGTCGACTGGGCGGACGACCCGGCCGAGATGGTGGCGAACGCGCTGTCCCCGGCCCGCGTCTCCAAGGTCGAGGTCGTCGACCTCGCGGCCCGCTCCGCGCGCGTGACCGTCCCCGACTACCAGCTGTCGCTGGCGATCGGCAAGGAGGGCCAGAATGCCCGTCTTGCGGCCCGCCTGACCGGCTGGCGGATCGACATCCGTCCGGACACCGAACAGGCGGGCGACCAGGCCGGGGAATAGGCCCGGGAATAGATCCAAGCCGCAGGTGGCTTAGATCACGACAACAACCGTTCGATTCTTGCCCCAAAGGGGTGAGGTCGGTACGGGGAGGTAGACTTAAGAGTGTCTGGCCGGACGCGAGCCCGCGCATGCCCTGAACGCACCTGTGTGGGGTGTCGGGAGCGAGCGGCCAAGAAGGATCTGCTGCGCATCGTGGCGGTCGAGGGTGAATGTGTCCCCGATCATCGCGGTACGCTGCCCGGCCGGGGCTCGTACGTACACCCCGTCCTGGCCTGTCTCGACCTGGCGGTCCGCCGCCGGGCGTTCCCACGGGCGCTGCGTGCCCCGGGATCGCTCGACATGAAGGCGTTGCGCCACTACGTCGAGCAGGTAACACCGTAAGACGTGTCGTACGGAACCCCCGTGCGGCCCTGGTACCCCGCGAGTTGGAAGTAGGTCGAGATTGCGATGAGCACTCGATGAGCACGCGATGAGTACGCCCATGAAGTAGCGACGGTCCGGACGCAACCCGGACCTAAAAGGAGCGAAGTGGCTAAGGTCCGGGTATACGAACTCGCTAAGGAGTTCGGGGTTGAGAGCAAGGTCGTCATGGCCAAGCTCCAGGAACTCGGTGAGTTCGTCCGTTCAGCGTCCTCGACGATCGAGGCGCCCGTAGTACGCAAACTGACAGATGCCCTCCAGCAGGGCAACGGCGGCGGCAAGCCGGCGCCGCGCAAGGCCGCGCCCGCCAAGCCGGGTGCGCCTTCTCCCGCGCAGGCCGCCCGTCCGGCCGCCCCGCGCCCGCCGGCTCCCAAGCCGGCCGTGGCCGAGAAGCCCGCGGAGGCCGCACCGGTCACCCCGGTCATTCCGTCCACTCCCGCCTCGGGCCCGCGTCCGGGTCCCAAGCCCGCGCCGAAGCCCGCTCCGGCGGCTCCGGCTCCGGTCGCAGCCGAGTTCACGGCGCCCCCGTCGGCTCCCGCGGCTCCGGCCGCCGGTGCTCGTCCGGCTGCTGCCCGTCCCGGCGCTCCGAAGCCTGCCGGTGCTCGTCCGGCCGGTCCCGGCCAGGGTGGTCAGGGCCGTACCGACCGTCCCGAGCGCACGGACCGTCCCGAGCGTGGCGACCGCCCCGACCGTCAGGGCGCTCCGCGTCCGGGTGGCCAGGGCGCACGTCCCGGTGCTCGTCCGGCCGGTCCCCGTCCGGGCAACAACCCGTTCACCTCTGGTGGCTCCACCGGTATGGCGCGCCCCCAGGCGCCCCGTCCGGGTGGTGCCCCGCGTCCGGGTGGCGCAGGCGCCCCCGGCAGCCCGCGTCCGCAGGGCGCGGGTCAGGACCGTGGTGACCGCGGTCCCCGTCCCCAGGGCGGTCCCGGCGGCGCTCCGCGTCCGCAGGGCGGTCCGGGTGGTGCTCGTCCGTCTCCGGGCGGCATGCCTCGTCCGCAGGGTGGCGCTCCGCGTCCCGGCGGCGGCCCCGGTGGTAACCGTCCGAACCCCGGCATGATGCCGCAGCGTCCCGCTGCCGGCAGCCCGCGTCCGGGCGGCGGTGGCCCCGGTGGCGGCCGTGGTCCCGGTGGCGGTGGCGGTCGTCCCGGCGGTGCCGGTGGCGGTCGTCCCGGTGGCGGCGGCGGCTTCGCCGGTCGTCCGGCCGGTCCCGGTGGCGGTGGCGGCGGTTTCGCCGGTCGTCCCGGTGGTCCGGGTGGCGGCGGTGGCGGTTTCGCCGGTCGTCCCGGTGGTCCCGGTGGCGGTGGCGGCGGTCGTCCCGGCTTCGGCGGTCGTCCCGGTGGTCCGGGTGGCCGTGGTGGCACACAGGGCGCCTTCGGTCGTCCCGGTGGTCCCGCGCGTCGTGGTCGCAAGTCGAAGCGGCAGAGGCGCCAGGAGTACGAGGCCATGCAGGCCCCGTCGGTCGGCGGCGTCATGCTGCCTCGCGGCAACGGACAGTCCGTCCGCCTGTCGCGCGGTGCCTCGCTCACCGACTTCGCCGAGAAGATCGGCGCCAACCCGGCGTCGCTCGTCGGCGTGATGATGAACCTCGGCGAGATGGTCACTGCCACGCAGTCCGTCTCCGACGAGACGCTGAAGCTCCTCGCGGACGAGATGAACTTCGTCCTCGAGATCGTCAGCCCCGAGGAGGAGGACCGCGAGCTGCTCGAGTCCTTCGACATCGAGTTCGGCGAGGACGAGGGCGACGAGGACGACCTCGTGGTCCGTCCGCCGGTCGTGACCGTCATGGGTCACGTCGACCACGGTAAGACCCGCCTTCTCGACACCATCCGCAAGACGAACGTCGTTGCGGGCGAGGCCGGCGGTATCACGCAGCACATCGGTGCGTACCAGGTCGCGACCGAGGTCAACGGCGAAGAGCGCAGGATCACCTTCATCGACACCCCGGGTCACGAGGCGTTCACCGCCATGCGTGCACGTGGTGCCAAGTCGACCGACATCGCGATCCTCGTGGTGGCGGCCAACGACGGTGTGATGCCTCAGACGATCGAGGCGTTGAACCACGCCAAGGCGGCCGACGTGCCGATCGTGGTCGCGGTCAACAAGATCGACGTCGAGGGCGCCGACCCGACCAAGGTACGCGGTCAGCTCACCGAGTTCGGTCTGGTGGCCGAGGAGTACGGCGGCGACACGATGTTCGTCGACATCTCCGCCAAGCAGGGCCTCAACATCGAGAGCCTGCTGGAGGCCGTGGTCCTCACCGCGGACGCCTCGCTCGACCTGCGGGCCAACCCGGAGCAGGACGCGCAGGGTATTGCGATCGAGTCCCACCTCGACCGTGGCCGTGGTGCCGTTTCGACGGTCCTGGTCCAGCGCGGCACGCTGCGCATCGGCGACACGATGGTGGTCGGCGACGCGTACGGCCGTGTCCGGGCGATGCTCGACGACAACGGCAACAACGTCGAGGAAGCGGGTCCGTCGACCCCCGTCCTGGTCCTGGGTCTCACCAACGTCCCGGGCGCCGGCGACAACTTCCTGGTTGTCGACGAGGACCGCACGGCGCGTCAGATCGCCGAGAAGCGCGCGGCGCGTGAGCGCAACGCCAACTTCGCCCGCCGGGGTGTCCGGTTCTCCCTGGAGAACCTGGACGAGGCCCTCAAGGCCGGTCTGGTGCAGGAACTCAACCTCATCATCAAGGGCGACGCGTCCGGTTCGGTGGAGGCTCTCGAGTCCTCGCTGCTCCAGCTCGACGTCGGCGACGAGGTCGACATCCGCGTCCTGCACCGCGGTGTGGGTGCGGTCACCGAGTCGGACATCAACCTGGCGACCGGCTCCGACGCGATCGTCATCGGCTTCAACGTCCGCGCTGCGGGCCGCGCGGCTCAGATGGCGGAGCGCGAGGGCGTCGACGTCCGGTACTACTCGGTGATCTACCAGGCCATCGAGGAGATCGAGGCGGCCCTCAAGGGCATGCTCAAGCCGGAGTACGAGGAGGTCGAGCTCGGCACGGCGGAGATCCGCGAGGTCTTCAAGTCGTCCAAGCTCGGCAACATCGCCGGTGTCCTGGTCCGCTCGGGCGAGGTCAAGCGCAACACCAAGGCGCGCCTCATCCGCGACGGCAAGGTCATCGCGGAGAGCCTCAACATCTCCGGGCTGCGTCGCTTCAAGGACGACGTCACCGAGATCCGCGAAGGGTTCGAGGGTGGTATCAACCTCGGCAACTTCAACGACATCAAGGTCGACGACGTCATCGCGACGTACGAGATGCGCGAGAAGCCGCGCTCGTAAAGTGATGGTGTGAGCTGGCCGGGGTGACTTTGTCACCCCGGCCAGCTCACCGCTTTTAGGGGCGCGGGGAACTGCGCGACAAGCCCCCACCGGGCCGGCACCCGAAGAACAACCGAGGGGGCCTGGGGCGCAGCCCCAGAGGATGGGACGGGTAGGGGCGGCGGGGGCGAAAACCCCGTCGAGCGAGCCGGAGGTTCGTTGTACGGTTCTGATGACCCTGCCAAGCGCATTGGCAGGCCATCTATCCCGTACCGGCGGGACATCCGGTTACACATGTATGTGGGGACGCTGTCCTTCGACCTGCTCCTCGGCGACGTTCGCTCGCTCAAGGAGAAACGCTCTCTCGTCCGCCCGATCGTCGCCGAACTCCAGCGGAAGTACCCGGTGAGCGTGGCGGAGACGGGAAACCAGGACTTGCACCGCAGGGTCGAGATCGGCCTCGCGGTGGTCTCCGGAGACACCGAGCACCTCACCGACGTACTGGACCGGTGTGAGCGGCTCGTCGCGGCACGACCGGAGGTGGAACTGCTGTCGGTACGGCGCAGACTCCACACGGACGAAGACTGACGACGTCGGACGACGAATGACGAAGACCGACGAAGACTGACGGAACAAGCAAGGCGAAGAAGGAGACGGACCAGTGGCCGACAACGCGCGGGCTAAGAGGCTGGCGGACCTCATCCGAGAGGTGGTGGCCAAGAAGCTGCAGCGCGGGATCAAGGATCCGCGGCTCGGCACCCACGTCACCATCACGGACACCCGGGTCACGGGTGATCTGCGGGAGGCGACCGTCTTCTACACGGTGTACGGGGACGACCAGGTGCGGGCGGAGGCCGCCGCGGGCCTGGAGAGCGCCAAGGGCGTGCTCCGCTCCGCGGTCGGTGCGGCGGCGGGCGTGAAGTTCACGCCGACGCTGACCTTCGTCGCGGACGCCCTGCCGGACACCGCCAAGACCATCGAGGACCTGCTCGACAAGGCGCGTGCCTCGGACGAGAAGGTGCGCGAGGTCTCCTCCGGAGCGAAGTACGCCGGTGACGCGGACCCGTACAAGAAGCCGGACTCCGACGAAGAGTCGGACGACGACGAGACGGACGACGCCACCGGATGACCGAGAAGCACCAGACGCCCGACGGGCTTGTCATCGTCGACAAGCCGTCGGGCTTCACTTCGCACGACGTGGTCGCCAAGATGCGCGGGATCGCCAGGACCCGCCGCGTCGGACACGCGGGCACCCTCGACCCCATGGCGACGGGTGTGCTCGTCCTCGGCGTCGAGAAGGCCACCAAACTCCTCGGGCACCTCGCGCTCACCGAGAAGGAGTATCTGGGGACCATCCGGCTCGGGCAGAACACGCTGACGGACGACGCCGAGGGCGACATCACCTCGTCCGCGGACGCGTCCGGCATCAAGCGGGACGCCGTCGACGCCGGTATCGCCAAGCTGACCGGCGACATCATGCAGGTGCCGTCCAAGGTCAGCGCCATCAAGATCAACGGCGTGCGCTCGTACAAGCGGGCGCGCGACGGCGAGGACTTCGAGATCCCGGCCCGTCCGGTGCGGATCTCCTCGTTCGCGGTGTACGACGTCCGTGACGCCGTCGCCGAGGACGGCACCCCGGTCCTGGACCTGGTGGTCTCGGTGGTCTGCTCGTCCGGCACGTACATCCGGGCGCTCGCCCGTGACCTGGGCGCGGACCTGGGCGTCGGCGGCCACCTCACCGCGCTGCGCCGCACCCGCGTCGGCCCGTACAAGCTCGACTCCGCGCGCACCCTCGACCAGCTCCAGCAGGAGCTGACCGTGATGCCGGTCGCGGAGGCCGCGGCGGCCGCGTTCCCGCGCTGGGACGTGGACGACAGGCGGGCGGGGCTGCTTCTCAACGGCGTACGCCTGGAGATTCCCGAGGAGTACGCGGGGCGCGGCGCCGTGGCGGTCTTCGACCCGGCCGGGCGGTTCCTGGCCCTGGTGGAGGAGCAGAAGGGGAAGGCGAAGAGCCTGGCGGTGTTCGGCTGACGCCGACGGCCATTCGGGACCGGGCTTGCTGTACCCGCCCGTGGAGCGGCGATCACGGGGTCTCGTGCCCGCCGCTCCACGGTCCCCCCTCGGTTCCCCCACCCAAGGGTGTATCCATCCGTACCCGCCTATTCACCCCTTCGGGCAGGCGCTCGGAGTGAAGCGGGGGAGCGGAAGGGGGCGCGTTCGACACGCGATCTGTCCCGCTGATCACCCCGCGCCTACCGTCGGAAGAAGAAGCGCGGCGGGGAGGTTCGAGCATGGCGGGACGGGGCCCGCGGACCGGGGGCCGACATGCACCGGTCGACAGCCGACACGTACCGGTCCAGAGTCGGCCGGTACCGGACGACACCCGGGAGACGCCGGACGAGGCCCGGGAAGCGTATGACGACGCCCTGGTGCGGGTCTGCGACCTGGCGGGGCGTCCGCGCGGCACGGGGTTCGTCGCCGACCACCACGGCACGGTGATCACCAGCCACGAGGCGGTCGACGGCCTGGCCCGTCTTGTCCTGCACGCTCCCGGCGGCCGCACCTGTGTGGTCACCGCCGACGCCGTCACACCCCTCCCGGACGCCGATCTGGCTCTCGTACGCAGCGAAGGTCTCGGCGTGGACCCGCTCCCCGTCACCGTGCGGACCCACGTCGAGACCGGCACGTACGTCCGGATCGCCGCAGGCGGCTGGCGCGAGGCACGGGTACTCGGCGCCTCCGCCGTCACGTACACGGCGACCGACCGCTTCCATGTCCTGGGCGATGCCCTGGAATTGGCGATCGGTACGGCCGGCGCCGACGCGCTGCGGCTGGGCGGCGGAGCCGCCGGAGGCCCGGTCCTCGACGTCTCGACCGGGGCGGTGGTGGCGGTCCTGGGTACCGCGCTGCACGCCGGGCACCGAGTGGCGGGCTTCGCCGTCCCGCTGCGGACTCCGGAGGCCGAAGGACCGCTCGCCGCGCTGCTGGTCCGCAACGCGGCGACGGTGCCCGCGTACGGAGCCGATCTGAATCCGGCGGGGGTGCTGGAGCTGACGGCGACGTCCGTGGGCTCGGACGGGCCCGGTGGACCGGACGGCGGGGACTTCGAACCTGTCGAACGGGCAGATGTCGTAAGGGAGTTCGCCGGATTCGAGGGCGGTGGCCAGGCCGCCGTGCTCGGGCTCGTCGGCCCGCCCGGCAGCGGTCGTACGACGGAACTGGCGGCCCTCGCCGCACGCCGGACCCGGGGCGCGGAACCGGCGCCCACCCTGTGGCTGCGAGGCGCCGACCTCCTCGCCACGGACCTCTCGGTGGCGGACGCGGCGGCGCGGGCGCTGGAGCGGGCGGGGCGGATCGTGGCGGCCTCGCGGGAGGGCCTGCGCTCGGGGAGCTCTGCGGATTCGGGTGTGCTGCCTCCCGAGGGGTACGACGGTGAGCTGGGCGACATCGGGCCGGAGCGGCTGGCCCGGGTGGCGCTGGACACGGGGCGGCCGTTGCTGCTGCTCCTCGACGGTCCCGAGGAGATGCCGCCCGCCCTCGCCCACCGGATGCCCGAGTGGACGGCGGGAACGGCGGACTGGCTGCGGGAGACCGGGGCGCGGCTCGTGGTCGCGTGCCGGGCCGAGTACTGGGAGCAGGCGGGGGCGGAGTTTCCGGCGGAGCTGCTGCACCGGGCCGATCCCTCCTTGTCCGGGGCCGGGCGGCTTCCCGCCTGTGTGTGGCTGGGGGATCTGACCGAGGCGGAGGCGCTGCGGGCCCGGGCTCGTGCGGGGATCCCCGAGGGCACGCTCGCGTCGGCCGACGCACGGCATCCGCTGGCGCTGCGGCTGCTGTCCGAGGTGCGGGCGGCGCTGCCGGACTCCGCGGCCGCTCGGGGTGCGATGTCGGACGTCCCGGCCGCTCCGGGTGCGCTGCTGGACGCCTCGGCCCGGCCGCTCGACCGGGACGAGGTGTTCGCCGCCTACCTGGACCTCATGTGCCTGCGTGTCGCGGTCCGGCTGGCCGCGGTGAACGGGCTGCGTGGTACGGCCGTACGACGGCTCGCCGCTCAGGTCTCCGGCCAGGTGCACGAGGCCGCGCGGCGCTGTCTGGGGCCCGGGCAGGGGGAGTTGGACCGCGCGTCCTTCGAAGCAGTCTTCCCGTGGGGCCCCGCACCCGTTCGCCGCCTCGGGGCCACCACAGGCTGGGCCTCCGCCGTCCTCACCGAGGGCCTCCTCGTGCCTGCGGGCAACGGGTACCGCTTCGCCCACGAGGAACTCGCGGACTGGATCCAGGGCACCCACCTCGACCTGGACCCCGCCCTGCACGCCTTGGTGCACCGGGGGCGCGCGGGGGTGCCCGAGCAGGCGGGGCCCCGTGGGTCAGCCCGGCCGGGAAAGCCGGGATCCGCCCCGCCCCGCGCACTCCCCGTCCCCCGCCACCGCATCGGCCCGGTCGTCCAGGCCCTGCTGCTCCTGGGCCGGCAGCAGGGTCCCGGCGAGCTGGCCCGTCGGCTGGAAGACCTGGTCGACGCCGTGGACGACCTGCTGCCCGAGGGGCCGGCCCCGCTCGGCGACCCCGGCTGGTGGGCCACGCATCTCTGCGTCGACGTCCTGCTGCGGGTTCCCGACGCGAGCCCGTACGCCGGGGTGCTGCGGTTGCTCGCGGAGCGGATCGTGAGGTGGCGGGAGCAAGGGCGAGCTGTACCTGGGGAGTTCGGGCCGGCCTTCTGGGAGGCGCTGCCGCTGCCGGAGGAGGAACGGTTCGAGCTGCTGAGGTGCCTGGTCGTCGCGGATGAGGCACCGCGCACCGGGAGCCAAGAAGGCGAACCCCGCTATCTGGACGCCGTGGCCCGCCTCCTCACCGCCGACCCCACCGCCGTACAACCGCACCTCACCCACTGGTTCGACGACGACCGCCCCCTCCCCGCGACCCCGCACGCGACCGTGGCGACGGCGGCACAGGCGCTGCTGTACGCGTACCGGCGCCGGGCCCTGGACGATCTCGCGGAGGCGCTGGTCGCAGTCGCGCACCGGCTCGGCGACGAGCTGCTCGCCGTACTCGCCGAGGAGGAACCTTCGGCCGTGTGCCGGGCGGTGGACCGGTGGGCGCACGACGAGCGCCCCGCACGGCGGGTGGCGGCGGTGGCCTACGGACTGCGGGCCGCCCCGCAGGTGCGGACCGAGGCCGACCGCGCGCTGCTGCGCTACGCGGCGCTGGCCCTGCTGGCCCGCCCCGCCGACTGCACCCTGCACGGCGGAGCGCTCGGCCTCCTCGTACGGGACCCGTGGACCCGGGCCCGGTACCTGCCGCAGGCCTTGGAGCGGTTCACGGCGGGTGACCCGCAGCTGCCCGCGAGCGCGCTCGTCGCCGCCCTCACGACCCACCCCGACCCGGTGCTCGCCGCCTTCCGGGCCAGGCTGTGGCAACCGGGCGCGGGCCCGGACACCGGCGAGCTGCTGCGCACCCTCGCCGACGTCACCACACCCGGCCTGGCCCGCCGCGTCGCCGCCCTCGTACGCGAGGCGGTGGAGATCCGCCCGGCGGCCGCCGCGCACGTGGCCGCGTACGTCGACCGGCGGCTCGAACACGGGACGGAGGCCTACACGGTGCTCTTTCCGCTGGTCACAGGGTTGATCGACGGCTGCCCCGCACCGGTGCGGTCGGCGCTCGCGACCGTGCTCGCCGCGCCCGGCGGCCCGGACTCCCGTCCGCTGCGGCGCGAACTCCTCGACCTCCTCCTCGCCCATGAACGGGACCCGGCCGTCCTCGACACCGTGCTGCGCGCGGCGGCGGCCGACGCGGCCCGCAGGGGAGAGGAGCCCACCCGTGAACTGGTGCACCGTACGGGCCTCCTCCTCGTCCGCACCCCGGCCGGAGCCACCGGCTTCGACCACGGTCTCGTCGACCTGGCCCGCACCGTCCCCGGCTTCGCCGGCCTCGTGGCCGGCTGGCTGACGGGCGCCCCCGAGGAGTGGGCCGGCGTGGTCGGCCCGAGCACCCGCCGCATGATCGAGAACCTGGCCGGGGTGCGGGTTCCCGCCTGACCCGCGCCGCCGGAATGCGGGATGTGTCACAGCCTGATGCCGATGCAGGCGGAGAGCACCCGGCATGGCACTCTTAGAGCTGCGATTGAGGCAATCACGGACACAGGTTCGACGAGTTTGCGACAAGGAGCAGTCACAGTGCAGCGCTGGCGTGGCTTGGAGGACATCCCCGAGGACTGGGGGCGCAGCGTCGTCACCATCGGTTCCTACGACGGGGTGCACCGCGGACACCAGCTGATCATCCGGCATGCCGTGGACCGCGCCCGCGAGCTGGGCGTTCCCTCCGTCGTCGTCACCTTCGACCCGCACCCCAGCGAGGTCGTGCGCCCCGGCAGCCACCCCCCGCTGCTCGCCCCGCACCACCGCCGGGCCGAACTGATGGCCGAGCTGGGCGTGGACGCCCTGCTCATCCTTCCGTTCACCAAGGAGTTCTCGAAGCTGTCGCCCGCAGACTTCGTCGCGAAGGTCCTGGTCGACAAACTGCACGCGAAGGCCGCCGTCGAGGGCCCCAATTTCCGCTTCGGCCACAAGGCCGCCGGCAATGTCGACTTCCTGCGGGAGCAGGGCCGGACGTACGACTTCGAGGTCGAGGTCGTCGACCTGTACGTGACCGGTGACGCGGGCGGCGGCGAACCCTTCTCCTCGACCCTCACCCGGCGGCTCGTCGCCGAGGGCGACGTCGAGGGCGCGCGCGAGATCCTCGGGCGTCCGCACCGTGTCGAGGGCATCGTCGTACGAGGCGCCCAGCGCGGCCGCGAGCTGGGCTTCCCGACGGCGAACGTCGAGACCCTCCCGCACACCGCCATTCCCGCCGACGGCGTCTACGCCGGCTGGCTGCACGTCGCGGACGAGGCGATGCCGGCCGCGATCTCCGTGGGCACGAACCCCCAGTTCGACGGCACCGAGCGAACCGTCGAGGCGTACGCCATCGACCGCGTCGGCCTCGACCTGTACGGCCTGCACGTCGCCGTCGACTTCCTCGCCTTCGTACGCGGACAGGCCAGGTTCGACTCCATCGACGCGCTCCTCGTGGCCATCGGGGACGACGTGAAGCGGTCGCGGGAACTGATCGAGGCGTACGAGGCAGAGGCCGACTCCGAGTAGCTTCTCCGCGTACGTCGACGGGGGCGGCCGGTGGCCTTTATGTAGCGACCTGTGCCCTCGCCCAGTGGCACGCGACCTGCATCTCCGCACCCCCGCCCAGCACCTCCAGATCCTGCCCCCGGCACGCGTCTGCCACCCCGGCCCGCTCCGCCTCCCCGCTCGCCAGGATCTGACAGCGCGCGTGGAAACGGCAGCCGGAGGGGATGCGTGACGGGTCCGGGGGCTCGCCGGTCAGCACGATAGGGTCGCCCGGAGCCTCCGGCAGGACGGACAACAGGGCCTGGGTGTACGGGTGCTGAGGTGCCGTCAGGACCTGTTCGACCTCGCCCGTCTCCACGATGCGGCCCAGGTACATCACCGCGACCCGGTCGGCGATGTTCCACGCCAGACCCAGGTCATGTGTCACCACCAGGGCGGACAGGCCGAGTTCGGCGCGCAGCCGCAGGAGCAGGGCCAGGATCTCGCCGCGCACCGAGGCGTCCAGGGAGGCCACCGGCTCGTCGGCGACGATGAGTTCGGGCTCCAGGACGAGCGCGCCCGCGATGACGACACGCTGGCGCTGGCCGCCGGACAGCTCGTGCGGGTAGCGCAGGAAGAAGCGTTCCGGAGGGCGAAGTCCCGCCCGGGAGAGGGCTTCCGCGACCGCCGCCCGCTCGTCGCCGCCGTACCGGTGGATGCGCAGGCCCTCGGCGACCGCGTCGTACACCGTGTGCCGGGGGTTGAGGGAGCCGCTCGGGTCCTGGAGGACCAGCTGGACACGTTTGCGGTACGCCTTCAGGGAGCGTGAGGAGTAGTCGAGGGGCTTGCCGTCGAACGTGACGCGGCCCCCGGTCGGCGGGACGAGACCGAGCAGGGAGCGGGCCAGCGTCGTCTTGCCGCAGCCCGACTCGCCGACCAGGGCGACGATCTCGCCGCGCCGGATGTCGAGGTCGACCCCGTCGACGGCACGGGCGCGGTCGGCACCGTGGCGGCCGGGGAAGGCGATGTGCAGGCCCTCGGCGCTGAGCAGCGGTGATGTCGTCACGGGAGGCGCTGTCACGGGAGGTGTCGTCATGGAGTGCTCCTGGCTGGTTCCGCTTCCACGGCCGCGTCCATGTGTACGCAGGCCGCCCACCTTCCCGCCCCCGCGTCCCGCAGTGCCTGGTCCTCCGTCACACAGGAGTCGAGCGCCACCGGGCACCGGGAGTGGAACGTACAGCCGGACGGCAGCGCCGAGGGGTCCGGCGGGTCGCCCGGCAGGCCGCGCGGCGCGAACCGCGAGGCGGGGTCGCCGATGCGTGGGAAGGCGGCCGACAGGGCTTTGCCGTACGGGTGTCGGGCATCCTCGTAGACCTTCCGCGCGGGCCCTTCCTCGACCACGCGACCCGCGTACATCACCGCGAGCCGGTCGCAGGTGTCGGACAGCACCGCGAGGTCGTGGCTGATCATGATCAGGCCCAACTCCTGCTCGGTGACGAGCTGTTGGATGAGGCGGAGAATCTGCGCCTGGATCATCACGTCGAGCGCGGTGGTCGGTTCGTCGGCGATGACGAGCCGGGGATCGCAGGCCAACGCCATGGCGATCATGACGCGTTGGCGCTGGCCGCCGGAGAGCTCGTGCGGGTAGGCGTCCGCGCGGGCGGCGGGCAGGCCCACGTGTTCGAGCAGTTCGCCGGTCTTCCGCTTCGCGCCCGCCGGAGTCGCCTTCTTGTGCAGCAGGATCGGCTCGGAGATCTGGTCGCCGATGCGGTGCACGGCGTTCAGCGAGTGCATCGCGCCCTGGAAGACGATGGAGGCGCCCGCCCAGCGGACCGCCCGCACCCGGCCCCACTTCATGGTCAGTACGTCTTCACCGTCGAGCAGGATCTCGCCGGTCGTGCGCGTGCCGGCCGGCAGCAGCCGCAGCAGCGCGAGCGCCAGTGTGGACTTGCCGCAGCCGGACTCGCCCGCGATGCCGAGTTTCTGGCCCGCGTCGAGGGATAGGTCCACACCGCGTACGGCGGCCGCTCCGCCCGCGTAGGTCACTTCGAGGTTCCGGACCTCCAGGAGACGGTGACCGGTCGTGTTCGGTTCGGTCGGAGTGCTCAACGTGCCACCCCCAGCTTGGGGTTGAGGACCGATTCGACCGCGCGTCCGCACAGCGTGAACGCCAGCGCGACCCCCGCGATCGCGATACCCGGCGGCACCAGATACCACCACTTCCCGGCGCTGACCGCGCCCGCCTCCCGCGCGTCCTGGAGCAGCCCGCCCCATGACACGACCGTCGGATCGCCGAGTCCGAGGAAGGCGAGCGTCGCCTCGGCGAGGATCGCGGAGGAGATGATCAGGGTCGTCTGGGCCAGCACCAGCGGCATCACGTTGGGCAGGACATGCCGGGACATGATGTGCCAGTGCCCGCCGCCGAGCGCCTTGGCCCGCTCGATGTACGGCCGCGACTCCACCGCCAGGGTCTGCGCGCGTACCAGCCGGGCCGTCGTCGGCCAGGTCGTGACACCGATCGCCAGGATGATCGTGCCGAGCGAACGGGACATCACGGTCGCCAGCGCGATCGCGAGGACGAGGGTCGGCATGACCAGGAACCAGTCCGTGATCCGCATCATCACGGTCGCGAACCAGCCCCGGAAGTGTCCCGCGGTGATCCCGATGAGTGCGCCGATCGCGACGGAGAGCACGGCGGCGAGCAGCCCGACGAGCAGGGACACCCGGGCGCCCCACACCACGAGCCCGAGCAGATCACGCCCGAACTGGTCGGTCCCCAGCGGGAATTCGGCGCTCGGGCTCTCCATCGGACCGCCCGGCGCGTTCGTCACGCTCTGCACGTCGGAGCCGACGGTCAGCGGTGCGGTCAGCGCGACGAGCGCGAAGAGGCCGAGGGCGGCGAGGCCGAGGACGCCTGCCCGGTGGGTGCGGTACTGCTTCCAGAAGCGGGCGGCGGAGGCTCGGCGGCGCTGCCGGGCCAGTGTGCGCGGGCTCGCTGTCGCCACTTGCGGGGTTGCTTCGGTCGGCACCGGCCCGTTCGACTCTGTTGTGGTCATCGGCCCACCCGTGGATCCAGCAGCGGATAGATCAGATCGGCCAGCGTGTTCATCACGATCACCGCCGCCGCGAAGAAGAAGAACAGTCCCTGAACCAGGGGCAGATCGGGCACGCTGAGCGCTTGGTAGAAGAGCCCGCCCAGGCCCGGCCAGGAGAAGACGGTCTCGACGAGGATGACGCCCGCGACCGTCCGGCCGAGGTTGATGAAGATCAGCGTCACGGTCGGCAGCAGGGCGTTGGGCACGGCATGACGGCGCCGTACGAGGTCGTCCCGCAGGCCCTTGGCCCGCGCCGTCGTCAGATAGTCGCTGCCCATCTCGTCGAGCAGCGCCGAACGCGTCACGAGCAGGGTCTGCCCGTACTCGACGGCGACCAGCGTCACCACCGGCAGCACGAGATGGTGGGCGACATCGGCGACGTACGCGAAACCGGTCTCGCCGTTCCCCGACACCATGCCGCCGGTCGGGAAGAGCCCGGGGATCGGGCCGATGCCCACCGAGAAGACGATGATCAGCAGCAGCCCGAGCCAGAAGGACGGGATGGAGTAAAGGGTCAGCGCCAGACCGGTGTTGAGGCGGTCGGCGATCCCGCCGTTGCGCCACGCCGAGCGGGTGCCGATGAAGATGCCGAGCGCCGTGTAGAGGATGAACGACGTGCCGGTGAGGAGGAGGGTGTTCGGGAGCGCCTCGGTGATCTTGTCGATGACGGGGGCGCGGAACTGGTACGACGTGCCGAGGTCACCGGTGAGTGCCTTGGCGCAGTAGTCCGTGAACTGCTCCCACATCGGCAGATCGAGCCCGAACTCCTTGCGGTAGTTGGCGAGTTGTTCCGCCGACACCTGACGGCCGCCCGTCATGTACTTGACGGGGTCGCCGGGGATGAGCCGGAAGAGGAAGAAGCTGGTGACGAGGACGGCGAGCAGGGAGACGGCCGCGCCGCCCAACTTGCCCGCCACATACCGCGGATAGGCGGTCCTGTTGCGCGCCCGCGGCCTGCGGACCGACGGCCCGGCCTCAGCCGGACCGCCGGTCGCCTCGACCAGCGAGGGTGTTGCTTCAGCGGTCATGGACTCTCACTCGGTGGAGGCGGCTCGCTGCTCGTGGCTCCGTAGTGGCGGTGTGCGTGGCTCGGTAGTGGTGGTGTGCCAGTGGTGGCGTGCGCGGGGCTACTCGCGGTCCTCGGCGGTCGAGCGGCGCCGCATCGCGAAGAACGCCCCGGCGCCCACGAGGACGGCGACGCCCGCGACGATGCCGATGATGACCCCCGTCGAGCTCGAACCGTCGGAGGACTCACCGGAGGAGGCCGCAGGAACCGCCGACCACCAGCTCCAGTAACCGTCCTGGCCGTAGATGTTGCCCGCGGCCTTGGGCATCGTCTCGATCGACCCGATCTGGTCGGTGCGGTAGGCCTCGACCGCGTTCGGGTACGCCATGACGTTCATGTACCCGGTGTCGTACAGCCGCGACTGCATCTGCTTGACGAGATCCGCCCGTTTGGCGGTGTCGTACTCGGCGAGCTGCTGCCCGTACAGGTCGTCGAACTGCCTGTCGCAGATGAAGTTGTCGGTCGCACCCGTGTCCTTGGGGGTCGCCGGGAGCGCGCCGCAGGTCTGGATCGACAGGAGGAAGTCGGGGTCGGGGTTGGCGGACCAGCCGTCGAAGGCGAGGTCGTACGTGCCCGCGAGCCAGGGATCGGTCACGTTGTCCAGGCAGTTGAGGGTGACCCCTATGCCGAGTTCGCCCCACCACTCCTTCAGGTACTGTCCGACCGCCTTGTCGTTCGGGTCGGTGGCGTGGCACAGGACGCGGTAGTCGATCGGCTTGCCGTTCTTGCCGACGCGCTTGCCGTCACCGTTCTTCTTGTAGCCCGCCTGGTCGAGGAGTTGGGCCGCCTCGGCAGGGTCGTACGACAGGACCTGGCTCGCGGACGGCTTCCAGAAGTACTCCGCGAAGCGCGGCGGGATGTATCCGGCGCCCTCGACCGCGTGGCCCTGGAAGACCTTGTCGAGGAGGGCCTTGCGGTCGACGGCCATGAACAGCGCCTGCCGCACCTTCTCGTCGAGCAGCGACTCGTGCCCGTCGCCGAACTTCTGCCCGTTCTTGGCCTGGGCGCCCGGGTTGACGGCGAGCGCGTAGAAGCGGCGGCCCGGCGCGTCGTTGACCTTGATGTTCTTCTGGGTCCCGAGGGTGGCCGCCTGAGCGGGCGTCAGACCGAAGGTGAAGGACACCTCGCCCTTCTGCAGGGCGGCGACGGCGGCATCGTTGTCCTTGTAGTACTTGAACACCAGCTCGTCGAACTTGGGCGAGCCGCGCCAGAAGCTCTTGTTGGCCTTGAGCCGTACGTAGCTGTCGGCCTTGTAGTCGGTGAGGATGAACGGTCCGTTGCCGACGACGGGGAAGCTCTTGTCGTTGTTGTACTTCGAGAAGTCCCCGACCTTCTCCCAGACATGCTTGGGCACGATCGGCACGTCGAGCGCGGCCATGGTGGCCTGCGGCTTCTTCAGCTCGATGACGAGTTCGGTGGGGCTGAGGGCCGTGACCTTCTTGAAGTTGCCGACGAAGCTGCCGTTGGCCGTGGCCGCGCCGTCGTCGGTCATCATCTTGTTGAAGGTCCAGGCCGCGTCCTCGGCGGTGGCCTGCTCGCCGTCCGACCACTTGGAGTCGGAGCGGATCGTGTAGGTCCAGGTGAGCTTGTCCGCCGAGGGTTCCCACTTGGTGGCGAGTCCCGGGATCGCGTGGTTGTCCGCGGGGTCGTAGTTGGTCAGGTACTCGTACATGAGCCGGTGAATGCTCGTACTGACCAGACGGCTCGCCAGGAACGGGCTCAGCGAGTCGACGCTCTGCGCGACCGCGACGGTGAGGACGTTCTTGTCCGCCTTGGCCTGCGCCTGCTGGGGAGCCGGGTTGAGTGGGGTCGCGAGACCGGCGGTGAGGGTGAGCGCCGCGGCGCCCGCGGCGGCAATGAGCCGCAGGAGCCTTCTGCCGTGCTGATGCTGTCTGTTCATGGGTCTGTTCATGGGTCGGTGACCTCGCGTCATCGCTCGCACAGGGATGGCTTGTCGAACTGCTGGACCACGTTGATCGGGGAGACGCCGGCGGGGTTGGTGTGTGTGTCTACCAGCGGCGGTCTCCGCGAGTCAACGGCGCATGAACCCCATGTGGCCTGCGGAAATAACGAGTTGACGCGGATTTTTCGCTCATTGGTTCAGACCGCTGAAGCCCTCCTGGTGGGGGCCTGACGGCGGGAAACGCCCATGGATACGCGTAGGGCCCGCACCGTACGAAGACGATGCGGGCCCAGGCGGGAATCGGTCCCCCGAAAGGGGCCGATCGGGTTACTGCTGAGGGGGTGCCGGCGGCTGGAAGGGTTGACCGGGCTGGGGGTACGGCTGTCCCTGCGGCGGCGGATAGGCCTGTCCCGGTTGCTGCGGGTAGCCCTGTCCGGGCTGTTGGGGGTAGCCCTGACCGGGGTGCGGCGGGTAGGGCTGACCGGGCTGCGGCGGATACGGCTGCCCAGGGTGAGGCTGCTGCGGGGGGTGGTGAGCGGGCGGGGCCTGACCCGGTGCCGGCTGTCCGGGGGCCGGCTGGCCCGGGGCCTGCTGATACTGCTGCCCCGGCCCCTGCTGGTACTGCTGACCGGGCAGCGGCGGCGCGGCCACCGGCGGCGGGTTGCCGTCCGACGTCCAGAGCCCGTGGGACTGCTGGTGGCGCGCGATGTCCTCGGCCACCATCGCGGAGAGGTTGAAGTACGCCTCCCGGACCTTGGGCCGCATCATGTCGAGGTCGACCTCGGCGCCCGCGGCCAGGTGCTCGTCGAAGGGCACGGTGATGACGCCCCGGCACCGCGTCTCGAAGTGGGAGACGATGTCCTCCACCTTGATCATCTTGCCGGTCTCCCGCACACCCGAGATGACGGTGATGGACCGGGAGACGAGATCCGCGTACCCGTGCGCCGACAGCCAGTCCAGCGTCGTACTGGCGCTGCTCGCACCGTCGACCGACGGCGTGGAGATGATGATGAGCTGGTCGGCGAGGTCGAGCACACCGCGCATGGCGCTGTACAGCAGACCCGTGCCGGAGTCGGTCAGGATGATCGGGTACTGCTTGCCCAGTACGTCGATCGCGCGCCGGTAGTCCTCGTCGTTGAACGCGGTCGACACGGCCGGGTCGACGTCATTGGCGATGATCTCCAGGCCGGAGGCGGCCTGGGACGTGAACCGCCTGATGTCCATGTACGAGTTGAGGTACGGGATCGCCTGGACGAGGTCACGGATGGTGGCCCCGGTCTCGCGGCGCACGCGGCGCCCGAGCGTACCCGCGTCCGGGTTGGCGTCGATCGCGAGGATCTTGTCCTGCCGCTCGGTGGCGAGCGTCGACCCGAGCGCGGTGGTCGTGGTCGTCTTGCCCACGCCGCCCTTGAGGCTGATGACGGCGATCCGGTAGCACGACAGCACCGGCGTCCGGATCAGGTCCAGCTTCCGCTGCCGCTCGGCCTCCTCCTTCTTCCCCCCGAGCTTGAACCGCGAAGAGGCGGCAGCCGGACGACCGCTCTTGGCCTTCTGCCTCTTGTTGTTGAGCAGCCGGTCGGAGGAGAGCTCCACGGCCGCCGTGTACCCGAGAGGGGCGGCACCGGGGTTGGTGGGCTGGCGCTGGTCGTGCTGCACGGGCTGCGGCCAGGCCGTTCCGGCACGGGGGTCGACCGGCGCGTGCGCCTGCGGGGCGGGCGGAACGGCGGGACCCTGCGGGGGCTGTGCCTCGTACTGCTGCGGCGCGGGCGGTTGGCCCGGCTGCGGTTGCGGCTGCCCCTGCTGCGGGTACGGCGGGGGCGCCTGCGTCGGCGGGAGCGGGGGACGCGGGTCGGCGGGGGGTACGGGCTGCGTGGGCTGCGCGGGCTGGTTCGGGAAGCCGTAACCCGCTTGTGGTGCGGGGGAGTTGGGTGCCTGCGGGGCGGGCGGCTGGTTCGGGAAGCCGTAACCGGCCTGCGGTGCAGGGGAGTTGGGTGCCTGCGGCGCGGGCTGCTGCGGAGGGAAGCCGTATCCCGGCTGCGGGGCCGGGGGCTGCGGAATCGCGGGTGCGCCCTGTTGCGGGAAGCCGTAACCCGATGCCGGGGCAGGCGGGTTGGGCGCCGCCGGAGCCGGACCGGGGGCCAGCGCGGGGGCGCCGGGCTGCGGGAATCCGTAGCTGCCCTGCGGGGTGGGGCTCGGGGCCGGAACGCTGGGCTGCGGGAACCCGTAACTGCCCTGCGGTACGGGAGCCGGAGCCTGCGGCGGCGCCGGAACCGGGTTCTCGACGGCGGGCGGGTACACCGGCGCGGGCGCCTGCGCCGGGCCGGTGGAAACGGGCGCGCTGGGGGAGGGCCACGCCGGTGCCGCGGGCTGGGGGGCGGGCGGTTGGAACGGCTGGCCCGGCTGGGGGGTGGTGGGGGGCGGGGCCTGCTGGAACGGCCGGCCGGGTGCAGGGGCCGGTGCCGGCGGCTGGAACGGCTGGCCCGGTGCCGGTGCGGCCGCATGCGTCTGGGGCGGGACCGGCGCCTGAGCGGCGTCGGCCGCCGCGGGTTCGGTGGACGCCGGCCACTGCGCGGCGGGGGCGGGCGCCGCAGGCTGATAGGCGGGCGGCAACGGAGGCAGCCCACCCTGGGGCAACGGCGGCGGAGCCCACGCGGGGGGAGCGTCCTGAACGGCATCAGCCGCGTCGGATACGGCTTCGGGTTCTACGTCCTGGGGCTCTGCGTCTTGGGGCTCTACGTGGTGGGGCGCGGCGTCGTGAGGCTCCGCGTCATGGAGCTTCGTGTCCTGAGGCTGAACGTCCTGAGGCTGAACGTCCTGAGCGTCGGCATCCTGGGGCTCGGTGTCCGCCGAGTCGGGCCCCGGGGGCACGTCGTCGTCGGCCGCATCGCCGTCGGCTGTGGCGTGCAGTTCCACAACGTCTGCGATGTCCGCAGTTTCCGGGGCAACCGCCTCGTCGGACGCATCACCCGCGTCGGAGGCGGCCACCTCGGCTTCGGCCTCGGCCTCGACCTCGGCTTCTTCGTCCGGGTCTACGTCGTTGCCGGCGCCGTCCTCCGCGTCCGCCGAGAAGGTCTCCTCGGACTCGGACTCGGACTCTGCTTCGGGCTCGGGCTCGGGCTCCGCTTCGGGCTCGACCGACGGGGTGACCACGACCTCAGGCTCGACCACAACCTCAGCCGAAGCCGGTACCGGATCCGGCGCCGGAGACGCACCAGCCCGCTCCGCGAATTCACGCTTCAGAGCGACAGGGGAGATCCGCATCGTGGCGCCACTCTCAAGATCCCCGTTCTCGGAGTCGGCGTCCGCCTCGCCCCCACCCTCGCCGGAAGAAGCGACAACCGGCGGAGCCGGAACGGCGGCAGGCGGCGGCGACCACTGGGGCTGAAACCCACCCGCGGAGAAGTTCGGCAGAGCCGTCGGCCCACCGGGACCCGGCCCAGGCAGCGCGGCGGGAGGACTCGGCTCCGCCGTCGCGGGCTCGGGCTGGCGCTCGGGCTCGGGGTCCGGCTCCGAGGACTCCTCGTCCGAACCCTCCGAACCCTCCGTGCCCCCCGAAGCCCCCGAACCCCCCGACGCGTTCTGCGTGTACCAGGCCGGCGGCGCGTAGTCGATAGTGAACTCGCCCGTCGTCTCGACGGCGGACTCCGCGTCGGAGTGGTCATCGCCGGGTGTGGCCCAGCCCCCGCGGTTCCCGTCCCGATCGCTGTTCACAATTCCTCCTGGTGTGGTCGAGCACCCTCATGCCGTGCCGGGGCGACCGTCTCTTGTCGTGCGAAGTCGTCCGAAGCTGTCCGAGGTCGACCGATTCACCCGGCTCTCCCCCTGGACGCGGGCGGCCGTGCACGGGTCTGGCGTCGCGCCCGGTCCCAGCCTAATCACCACGACTGTCAGTACGGCAGGCCCGTCCACCCCACCGCTGCTGCCCACTACGACACATCCTGCCCAGAGGTGGCGTAAACGCTCTCCCCAACGATGAATAAACCGGGCGATAGTGGTGAACAAGTCGAACAGAAGAAGGTCTGAAACGGTCTCAAACCCCCCATTCCTGGCGGAGGTTGTGCCGGATCGGTCCACCCTGCGTGGCGTACCCAACAATCCGGTCTCGGCGTCAGTACCGACTGCCGTCATGGGACCGCACGATCACCGTAGAAGTCATGGGACCGCACGATCACCGTAGAAGGGGACCGCCACACTCACGCCATCCACCAGGCACCGCCCGACCTACCGCGGACGCGGCGCCACCCCGACCGACACCAACCCCCCTCCCCGGCTACTCGGCCGGCACGCCACCGTTGTGCGGCGCGGGCTCCAGATCGAACTCCCCGTCCCGCGCCCCGAGCACGAACGCCTGCCACTCCGCCTCCGTGTACCGAAGCACGGTGTCGGGGTCGAGCGACGACCGCATGGCCACGGCCCCCTCCGGCAGATACGCGATCTCGACGCGCTCCTCGTGCTCCTCGGTACCCGGCGCGCTCTGCCACTCGACGCCGGAGATGTCGAGGGCGTAGAGCTCGTTCTTCTCCCGCTCCTTGCGCGCCTTGACGTCCTCGGCCTGCGTCTCGACGTCGTTGTCCTGTCCCTCGGCCATGGTGCGACGGCCCCTTCCTGACACGCGAACGAACTGTGCGTTCACCCTACTTGGCAGAGCGTGTTCCGTACGGGGAAACGAGCAGGTCACGACCCCGGCCTGCGCCTGCACGGCGATGTACCGTTCCTGTTCGACGGTGGCTGTGATCGCGGGGTTCCGGGGACTCGGCCTCCGGGCAAACGCGTCCCGCCAGGCTGGTACCCTGTGTAACGGCCGCTTGTGTACGCACCCCCAGAGCTCACCGCTCCGGAGGCCGCGCCCGGCGGATTCCGCCTCCGAGTATCGGAAGCTCCCCTGAGATGTGGACCAGGGGCACTCGGTGGCACATCACAGACTACGAGGAGTACGCGTGTCGCTCGACGCCGCAACGAAGAAGCAGCTCATCAGCGAGTTCGGTCAGAAGGAGGGCGACACCGGCTCCCCCGAGGTCCAGGTCGCCATGCTTTCGCGCCGGATCTCGGACCTGACCGAGCACCTCAAGACCCACAAGCACGACCACCACTCCCGCCGTGGTCTGCTGATCCTGGTCGGTCAGCGCCGTCGCCTGCTGCAGTACCTCGCCAAGAAGGACATCCAGCGCTTCCGTGCGCTGGTCGACCGCCTGGGCATCCGCCGCGGTGCGGCGGGCGCCAAGTAAGACGCCGTGAAGGGAGCGGTTCCCACTTCTAGGGGGCCGCTCCTTTTGCTGTTTGCGCCCCGCGTACGGACCGCTCCACGTGGTCTGCGGGCGGATCGCAGTACACGCTCTACGTGCGGAGTGTCACTGACGCTTTGTAGTGTGGTAGCACAACGCAATACGCATGACACAGCACGTACGGCACAAGCCCGTACGACACAGCGTGATGAAGCCCTGCCCGCCGGGTAGGGCACCGTCACGAAACTGAACGAGGAGAAGCGCACCTCGCCGCCGCCGGTCCTCGGTAGTGGCCCCCGGGAAAATGCGAACCCGGGTGCTTCGATCGAAGACCGGCCAGCACCAGAAGGAGCGCTTCTCCGCCACCGTCCCCCTGCCACACGGGCAGGACGGGACGAAGACGAGGAGAAAACGCTAGTGGAGAACGAGACCCACTACGCCGAGGCCGTTATCGACAACGGTTCCTTCGGCACCCGCACCATCCGCTTCGAGACGGGCAGGCTGGCCAGGCAGGCCGCCGGCTCCGCCGTCGCGTACCTGGACGACGACACCATGGTGCTGTCGGCCACCACCGCTTCCAAGAAGCCCAAGGAAAATCTCGACTTCTTCCCCCTCACGGTGGACGTCGAGGAGCGGATGTACGCCGCCGGCAAGATCCCCGGCAGCTTCTTCCGCCGCGAGGGCCGTCCCTCCGAGGACGCCATCCTCACCTGTCGCCTGATCGACCGCCCGCTGCGCCCGTCCTTCAAGAAGGGCCTGCGCAACGAGATCCAGGTCGTCGCGACGATCATGGCGCTCAACCCCGACCACCTGTACGACGTCGTGGCGATCAACGCCGCCTCCGCGTCCACCCAGCTGGCCGGTCTGCCCTTCTCCGGCCCGATCGGCGGCGTCCGCGTCGCGCTGATCAACGGCCAGTGGGTCGCGTTCCCGACGCACACCGAGCTCGAGGACGCCGTCTTCGACATGGTCGTCGCGGGCCGCGCCCTGGAGGACGG
Organism: Streptomyces sp. NBC_00554; assembly: GCF_041431135.1. Taxonomy (NCBI): domain Bacteria; kingdom Bacillati; phylum Actinomycetota; class Actinomycetes; order Kitasatosporales; family Streptomycetaceae; genus Streptomyces; species Streptomyces sp. NBC_00554. Next base: position 2,679,985 of record NZ_CP107799.1, on the reverse strand, counting down.
CGACGTCGCGATCATGATGGTCGAGGCCGAGGCCACCGAGAAGACCATCCAGCTGGTCGCGGGCGGCGCCGAGGCGCCGACCGAAGAGGTCGTAGCCGCTGGTCTGGACGCCGCGAAGCCCTTCATCAAGGTGCTCTGCAGGGCTCAGGCCGACCTCGCCGCGAAGGCCGCGAAGCCGACCGGCGAGTTCCCGGTCTTCCTCGACTACCAGGACGACGTCCTGGAGGCCCTCACCGCCGCGGTCAAGAGCGAGCTCTCCCAGGCGCTCACCATCGCCGGCAAGCAGGACCGCGAGGCCGAGCTGGACCGCGTCAAGGAGATCGCCGCCGAGAAGCTGCTCCCGCAGTTCGAGGGTCGCGAGAAGGAGATCTCCGCCGCGTACCGCTCGCTGACCAAGTCCCTGGTGCGCGAGCGCGTCATCAAGGACAAGGTCCGCATCGACGGCCGAGGCGTCACGGACATCCGTACGCTCGCCGCCGAGGTCGAGGCCATCCCGCGCGTGCACGGCTCGGCGCTGTTCGAGCGTGGCGAGACCCAGATCCTGGGCGTCACCACCCTGAACATGCTCCGCATGGAGCAGCAGCTGGACACCCTCTCCCCGGTGACCCGCAAGCGCTACATGCACAACTACAACTTCCCGCCGTACTCCGTCGGTGAGACCGGCCGCGTCGGCTCCCCGAAGCGCCGCGAGATCGGCCACGGCGCGCTCGCCGAGCGCGCGATCGTGCCGGTCCTGCCGACGCGCGAGGAGTTCCCCTACGCGATCCGTCAGGTGTCCGAGGCCCTCGGCTCCAACGGCTCGACGTCCATGGGCTCGGTCTGCGCCTCCACCATGTCGCTGCTCAACGCCGGCGTGCCCCTCAAGGCCGCCGTCGCCGGTATCGCCATGGGTCTGATCTCCCAGGAGATCGACGGCCAGACGCACTACGTCGCCCTCACCGACATCCTCGGTGCGGAGGACGCCTTCGGTGACATGGACTTCAAGGTCGCCGGCACCAAGGAGTTCGTCACCGCCCTCCAGCTCGACACCAAGCTGGACGGCATCCCGGCCTCCGTCCTGGCCGCGGCCCTCAAGCAGGCCCGCGACGCCCGCCTCCACATCCTCGACGTGATGATGGAAGCGATCGACACGCCGGACGAGATGTCCCCGAACGCCCCGCGGATCATCACGGTCAAGATCCCCGTGGACAAGATCGGTGAGGTCATCGGCCCGAAGGGCAAGATGATCAACCAGATCCAGGAGGACACCGGCGCCGACATCACGATCGAGGATGACGGCACGATCTACATCGGTGCCCAGCAGGGCTCGCAGGCCGAGGCCGCGCGCGCCACGATCAACTCGATCGCCAACCCGACCATGCCGGAGGTCGGCGAGCGCTACCTGGGTACGGTCGTCAAGACCACCACCTTCGGTGCGTTCGTGTCGCTGCTCCCGGGCAAGGACGGACTGCTGCACATCTCGCAGATCCGCAAGCTCGCCGGCGGCAAGCGCGTGGAGAACGTCGAGGACGTACTCGCCGTGGGCTCCAAGGTCCAGGTCGAGATCGCCGAGATCGACTCCCGCGGCAAGCTCTCCCTGATCCCCGTGGTCGAGGGCGAAGAGGGCGACGACAAGAAGGACGACACCGACAAGTGACGTCAAGCAGCTCCACGGCGACGGCCCGCACCTCTTCCGAGGCGCGGGCCGTCGCCCGTACCCAAACCCTCATCAAGGGCGAGAACGGCATCGGTACGGTCCGCAAGACCACCCTCCCCGGCGGCCTGCGCATCGTCACCGAGACCCTTCCCTCCGTCCGCTCCGCGACCTTCGGCATCTGGGCGCACGTCGGCTCCCGTGACGAGACGCCGACGCTGAACGGCGCGACGCACTACCTGGAGCACCTGCTCTTCAAGGGCACCCAGCGCCGGTCCGCGCTGGACATCTCCTCCGCCATCGACGCGGTCGGCGGCGAGATGAACGCGTTCACGGCGAAGGAGTACACGTGCTACTACGCACGCGTGCTCGACACCGACCTCCCGCTCGCCATCGACGTCGTGTGCGACATGCTCACCGGCTCGCTGATCGAGCAGGCGGACGTGGACGCCGAGCGCGGAGTGATCCTCGAAGAGATCGCGATGACCGAGGACGACCCGGGCGACTGCGTGCACGACCTGTTCGCGCACACCATGCTCGGCGACACCCCCCTCGGCCGCCCGGTCCTCGGCACGGTCGACACGGTCAACGCCCTCACCGCCGACCGCATCCGCCGCTTCTACAAGAAGCACTACGACCCGACGCACCTGGTCGTGGCCTGCGCGGGCAACGTCGACCACAACAAGGTCGTACGCCAGGTCCGCGCCGCCTTCGAGAAGGCCGGTGCCCTCAAGGGTCCCGACGCCATCCCGTTCGCCCCGCGCGACGGCCGCCGCGCCATCCGCACCGCGGGCCGCGTCGAACTGCTCGGCCGCAAGACCGAGCAGGCCCATGTCGTCCTCGGCATGCCGGGCCTGGCCCGCACCGACGAGCGCCGCTGGGCACTGGGCGTCCTGAACACCGCCCTCGGCGGCGGCATGTCCTCCCGCCTCTTCCAGGAGGTCCGCGAGAAGCGCGGCCTGGCCTACAGCGTGTACTCGTACACCTCGGGCTTCGCCGACTGCGGCCTCTTCGGCGTGTACGCGGGCTGCCGCCCGAGCCAGGTCCACGACGTGCTCAAGATCTGCCGCGACGAGCTCGACCACGTCGCCGAGCACGGCCTCTCGGACGACGAGATCGGCCGCGCGATCGGCCAGCTCCAGGGCTCCACCGTCCTCGGCCTCGAGGACACCGGCGCGCTGATGAACCGTATCGGCAAGAGCGAACTGTGCTGGGGCGAGCAGATGTCCGTCGACGACATGCTGGTCCGGATCGCTTCGGTCACCCCGGACGAGGTCCGCTCGGTCGCCCACGACATCCTGGGACAGCGGCCCTCGCTGTCGGTCATCGGACCGCTCAAGGACAAGCAGGCGTCCCGTCTGCACGACGCGGTCGCCTGAGCCCTCGACCGTCCTCGACTAAGGAAGCAAGAAGATGAGCAAGCTGCGCGTGGCGGTCCTCGGTGCGAAGGGCCGTATCGGAGCCGAGGCGGTACGAGCCGTCGAGGCCGCCGAGGACATGGAGCTGGTGGCCGCGCTCGGCCGGGGCGACAAGCTGGAGACGCTGACCGAGACCGGCGCCCAGGTCGCCGTCGAACTGACCACGCCGGCCTCGGTGATGGACAACCTCGACTTCTGCGTACGGCACGGCATCCACGCCGTGGTCGGCACCACGGGCTGGACCGACGAGCGCCTCGCGCAGCTGAGGACCTGGCTGTCCGGCTCCCCGGAGACGGGCGTGCTCATCGCGCCCAACTTCTCCATCGGCGCCGTACTGACCATGAAGTTCGCCGAGGTGGCCGCACCGTACTTCGAGTCCGTCGAGGTCGTCGAACTGCATCACCCGAACAAGGTCGACGCCCCCAGCGGCACCGCCACGCGCACCGCCCAGCTCATCGCCGCGGCCCGGGAGCGCGCGGGCAGCGCTCCGCAGCCCGACGCCACGGTCACGGCTCTGGACGGCGCCCGCGGCGCGAACGTCGACGGGGTCCCCGTGCACGCCGTACGCCTCCGGGGCCTCCTCGCCCACCAGGAGGTCCTGCTCGGCGGCGAGGGCGAGACCCTCACCATCCGCCACGACTCCCTCCACCACAGCAGCTTCATGCCGGGCATCCTGCTCGGCGCCCGCCGCGTGGTCACGACTCCGGGCCTCACCTTCGGCCTGGAACACTTCCTGGACCTGAACTAGAAGCCATGCGCGCGAAGATCACATACGCCATCACGGCGGCCGTCCTGGTCGCCTACTTCGTGCTGGTCGGCTGGCGTGGCGTCCTGCTCATCCAGGCCGGCACGCTCCTCACCGTCACCTTCGGTGTCGCGGTGCTGATCCTGCCGGTCATCGGCGTCTGGTTCCTCTGGAAGAACACCGAGTTCGTCCGCAAGGCCAACCGCCTCGCCGCCGAACTCGACGCCGAAGGCGGCCTGCCCGTCGACGAGTTGAAGCGCACGGCGGGCGGCCGCATCGACCGCGACTCGGCCGACGAGGTCTTCGCCAAACGCAAGGCCGAGACCGAGGACGCCCCGGACGACTGGCGCAGCTGGTTCCGCCTCGCGGTCGCCTACCACGACGCCCGCGACACCCCGCGCGCCCGCAAGGCGATGCAGCGAGCAATCGCACTGCACGAGGGCAGGCCTCCGGTGGAGGCTTGAGAGGTACGACGCCTCCGGTGGAAGCCTGAGAGGTACGACGAAGGGGCCGGCCCGCGATGTGCGGACCGGCCCCTTCGCAATTCCCGTCGGTGCTGAGCCCTCAGGCCCGCCGGTACTCGTCCGCCCACACCTCGATGGCGTCCGCCGCCCGGTCGAAGGCCTCCATACGCGCCAGGAAGTCGGCGTTGTGCGAGGTCAGCAGCAGCGGCAGGTCCTCGGGCGCACGATCCCTGCGTACGAGGACCAGCGCCTGCCCCTGCACGGTGCGCGGCAGCCCGAGCCAGCGCACCGGCTGCTGCACCGTCCGTGCCGCGACGACCTGCTCCCAGGGCGTCGTAGTCGTACGGAAGAAACCCACCCGGCGCAGCCCCTGCGAGCTCACCCAGACGCCCACCCGCAGCAGTCGCAGCGCGCAGAGTATGGCGAGCGCGGCCCCGCCGAGGAAGGTCGCGGCAGAGGCCGGAGTTCCGGTGACCGCGATGATCACCGCGGCGAACAGCACGTACGAGGCCAGCAGCAGGACGAGCGCGGCCGCGCCCACCCGCCACGGTCCGGGCCGGTAGGGACGCCGCCATTGGTCGCGGTCGTCGAAGGGCAGCGCGAGGTCGTCCGCCACCTCGTCAAAAGCGTGGTCCGCCGTCAGGAAGGGCAGGGGCACGATTGATCCTCACTCAATCCACACTTGGGCTGTGCCCGGTGAGGTTATCGAGCCGGGTGCCTGCTCACCACCCTTGGGGGTCCGGATGAGTCAGTGGCCGTTGGACGCTTCGGACTGGTGCGTCGTCGCGGATGTCTGGTCTGCGGACGACTTGTCCAGTGACAATGCGGGCATTCCTATGATCAGGGCGCCCACGAGCCCCGCGACCACGGTGAGTCCTATCAGCCATCCGCCGACCAGCTGACTGGCGGAAGAACGCTCACGGGGCGGGGGAGTGACATTGCTGCGGAACTGGTCTGCTTCGGCGATGAAGGCGAAGGGTACGGGCTCGCGCCGACGGAGCATGGGGACTGCTTCTCCTCTGGGGACTCGAACGAATCGTTGTCACCAATACAGACGAGCGAAAGCCCCAAGAGGTGCCCAGTTTCACCGAATTCGCAGAAGTTCGCCGTCTAATGTCGCGGCACGGCACCGAACGCCCCGTTGTCGGTGCCGGGCCGTAGAGTGGTCGCCGCCCGAGCCAGTGATGGGAAGGACCCTCTCCACCGTGACCGACACCCCCGCCGACGACCTCAAGCCCAGCTTCCGCACCGATGTCACCGTCGAACTGGTCAAGCACACCGCGTCCGACTCGGACGTGCTGTTCGCCGCCCGCGTCTCGACCCTCGGTGAGCAGTCGCTGGACGAGCTGAAAAAGGACCCGGAGCGCTCAAAGGGCCTGCTCAACTACTTGATGCGGGACCGGCACGGCAGCCCCTTCGAGCACAACTCGATGACGTTTCTCATCAGCGCCCCGATCTTCGTGTTCCGGGAGTTCATGCGGCACCGCGTCGGCTGGTCGTACAACGAGGAGTCGGGCCGGTACAGGGAGCTCCAGCCGGTCTTCTACGTCCCGGGTGAGTCCCGCAAGCTGATCCAGGAGGGCCGCCCCGGCAAGTACGTCTTCGTCGAGGGCACCCCCGCGCAGCAGGAGCTGACGGGCCGCGTCATGGAGGACTCATACCGTCAGGCGTACGAGGCGTACCAGGAAATGCTCGCCGCCGGTGTAGCCCGCGAGGTCGCCCGTGCGGTCCTCCCGGTAGGCCTTTTCTCCTCGATGTACGCCACCTGCAACGCCCGTTCGCTGATGCACTTCCTCGGCCTGCGCACCCAGCACGAGCTGGCCAAGGTCCCGTCCTTCCCGCAGCGCGAGATCGAGATGGTCGGGGAGAAGATGGAAGCGGAGTGGGCGAAGCTGATGCCGCTCACGTACGCGGCCTTCAACGCCAACGGGCGCGTGGCGCCGTAGCGCGCTTCCGCACGCCTTCCGGCACAGATGTACGGGTAGACCGAGTGAAGTGTCCGTATTGCGGCATTTCGAGAAGTTCATCTAGCCTGATCAAACGGACCCGGCACTGCTTGAACCCCCGAGCAGGCAGTGCCGGGCTCCACCTTTGTCACGACTTGTCGCCTGCCCCGAGGGCAGACCCCGCGTTGAGCAGCGAGTAGCGTATTACCCATGGCTCCGACCTCCACTCCGCAGACCCCCTTCGGGAGGGTCCTCACCGCCATGGTCACGCCCTTCACGGCGGACGGCGCGCTCGACCTCGACGGCGCGCAGCGGCTCGCAACCCACCTGGTGGACGCAGGCAACGACGGCCTGGTCATCAACGGCACCACCGGTGAGTCCCCGACCACCAGCGACGCGGAGAAAGCGGATCTTCTGCGAGCCGTACTGGAGGCGGTCGGCGCCCGCGCCCACATCGTCGCCGGCGTCGGCACGAACGACACCCACCACAGCATCGAGCTCGCCCGAGCCGCCGAGAAGACCGGCGCGCACGCCCTGCTGACCGTGACGCCGTACTACAACAAGCCCCCGCAGGAGGGCCTGTACCGGCACTTCACGGCCATCGCCGACGCCACCGAGCTGCCGGTGATGCTTTACGACATCCCCGGCCGCAGCGGCGTACCGATCAGCACCGAAACCATCGTGCGCCTCGCCGAGCACCCGCGTATCGTCGCCAACAAGGACGCCAAGGGTGACCTCGGCCGGGCCAGCTGGGCCATCGCCCGCTCCGGCCTCGCCTGGTACTCAGGCGACGACATGCTGAACCTGCCGCTGCTCTCCGTGGGCGGGGTCGGCTTCGTGTCCGTCGTCGGCCACGTCGTCACCCCGGAGCTGCGCGCCCTGGTGGACGCCTTCGTGAGCGGCGACGTCCAGAAGGCCACCGAGATCCACCAGAAGCTGCTCCCCGTCTTCACCGGCATGTTCCGCACCCAGGGCGTCATGACGACCAAGGCGGCGCTCACCCTGCAGGGCCTGCCCGCCGGACCGCTGCGCGCCCCGATGGTCGAGCTGTCGCCCGAGGAGACGGCCCAGCTCAAGATCGATCTTGCCGCCGGCGGGGTACAGCTCTAAATACAGACTTCACAACTGAATATGTACGACCACGCAGGCCACAGGGCCTGCAACCCACATGACAACTGCTACTGCACGAACGTCACGCGCGCCACGTGCCTTGCCAGGTACGTGGCGCGCGTGGTGAGGAGAGTCTTTTGAGTCATCCGCATCCTGAACTCGGCGCCCCGCCGAAGCTCCCGAAGGGCGGCCTCCGTGTCACCCCGCTCGGCGGTCTCGGTGAAATCGGCCGGAACATGACGGTCTTCGAGTACGACGGCCGCCTACTGATCGTCGACTGCGGAGTGCTCTTCCCCGAGGAGGAGCAGCCCGGAATCGACCTGATCCTGCCGGACTTCACGTCCATCAGGGACCGCCTCGACGACATCGAGGGCATCGTCCTCACGCATGGTCACGAGGACCACATCGGCGGCGTCCCGTTCCTCCTTCGCGAGAAGCCGGACATCCCGCTCATCGGCTCCAAGCTGACCCTCGCTCTCATCGAGGCGAAGCTCCAGGAGCACCGCATCCGCCCCTACACGCTCGAAGTCGCGGAGGGCCACCGAGAGCGCATCGGCCCCTTCGACTGCGAGTTCGTCGCGGTCAACCACTCCATCCCGGACGCCCTCGCGGTCGCCATCCGCACCCCTGCGGGCATGGTGGTCCACACCGGCGACTTCAAGATGGACCAGCTCCCGCTGGACGGCCGCCTCACGGACCTGCACGCTTTCGCGCGTCTGAGCGAGGAAGGCATCGACCTTCTCCTCTCGGACTCGACGAACGCCGAGGTCCCGGGCTTCGTCCCGCCCGAGCGCGACATCTCGAACGTGCTGCGCCAGGTGTTCGCCGGCGCCAGCAAGCGCATCATCGTGGCGAGCTTCGCCAGCCACGTGCACCGCATCCAGCAGATCCTGGACGCGGCCCACGAATACGGCCGCAGGGTCGCCTTCGTCGGTCGCTCGATGGTCCGCAACATGGGCATCGCGAGGGACCTGGGCTACCTGAAGGTCCCGCCGGGCCTCGTCGTCGACGTCAAGACGCTCGACGACCTGCCGGACAGCCAGATCGTTCTGGTCTGTACGGGGTCCCAGGGCGAGCCGATGGCCGCACTGTCCCGTATGGCCAACCGCGATCACCAGATCCGCATCGTCCAGGGCGACACGGTGATCCTCGCGTCGTCGCTCATCCCGGGCAACGAGAACGCGGTCTACCGCGTCATCAACGGCCTGACCCGCTGGGGCGCCCACGTCGTCCACAAGGGCAACGCCAAGGTGCACGTCTCGGGCCACGCGTCCGCGGGCGAGCTCCTGTACTTCTACAACATCTGCAAGCCGAAGAACCTGATGCCGGTTCACGGCGAATGGCGCCACCTTCGGGCCAACGCCGAGCTGGGCGCCCTCACCGGTGTCCCGCACGACCGCATCGTGATCGCCGAGGACGGCGTCGTCGTCGACCTCATCGGCGGCAAGGCCAAGATCTCCGGCAAGGTCCAGGCGGGATACGTGTACGTCGACGGCCTCTCGGTCGGCGATGTGGGCGAGCCCGCGCTCAAGGACCGGCGCATCCTCGGCGACGAGGGCATCATCTCGGTCTTCGTGGTGATGGATGCCAGCACCGGCAAGATCACCGGCGGCCCGCACATCCAGGCCCGCGGCTCAGGCATCGACGACTCGGCCTTCACCGACGTCATCCCGAAGGTCAGGGAGGTCCTGGAGAAGTCGGCCCAGGACGGCGTCGTCGAGCCCCATCAGATGCAGCAGCTCATCCGCCGCACGCTGGGCAAGTGGGTCTCGGACAACTACCGCCGGCGCCCGATGATCCTCCCGGTCGTCGTCGAGGTCTGACCCTCGCACGCGCCAACCCGGAGCGGGGCGCCTCGATTTGCATCGAGGCGCCCCGCTCCAGTACGTTTACGGCTCCGCCTGAACGGGAACCCGGATCGCCTCGTGCGCCGGAACCAGTCCCCGAACGGGGCGGGAATTCCGACTCAGAACTTCTGATAAAGTCGGAGCCGCTGGAAAGGGAAACGCGAAAGCGGAAACCTGGAAAGCACCGAGGAAATCGGATCGGGAAACGGTCTGATAGAGTCGGAAACGCAAGACCGAAGGGAAACTGCCCGGAGGAAAGCCTGAGAGTCTCTCGGGTGAGTACAAAGGAAGCGTCCGTTCCTTGAGAACTCAACAGCGTGCCAAAAATCAACGCCAAGTTTGTTGATACCCCGTCTCCGGTCATCATGGCTGGGACGAGGTTCCTTTGAAGTAAAACATCAGCGAGGACGCTGTGGACCGTGGGGATTATTCCTCCCTTCGGTTCCGCTCTCGTGGTGTCGTCCCGATTACGGGAAAACATTCACGGAGAGTTTGATCCTGGCTCAGGACGAACGCTGGCGGCGTGCTTAACACATGCAAGTCGAACGATGAAGCCTTTCGGGGTGGATTAGTGGCGAACGGGTGAGTAACACGTGGGCAATCTGCCCTTCACTCTGGGACAAGCCCTGGAAACGGGGTCTAATACCGGATAACACTCCTGCCCGCATGGGTGGGGGTTAAAAGCTCCGGCGGTGAAGGATGAGCCCGCGGCCTATCAGCTTGTTGGTGAGGTAGTGGCTCACCAAGGCGACGACGGGTAGCCGGCCTGAGAGGGCGACCGGCCACACTGGGACTGAGACACGGCCCAGACTCCTACGGGAGGCAGCAGTGGGGAATATTGCACAATGGGCGAAAGCCTGATGCAGCGACGCCGCGTGAGGGATGACGGCCTTCGGGTTGTAAACCTCTTTCAGCAGGGAAGAAGCGAAAGTGACGGTACCTGCAGAAGAAGCGCCGGCTAACTACGTGCCAGCAGCCGCGGTAATACGTAGGGCGCAAGCGTTGTCCGGAATTATTGGGCGTAAAGAGCTCGTAGGCGGCTTGTCGCGTCGGTTGTGAAAGCCCGGGGCTTAACCCCGGGTCTGCAGTCGATACGGGCAGGCTAGAGTGTGGTAGGGGAGATCGGAATTCCTGGTGTAGCGGTGAAATGCGCAGATATCAGGAGGAACACCGGTGGCGAAGGCGGATCTCTGGGCCATTACTGACGCTGAGGAGCGAAAGCGTGGGGAGCGAACAGGATTAGATACCCTGGTAGTCCACGCCGTAAACGGTGGGAACTAGGTGTTGGCGACATTCCACGTCGTCGGTGCCGCAGCTAACGCATTAAGTTCCCCGCCTGGGGAGTACGGCCGCAAGGCTAAAACTCAAAGGAATTGACGGGGGCCCGCACAAGCAGCGGAGCATGTGGCTTAATTCGACGCAACGCGAAGAACCTTACCAAGGCTTGACATACGCCGGAAAGCATCAGAGATGGTGCCCCCCTTGTGGTCGGTGTACAGGTGGTGCATGGCTGTCGTCAGCTCGTGTCGTGAGATGTTGGGTTAAGTCCCGCAACGAGCGCAACCCTTGTTCTGTGTTGCCAGCATGCCCTTCGGGGTGATGGGGACTCACAGGAGACTGCCGGGGTCAACTCGGAGGAAGGTGGGGACGACGTCAAGTCATCATGCCCCTTATGTCTTGGGCTGCACACGTGCTACAATGGCAGGTACAATGAGCTGCGATGCCGCGAGGCGGAGCGAATCTCAAAAAGCCTGTCTCAGTTCGGATTGGGGTCTGCAACTCGACCCCATGAAGTCGGAGTTGCTAGTAATCGCAGATCAGCATTGCTGCGGTGAATACGTTCCCGGGCCTTGTACACACCGCCCGTCACGTCACGAAAGTCGGTAACACCCGAAGCCGGTGGCCCAACCCCCTTGTGGGGAGGGAGCTGTCGAAGGTGGGACTGGCGATTGGGACGAAGTCGTAACAAGGTAGCCGTACCGGAAGGTGCGGCTGGATCACCTCCTTTCTAAGGAGCACTTCTTACCGATCCCTCCGGGGTGAGGTCAGAGGCCAGTACATCGGCGTACGTCCGGTGCTGGTTGCTCATGGGTGGAACGTTGATTATTCGGCCCTCTCAGTCATCTCGGGCTGCAAGTACTGTCCTTCGGGGCGTGGAAAGCTGATCATGAGTGGCGAGGGTGCCGGGCACGCTGTTGGGTGTCTGAAGGCACGGCCGTGAGGTCGTTCTTCAGTGCCGGCCCCAGTGAACTCGCCCGTGAGGGTGGGGTGGTGGGTGGTTGGTCGTTGTTTGAGAACTGCACAGTGGACGCGAGCATCTGTGGCCAAGTTTTTAAGGGCGCACGGTGGATGCCTTGGCACCAGGAACCGATGAAGGACGTGGGAGGCCACGATAGTCCCCGGGGAGCCGTCAACCAGGCTTTGATCCGGGGGTTTCCGAATGGGGAAACCCGGCAGTCGTCATGGGCTGTCACCCATACCTGAACACATAGGGTATGTGGAGGGAACGCGGGGAAGTGAAACATCTCAGTACCCGCAGGAAGAGAAAACAACCGTGATTCCGGGAGTAGTGGCGAGCGAAACTGGATGAGGCTAAACCATATGCGTGTGAGACCCGGCAGGGGTTGCGTATATGGGGTTGTGGGATTTCTCTTTCACGGTCTGCCGATCGTGAGACGAGTCAGAAACCGTTGATGTAGGCGAAGGACATGCGAAAGGTCCGGCGTAGAGGGTAAGACCCCCGTAGTCGAAACGTCAACGGCTCGTTTGAGAAACACCCAAGTAGCACGGGGCCCGAGAAATCCCGTGTGAATCTGGCGGGACCACCCGCTAAGCCTAAATATTCCCTGGTGACCGATAGCGGATAGTACCGTGAGGGAATGGTGAAAAGTACCGCGGGAGCGGAGTGAAATAGTACCTGAAACCGTGTGCCTACAAGCCGTGGGAGCGTCGCGCATCAAGTTTACTTGGTGCGTCGTGACTGCGTGCCTTTTGAAGAATGAGCCTGCGAGTTTGCGGTGTGTTGCGAGGTTAACCCGTGTGGGGAAGCCGTAGCGAAAGCGAGTCCGAATAGGGCGATTTAGTAGCGCGCTCAAGACCCGAAGCGGAGTGATCTAGCCATGGGCAGGTTGAAGCGGCTGTAAGAGGTCGTGGAGGACCGAACCCACCAGGGTTGAAAACCTGGGGGATGACCTGTGGTTAGGGGTGAAAGGCCAATCAAACTCCGTGATAGCTGGTTCTCCCCGAAATGCATTTAGGTGCAGCGTCGTGTGTTTCTTGCCGGAGGTAGAGCACTGGATAGGCGATGGGCCCTACCGGGTTACTGACCTTAGCCAAACTCCGAATGCCGGTAAGTGAGAGCACGGCAGTGAGACTGTGGGGGATAAGCTCCATGGTCGAGAGGGAAACAGCCCAGAGCATCGACTAAGGCCCCTAAGCGTACGCTAAGTGGGAAAGGATGTGGAGTCGCACAGACAACCAGGAGGTTGGCTTAGAAGCAGCCACCCTTGAAAGAGTGCGTAATAGCTCACTGGTCTAGTGATTCCGCGCCGACAATGTAGCGGGGCTCAAGCGTACCGCCGAAGTCGTGTCATTCCAGCACATACCCCCAACGGGGGCTGGGATGGGTAGGGGAGCGTCGTGTGCCGGGTGAAGCCGCAGCGGAAGCTAGTGGTGGACGGTTCACGAGTGAGAATGCAGGCATGAGTAGCGATACACACGTGAGAAACGTGTGCGCCGATTGACTAAGGGTTCCTGGGTCAAGCTGATCTGCCCAGGGTAAGTCGGGACCTAAGGCGAGGCCGACAGGCGTAGTCGATGGATAACCGGTTGATATTCCGGTACCCGCTGTGAAGCGTCAAACATTGAATCCAGTAATGCTAAGCCCGTGAAGCCGTCCTGATCTCTTCGGAGTTGAGGGAAGTGGTGGAGCCGGTGACCCGAGCTGGTAGTAGGTGAGTGATGGGGTGACGCAGGAAGGTAGTCCATCCCGGGCGGTGGTTGTCCCGGGGTAAGGGTGTAGGCCGTGTGATAGGTAAATCCGTCGCACATTAAGGCTGAGACCTGATGCCGAGCCGATTGTGGTGAAGTGGATGATCCTATGCTGTCGAGAAAAGCCTCTAGCGAGTTTCATGGCGGCCCGTACCCTAAACCGACTCAGGTGGTCAGGTAGAGAATACCGAGGCGTTCGGGTGAACTATGGTTAAGGAACTCGGCAAAATGCCCCCGTAACTTCGGGAGAAGGGGGGCCATCACCGGTGATAGCACTTGCTGCTTGAGCTGGGGGTGGCCGCAGAGACCAGCGAGAAGCGACTGTTTACTAAAAACACAGGTCCGTGCGAAGCCGTAAGGCGATGTATACGGACTGACGCCTGCCCGGTGCTGGAACGTTAAGGGGACCGGTTAGTGCACTTTCGGGTGTGCAGAAGCTGAGAACTTAAGCGCCAGTAAACGGCGGTGGTAACTATAACCATCCTAAGGTAGCGAAATTCCTTGTCGGGTAAGTTCCGACCTGCACGAATGGCGTAACGACTTCTCGACTGTCTCAACCATAGGCCCGGTGAAATTGCACTACGAGTAAAGATGCTCGTTTCGCGCAGCAGGACGGAAAGACCCCGGGACCTTTACTATAGTTTGATATTGGTGTTCGGTTCGGCTTGTGTAGGATAGCTGGGAGACTGTGAAGCTTGAGCGCCAGCTCAGGTGGAGTCGTCGTTGAAATACCAGTCTGGTCGTGCTGGATGTCTAACCTGGGTCCGTGATCCGGATCAGGGACAGTGTCTGATGGGTAGTTTAACTGGGGCGGTTGCCTCCTAAAGAGTAACGGAGGCGCCCAAAGGTTCCCTCAGCCTGGTTGGTAATCAGGTGTTGAGTGTAAGTGCACAAGGGAGCTTGACTGTGAGACCGACGGGTCGAGCAGGGACGAAAGTCGGGACTAGTGATCCGGCGGTGGCTTGTGGAAGCGCCGTCGCTCAACGGATAAAAGGTACCCCGGGGATAACAGGCTGATCTTCCCCAAGAGTCCATATCGACGGGATGGTTTGGCACCTCGATGTCGGCTCGTCGCATCCTGGGGCTGGAGTCGGTCCCAAGGGTTGGGCTGTTCGCCCATTAAAGCGGTACGCGAGCTGGGTTTAGAACGTCGTGAGACAGTTCGGTCCCTATCCGCTGCGCGCGCAGGAATATTGAGAAGGGCTGTCCCTAGTACGAGAGGACCGGGACGGACGAACCTCTGGTGTGCCAGTTGTCCTGCCAAGGGCATGGCTGGTTGGCTACGTTCGGGAGGGATAACCGCTGAAAGCATCTAAGCGGGAAGCCTGCTTCGAGATGAGTATTCCCACCCCTTGAGGGGTTAAGGCTCCCAGTAGACGACTGGGTTGATAGGCCAGATGTGGAAGCCCAGTAATGGGCGAAGCTGACTGGTACTAATAGGCCGAGGGCTTGTCCTCAGTTGCTCGCGTCCACTGTGTTGGTTCTGAAACCACGAACAACCGTCGTAGCCATGCCACGGCTCCGGTTGACAAGTTTCACCGTGTTTCGGTGGTCATAGCGTGAGGGAAACGCCCGGTTACATTCCGAACCCGGAAGCTAAGCCTCACAGCGCCGATGGTACTGCAGGGGGGACCCTGTGGGAGAGTAGGACGCCGCCGAACTATCTTTAGAGAGCTGGTCCCTGAACTTCGGTTCAGGGACCAGCTCTTTTTTGTTTTGCGTTACTTGAAATTCACGTTGCGCGACCAACATCCACTACATGGGTACTGCCGCAATGCTCAGGGCCGCGGGCGTAGGAGCCGGTGACGAGGTCATCGTGCCGGCCTTCGGGAACGTCGAGGTCGCCGAGGCCGCCGCCGAGGCCGGTGCAGCCGTCGCGTTCGCCGACATCGACCCGATGACGTACTGCCTGGACGCCGACGCGGTCGAAGCCGTCGTGACTCCGCGGACGGCGGCCATCGTCGTCGTACACCGCTTCGGGCGGTCTGCGGACATGATGCGGCTGCGGGAGATCGGACAGCGGCACGGGCTTCTGGTGCTGGAGCAGGGCGAGTCCGAGGCGCCGTACGACGAGATCGCGCAGCGTAGGGCGCGGGCCGCGTATCTCGATGCGCGACTGCGCGGGGTGAGGACGCCGGACGGGGGCGACGGGCACACGTACCAGCAGTACGTCGTGCGGGTGCCGGGCAATGGGCGGCCGGACCGCGACGCCTTCGCACGGGCCGTGCGCGCCAGGGGAGTTGAGTGCCGGGTGCCGGTGAAGACGCCTGTGCACCGTATGGCCGGGTTCCGTCGGGACGTGTACCTTCCGGAGACCGAGCGGGCCGCGGACGAGACACTCGTGCTGCCCGTGGACGCGGCGTTGACCAAGCGGGAGATGCAGCGGATCGTCTCCGCGTGCAATGCGCTCGGCGGACTGGTGCAGCCCGCGCTCTGACCCAACGGGACGGGCGTACGGGACGGGTTGGGAACACGCTTCCGTTCGGGGTATGATCTATCTCGTTGCCGCGAGGGAAACCTCGAAAAGGCGACTGGCCCCCCTAGCTCAGTCGGTAGAGCGTCTCCATGGTAAGGAGAAGGTCAACGGTTCGATTCCGTTGGGGGGCTCGAGAGATAAAGGGCCTCCGCCCTTACGGGCGGGGGCCTTTGTCGTATCCCGAAGCGTTTCTCAGTCCTTCTGGAGGCCCGGAACGCGCATCGCCAGAATCGCCATGTCGTCGGACGGGGCGTCGGAGGCGAAGCGTTCGACCGCGCGCATGATGCGGGCGGCCACCGCGCCCGCTGTGAGGCCTGTGCAGGTGGTGAGGACGTCGATGAGGCCGTCGTCGCCGAGCATGCGGGTGCCCTCGCGGCGTTCCGTGACGCCGTCCGTGACGCAGAGGAGCACGTCGCCGGGGTCGAGCGTGATGGTCTGCTCGTAGAGCTCCAGGTCGTCCATGACGCCCAGCAGCGGCTGCGGTTCGGCAGCCGGTTCGACTGTGCCGTCCTGGCGCAGGCGGAGCGGGAGCGGGTGGCCGGCGCAGACCACCTTCAGGAGCGCCGAGCCGTCCTCCTGGGGCCACAACTCGCCGTACAGGAGCGTGAGGAAGCGGCTGCGGGCTCCCTCGTCGAGGATCGCGGAGTTCAGGCGCTCCAGGACGGCCGGGCCGGTGAAGCCCTCGCGGGCGAGCAGCCTGAGAGCGTGCCGGGCCAGGCCGGTGACCGCCGCTGCCTCCGGGCCCGTACCGCAGACGTCGCCGATGGCGAAGCCGTACGCGCCGTCGCGGATCGGGAAGAGGTCGTAGAAGTCGCCGCCGACCTCATTGCCCTCGCCGGCCGCTCGGTAGATGACCTCGACCTCGACGCCCTCGATGTGGGGGAGTTCCGGGGGCAGGAGGCTGCGCTGGAGGGACTGGCTGATGGCCGTGCGCTCCGAGTACAGGCGGGCGTTGTCGAGGGCCAGGGCGGCCCTGCGGCTCAAGTCCTCGGCGAGTTCCAGGATTTCCTGGCGGAAGTGCTCGTCGGAGGGCTTGCCGAGGGTCAGCATGCCGATGACGCGGTTGCGGGCCACCAGGGGGAGTACGACCGTTTCGCCGCCGACTGCCGCGGCTGTGGCGAGAGTTGTGCCGATGCCCGAGCTGAGCGACGCGCGTTCGCCGAGGCTGCGCATGGAGGTGCGCAGCGCTGCCTCGTGGGCCGCCTCGCCGGGTGCCGACCAGACTCGGGCGCCCGGGGTGGGGACCGGGTCCGGCGGGGCGATCTTCGACAGCAACGCCTTGAGACCGTCGATGCGTTCCTCGTCCTCGTGCAGGACGTACGAGAGATACGGCTCGGAGGCCTGGTCGGCGATCGTGTAGACGGCGCACCAGGTGGCCAGGGTCGGGACCGTCATCTGGGCCATCAGGGCCAGTGTCTGGTCGCGGTCCAGGGTGCCGGCGAGCAGGTCGGAGGCCTCTACGAGGAAGGAGAGTGAGCCGCGTCGCAGGCGTTCCAGCTCGCCCAGGCGGGCGGATTCCACCGCGAGCGCGATGCGGTCGGCGGCGAACTGGAGGCGCAGGGCCTCCTCGTTGGAGTATCTGCCCTGTCCCTCGGCGGCGACGCCGAGTGAGCCGGTGAGGCGGCCCTCGACCTTCAGCGGGACCGTGACGACCGAGCGCATGCCGGTGCCGCTCAGGAGGGGCACGGCGCCGGGGACGACCGTCAAGTCCTCGTGTACGGCGGGCATACGGGCCGAGCCGTACCGTCCGGGGCCCGCTTCGACGGGGACGCGGGCGAAGCGCTGGCGGGCGGAGGGGAGGCCGGTGGACGCTCGTACCTCCAACTCCGTTTCGTCGTCGGTCGCCAGGAGCAGGAAGGCGGAGTCGCCGTCGAGCATGTCGCGGGCGCGCTCCACGGTGCGCTGGAGGAGGCCGTCCAGGTCGTCGGGGGCCGGGGAGCCGATGAAGACCTCGAAGGGATCGGAGGCCTGGCCCTCGGAGCTGGTGGTGGTGTCGGTCGCCGAGACGCGCAACGGGGTCTGGAGGACGGCGCGTTCGTGGTCCCTTACCAGAAGGCAGACCGTGGAGGGCTCGCCACCCGTGTCTCGTACCCGAAGGTGTGAAGCGTAGACGGGAGTTACCCGGCCGTTGGCGCCGCGGACGCCGTACGTGCCTTCCCAGCGCGAGAGTTGGAGGGCCTCGACGATGCCGGTGCTGGTGCCCGGGGTGTGCGGCCAGGCGGCGAGGTCGGTGAGCGGCTTGCCGATGACCAACTCGGCCGTGTAGCCGAAGAGATCCTCCGCGTCCTCGTTCCACGCGTTGATCGCGCCGGTCCGGTCGATCTGGACGACCGCGACGCGTACCCGGCCGTCGGCGAGCGGGAGGAGGTCGGCCGGCAGGGCCGGGCCCGCGGTGCGTGTGCCCACCGCGCGCTCGGGGAGTTCGAGCTGGAACCAGACCTGCTTCTGCGTGGGTGTGTACTCGACGCCCCAGCGGCCTGCCAGGGCCGCGCAGAGCTGGAGGCCGCGGCCGCCCTCGTTGTCCGGGCTGCCCATGTTGACAGCCGTTCCCTGGAGTGGAATTTCACGTTCCGGGTAGCGGTCCGCCACCTCGATGCGCACGCCGTCGTCGCTGCGCAGACACAAGACGTCAGCGGAGGTGCCCGCATGTACTACGGCATTGGTGACCAGCTCGCTCGTGAGGACCACGGCGTCGTCGACGATGTCGGCGAAGCCCCAGCCCTGGAGGGTGTCACGTACGAAGGAGCGGGCGGTCGCGACCGATCGCCCCACGGGATCGAAACTGGCGGCCGCGCGCGCGGTGATCACAGAACTCCTTGTCCGGTTTTCGGCATGCGAGGCTCCGTGGCCGACCCGCTCCTGCCGGGGCAGAACGTGGTTCCCCGTCGGTCGGGGATCCTGGGGCGGTCCCCCAGGATGCAGTCCGGTGGTCATGGTGCGGCGCCCCTCCGATGCCTGCCCGCTCGTGCTCGTGCCACCGCCCAGGCCGGACGGGACCGGCGCGGCTGGACAGCCGCATGCAAGGTTACTTACCTTCGCCGTCCATGCGGATGCCGGTCGCACTGTTTCCGCCCTGAGGTGTGCGGACGGTGTGCGAAGCTGCCGAACTGTTATGGCCTGGTTCAGGCATGGTGAAACACTGGGCAAGCTTCAGGAGAAGGTCCGGGCAGGGTGAGTGCCTTCCAGAACGCCGAGCAGTAGTACCCGAGTACGCCAAGCAGTAATGGTCGACCCTTGTGGGAGGGACACAGTGGAGTCTGGCGCAGCGACGCGGGGCACTGAGACGCGCGCGAAAGGCGGACGGTCCCTGAACAACCAGCGCCCACCGCGCAACGGCACCACCGAGGTGGATACCGCTGCGCTGAACCGGCTGATGGCAGCCCTGGTGTCGATGCGGGACGGAAACTTCCGCAAGCGGCTCACGGTCTCCGGCGACGGCGTGATGTCCGAGATCGCGGCGGTTTTCAACGAGGTGGCCGACCGGAATCTGCATCTGACGGGTGAGTTGTCGCGGGTGCGGCGCATGGTCGGGCGTGAGGGAAAGCTCACGGAACGGCTGGAAGCGGGGGCCTCCGAGGGGTCCTGGGCGGCCGCGATCGACGCCTCGAACGCGCTCGTCGACGATCTCGTACGGCCCGTCTCCGAGGTCGGCCGGGTGCTGTCGGCGGTGGCGGAGGGCGATCTGTCGCCGCGGATGGACCTGCGGGCGCAGGCGGCGGACGGGAACGGGCACCCGCTGCGCGGTGAGTTCCTCAAGGTCGGGCGCACGGTCAACAACCTGGTCGACCAGTTGTCGACGTTCACCGACGAGGTCACGCGAGTGGCCAGCGAGGTGGGTACCGAGGGCAAACTGGGCGGGCAGGCCCGGGTGCGCGGTATGTCCGGTTCGTGGAAGGACCTCACGGACTCGGTCAACACCATGGCGTACCGGCTGACGGCTCAGGTGCGTGACATCGCTCTCGTGACGACGGCGGTCGCCAAGGGTGACTTGTCCCGGAAGGTCACGGTTCACGTGGCCGGCGAGATGCTGGAGCTGAAGGAAACCGTCAATACGATGGTGGACCAGCTCTCTTCGTTCTCCTCCGAGGTGACGCGAGTCGCGCGCGAGGTGGGTACGGAGGGTGAGCTCGGCGGTCAGGCGCAGGTGCCGGGTGTGGCGGGTGTGTGGAAAGACCTCACCGATTCGGTGAATCTTATGGCCGGGAATCTGACGGCCCAGGTGCGCGGGATCGCGCAGGTCACGACAGCGGTCGCCAGCGGTGATCTGTCACAGAAGGTGACGGTTTCCGCGCGTGGTGAGGTGGCGCAGCTCGCCGAGACCATCAACCAGATGACCGAGACGCTGCGGACGTTCGCCGACGAGGTCACGCGCGTCGCGAATGAGGTCGGTGGCGAGGGGCGGCTCGGCGGGCAGGCGAACGTGCCGGGTGCGGCGGGTACCTGGAAGGACCTGACGGACTCCGTCAACACGGTCTTCCGGAACCTGACCACTCAGGTGCGCGACATCGCCGCGGTGACGACGGCCGTGGCCAACGGTGACCTCTCGCAGAAGGTCAGCGTCGAGGTCGCCGGCGAGATGCTGGAGCTGAAGAACACCGTCAACACGATGGTCGACCAGCTGTCGTCCTTCGGTGCCGAGGTCACGCGCGTGGCGCGCGAGATCGGTGTCGAGGGTGAACTGGGCGGGCAGGCGCAGGTGCCGGGCGCGGCGGGTACGTGGAAGGACCTGACGGACTCGGTCAACACGGCCTTCCGGAACCTGACCGGTCAGGTCCGCAACATCGCGCAGGTGACGACGGCGGTCGCCAACGGCGATCTGTCGCAGAAGGTCACCGTCGATGTCTCCGGCGAGATGCTTCAGCTGAAGAACACCGTGAACACCATGGTGGATCAGCTGTCCTCGTTCGCCGACCAGGTCACGCGGATGGCCCGGGACGTGGGCACCGAGGGCCGCCTCGGCGGTCAGGCCCGCGTGGACGGCGTATCGGGTACGTGGAAGGAACTCACCGACTCCGTCAACTTCATGGCGGGGAACCTGACTTCGCAGGTACGGCAGATCGCGCAGGTCACGACCGCTGTGGCCCGGGGCGATCTCTCCCAGAAGATCGACGTGGACGCGCGCGGCGAGATCCTGGAGCTGAAGAACACCATCAACACGATGGTCGACCAGCTCTCCGCCTTCGCGGACCAGGTGACGCGGGTGGCGCGTGACGTGGGTACGGAGGGGCGGCTCGGCGGGCAGGCGCAGGTGCCCGGTGTCGCCGGTGTGTGGCGTGACCTGACGGACTCCGTGAACGGCATGGCGGGCAACCTCACCGCTCAGGTGCGGAACATCGCGCAGGTCGCGACTGCGGTGGCCCGCGGTGACCTGTCGCAGAAGATCGACGTGGACGCGCGCGGCGAGATCCTGGAGCTGAAGAACACCCTCAACACGATGGTGGACCAGCTCTCGAACTTCGCCGAGCAGGTGACGCGGGTGGCCCGCGAGGTGGGCACCGAGGGGCAGTTGGGCGGCCAGGCCGAGGTGCAGGGTGTCTCCGGCACCTGGAAGGACCTCACCCAGTCGGTGAACTTCATGGCGAACAACCTCACCATTCAGGTGCGGAACATCGCCGAGGTCACGACGGCGGTCGCCAAGGGTGACCTCTCGAAGAAGATCACCGTCGACGCGAAGGGCGAGATCCTCGAACTCGTCACCACCGTCAACACGATGGTCGACCAGCTGTCCAACTTCGCCGAGCAGGTGACCCTGGTGGCCCGCGAGGTGGGCACCGAGGGCAACCTGGGCGGCCAGGCGCGGGTGCCGGGTGTCACGGGCATCTGGAAGGACCTGAGCGACAACGTCAACGTGATGGCCAACAACCTGACCAACCAGGTGCGGAACATCTCGCAGGTCGCGGCCGCGGTGGCCAACGGTGACCTCACCAAGACGGTCACCGTCGAGGCGAGCGGTGAGGTCGCCCAGCTCGCCGACACCGTCAACACGATGGTGAAGACGCTGAGTTCGTTCGCCGACCAGGTCACCAAGGTGGCCCGCGAGGTGGGCACGGACGGCATCCTCGGCGGCCAGGCGCACGTACCGGGGGTCGCCGGCACGTGGAAGGACCTCACCGAGTCCGTGAACGGCATGGCGTCGAACCTCACCGGCCAGGTGCGCAACATCGCGATGGTCACCACGGCCATCGCGAAGGGTGATCTGACCAAGAAGATCGACATCGACGCGCGCGGCGAGATGCTGGAGCTCAAGACCACCATCAACACGATGGTCGACCAGCTGTCCTCCTTCGCCGAGGAGGTCACCCGAGTCGCCCGCGAGGTGGGCACGGAAGGCCAGCTGGGCGGCCAGGCGCGGGTACGTGACGTCGACGGCACCTGGCGCGACCTCACGGAGTCCGTGAACGAGATGGCCGGGAACCTCACCCGGCAGGTGCGTGCCATGGCGCGCGTGGCGACCGCGGTGACCCGCGGCGACCTGAACCTGAAGATCGACGTGGACGCCTCCGGCGAGATGCAGGAGCTGCAGGACTACATCAACAAGATGATCGCCAACCTGCGCGACACCACCATCGCCAACAAGGAGCAGGACTGGCTCAAGGGCAACCTCGCCCGCATCTCCGCCCTGATGCAGGGCCGCCGCGACCTCGACGACGTGGCCTCGCTGATCATGAGCGAGCTGACCCCTGTCGTCGCCGCGCAGCACGGTGCGTTCTTCCTCTCCATGCCGCTCGTCGACGGCAAGGACGCGACGGCCGAGGACGAGGACGCGTACGAGCTGCGGATGCTCGGGTCGTACGGCTACTCGATGGGCTCCATGCCGACCTCCTTCCGGCCCGGTGAGGCGCTGATCGGGACGGCCGCCAAGGAGAAGCGCACGATCCTCGTGGAGAACGCTCCGAGCGGCTACCTGAAGATCTCCTCCGGGCTCGGTGAGGCGCCGCCGGCGCAGGTGATCGTCCTTCCGGTGCTCTTCGAAGCGACCGTGCTCGGCGTCATCGAGCTGGCGTCCTTCACGCCGTTCACGCAGATCCAGAAGGACTTCCTCAACCAGATCGCCGAGATGATCGCGACGAGCGTCAACACCATCTCCGTCAACACCAAGACGGAGGTGCTGCTGAAGCAGTCGCAGGAGCTGACCGAGCAGCTCCAGGAGCGGTCGGCCGAGTTGGAGAGCCGGCAGAAGGCACTCCAGGACTCCAACGCACAGTTGGAGGAGAAGGCCGAGCAGCTCGCCCAGCAGAACCGCGACATCGAGGTCAAGAACACCGAGATCGAGGAAGCCCGGCAGGTCCTGGAGGAGCGCGCCGAGCAGCTCGCCGTCTCGATGCGCTACAAGAGCGAGTTCCTGGCGAACATGTCGCACGAGCTGCGTACGCCGCTCAACTCCCTGCTGATCCTGGCCAAGCTGCTCGCCGACAACGCGGACTCGAACCTCACCCCGAAGCAGGTGGAGTTCGCCGAGACGATCCACGGCGCGGGCTCGGACCTGCTCCAGCTGATCAACGACATCCTCGATCTGTCGAAGGTCGAGGCGGGCAAGATGGACGTGTCCCCGACACGCATCGCGCTGGTCCAACTCGTCGACTACGTAGAGGCCACTTTCCGTCCGCTGACGGCAGAGAAGGGCCTCGACTTCTCCGTACGTGTGTCGCCGGAACTGCCCGCCACGCTGCACACCGACGAACAGCGCCTCCTCCAGGTGCTGCGCAACCTGCTGTCCAACGCGGTGAAGTTCACCGACTCCGGAGCGGTCGAGCTGGTGATCAGGCCCGCCGGCGCGGAGGTTCCGGTGGCCATTCGGGAGCAGCTCCTGGAGGCGGGTTCGCTGCGGGACGCGGACGCCGACCTGATCGCGTTCTCCGTGACGGACACCGGCATCGGGATCGCGGCCAGCAAGATGAGGGTGATCTTCGAGGCCTTCAAGCAGGCGGACGGCACGACGAGCCGCAAGTACGGCGGTACGGGCCTCGGGCTCTCCATCTCGCGGGAGATCGCGCGGCTGTTGGGCGGCGAGATCCACGCGCAGAGCGAGCCCGGACGTGGCTCCACGTTCACGCTGTATTTGCCCCTGCACCCCAGCGAACTGCCGCCCCAGGGCTATGGGCAGCTCGCGCCGGCGCTGGAGGCCGGGGAGTTGCTCGCCTCAGAGGCGGAGCTGGCCTCGGCCGGCATCGAGACGCCGGCCGAGGTGAGGTCGTACCAGGACACCCAGAACGGGCCCGCCGCGCTCTTCCGGCGGCGCCGCAGGACGGTGTCCACGGCCGAGCAGCCGAGCGCGCTGACGAGGCAGCCGGACGGCTCCTCGGGCGCGGCTCAGGAGCAGTGGGTGCCAGGGGGCCGGCAGGACGCGGCGCCGCAGCCGCGCCGCGGGATCCGGTTCGAGGGCGAGAAGGTGCTGATCGTCGACGACGACATCCGCAACGTGTTCGCGCTGACCAGTGTGCTGGAGCAGCACGGCCTCTCGGTGCTGTACGCGGAGAACGGGCGCGAGGGCATCGAAGTCCTGGAGCAGCACGACGATGTGACGGTCGTGCTGATGGACATCATGATGCCGGAGATGGACGGCTACGCGACGACGACGGCGATTCGCCGGATGCCGCAGTTCGCGGGGCTGCCGATCATCGCGCTCACGGCGAAGGCGATGAAGGGCGACCGGGAGAAGGCCATCGAGTCGGGCGCTTCCGACTACGTGACCAAGCCGGTCGATCCCGATCATCTGCTCTCGGTGATGGAGCAGTGGATGCGTGAACAGTGACATTCTCTTGTCGGGACCGTTGTCCGGCCGCTCGTTCTCGCATAACTGACTGTGGCCGACGCCGTGTAGAAGTACGGGATTCGGGGAACCTTCTGGTCTCCCGCTACGTTTCTGCTACGTGCACAGTGACATCGCGGTGACAGGGTGTGGCGACAGGCGGGGTGCGGCTACCATGACCGGCACAAGGACGGGCGGCGCAACGGAGTCGTCCCCTGGGGCGGCGCCCGGTGCACTGCCGGGGCGAGGAGGGCGGGCCATGGTGCAGAAGGCCAAGATCCTCCTGGTCGATGACCGGCCGGAGAATCTGCTGGCGCTGGAGGCGATCCTCTCCGCGCTCGATCAGACACTGGTGCGGGCATCGTCCGGGGAGGAAGCGCTCAAAGCACTACTCACGGACGACTTCGCGGTCATTTTGCTGGACGTCCAGATGCCGGGCATGGACGGTTTCGAAACCGCCGCGCACATCAAGCGGCGAGAACGGACCCGGGACATCCCGATCATCTTCCTCACCGCCATCAACCATGGCCCGCATCACACCTTCCGGGGATATGCGGCAGGTGCGGTGGACTACATCTCCAAGCCGTTCGACCCATGGGTGCTGCGCGCGAAGGTCTCCGTCTTCGTCGAGCTCTACATGAAGAACTGCCAACTCCGGGAGCAGGCGGCGCTGCTGCGGCTCCAGTTGGAGGGTGGCGGCAAGGCGACGCTGGGCGAGGCCAAGGAGCCCGCCGGGCTGCTCGCCGAACTCTCCGCGCGGCTCGCGGCCGTTGAGGAGCAGGCAGAGGCGCTGTCCAAGCAGCTCGACGACGACTCGGCGGACGCGGCGGCGGTGGCGACCGCGGCCCATCTCGAACGCAAACTCACGGGGTTGCGCAGGGCGCTGGACGCGTTGGAGCCGGGTACGGGGAGTGGCGCGGCTTCGGTGCCGTCGCAGAACTGAGCGGGCCGGCCGGAGAGTGGGCGTACCCCTGGCCGGGTGTCGCCACCAGTGCGGTCGCGGGTGCCAAGCAGTGCAAGGCCGGTGAATCGGCGTCAGTTTCGGGCTCGGGTCCGGGCGACACGAACGGGTGAAGCAGTAGGCACACGTGTCCGCTGTCGTCTCCACCGGTAACCTCACACACATGGCCTCACGTCAGTCCGCAGCCAAGAAGCCGCCCGCGAAGAAGGCGGCCGCTCCGACGAAGGCCCCCGCGAAAAAGGCCGCCGCGAAGAAGGCGCCTGCCAAGAAGGCCGCGGCGAAGAAGCCCGCACCCGCGCCGGCACCCAATCCGACCGCGGGTGTGTACAAACTCGTCCGCGCCCTCTGGCTGGGGGTCGCGCACGCCGTCGGGGCGATGTTCCGTGGCATAGGGCGGGGAGCGAAGGGGCTCGACCCGGCGCACCGCAAGGACGGTGTAGCGCTGCTGCTGCTCGGCCTGGCGCTGATCACCGCCGCGGGAACCTGGTCCAACCTGCAGGGCCCGGTGGGCGATCTCGTCGAGATGCTGGTCACCGGCGCCTTCGGCCGCCTCGACCTGCTGGTCCCGATACTGCTCGGCGTCATCGCGGCCCGGCTCATCCGGCATCCCGAGAAGCCCGAGGCGAACGGCCGCATCGTGATCGGCCTGTCCGCGCTCGTCATCGGAGTGCTGGGCCAGGTCCACATCGCGTGCGGGGCGCCCGCGCGCAGCGACGGCATGCAGGCCATAAGGGACGCCGGAGGGCTCATCGGCTGGGGCGCGTCCACCCCGCTGACGTACACGATGGGCGACGTCCTCGCCGTGCCGCTCCTGGTGCTGCTCACGATCTTCGGCCTGCTCGTCGTCACGGCGACTCCGGTCAACGCGATTCCGCAGCGGCTGCGGCTGCTGGGCCAGAAGCTGGGCATCGTCCAGGCCGACGAGGACGAGGACGGCCTCGGGGAGGACGACGAGCGTTACGACGAGCAGTGGCGCGAGGCGCTCCCCGCGCGCTCCAGGAGGCGCTCTCGCGCCCCTGAGGCGTACGACCCCGACAGCGCCGAGCAGGAGGCGCTCACCAAGCGCCGTGGCCGCCCCAGGCGGCCCGCCATGCAACAGCCCGACATGAACCGGCCGATGGACGCGGTGGACGTCGCCGCGGCCGCCGCTGCCGCGCTCGACGGGGCCGTGCTGCACGGGATGCCGCCCTCGCCGCTGGTCGCCGATCTGACGCAGGGCGTCCGCGTGGAGCGGGACGGGTACGAGGAGACCACGCCGGTGCCGGCCGCGCGTGCCAAGGCCGTCCCTGGGGCCAAGCGGCCCAAGCAGGAGATGCTCAAGGTCGAGCCCGTCGTGCCCGACCTCACCAAGGCTGCGCCCGACGCACCCCGTGAGCTGCCCCCGCGCGCGGAGCAACTCCAGCTCTCCGGCGACATCTCGTACTCCCTGCCGTCGCTCGACCTCCTGGAGCGCGGCGGCCCCGGCAAGACGCGCAGCGCCGCCAACGACGCGGTCGTCGCCTCGCTCTCGAACGTCTTCATGGAGTTCAAGGTCGACGCCGCCGTCACCGGCTTCACGCGCGGTCCGACGGTCACCCGGTACGAGGTCGAGCTCGGCCCCGCCGTGAAGGTCGAGCGGATCACGGCGCTGGCCAAGAACATCGCGTACGCCGTCGCCAGCCCCGACGTCCGGATCATCAGCCCGATCCCCGGCAAGTCGGCGGTCGGCATCGAGATCCCGAACACCGACCGCGAGATGGTCAACCTGGGTGACGTGCTGCGGCTGGCCGACGCCGCCGAGGACGACCACCCGATGCTGGTCGCGCTCGGCAAGGACGTCGAGGGCGGCTATGTGATGGCCAACCTTGCGAAGATGCCGCACGTCCTGGTGGCCGGAGCGACCGGTTCCGGCAAATCGTCATGCATCAACTGCCTGATCACGTCCGTCATGGTGCGCGCGACCCCCGAGGACGTGCGCATGGTCCTCGTCGACCCCAAGCGCGTCGAACTGACCGCGTACGAGGGCATCCCGCACCTGATCACACCGATCATCACCAACCCCAAGCGGGCCGCCGAGGCGCTGCAGTGGGTCGTACGGGAGATGGATCTGCGCTACGACGACCTCGCGGCGTTCGGGTACCGGCACATCGACGACTTCAACGAGGCCATCAGGAACGGCAAGGTGAAGCTGCCCGAGGGCAGTGAGCGCGAGCTGAGCCCGTACCCGTATCTGCTGGTGATCGTCGACGAGCTCGCGGACCTGATGATGGTCGCGCCGCGGGACGTCGAGGACTCC
The DNA here is from genome assembly GCF_041431135.1 of Streptomyces sp. NBC_00554. Lineage (NCBI taxonomy): Bacteria > Bacillati > Actinomycetota > Actinomycetes > Kitasatosporales > Streptomycetaceae > Streptomyces > Streptomyces sp. NBC_00554. The sequence goes on along the minus strand of NZ_CP107799.1, from coordinate 2,652,371 downwards.
ATCGTGCGCATCACGCAGCTCGCGCGTGCGGCCGGCATCCACCTGGTGCTGGCCACGCAGCGGCCGTCCGTCGATGTCGTCACCGGTCTGATCAAGGCGAACGTGCCGTCCCGGCTCGCCTTCGCCACCTCCTCGCTCGCCGACAGCCGCGTCATCCTCGACCAGCCGGGTGCCGAGAAGCTGATCGGCAAGGGCGACGGGCTGTTCCTGCCGATGGGGGCCAACAAGCCGACCCGTATGCAGGGCGCCTTCGTGACCGAGGGCGAGGTCGCGTTGATCGTGCAGCACTGCAAGGACCAGATGGCGCCGGTCTTCCGGGACGACGTCACGGTGGGCACCAAGCAGAAGAAGGAGATCGACGAGGACATCGGCGACGACCTCGACCTGCTGTGCCAGGCCGCCGAACTGGTCGTCTCCACCCAGTTCGGGTCCACCTCGATGCTCCAGCGCAAGCTGCGCGTCGGCTTCGCCAAGGCGGGGCGCCTGATGGACCTCATGGAGTCCCGCGGCATCGTCGGACCGAGCGAGGGCTCCAAGGCGCGTGACGTTCTTGTGAAGGCTGATGAGCTGGATGGAGTGCTCGCCGTGATTCGTGGGGAAGCTGAAGCGTAGGGAAACGGGACAGGTCGGTCCCCGTACGAGTGGGTTCGCCGCAGATGGGTATCCGAACGTGACTCACCCGTAAGGGAACAGAGGGCAACCGTTTCCCTTCGGCGTACGTCAAGTTGAGGGAGGGGACACGTACATGTCCCAACATCAGGATGACCGGCCATTCTGATGGCGTAAGAAGTCCCACCGCCCGGTTGCCCCATCCTTTCTTACCCCCCCTAAACTGAACCTCCAGCACAGGTGGCTACACGCTCGAAAGGCGCCCCCGTGTCCATCGGCAATTCCCCCGACGGCAACCCCCCCGAAGACGAGCGTCCGTTCGAAGACGACCGTGCGGCAGAGCAGCCTTCGATCGGCCGTGCCCTGCGGCAGGCCCGTGTCGAAGCCGGGCTGACGGTCGATGACGTCAGCAATGCCACTCGGGTCCGTATCGCCATCGTGCACTCGATCGAGCAGGACGACTTCGCCCCCTGCGGTGGCGATGTCTACGCGCGCGGTCACATCCGGACCCTGGCACGCGCCGTCCATATTGATCCGGCCCCGCTGCTCGCGCGCTACGACGCCGAGCACGGCGGTCGCCCCGCGCCGACGCCGGCCGCACCGCTCTTCGAGGCGGAACGTATCCGTCCCGAGCGGCGCGGACCGAACTGGACCGCCGCCATGGTCGCCGCGATCGTCGCGGTGATCGGCTTCGTCGGTTTCACCGTGGTCAAGGGCGGCGACAGCGGGAGCGACGCGAAGACGCAGGTCGCCGAGGGGTCCACGCCGACCGCCAGCAAACCTGCGCCCAAGCCGACCGTCACCAAGCCCGCCGACCCGAAGCCGTCCGACAGCGCCATCGCGGCCGCCCCGCAGGACAAGGTGACCGTCCAGGTGAGCGCCCCCGACGGGCGCAGCTGGATCTCCGCCAAGGACCACAACGGGCGGCTGCTCTTCGACGGTCTCCTGGAGCAGGGCCAGTCCAAGACCTTCCAGGACCAGGAGAAGATCGATCTGGTCCTGGGTGACGCCGGCGCCATCCAGCTGCACGTGAACGGCAAGGAAATCAAGGACGAGTTCCAGCCCGGCCAGGTCGAACGCCTGACGTACACGAAGGGCGACCCCGAGGTCGGATAAGCGGCTCAAGGGACATGCGGGCACGGGGTTGGCCAAGATCGGCCAACCCCGTCGACGTGGGCTGTCAGCGGGACGAAGTAGTCTTGAGCCCATGCCTGAACGCCGTACCGTCGCACTCGTCACCCTTGGCTGCGCCCGTAACGAGGTGGACTCGGAGGAGCTCGCAGGCCGCTTGGAGGCGGACGGCTGGCAACTCGTGGAGGACGCCGAGGACGCGGACGTAGCCGTCGTCAACACCTGTGGCTTCGTCGAGGCCGCCAAGAAGGACTCCGTCGACGCCCTCCTCGAAGCCAATGATCTCAAGGGCCACGGGAGAACCCAGGCCGTCGTGGCCGTGGGCTGCATGGCCGAGCGGTACGGCAAGGAGCTCGCCGAGGCGCTGCCCGAGGCCGACGGCGTACTCGGCTTCGACGACTACGCCGACATCTCCGACCGCCTCCAGACCATCCTGAACGGCGGCATCCACGCCGCGCACACCCCGCGCGACCGCCGCAAGCTGCTGCCGATCAGCCCGGCCGAGCGGCAGAGCGCGGGCGAAGAGGTGGCTCTTCCCGGCCACGGTGCTCCCTCGGACCTTCCTGAGGGCGTCGCGCCCGAGTCCGGCCCCCGTGCGCCCCTGCGGCGCCGTCTCGACGGCTCGCCCGTCGCCTCGGTGAAGCTCGCCTCGGGCTGCGACCGGCGCTGCTCCTTCTGCGCCATCCCGTCCTTCCGCGGTTCGTTCATCTCGCGCCGCCCGAGCGACGTGCTCAACGAGACCCGCTGGCTGGCCGAGCAGGGCGTCAAGGAGGTCATGCTGGTCTCCGAGAACAACACCTCGTACGGCAAGGACCTCGGCGACATCCGCCTCCTGGAGACGATGCTGCCCGAGCTGGCGGAGATCGAGGGCATCGAGCGCGTGCGGGTCAGCTACCTGCAGCCGGCCGAGATGCGTCCCGGACTCATCGACGTCCTCACCTCGACGCCGAACATCGCGCCCTACTTCGACCTCTCCTTCCAGCACTCCGCGCCCGACGTGCTGCGCGCGATGCGGCGCTTCGGTGACACCGACCGCTTCCTGGAGCTGCTCGACACGATCCGTTCCAAGGCCCCGCAGGCCGGTGTGCGGTCCAACTTCATCGTGGGCTTCCCGGGCGAGACCGAGGCCGACCTCGCGGAGCTGGAGCGCTTCCTCACGGGTGCGCGGCTCGACGCGATCGGTGTCTTCGGGTACTCGGACGAGGACGGCACCGAGGCGGCGACGTACGAGCACAAGCTCGACGAGGACGTCGTCGCCGAGCGGCTCGCGCGTGTCTCCCGGCTGGCCGAGGAGCTTGTCTCGCAGCGGGCCGAGGAGCGCGTCGGGGAGACCGTGCACGTCCTTGTGGAGTCGGTCGACTCGCCGGAAGGCGCCTTCGGGCGCGCCGAGCACCAGGCGCCCGAGACGGACGGCCAGGTGCTGTTCACGAGCAGCGAAGGTTTGACGGTCGGCCGTATCGTCGAGGCCAAGGTGGTCGGTACGGAAGGTGTCGACCTGGTGGCCGAGCCGCTCCTGGGCTCGCTCCCGTGTACTGAGGAGGCGGGCAGATGACCGGAGTCCCGGCATCCGCGGCGGGCGGCTCCCCCAGCACGAAAGGTGCGGCGGGCGCTCCCGGCGCTCCGGGGGGCGCCAAGCCGGTGCGGGCCGGGAAGCTGGGCGCTGCGGCCGTCAACCAGGCCAGCCTCTGGAACATCGCCAACATCCTGACCATGATCCGGCTCGTCCTCGTGCCCGGCTTCGTGGCCCTGATGCTGGCCGACGGCGGGTACGACCCCGCCATGCGCGCGTGGGCCTGGGCGGCCTTCGCCGTCGCCATGATCACCGACATCTTCGACGGCCATCTGGCGCGCACGTACAACCTCGTCACCGATTTCGGGAAGATCGCCGACCCCATCGCCGACAAGGCGATCATGGGTGCGGCGCTGATCTGTCTGTCCTATCTCGGAGATCTGCCGTGGTGGGTGACGGGGGTGATCCTCGGGCGTGAGCTCGGGATCACCCTGCTGCGTTTCGTGGTGATCCGTTACGGGGTCATCCCGGCGAGCCGCGGCGGCAAGCTGAAGACGCTGGTGCAGGGCACGGCGGTCGGGATGTACGTCCTGGCGCTGACAGGCCCGCTGGCCACCCTGAGATGGTGGGTGATGGCCGTGGCGGTCGTCCTGACCGTGGTCACCGGGCTCGACTATGTGAGACAGGCCATTGTGCTCCGCAGGAGCGGAATCGCCGAGCGCCTGGCGGCCGCCCAGGAGGCGGAGCGGTGAATTCCCTGGCCACTGAAGTGCTTCGACTACTCACGGTGAGGGGCGAGACGCTTGCCGTGGCCGAGTCGCTCACCGGTGGCCTGGTGGCGACGGAGATCACAGCGGTGCCTGGGGCGTCCAGGGCGTTCCGGGGCTCCGTGACCGCGTACGCCACCGAGCTCAAGCACGAACTGCTCGGTGTCGACGCCACTCTGCTGGCCGAGCGCGGTGCGGTGGATCCGCAGGTCGCGGCCCAGATGGCGGCCGGAGTGCGGAAGGCTCTCGGTGCGGACTGGGGCATCGCGACGACCGGTGTCGCAGGGCCTGAACCCCAGGACGGACAGCCCGTCGGCACGGTTTTCGTGGCCGTCGTAGGGCCGCCGGACGCGGTATTTGACGCAACTGGTGGCGGGAAAGTCGTACCGCTGCGGTTGAACGGCGGCCGTGCGGAAATCCGTATGGAGAGTGCACGGAGCGTACTCGCACTGCTCTTGAAGGGGCTTGCGGGCGAACAGACCGGGAATGAGCGGGCACAGGATACGGAACAGAACGGGGGGTTTTGATGTTTGCAGCCCTGAGTGAACACGACATCGCTCCCCGCACGGCCGCGGCGCAAGGCGGTACGGTGGGGCGTGAAGGATGCGGCTACGCGGTCCGAGGAGGGAGCCACCGATGATTCTGCTCCGTCGCCTGCTTGGTGACGTGCTGCGTCGGCAGCGCCAGCGCCAGGGCCGTACTCTGCGCGAAGTCTCCTCGTCCGCCCGAGTCTCACTCGGCTATCTCTCCGAGGTGGAGCGGGGGCAGAAGGAGGCATCCTCCGAGCTGCTCTCCGCGATCTGCGACGCGTTGGACGTACGGATGTCCGAGCTCATGCGGGAAGTGAGCGACGAGCTCGCTCTCGCCGAGCTGGCACGGTCGGCTGCGGCCACCGAACCGGTGCCCGCACCGGTGCGTCGCCCGATGCTCAATTCCGTCTCGGTGACCGGTGTGCCACCGGAACGGGTCACGATCAAGGCGCCTGCCGAGGCTGTCGACGTCGTCGCCGCCTGACGCTCATGAACTGAGAATGTGTGTGAAGCCCCGGTCGGGGCCTCCAGGGAGACCTGGAGGCCCCGACCGGGGCTTTCGCTTTCCTTCGAGTGACCCAAATTGGCCATATATGCAATGGTTGGTGAGGTCGTAAAGAATCGGAGGATTCTGATGTACGTCGTCAAAAGCTCGCTGTCCGACGCGGACCTGAAGACCGTGTCCGAGGCACTGCAGGGCGCACTGGTCGACTTGATCGACCTCTCCCTCGTGGCGAAGCAGATCCACTGGAACGTGGTCGGACCGCGCTTCCGCTCCGTCCACCTCCAGCTCGACGAGGTCGTGGACACCGCCCGCCTGCACTCCGACACCGTGGCGGAGCGGGCCTCGACTCTGGGCGTCTCGCCCGACGGGCGGGCCGCGACCGTGGCCTCCAGCAGCGGCATCGGCTCGACTCCCGAGGGCTGGGTCAAGGACACCGACGCCGTAGGGGCGCTCGTGGACGCGCTGAGCGCGGTGATCACGCGGATGCGGGAACGGGTGGCGGCGACCGGGGACCCGGATCCGGTGAGCCAGGACATCTTCATCGGGATCACGGCGGATCTGGAGAAGCACCATTGGATGTTCCAGGCGGAGAACGTCCAGGCGGAGAACCGGTGACCTGTCCGCTGCGGTGGCCCGGGATGCGCCTGTGTGCTGCTGGTGCGCCCTGTCGGGCGTGAGGGTGGTGTTCTAGCGTCCGGCTGGAGGTGTTGGCCATGGCGGGGCGGATAGTGCGTTGGGGGGCGGTTCTGGGGCTCGGCGGGCTGTGGTGGTGGAGCGTGCTCCGGCTCGCACTGGTGCCTGACGCGGGGGTTCTGGAGGGGGCGGTCGCGGCCGGCGGATGGGGGCTGAGCCTGCTTCCGGTGCACTGTGTGGCGAAGGCGCGGGCGGCGGGGGCCGTTGGGTCCGATCGGTGGTGGGAGGCGTGGCAGGGGCGCAGGGCTGCTCGGGGGCGCGGGGCGCGCGAGAGGCGTGCGCAGGGTGTGCGGTGAGGGTCCGGCACCCGGTTTCCTGAGTGCGGGCTACCAAGGCATCGCCACGCCGCCGTTGGGCCGGAGGATCTGGCCTGTCGTGAACGCCGAGGCGTCGGAGGCGAGGTGCAGCACGGCGTGGGCGATGTCCTCCGGTTCGCCGACGCGGCCCAGTGGGGACAGCCGGGCCATGAACGCCTCGGTGTGCGCCTGCTCCTCCCCGTTGTGCCGGTCGGTCATCGGGGTGCGGATCCAGCCGGGCGCCACCGCGTTGACACGGATGCCGTGCGGGCCGATCTCGGTCGCCAGCGTCTTCGTCAACTGGACGACCGCTGCCTTCGCGGCGCCGTAGCAGAGCAGGCCGGGGCCGCCCGTGTCGACGGCGCCCGAGGCCATTGTGATGATGCTGCCGCGGGTACCGGTCGCGATCATCGCGTGGGCCGCTTCCTGGCAGGCGTACAGCACACCCTTGAAGTTGACCCTCAGCACACGGTCGAGGTCCTCGTCCCTGGTCTCCAGGACGGGGCTGCTGTGCATGATCCCGGCGACCGCTGCCATGACGTCGAGGCGTTCGCAGGATCTGACTGCCTGCCTGAGCTGGTCGCGGTCGGTGACGTCGAGCGGGTGGGTGTGGGCGGTGCCGCCCTGACCCTTGATCAGGGTCGCGGTCTCATGCAGGCCCTGCGCGTCGCGGTCGGCGCAGTGGACCGTGGCGCCCGCCTCTGCGAGCAGTACGGCGGAAGCGCGGCCGATGCCGCTGGCGGCGCCGGTGACGAATGCGGTGCGTCCGGTGAGGTCGTACGCCTTGAGGGGCATGAAGGGACGGTACGAGGGTTTCTGACGGGTCGTCAATTAGTTGTACGTCGAGGACTCGTGCGGGGTTTGGCGGTGCCCGGTGCCGGGGCGGGGCCCGCTTGGCACGTCGGGCACCAGTAGGTGGGGCGCTCGCGGGAGCCGTCACCCTGGTCGGCCGCGCGGATCGGGGTGCGGCAGCGCAGACAGGGGCGGGGTGCGCGGCCGTACACGAAGAGGTTCTGGTCGCGCCCTGTTGCGCTGTGTCCCTGGGCGCCGAGGCCCGTGGTGTTGCGGGCCGGGCGGTCGCGGTTGGATTCGAGGAGCTTCTTGGCGAGGGCGGGCAGGTGGATGGCGCGGTGGGCGGGGAGAGCGCCGATGGGGAGCCAGGGGGTGACGCCGAGGAGGAAGCACAGCTCGCTCTTGTAGACGTTGCCGATGCCGGCGAGATTGCGCTGGTCGAGCAGGGCTTCGCCGAGGGGGCGGACCGGGTCGCGCAGCAGGTTTTCCAGGGCGCTGTCCGGGTCCCAGTCGGGGCCCAGGAGGTCGGGGCCCAGGTGCCCCACGGCTCGGTCCTCGTCGGCGGTGCGGAGCAGCTCCAGTACGGGGAGCCGGTAGCCGACGGCCGTGCGGTCCGCGGTGCCGAGGATGGCCCGGATCTGGTGGGCGGGGCCACCGCTCCAGCGTTGCCCGTTCGCGTACACCTTCCACGAACCGTCCATCCGCAGATGTGAGTGCAGGGTCAGCCCGCCCTCGATCCGGGTGAGGAGGTGCTTGCCGCGCGGGGTCACATCCAGGACGGTGCGGCCGGTGAGGTCGGAGGTGGCGTACCTCGGCACCCGTAGGTCTGAGCGGATCAGCACTTTGCCGGCGAGGGCGAGGTGCAGCCGCCTCGCGGCTTGCCAGACGGTGTCTCCTTCGGGCATGGCTCCAGGGTGGCATGTCGGGGGGTGGGGGACTTGGGCCTGTGCCGAGGGCGCTGTGGTTCCTGGGGCGCTAGGCGCGGAGGCGCAGTCCGCGGGGGGTCGCGATGAAGCCTGCTCCTTCCAGGAGGGTGCCGAAAGGGGATGTCAGGGAAGAGACGCCGTTGACGCGCTCCACCGTGACCGTGCCGAGGGAGCCGGCTCGGGCCGCTGTGGCGAGGGTCTCGGCGGCGGCGCTCAGGCGGGCGTCCTGTGTGACCGCGCCGTCCGGGTCGGAGGGCCAGGCCAGCAGGGTCTTGCCGCCGCGTTCCATGTACAGCGTCAGCTCGCCGTCCACGAGCACGACCAGGGAGCCCGCTTTGCGGCCGGGCTTGTGCCCGGCACCGGTCGGCGGCTCGGGCCAGGGGAGGGCCGCGCCGTAGGCGTTGGCGGGGTCGGCGGCGGCGAGGACGACGGCCTGGGTGGTGGCACGGGTGTGGGAGCGGGGGCGGTTGTTCGGGAGGCCGGGGCTGTCGGGGGAGGCGGCGCGGGCTGAGAAGTCGGGGTCGGCCGCATCGGCGGAGAAGCTGTGGTCTTCGGTGAGGCCGCTGGTGGGCGGGAAGTCGGAGCTTGCCGGGTCGAAGTTCCCCGGGTCGCGGAAGTCGCCGGGGTCGCCGAGATCGTGGGGATGGCTGGGGGCGTCGGGGAAGTTGAGCGGGTCCGTCGGGTCGAGGCCGCTGGGGAAGGCCGGGGTGCTCGCCGGGCCGCGGTTGCCTGGGAAGGCGTACTGGACAGGGAAACCGTTCGAGAGGTCCGGTTCGGACAGGGCTTCGCCGCGGTCCCGGGCGTTCGCCGCCGCGCGCAGGCGGTCGACCGCGCCGTCCATCGCGAACTGGGCCGCGCCGAGTCCTTCGACCACGTATCCACGCCGTGCCTGGCCGCTGTCCTCGAAGGCGGACAGGATGCGGTAGATCGCGGAGAAGCCGCCCTCGACACCCTCCGCGGCGACCGCACCCCGGGTCACCACGCCGTGCCGGTCGAGCAGGGTCCGGGCCAGGGCGTGGGCGCGCACCGTCAGGTCGGGCTCGCGGTCGGGGAGCAGGGACCAGCGGCCTGCCACGGTCGGCGGGCCGGTACGGGACTGGGGGCGCGCGGCGCCGGTCAGGGAGCCGTAGCGGCCGCGTGGGATCGAGCGTTTGGCGCGGTGGGCCGTGGACCCGGCGGTGCGGCCCGAGCCCAGCAGGGAGCGCATGGGCGCGAGCGTGTCGTTCGTGAGCCGTCCGGACCAAGCCAGGTCCCAGACCGCGTCGGCGAGTTGAGGGTCGGTGACGTCGGGATGCGTGGTCGCCCGGACCTGGTCGGCGATCTGGCGGAAGAAGAGACCGTAGCCCCCGGAGAGAGCGCCCAGGATGGATTCGTGGAGCGCGGTCGTCTCCAGGGGGTGCGGGGAGGACAGGAGCAGCGGAGCCGCGTCCGCCAGGTACAGCGAGACCCAACCGTCCTTGCCCGGCAGTGACCCGGCCCCGGCCCAGACGACCTCTCCGGCGGCGGTGAGCTCGTCGAGCAGCGCGGGGGCGTAACCGGTGACCCGGGACGGCAGGACCAGCTTCTCCAGCGCGGACGCGGGAACGGACGCGCCCTGCAACTGCTCGATGGCGCGCACCAGTCCGTCGATGCCGCGCAGCCCGTGCCCGCTGCCGATGTGCTGCCATTGCGGCAGGAACTGCGCCAGCGCGGCGGGCGGCACCGGCTCCAGTTCATGGCGCAGCGCCGCGAGCGAACGGCGCCGCAGTCTGCGCAGGACCGCCGCGTCACACCACTCCTGACCGATGCCCGCCGGGTGGAACTCCCCTTGTACGACGCGTCCGGCCGCGGCGAGCCGATGCAGGGCGCCGTCCGTGACGGCCGTGCCGAGCCCGAAGCGGGCGGCGGCCGTCGTCGACGTGAACGGGCCGTGGGTGCGCGCGTACCGCGCGAGGAGGTCGCCGAGCGGGTCCTTGACCGGCTCGGTGAAGGCCTCCGGGACACCGACGGGCAGGGCCGTACCGAGTGCGTCACGCAGCCGGCCCGCGTCCTCGATCGCGGCCCAGTGGTCGGCCCCGGCGATCCGGACGCGGATGGCGCGGCGGGAGGCGGCCAACTCCTGGGCCCACTGCGCCTCGGCGCCGCGCTCGGCCAGCTCGGCTTCCGTGAGCGGGCCGAGCAGGCGCAGCAGGTCGGCGACGCCTTCGGCGTCCTTGACCCGGCGGTCCTCGGTGAGCCACTGGAGCTCCCGCTCCAGTTCGGCCAGGACGTCGGCGTCGAGCAACTCGCGCAGCTCGGCCTGTCCGAGAAGCTCGGCGAGGAGCCGTGAGTCCAGGGACAGCGCGGCGGCGCGCCGCTCGGCGAGGGGGGAGTCGCCCTCGTACAGGAACTGGGCGACGTATCCGAAGAGCAGGGAGCGGGCGAACGGCGAGGGCTCCGGGGTGGTGACCTCGACCAGGCGCACCTTGCGGGACTCGATGTCGCCCATCAGCTCTGTGAGGCCAGGGACGTCGAAGACATCCTGGAGGCATTCGCGAACGGCCTCCAGGACGATCGGGAACGAGCCGTACTCGCTTGCCACTTCGAGCAGTTGGGCGGCGCGCTGCCGCTGCTGCCACAGCGGGGTGCGCTTTCCGGGGCTGCGGCGCGGCAGCAGCAGTGCCCGGGCCGCGCACTCGCGGAAACGGGACGCGAACAGGGCCGAGCCGCCCACCTGGTCGGTGACGATCTGGTTGACGTCGCCCTTGTCGAGGGCGACGTCCGCGGCGCCGACGGGCGCCTGCTCGGCGTCGTACTCGGTGCCCGCCTTCGTGGGCGCCTGGTCGAGCAGGTCGAGGCCCATCAGGTCGGCGTCGGGCAGCCGCAGCACGATGCCGTCGTCCGCGTGCATGACCTGGGCGTCCATGCCATAGCGCTCGGAGAGCTTGGCGCCGAGTGCAAGGGCCCAGGGAGCGTGGACCTGGGCGCCGAAGGGGGAGTGCACGACGACTCGCCAGTCGCCCAGCTCGTCGCGGAACCGCTCGACGACGATGGTGCGGTCGTCCGGGATGTGACCGCACGCCTCGCGCTGTTCGGCGAGGTACGAGAGCACGTTGTCCGCTGCCCAGGCGTCCAGGCCAGCGGTGAGCAGGCGGAGCCGGGCGTCCTCCTTGGGGAGGGAGCCCACCTCTCGGAGGAACGCGCCGACCGCGCGGCCCAGTTCGAGTGGGCGGCCGAGCTGGTCGCCCTTCCAGAAGGGGAGCCTGCCGGGAACGCCGGGTGCGGGGGAGACCAGGACGCGGTCGCGCGTGATGTCCTCGATGCGCCAGGAGCTGGTGCCGAGTGTGAAGACATCGCCGACGCGGGACTCGTAGACCATCTCCTCGTCGAGTTCGCCGACTCTGCCGCCTCCCTTCTTGGGGTCGGCTCCCGCGAGGAAGACCCCGAAAAGCCCGCGGTCGGGAATCGTGCCCCCGGAGGTGACGGCGAGGCGCTGCGCGCCGGGGCGCCCGGTGACCGTACCGGCGATGCGGTCCCATACGACCCGGGGCCGCAACTCCGCGAAGGCGTCGGACGGATAGCGGCCCGCGAGCATGTCGAGCACGGCTGTGAACGCCGACTCCGGGAGCGATGCGAAGGGTGCCGCCCGGCGGACCGTGGCGAGCAGGTCGTCGACCTGCCAGGTGTCGAGGGCGGTCATCGCGACGATCTGCTGGGCCAGCACGTCCAGGGGGTTGGCCGGGACCCGGAGGGACTCGATGGAGCCGGTGCGCATCCGCTCGGTGACCACGGCGGCCTGCACGAGGTCGCCCCGGTACTTGGGGAAGACGACACCGGTGGAGACCGCCCCCACCTGGTGGCCGGCGCGGCCCACGCGCTGGAGTCCGGAGGCCACGGACGGGGGTGACTCGACCTGGATGACGAGGTCCACCGCGCCCATGTCGATGCCGAGTTCGAGGCTGGAGGTGGCGACCACGGCGGGCAGACGGCCTGCCTTGAGGTCCTCCTCGACGAGGGTACGCTGCTCCTTGGAGACCGAGCCGTGGTGGGCGCGGGCGATCACCGGCGGGGCTCCCTGGGCGGCGCCCGAGCCGCCCATCAACTCGGCCGGGGCATGGGCTTCTTCAAGGGGTTGGCCGGTCGCCCTCTCGTACGCGATCTCGTTCAGCCGGTTGCAGAGTCGCTCCGCCAGGCGGCGGGAGTTGGCGAACACGATCGTCGAGCGGTGGGCCTGGACGAGGTCGGCGATCCGTTCCTCGACGTGTGGCCAGATGGAGGGCTTTTCGGCTCCCTCCTTGCCGTCGGCGACCGGGGAGCCGCCCAGTTCGCCCAGGTCCTCGACCGGGACGACCACGGAGAGGTCGAATTCCTTGCCGGAGGGCGGCTGGACGATCTCCACCTTGCGCTGGGGCGAGAGATAGCGCGCGACCTCGTCCACCGGACGCACGGTGGCGGAGAGGCCGATGCGGCGGGCCGGCTTGGGCAGCAGCTCGTCGAGGCGCTCCAGGGTGAGCGCGAGGTGAGCGCCGCGCTTGGTGCCCGCGACGGCGTGCACCTCGTCCAGGATCACCGTCTCGATGCCCGTGAGCGCGTCGCGAGTGGCCGAGGTGAGCATCAGGAACAGCGACTCGGGGGTGGTGATCAGGATGTCCGGGGGGCGGGTGGCCAGGGCGCGGCGCTCGGCGGGCGGGGTGTCGCCGGAGCGGATGCCCACCTTCACCTCGGGCTCGGGCAGCCCGAGCCGGACCGACTCCTGCCGGATACCGGTCAGCGGGCTGCGCAGGTTGCGCTCCACGTCCACCGCGAGGGCCTTGAGCGGTGACACGTACAGCACCCGGCAGCGCTTCTTGGGGTCGGCCGGCGGCGGGGCCGAGGCCAGCTGGTCGAGCGCGGCGAGGAACGCGGCCAGGGTCTTGCCGGAGCCGGTCGGGGCGACGACAAGGACGTCCGAGCCCGCACCGATGGCCGCCCACGCGCCGGCCTGGGCCGCGGTGGGCGCGGAGAAGGCCCCCGTGAACCAGCCGCGGGTCGCGGGGGAGAAGCCGTCGAGGGCTCGATGCGTGGAGCTGACCATGCGTCCATCCTGCACCCAGCCACTGACAAGCGCCCTGACCTGCTGAAATGTGTTCGCGGAGTGCTCGCGGCGGTCTGGTACGTGGGTCACCGACGGCCCTGACGGCTCCGTGCGGCCCGCTGACGCAGAATGGGGGCATGGCGGCTTCAGCGGAGCGGGCGCGGCACTGGCAGTACGCGGAACTGCCCGGTGTCGATCTGCTGCGGGCCCGATACGTCGAGAAGATCTTTGTGCGGCATACCCACGAGAACTTCGTCATCGCCGCCATCGCCGAAGGCGTCGAGGTCTTCCACCACGGCAGCGCCGACCAGTACGCGGGCCCGGGCGCACTGGCGCTGGTCAACCCCGACACTCCGCACACCGGCCGCGCCGGCGTCCCCGAGGGCTGGCGGTACGGGGCGGTGTACCCGTCCCCGGAACTGGTGGCCGAGATCGCCGCCGAGACCACCACGATCCGCGGCACTCCCGGATTCATCAGCCCCGTGCTCGACGACCCGTACGCCGCAGGTCTCGTCCACCAGGTGCTCAGGGCCGCGGAGGAGGGCAACGCGCTCGCCGCCGACACCTTGCTGCGGGTGGCCGTGACCCGGCTGCTGCGGCTGAACGGAGGCCCGCTGCCGCAGCGGGCCGTGCGCACCGCCGGTGCTCATATCGCGGCACGCGCGCGTGCCGTGCTGGACGAGCGGATGGCCGAGCCCCCGACTCTGGAGCTGCTCGCCACCGAACTCGGCACCAGCCCGTTCGCGCTGCTGCGAGCGTTCCGCGATGCCTACGGGATGCCGCCCCACACCTGGCTGACCGACGCCCGCGTACGCCGGGCCCGCCACCTCCTGGACACCGGTTCCGCGCCCGCCGAGGCGGCCGTCGCCGTCGGCTTCACCGACCAGCCGCACCTCAACCGTCACTTCACCCGGATCGTGGGCGTCCCCCCGGGCGCCTACCAGCGTGAGCGCAAGAACGTACAAGACGGCGAAGGGCGACTGCTCCTACCGTCCAAGGCGTGGCAGAACAGACAGCTCTCGCAGACATACGCAAAGAAGACGGCGGAAAACCCGACGCAGCCGTCGTCCGGGACGCCCTGGGAGTCGGGATCGCCGTCGGCCTGTCCGGTTTCGCCTTCGGGGTGACCTCGGCGGGCAGCGGCCTCACGCTGCTGCAGACCTGCGCGCTCAGCCTGCTGGTGTTCACCGGCGCCTCACAGTTCGCGCTGGTGGGGGCCCTCGCGGCCGGGGGCAACCCGCTCACGGCTGCCGCGGGTGCCTTCTTCCTCGGAGTGCGCAACGCGTTCTACGGACTGAGGCTGTCGCAGCTGCTGGCCCTCCCGCGCGCGGTGCGCCCGTTCGCCGCGCAGTGGGTCATCGACGAGACCACAGCCGTCGCCCTCGCCCAGCCCACCCGTCGCAGCGTCCGCATCGGGTTCACGGTCACCGGGCTCACCCTCTACGTGCTGTGGAACCTCACCACGCTGCTCGGCGCTGTCGGGGCCGAGGCCATCGGTGACACCGACGCGTGGGGACTGGACGCAGCAGGGCCCGCCGTCTTCCTCGCGCTGCTCGCGCCGATGCTGAAGACCACTACGGAGCGTGTGGTCGCGGGTGTCGCGGTCCTTCTGGGCCTCGGTCTGCTCCCCCTGCTGCCTGCCGGGGTCCCCGTCCTGGTGGCCGCGCTCGCCGCGCCGGCCGCCCTCTACGTAGAGGGCCGCCGCAGCGCGAGGACCGCCGACGAGGCACCAGGGGAGGACCGTTGAGCATCTGGATCGCGATCGGCGCGACCGCCGTCGGCTGCTACGTCGTCAAACTCATCGGGCTGCTGGTCCCCGCCGGAGTACTGGAGCGGCCGCTCGTCCAGCGCCTCGCCGCCCTGCTGCCCGTTGCCCTTCTTGCCGCCCTCACGGCCCAGCAGACCTTCGCCGACGGGCACGTCCTGGTGGTGGACGCGAAAGCCGCGGGGCTTGCCGCGGCCGCCGTAGCACTGATCCTGCGCGCCCCCTTCCTGCTCGTGGTCGCCGCGGCCGTGGTGGTGACGGCGGGGGTGCGGGCGATTACGGGCTGACGTGCGGCGCTGTTGCTCAGGGGTGCCCAGGGACACGTGGGCCGGCGGGGCCATCCGCGGCAGTCCGTCACGGCACCCGCAAGGTCAGCTGATGGACCGTCCGTACGCCCTCAGGGTGCGCAGCGCCTCGATCGTCACGATGGGACGGCACTCCAGGGCGGTGCCCGGCGCCCACTGACGCCAGCGGATCGGCCAGCCGCCGTCCTCTTCCTGCTCGTTCGCCAAGTGGTCGAGTGAGTGCGTCATTTCCTCGTCGGTGAACCACGCGCGCGCGAGTGAGCCCGGGGTCTTCGCGTAGTCGTGCGGGAAATGGTGCTCACCGGGCGCGTAGCCGGGCGCCACGGGGAACGCGTCGAGACGCTCCGGGTCCAGCGCCGCGAGCCGGTGTTCGCGTACCAGGCGGCCCAGTCGGTCGGCGGCCGCCTCCGCGCGCGGGCGGTCGGGCGCGGAGTCCAGGAAGGCCACGGCGGCCTCGATCTCGTACGGGTGGGACTTCTCCAGGGACTCGATCGCCTGCCAGCAGAAGTCGGTCGCCCGGAACAGCCAGGCGTGCCACACCTCGTTGCGGTGCAGCAGGCCCACCACGGGCCCGGTGGCGAGGAGTTCGCTCGGCGGGTTGTCGACGACCGGCACGAAGGGAGCCGTCGGATAGCCGCGCTGGCTGGGATGGATCGCCGGCAGTGCGCCGTCCGGCGTCGAGACGGAGGTCAGATAGCGGCACATACGCTCCACGCGCTGTCCGCCGCAGCGCCCGATCGAGTCGAGCACGCGCAGCGCGTGCCCGGTGTGCAACGGCTGGCTCACCGGGCCGCGCAGATCGGGTTCCAGCGCGTGACCGTAGCCGTCGTCGTCATTGCGGTAGGCGGCCAGCGCGGTCTCCACCGCATCCGCGCCGCCGACATCGCTGTTCAGGAAGTGGTACTCGAAGCGGCGCTGCTCCAGCACGCGCGCCGTGAGCCAGACGAAGTGCTCGGCGCGCGAGAGCGGGGAGTGCGCCGGGGGCGTCGGGGGGAGTGGGGATGCTCCGGATTCGGCCATGGGTCAGACCGTAGGACGGAAAGCGGTCTCCACAAGCGGTCCCCGGCTCGGGCCCACCCTCAGGAGCGGGATACTGGAGTCATGCGGTTGACGGTCTTCTGGCAGCGGATGGCGGATCACTTCGGTACGGAGTACGCCGACACCTTCGCGCGCGATCACGTGATGACGGAGCTGGGCGGGCGGACCGTTCACGAGGCGCTCAACACCGGCTGGGAGGCCAAGGACGTGTGGCGCGTGGTGTGCGCGGCCGCGGACGTTCCGTACGAAAACCGCTGACGGGGCACGAAGATCCGGGGCGGGCACCCGATTGTCGGTGGCGTGGGCGAGACTTGCTCCGTGGCCCCGACAGACGAGACCGCTCAGGTCGCCCAGCAGGCATCACCGTTCGGCACGACGCCGCCCTCCGGCCCCCCGGCCGGGGACGCCGCCGCGCAGGGCGGGCGCATGCCGCGCTGGCTGCCGCGCGCCATGGTGCTCGCCCTCGCGCTCATCGCCGTGTTCCAGTTGGGCAGTTGGGCGTTCCACGAGCTCACCGGCTTGCTGATCAACATCCTCATCGCGTTCTTCCTGGCGCTCGCCATCGAGCCCGCGGTGAGCCGGATGGCCTCGTACGGCATGCGCAGGGGGCTGGCCACCTTCCTGGTCTTCCTCGGCCTGTTGATCTTCGCCGCCGGATTCGTCACGCTGCTCGGCTCCATGCTCGCGGGCCAGATCATCAAGATCGTCGAGGACTTTCCGAACTACCTCGACTCCGTCATCAACTGGATCAACGCGCACTTCAACACCGACCTGAAGCGGGTCGACGTCCAGGAGGGCCTGCTCCGCTCCGACTGGCTGCGCAACTATGTCCAGAACAGCGCCACCGGTGTCCTGGACGTCTCCACCCAGGTGCTCGGAGGACTCTTCCAGCTGCTGACGATCACGCTGTTCTCCTTCTACTTCGCCGCGGACGGGCCGAGGCTGCGCCGCGCGCTGTGCTCCGTACTGCCGCCCGCGCGGCAGGCAGAGGTCCTGCGTGCGTGGGAGATCGCCGTGGACAAGACCGGCGGCTATCTGTACTCACGCGGTCTGATGGCGCTCATCTCGGGGGTCGCGCACTACATCCTGCTGGAATCCCTGGGCGTGCCCTACGCGCCCGTGCTCGCCGTCTGGGTGGGCCTGGTCTCGCAGTTCATCCCCACCATCGGTACCTATCTCGCGGGCGCCCTGCCGATGCTGATCGCCTTCACGGTCGACCCCTGGTACGCGCTGTGGGTGCTGATCTTCGTCGTGATCTACCAGCAGTTCGAGAACTACGTGCTGCAGCCCAAGCTGACCGCGAAGACCGTCGACATCCACCCCGCGGTCGCCTTCGGGTCGGTCGTCGCGGGCACCGCGCTCCTCGGTGCGGTGGGCGCGCTGATCGCCATCCCCGCGGTCGCCACACTGCAGGCCTTCCTGGGCGCCTATGTGAAGCGGTACGACGTCACGGACGACCCGCGGGTGCACGGTCACCGGGAACGGGGCTCGAGCCCCCTCTTCGCGCGCATGCGGCGCTTGTTCACCAGGTGAGCACAGCCAGGAATCCGGCTCCCGCGACGGCCTTCGCGTAGCAGCGGGCCGCTGTGCACGCCGGATGCCCGGGTGAGGTGCGAGGCCCGGGATCCAGCCGGTGTGGGAGTGCCGGTGAACTCTTGGTGATGCCGCGTGGTGCGCTTGACACCAAAATCGAACATCCATTCTCATGGAATCTCCGGCCGGGTTTTCGACGGGGATTTCGGCAGGGTTTTCACGGAGATGTGCCCGAGTTATCCACAGGTCGGACGGGCGTCGGGGCGCATTGTCAGTGGCAGGCGTTAGCGTCTTTGACGTGAAGCGATCGACTCAAGTAAATCGGGTGGAACCCATGGCAGGAACCGACCGCGAGAAGGCGTTGGACGCCGCACTCGCACAGATTGAACGGCAATTCGGCAAGGGCGCAGTGATGCGTCTGGGCGAGCGGCCGAATGAGCCCATCGAGGTCATCCCCACCGGGTCGACCGCCCTCGACGTCGCCCTCGGCGTCGGCGGACTGCCGCGCGGCCGAGTGGTGGAGGTGTACGGACCGGAGTCCTCCGGTAAGACAACGCTGACTCTGCACGCGGTGGCGAACGCGCAGAAGGCGGGCGGCCAGGTGGCCTTCGTGGACGCCGAGCACGCCCTCGACCCCGAGTACGCGAAGAAGCTCGGCGTCGACATCGACAACCTGATCCTGTCGCAGCCGGACAACGGCGAGCAGGCTCTCGAGATCGTGGACATGCTGGTCCGCTCCGGTGCACTCGACCTGATCGTCATCGACTCCGTTGCAGCCCTGGTGCCGCGCGCGGAGATCGAGGGCGAGATGGGTGACTCGCACGTGGGTCTGCAGGCCCGCCTGATGAGCCAGGCGCTCCGCAAGATCACAGGCGCGCTCCACCAGTCCGGGACCACCGCGATCTTCATCAACCAGCTCCGCGAGAAGATCGGCGTGATGTTCGGCTCCCCGGAGACCACGACCGGTGGCCGCGCACTGAAGTTCTACGCCTCGGTGCGACTCGACATCCGCCGCATCGAGACCCTCAAGGACGGCACGGACGCGGTCGGCAACCGTACTCGCGTCAAGGTCGTCAAGAACAAGGTCGCGCCGCCCTTCAAGCAGGCCGAGTTCGACATCCTCTACGGCCACGGCATCAGCCGCGAGGGCGGCCTGATCGACATGGGCGTGGAGAACGGCTTCGTCCGCAAGGCCGGCGCCTGGTACACGTACGAGGGCGACCAGCTCGGCCAGGGCAAGGAGAACGCGCGCAACTTCCTCAAGGACAACCCCGATCTCGCCAACGAGATCGAGAAGAAGATCCTGGAGAAGCTGGGTGTCGGCGTGAAGCCGGAGAAGCCCACCGCCGAGCCCGGCGCGGACGCGGCGGTCACGGTCGCTTCGGACGAGGCGGCGAAGACGGTGCCTGCTCCGGCGACCAAGGCCGCCAAGCCCAAGACCGCGGCGGCCAAGAGCTAGCCCATGACGCGACGAACCGACTGGGCCGAGTACGCCTACCCTGCTGCCCCGGAGGGGCAGGGGCAGGGGTACGACGGGGGCAGGGGCGGCTCGGCCGGAGACGGCGACAGAGCGTATGGCGGTGACGGGGCGTACGGCGGCGCTGGGACGTCTGGCGCCGGCGGGTTCTACGGCGGTGACCCGGACGGCGGGGGGTCGTCGCCGGAGAGCGGCTCGCGGGGCGGCGAAGGCCTGCCCTGGGGCGAGGGTTCGCCCGGCGGTGGCTCGCGCCGGGGCGGCGGTCGGCGCGGTGACGGCGGGCCGCGCGGTGGACGAGGGCGTCGGAGACGTGCCGGTTTCGGTGAGTCGTCCGGCGACCCACAGGACGGAGGCGCCCCTTCCTCGTCGAGGGCCGAGAAGGGGGAGTCCCCAGGGGACCCGGCTGAGCGGGCGCGGGCGATCTGTCTGCGCCTGCTCACCGGGACCCCGCGCACGCGGAAACAGCTCGCGGACGCGCTGCGCAAGCGCGAGATCCCCGACGACGTGGCGAACGAGGTGCTGTCACGGTACGAGGAGGTCGGCCTGATCAACGACAGCGCCTTCGCGGACGCCTGGGTGGAGTCCCGGCATCACGGTCGGGGCCTGGCCAGACGGGCGCTCGTGCAGGAGTTGCGTACCAAGGGCGTGGACGCGACGCTGATCGACGAGGCCGTCGGGCAGCTCGACTCCGAGCAGGAGGAGGCGACCGCGCGCGAGCTGGTCGCCCGCAAGCTGCGTGCCACACGCGGCCTCGACCGGGACAAGCGGCTGCGGCGCCTAGCGGGCATGCTCGCCCGCAAGGGCTATCCCGAGGGGATGGCCCTGAGAGTGGTTCGCCGGGCGCTGGAGGAAGAGGGCGAGGACACGGAAGGTCTTGGGGACGAGGGGTTCTGACCCTGGGGGGTTCGGTTCTGGAGCCATGCGGGGCTCGGAGTTGCTGGGGTGAGTCGGATCGCCGCTGAGTAATCCGAATTCCGGGCGGCTCGGACTACCCCGGCGGTTCGCTTCCCGGTGACGCGGTGACGCGGTGACGCGGTGACGCGGTGACCCGGTGACGCGGTGACCCGGTGACGCGGTGACCCGGTGACCCGGTGACCCGGTGACCCGGTGACGACGTAGCGCCGGAACTGGGCCGGACCGTCGGGTGCCTCCGTCCAGTTCCGGCGCCTCGCGCCACCGGCGGACCCCGGGTTCCGAGCTGGTGGGGTTAACCCCCGCTTGAAGACGCCGGGTCGCCGCACTGCACAGGTACCTGTGCACAGACAACTGTGTACCCATGGCACAGGAACCCGGCGCGACGGACTCCCCGGAGGGGCGGACGGCCAAGGCGCCGCACACGTCCACGGAGCTCTCCGACCTCGCCACGCTCAAGGCCCTTGCGCAACCGCGTCGGCAGCGCATGCTCCAGCACCTCACCGTGCACGGTCCCGCCACCTCGGCGACGTTGGCGCGGGCGCTCGGACTCAACACCGGAGCCACCAGCTACCACCTGCGTGAACTCGCCCGGTACGGCTTCGTCGAGGAGCAGACCGAGGCGACCGGCCATGGCCGGGAGCGCTGGTGGCGGGCTGTCCCCGGTGACCGACGCTTCCCGCCGCGCAGTCGTCAGAGTCCCGAGATGCGGCTCGTCATGGACGAGTTGAACCACCACGCGTACGCCGCCGACCTCGAACTCTTCGAGCAGTTGCAGCTGCAGGCGCAGGCGCAGTCCCAGACGGACGCGGGCGGCGATCCCTGGGCCGATGCCTTCCCGTACTCGCGCGGCAGCATCCGGCTGACCCTCCCCGAACTCCGCGCGTTCTTCGAGGAGTACATCGCTCTCCTCAACCGCTACAAGCGCCCCGAGGGCGACACACCGCCCGGCGCCCGCACCGTGCTCACCCGCTTCCTGGCCTTCCCGGCGCCGGACGCCGCGCCCGCGAGCCACCCGGAACCCCACAACAGAACAGAGAGCGACCCCTCATGATGCTGCGCTACGCACTCAAGACCGTCCGAGCCCGCAAAGGCGGCTTCCTCGGCGCCTTCCTCGCCCTGATGTGCGCGGCCGCCCTCATCACCGCCTGCGGCACCCTCCTTGAAACGGGTCTGCGCGGCACGATCGGCACCGAACGCTATGCCGCCGCCCCCGTAGTGGTCTCCGCCGACCAGAACGTCCACCAGACCACCGTCAAGCAGAAGAAGGGCAAGACCAAGGTCAAACACAAGGCCAAGCCGATCGCCGAACGGGCCTGGCTCCCGGACGACCTCGCCGCACGGCTCAGCGGGGTCGCGGGCGTGGACCGAGTCGTCCCCGAACTGACCTTCCTCGCCCAGCCGTTGACACCCACCGGGACGGTCGAGAAGAGCCGGCCCGCCTACGGTCACGCCTGGGACTCCGCCGCGCTGACCCCGTACACGCTGACCACCGGCACCGCACCCCAGGCCGACGGCGACCTCGTCGTCGACCGCTACCTCGCCGAGCGCGCCCACCTCAAGCCCGGCGACCGGCTCACGGTCCAGTCCACGCAGTCCCCGCGCTCCTACCGTGTCACCGGAATCGCCGCGCCCACCAAGGCCGTACGCCACCAGACCTCCCTCTTCTTCTCCACCGCCGAAGCCCGTCGCCTCGCCGCTCACCCCGGCCAGGTGACCGCCTTCGGCGTGCTGCCTGCCAAGGGCACCGACACGGCCACCCTTGAACAGGCCGTCACCAAGGCGTTGAACGGCACGACCGCGCAGGTCAGCGCGGGTGACGAGCGTGGTCCGGTCGAGTTCCTGGACGCGGCCGCAGCCCGCACGAGGCTGATCAGCATGGGCGGCGCGATGGGTGGCACCTCGCTGCTCGTGGCCGTACTGGTGGTCGTCGGCACCTTCGCGCTCTCCGTGCAGCAGCGTCACCGTGAACTCGCCCTGCTGCGCGCCATCGCCGCCACACAGGGTCAGATCCGCACACTCCTCGGCCGTGAGGCCCTGATCGTCGGGGCCGCCGCAGGTACGGCAGGCGCACTTGCCGGGCTGCCGTTGGGGAGCTGGCTGCACAGCAGGTTCGTGGCCATGGGCGCCGTCCCCGCCACCCTTCAGCACACCGTCAGCGTCTTCCCGTTCTTCGCCGCGATCATCGCGACGCTTCTGGGGGCCTGGGCCGCCGCTCGTATCTCGTCACGCCGTATCACCCGGATCCGTCCGGCCGAAGCGCTCGCCGAAGCCCGGACCGAGCGCACCCGCCCCGCGTGGGGTCGTATCCTCGCCGGTCTCGCGCTGCTGGCCGGGGGCACCGTCCTCATCGTCGTCCTCAGCTTCCTGCGCACCGAGCCTGCCTCAACGCCCGTGACCTTCCTGGCCGTTGTGGTCCTCGCCACCGCAGTCGCGCTGCTGGGACCGCTCCTGGTCCGGGCAGCCGCGGCCATCCTTGCGGGCCCGCTGCGGCTGAGCGGTCCGGGCGGCAGGCTCGCGCGCGCCAACCTCCGCGGCAACGCCGCCCGCATGGCCTCCGTCGTCACTCCGCTCACCCTCCTCATCGGTATGACCTGCACGGTTCTCTTCGTCCAGCCGACCCTGGGCGACGCCGCCCGCGCTCAGGCCCGCGAAGGAATCCGCGCCGATTGGGTGCTGGCCGCCCAGGGGCCCGGAGTCCCGGCCGAAGCCGCACGGCAGCTGCGTACACACGACGACATCGTCACCGAAGTGGTCCGCACGACCGTCCGCGTGGGCCTCGACAAGTACGCGGCCCAAGGCGTCACACCCGGTGGCCTCGCCCGCACCTGGGACCCGGACGTCACCGCGGGCTCCCTGAACCACCTGAAGAGCAACACCGTCGCCGTCAGTGAACTCGCGGCCGACCAGCTCCACTTGAAGCCGGGAAGCACCCTGAAACTCACCCTCGGCGACGGCACGCCGGCCACGCTCACCGTCGCCGCCGTCTACGCCAAGGGCCTCGGCTTCGGAGACCTCACCCTCGCCCATGACCTGATCGCCCGCCACGTGGACAACCCGCTCGCCACCTCCGTCCTCGTCAGCACCGCCCGTACACAGACACAACTCGCGACTACGCTGCGTGAGTTCCCGGGTGTCGAAGTTCTTGCGCCGGCCGCCGCCGACTCGATCCAGGCCGAGCGGCAGCAGGCGAACGCCGAGGTCAACTACCTCGCCATGGGCCTGGTTCTGGCCTTCACCGCCATCGCCGTCGTCAACACGCTCGCGATGTCCGTCTCCGAGCGTGTCCGCGAGTTCGCGATGCTCCGCCTCGCCGGAGCGACCCGCCGTCAGGTGCTGCGAATGCTGCGCACGGAGACCCTCTCGGTCCTGCTGCTCGCCACCGCCCTCGGCAGCGGAATCGCGCTCGCCGTCCTGACCGCCTTCAGCATCGGCATGACGGGTGGCGCGGCTCCGGCGGTCACCCCTCTGGTGTACGCCGTGGTTGTCGCCGTCGCCGGGCTGCTTGCCCTCGTCGCCACCGCGTTGCCCGGCCGAGTGGCGCTCGCGCCCCGCCCCGTCACTGTGGCCACGGCCAAGGAGTAAGGGGCAGTACGCAATGGTGGGCGCCCCTTACATCAGGGGGCGCCCACATCGGCGTACTGCCTGGGCCGTTACTCCTTCACCGGAAACCCGGCCGCCTTCCACGCCTGGAAGCCTCCGACCAGGTCGGTCGCCCGGTGCAGTCCCAACTGCCGCAGGGACACGGCCGCGAGGCTCGACGCGTACCCCTCGTTGCACACCACCACGACCCGTAGGTCGTGGCTCGTGGCCTCCGGGGCGCGGTGACTTCCCTGGGGGTCGAGCCGCCACTCCAGTTCGTTGCGCTCGACGACGAGGGCGCCGGGGATCAGGCCGTCGCGCTCGCGCAGGGCGGCGTACCGGATGTCGACCAGGAGGGCCTCGCCGGCCTGTCCGGCGTCGTACGCCTCCTTGGCCTCCACACGGTCGAGTCCCTCGCGGACCCGGTCCAGCAACTCGTCCACTCCCACCGGGTGTTGGGCGGTCACTGCCAGTCCTCCGGGCGCTCGACCTGCTCCAGGCGCAGCACCTGGCCCGTACGGCTGTAGCGGCGGATCCGCGGCAGGGGCGGGTAGTAGGCGTGGACCGAGATCGCGTGCTCCTCGGTGGATTCGTTGAGCACCTCGTGCACATGGTGGCGGCCGAAGGAGCGGCCCTTGCCGGCCGTCAACCGCCGCTCGCGGTCCACCCCTTCGGTGAGTTCGAGGGTCTTCCAGCCGTCGGTGGGCAGTCGAGCGGCGAGCGAGTACTCCTTGAGTTCGCCCGACGCGGTGAGGAAGGCGCCGACCGAGTCGGCGTGGTCGTGCCAGCCGGTTCCGGTACCTGGCGGCCAGCCGATCAGCCAGGCCTCGCTGCCCCCGGGGCCTTCGAGACGCACCCAGGTGCGGCCCTCGGGATCGAGTGGGAGCGAGGCGATCAGCTCGGCGTCGGCGGCACTACGGCGCACGAAGTCGAGCAGCTCGGCCTGGGTGGGAGTTTGTGAGGGCGCGGAAGGCGCGGAAACAGAGGGTGACACAGACACGCGTACCGTCCTGAAGGTTTCGCTTGGAGCCCGCGGCCATGCAGAGGCGGCTCACGCGGGAAGAAGGATGCGAATCAGCAGGACGGGTGACAGATGCAGCCCGCGTAGCGGACCAGGTCCATATGGACCCTCCGCCACAGGTGCACACAGGTATCGGTCACGATCCGGAGTACACCATGGAGGTGGGGGAGGGTCAACTGACAGTCACTATGTGGACCCCTGGTCCACGGTCGCTCAAGCGAGGCTCGAGCGACCGCCGGATCAGCTGGTACTGGCCGTCGCCTCCGCCTTCGCCGCTCCGCCCAGTGTCGCCTCGGCCGCCGCGTACAGATCGGCCGGACGCACCCCGCTCAACGCGGTGACCAGGTGCCCGTCGGGGCGGATGAGCAGCACGGTGTGCGCCGCCGCACCGGGGTAGCTCTCCGCGACCAGCAGCTCGGCCGGGTGCGGCAGCGCGGTCACGGCAGCTGCGAGCCGGGGCATGATTCCGGCCGTCACCCAGTGCTTGCGCTCCCACACGCCGGTACCGGGCGCGATCAGCACCACAAGCAGCGCCCCACGCCCGAGCCGCTCCCGCAGCGGTACGAACGAACCGTCCTCCGCCGTCACCCGCACGTCGACGACCGGCGCACCGGGCGCAGTGTCCACGGGCGTCCCCGACTCGGCGTGCGGAGGCGCGAGCGGCGAATCGGCGTACGCCCCCGGCGCACCCAGCGGGCCGCGCCCCAGGTGACCGTCCGTGAGTAGCGTGTCGTGTCCCCGGGCGGATCCGGGGACGTACGAGCGCAGCCCTCCGCCGCCGCGCAGCAGCGGCAGCGACTGGTCGGCGGCGCGCAGCCGGGCCGCGACGACCGCGCGCCGCTCGGCCTGGTAGCTGTCGAGCAGCGTCTCGTGCGGGCCGTGGTGCCAGGCCAGCGCCAGTTTCCAGGCGAGGTTGTCGGCGTCCCGCAGCCCCTCGTCCAGGCCCTGGGTGCCGAGTGCGCCGAGCAGGTGCGCGGCGTCCCCGGCGAGGAAGACACGGCCGGACCGCCACCGGCGGGCGAGTCGGTGGTGGACGGTGTGGACTCCGGTGTCGAGCAGCTCGTACGGAGGTGTGGAGCCGCCGCTCCAACCGCCGAGGGTCTCCCGGATACGCGCGACCAGCAGATCAGGCGTGACCAGGTCCTTTCCCGGGGGCAGCAGCCAGTCCAGTCGCCACACGCCGTCGGCGAGGGGGCGGGCGGTCACCTCCCCGGCCGAAGGGCCCGACGTCCGCCACGGCGGCATACGGTGCAACAACGCTTCGCCGGGCCACGGAAGTTCCGTACGCAGCGCCGCCACGGCGTGTCGTTCGACGGCCGTACGGCCCGGGAAGCGGATGTCCTGGAGTTTGCGCACCGTCGAGCGTGGCCCGTCGCAGCCGACGAGGTAACTGCCGCGCCACCATGTGCCCTTGGGGCCGCGGGTGTGCGCGGTGACGCCCGACGTCTCCTGCTCGACGGAGTCGAGGCGGCTGCTCGTGGCGATCTTGACGAGCCGCTCGCCCGCGAGGGCCCCGCGCAGGGCGGTGGTCAGGACGTGCTGGGCGAGGTGCAGGGGGGCGGAGAACGGCGCGGCGTCACCCGGAACGGCGGAAGCAGCAGGGCCTGCCGCGCGGCTCGGGCCGTCCGAGCCCCCGGAGTCTTCGGAACCCCCTGAACCGAACCTGACCTCGCGCATCACCTGCTTGCGCCGCATCGACCGCCATCCGGCCCAACGGAAACCGGCCTCGGAGAGGGGGAAACCCGTCAGCCGCTCGATCAGCGCGGCTGTGTCCTCGCGCAGAACGACCGTCCGCGCGGGCCGCTGTTCGTCCTTGCCGGGCCCTTCGTCGAGGACCACGGAGGGGACCTCCTGGCGGGCGAGCGCAAGGGCGAGCGTGAGCCCCACGGGCCCCGCTCCGACGATGATCACCGGGTCCATGGCGCGGTGCCCCCTGCCCGGAGCGATGCCCTGAGGGACGTACGGGAACAGGCAGTTGGAGCGGGGTGCACGATCACAGAACGTATGCAACCTATTGCCGGTGCTTGCGTCAAGTGACGGAGGCAGTGGCGATCACGCCACTGCCTCCCTGTCGCTCAAGCCACTTGACTGTGCATCAGATCATCGGGGTGGTTTGTCGGTGAAGGTGAAGCCGCTCGGGCCGCCACCCTCGCCACCGGTCCCGAAGCCGCCCCCCACCGCAGCGGGGTTGATCTCCACCGCATCCTCGCCGAGGACCACGCCCGTGCCCTTCTTGCTGCGCCGCAGCCTGCCCTCCAGCCAACTGGCGAAGCTGGTGAGGATGAAGTTCACGATGATGAAGATGACCGCGACCACGATGAAGCTGGGGATGACGTTGGCGTAGTTGGCCGCCAGCGTGCTGCGCGAGTTGAGCAGCTCGGTGAACCCGAGCATCACGCCGCCCAGTGCGGTGTCCTTCACGATGACGACGAGCTGGCTGACGATGGCCGGAAGCATCGCGGTGACCGCCTGCGGCAGCAGGATGTTGGTCATCGTCTGGCCCTTGCGCAGACCGACCGCCATGGCGGCCTCGGACTGCCCCTTGGGCAGGGAGAGGATGCCCGCTCGCACGATCTCGGCGAGGACCGAGGCGTTGTAGAGCACCAGGCCGGTGACGACCGCGTAGAGAGGCCGCTCTTCGCTTCCGATGTCCGTGGAGCGGACGTAGAACTCGTTGGCGAACAGCATCAGCAGCAGCACCGGGATCGACCGGAAGAACTCGACCACCGTGCTGGCCGCGCCCCTCACCCATCGGTGATCGGAGAGGCGTGCGATGCCGAAGAACGCGCCCAACGGAAGGGCGATCACCATGGAGATCGCAGCGGCCTTCAGCGTGTTGGCCAGGCCCGGCAGCAGGTATGTCGTCCAGGCCTGCGACGTGGTGAACGGTTCCCACAGGTCCCACTTCAGCTGGCCCTTGTCGTCCATGGTCTTCCAGATCCACCACAGGAAGAGGGCAAGCAGGACGAAGAAGACCACAGAGAAGATCACATTGCGCCGCTTGGCGCGGGGACCCGGGGTGTCGTAGAGCACCGAGGTCATCGCTTCACCGCCAGTCGCTTGCTCAGCCAGCCGAGGAGGAGGCCGGTCGGCAGGGTCAGTACCACGAACCCGAAGGCGAACACGGCACCGATGGCGATCGTCTGGGCCTCGTTCTCGATCATTTCCTTCATCAGATAGGCCGCCTCGGCGACGCCGATCGCGGCCGCCACCGTGGTGTTCTTGGTCAGCGCGATCAGTACGTTGGCCAGTGGGCCGATGACCGAACGGAAGGCCTGCGGAAGGACGATGAGCCGCAGGACCTGACTGAAGCTCAGCCCGATGGCGCGTGCCGCCTCGGCCTGTCCGGGGGGCACGGTGTTGATGCCGGAGCGCAGCGCCTCGCAGACGAACGCGGCGTGGTAGCCGGCCAGACCGAGCACGGCAAGGCGGAAGCCCTGGACCTTGAAATCGTCGGGCGCTCCCATCGTCACGCCGAAGATGTCGGCGAGGCCGAGCGAGGCGAAGACGATGATGACGGTCAGGGGGATGTTCCGGACGATGTTCACGTAGGCGGTGCCGAACCCGCGCATGAGCGGGACCGGGCTGACCCGCATGGCGGCCAGCAGGGTGCCCAGGACCAGGGAGCCGAGGGCGGAGAGGGCGGTGAGTTTCACCGTCATCCAGAACGCCCCGAGGACGTCGTAACCTTCAAGAAAGTCGAACACGATCTCCCGCGCTTCCGGGTGTGTGGCTTACGTGGAGGGCATGGCGCGCCGCCGCCCTGATCGCTGCGGGCGGCGGCGCGTCATGGAACCCTGCGTTGCTGGGCCGGAGCCTTGCGTTACGAGACGATGTTGCCGATCTTCGGCGCGGGCTCGTTCTTGTAGCCGGCCGGACCGAAGTTGGCGTCGACGGCCTTCTGCCACGAACCGTCACTGACCATCTTCGTCAGGGCGGCGTTGATCTTGTCCGTGGTCGCGGTGTCGTCCTTCTTCACGCCGATGCCGTAGTTCTCGTTGCTCAGCTTGAGGCCGGTGAGCTTGAACTGGCCCTTGTACTTGTCCTGCGCGGCGAAGCCCGCGAGGATCGAGTCGTCGGTGGTCACCGCGTCCACTGCGCCGCTCTGCAGAGCGGCGATGCACTCCGAGTAGCCGCTGAGCTCCT
This sequence comes from Streptomyces sp. NBC_00554, assembly GCF_041431135.1. NCBI lineage: Bacteria > Bacillati > Actinomycetota > Actinomycetes > Kitasatosporales > Streptomycetaceae > Streptomyces > Streptomyces sp. NBC_00554. The sequence goes on along the minus strand of NZ_CP107799.1, from coordinate 2,623,801 downwards.
TCAGCTGGGCCTTCGGGGCGATGTCGGCCTTGACGTTCTGCGCCGAGGTGGAGCCGGTCACGGAGCACAGCTTCTTGCCGTTGAGGTCCGTGCCCTTGGCGATGTCGGAGTCCGACTTGACGAGCAGGTCCTGGTGGGCCAGCAGGTAGGGGCCGGCGAAGTTGACCTTCTCCTTGCGCTCGTCGTTGATCGAGTACGTGGCCGCGATGAACTTGACGTCGCCACGGGCGATCGCGTTCTCGCGGTCGGCGCTCTTGGTCTCGACGAACTCGATCTTGTCGGCGTCGTAACCGAGTTCCTTGGCCACGTACGTCGCCACGTCCACGTCGAAGCCGGAGAAGGAACCGTCGGGCTCCTTGAGGCCGAGACCGGGCTGGTCGTACTTGATGCCGACCTTGATCGTGCCGCCGCCGCTGGAGCCGGAACCGGCGTCGTCCTTGTCGTCGGAGCCACACGCCGTCGCGGACAGAGCGAGGGCGAGCACGGCGGCCGAGGCGGCGGTGACCTTGCGGAGCTTCATGGTGAACATCCTTTGGGATGAAGACGGATGCGGGCCGTCGGTGACGGAGAGGTACGACAGACGATCAGTGGTGCAGGATCTTCGACAGGAAGTCCTTGGCACGGTCGCTGCGGGGATTGCTGAAGAACTGGTCCGGCACAGCTTCTTCGACGATGCGTCCGTCGGCCATGAACACCACTCGGTTCGCAGCCGAACGAGCGAAGCCCATCTCATGGGTGACGACGATCATGGTCATGCCGTCGCGCGCGAGCTGCTGCATGACCTCCAGGACCTCGTTGATCATCTCGGGGTCGAGCGCCGAGGTCGGCTCGTCGAAGAGCATGACCTTGGGGTCCATCGCCAGCGCCCGCGCGATGGCGACGCGCTGCTGCTGGCCGCCCGAGAGCTGCGCGGGGTACTTGTCGGCCTGCGTGCTGATGCCGACGCGGTCGAGCAGTCCGCGGGCCTTCTCCTCGGCCACCTTCTTGTCGGCCTTGCGGACCTTGATCTGGCCCAGCATCACGTTCTCGAGCACCGTCTTGTGCGCGAAGAGGTTGAAGGACTGGAAGACCATGCCGACGTCGGCCCGAAGCCGGGCCAGCGCCTTGCCCTCCGCGGGCAGCGGTTTGCCGTCGATCGAGATGGCGCCCGAGTCGATCGTCTCCAGGCGGTTGATGGCGCGGCACAGGGTGGACTTCCCGGACCCGGAGGGTCCGATGACCACGACGACCTCGCCACGGGTGATCGTCAGGTCGATGTCCTGGAGAACGTGCAACGCGCCGAAGTGCTTGTTGACGCTCTTCAGGACGACCAGTTCTTCGGTCGCGGCCACGGCGTCCTTGGCCACCGATACTTCGGTCATCGCTCTTTGGCTCCGTCCTCGCGGTTTGGGAGGACAGTAGTGACCCCGTACGACCAGCGTCATTACATCTGAGGGGAAATTGAGCATAACGATCCGATAGCGGGTGGACACGCCACGTAACGATCATCGTCGGGGGCGTACCGGCTGGGTAACGGAAGCCGCACGCAACCCGAACCCTCTTGACGCCGTCCTTACCTATCGGCGTGACTGCGAGGGTGCACGCGCGCGCGTGCCCGTACTTTTACAGTCCGAGACCGTACGACCGATGATCCGAGACCGTACGACCGATGAACCGGAGGGGGCCGGCATGAGACTGCTCCTCGTCGAGGACGACAACCATGTCGCCGCCGCTCTGTCCGCGGTCCTGGCGCGGCACGGTTTCCACGTCACGCACGCCCGCAGCGGCGAGGAGGCGCTCCAGGCGCTGGTGCCGGAGAGTGACGGTTTCGGGGTCGTCCTGCTCGACCTGGGCCTCCCGGACCAGGACGGCTACGAGGTCTGCGGCAAGATCCGCAAGCGGACCAGCACCCCGGTGATCATGGTCACCGCGCGCGCCGACGTACGTTCCCGGATCCACGGTCTCAACCTCGGAGCCGACGACTACGTAGTGAAGCCGTACGACACGGGGGAGTTGCTCGCACGTATCCACGCCGTCAGCCGGCGCAGCGTCCCCGACGACGCCTCGGCCACCGCCGAGAGCGGACTGCGACTCGGTCCCGTGCACATCGAACTGCCCACCCGTCAGGTCAGTGTGGACGGTTTGATCGTCCAACTGACCCGCAAGGAGTTCGACCTTCTCGCGCTCCTGGCCCAGCGGCCCGGCGTGGTGTTCCGCAGGGAGCAGATCATCAGCGAGGTGTGGCGGACCAGTTGGGAGGGGACCGGGCGCACCCTGGAGGTGCATGTCGCGTCCCTGCGCTCCAAACTGCGCATGCCGGCGCTGATCGAGACCGTGCGCGGCGTCGGGTACCGGCTCGTCGCGCCTGCGGCGTAGCGGGGACGGGTGCGCACACGTCTTTTCCCGCTGCTCATCGTCCTGATGGCCGCCGTGCTGCTCGCGCTCGGCATCCCGCTCGCGGCGAGCCTCGCGGCCGCGCAGCAGCAGAGGGTGGTCGTCGACCGCATCGACGACACGGCACGCTTCGCGGCCCTCGCGCAGTACGTCGCCGACCCGTCGACCGGTCCCGGGACGGGCGGCACCACGGACGAACGCCGCGAGACCCTGAGCAAGGAACTCGCCCGCTACCACAGCCTGTACGGCATCCGGGCCGGCGTCTTCTACCGCGATGACGACCCCATGGCCAACGCCCCCGACACCTGGTTGCTGCCCGAGACGGGCGAGGGGCGCGACGCCTTCAACGAGGCGCTCGGGAGCCGCCGCAGCCACGACCCCGAACAGGTCTGGCCCTGGCAACGGCACCGGCTCATCGTCGCGTCCCCGGTCGTCAAGGACGGTGACGTCGTCGCCGTCGTCGTCACCGACTCGCCCACCGGGCAGATGCGTTCGCGGACCCTGCACGGCTGGCTGATCATCGGCGCGGGCGAGGTCGCCGCGATGCTCCTCGCCCTCGGCGCCGCGCTGCGTCTCACCGGCTGGGTGCTCAGGCCGGTACGCGTTCTCGACGCCACCACCCACGACATCGCGACCGGACGCCTGAAGTCCCGCGTAGCGGCCGCCGGCGGTCCGCCGGAACTCCGGCGCCTGGCCCGGTCGTTCAACGAGATGGCGGACAACGTCGAGGACGTCCTGGAGCAGCAGCGCGCCTTCGTCGCCGACGCCTCGCACCAGCTGCGCAACCCGCTCTCGGCGCTGCTGCTGCGTATCGAGCTGCTTGCCCTCGAACTCCCCGAGGGCAATGAAGAGATCGCCTCGGTCCAGACCGAGGGCAAGCGCCTCGCCGAGGTCCTCGACGACCTCCTCGACCTGGCGCTCGCCGAGCATGCCGAGGCGGACCTGCGGCTCACCGACATCGGCGAGCTCACGTCCGAGCGTGTGGCCGCGTGGGGACCGGTCGCCGAGAGCAAGGGCGTACGGCTCGTCGGCACCTGCCCGGCCACGACCGCCTGGACCGACCCGGTCACGCTGTCCAGTGCCCTGGACGCGGTGATCGACAACGCGCTGAAGTTCACGCCGGAGGGGGAGAGCGTCGAGGTGAAGGTCGCCTCGAACGGCGAGTTCTCGACCGTGGTGGTCACCGACGGCGGCCCTGGCCTCAGCGACGAGGACCTGGCCCGCATCGGCGACCGCTTCTGGCGCAGCGCCAGGCACCAGAACATCAAGGGCTCGGGACTGGGCCTGTCCATCTCCCGCGCACTGCTCGCGGCGGCCGGCGGCTCCATCGCGTACGACCATCACGAGCCGCACGGCCTGCGGGTGACGGTGCGGGTGCCGAGGTCGCGGTCCAGCTTCTGAGGGGGCTGCTGTGTTCTGGCGGCGGGGACGGCGCGGCTAGGGCTTGACCGACCGGTAGTAGCGTCGCGCGCCCTCGTGCAGCTGAAGCGGGTCGGTGTAGATGGCCGTCCGCAGGTCCACCAGCTGCGCCGCGTGCACCTTGCGGCCGATGCGGTCGCGGCTGTCGATCACCGTGCGGGTGATCTCCTCGGTGAGCTTCGCGTCCGCGTCCTCCCGCGTCACCAGCAGGTTGGCCACGGCCACCGTCTGCACCGATGAGCCCAGCTGCGCCTTCGGGTAGGCGTCGGCGGGCATGACCGCGGCCCGGTAGTAGCGGGAGGCGCCCCCCTGCTCGTGCAGCTTCTTGATCAGGTCGCTCCCTATCGGGACCAGCCTGATGTCGTAGCTCTTGGAGAGCTCCAGCACGGCACTCGTCGGAAGGCCGCCCGACCAGAAGAAGGCGTCGATCTTTTTCTGTTTGAGCAGCCCCGGCATGGTGCCGATGCCCTCGGCCAACGGCTTTACGTCCTTCGTCGGGTCGAGCCCTGCCGCTTCGAGCACATGATTCGCGATCAGCCGCACCCCGGAGCCGGACGGTCCCACGGCGACCCTCTTGCCCCGCAGGTCCGCCACGGACCGCACGGAGGACGTGCGCGGGACCACCAGGTGCACATAGTCGTCGTAGAGCCGGGCGCAGCTGCGCAGCTGGTCCGCTCCCGGCTTGTCCTGCAGCATGTACGTCTCCACCGCGTCGGCCGCCGCGACGGTGAAGTCGGCGTACCCCGTGGCCACACGGCGGACGTTCTCCTGCGAGCCGTCGCTGTTCAGGAGCTGTACGTCCAGACGCGGCATGTCCTTGGCGAGGGCGCCCTGAAGGAGCTCGCCGTACTTCTGGTAGACGCCGGTCGGCGTACCCGTGCTGAACGTGATCGTCCCGCCAGGAGACTCCTCGCCCAGCGGCAGCAGCCACCACAGCAGCAGCCCGAAGACCACGAAACCGGCAGCCGAACCGAACAGCGCGCGGCGCCTGCCGATGTGGGGGAGTGCCTGGAACATGCGCGCGATCCTGCCAGTCCGGGCGCGGTTCTGGCCAGGGCGGGGCTCGCGGGGTGCGGAGGGGGCGTCAGCGTTGACGGGACCCCGTCAGCAGGGCGAGCTGTGATTGTGCAGGCAGGTTCTCCTGACTCCGCCGGATGCGGACAACCTCTCCGGACTCCCCTGGATAGGGTCGCCTGATGCATTCCCCTACGGAGCCCTCGACGCAAGCCTCTCCCGCCTCCCTGGTCCGTGAATTCCACCTGGCTTTCGGTCTCGCCGCCCGCACCGTCCCGACGGAGGTCTCCCCGGAGCTCGCCGCGCATCGCGGTGAACTTCTTGCCGAGGAGGCCGCCGAAGTCGCCGAGGTCTCGGTCACGGGCCCCCTGGACCGGCTGGCGCACGAGCTCGCCGACGTCGTGTACGTGGCGTACGGCACGGCACTCGTCCACGGGATCGACCTCGACGCGGTGATCGCCGAGATCCACCGGTCCAACATGACGAAGCTGGGCCCCGACGGCCGCGTCGCCCGCCGGGACGACGGCAAGGTGCTCAAGGGGGACCACTACAGAGCGCCGAACGTGTCCGAGATCCTGCGGAGCCAGGGGTGGACGCCCGCTGACGCCTAGGGAGACAAGAGGTACTCCGGGTACCGCCTACCCTTGTCACATGAGCAGCAGCGACCGGAGCCAGGCAGTGGACGTTCAGGAATCCAAGACATACGAAGTGCGCACTTACGGGTGCCAGATGAACGTCCATGACTCCGAACGCCTGTCGGGCCTCTTGGAGGATGCCGGTTACGTACGCGCGCCCAAGGACGCGGACGGCGACGCGGATGTCGTCGTCTTCAACACCTGCGCGGTACGGGAGAACGCCGACAACAGGCTGTACGGCAACCTCGGCCGGCTCGCCCCGATGAAGACGAAACGCCCCGGCATGCAGATCGCCGTCGGCGGCTGTCTCGCCCAGAAGGACCGCGACACCATCGTGAAGCGTGCTCCCTGGGTGGACGTCGTCTTCGGGACGCACAACATCGGCAAGCTGCCGGTCCTCCTGGAGCGCGCCCGCGTGCAGGAAGAGGCGCAGGTCGAGATCGCCGAGTCCCTTGAGGCGTTCCCCTCGACGCTGCCGACCCGCCGCGAGAGCGCGTACGCCGCCTGGGTCTCCATCTCCGTCGGGTGCAACAACACCTGTACCTTCTGCATCGTCCCGGCGCTGCGCGGCAAGGAGAAGGACCGCAGGACCGGCGACATCCTGGCCGAGATCGAGGCACTGGTCGGCGAGGGCGTCTCGGAGATCACGCTGCTCGGGCAGAACGTAAACGCTTACGGCAGCGACATCGGCGACCGCGAGGCCTTCAGCAAGCTGCTCCGCGCCTGCGGCAGGATCGAGGGCCTGGAGCGGGTGCGCTTCACCTCGCCGCACCCGCGCGACTTCACGGACGACGTGATCGCCGCGATGGCCGAGACGCCGAACGTCATGCCGCAGCTGCACATGCCGATGCAGTCCGGCTCGGACACGGTCCTGAAGGCGATGCGCCGCTCGTACCGCCAGGAGCGCTACCTGGGGATCATCGAGAAGGTACGGGCCGGTATCCCGCACGCGGCGATCACCACCGACATCATCGTGGGCTTCCCCGGCGAGACCGAGGAGGACTTCGAGCAGACCCTGCACGCGGTCCGCGAGGCCCGCTTCGCGCAGGCGTTCACGTTCCAGTACTCCAAGCGCCCCGGAACGCCGGCGGCCACCATGGAGGGGCAGATCCCCAAGAAGGTCGTCCAGGAGCGCTACGAGCGTCTCGTCGCCCTCCAGGAGGAGATCTCCTGGGACGAGAACAAGAAGCAGGTCGGCCGCACCCTGGAGCTGATGGTCGCCGAGGGCGAGGGCCGCAAGGACGGCGCCACACACCGCCTCTCCGGCCGCGCCCCCGACAACCGCCTGGTCCACTTCACCAAGCCCGACGAGGACGTGCGCCCCGGCGACGTCGTCACCGTCGAGATCACCTACGCCGCCCCGCACCACCTCCTCGCCGAGGGCGCCGTCCTGAACGTGCGCCGCACGCGCGCGGGGGACGCGTGGGAGAAGCGCAACGCCGCCGCGGCCGCGAAGCCGGCGGGCGTCATGCTCGGCCTGCCGAAGATCGGCGCGCCCGAGCCGCTGCCGGTCGCGGCGAGCAGCGGGTGCGGCTGCGACTGACTCCGTCGCTTGCCGGGAATGGGTCCAGGTGACGACGTACTGATCCAGGAGTGACGTTCCGCCGCCGAGCGGGGCTACGCTGCCGATCATGCTTGTAGCCGCCGCAGTCTGCCCCTGTCCGCCGCTGCTCGTCCCGGACGTCGCCGCCGGTGCGGCGCCCGAGCTGGACGCCGCGCGCGCCGCCTGTACGGACGCGCTGGGCGTGCTCGCCGCCTCCCGCCCCGACCTGCTGGTCGTCGTGGGCCCCGCCGAACAGAACGGGCGCGGTCCGCACCTTGAGGGCACCGGGGGCTCGTTCCGCGGGTTCGGCGTGGATCTCGACGTACGCCTGGGAAACGTACGCCTGGGAAGTGGGGCGTCGGACCCGGGCGTTTCTGAGCGTGAGCTTCCGGCCTCGCTCGCCGTCGCCGCGTGGCTGCTCGAGCGCACGGGCTGGTCCGATGCCCCGGTCGAGGGTCTCGGTGTGGGGGAACCTCTCGAGGCCGAGCGGTGTATTCAAGTCGGGGAGAGCATCGGCGCGCGGGCCGGGCGGGTGGCACTGCTGGTGATGGGCGACGCCAGCGCCTGCCGGACGCTCAAGGCGCCCGGCTATCTCGACGAGCGCGCGGCGGGCTTCGACGCGGGGGTCGCGCGTGCGCTGGAGGCGGCGGACGTGCCGGCCCTCAAAGCGCTGGACGCGGAGCTGGCGCAGGAGCTGAAGGTCTCCGGGCGGGCCCCCTGGCAGGTCCTCGCGGGCGCGGCGGAGGGTGCGGGGCTCGGCGGCGCACTGCTGTACGAGGACGCGCCGTACGGGGTGGGGTATCTGGTGGCGGCCTGGTCCTGAAGGCTGTCTGGGGCGGCTTCGGGGGCTTGGCGTGGTGGTTCAGGGGGCGTCCCTGAGCACGGTGGTGCTTGAGGCCGTCCGGGTGACTGGTGCCGGGACGCGCTTGGCGTAGTCGCCGACCTCCGCGTCGTGGCCGCCCGGGAGGCGCGGCCCTTCGCGGCATGCGTGGCCTGGAGTCTCTTGAGCCGCTGCGACTGAGCCGCTGCGGCGCACTCCGGCGCCAACTCACTGGCTGCTGCGGCCGACGGGCTGCGATCCTCGCCCCCCGTCGGGAAGTCGCCTCTGCCCGGAAGCCGCCTCCGCCGGGAAGCCGCCTCCGCCGGGAAGCCGCCTCCGCCGGGAAACCGGCCCCCGGCCACCCCGCCCCGAACGCGGCGGACGGCCGGGAGCCCTGAGTGCTCCTCGGCCGTCCGGCGATGTGCGCTGTGTTCAGGAAGCCGTAGGCGGGGACGGCGCGTCCGGCGGAGGTGTGGCGCCGTTGCTGTCCTTGTGCGCGAGGCGGTCCATGGCGCCCTTCGCCTTGCCCGTGCCTGTCTGGATCTTGTCGCTGTACTTGTGCTTGGTCTTTTCGTCGACGACCTTCGCGGCCTTGTCGAGACCATGACTGACCTTGTCGCCGTGCTGCTGCGCGAGGTCCGAGACCTTGTCCTTGGCAGGCGCCAGCTTGGCTTTGAGATTGTCCAGGAGACCCATGGTCCGCCTTCCCTCGAGGGGCAGTTACTTGCGGGCGCCCTCGCCGGCCTCGTTGTCGGCAGCCTTCTCGGCGGTCTGCTGCTTGGGGATCTCCACGTCCTCCGTGGTGGCGGCACCGGCGGTCTCCGCCGTCGCCTCGTCCTCGGTCTCGGACGAACCCTTCGCCTCTTCCGCCACCTCCGCCTCGGTCTCGGCCGTCAGTGTGTCGGCCTGCACCTCAGCGGTTGACGCCTCCTCCGTAGCCTTCGACCTCCGGAGAAGCCGTGCAAAAACGCCCATATCCACTCCATACGTTACTCGTGAGGGCGAAATCCCGCGTTGCCCGGTGCGTCCCATTGCGTCGCCCGGGTCACCGGTCCTCGAAAACCGGCGGCTGGAACCTCGCAACAGGCAACGACCCCGGACTCGTGCCGTCACTTAACTCGTTCGAGGACAGGCCCGGAGGTTTGCGAGACTGGGACGGTGAGAAGCGCACCGCCCGCCCCCCGGGTCATCGCCGTCGTCGGACCGACCGCGGCAGGAAAGTCCGATCTGGGCGTTTTCCTTGCCCAACGCCTCGGAGGCGAGGTCGTCAACGCCGACTCCATGCAGTTGTACCGAGGGATGGACATCGGCACCGCCAAGCTGACGCCCGAGGAACGCGGTGGGATCCCGCACCACCTCCTGGACATATGGGACGTGACCGTCACGGCCAGCGTCGCCGAGTACCAGCGGCTCGCCCGCGCCCGGATCGACGCGCTGCTCGCCGAGGGCAGCTGGCCGATCCTGGTGGGCGGCTCCGGGCTGTACGTCCGTGGGGCCGTCGACAATCTCGAGTTCCCCGGCACCGACCCCGAGGTGCGGGCCCGCCTGGAGGAGGAGCTCACCCTGCGCGGCTCCGGCGCGCTGCACGCGCGGCTGGCCATGGCCGACCCGGAGGCCGCCCACGCGATCCTGCCCAGCAACGGCCGCCGTATCGTCCGCGCCCTCGAAGTCATCGAGATCACCGGCAAGCCCTTCACCGCCAACCTGCCGGGCCACGACTCGGTGTACGACACCCTTCAGATCGGCGTCGACGTCGCACGCCCCGAGCTGGACGAGCGCATCGCGCGCCGGGTGGACCGTATGTGGGAGGCGGGGCTCGTCGACGAGGTGCGCGCGCTGGAGGCGCAGGGCTTGCGCGAGGGGCGCACGGCCGCGCGCGCACTTGGGTACCAGCAGGTGCTCGCGGCGCTTGCTGGGGAGTGCGATGAAGAAGAGGCGCGCGCCGAGACCGTACGCGCGACCAAGCGCTTCGCGCGCCGTCAGGATTCATGGTTCCGCCGCGACCCACGGGTGCATTGGCTCAGTGGGGCCGCGGCGGATCTCACAGAACTCCCGCAGCTCGCGCTGGCGTTGGTCGAACGACCGGTCACAGCCTGATCACGTCATGGCATCGGGACGCTCCGGCCGTCATCCCGGCCTCCGGCGCCGTGCCATCATCGAGCTTCGATCGACCAGTGAATGCCGAGTTGGGAGGGCGCGTGGCGATGGAGGCCGGCCCTCGTGACACTGCACGAGACACTGAGCACGGCATCGATCCGGACGGAGATCGTCTGGAGATCGATCCGGATGGAGAACCGCTGAGTTCCGACGGACCCGAGGACACCCCGGACGGTGTGATCGCCGACGGGCCCGGGCCCGGCGAGATGTCCCCGGAGCCCGAGGTCGAGGTCGAGCTGCGTCCCCAGCGCCGGCTGCGCATCTGGCAGCTCGCGCCCATCGTGGCCCTGGCCGCGATCGGCTCCCTGATGTTCGCCTTCCCGCTGGCCTTCGAGTTCGGCGACGGCGGTGCCGTGGTCGCCATGCTCGGACTGCTGATCTGCTCGTGCGCGGCGGGCTGGGGCATGATGGCCGCCCGCCGGGTCGGCTACACCTGGCCCGGCTTCCCACAGCGCGGTTCGGGCCGCCGCCCGGACTGGCGTGTGGTGATCGCGTACGTCGTGATCGTCGCGGCGGTGGCGGTGCTCGCCGTGTGGCGCGTGGCCCGGCTGCGCTGACGTACCTGGGGCGTGCGTTGCCCGGCCTCACCTCTGTGATGTGCCGCCTCGGCTGTGCCGGGGCCCGTGCGCGCCGGAGTGTCGGACCGAACACGTACGATCGAGGAATGAGCACGCGGATCGCCTTCCTCAAGGGGCACGGGACCGAGAACGACTTTGTGATCATCCCGGACCCGGAGAACGCCATCGACCTGCCCCCGGCCGCCGTCGCCGCCCTGTGCGACCGCCGCGCGGGCATCGGCGGAGACGGTCTGCTGCATGTCGTACGGTCCGCAGCGCACCCCGAGGCCGAGGAGATGGCGGCCGAGGCGGAGTGGTTCATGGACTACCGCAATGGCGACGGTTCGGTCGCGGAGATGTGCGGCAACGGAGTGCGTGTGTTCGCGCGCTACCTCCAGCGGGCCGGACATGTGGCCGAAGGTGACTTCGCGATCGCCACGCGCGGGGGCGTGAAGTCGGTGCACCTTGCCAAGGACGGAGACGTGACCGTCGGCATGGGCAAGGCGCTCCTCCCCGAAGGCGACGTCACCGTGAGCGTCGGCGGGCGCAGCTGGCCCGCGCGCAACGTGAACATGGGCAACCCGCACGCGGTCGCCTTCGTGGACGACCTCGCGCACGCCGGTGATCTGTACGCGCCGCCGCCGTTCAGCCCGGAGTCGGCGTACCCGGACGGGGTCAACGTCGAGTTCGTGGTCGACCGGGGCCCGCAGCATGTCGCGGTGCGTGTCCACGAGCGCGGCGCCGGGGAGACCCGCTCGTGCGGCACGGGCGCGTGTGCCGTGGCCGTCGCCGCGGCCCGCAGGGACGGCGCGGACCCGGCCGTGACCCGCGCTCCCGCGACGTACACCGTGGATGTGCCCGGCGGACGCCTGGTGATCACCGAGCGTCCGGACGGCGAGATCGAGATGACGGGCCCCGCGGTGATCGTGGCCGAAGGTGAGCTTCTCGCCGAATGGTTCGAAACCGTAAACCCCTGAACCTTCGCTCGAATGGGTGATCCGTTTCACGCTCGGCGAGAGGCGGTCAGCCGCACGTGGTGGGCTCGGTAGCATCAAGCACCGGCCCGGACGGGGGATCGACACCATCCCCTGAGCCGTGTACGCCATGGGGCACCCGTCCGCCGGTCTACGCAGCCGGAGGTGCCCATGAGTGCGGAGGCGACGAATCCCGCGACGCCAGGCCCTGTAATGCCTTCCCCCAAGCTCTCGGTACCGATTGAGCAGGGGGGGTCCCCAGCGCATCGCAGGAAGGGCCTTCCGCGGATCGATCTGCGGCGTCTGGGCCGGGCAGCGCTGCTCGGCCCCGTGGCCCGCGACCGGCTGCCCGACGCGATCGGCCACGTGGCCGAGGCTCACCGCGCCCACCACCCCAGCGCCGACCTGGAGCCGCTGCGCCGGGCCTGGGTGCTCGCCGAGTCCTCGCACCGCGGTCAGATGCGCAAGAGCGGCGAGCCGTACATCACGCACCCGCTCGCGGTGACCCTGATCCTTGCCGAACTCGGCGCGGAGACCACGACGTTGACCGCCTCCCTGCTCCACGACACCGTCGAGGACACGGAAGTGACCCTCGATCAGGTGCGCGAGGAGTTCGGCGACGAGGTCTGTTATCTGGTCGACGGTGTCACCAAGCTGGAAAAGGTCGACTACGGGGCCGCGGCGGAGCCCGAGACGTTCCGCAAGATGCTCGTCGCCACCGGCAACGACGTCCGGGTGATGTCGATCAAACTCGCCGACCGGCTGCACAACATGCGGACCCTGGGTGTCATGCGCCCCGAGAAGCAGGCGCGAATCGCCAAGGTGACCAGGGACGTTCTGATCCCGCTCGCCGAACGGCTCGGCGTCCAGGCGCTGAAGACCGAGCTCGAGGACCTCGTCTTCGCGATCCTGCACCCCGAGGAGTACCAGCACACCAGGGAGTTGATCGTCGAGAACACCGCGCGCGACGGAGATCCGCTCGCGGAGATCGCCGAAGACGTGCGCGCGGTGCTGCGTGAGGCAGGCCTGCAGGCCGAAGTCCTCATCCGCCCAAGGCACTTCGTCTCCGTGCACCGCGTGTCGCGCAAACGCGGACCCATGCGCGGCGCCGACTTCGGACGGCTCCTGGTCCTCGTGAACGAGGACGCCGACTGCTACGGAGTCCTCGGCGAACTGCACACCTGTCTCACGCCGGTGGTCTCGGAGTTCAAGGACTTCATCGCCGTACCCAAGTTCAACCTCTACCAGTCGCTGCACACGGCCGTCGCGCGGGGGGACGGCGAGATCGCCGAAGTCCTCATCCGCACCCACCAGATGCACAAGGTCGCCGAGGCCGGGGTCATCGCGCTCGGCAATCCGTACGCTCCTCCTTCGGAGGAGCAGTCCTCGCAGGAGCAGGCGGAGCGTGCTGTTGACGGTGAGCGTGCCGACCCGACCCGCCCCGGCTGGCTCTCCCGGCTCCTCGACTGGCAGGAGGGCGCCGCGGACCCCGACACGTTCTGGTCCACGTTGCGCGAAGACCTCGCCCAGGACCGCGAGATCACCGTCTTCCGCGCCGACGGCGGCTCGTTGGGCCTTCCCGAGGGCGCCAGTTGTGTCGACGCCGCGTACGCGCAGTACGGCGACGACGCGCACGCCTGCATGGGCGCCCGCGTCAACGGCCGCCTGGCGACGCTGAGTACGGTTCTGCGGGACGGGGACACCGTTCAGCTCCTCATGGGCCAGGACCCGGCCTCAGAGCCCTCCAGGGAGTGGCTGGAGCACGCGCACACGCCCGCCGCGCGGATCGCCATCCAGCGCTGGCTGGCCGCGCACCCTTCGCCCAGTGACTCCGAGGCACCCGAGGCTCCCGCCGCGACTCCCCGGCCGACCGCAGAAGGACCCACCGCCCGCCCCGGCGCCGCGAACGCCGTCGTCGAACAGTCCGGTGCGTCCGTACGGCTCGCGGGCTGCTGTACGCCCGTGCCGCCCGACGAGGTGACCGGCTTCTCCGTACGCGGGGGAGTGGTCACCGTCCACCGGGTCGAATGCGCCGCGGTCGAGAGCATGAAGGGCGTGGGGCGCGCGGAGGTCGGTGTGAGCTGGGGTGACACCACCGAGTGCCGGGTCACGCTGGTGGCCGAGTCCTTCGGGCGCCCGCATCTGCTCGCCGATCTCACCGAAGCGATCGCCACGGAGGGCGTCGCCATCGTCTCGGCGACCGTCGAACCTCCCAGCGAGCAGCGCGTACGGCACACGTACACGCTCCAACTCCCGGACGCGGCACACCTTCCCGGCCTGATGCGGGCGATGCGCAACGTGCCGGGCGTGTACGACGTGAGCCGGGCGCGGCACCAGGCGGCGGCCGCGCAGTAGGAGGACCCTTTCGGGTGGACCCGGCGCGCGTCGTCACCGTACGGCGGGTGCGCGCTGGTAGCCGTGGTCCATGCCGCTCACCCCCCGCCCCAGGATCCCCGTCCCCAGGACAGCCCTCCCCAGGACCCGTCGAGTCAAGGCGGCCCTGCTCGCCTCGGCCGTCTCCGTCTGTCTCATCGCCGCGAGCGCGCCCTCGCCGGCCACGCCGCTCGGCGTCGGCGACCGGCTCTTCCCGCACCTGGGCAACCCCGGGTACGACGTCGCGTCGTACGACCTCGCCTTCACCTACCCCGGCACCAACAGCAAGCCGCTCGCGGCCGTCACCACGATCGACGCCGTGACGTCCGCCCGGCTCGATCAGGTCAATCTCGACTTCGCGCACGGAAAAGTGGGGTCGGTCGACGTCAACGGGGCGCCCGCGTCCTTCAAGAGCGCCGGGGAAGACCTGGTGGTGACGCCCGCGGAGCCGGTGCCCGAGGGCGGCTGGATGCGGATCACCGTGCACCACACCAGCGACCCGGTCCCCGCCGCGAACCAGGACGGCGGCTGGGTGCAGACCAAGGACGGGCTCGCGATGGCCAACCAGGCCGACGCCGCGCACCTGGTCTTCCCGTGCAACGACCACCCCTCCGACAAGGCGATGTTCACCATCCATGTCACCGCGCCCGACGGGTACACGGCCGTGGCGAACGGTCTGCCCGCCGGAGCGGACCGGGCCGGCAAGGCGACCACCTGGACGTACCGCACCGAGCACCCCATGGCGACCGAGCTGGCCCAGGTGTCCATCGGCCGCTCCACCGTGCTGCACCGCACCGGGCCGCACGACCTGCCGGTACGCGATGTCGTGCCCACCAAGGACCGCGCCCTGCTGGAACCGTGGCTGAAGAAGACCCCCGACCAGATCGCCTGGATGGAGGAGAAGGTCGGCCGGTACCCCTTCGAGACGTACGGGCTGCTGATGGCCGACGCGCGGACCGGCTTCGAACTGGAGACACAGACACTCTCCCTCTTCGAGAAGGAGCTCTTCACCGAGCCCGCGTACCCGAAGTGGTACGTAGAGTCGATCATGGTGCACGAGCTGTCGCACCAGTGGTTCGGCGACAGTGTCAGCCCGAGCACCTGGTCCGACCTGTGGCTGAACGAGGGGCACGCCACCTGGTACGAGGCGCTGTACGCCGAGGAGAAGGCCGACAGGCCCATGGCGACGCGCATGAAGGCCGCCTATCGGGCGTCCGACTCCTGGCGGGCCGCCGGGGGACCGCCCGCGGCACCGAAGGGGCCCAAGCCGGGGCAGAAGATCAGCATCTTCCGGCCGAACGTCTACGACGGGGCCGCGCTGGTGCTGTACGCGCTGCGTGAGGAGATCGGGCGTCCGGCCTTCGAGCAGCTGGAACGGGTCTGGGTGAGCGTCCACCACGACGGGGTCGCGTCGACGGCGGACTTCGAGGACCTGGCGTCCGGTATCGCGGGCCGTGATCTGAGCGGGTTCTTCAAGGCCTGGCTGTATGGCGAGAAGACTCCGCCGATGCCGGGTCACCCGGACTGGAAGAGTGACGCTCCGCAGGCGGCGCGGAGCGCCGGATAACTCGCGTGACGAGACGGGACGTGCCGTGCGAACATCTTTCAGGTCGGCGGCACGGCCCCTCCGGGGCAGTGACACGGCCCCCTCCGGGAACGTGACACGGCCCCATTCGGGACAGTGGCCCGGCTCTCCTCGGGGCCGGTGACACGGCCCCCGCGGGGTTGACCCGGCGCAATCAGGGAATCTCCTGGTGGCCTGGGACGTTCTTCCCTGTGACGGACGGTGTCCGTCGTCGAATCGGTGTCCCCATAGACGTAAGGATCCAATGACCTCCTCTTCTTCCCCTTCCCAGGACGCGCAGAGCCTCGCGCAGAACCACCCCGAAGGTCTTCGGGCCGATGCCCTGATGGAAGAGGACGTCGCCTGGAGCCACGAGATCGACGGAGAGCGGGACGGCGACCAGCTCGAACGCTCCGAGCGCGCGGCCCTGCGCCGCGTCGCGGGCCTCTCCACCGAGCTCGAGGACGTCACCGAGGTCGAGTACCGACAGCTCCGCCTGGAGCGGGTCGTCCTCGTCGGCGTCTGGACCTCGGGAACCGTGCAGGACGCTGACAACTCGCTCGCCGAGCTGGCCGCCCTCGCGGAGACCGCGGGTGCGCTCGTGCTCGACGGCGTGACCCAGCGCCGCGACAAGCCCGACGCGGCCACGTACATCGGATCCGGCAAGGCCAATGAGCTGCGGGACATCGTCCTGGAGACCGGCGCCGACACCGTGATCTGCGACGGTGAGCTGAGCCCCGGCCAGCTGATCCACCTCGAAGACGTCGTCAAGGTCAAGGTCATCGACCGTACGGCCCTGATCCTCGACATCTTCGCCCAGCACGCCAAGTCCCGAGAGGGCAAGGCGCAGGTCGCGCTCGCGCAGATGCAGTACATGCTGCCGAGGCTGCGAGGCTGGGGTCAGTCGCTGTCCCGTCAGATGGGCGGCGGCTCGGGCGGCGGCCTCGCCACCCGTGGTCCCGGTGAGACCAAGATCGAGACGGACCGGCGTCGTATCCGCGAGAAGATGGCGAAGATGCGCCGGGAGATCGCGGACATGAAGACGGGCCGCGACATCAAGCGCCAGGAGCGCCGTCGAAACAAGGTGCCTTCGGTGGCCATCGCCGGTTACACCAACGCCGGCAAGTCCTCGCTGCTCAACCGCCTTACGGGCGCGGGCGTGCTCGTCGAGAACGCGCTGTTCGCGACCCTCGACCCGACCGTGCGCCGGGCCGAGACCCCGAGCGGGCGGCTGTACACGCTGGTCGACACGGTCGGCTTCGTACGGCACCTGCCGCACCACCTGGTCGAGGCGTTCCGCTCCACCATGGAGGAGGTCGGCGACGCCGACCTGATCCTGCACGTGGTGGACGGTTCGCACCCGGCGCCGGAGGAGCAGCTGGCCGCCGTGCGCGAGGTCATCCGTGACGTGGGCGCCACCAAGGTGCCCGAGATCGTGGTGATCAACAAGGCCGATGCGGCCGACCCGCTGGTGCTCCAGCGGCTGATGCGGATCGAGAAGCGCTCCATCGCGGTCTCGGCCCGTACGGGGCTCAACATGGACGAGCTGCTCGCACTCATCGACAACGAGCTGCCGCGTCCCTCGGTCGAGATCGAGGCGCTCGTGCCGTACACCCACGGCAAGCTGGTCGCCCGCGCGCACGACGAGGGCGAGGTGATCTCCGAGGAGCACACCCCGGAGGGCACGCTGCTCAAGGTGCGGGTGCACGAGGAACTGGCGGCGGATCTCGCGCCGTACGTTCCGGCGCTTTCGTAGAGACGGACGCACGAAGGCCCGCCCCCCCCGTGAGAGGGGGGCGGGCCTTCGTCGTACGTCCGGACGCTCTACGTCCGTTGTGTCACTGTCCGGCGAACTTCTCGCTCACCTCGTCGTAGACACCCTTGGCCACCGTGCCGAGGTGCGGACCCGCCAGCCAGCCCGAACTGACCGGGCCGATCGACGTGTTGGACACCAGCGCGGGCTTGCCGTCGGCCCCCGTGGCCACCCAGCCGCCGCCGGACGAACCGCCCGTCATGGTGCATCCGATGCGGTACATCGTCGGATCGGACTGCACGATCGACAACCGCCCCGGCTTGTCCGTGCACTGGTGCATGGTCTCGCCGTCGAACGGCGCCGCCGCCGGATAGCCCGTCGCCGTGATGCTCGCGACCTTCGGCACGGCCGGAGCGCTGAAGTTGACCGGAAGCGCCGAACCGATCGTCTCCTCGAGGGACTTGCCGTCGCCACCCTCCTCCGGCGTCACGTGCAGCACGGCGAAGTCGTACGGGGCTCCCTGGCCGCCCGTGGCACCGCCCTGCTCGATCCACTGGTCAGAGGTCTGTGCCCAGTCGCTCCACCAGACGCCGTACGGCGCGAGCTCTTCCTTCGTGGCGGTCGCCAACTCGGCAGCTGTGGCACCGTCGTTGTTGTACGAGGGAACGAAGGCGATGTTGCGGTACCAGCCGCCCGTCTTGCCGGAGTGCACGCAGTGGCCCGCGGTCCACACCAGGTTCGACTTGCCGGGGTTGGCCGGGTCCTCGACCACCGTCGCCGAGCAGACCATCGTGCCCTCGGGGGAGTCGAAGAGCAGCTTCCCCGCCTCGGGGGCGTTGTCGTGGTACGCGGTCGGCACGGCCTTCGCGGTCACGGGAGCCGGGGTCGGGTCGGTGACGCCCTGGTCGCCGGAGAGGTCGTTCTCGTCGACGCCCTTGTCCTTGTCCGGATCCTCGGCCTCCCGCATCCGGTCCGGGTTCCACAGGCCCTCGATGATCGGGTTGATGTAGTCCTCGGCCTCGCGCAGCCAGTCGTCCTTGTCCCAGTTCTTCCAGGCGCCGTCTTTCCACTTGTCGACATCGATCCCGTGCTCTTTGAGCCGGTCCTTGAGGTCGTCAGGAATCGTGATCTTGCCGTCGCCGTTCTGGGCCGCGGACGAAGTGGCCGCGCCTGCGGCCGTGTCGTCGCTCGAGCCGCAGGCGGTGGCGGTCAGCGCCAGTGCCGCGGTGAGACAGACGGCGGCCAGCACAGGGGAGGATCCGCGGCGCGCGCCCCTCCCTCGACGAGCGGCGAAGGGCGGGCGTATGGATCGCATGGTGTAACTCCCCCTGGAGGTATGAGAACTGTGCGCTGCGGAGACCTCGAGCGCCGACCGGCTTCGGTCGTCCGCTGTCACCCGAACGGCATCACAGACTATGCGGTCGCTGTGGGGGACATCCGATGGAACGGCAACGGTTCCGCAACAGGCTCTCTGAGCTGGCAATCATCCGGGCCGGCGGTCGCCGTCGATGTCAACGACCGATGTCAGGAGCCCGCGTTGACAGCGGGGGACCTCAACTGTCGGCGGGGCGGGGCACCAGGTCGGTGACCTGTTGGCGGACCGCTTCCCAAGCCGTGGGGTGAAGCGCGCCGATGACCGTACGGCGCAGGGCGTCGAGTATCTCCTCCGGGTCGGCGTCACCCTCGGTGCTCTCGGTGAGCACCTCGTATCCGTCGCGGACGGCGACACGAAGACGGGTCCCTCCGTCGTCGGCGGCGTGCAGAGCCGCGGCGACGACGAGAGGCGGCGGCCCACCCGCTTCACCGGCCGGCTTGTGATAGCTGCTGGCGATCGGCTCGCGCCAGCGGAGACTGAGCAACAGGTGGCTCTTGGCCAGGACTTCGGCCAGGTCGGTCTCGTAGACGCTGTCCGCTTCCAGGACCACTGCACGGGCGTCCAGGACGAGTGCCGCGGGCAGCAGACAGCGCAGCGTGCTGCCGACGAGGTTGCCGCCGACCGTGGCCGTCCGGCGTACGGCTCCGGTCCCCACGGTGGAGGCCGCCCGATGCAGCACCTCCGGCACGCGGCCGTCGATCCGGTTCAGCACCACGGCCGAGCCCAGCGCCTCACGCCCGATCACGTTGGCGTCCGGAAGCTCCCGCAGCGACATGGCCTGCTCGGGGAAGCCGTCCTGTTGCCAGGTGGCCCACACCAGCGTCGCCCCTCCTATCGGGACCGCTCCCTCGGCCATGCACTCCTGGGCTTCGGACACGGACGTGGGCAGACGCAACAGCACGGCAGCCGACCTGCTTTCCTGGACGAGTTGGCGGTGGGGGTACGAGATCTCAGCCACAACTGACCGCTGACATGGCGCATTTTCTCCCAGGTACGCGGGGGCGCGTACAGGGCTCATTCCTTCCACCTGTGCGCCCCTAGCATTCGGGCGCGAAATGTCGAGCCTCCCGGCGCGATGCGCAACCCGCCTTGCGGACGGCCGAGTTCGGCCGGGAGGCCGGGCGGAGCCGGTCGGTGCCGCTGCCCCGGGAGACGAAGATCACGGCACAGGCGCGGTCTTGGCCATGAACCCGACACGCGGTACGGTCTGTGGGATATCGACGACGGTTGGGCGGAAGCCGGTGGAAATCCGGCACGGTCGCGCCACTGTGAACGAAACGGACCGCCCGTACCGGCGGAGCGTCTCGAAAGTCAGACCCGCACCTGTCGTCCATCGCACCACCGATATGGGACGCGAACTCCCGAGGAGGTCCTGCCATGGCGCAGACCGTCGCACCGCCGACAGCCACTCCCGCCCTTCCCGCCAAGCTGCCGATCGGCGCGATCGCCCCCTGGGCGGTCTTCTTCGGCGTCCTGATGCTTGTGCTGCTGTACTTCGTCGGCGCCGAGCAGGGCGCCACCTCCGTCGTCTCCGGCGAGGCCGTCCACGAGTGGGTCCACGACGGCCGCCACCTGCTCGGTTTCCCCTGCCACTGACGAGGGACACCGCGCGCCCATGAACTCCGCAACCGTCAGAAACCTCCTCGTGCGGGGCATGCTCGCCGGCCTGGGCGCCGGCGTGCTCGCCCTTCTCGTGGCCTACCTCCTGGGCGAGCCCAGCGTCGACGACGCCATCGGCTTCGAAGAAGCTCACGCCTCGGGGCACGAGCACGAGGTCGAGATCGTCAGCCGCAGCCTCCAGTCCACCGGCGGCCTCGCCACCGGCGTCCTGATCTACGGCGTCGCCTTCGGCGGCATCGCCGCCCTCGCCTACTGCTTCGCCCTCGGCCGCGTCGGCCGCTTCACCCCGCGCGCCACGGCCCTGCTGCTCTCCGGTACGGCCCTGCTCGCGGTGTACGTCGTGCCGTTCCTGAAGTACCCGGCCAACCCGCCGTCCGTCGGCGACCCCGACACCATTGGGAAGCGCACGACCCTGTACTTCCTGATGATGGTGCTCAGCGTGCTCCTCGCGGTCGCCGCCGTGATCGTCGGCAAGCGGCTCGCACCCAGGTGGGGCACGTGGTACGCCACCGTCGCGGCGGTCGCCTTCTTCGTCCTGGCGACCGGCCTCGCGTTTGCGTTCCTGCCGGCCGTCAACGAGGTCCCGCAGGATTTCCCGGCCACCCTGTTGTGGCGGTTCCGCACCTCGGCCCTGGCCATCCAGCTCACTCTGTGGACCGGATTCGGCCTGATCTTCGGAGAGTTGGCGCAGCGACTGCTGACTCCGCGAGCGGCAGAGGCCGGCCCCGCGCAGGCAACTCCCGTATCGCATTGAGCCGGGGGCTTCCGGCCTCCGGTGGCTCGAGTTCGACCGCAGTCGTGCGTCAGCGCGGAGGACGTACGACCGGGAACGGCCGAGAGGGAGTCGGGCTTGCCCTCTCGGCCGTCCGGTCGGATCAGGATCCGGCGAGTTCCGTGCGGATCGTTCGGGCCGCCGCGACCAGGTTCTCCAGGGACGCGCGGGTCTCGGGCCAGCCGCGGGTCTTCAGGCCGCAGTCGGGGTTGACCCACAGCCGTTCGGCGGGGATGGCCTCAAGTCCCTTGCGCAGCAGGGCAGCCGCCTCGTCGGTGCTCGGCACGCGGGGGGAGTGGATGTCGTACACGCCGGGCCCCGCCTCGCGCGGATAGCCGTGCTCGGCCAGTTCGCGGGCGACCTGCATGTGGGAGCGGGCGGCCTCCAGGCTGATGACGTCGGCGTCGAGGTCGTCGATGGCCTGGACGATGTCGCCGAACTCGGCGTAGCACATGTGGGTGTGGATCTGGGTCTCCGGGCGTACGCCGCCTGCGGTGAGCCGGAACGCCTCGGTGGCCCAGGCCAGATAGGCGGGACGGTCCACGGCACGCAGCGGCAGCGTCTCGCGCAGGGCGGGTTCGTCGACCTGGATGACCGAAGTACCCGCCGCTTCCAGCTCGTTGACCTCGTCGCGCAGGGCGAGGGCGACCTGGCGGGCGGTGTCGCCGAGCGGCTGGTCGTCGCGGACGAAGGACCAGGCGAGCATGGTGACAGGGCCGGTGAGCATGCCCTTGACCGGGCGGTCGGTGAGGGACTGGGCGTACGTCGTCCAGCGCACGGTCATCGGCTCGGGGCGGGAGATGTCGCCGGCCAGGATCGGCGGGCGGACGTAGCGGGTGCCGTACGACTGGACCCAGCCGTGCTGGGTGGCGAGGTAGCCGGTGAGCTGTTCGGCGAAGTACTGGACCATGTCGTTGCGTTCGGGCTCGCCGTGCACCAGGACGTCGAGACCGGTCTTCTCCTGGAAGGAGATCACCTCGCCGATCTCGGCCCTGATGCGCTCCTCGTACCCGGCGCCGTCGATCCGCCCCGCGCGCAGGTCGGCCCGCGCGACGCGCAGTTCGGCGGTCTGCGGGAAGGAGCCGATGGTGGTGGTCGGCAGCAGCGGCAGACCGAGGTGGGCGCGCTGGGCGGCGGCCCGCTCGGAGTACGGCTGGGAGCGGCGGGCGTCGGCGTCCGTGACGGCGGCGGTGCGGGCCCGTACCGCGGGGTCGCGGGTCAGCGCCGAGCCGGCGCGGGAGGCCAGGTCGGCCCGGTTGGCGGCCAGTTCCGCGCCAATGGCTTCGGTCCCACGGGTGAGGCCCTTGGCGAGGGTGACGATCTCGGCGGTCTTCTGGCGGGCGAAGGCGAGCCAGCGCAGGATCTGCGGCTCGATGTCACGTTCGGCGGCGGCGTCGAGCGGGACGTGGAGCAGTGAACAGGAGGCGGCCACGTCGACCCGGTCGGCGAGGCCGAGCAGAGTGCCGAGCGTGGCGAGGGACGCCGACAGGTCGTTCACCCAGATGTTGCGGCCGTTGACCACGCCCGCGACCAGCCGCTTGCCGGGCAGTCCGCCCACTGCGGCCAGGGCGTCCAGGTTGGCGGCGGCGGCCTCGGTGAAATCCAGGGCGAGACCGTCGACAGGAGCCTTGGCCAGTACCGGCAGCGCGGCTCCGAGCCGCCCGAAGTACGAGGCGACGAGCAGCTTCGGGCGGTCGTCGAGCCCTCCCAGGTCACGGTAGGCACGGTCGGCCGCGTTCAGCTCGGCGGGCGTGCGGTCCTGGACGAGAGCCGGTTCGTCGAGCTGCACCCACTCGGCGCCCGCTGCCCGCAGGTCCCCGAGGACCTCGGCGTACACGGGCAGCAGCCGGTCGAGCAAGGTCAGCGGGTCGAAGTCCGGGGCCACGCCGGGCGCGGGCTTGGCGAGCAGGAGATAGGTGATGGGGCCGACGAGGACCGGGCGGGCGGTTAGGCCGAGTGCGAGAGCTTCGCCGAACTCGGTGACCTGCTTGGTGGAGTCGGTGGTGAAGACGGTGTCCGGGCCCAACTCAGGCACGAGGTAGTGGTAGTTGGTGTCGAACCACTTCGTCATCTCCAGCGGCGCCACCTCCTGCGTGCCGCGCGCCATCGCGAAGTACCCGTCCAGCGCATCGAGTTCGACGGCGGCGCGGTGGCGCTCGGGGATCGCGCCGACCATGATGCTGGTGTCCAGGACATGGTCGTAGTACGAGAAGTCGCCGGTCGGCACTTCGTGGACACCGGCCTCGGCCAGCTGCCGCCAGTTGGTACGGCGCAGTTCGGCGGCGGTGGCCCGGAGGGCGTCGGCGTCGACGCGACCCTTCCAGTACCCCTCGACGGCCTTCTTCAGTTCCCGGCCCTGACCCTGACGGGGGTAGCCGTACACGGTTGCCTGTGCTGCCGCGGCTGCGGACTTCGCTGTCACGGAACTCTCCTTCGCGAGATGTCTCCCTGAGATCCCGGGACGGGACGAGAGCGCGAAGGAACGCCAGATCGGCGGGTTGTCGTGCCCGCCGATGTGTACGCCGACCCGCCCACGAGGTCACCGGGATTCCGCGCACGAATGCTTCGCGTGCGGGCAGTTGGCAGGTCTTCGGACTCGTGGGCACGTCCTCCATTGCACGGAGGACACCTACTGGCCGTCGCTTCCCAGGCCCTGTTCCGGACCCAGTGCGTATGACGGCGGTTGTTCCCACTTACCGCTGCGGGGCAGTCCCGGAATTTCACCGGGTTCCCTCTTGCGACGCGTCCGTCTGGCTGACGGGGCGAACCAGCTGCGCTGGCTAGCCTACGGGGTGGGGGTTGGATGCGTCGATTTTTGGGTGCGGCCCGGTGGGGGCTGGTCGCGCAGTTCCCCGCGCCCCTTAGGGCAAGTCGGTTGGCCGGGATTCGAATGCTCGCAGGATTTCCTCTGCCGCCAGGGTTGCTGTCAACTCGCCCTCGCGTACCTGGCGTTCGAGGTCGGGAGCCAGCGCACGTACGGCCGGATCTGAGTGCAGGCGGCCGAGGAGTTCGTCGCGGACCATCGTCCAGGTCCAGTCCACCTGTTGGTTGCGGCGCTTGGTGGCTAGGCGGCCGGTGGAGTCCAACAGCGACCGGTGTTGTTCCAGGCGTTCCCAGACCGTGTCCAGGCCCGTTCCCTCGCGGGCGCTGCAGCTCAGCACCGGTGGGGTCCAGGCGGCGTCGACGGGGTGCATCAGCCGCAGCGCGCCCGCCAACTCCCTTGCCGCGCCCCGGGCTTCGCGCTCGTGCGGGCCGTCCGCCTTGTTGACGGCGATGACGTCCGCGAGTTCCAGGACGCCCTTCTTGATGCCCTGCAACTGGTCGCCGGTGCGGGCGAGGGTCAGCAGCAGGAAGGAGTCGACCATGTTGGCGACGGCGGTCTCGGACTGGCCGACACCGACCGTCTCCACGAGTACGACGTCGTAGCCCGCCGCCTCCATCACCACGATCGACTCCCGGGTCGCCTTCGCCACCCCGCCGAGCGTGCCGGCGGTGGGGGAGGGCCGTACGAACGCCGCCGGGTCGACGGCCAGCCGCTCCATGCGCGTCTTGTCGCCGAGGATCGACCCGCCCGTCCGGCTCGACGATGGATCGACCGCGAGCACCGCGACCCGGAACCCGAGCGAGGTGAGCAGCGTGCCGAACGCGTCGATGAACGTCGACTTGCCCACGCCCGGCACACCGCTGATGCCGATCCGTCGCGCTTTCCCGCTGTGCGGCAGCAGCTCGGTCAGCAACTCCTGTGCCATGACCCGGTGTTGGGGCCTGGTCGACTCCACGAGCGTGATGGCGCGGGCCACCAGCGCCCGCTTCCCGTCGAGTACGCCCTTCACATAGGTGTCGACATCGATCACGGGGTGTGCCCGAGGTCGGTGGCCAGCCGCTGCACCAGGTCGTACGCCGCGTCCGGGATCACCGTCCCGGGCGGGAAGACGGCAGCCGCGCCCATCTCCAGGAGCGTGGGCACGTCCTGCGGCGGGATCACCCCGCCGACCACGACCATGATGTCCTCGCGGCCCTCCTCGGCGAGCTGCTCCCGCAACGCCGGCACGAGGGTGAGGTGCCCGGCGGCCAGCGAGGACACCCCGACGATGTGCACGTCCGCCTCGACGGCCTGGCGGGCCACCTCGCCCGGGGTCTGGAACAGCGGGCCGACGTCGACGTCGAAGCCGAGGTCCGCGAAGGCGGTGGCGATCACCTTCTGGCCGCGGTCGTGGCCGTCCTGGCCCATCTTGGCGACCAGGATGCGGGGGCGGCGGCCCTCGGCCTCCTCGAAGGAGCCCACCAGGGACCGGGTGCGCTCGACGTTCGGGGAATCGCCGGCTTCGTTGCGGTACACACCGGAGATCGTACGGATCTGGCTCGAGTGCCGTCCGTACACCTTCTCCAGGGCGTCGGAGATCTCGCCGACGGTGGCCTTGGCACGGGCCGCGTTCACGGCCAGCTCCAACAGGTTGCCGGTGCCCCCAGCGGCGCGGGTCAGGGCGTCCAGCGAGTCCTGGCACGCCCGCTCGTCGCGCTCAGCGCGCAGCCGTCGCAGCTTCTCGATCTGCTGCGTGCGTACGGAGGAGTTGTCGACCGTGAGGACGTCGATCTGCTCGTCGGTCTCGACGCGGTACTTGTTCACGCCGATGACCGGCTGGCGCCCGGAGTCGATCCGGGCCTGGGTGCGGGCCGCCGCCTCTTCGATGCGCAGCTTGGGGATGCCCGCGTCGATGGCCTTGGCCATACCGCCCGCCGCCTCGACCTCCTCGATGTGCTGCCAGGCCCGGCGCGCGAGGTCGTACGTCAGCTTCTCGACGTACGCGCTGCCGCCCCACGGGTCGATCGACCGGGTCGTGCCCGACTCCTGCTGGATGAGGAGCTGGGTGTTGCGGGCGATGCGTGCCGAGAAGTCGGTGGGCAGGGCGAGCGCTTCGTCGAGGGCGTTGGTGTGCAGCGACTGGGTGTGGCCCTGGGTCGCCGCCATCGCCTCGACGCACGTACGCGTCACGTTGTTGAAGACGTCCTGCGCGGTCAGCGACCAGCCCGAGGTCTGCGAATGGGTGCGCAGGGAAAGGGACTTGGCGTTCTGCGGGTCGAACTGCCTGACCAGCTTGGCCCACAGCAGGCGCGCCGCCCGCATCTTCGCGATCTCCATGAAGAAGTTCATGCCGATCGCCCAGAAGAAGGACAGCCGGGGCGCGAACGCGTCCACGTCCATCCCTGCCGCCCGGCCCGCCCGGATGTACTCCACTCCGTCGGCCAGCGTGTACGCCAGCTCCAAGTCGGCCGTCGCGCCCGCCTCTTGGATGTGGTAGCCCGAGATGGAGATGGAGTTGTAGCGCGGCATCCGCTGCGAGGTGAAGGCGAAGATGTCGGAGATGATCCGCATCGACGGCTTCGGCGGATAGATGTACGTGTTGCGGACCATGAACTCTTTGAGGATGTCGTTCTGGATGGTCCCGGCCAACTTCTCGGGCGGTACGCCCTGTTCCTCGGCCGCCACGATGTAGAGCGCGAGAACGGGCAGCACAGCACCGTTCATCGTCATCGACACGGTCATCTTGTCCAGCGGGATGCCGTCGAAGAGCTGCCGCATGTCGTAGATCGAGTCGATCGCCACGCCCGCCATGCCGACGTCACCGGTCACGCGCGGGTGATCGCTGTCGTAACCCCGGTGCGTGGGCAGGTCGAAGGCGACGGACAGGCCCTTCTGACCGGCCGCGAGGTTGCGCCGGTAGAAGGCGTTGGACTCCTCGGCGGTGGAGAAGCCCGCGTACTGGCGGATGGTCCAGGGCTGGTTGACGTACATCGTCGGGTACGGGCCGCGCAGGTACGGGGCGATGCCCGGGTAGGTGCCCAGGAAGTCCAGGCCCTCCAGGTCACGGCCTGTGTAGAGCGGTTTGACCGCGATGCCCTCCGGGGTCTCCCAGAAGGTCTCGCCCCCGTCGATCGCCTTGCGCCAGTCCTCGGCGCTGCCGTCGGCGGTGGGCGTCCCCAGCTCGATCCCGGAGAAGTCGGGGATTCCCATCAGGACACTCCCATACGGTCAAGTGCGGTGGAGAGCACGGTGACGGTGTCACAGCCCGCGAAGACATAGCCGTCGACACCGGGGTACTGCCCGGGACGGCCGGCGAGGAACACATACCCGGCGCCCGCCGCCCTGAGGGCCCCGGCGGTCTCCGCGGCCTGTTCCTCGTACAGCGGGTCGCTCGAACACAGGCAGACCTCGGTGGCACCGCTGTCCTCGAACGTGCCCTCCGTGACCGGCTCGATGCCACCGGCCTGGAACAGGTTCGACGCGAAGGTGAGGCGAGCGGTGTGGGCGGCGGCGGGACCCATGGCAGCCAGGAAGATCCGCGGCCGGGACCCGGTCGCCGCCAGGTGGGCGTCCGAGCGGGCGCGCAGCGTCTCGTACGCCTCGTCGCGCCGCACCCGGGGGAGCCCGCCGACGGGAGGAACGGGCGCGGCAACGCGCTCCACGGGGCGCTCGGCGAGGTTCGGGAACTCGCTGACGCCGGTCACGGGCTCACGCCGCTTGGCGAGCTTCGCACTCCGCGCCTCCCACGTCTTCGCCAGTTCCTGACCGAGCCGGCCCGAACGAAGGGCTTCCGCCTGGCCGCCCGCCCGCTCGATCCACTGGAAGAACTCCCAGCCCGCGTGGGCGAGTTCGTCGGTGAGCCGCTCCACGTACCAGGAGCCGCCCGCCGGGTCGATCACCCGCGCCAGGTGCGACTCCTCGACCAGGATCGTCGAGGTGTTGCGGGCGATCCGCCGGGCGAACGCGTCCGGCAGACCGATGGCGTGGTCGAAGGGCAGCACGGTGACGGCGTCGGCGCCGCCGACCCCGGCGGCCAGCGTGGCGACCGTCGTACGCAGCATGTTCACCCACGGATCACGGCGCGCCATCATCACCGGCGAGGTCACGGCATGCTGGAGCTGCCCGACCGGGGCACCGCAGACTTCGGTCACGCGCGCCCACAGCCTGCGGGCCGCCCGCAGTTTGGCGATGGTCAGGAACTGGTCGGCGGTGGCCGCGTACCGGAACTCCAGCTGCGCGCAGGCGTGTTCGACCGACAGCCCCGCCTCGTCCAGCTGCCGCAGATAGGCGACGCCGGTCGCCAGCGAGCAGCCCAACTCCTGAGCGGCGGAGCCACCGGCCTCGTGGTACGGCAATGCGTCCACGGTCAGTGCCCGCAGCCCCGGGTACTCCTCGGCACACAGCCGCGCGAGGCCGGCGACCGGCGCGAAGTCGAACGGCTCGTCCCCCGTACGAGCCTGGTGGCCCAGCGGGTCCGCCCCCAGGTTGCCGCGCGCCGCCTCCTTGGCGACACCCCGCTCCTCGTACAGCCGCAGCAACTCCCGTGCGGCGGACTCGACATCACGTCCCGCGTCGAGGACCACGGGGGCCAGGTCGAGGTAGACGCCGTCGAGGACGGGGCCGAGCGAGGACACCGGGATGCCGCCCGCACCGGTGACCAGCCAGAGCGAGGTGACGCCGTTCTCCAGGTCCGCGAGTACCGCGTCGCCGTCGACGGCCGTGTGCTGCTGGCGTACGTCCCAGCCGCCGACGGTGCTCCCCTCGGCACGGCCACCGCGGACGAAGGGGGCGAAACCGGGAAGGCCGGGATCGGGCGCGGGGTCGTGCGCGGAGTACAGGGGCCGGATACCGAGCCCGTCCTCCAGCGCGGTGGACAGAGCCTCCTCGGCTGCCGTGTCCGGAACTTCCCTGCCCGATTTGCGCAGTACGCCCGCGACTAGGTGCTGCCACTGCTCGTGCGTGGCGTCAGGGAACTCGGAGGCGAGCGAAAGCCCGTCGTCGGGCAGGACCGTCATGCTCGGATGTTAGGGCAGTCGGACAAAGGAGCAGCAGTGGGCAGGGCTGTGACCTTGCCCTCTTCCTGCCGGCCTTGATCCTCGGGCCGGGTCCGTACCCTTCCTGCGCTTCCGCCACGGCGGCACGCGAGCGTCGGAGAGCGCCGGATGCGCTGGTGCTGCCGCAGCCCGCCCTGGGCCGGACCGGCAGCGGTTCCGTCACGGCAGGGATTTTCGAGTCACCCGCTTCCCCGCGCGGGCGGCGTCGTTGGTACGTACGGGGGACCTGCCGCATGCGTTCGGGACCCTCCGCCAACTCGCCTCTGGACAGCGGGAGGACCTGAAGTCGTGGCCGTGACCGAGTCTGCGGTGGTGCCGGTGGGGCGAGAGCCCGAGGAGACGCGGGAGGGGGCGTCCGACGTTCTCGGCGGGGCCCAAGGGGCGCGTGAAGGTATGTCCTGCGCTTCCGTGGGGGCGCAAAAGGGTGCGTCCCGCGCCTCCGAGGGGGCGCGCGCGGCGCACGAAGGGATCTTGCGGCGCCAGTCGGCGCGCGAGTCCGCGGCGCGTACCTACGCGCGCGCCCTGCCGATCGTCCCCGTGCGTGCGCGCGGCCTGACGATCGAGGGCGCCGACGGTCGCCGCTACCTCGACTGCCTGTCCGGCGCCGGGACCCTGGCCTTGGGACACAACCACCCCGTGGTCCTGGAGGCGATCAGGAAAGTCCTCGACTCCGGAGCCCCGCTCCACGTCCTCGACCTCGCCACACCCGTCAAGGACGCCTTCACCACCGAGCTGTTCCGCACGCTGCCGCCCGAGTTCGCCGCCCGCGCCCGGGTGCAGTTCTGCGGACCTGCCGGGACGGACGCGGTCGAGGCCGCGTTCAAACTGGTGCGCGCGGCGACCGGACGCACCGGAATGCTCGCGTTCACCGGCGCCTACCACGGGATGACCGCGGGGGCGCTCGACGCATCCGGGGGCGCGACCGACGTACGTGTCGCACGCCTTCCTTATCCGCAGGACTACCGCTGCCCGTTCGGCATTGGCGGTGACCGCGGCGCCGAACTGGCGGCGCGCTGGACCGAGTCCATGCTCGACGACCCCAAGTCGGGCGTGCCGCAGCCCGCCGGGATGATCCTCGAACCCGTCCAGGGCGAGGGCGGGGTGATTCCGGCGCCCGACGCGTGGATGCGCCGGATGCGTGAGATCACCGCGTCACGGTCCATCCCCTTGATCGCGGACGAGGTCCAGACCGGCGTCGGCAGGACCGGGACCTTCTGGGCGGTCGAACACAGCGGGATCACGCCGGACGTCATGGTCCTGTCCAAGGCCATCGGCGGAAGCCTGCCACTCGCCGTCGTCGTCTACCGCGACGACCTCGACGTCTGGCAACCCGGCGCCCATGCAGGCACGTTCCGCGGCAACCAGCTCGCCATGGCCGCCGGCACGGCAACCCTCTCCTACGTCCGCGAAAACCACCTCGCCGAACGCGCGGGCACTCTGGGCGCTCGCATGCTCGCCCAACTCCGCGCACTGGCCGACGAGTTCTCCTGCATCGGAGACGTACGCGGCCGGGGACTGATGATCGGCGTCGAGCTGGTGGACCCCGAAGCGGCCCCGGACCCCGCTGCCGGAGGTTCCCGACCCGCCGCCCCCGAACTCGCGTCCGCCGTCCAACGCGACTGCCTCCGCCGGGGCTTGATCGTCGAACTGGGCGGCCGCCACGCCAGCGTGGTGCGACTCCTCCCCCCGCTGACCATCAGCGACGAACAGGCAACCGCAGTACTCGACCGGCTTGCGGACGCGGTGGGGGCGGTGGCGCGGGGGCGCGGTGGCGGCGGGATGTGTGGTGGAGGTGGGCCTGGTGGCGGAGGTGGCGGGCCCGGTGGCGGAGGTGGGCCTGGCGGGGAGGACGCGTCTTGCGGTCAGGCTCGGGATCCCGGTGATGTCCGGGACGGACCCGCCGGATAGGGCGGCAGTGGCCGGGCTCGGCTGTTCCGTCGTTGTGCCCGCTCGGGTGCTGGACGGCCCGGGTCGCTGGGGCGGCGGAGGGGTGGTGCAGTGACCGAGAACACCGACGACACCGATGACACCGAGGGACCGCACGGTGCTCGCGGCGTTGGAGCGCGAGGCGTGCGCCTTGGGAGTGCCCCGTACGGCGCTTGGCTCCGCCCTACGAAGCTAGGGGCTCTTACGGGGGCCTGTCCTGTATGGACGCCCCACTCCTGCTCATCCCGGCTCCCACCCGTTGTGAGCAACCACTGGGAGCAGCACCGCCCACCTCGTCACCGAGTGGAAGCCGGTCCGTCATACCGACCCCGCACCACCGGCACCGAGTCGCCGCCCCACTCGCACCCCACCCCCATCCGAATCCACCAGGAACGCCAAAGGCCCGACGCACCCCCGTACCGCCCCGGTTCGTCGCCGCACGAGCCCGAACGACTCCACAAGGAACTCTCTTGAACGCCACCCCCGCACCCGACGGTCGTCCCCACACTCACGAGCGAGCGGCCCATGGCACGCAGACCCCGCTCGTGCCCCGGGCCGAATCGGTCCCTCGTCAGAAGGAAGGGGCCCGGGAGTCCGAGCGGCTGCGCGGCGTCACCGCCGATCTGTTGGAGCACCCCGACCCGCATACCGCGGCCCAGGCGGCGGCCGTCGAGAACCTGCTGCGCTGCTGGGTACGGGAGAACAACCTGCCCGCCCCCGAGGACGGCACCCTCCGCATCGCCCTCCCGGCCAGCGCCACGACCCTGCTCACCCCCGTCCACTACTGGTCCCCCACCGGCTGGCACCGCTTCGGCCTCCCCTACCTCGCCGACACCCCCGATGAGGCACCCCCCGCCGACGCGGTCACGGTCGCGGCACTGTTCGCGCGACAAGCGGTCACCGCTGCGCCGACAGCCAACACGGACCCTGCAGCCGCCACGCCCGCCGCGCCCGCCATGCCCGCCACGGCCGCGACGTTTGCCGCGGCCGCCACACCCGCCGGAACACCTCGCGGAGCCAGCGCGCCCCGCCCCGAAGCGGGGGTTTCGCACAGCCCTGCCGGTGACGGTGCCGATCTGGTCGGCCGTGTCGCCGACTCGGTTCGGCGTACCGCCGTGTTCATCAGTGACCGCAGGGAACACCTCGCCGACGAGCCCGACCTCTTCCTCACCGCCGAGCAGGCGCTCCTGCTCGGACACCCGCTGCATCCCACCCCGAAGAGCCGGGAGGGACTTTCCGAGGCCGAAGCCCAGCTGTACTCACCGGAGTTGCGCGGCTCCTTCCCGCTGCACTGGATGGCCGTGGCGCCCTCTGTGCTGGCGGCCGACTCGGCGTGGACGGAACGCGGCCGCCCCGTCACCGCGGAACAGCTCACGGCACGGCTGGCCGGCGCCGGGCTGTCGCTCCCCGACGGGTACGCCGCCCTGCCACTGCACCCCTGGCAGATGAGCGAGATCCGGCACCGTCCCGAGATCGCGGCCCTGCTGGACGCGGGACTGCTGCAAGACCTCGGCCCACATGGCTCCGCCTGGCACCCCACCTCCTCGGTCCGCACTCTCTACCGCTCCGGCGCCCCCGCGATGCTGAAACTGTCGCTGGGCGTGCGCATCACCAACTCCCGTCGTGAGAACCTCCGCAAGGAACTCCACCGTGGCGTGGAGGTCCACCGTCTGCTGCGCAGCGGCCTGTTCAAGCAGTGGCAGGCCGTTCACCCGGGCTTCGACATCGTCCGCGACCCGGCCTGGCTGGCCGTCGACGGCCCGGACGGCACTCCCTTGCCAGGGCTCGACGTGATGATCCGCCACAACCCGTTCGGCCCGACGGACGACGCCGGCTGCATCGCGGGACTGGTCTCACCCAGGCCCCACGCCCAATCCGGCACGCGGGACCAGACGCAGGGCAGGCCCTTGATGCGGTCCCGGCTCGCCGAGATCGTCACCCGTCTCGCCGGCCACACCGGCCGTCCCCGCGGTGCCGTCGCCACCGAGTGGTTCCTGCGCTACCTGGAACAGGTCGTACGCCCCGTGCTCTGGCTGGACAGCGAGGCGGGGATCGCCCTGGAAGCGCACCAGCAGAACACGCTGCTTCTGCTGGATCCCGAGGGGTGGCCCACGGGCGGCCGCTACCGCGACAACCAGGGCTACTACTTCCGCGAGTCACGGCGCGCGGAACTCGACGCCCGGCTGCCCGGCATCGGCGAACGCAGCGACACGTTCGTCTCCGACGAGGTCACCGACGAACGCTTCGCCTACTACCTCGCGATCAACAACGTGCTCGGTCTCATCGGCGCATTCGGCTCCCAACACCTTGCCGACGAAGAGCTGTTGCTCGCAGCATTCCGCCGCTTCCTCACCGACGTGGCCACCGGGCCGGCTCGGCTGCGTACATCCCTGCCCGCCCACCTGCTCGACTCACGCGTCCTGCGCTGCAAGGCCAACCTGCTCACCCGACTGCACGGCCTCGACGAACTCGTCGGTCCCGTCGACACCCAGTCCGTCTACGTCACCATCACCAACCCCCTTCATTCTTGAGGAACATGACCCACCCCGTCTCCTGAGAGGAGCGTCGCCGTGCCTCCCGATGCGAGCACCGACGCCGGTACCGCCTCCGTCACCGAACTCGGCACCAACACAGGGCCTGGTTCGATCCTTGGTGCCGGCGCGGACAGCGAGGACACCCTGGACCTGCGTCTGCCCGACGAGTTCATCGCGCTCCTCGCCGAGGAAGCCAGGGCTCACGGCGATGCCGGCGGAGAGTGGAAAGGCACGGAGAAGACCGGCGTCGCCCCGGCCGGTGACGACCTGCTCGACCGCGTAGCCGGCTGGGGGCCGACCGAGACTCCCGCGGGCGCCTTCCATCTCGTCCCCGTACACATGGAGCGTGATCTCCCGCTCGTCACCCGCTGGATGAACGACCCTGCCGTCGCCGCGTTCTGGGAGCTGGCGGGGCCCGAGTCCGTGGCCGAAGAGCACCTGCGTCGTCAGCTGGACGGGGACGGACGCAGCGTCCCCTGCCTCGGTGTGCTGGAGGGTACGCCGATGAGCTACTGGGAGATCTACCGCGCCGACCTGGACCTCCTGGCGCGCCACTACCCCGCCCGACCGCACGACACCGGAATCCACCTCCTCATCGGTGGTGTCGCCAACCGTGGGCGAGGCCTCGGCTCCACCCTGCTCAGAGCTGTCGCCGACCTCGTACTCGACAAGCGCCCCTCGTGCGCTCGCGTTGTCGCGGAACCCGACCTTCGCAACACCCCCTCCGTCTCCGCTTTCCTGAGCGCGGGCTTTCGGTTCTCCGCCGAGGTCGACCTGCCCGACAAGCGGGCAGCCCTGATGGTCCGAGACCGGGCCCTGCGCGATCTGTTGTAGCGCCGTCACATTTAGTACACCGCTCGTCCCGATCCGGTTCCCTGTCGAGGAGTGCTCGTGCCGAATTCATCCGCCACCCCCGCCTCCAGCGAGCCGTCCGCTCTGTATGACCCCCCTGAGCTGCGCAAAGACCGGTGGGAGCAGGCCGGCCGCCGCCTGCTCGCCAAGATGATCGGCGAGTTCGCGCACGAAGGGATCATCCAGCCGGAGCCGGAGCCGGAGCGATTGCTGGACTCGACGGCGTCCCCGGACCTGGAGCGGAGAGCAACCTTGGTCCCGTATCCATCCCCAGATCGTGAGGAGTCGGGGTTCGCCCCAGCCACAGCCTCGCCCCCAGCCCCAGCCACAGCCTCAGCCACAGCCCCAGCTCCAGGCTCGGACCAGGCGCGGAAGCTGATCCCAACCGCGTCCCCGGATCCGTCCCCGAACTCGTTCCCGGATCCGTCCGCGTACCCGTCCCGGAACCTGTCCGCGCACCCCGAGACATCCCCGATCCCGGACCGGACCCCCATGGATTCCGCACCCTCCGGCGCCGCTCACACGTCCGTGGCCAGCACTCCACACGCCCCGCACCCCCGATACGCCCCCTACACCCTCCGCCTCGACGCCGGCGGCAGCCTCTCCTTCCGCGCCCGCCGTACCGCGTACGACAGTTGGCGCGTCGACCCCGCCTCGCTGACTCTCGCGGAAGGAGAGGAGGAGCCGCGGCCCTTCACCGACCCGCTCGGTTTCCTCATTCGTGCGCGCGGCACGCTGGGGCTGGACGGTGCGACGCTCGGCCATGTCATTCGCGAGCTGAGCACCACGCTCGCCGCGGACACGCGCCTCGACCACAACGCTCTGACGGCGACAGAATTGGCCGACCTGGGATACGCGGAACTGGAGGGCCACCAGACCGGCCACCCCTGGATCGTGCTCAACAAGGGCCGCCTCGGTTTCTCCGCGAGGGACGCCGCGGACTGGGCGCCGGAGGCTCGCAGAGCGACGGCTCTTCCGTGGATCGCGGTGCGGACCACACTCGCCAGCTACCGAGGTGTCCCGGGCCTCGACACCGCCGAGCAGCTCTACGCACGCGAGCTCGCCCCCGCCACGAGGGAGTCCTTCGACGGGTTACTCCGCGCGCGCGGGCTGACCCCGGAGTCGTACCTCTATCTGCCTGTGCACCCCTGGCAGTGGGACGACATCGTGCTGCCGCTCTTCGCGTCCGCCGTCGCCGCGGGCGCGATCGTGCCGCTGCACTCGGACGGTGATCTGCGCCTGCCCCAGCAGTCGATTCGGACGTTCCTCAACGTCTCGCACCCCGACCGGCACACCGTGAAGCTGCCGCTTTCCGTGCTCAACACCCTGGTGTGGCGCGGCCTTCCGACGGAACGGACGCTCGCGGCCCCCGCCGTCACCGCCTGGATGCACGCCCTGCGCGACGCCGACCCGTTCCTGCGTGACACCTGCCGGGTGATCCTGCTCGGCGAGGTCGCCTCGGTGACCGTCGGACATCCTGAGTACGACGCCCTCCCCGAGGTTCCTTACCAGTACAAGGAATTGCTCGGCGCCATCTGGCGCGAGCCGGTCCCCCGTCAGCTGGCCCCCGGAGAACGCGCCCGCACCCTGGCGGCGCTTCTGTACACCGACCCGGAAGGCTGTTCCTTCACAGCTCAGCTCGTCGCCCGATCCGGACTTGCCCCCAGGGCCTGGTTGCGTCGGCTCTTCGCCGCCCTGCTGCCGCCACTGCTGCACTTCCTCTATCGGTACGGCACTGTGTTCAGCCCACATGGGGAGAACACGATCGTTGTCTTCGACGACCATGACGTACCCGTCCGGCTTGCGGTGAAGGACTTCGTGGACGACGTCAACGTGAGCGCGGACCCCCTGCCCGAGCACGCCTCCATGCCCGATGACGTACGGCAGGTGCTGCTCACCGAGCCACCCGCGTTCCTGACCCAGTTCATCCATTCCGGGCTCTTTGTGGGGGTGTTCCGCTTCCTCGCACCGCTCTGCGAGGAGCAACTGGGTGTGCCGGAGGACGAGTTCTGGTCCCTCGTTCGAGCGGAGATCATCCGCCACCAGACACGCTTCCCAGAGCTCAAGGAGCGCTACGAGACCTTCGACCTTCTCACTCCTCGTATCGCGCGCCTGTGTCTGAACCGGAACCGCCTGCATCTGGATGGCTACCGCGACCGCCCGGAGCGCCCGCACGTCGCCGTGCACGGCACCGTCCCGAACCCCCTCCACCAGCCTTGATCACGCATACGGTGCCCGTCTTGATCGCGACCGTCGTCCCCACCTTGATCGCCCGGTTGTCAGTGGTGCCCCGTAGGGTGGCAGAGCTATGACAGAGCCCTCACTCCCCGAACTCCTGCATGCTGCCGTCACTGCCGTCGGTGGTACGGAGCGCCCTGGCCAGGTGACCATGGCCGAAAGCGTCGCGGGCGCCATCGACGACAATTCCCACCTGCTGGTCCAGGCAGGCACCGGCACCGGAAAGTCGCTCGGTTACCTGGTGCCCGCGCTCGCGCACGGGGAGCGGGTGGTCGTGGCGACCGCCACCCTGGCGCTCCAGCGACAGCTTGTGGAGCGTGACCTTCCACGGACCGTGGAGGCGCTGCATCCGCTGCTGCGCCGCCGCCCCGAGTTCGCGATGCTCAAGGGCCGGTCGAACTATCTGTGTCTGCACCGCCTGCGCGAGGGTGTGCCCCAGGAAGAGGACGGGGGCCTCTTCGACCAGTTCGAGGCGGCCGCTCCCACCAGCAAGCTCGGCCAGGACCTGGTGCGGCTGCGGGACTGGTCGGACGAGACCGAGACCGGGGACCGGGACGACCTCACGCCCGGCGTCTCCGACCGTGCCTGGGCCCAGGTGTCCGTGTCGTCCCGGGAGTGCCTGGGCGCCAGCAAGTGCGCCTATGGAGCGGAGTGTTTCGCCGAGGCGGCCCGTGAGCGCGCCAAACTCGCCGAGGTCATCGTCACCAACCACGCGCTGCTGGCGATCGACGCCATCGAGGGCGCGCCGGTCCTCCCGATGCACGAGGTGCTGATCGTCGACGAGGCCCACGAGCTGGTCTCCAGGGTCACCGGCGTCGCGACCGGCGAGCTCACACCCGGCCAGGTCAACCGTGCCGTCCGTCGCGCCGCGAAGCTCGTCAACGAGAAGGCCGCCGACCAGCTCCAGACCGCCGCCGAGGGTTTCGAGCGGCTGATGGAGCTGGCCCTGCCCGGGCGCCTGGAGGAGATCCCGGAGGATCTCGGGTACGCGCTGATGGCGCTGCGCGACGCCGCCCGTACGGTGATCTCGGCGCTCGGCTCCACGCGCGACAAGTCCGTTCAGGACGAGGACGCGGTACGCAAGCAGGCACTCGCCTCGCTGGAGACCGTGCACGATGTGTCCGAGCGGATCACCAACGGCTCGGAGTGGGACGTCGTCTGGTACGAGCGCCATGACCGCTTCGGCGCGTCGCTGCGCGTCGCTCCCATGAACGTGTCCGGGCTCCTCAGGGAGAAGCTCTTCACGGACCGCTCCGTCGTCCTGACCTCCGCGACGCTGAAGCTCGGCGGCGACTTCAACGGAGTGGGCGCGTCCCTTGGGCTCGCCCCGGAGGGCACGGAGGGCGATGACCTTCCGCAGTGGAAGGGCATCGACGTCGGCTCGCCCTTCGACTACCCCAGGCAGGGCATTCTCTACGTTGCCAAGCACCTGTCACGCCCTGCACGCGACGGCGACCGCGGGGACATGCTGGACGAGCTCACCGAGCTGATCCAGGCCGCCGGAGGCCGCACGCTAGGCCTGTTCTCCTCGATGCGAGCCGCCCAGCTCGCGGCGGAGGAACTGCGCTCGCGCATCCCCGAGTACCCCATCCTGCTCCAGGGCGAGGAGACGCTCGGCGAGCTGATCAAGAACTTCGCGGCCGACCCGAAGACCTGCCTCTTCGGCACGCTCTCCCTCTGGCAGGGCGTGGACGTCCCGGGCCCGAGCTGCCAGCTGGTCGTCATGGACAAGATCCCCTTCCCGCGCCCCGACGACCCCTTGATGAGCGCCCGCCAGAAGGCGGTCGAGGACAAGGGAGGCAACGGTTTCATGGCCGTCGCAGCCACCCACGCGGCCCTGCTGATGGCGCAGGGCGCCGGCCGCCTCGTACGAGCGTCGGGGGACCGCGGCGTCGTCGCCGTACTGGACCAGCGCCTGGCCACGGCTCGCTACGGCAGCTATCTGAAGGCGTCACTGCCCGAGTTCTGGTACACGACGGACCGTAACCAGGTACGGAGGTCCCTGGCCGCGATCGACGAGGCCGCGCGGAAGACGGAAGGCGCGTAGCGCCCCCGGGCGGGGTGGTTCGCGCCTCTGCCCGGGGGCGTGGCCGCCGTGGGCGCTTCCGCAGGCCCATGCCGATGCCGCCCGACGCAGCCTGGGCTGGCGCATGTCATCGCACGCGAGCGGGGTCGGCGAGCCCCGGGAGCCCTGGCCCAGCTCTCTACCGAGGTCTGCCGAGGCAGGAGTTCGGACAACCCCGGGCCCTGCGGCGCCACTGATCATCGGACGCCGTGCTCCACGAGGCGCAGTGCCCCACGAGGCGCCGTGCCTTAGGGTCCTGGCCGCCGGAAAGCGCCCGCACTCCGAGCGCCGGGCCAGGACAAGCCCAGCCCAAGGCCCCCGGCCAGAAAACGCACAGGGCCCCGGAACCGGCGCAGTTGGTCCCGGGGCCCGGTCAGGGGCGGGGCGGAGTGTCCCGCCCGTCGCGGCGTGCTAGACGCGCCGCAGCACTGCCACGACCTTGCCGAGGATGGTCGCCTCGTCGCCGGGAATCGGCTGGTACGCGGAGTTGTGCGGCAGGAGCCACACATGCCCGTCCTCGCGCTTGAAGCGCTTCACCGTGGCCTCGCCTTCGAGCATGGCGGCCACGATGTCGCCGTTCTCCGCGACCGGCTGGCGGCGGACGGTGACCCAGTCCCCGTCGCAGATGGCGGCCTCGATCATCGAGTCACCGACGACCTTCAGGACGAACAGCTCGCCGTCGCCGACCAGCTGGCGGGGGAGGGGGAACACGTCCTCCACCGACTCCTCGGCCAGGATGGGCCCACCTGCGGCGATACGGCCCACGAGCGGGACGTACGACGCGGCCGGCTTGCCCGCCGTGTCCGTGGGCTGCGCCGAGGACTGGTCCGAGCCCCTGACCTCGTACGCGCGCGGGCGGTGCGGGTCGCGCCGCAGGAAGCCCTTGCGCTCCAGTGCCATCAGTTGATGCGCGACCGAGGAGGTGCT
This sequence comes from Streptomyces sp. NBC_00554, assembly GCF_041431135.1. Taxonomy (NCBI): domain Bacteria; kingdom Bacillati; phylum Actinomycetota; class Actinomycetes; order Kitasatosporales; family Streptomycetaceae; genus Streptomyces; species Streptomyces sp. NBC_00554. Next base: position 2,584,453 of record NZ_CP107799.1, on the reverse strand, counting down.
GGAAAGGCCGACAGCCTGTCCGATCTCCCGCATCGACGGCGGGTAGCCGCGCCGCTGCACGGAGTCCCTGATGACCTCGATCACCCGGCGTTGCCGGTCGGTGAGGCCCGAGCTGTCCGCCCGGATGCCTGGAGGTCGGCCCGGCAGGGATCGCTTGGGCCCCTCATGATTCGCAGCTTCGTTCATCGCATGCACCGGCTCGAGTCGGCCCTGGGAGCGGTCCTGGGCAGTGATGGTGGCACTGTCTGCGGTGGTGGTCACGTCGGCCCCTCTCGATGGTCTCCCTGCTGGACAACGGTAGTTGCTTTCGAAAGGTTGCGCCAAACACACGTTCGAGTGAAAAAGTGTGGATTGCCTGTCGCGATCATGTGTCTGGGTGTATGGCTAACGCTGCACCTGGCGGACAAAAGGTCTCATTGCTGTACTCTTCCCCGCCGGGGCGACGGCTGTGCCGGTCGACCTGGGCCGCTGCCCAGTCTGCCATCCGGTACCCCGTCGACCGGGAACCGCCCCCCATTCCGTGCGGCGACCACGCTATCCCTGTGTGTCTGAAATCGGTATGGCCTTGCGGCACATGCCAATACGTGTGCGACACGCGCGTCATCGGTGAATTTGCGGGCCAAGCCCCACATGTAGTGGTTGGATTGCAGTAGCAGCCCAGAAGTTGTGGTCCCCCGGGTCTCCGGCCCCTCGGTCATCGCCTATGCTTGGGGCTGCTTCGAGGGACCCAAGGGGTCTCCCGAGCTCTATGAGTCGTGCTGTGAAGGAGGGTTGGAGCCATGCACTGCCCCTTCTGCAGGCACCCCGACAGCCGCGTCGTCGACAGTCGTACGACCGATGACGGCACGTCGATCCGCAGGCGCCGCCAGTGTCCCGACTGCTCCCGTCGTTTCACGACCGTGGAGACGTGCTCGCTGATGGTGGTCAAGCGCTCCGGCGTGACCGAACCCTTCAGCCGTACCAAGGTCATCAATGGCGTCCGCAAGGCGTGCCAGGGGCGGCCTGTCACCGAGGACGCACTCGCCCAGCTCGGCCAGCGGGTCGAGGAGGCGGTGCGAGCCACCGGAAGTGCCGAACTGACCACCCACGACGTGGGACTGGCCATACTCGGCCCGTTGCAGGAACTCGACCTCGTCGCCTATCTGCGATTCGCGTCCGTCTACCGGGCGTTCGACTCGCTCGAGGACTTCGAGGCGGCCATCGTGGAACTCAGGGAAGAGACGAGGCAGCGCCCCGCTGCGGACGAGGCGGACGACGAAGACGCCTCCGCGGAGCGCCCGGAAAGCGACCGCGGGTCCGGAGAGGCCGTCCAGGTCCCCGTGCCCGCCAACGCCGCCGACTGACGGGAAGGCCGACTCGGGTCGGCTCGTCGGTGGCGACCACAGACCTGTTGCGGGCGGCCGCGCATGCGGCGCGCGCAGCATCAGACACACACCGTGCCACGGGAAGAACGAGGCACTTCTGGGCGTTTTAGCCCGATACAGGGAGGCGGCATGACAGAGACGGCGAGCGGTCCGGCACGAGGTTCCCGCGCCAAGGGAACCAAGGCCAGCAAGGGACTGCGCATCGAGCGCATCCACACCACTCCTGGCGTGCACCCGTACGACGAGGTGGAATGGGCGCGCCGTGACGTCGTCATGACCAACTGGCGCGACGGCTCGGTCAACTTCGAGCAGCGTGGCGTCGAGTTCCCCGACTCGTGGTCGGTGAACGCGGTCAACATCGTCACCAGCAAGTACTTCCGCGGTGCTGTCGGCACCCCGCAGCGCGAGGTGAGCCTCAAGCAGCTCATCGACCGCATCGTGAAGACGTACCGGAAGGCCGGAGAGGACTACAAGTACTTCACCTCGCCCGCCGACGCCGAGATCTTCGAGCACGAGCTGGCGTACGCGCTCCTGCACCAGATCTTCAGCTTCAACTCCCCGGTGTGGTTCAACGTGGGCACGCCGCAGCCCCAGCAGGTCTCCGCCTGCTTCATCCTGTCCGTCGACGACTCCATGGAGTCGATCCTCGACTGGTACAAGGAAGAGGGCATGATCTTCAAGGGCGGCTCCGGCGCCGGCCTGAACCTCTCCCGCATCCGCTCCTCCAAGGAGCTGCTCTCCTCGGGCGGCAACGCCTCGGGTCCGGTCTCCTTCATGCGCGGTGCCGACGCCTCCGCAGGAACGATCAAGTCGGGTGGCGCCACGCGCCGCGCGGCCAAGATGGTCATCCTCGACGTCGACCACCCCGACATCGAGGGCTTCATCGAGACCAAGGTGAAGGAAGAGGAGAAGATCCGCGCCCTGCGTGACGCGGGCTTCGACATGGACCTGGGCGGCGACGACATCACGTCCGTCCAGTACCAGAACGCCAACAACTCGGTCCGTGTGAACGACACGTTCATGAAGGCGGTCGAGGCGGGCGGCAAGTTCGGCCTGACGTCCCGTATGACCGGCGAGGTCATCGAGGAGGTCGACGCCAAGTCGCTCTTCCGCAAGATGGCCGAGGCGGCCTGGGCCTGCGCCGACCCCGGCATCCAGTACGACGACACGATCAACGCCTGGCACACGTGCCCGGAGTCCGGCCGGATCAACGGCTCGAACCCGTGCAGTGAGTACATGCACCTGGACAACACGTCCTGCAACCTCGCCTCGCTGAACCTGATGAAGTTCCTGAAGGACGACGGCAAGGGCCACCAGTCCTTCGACGTCGAGCGCTTCTCGAAGGTCGTCGAGCTGGTCATCACCGCGATGGACATCTCCATCTGCTTCGCGGACTTCCCGACCCAGAAGATCGGCGAGAACACCCGCGCCTTCCGTCAGCTGGGCATCGGTTACGCCAACCTCGGCGCCCTCCTGATGGCGACCGGCCACGCCTACGACTCCGACGGCGGTCGCTCCCTCGCCGGCGCGATCACCTCGCTGATGACCGGCACCTCGTACAAGCGTTCCGCGGAACTCGCCGCGGTCGTCGGCCCGTACGACGGCTACGCCCGCAACGCGCAGCCGCACCAGCGCGTCATGAAGCAGCACTCCGACGCCAACGCCGTGGCCCCTCGCGTGGACGACCTGGACAGTCCGATCTGGGCCGCCGCCACGGAGTCCTGGCAGGACGTTCTGCACCTCGGTGAGAAGAACGGCTTCCGCAACGCGCAGGCCTCGGTCATCGCCCCGACCGGCACCATCGGTCTCGCGATGTCCTGTGACACCACCGGTCTTGAGCCCGACCTCGCGCTGGTCAAGTTCAAGAAGCTGGTCGGCGGCGGCTCGATGCAGATCGTCAACGGCACCGTTCCGCAGGCCCTGCGCCGCCTGGGCTACCAGGAGGAGCAGATCGAGGCGATCGTCGCCCACATCGCCGAGAACGGCAATGTGATCGACGCCCCGAGCCTCAAGCACGAGCACTACGAGGTGTTCGACTGCGCCATGGGCGAGCGCTCCATCTCCGCGATGGGCCACGTCCGCATGATGGCCGCGATCCAGCCGTGGATCTCCGGCGCGCTCTCCAAGACGGTCAACCTGCCGGAGACGGCGACCGTCGAGGACGTCGAAGAGGTCTACTTCGAGGCCTGGAAGATGGGCGTCAAGGCGCTCGCGATCTACCGCGACAACTGCAAGGTCGGCCAGCCCCTCTCCGCGAAGACCAAGGACAAGGAGAAGGTCGAGGTCACTGCCAAGGCCGAGGAGACCATCCGTACCGCGGTCGAGAAGGTCGTCGAGTACCGCCCGGTCCGCAAGCGTCTCCCCAAGGGCCGTCCCGGCATCACCACCTCCTTCACGGTGGGCGGCGCCGAGGGCTACATGACCGCCAACTCCTACCCGGACGACGGTCTCGGCGAGGTCTTCCTGAAGATGTCGAAGCAGGGCTCGACCCTCGCCGGCATGATGGACGCCTTCTCCATCGCCGTCTCGGTGGGCCTGCAGTACGGCGTGCCCCTGGAGACGTACGTCTCCAAGTTCACGAACATGCGCTTCGAGCCGGCCGGTATGACGGACGACCCGGATGTGCGGATGGCGCAGTCGATCGTCGACTACATCTTCCGCCGCCTGGCGCTCGACTTCCTGCCCTTCGAGACGCGCTCCGCGCTCGGCATCCACTCCATCGACGAGCGTCAGCGTCACCTGGAGACCGGGTCGTACGAGCCGTCCGACGACGACGTGGACGTCGAGGGCCTTGCCCAGTCCGCGCCTCGCGCGCAGGAACTGAAGGCCGTCGCCGCCCCCAAGGCGGAGGTCGTGATCGAGGCGGCCAAGCCCGCCCCGCAGGAGGCCCGCACCAGTGCCGAACTGGTGGAGATGCAGCTGGGTATCCAGGCGGACGCCCCCCTGTGCTTCTCCTGCGGTACGAAGATGCAGCGGGCCGGATCCTGCTACATCTGCGAGGGCTGCGGCTCGACCAGCGGTTGCAGCTGATCTGAAGAACTGAAGGGCGGCACGGCCACTGGCCGTGCCGCCCTTCAGCGTTTTCGCGTCCTGCTGATGTCCTACTGACGCCTTAGTGCTGTCCTACGGAGAGGCCTGTTTTGAAAACGCGGTCCCCCAAGGAGTGCGTTTCAGGAGTCCTCGCCGCTCCCCATGATCCTGGCGAAGGTCGCCGGGTCCGTGTCGTATCCACGGATGCCGGGGTGGAAAGTCCACTCTCCGGAACCGTCGCGCAAAAACTCCCCGACGGTAGCCGCCGTCGACCCCAGGACATCGCCGAATTCGTCCTCGGCCAGGACGGTGTAGCCCTCGCGCATGCGTAGACCGGGGTTCAGCACGCCGACGAACGTCTTGTGGCCGGAGCGCTGTTGGATGAGCACGCCGACGACCACGCGCGCGTAGCGGCTGTCGAGGCGGTTCAGCTCCAGCGTCATGACCTCGTCCCAGCCGAAGCCCTTGCCGTCCTTGCTGTCCCGGTTCAGATAGATGGTGCCGTCCGGGGAGCGGCTGTCGAAGTGCACTACGTAGGCGGGCTTTCCCTGCGGATCGGCCGCCAGATATGTCGCCGCGATGATGTCGAGATCGGTCGAGGGCTCACCTACGGGACTCGGATCCCACTTCACCGCGAGCTCGACCTTGCGGATGCCCTTGTTGAGACCGTTCACCAGATCTCCCCTCCCCGTTCCCCATCTGCTTCCCGACCCAACTGCTGTGAAATCAGGGTTGGTTGCCCATCGTGCCACGCGCGCGGGGGCGCTCGCGCGGCTGCAGTGCGCCGGAGCGTGACCGGCGCCACGTTCCATGGCCGTACGATGGCGCGGTGCTGGTCAAGTGGATTCGCTGCACCGTGGTGGACCGCCGCGGTTTCGAGCGGGGGCAGCGAAAGTGGGCGGGGCTTCTGGGGGAGCCGGGTTTCCGGGGACAGGGCGGGGGATGGAGCCGGGGGCGGTCCGGCGTCGCGCACATTTTCGCCTTCTGGGAGAGCCGTGCCTTCTACGACTCCTTCATGGCCCGTTCTCACGACAGGCTCGCCGCGACGCAATCGGGCACCTTCAAGGATTCCCAGGTCAAATTGTTCGACCACCGTTTCGACGTGAAGACCGGCTTCGAGCCGCGCTTCACGGACACCGACCTGTTGCGGGTGGCTCACTGCCGTATCCACGAGGAACGGGCCGAGCACTTCGCGCTGATGCAGGAGAAGGTCTGGAACCCCGCGATGGCTGGTTCGCCCGGCATGGTGCGGGGCCTCTTCGGGGAGGCGCCAGGACATGAGTTCCTGATCCTCTCCATGTGGCAGTCCGCCGCCGAGTTCGGCAAGTACCGCTCCGAGCGCGTGGAACGGCTCGCGCTGCGCGCTCAGACCGAGGCCGACGTGGCCGCCCTCGCGGGCGACATCGTGGAGCTGGAGCCCGCCTGGACGGTCTGACGAGGCCGCCTGCCGCGCCCCGTGTGTGCCGATGTTGTGTGATCTACGCCGTATGGAGCCCGTACGAGTGCTCGATCCGGGGTCACTCGACTTAGGGTCTTGGCATGGCACGACCACGGCGCATCGTCCTTGTCCGGCACGGCGAGTCAACGGGCAACGCCGACGACACCGTGTATGAACGCGAGCCCGACCATGCCCTGGCGCTCACCGAACGGGGCTGGCGGCAGGCGGAGGAGACCGGGAAGCGGCTTCGGGAGGTGTTCGGGCGCGAGAGCGTAAGCGTTTACGTCTCCCCGTACCGGCGTACGCACGAGACGTTCCGCGCCTTCCACCTCGACCCGGAGCTCGTACGGGTACGCGAAGAGCCGCGGCTGCGCGAGCAGGACTGGGGCAACTGGCAGGACTGCGACGACGTACGCCTTCAGAAGGCCTACCGGGACGCGTACGGGCACTTTTTCTACCGCTTCGCACAGGGCGAGTCCGGCGCCGACGTGTACGACCGGGTCGGCGGCTTTCTTGAGAGCCTTTACCGGAGCTTCGAGGCTCCCGACCATCCGCCGAACGTGCTCCTGGTGACTCACGGCCTCGCCATGCGGCTGTTCTGCATGCGCTGGTTCCACTGGACGGTCGCGGACTTCGAATCGCTGTCGAACCCGGGGAACGGGGAGTCGCGGATGCTCGTCCTCGGCGAGGACGGCAGGTACACGCTAGACCGGCCTTTCGAACGCTGGCGTGATCCGGAACCGTACGGAATCACCGGATAGAGTGGCAGTGCGATGACCGCTGACTCCTCTTCCCCCGGACGCCTGGACCGTGCCATGGCCAGCCTGCGTGGACTCGCGGTGGGGGACGCGCTGGGCTCGCAGTTCTTCGTGCCCGCGAACTACCCGCTGCTCAAGCGCCGTGAGCTGCCGCCCCGACCGTGGCAATGGACCGACGACACCGAAATGGCCTGCTCCGTAGTGGCCGTTTTGGCCGTACACGACCGCATCGACCAGGACGAGCTGGCCCGCTCCTTCGCCGAGCACCACGACTTCGACCGGGGGTACGGCCCCGCGGTCAACCGGCTGCTGAGGCTGGTCCGAGAGGGCGGTGACTGGCGCGCGCTGTCGTCCGCCCTCTTCAACGGACAGGGTTCGTGGGGCAACGGTGCCGCGATGCGGATCGCCCCTCTGGGAGCCTGGTACGCGGACGATCCGGAGCAGGCCACGCACCAGGCCGAGATCTCCGCCTACCCCACACACCAGCACCGCGAGGCCGTGGTCGGCGCCATGGCCGTCGCCGCTGCCGCCGCGCTGGCCGCCGACCCCGCCGGCCCGCCGAGCGCCGAGGCCCTGCTCGACGGCGTCATCGCGCTCGTCCCGCGCAGCGCCGTCGGCGCGGGGCTGCGGCGCGCCCGGGACATGCTCGACTACGCCGATACCGCCACCGTCGCCGCCGTCCTCGGCTGCGGGCGGCGTACTACGGCCCACGACACCGTTCCTTTCGCGCTCTGGTCGGCGGCCAGAGGCCTGGGCGACTACGAAAAGGCCTTCTGGGCGACCGCCCAGGTGGGCGGCGACATGGACACGACCTGCGCCATCGTGGGCGGCGTCGTCGCCTCCGGGAAGGCGGGGGCGCCGCCGGGGACTTGGCTGGAGCGGACGGAAGGGCTGCCGGACTGGATGCCGGGGGCGGCGTACGGGCGTATGGCGAGCGGGGCCTAGGGCCTGTCCGGCGGATCAGGCCGGAGACGCCCGGCCTTGGTGGGCGTCTCCGGTGGGCCGCAGTGGTGCTTCCTGTCTACGGCCCGCTGTGTGACTGCTTCGTGGAGGGCGATCCGCTTCGGAGGGATCCGGGACGCTGACGGGTCCCGTGAGGGGCGCGCCACACCGACGCCCGTGCCGGTAACGGCGGCCTCTGTCACAGGCTTGCTACAGCGCCACAGCCACACCCTGAGGCAGGTTGCCTGTGGATACCCTTTCCGCCACGCCGCCTGTTGATCATGCCGGGCGTGCGCCGACAAGACACCGGTCACCAGCCCTTCCGCCGTCGCGGCGTGTTGTGGGCTGTGTCAGGGCCGGCAGGGAGGGGGTTCCGTGTCCGACATACCGTCCACGTCCGAGCCGAGAGATCAGGGGACCGCGCGGCCGGGAGATGCAGAGCCCGATGCGCCGAAGATCGTGGGTTCGAGCGGAATTCGTGATCCTGAAGATGCCGTCCCCAAATCGGCCTCCAAGGGGGGCGCGACCGAGCCCGACGGGGAGGACGCGAGCGAACCCGACGAGGACACGCACTGGGCCCATCCGTCGCCCGTCCCCGTCCCCTGGCTTGCCGAGCTCCAGGTGGAGGCCCCCGCCCCGGTGCGTACGGCCACACTGTGGGCCGCGCTCGCCACCGGACTGCTCAGCATGCTGCTCCTGGGTGACGGCCTGGCGCTCAACCTGGTGATGGTCGCGATCCCGGCTGCGCTCGCCGCGTACTTCGCCGCCCAGGCCGCGGGACGACGCCCGCGTGCGTGGACGCTCGTCTGGGGCATCGGCGGAATCGCCCTGCTGGCCGTGCCCGCACTGCGCGACGCGGACTGGCCTTCGTTCCTGGCCGTGGTCACCGCGATCGCGCTGGGCTCGATGGCGGTGCACGGCGGCCGTACCTGGCCGGCCGTCCTGCTGGGCCCCATCGGCATCCTCAACGCCCTGGTCACCGGCCCCGCGTGGGGCTGGCGCGGTCTGCGCGAACGGTCCGGGAGCTCCCGTGGCAACGTCGGATCGGGGCTGCGCGCGCTCGCTGTGACGGCGGTTCTGCTGCTGGTCTTCGGGGCGCTGTTCGCGGGTGCCGACGCTGCCTTCGCCGATCTGCTCGGTGCTCTGGTGCCGGACACCTCCGTCTCCGGCGGACCCTGGCGCTTCCTGCTCCTGCTGCTCGGCCTGGTCGGCGCGCTCGCGGTGGCGCACACAGCCGCCGCGCCCATCCAGTGGGACCGCGTCGAGGTACCTGCGGGACGGCCCCGCGGCCGACTCGAGTGGGCGCTGCCGCTGATCGTGCTCACCGGGCTTTTCGCGGCCTTCAACGCCGTCCAACTCGCCGTCCTCTTCGGCGGATACGAATCCGTACTGAAGAAGACCGGCCAGACGTACGCCGAGTACGCGCGCCAGGGCTTCTGGCAGTTGCTCCTCGTCACGCTTCTGACCCTGCTCGTCATCGTCTTCGCCCTGCGCTGGGCGCCGCGTGACGGCGGGCGTGACCGGAAGCTGGTGCGCGGTGTGCTGGGAACTCTGTGCGTGCTGGCGCTCGTTGTCGTGGCATCGGCGGTGCGGCGTATGGACATGTATGTGGAGGCTTATGGACTGACGCGGCTGAGGGTCTCCGTGGTGGCCGTGGAGCTCTGGCTGGGCCTGGTCATTGTGCTCATCATGGCGGCCGGAGTGTGGGGCGCTCGCTGGTTGCCGCGTGTGGTCGCGGCGAGTGCGGCCGCCGGTGTACTCGCGTTCGGGCTGATGTCGCCCGACGGCCTGATCGCCGAGCGCAACGTTCAGCGGTACGAGGACACCGGCAAGTTCGACCTCGACTACGCGCGAGGCCTGTCCGCCGACGCGGTACCCGCCCTTGACCAGCTGAAGGAACCGTTGCGTTCGTGTGCGCTGCGATCCATCGCGGCTGACCTGGAAGAGGGCGCCGAACCCTGGTACGCCACCAGTTGGGGGGAGGCCCGTGCCCGGGACATCCTCCGCGACCAGCCCGTGTCGAAGGACGCGGACTGGAGCGCGTGCAGTGGGCTGAGCAACGAGCTCCTGTACCGGTGAGACCGGCGTGGGTCACTGAGGCGACAGCTGTCGCGCGGTGACCTGGGCAGCAGAGGTGAAAGTGCGCCGCTGAGACGCGCTCGTCGCTCGTACTTCAGACCTGCTCGTTCTTCAGATCTGCTCGTTCGTCGTACTGGAGTCCCACTTTCATGGTCCTCCTGCGGATGGCCGGACCGGCGTCCTCGCCGTCGATCCCCGGACCCCGGGCCCGGCCCTCCGCAGCCCGCGTCAGCCTCCGGCCGGCCCTGCTGTGCTTGCCGTGCCGGCGAGGGCGTCCAGGTCGCTCTTGCGGACCCGGATCACCAACGTTGCGGTAATCAGAGCCAGTAGAGCCATCGCGACGGCCGGGATGAAAGCGGTCGAAATGCCGTTGGCGAGCACCTCGTGACCCCAAGGGGCGGGCAGCTGCTGCGTCTTGGCGAACTCGGCCTTCTGTTCGGCCGAGGCGTTCGCCATGAAGTCCGGGATCTGCTTCTCCGCCTCGTTGCGGCTGGCCGAGCCGAAGACCGTGGTCAGGATGGAGAGTCCGAGCGAGCCGCCCACCTGCTGGGTGACATTGAGCATGCCTGAGGCCGCGCCTGCCTCGTGGACGGCGACACCAGAGACCGCCGTGAGGGTCAGCGTGACGAAGTTCAGCCCCATGCCGAAGCCGAACAGCAGCATCGGGCCCAGCACCCCACCGACGTACGAACTTCCGGGGTCGATGAAGGTCTGCCAGCCGAGCCCGAGCGCGACGAGCGCCGAACCGACGAGCATGAACGGCTTGGGCCCGAGGACCGGCAGGAACCGCTGGGACAGACCCGCGCCCGTGACGATCGCGACGGTCACCGGAAGGAAGGCCAGGCCCGCCTCGATCGGTGTGTAGTCCAGCACGTTCTGCACGAAGAGGACGATGAAGAAGAACATGCCGAACATGGCCGCGGCCAGGCTGAGCATGATCACGTAGGTGCCCGAGCGGTTGCGGTCGGCGAACATCTTCAGCGGGGTGATCGGTTCCTTGGCCCGCATCTCGATGAACACGAAGGCCGCCAGCAGCACCACCGCGGCACCGAAGGACCCGATGGTGAGGCTGTCGCTCCAGCCCTCCTCCGCGGCGCGGATGAACCCGTACACCAGGGCGGCCATGCCGGCTGTCGAGGTGAGCGCGCCGGAGATGTCGAAGCGCCCGGGATGGCGTTCGGACTCGCTGATGTACAGCGGTGTGAGTACGGCGATCAGCACACCGATGGGCACGTTGACGAAGAGCACCCAGCGCCAGTCGAGCCACTCGGTGAGCATGCCGCCCGCGAGGAGCCCGATCGCGCCGCCGCCGGCCGAGACCGCGGCGAAGACTCCGAAGGCCCGGTTCCGCTCCGGTCCTTCGGGGAACGTGGTGGTGATGAGGGCCAGCGAGGTGGGCGACGCGATCGCGCCGCCGACCCCTTGGAGGGCGCGCGCGGCCAGCAACTGCCAGGGTTCCTGGGCGAATCCGCCCAGCAGTGAGGCGAGCGTGAAGAGCAGGATGCCGGTCATGAAGACCCGGCGCCGCCCGAGGATGTCACCAGCGCGCCCGCCGAGAAGCAGCAGGCCACCGAAGGTGAGGGTGTACGCGCTGACCACCCAGGTGAGATCGGTCGTACTGAACTTGAGCGCGTCTTGAATGTGCGGGAGGGCGATATTCACAATCGTCGCGTCGAGTACCACCATGAGTTGGCAGGCCGCGATGACGGTGAGTGCGATGCCGGGATGCCCCTCCCGGCGGGCCGCTCCTGGTTTTGGGCCGTCCTGAATCAACTGAGAGGTTGTCACTATGGGTCCCCCACAAGTGCGTTAGTGAACGCTCGCGTTCACTGTTGCGTCAACGGTAGTGAGTCCCCGACAGTGAACGCAAGCGTTCACTGAATCTCTGCCGCGTGACGTCATGAGACCAACTCGCCCCGCCCTGGAAGTCCCGCTCCCTCATGCTCAACGGAGACACTCAGATGGTTACTTCGCGTTGGACGGCTGCCCCCGCTCGGACGGCCTCCCCGCGTCGACGCGGTGCCGTACTCGAACGGGCGATCCTCGAGGCCGCGCTGGAGCAGCTCAGTACGGTCGGCTGGAACGGCCTCACCATGGAGGGTGTCGCGGCGCGCGCCCAGACAGGCAAGGCCGCGGTCTACCGCCGCTGGCCCTCCAAGGAGGACCTTGTCGCGGACGCGCTCCAGGCCGGACTGCCGAGCCTGACGGAGGCGCCCGACTTCGGGAGTGTCCGGGAGGACCTGCTCGAGCTGTGCCGACGGGTGCGCGAGGCGATGTTCTCGCAGCCCGGTTTCGCGCTTCGCTCAGTTCTTTACGAATGCGATGCAGCTCAGGCTGAACGCTTCCATGCCGTGATCCTCGGCGGAGTCGTCGAGCCGACGCTGCACCTGCTTCGCGAGGTCATTCACCGTGGAATGGAGCGGGGAGAGGTGCGACCCGACGCCGCGAACGCATACGTCTTCGATGCCATCCCGGCGATGATGATGTACCGCTCAAAGGTGTGCGCGAGCGAATGGAGTGATGGGGATCTGGAGGAGATGATCGACCAGCTGATGGTCCCGCTGCTGCGGCGGGAGGCTGTCTGAGCGGCGTCGCGCGAGGTGCCGGATCCACCTGGTTCGAGGTGCCTGATCGGCCTTGGTCGACGGGTCCGACCGGTGTCGCTCAGGGTGCCTGATCGGTACCGCTCAAGGTCTCTGATCGGTTCCGTTCAAGGCGTCTGATCGGCCTCGCCGCGGAGCCCGTGGTCGCTCGGGAAAACCAGGGTGTCGCGAGGGGCTCCGGGCGGCGTAGTCTGATGACGCCATGCCGTACGAACCACCCACCCACACCGTCGAGCGCTCCCTCCGCGCCACGACCGGAGCGAAGATCATTGCCGGTGTCGACGAGGTGGGGCGCGGCGCTTGGGCCGGCCCGGTCACCGTCTGCGCCGCCGTCACGGGACTGCGTCGTCCCCCCGAAGGGCTCACCGACTCCAAACTCCTGACCGTCAAGCGGCGTACCGCGCTCGCAGCCGAGTTGGAGAAATGGGTGACGTCGTACGCCCTTGGTCATGCGTCTCCGGAGGAGATCGACAGCCTGGGGATGACGGCCGCCCAGCGGCTGGCGGCCGTACGCGCGCTGGAGGCCTTGCCCGAGCGTCCGGACGCCGTCATTCTCGACGGGAAGCACGACTATGTCGGCTCTCCGTGGCGGGTCCGGACGGTGATCAAGGGCGACCAGTCCTGCGTGTCCGTCGCGGCGGCCTCGGTGATCGCCAAGGTTCAGCGCGACAAAATGATGGCCGAACTGGGTATCGACCATGCAGACTTCGGTTTTGCGGCCAACGCCGGGTATCCGTCGCCCGTGCACAAGGCCGCACTGGAGGAGCGGGGCCCCACCCCGTACCACCGGCTGTCATGGGCGTATCTTGATGCGCTGCCCCAGTGGCGGCACCTCAAGAAGGTCCGCAGCTGGGCGGATGGAAGCGTTCCAGAGATCGAGGGCCAGCTCGGCTTCGATTTCTGACGGTTCCGCTCGCACTCATGTGCCACCCGCCGACGCGAGTCGCACCGGCGTTTGATAAAAATCAGCTCATGCCTCTCATTCCCGAGGAGCCTCAGATTCACGAGAGTGCCCAGGGTCCCCGCGCTACTCCGGCCAGTGGCCGCACCGCGCCGACCCCCCGTCCCGTACCTGGTCCCCGTCCCGCGGCTCCGCCGCGTCCCGGCCGTCCGGGTCCTGTCCGGCCGATGCCGGCCCAACGCACCCCGCGCGAGCCGGTCGTGGCCGCTCCGGGGCCGTCCGCCCCGGCAGCCGCAGCCGCAGCCGCCACTCCGCAGATCCAGCTCATCCCGGCCTCGGCCGAGGGCGCGCTGGACGCCGCCGAAGAAGCCGTCGACCTGCTGTTGGAGTCGGGCCGCGCCCCCGGTGAGGTGCTGGTGATCACCACCGGCGAACCGCACCCGTGGGCCGCGCACGAACTCTCCTTCGGCGAGACCGCCTACTGGGCGCAGCACGACGCGGGCGACGACGTCTTCTACGCCGACGCCTCAGTTGTGGGCCGGGCCGCGTCCCGTCCCGTGGTCGTGGTCGCCGTCAACGGCGGTCCCGACCCTGTCGCCGCCACCGCCCTGCCGCTGGCCATTGGCCGGGCCGGTGCCTTGCTGATCGTCTGCGGTGACCCGCAGCAGATCAACTCGGTGCTGGGCGCGGGGGTCTGAGCGCGTTCCGGACGTCGTCCGGGGCACGCTCGGGGGGACGCTGAGGGTGCCGCCGCGGCGGCACCTGTCCGGCGGTCATCTTGACGTGCGCGCATGCCTGTGCGCCTGTGCGGGGTGTTCCATCGGCGGTGCCCCGCGAGGGCGGTACTCCTTGCGAGCTTGCCGCATGCGGGGCCTGTAGGCGGCTTTGGCGTACGACGGGCTCTGCAGGGATCGTGCGTGCCGGTACGGGGCGTACGACTGTTGTGGCCCCGGAGGCGGGGGTTCGAGACGTGGTTCGCGAGGTGCCGTCATCTCGCCCGGCATGCGTGGGCACTTCCTCGCGACGCCTGGCCGTACGTCCTCTCGGCTGCCGTACGTCCTGCCAGCTCGCTTGGGAGATTGTTCGCCCCGGTTTTGGCTGACGGAGGCAAGCGGCTGCCCCGCCTTGGCCTGCGGTTGCCTCGGGCTCAGCGGGCGGCTGCCCGGCGAAGCACCTCCGAGGCGGCGCCGCCGGTGCGCGGCAGCAGCGGCGGTGCCGCCGTCGCGGTGAAGGACTCCGGGGGTGAGTCCGTGTTCGGACGGCGTCCGCCGCGGCCCTCGCCGAGGACCTGCCAGCCGTCACGCGTCAGTGTGATGTACGCCCCGCAGCGCAGCCCGTGAAGCGTGCAGGCGTCCCGCAGCCCCCACATCCAGGCCCCGTCCTCCTCCGTCCAACGCGCGTCGCCGTCACGGCAGTAGAGCAGCACGGCCGTGCGCACCGGAGTGCGGCGCCGCAGGTCGTGCGGGATGACCCGGCGCAGCTGCGCCAGCAGCGCGTTGCGGAACATCCAGCCGTCCGCCGGATCCGGACGCCGGGTGAACGAGGCGCTCGCGCTCAGCCGCTCGTCCGGATCAAGGACGGCCACGACCGCGGTCGAGGGCCTTGGCCGGTGCCGCGCATGCAGTCCGCTGACGACCTCACGGGGATTGCGCAGCAGCGGAATCCCGGCGGAGGCCCACTCGGCGGGTTCGAGCATCCGGGCCAGTGGGTCGGTGGAAGCGGCGGACAGATCGGCAGACGTCGACAAGGATGCCGCCGAGGACGGAGCGAATCCGAAGGTCACGTTCCTCCCTTCGGCTACGCGCCCACACTGCGGGCGGGGGTCGGACTTGGGGGAGCGCGCCGCGGCACAGCCCTACCGGACCACCGATGAGGCGTGCGGGGAGCGATCCCAATTCTTCCTGTCGAACTGGGATGCGGCAACGAGCAATTGGGGCCACCGACCGTTTTCCGGCTATACGTCGCCTATATCCCTGCCCACTGTTCTTGGTAGCGACACGAGAGTCACGCTTGCACGGCGAGGACCAGCGGCAACACCCCCTGCGCACCGGCTCGTCGAAGCATGCGCGACGCCACGGCGAGAGTCCAGCCGGTCTCCGTCGCGTCATCCACAAGCAGCACTGGACCGTCCGCTTCTTTCAGAGCGGCAGCCAGCTCGGGTGACACGGTGAGCGCTCCGTCGAGCGCCTTGAGCCGCTGAGCGCTGTTGCTCCGGGAGATCTGGGCGGCCGCACCGACGTACTCCACGGACCCCAGCAGCGGCAGCCGGCCGATCTCCGCGATCCGTGCGCCCAGCGACTGGATGAGCTGCGGACGCGCCCGTGAGGCCACGGTGACGACACCGGCCGGGCGGGGTTGTGCGTCGGGCTGCCCCGAGGCCCAGCCACCGGGTCCCTTCGCCCAGTCGGTCAGCACACCGACCACGGCTTTGGCGACATCGTCCGGCACGGGTCCGTCCGGTGCCTGGGGCGCGAGGATCGGCCGCAGCCGATTGCCCCAGCCGATGTCCGAGAGTCGCCCCAAAGCGCGCCCCGGCGCGGCCTGTTCGCCGACCGGGATACGCCCCTTCAGGTCGACGCCGACCGCAGGCAGGCCCGTCGGCCACATCTTCCGGGGTTCGACCTCGACGCCCGCGCGGCCGAGCTCGCCATTGGCCGTGTCCAGTGCTCCGGGCGAAACTGACGCCTCGAACCGGGCTCCCGCGCAGTTGTCGCAGCGCCCGCAGGGTGCCGCTCCTTCGTCGTCCAGCTGCCGCCGAAGGAACTCCATGCGGCAGCCGGTCGTCGTGATGTAGTCGCGCATCGCCTGTTGCTCGGACGCCCGCTGCTTGGCCACCCAGGCGTAGCGCTCGGTGTCGTACGTCCATGGGTTGCCCGTGGAGATCCAGCCGCCCTGTACGCGCCGCACCGCCCCGTCCACGTCGAGCACCTTGAGCATCGTTTCGAGGCGGGACCGGCGCAGCTCCACCAGTGGTTCCAGGGCGGGGAGCGACAGCGGCCTGCCCGCCTGGGCCAGTACATCCAGCGTGCGGCGTACCTGCTCCTCCGGAGGAAAGGCGATCGACGCGAAGTACTGCCAGATCGCCTGGTCCTCCTTGCCCGGCAGGAGCAGCACTTCCGCATGCTCCACTCCGCGGCCCGCGCGTCCCACCTGCTGGTAGTACGCGATGGGGGAGGAGGGCGAACCCAGGTGAACCACGAATCCGAGATCGGGTTTGTCGAAGCCCATGCCCAGCGCCGAGGTGGCGACCAAGGCCTTGACGCGGTTGGCGAGCAGGTCCTCCTCGGCCTGCTGACGGTCCGCGTTCTCCGTCTTCCCGGTGTACGACGTCACCGTGTGCCCGCACTGGCGCAGGAACGCGGTGACTTCCTCGGCGGCGGCCACGGTGAGGGTGTAGATGATGCCCGAGCCCGGCAGGTCACCGATGTGCTCGGCGAGCCAGGCCATCCGGTGGGCGGCGTCCGGGAGCCTCAGCACACCGAGGCTCAGGCTTTCCCGGTCCAGCGGCCCGCGCAGGACGAGGGCGTCCGTGCTGACTCCGGTGCCCAGCTGCTCGGCCACATCGGCCGTCACACGCGCGTTGGCCGTCGCGGTGGTGGCCAGGACGGGGACGCCGGGCGGGAGATCGGCGAGCATGGTGCGCAGTCGGCGGTAGTCCGGCCGAAAATCGTGGCCCCAGTCGGAGATGCAGTGCGCCTCGTCGACCACGAGCAGGCCGGTCGCGGCGGCCAGCTTGGGCAGCACCTGGTCCCGGAAGTCGGGGTTGTTGAGCCGCTCCGGGCTCACCAGGAGAACATCGACCTCGCTCGCCGCGACCTCGGCCTGGATCGTCTCCCACTCCTCCGTGTTGGACGAGTTGATGGTCCTCGCGCGGATTCCCGCGCGTGCCGCCGCCTCCACCTGGTTGCGCATGAGCGCGAGGAGCGGCGAGACGATGACGGTGGGCCCGGCGCCGCGCTCGCGCAGCAGGGCGGTCGCGACGAAGTACACCGCGGACTTGCCCCAGCCGGTGCGCTGCACGACCAGGGCTCTGCGCTTGTCGGCCACCAGGGCCTCGATGGCGCGCCACTGATCCTCGCGCAGCCGGGCCTCGCCGGGCCGGGCGCCGACGAGGCGGGCCAGCACGGCATCGGCCGCGGTACGCAGTTCTTCGTTGGCCGTGGGTCGCGGGTCTTCGTTGGTCATGGCCCCATGCAACCCGATGGGTCGGACAAAGCGCGAACGAAGCCCGTGAGCTGTGGACAAATCCTGTCGTGACCATGGTCATGGTTATCCACAGGGCAAAGCGGAATTTTGAGATCCGCGGGATGGTCACGGCATGACGAATCACGACGAAGCGGCCGGCTGGTCCGGCGACATGTACGGCAAGACGTCCGACAGCGCGTCCGGCGAAAGGTCCGACGACACGTCCGACATCGGGTTCGGTGGCGGGCGAGTCGAGCCCACGGAGCCGGGCGGGAGTATTGGCGGTGCCGGTCGCGCGGGCCATGGCGGGACTGGGCAGTACACGGGGCATGGCACCCCTGAGCCGGACTCACCGTACGGCATCCTCGAGCCGGACTCACCGCGTGGCGCCCCCGAGCCGGACCCAGCGACGGACGCACCCGGGCAGCACGCGGGACACGGCGCCCCGGGCGGCGAGCATCAGGTGACCCTGCGCACACCGGCGGAACTGGCCGACGCCCTGCCGTATTTGCTCGGGTACCGGCCCGAGGACAGCATCGTGCTGGTTGCCCTGCACGACGGGGAGCGGCGCGGTCGCTTCGGCGGGCGTGCTCGGCTCGGCATCCCCGCCAACGCCGAAGACTGGTCGTCCGTGGCCGAGGAGCTGGCGCAGGGGCTGGTGAAGGGGAGCGAGCGGCGAGGTGCCCGGCCCGAGAGCATGGTCGCCTACCTCTGCCAGGAACCGGCACGCGGTGAGTCGGGACGGGAGGTCATGGAACGGCTGCGCTCGCTGGCGCAGCTACTGCGTACGGCTTGCGGCCGCCTCGACGTTCCGGTGATCGAGGCCCTCTGCATCTCCGACGGTCGCTTCTGGTCGTACTGCTGCCCGGGCCAGGGGTGTTGCTCGCCCGAGGGTGAGTCGATGGGCCTGCCCGGCACCTCGGTTCTCGCCGCCGCCGCGACTTACGCGGGACTCCAGGTGCGGGGCACCCTGCGGGAACTGACGGCCAGGCTCGTTCCTTGGGAGACCGCGGTGGCGCTGGAGCAGGAAGCCGCGCTCGACACGGCGAGCATGGCCCTCGTTCCCAGGATTCTGGACGGTGAGAACCGTGCCGCTGTGGCCAAGGAGACCCTCGAACTCGCCCAGCGGGTCATGGTTCGGTTCACCGACGCTCCGCCTGTGTCCGGGACGCGTCCGGCGGACCTGCGTGACGACGGCCTGGTGGAGCACGAGGAGGCAGCCACCTTGATCCTCGGCCTTCAGGACCGCACGACCCGCGACCGTGCCGCCGAGTGGATGGAGGGCGAGGAGGCCGGACCCGCCCTGCGGCTGTGGCGAGCCTTGGCGCGCCGCTGCGTCGGCCCCTACCGCGAGCACGCCGCGGCACCCCTCACGCTAGCCGGGTGGGTCGCCTGGTCGACCGGTGACGAGCTTGAGGCGCGCGAGGCCTTGGCCATGGCTCTCGGTGCCGATCCCGATTACCTCTTCGCCCGCCTCCTCCACCAGGCGTGCAACGAGGGCCTGGACCCGGAATCGGTCCGCCGCTGCCTGCGCGCGGAGCGCACCGACCGTGTCGCAGCGGGAACGGAGCATCCCAGGGATCTTGCGGCACCGTTCGACGCAGCTGAACCGGCGCCGGGTTCCCGGACGGCAGGAACCGGGGCAGGACCGGTGGCCGGACCCGGGGTCGAACCAGTGGCCCGGTCACAGTCACTCGACGTCGTGGCGTCCTCGACCGACTTTGTTTCGGTCGAAGGAGCCGCTCCGCCCTCAGCGACCCCCGCCCGGCGCCGGCGCCGGGCACGCCCGGCAGGGAGCGGCGACGCACGTCAGAGTCGCCGGGCCCCTGGCGGAGGCAGTGCCCGGCGGCGTCGGCCCACCGAAGGGGGTTCGCCCGCAGGGGACGGACCAGGACGTGCGGCCGAGGGCGCGAGCAGTCGGTCACGAAACCGCCGTGAGGGCGGTCGGCATGGTGCGGAGGAGGACACGTGAGCGCCGGCTCCCACCGGGCCGACGACGTACGGCGCCTCCGGCACGCAAGGGCTTACGGCTGCGCAGCCCCGGGATCGAGCGTCGGCCGCGCCGAGCACGCCGACAGTGCACTTCCGCGGCGCGTCAGGCCCTGCCCGCCACCCCACCGCCATTCGGTCGGCTTCCCCGGTCGAGAGCGTGACCCCGAGTGGGGCCGCTCCGTTCACCTGAGTGGCGGAACCGTGGCCGGGCCGCGCCGCCGCAACGCCCCTGCCCCTCCGGAGCCCCCCACCCGGCGCCGAGTGCGCCCAAGGCGCGCCGAGCGCGGAGGAAACCGCCCCATGTCCTTGCCCACCCCGCCCTCGGCCCCCGACGGCGACCGTCCGCCCCTTCACAGAACCCCGCAGCCCTTCACGAGTAGAAGCGGCCCAATGAACCCGCGCGCGGCAAGGGACAGCGCCCGGCCCTCCTCCGCGGCGGCAGGCGGCTCCGGGGATCCCCAGGCGTCGCTGCCCACACCGCCCCGGGCCGTGGACCTGCCACCCGCCCACACTGCCCTGATCTGTGTTGCCCTGCCGGGACTGGTGATCTCCACGGATCAGGGGCAACTGACCGGCCGGGGGCTGGAGGGCTTCTACCGCGCGGGACGGCGGATGCTCTCCCGGTGCCAGGTCCGGGTCGCCGGACGCGAACCGCTCGCGGTTCAGGCCCGGATGCTCGCGGCCGACCGCGCTCGCTTCGTGGGGACGCTGCGCGCGTCCGCCGACGGAGGCCCGGATCCGGACGTCGTCGTGGAACGGACACGGCATGCGGACGGAACGGAGCGGATCACCTTGCGGAGCGCGGCCACCCGCACGCTGCGACTGCCCGTCGAAGTCGCTCTGGGTACGGATTTCGCGGAACTGAGCTCGGTGGCCGCGGGCAGAGCTGGGCCCGAACTGCCCGCCAGCGTTCACGACTCCGGCCTGCGCTGGTCCTGTGCCGCAGGACACTCGGCCGTCACCGCCGATCCGCCGCCCACCGACGCGCTGGCCTCCGCGGGACTGCTGCGCTGGGAGTTCGAACTGCCGCCCGGCGGCACCCGGAGCGTGGAGCTGCGCGTCCGGCCGGACGGTGCGGGGGCCGGCAGAGCGGTGGGACGCGGTGCGACAAGCCCGTTCGCCGAGGCCCGGGCAGCGGGCGACGACTCAAGGGTCCAGGCACTCCTGCACTCCTGCGTCGAGGATCTCCGGGCTCTGTTGGTGCGTGACCCCGGGCACCCGTCCGACACACACCTCGCGGCCGGGGCGCCCTGGCGGTGCGGCCTGGCCCCGGCCGAAGCGCTGGCCGCGGCGCGTATGACCCTGCCGCTCGGCACCCGGCTCGCAGCGGGCACCCTGCGGACTCTCGCGCGTACCCAACTTGCGGGCCCGAGGTCCGGGCTGATTCCCGGGCCGCGCCGGGACGCGGGCCCACACCTGCCGCCGGGGTGCACGG
The DNA here is from genome assembly GCF_041431135.1 of Streptomyces sp. NBC_00554. Classification (NCBI taxonomy): domain Bacteria; kingdom Bacillati; phylum Actinomycetota; class Actinomycetes; order Kitasatosporales; family Streptomycetaceae; genus Streptomyces; species Streptomyces sp. NBC_00554. The sequence goes on along the minus strand of NZ_CP107799.1, from coordinate 2,563,726 downwards.
CCACCGAGGCGACCCTGTTGTTCCCCGCACTCCTTGCGGAAGCTCGGCGCTGGGGGCTCGCGGCGCAAGAGGTCGAGGAGCTGCTGCCCACGGCCGAGCGGTGCCTGGAGTGGCTCCGGACGGCTGTCGGCGACAGCACCTACCTCCCCGACTCCTACCCCGGCGGGCCGCTCCGCTGCGAGACACAGGCTCACGCCCACCGGGCGGCGCTGCTGGGCGCCGACCTGCTCGACGCTCACGGGCGGCCGGGTGGCGCGGGGCTGCGGCAGTGGGCCCAGGCGCTGCGAACCGCGTTCCGCGAGGACTTCTGGTTCGAAGACCGGGGAGGAGGCAGACCCGCGGCCGCCCGCGCCCCGGACGGACGCCTCGTGCCGCACCTCGGCGCGTCCACCGCCCACCTCCTCGACACCGGGCTGCTCGGCGCCGGCGCGACAGCCCCCGGCCTGCTCGACAAGGTGCAGACCGAGCAGCTCGCGCGGCTGCTCGGCGGCCCCGCCATGGACTCGGGGTGGGGGCTGCGCAGCCTCGGAGTGAAGGAAGCGGCGTACAACCCGTTCGGTCATCGCGCCGGCGCCGTACGCGTTCAGGAGAGCGCGGTCGCCGTCGCGGGGCTGGCCGTCGCGGGCTATGAGAAGGAGGCCAGCTCGCTGTTGCACGGAGTGCTGGCGGCGGCCGAGACCTTCGGCCACCGGCTGCCCGAGATGTACGCGGGGGAGCAGCGCGCGCAGGGCAGCGCACCACTGCCCCATCCCGCAGCTTGCAGACCCGCGGCCACGGCCGCCGCTGCGGGAGTGCTGCTCCTGACCTCCCTCGCGGGGATCCGCCCCGACGCCCCGGCCGGGACGGTCACCCTGCGCCCGGTCCGCAGCGCTCCGCTGGGCGAGATCGGGCTGACGGGACTGCGGATCGCGGGCGCCCCCTTCTCCGTACGCGTCAGCAGGCTCGGCCTGGCCATGGTCGAGGAAGCGGCCGAAGGGCTGCAGTTGGGAGTGTGACCTTGCCTGAAGCGCCTGCGTACGGCGACCGGCCGCGGTCGGGGAGACCTGTACCGGACGGAAGTGGATCAGCCTTGGAAGCGGTCGGCGAAGGGCGTGTTTATCGTCAGGCAGACGACTATGATCGCGGCATGCCCTACGACCCGTCAGCGTTTCCGCCCTTCGCCGTGACCGTGGACCTGGTTGTGCTGACAGTGCGCCGCCACGCCCTGTGTGCGCTGGCGGTACGCAGGGGTGAGCAGCCGTTCCAGGGTCGGTGGGCGCTCCCGGGTGGCTTCGTACGGACCGACGAGGATCTGTCGCAGGCGGCGGCGCGCGAGCTGGTCGAGGAGACCGGGCTGTGCGCCCACGACCCGTCCGCTCCAGCCCAGGACAACGGTGCACACCTGGAGCAGCTCGCGACGTACGGCGACCCCAAGCGCGACCCGCGGATGCGGGTGGTCAGCGTCGCCCATCTCGCCCTTGCCCCCGATCTGCCCGCGCCCAGGGCCGGTGGCGACGCCAACAGCGCGCGCTGGGCGCCCGTCGAGGAGTTGCTGCAACAGGGTGGCTACGGCCGTGACGGCGAGCAGGCGGCGCCCCTCGCCTTCGACCACGCGCAGATCCTCTCGGACGGGGTGGAGCGCGCCCGGTCCAAGATCGAGTACTCGTCGCTGGCCACCGCCTTCTGTCCCACGGAGTTCACCGTCGGCGAGCTGCGTCGGGTGTACGAGGCCGTCTGGGGTGTGGTGCTCGACCCGCGCAACTTCCATCGCAAGGTGACGGGCACACCGGGCTTCCTGGTGCCCACAGGCGGTACGACCACCCGCCAGGGCGGCCGGCCGGCCCAGCTTTTCCGCGCGGGCGGCGCCACGCTGCTCAATCCACCGATGCTGCGCCCCGAGGTCTGACGAAGAGCGGAGAACGCAGGTCCGGGCGTCGAGGACCGGAGTGTGCCCGCGAGCGCCCCGAGTTCCGTCCGAGACGAGCCTCAAGGTGCCCGAAAAAACAGACATTTCGCGCTATCTTGCTTCGGGTGATCCAGGCCATCGGACTGACCAGCAACCCCCGCAAGGAGCTTCCGCCCGCCGTCGACGACGTGTCCTTCGAGGCGCGCGGGGGCCGGGTCACAGCGATCGTCGGAGCCCCGGGCGCGGGCAAGACGACGGTGCTGAAGCTCCTGCTCGAACTCCAACAGGGCCGCGGAATCACCTACTTCAGAGGCCGGCCGCTGCACCGGATCGCTCACCCGTCGCGCGAAGTCGGCGTACTCCTGGGCGAGGTGCCGGGCCATCCGGCGCGGACCGTCCGTGGTCAGCTCCGCATGCTGTGCGCCGCCGCCGGTGTGCCCGTACGGCGCGCCGACGAAGTCCTTGAAGTGGTCGGCCTCGTCAGCCTGCGCGACGAGCGCCTGGGCACGCTGTCGCGTGGCATGGACCGGCGCCTCGGTCTGGCGTGCGCACTGTTGTCCGACCCGCACACCCTCGTCCTCGACGACCCGGCCGATGGGCTCTCCGCCCGCGAAGGCCGTTGGCTGCACGGGATTCTGCGCGCGCATGCGGCTCAGGGCGGCACGGTGCTGTTCACCACGGACGACCCGAAGGAGGCCGCGCACACCGCCGACCGTGTCGTCACGCTGGAAGCGGGCCGACTCGTCGCCGACCAGGAGGTCGCGGACTTCGCTCGTACCCGGCTGCGGCCCCGAGTCGCCGTCCGCAGCCCGCACGCCGCCCGGCTCGGTGCCCTGCTGACAAAGGAGGCCCGCACCGCGCGGCGTTCCGTCGAGATCGTGCGCGAGGACGGAAACCGGCTCTCGGTGTACGGCAGCACGTGTGCCGACGTCGGCGAGACCGCCTTCCGGCACGGCGTCCTCGTACACCAACTCGCCGACGAGATCGGCGACATGGGGCCTGTCGCCGCGCCGCCGGCCGAGGGCGACGCGCACCCTGGCGACGAGCCGCGCCCGGCCGGGACGCCGACCGTGGACGGCCTGTCGCCCCTCCCACCGCCCATCGCCGTGCGCCAGGCGCCCAGCCCCCTGCGCCCCCTGCGCTACGAACTGCGCCGCGCAGCCGGAGTCGGCACCGGATACCTCACCACGGTCGCCGTCCTCGCCGTCTCGGCCCTCCTGTCCGTGCTGCTGGCCAGAATCGGTCACACGCCCCAGCCGCGCCTGCTGGCCGCCTGGCCGCAGGAGCTCCCGCTGCCGCCCGCCGCGCTCGGCGCGGGACTGCTCGGCGCGATCGCCTTCGGCGACGAGTTCCGCCACCCCGCCCTGGCCGCGGACCGCGGCACCGTCCCCCGCCGCCTGGGACTGCTCGCCGCCAAACTCCTCGTCGCCTCGGTCACCGCGCTGATGCTGGCTCTTCTCACCATCGGATGCGACCTCGAAGCGCTCTATCTCGTCTACGGACGGGAGCTCACCGGAGTTCCCGCCGACTGGCTGTCCCTGAGCGCGAGTTGGACCGGCCTTGTGGTGGGCTGCGCCTGGGCTGGTGTGCTGGCCTCGGGCATCTTCCGGTCCACGACCGCCGGGCTCGCCGCGGTGCTCGCCGTGCCGATCCTCGTCGTACCCCTCGTACAAAAGGCCTTGGAGGGGCCGTCTGTGCGGACCGCGGCCGGGTTCTCCGGAAGGCTGCGGGAGCTGGTGCTGATGCAGTGGCCGTTCGGAGGAGAGCGCTATCTGGCGGCCGGGGTGCGGATGGTCGCCCAACCTGTCGGCGGTGCGCTGATGTTGTCGCTGACCGCTCTGCTCTGCGCATATCTGCTCACGACACTGCGGAGCAGGGTCCGATGACGACCTGCGGCGCCCTTCCGGTTCCGTGGTGCGCACAACTCCCCGGAGAACGCCCATTTCTTTCCGATAAGGCGTCAATTGCGACGGGGTGAGCGATCACCCTTTCGTGTGCTTTTCACCAAAGACCTCAAGGGAGTTGGAGACAGCGCCGACAAAGGATCCGTGAGTACCCTTGCGCAGACCATGATGACCGCCGCCCGCTCCGCAGACTCCGGCCTGGCCGGCCCGGGCGAACTCGACCGCTATCCCTATGCCGAGGCCCCTGGTGCCGGCCGCGTGGGTCCCCCCGCCTGGGAGAGTGCGGAACCTGAGCTGGGCCGTGTGGGCCGGCGTGCCGCGGGCAGCCGCGGACGCGGGCTGCACGGTCAACTCGTCCAGCAGCTCGGCCAGATGATCGTCTCCGGCGACCTGGGCGCGGACCGCCCGCTCGTTCCCGAGGAGATCGGTCAGCGGTTCGAGGTCTCCCGCACCGTCGTTCGTGAATCGCTCCGCGTCCTGGAGGCGAAGGGACTGGTCAGCGCCCGCCCCAACGTCGGTACGCGGGTACGCCCGGTCAGTGACTGGAATCTCCTCGACCCGGACATCATCGAATGGCGGGCCTTCGGACCGCAGCGCGACGATCAGCGGCGTGAGCTGAGCGAGCTGCGCTGGACGATCGAGCCGCTCGCCGCGCGTCTTGCCGCGGGTCACGGGCGCGAGGATGTCCAGCAGCGGCTCGGCGACATGGTCGAGATCATGGGCCATTCCATGGCGCAGGGTGACTCCCTCACCTTCTCGCGGGCCGACGCGGAGTTCCACGCGCTGCTCATCCAGCTCGCGGGCAACCGGATGCTGGAGCACCTCTCCGGGATCGTGTCGGCCGCGCTGCAGGTCTCCGGCAACCCCGTCACCGGCTGCGACCGGCCGAACGAAGCCTCCCTGGGGCACCACGCCCGGATCGTCGACGCCCTCGCCGCGGCGGACGGCGCAGCGGCCGAAGCGGCCATGCGCCAACTGCTCACCGTCCATCCCGAGGTGGAGCGCGTGGTGCCCGCGCCGCGCGAGCACTGACCGCGCATCGAGGGCGACACGGTCGGGGGCGTGTGCTCTCTCGTGGCATCGCCTGGCCGGCGAACCATCTCCCACGGGACCCCGTCGGATCCTTCTTGGACCTGGCGGGGTCCGGCGGTGTGATGGGGCGGCGGGCCCATCGGCTGACCTTCTCTGACCGTATCTGGCCGCTTTTGCGCGCTTACGGGGTGTGACTCGGGCCACGCAGATTGGGCGTAACGCTCGTCGAGGCAGCGCGATGACCTAAGAGGTGGCAGCCGAGGAGGGAATACAGACGCCGTTCATGGCGCTGTGCATCTTCCAGGCCCCCGCCCGCGCCGTCGGCCCATCCCCAAGTCGGCGGTCGTCGGCTCCTGTCCGTAGTGGACGGGGCCGGAAGCCGTTTTCCAACGTTCCGAGAGGTTGTTCGTGTCGGCCAGCACATCCCGTACGCTCCCGCCGGAGATCGCCGAGTCCGTCTCTGTCATGGCGCTCATCGAGCGGGGAAAGGCTGAGGGGCAGATCGCCGGCGATGACGTGCGTCGGGCCTTCGAAGCTGACCAGATTCCGGCCACTCAGTGGAAGAACGTACTGCGCAGCCTCAACCAGATCCTCGAGGAAGAGGGTGTGACGCTGATGGTCAGTGCCGCGGAGCCAAAGCGCCCCCGAAAGAGCGTCGCAGCGAAGAGTCCGGCCAAGCGCACCGCCACCAAGACGGTCGCGGCGAAGACGGTGACCACCAAGAAGGCCACCGCCACCGCCGCCCCGGCCGTGCCCGCCGCCGACGACCCGGCTGAGGACGCGACCGCCCAGAAGGCCGCTGCCAAGAAGGCGACCGCCAAGAAGACCGTCGCCAAGAAGACGGTCGCCAAGAAGGCTGTAGCGAAGAAGACCACCGCCAAGAAGGACGACGCGGAGCTGGTCGACGACGAGGCGGCCGAGGAGACCCCCGGCGGCAAGCCCGGCGAAGAGGAAGAGGAGGGGGCCGAGAACAAGGGCTTCGTCCTCTCCGACGACGACGAGGACGACGCGCCGGCCCAGCAGGTCGCCGTGGCCGGTGCCACCGCCGACCCGGTCAAGGACTACCTCAAGCAGATCGGCAAGGTCCCCCTCCTCAACGCCGAGCAGGAGGTCGAGCTCGCCAAGCGCATCGAGGCCGGTCTGTTCGCCGAGGACAAGCTGGCCAACGCCGACAAGCTCGCGCCGAAGCTCAAGCGCGAGCTGGAGATCATCGCCGAGGACGGGCGCCGCGCCAAGAACCACCTCCTGGAGGCCAACCTCCGCCTGGTGGTCTCCCTGGCCAAGCGCTACACCGGCCGCGGCATGCTCTTCCTGGACCTCATCCAGGAGGGCAACCTCGGTCTGATCCGCGCGGTCGAGAAGTTCGACTACACCAAGGGCTACAAGTTCTCCACGTACGCCACCTGGTGGATCCGTCAGGCGATCACCCGCGCCATGGCCGACCAGGCCCGCACCATCCGTATCCCGGTGCACATGGTCGAGGTCATCAACAAGCTCGCGCGCGTGCAGCGCCAGATGCTCCAGGACCTGGGCCGCGAGCCCACCCCGGAGGAGCTGGCCAAGGAGCTCGACATGACCCCTGAAAAGGTCATCGAGGTCCAGAAGTACGGCCGTGAGCCGATCTCCCTCCACACCCCCCTGGGTGAGGACGGCGACAGCGAGTTCGGTGACCTCATCGAGGACTCCGAAGCCGTCGTCCCGGCCGACGCGGTCAGCTTCACGCTCCTCCAGGAGCAGTTGCACTCCGTTCTCGACACCCTGTCCGAGCGCGAGGCGGGCGTCGTCTCGATGCGCTTCGGTCTCACCGACGGTCAGCCGAAGACCCTCGACGAGATCGGCAAGGTGTACGGCGTGACGCGCGAGCGGATCCGCCAGATCGAGTCCAAGACGATGTCGAAGCTGCGTCACCCGTCGCGCTCGCAGGTGCTGCGCGACTACCTCGACTAGGTCTCGGCCGTACGTCACTGAGGGCCCGACTCCCACGGGGGAGCCGGGCCCTCAGTCCGTGCGCGGAGTGCGAGTCCCCGTGTGCTGGATCACTCTGGGTTTTCCATGACCATCCCAGAGTGAGGAGCGCGCATGCGCCGTCCCCTTGCCTCCGCACTGGCCCTCGCGGCCGCTGCGGTCGCGATACCGCTGGCTTCCCCCGCCCCGGTGGCGGCCGACAGCATCATCATCGGCGGCTATCCGGTCGAGATCTCCGAGACTCCGTGGACGGTGGCGCTGTCCAGCCGTGACCGGTTCGGAGGTACGCGCGCGGGCCAGTTCTGCGGAGGCGTGGTGATCAGCCCGTCCACGGTCCTGACCGCGGCCCATTGCCTGGGGACGGACGTGCTGGGGGCGCCACCGCAGCAGGTCCGCGACCTGAAGGTCATCGCCGGCCGGGGAGACCTGCTGTCGGGCGGCGGCAAGGAGATCCCGGTGAGCGGCATCTGGGTCAACCCCCAGTACGACAGCTATACGAACGCCGGGGACTTCGGCGTGCTCACCCTCGCCGCGCCGCTTCCCGAGAGCTCGGTCGCCCGTATGGCGCCGGCTGGAGACGCCGCGTACGCGCCGGGTACGGCCGCCGTGGTCTACGGCTGGGGCGATACGACGGGCGGCGGCGACTACGCGCGCAGTCTGCGGGCCGCGCGTGTGACTGTGCTCCCCGATGCCGCCTGTGGGGGCGCCTATCCGGGCAGCGCGGTCGGCACCTACCAGGCGGCGTCCATGCTGTGCGCCGGGGAGCTCACGGGCGGGCGGGACGCCTGCCAGGGGGACAGCGGCGGGCCACTGGTCGCCCAGGGGCGGCTCATCGGCCTGGTGTCGTGGGGGAGCGGCTGTGGGCGGGCCGGGAGCCCCGGTGTCTACACGCGGGTCTCCGATGTCGTCCGGAGGCTCGGCGGGAAACGCTGAGCGCTACCTGTGACGCGGTACGAGTACGGGCGGCCACTCCCTGTGTCCAGGGAGTGGCCGCCCGTACACCGGCCTGATGCCGGCACCCGCTCGTCGTTGATGCGAAGTGTCAGCGTTCTTCGTCGTTGACGCTTTCCGGAACGGACGTCAGTCGCTCCGTCTCGTCCTGTATCTCAGCGGCGATCTTCTTGAGTTCCGGCTCGAACTTGCGACCGTGGTGGGCGCAGAAGAGCAGTTCTCCGCCGCTCAGGAGGACGACGCGCAGATATGCCTGGGCGCCGCAACGGTCGCAGCGGTCAGCGGCCGTCAGCGGGCTCGCGGGGGTCAGAACAGTAGTCACGTCGCCTCTTCTCTAGCTCGACGAGCTGTCGTACCAGGGTCAACATCCAACCAGGCCGAAAACGTTCCCGCTCGTGGCTTTTCCTCGAAAATTTCTCTCCGGGGCGGCTGTCTGCTGCCAGGTGGCGGCGAATGGGCCGTATTGCGTGTCTTCGTGTCTTACGGGTTCGCGCTGTCTGTCAGGGGGTCGGTCCTCCCGGCTGGCTTGCCGGTTGTTCATGAGGACGTGCCCGGAGCCTAAATGGTTCATGCCCCGAAGGGAACGTGATATGTACTTCACTCCATCGAGGGATCGAACACCCATACGATCCTGGACTAGTGTGAGTTCGTGCGAGGGTGGCGTTACAACGGCTCTACCAGGCCTCGGTACCCTCTCAGCGGGGACCGAAGCCCGGCCCTTACCCAAAAGGGCCCCATTTGAAATTCAGCGAGGAGCGAACCGCGTGACCGCCGAGACGTCCGTGCCGTCCACTGCGTTGCTGACCGGAGCAGACCGGGACGGTTCCAACTACACCGCGCGGCACCTGCTCGTCCTCGAGGGGCTCGAGGCCGTGCGCAAGCGCCCGGGCATGTACATCGGGTCGACCGACAGCCGCGGCCTGATGCACTGCCTCTGGGAGATCATCGACAACTCTGTGGACGAGGCCCTTGGGGGGTACTGCGACCACATCGAGGTGATCCTGCACGACGACGCCTCGGTGGAGGTGCGGGACAACGGCCGTGGCATCCCGGTCGACGTGGAACCCAAGACCGGCCTCTCCGGCGTCGAGGTCGTGATGACCAAGCTGCACGCCGGCGGAAAGTTCGGCGGCGGCTCGTACGCGGCCTCCGGCGGTCTGCACGGCGTCGGCGCCTCCGTGGTGAACGCGCTCTCCGCCCGCCTGGACATCGAGGTGGACCGCAGCGGTCACACCCACGCGGTGAGCTTCCGGCGCGGCACCCCCGGAGAGTTCAAGACGGACGGCCCCGACGGGGCGTTCGACGCGGCGGGTGGGCTGCGCAAGCTCAAGCGGATCCCCAAGACCCGCACCGGCACGCGCGTGCGCTACTGGGCCGACCGTCAGATCTTCCTCAAGGACGCCAAGCTCTCCCTGGAGGGCCTGCACCAGCGGGCCCGTCAGACCGCCTTCCTGGTGCCGGGCCTGACCATCGTCGTGCGCGACGAGTACGGGCTCGGTGAGGGCGGCAGCAAGGGCGAGGAGTCCTTCCGCTTCGACGGCGGCATCAGCGAGTTCTGCGAGTATCTGGCCACCGACAAGCCCGTCTGCGACGTCCTCCGTTTCTCCGGACAGGGCAGCTTCAAGGAGACCGTCCCGGTCCTCGACGACCACGGACAGATGACGCCGACCGAGGTCACCCGCGAGCTGGGTGTCGATGTCGCGATGCGCTGGGGCACCGGGTACGACACGACCCTGCGGTCCTTCGTGAACATCATCGCCACGCCCAAGGGCGGCACCCACGTCGCAGGCTTCGAGCAGGCGGTCGCCAAGACGATGAACGAGGTGCTGCGGGCCAAGAAGCTGCTGCGCGTCGCCGAGGACGACATCGTCAAGGACGACGCGCTGGAAGGCCTGACCGTAGTCGTCACCGTCCGCCTCGCCGAGCCGCAGTTCGAGGGACAGACCAAGGAGATTCTCGGCACCTCGGCGGCCCGCCGCATCGTGACGAACGTGGTGTCCAAGGAGCTCAAGGACTTCCTCACCACCACGAAGCGGGACGCCGCCGCACAGGCCCGGGTCGTGATGGAGAAGGCCGTCGCCGCCGCCCGTACGCGGATCGCGGCCCGTCAGCACAAGGACGCGCAGCGTCGGAAGACGGCCCTGGAGTCCTCCTCGCTGCCCGCCAAGCTGGCCGACTGCCGCAGTGACGATGTCGGACGCAGCGAGCTGTTCATCGTCGAGGGTGACTCCGCGCTCGGTACGGCCAAGCTCGCCCGGAACTCCGAGTTCCAGGCGTTGCTGCCGATCCGGGGCAAGATCCTGAACGTCCAGAAGGCGTCCGTCACGGACATGCTCAAGAACGCCGAGTGCGGGGCGATCATCCAGGTCATAGGGGCCGGGTCCGGTCGGACGTTCGACATCGACGCGGCTCGCTACGGCAAGATCATCATGATGACCGACGCCGATGTGGACGGGTCCCACATCCGCACGCTGCTGCTGACGCTGTTCCAGCGCTACATGCGGCCGATGGTCGAGGCCGGGCGGGTGTTCGCGGCGGTTCCGCCGCTGCACCGGGTCGAGCTCAGCCAGCCCAAGAAGGGGCAGGACAAGTACATCTACACGTACTCGGACCGTGAGCTGCGGGAGACGGTGCTCGAGCTGCAGCGCAAGAACGTGCGGTACAAGGACTCGATCCAGCGGTACAAGGGTCTCGGTGAGATGGATGCCGACCAGCTGGCCGAGACCACGATGGATCCGCGCCATCGGACTCTGCGGCGGATCAACATTTCTGACCTGGAGGCGTCGGAGCAGGTGTTTGACCTGCTGATGGGGAATGACGTGGCTCCGCGTAAGGAGTTCATTTCCAGCTCTGCGGCTACGTTGGATCGGTCTCGGATCGATGCGTAGGCGCGGCTGCTGGGCTGCGGCTGGCGGCTGCGGTTGGGTGGTGGGTCGGGGCCGGGGGCCGGTACATCCGCCCGTCGCCGACGGATCAGACCTTGGCCGAGCAGTGAAGCGTCCGGTGACGCGAACGTACGCGACGGGCATTTGATGTACCGGCCCCCGGCCCCTTCCGCCGGTGGGCGGCTGCGGGTGCGTTTTCGGTGGGGGCACGTAGCGCCATCGCGTTGCCCCACCCTCTCGTCGGGGCTGGGGTTTCAGCCCGTCCGGCGTTTGAGGACGAGCCCTTCGGGCGAACGGGGGTCTGGGGGCGGAGCCCCCGGGTACGGGTTGGGTAGGGGCGGAGGGGGCGAAAAACGTCCTGGGCCGGCAGCCGTGTGGTGAGAGGCTCCACCCGTGGGTGGAGGTTTGGTCTGGGTGGAGATCCACCTGTGGTCCACCCTGGCTCCGATCCGCTGACCAGCCATTTTCCGTAGCGTCGAAGGCGTCGACAGCTCCCGCTGTCGGCACTCGCTCTTCTTCGTCCACGGAGGCCGTGATGTCTGGGCTGGTCGATGCCTTGGCGATCTTCGCCGTTGTCGTGCTGGTGATCGTGCGGCAGTTCCGCGCGCAGAGGATCAGTGCGGACAGGCGCTGGTGGATCCTGCCTGCCGTTCTGGGTTTCATAGCTCTGCGAGAGCCGGGGGTGATCGACCCTCACCACCAGGCGGAGGCGATTTTCCTGCTTGGCGCGGAGCTGCTCATGGGCCTTGCCACTGGAGCCGGTTGGGCGTGGACGACGCGGATATGGACGGCGCCGGACGGCTCGGTGTGGGGCAAGGGCACCAGGGCAAGCGTGGTCGTGTGGGGTGTTGGTATAGGTCTGCGCGTGGGGCTGTTCGGCATCGGTGTCCTGCTCGGTGTGCATCAGGACGCCACTGCCATGGTCCTGCTGGCGCTCGCTGCCACGCTGTTGGTCCGCTCCGGAATTCTGGCCTGGCGGTCGCAATCCCTGCATCCGGCGAGCCGGCAGGGCGCGGCGTACGGTGACGTCGTGCCCCAGGCCCCGTGGAAGGAGCGTGTGTGACGGCGGACGTCTGGACGCGCTGGCCCTCTCGCGAGGCGCTGTCCCGAGCGGAACTGACCCGGCCCCGGCGCATGCTCGCCTGGGCCACGCGCATCGGCGCCTTCGGCATTCTTCTGGGGACAACCTTCACCAACAGCGACCTGCACGGCTGGGGTATCGCGGCGGGTGTTCTGGGAGTCGCGGCGTGCGGGGTCGCAGCGTGGGGCTTCTGGCGGACCACGCTTGAACACCGCCTGCTGCCTTCGCTGGGGCTGCTCGCGCTCCTGCTCGGGATCGCCACGGTGGGGCAGAGTGTCGGATTCCGGGTTCCGGCCCTCGTGCTGTGGTGCGGGTGCGCCATCAGCGCCATCGAGCGGTTGCCTCTCGCGGCTGCGCTTCCCGCGACTTCCGTGGCGCCGGGGGCGTACGCGGTGGTCAACGACGATGTCTGGCTGACCACCCTGGCCACGACGGTGGGGCTCGCCCTGGCCGGGTATGTGCTGCGCCTGGACGCGGAGGCGCGGGGGAGTGCGCAGCGACTGCTGGCTCAGGAGCGTGCGGCGCGTGCGGCGGAGGCGGAGTCTGCGGCACTCGCGGAGCGGGGCAGGATCGCGCGGGAGATCCACGACGTGCTGGCGCACAGCCTCTCGGCACAGCTCGTGCACCTGGAGGCGGCCCGTCTGCTCATCGAGCGCGGTGCCGACCGGGAGACGATCCTCGAACGGGTCGTGGCGGCACGGGGCATGGCACGGGAGGGGCTTGCCGAGACCCGGCAGGCGCTGTCCGCCTTGCGCGGCGAGATGTCCCCGCTGGAGGACTTCCTGAGCGAGCTCGTCGCCACGACCGACGGTGCCGACGTCACTGTGACGGGTGAAAGGCAGCCGTTGCGCGCGGAGGCCTCGCAGGCGGTGCGCAGGGTCGCTCAGGAAGCTCTGACGAACGTCCGCAAGCACGCTCAGGGCGCCAAGGTCCAGATATCGCTGGACTACGGCGAGCGTGAAGTGACCCTGGGCGTACGGGACTCGGGCGGGACGTCGGGTGAGCTCAGCGGCTCCGGCGCCGGGTACGGTCTGCTCGGCATGAGGGAGCGGGCCGAGTTGCTGGGCGGCTCGCTGGAGGCCGGGCCGGACGAGGAGGGGTTCGTCGTGACGCTGAAGGTGCCCGTATGACGGATCAGGAGGGGAGGAAACCGGCGCGGGTCGTGGTGGCGGACGACCAGACCGTGGTGCGCGAGGGCATCGTGATGCTGCTGGGGCTGTTGCCCGGGATCGAGGTCGTCGGTGCGGCCGGAGACGGTGACGAGGCCGTGGCGCTTGTCGCCGAACTCGCCCCGGACGTCGTGCTGATGGATCTGCGGATGCCTCGTTGCGACGGTGTCGAGGCGACCCGGCGCATCCGTGCCGAGTACCCGGGAACGCAGGTCGTCGTGCTCACCACGTACGAGGACGACGAGTCTCTGTTTCCCGCGCTCAGAGCGGGGGCGCGGGGCTATCTGACCAAGGACGCGGGAGGTGACGAGATCGTCAGAGCGGTGCGGAGTGTGCTCTCCGGGGAGGCGGGGCTCTCGCCGAGTGTCCAACGGCGGCTGCTGGAGCGGCTGTCGGAGCCGGAGCCGGTCGCGCCTCCGGAAGCGCCGGACGGGCTCACCGCACGCGAGACGGAAGTGCTGCTCCTGATCGCCGAGGGCCTCACCAACCAGGAGATCGCCCGCGCGTTGCACGTCTCCACGGCGACGGTGAAGACTCACATCAACAACCTCTTCGCCAAGACGGGGATCAAGGACCGGGCTCAGGCAGTCCGTTACGCCTATGGGAAGGGTCTCGTACGGCCACCGGCAGGCTGAGTCACCTGATGGAGTGAAGAGCGCGGGGAGAAGAGTCCGGGATCTTCCCGATCTGCACATCCTTGGGCACGCGGCGGAAACGGGCCGCGGACAAGGAGAGTTCGGTGGAGAAGCACGACGGTCGTGACACCGGGAAGGTCCGGTTCGACGACCCCTGGTACGACGCGCTTGCCTCCGGCTGGGGTGAGTTGGACGGCACGGGTGCGCCCGCTCCCGCCGTGCCGCCCGCGCACCCGGAGCAGGAACGTCGGGCGGGCGGGGCGGCAGACGTCTATCTGGAGGTGCAGCGCAGTGCGGCCTTCCAGGAGGTGCGGAGCCGGTACCGGAGGTTCGTGGTCCCCGGCGTCGCCGTCTTCTTCACCTGGTACGTGGGCTATGTGGTGACGGCGACGACGGCACCCGGCTTCATGGCCAGGCCCGTTGCCGGGGCGGTGAACGTGGCGATGGTCGCGGGGCTCGGACAGTTCCTCACCACCTTCCTGTTCACCTGGGCGTACGCGCGGCATGCGCGGTTGCGCAGGGACCGGGCCGCGCTCGATCTGCGCTGGGACACCCAGGAGCTGACCCGCAGTGTCAGAGGTGGTGAGCGGTGAGCGGCAACCATCAGACGCTGGCGCTGCTGCTGTTCAGCGCGTTCGTCGCGGTGACGTTGGCGATCACGACATGGGTGAGCCGCAACCGGCATGGTTCGGCGGAGGAGTTCTATGCCGGCGGACGACTGTTCTCGCCGATGGAGAATGGTTTTGCCATCTCCGGTGACTACATGTCGGCGGCGTCCTTCCTGGGCGTCACAGGACTGATCGCGCTCTTCGGCTATGACGGGCTCCTGTACGTCGTGGGGTTTCTGGTGGCCTGGCTCGTGGTCCTGTTCCTGGTCGCCGAGTTGGTGCGCAACTGCGGGCGGTTCACGCTCGCCGACGTCGTCGCGGCCCGGATGAGCGAGCGGCCGGTGCGGATCGCGGCGGGAACTTCGTCGGTGACGGTGTCCGTTCTGTATCTGGTGGCGCAGATGGTGGGAGCGGGCAGCCTGGTCGCGCTGCTGCTCGGGGGTACGAGCGAGGCGGCGCGGAACTGGACGGTCATCGGCGTCGGCGCGCTCATGGTGATCTATGTGTCGATGGGCGGGATGCGGGCCACCACGTGGATTCAGATCGTCAAGGCGGTCCTGTTGATGGGCGGGGCCATTGCGCTGACCGTGCTTGTCCTCGTCCGGTTCCACGGGGACTTCAACCAGTTGCTGCGCTCGGCGGCGGCGCGCAGCGGACACGGTGACGCGTTCCTCGCGCCCGGGCTGAAGTACGGCGGGGACTGGACGGCACGCTTGGACTTCATCAGCCTGGGCCTCGCGCTGGTGCTGGGCACGGCCGGGCTGCCGCACATCCTGTCGCGGTTCTACACCGTGCCGACGGCGCGGGCCGCACGGCGTTCGGTGGTCTGGGCGATCGGCCTCATCGGGAGCTTTTACCTGATGACGTTCGTGCTGGGCTTCGGTGCGGCCGCGATCGTCGGTCCGGAGGCGGTGCGTGGGTCGAACGCGGCGGGGAACACGGCGGTTCCGCTGCTGGCGCTCGATCTGGGCGGTGGCGCCGACTCAACGGGAGGAACGGTTCTGTTCGCGATCGTCGCCGCCATCGCGTTCGCAACGATCCTCGCGGTCGTCGCCGGAATCACCCTCGCGTCCTCGGCGTCCGTCGCCCACGACCTGTACGCGTCACTGCGACGACGGCGTGCCAAGCCACGCAGCGAGGTCGCCGTGGCGCGCACCGCGGCGGTCGGTATCGGCGTGGTCGCGATCGCGCTCGGCCTCCTCGCCCGCGACCTGAACGTGGCCTTCCTGGTGGGCCTCGCCTTCGCGGTCGCCGCGTCCGCGAACCTGCCCGTCCTGCTGTACTCGCTGTTCTGGCGGGGCTTCACGACGCGCGGCGCGGTGTGGGCCGTATACGGGGGACTGGTGCCCGCGCTGTTGCTCGTGCTGCTGTCGCCGGTGGTGTCGGGGAGCCCCGAATCGCTGTTCCCGGGAGTGAACTTCCAGTACTTCCCGCTGCAGAACCCGGGCCTCGTGTCCATCCCGCTGGGCTTCCTCGCGGGCTGGCTGGGCACGGTCACCTCGGCGGAGCCGCCGGACGAGGCCAAGCACGCGGAGACCGAGGTGCGGTCGTTGACGGGGGCCGGGGCGGTCTGAGGGCGTCGCCGCGTGCCCTCAGACGTGGGTCGCCCAGACGTAGCGATGCTCCGGGCGGCCGGCGTCGCCGTACTTCAGGGTCAGCCGGGCCCGTCCAGTGCGCTCCAGGAGCTTCAGATAGCGCTGGGCGGTCTGCCGGCTCAGTCCGGTCTCCTCCGCCACCTCCTGGGCCGACAAGGGGCCCTCGGAGTTCACCAGGGCGCGGCGTACGAGCTCCGCGGTCGTGGCGGAGTGCCCCTTGGGCAGGTCCGTCTCCGTGCTCGCCGACAAGGCGCCGAATATCCGGTCCACCTCGGCCTGTTCGGCCTCTCCGCCGCCGTCGAGGGTGCGGCGCAGATCCGCGTACGCCTCCAGCTTGGCGCGCAGGCCCGCGAAGGCGAACGGCTTGACCAGGTACTGGAGCGCGCCCTGCCGCATCGCAGCCTGGACGGTCGAGATGTCACGGGCGGCGGTCACCATGATGACGTCGGTCTGGTGGCCGCGCTGGCGCATCTCCTGGACGACTGCCAGGCCCGTGTCGTCCGGCAGGTAGTGGTCCATGAGGACCAGGTCCAGGTGGGGCAGCGCCTCCATCCGGCTCAGAGCCTCGGCCGCACTGTGGGCCTCACCCGCGACATGGAAGCCCGGAACCTTCGCCACGTATGCGGCGTTGACCCGCGCGACCCGGATGTCGTCGTCCACGACCAGGACCTCGATCATCGCGACCCTTCCTTGGCATCCATGGCTGTGGTGGTGACGGCAGGGGATTCAGGAGGCTGGTGCGGTTCGGGTACGAGCTGCGGGCGCGTCCCTGGTGCGAGGCCCGCCTCCGGCGTGAGCCCCGCGTCCGGTGCGTGGCCCGGCTCCGACGCGAGACCCGCCTCCGGCTCAAGCACCGGTTCCCTGAGTGCCTCCGGTAGTACGACGGTGAACTCCGCGCCTCCGCCGTCCGCCTCGGCCACCTGTGCGCTGCCGCCCTGCCGTTCGGCGAGACGGCGCACCATGGGGAGACCGATGCCGCGCTTGCCGTGCGCGGGCGGCTTCTTGGTGGACCACCCGTCCGTGAAGATCAGCTCCCACCGATCCTCCGGGATTCCGGGCCCTGTGTCCCGTACCCGCAGCACGGCGGTACGCCCCGTGGCGCGCAATTCGACCTCCACGCGCGCGTGGGGCGTGCCCGCGACGGCGTCCAGCGCGTTGTCGACCAGATTGCCGACGACCGTGACCAGCCCCCCGGGGTCCACCAGGCGATCCGGCAGGAACGTCGTGTCCGAGATCCACAGGGCCACGCCCCGCTCGGCCGCCACGGCGGACTTGCCGACCAACAGGGCGGCGAGCAGCGGGTCGTGGATCTTCTCGGTGACCTGTTCGGCGGTGACCCTGTGGTCTCCGACCACCTCGCCGACGAACTCCTTGGCGTCGTCGTACATCTCCAGTTCGAGCAGCCCCAGGAGTGTGTGCATCCGGTTGGCGTGCTCGTGGTCCTGGGCGCGCAGGGCGTCGATCAGGCCGCGTGTGGAGTCGAGTTCGCGGCCGAGCTGCTCCACCTCGGTGCGGTCGCGCAGTGTGGCCACGGCGCCGCCGTCGTCCGTGGGCATGCGGTTGGCGACCAGGACGCGTTGGCCGCGAACGGTGAGCAGGTCGGTGCCGGTGACACGCCCGGCCAGCACATCGGTCGTACGTCCCGGTCCGAGCGTGTCGTCGAGCGGCTGTCCGATGGCCTCCGCATCGAGCCCCAGCAGGCGTTGCGCCTCGTCGTTGAGGAGGCGTACGCGGCCGTCGCCGTCCAGCGCGACGACGCCCTCACGTATGCCGTGCAGCATCGCCTCACGCTCCGCGAGCAGCGCTGAAATATCAGAAAAGGCCAGGTCGCGAGTCTGCCGCTGAACCCGGCGGGAGATCAGGTAAGCGGCCAGCGCACCGACGGCCAGAGCTCCGCCCGCGTACGCCAGCAGCCCGGGGATCGCGTGGATCAGCCGGGCCCGCACGCTGTCGTACTCGATACCGACCGAGATCGCGCCGACGATGTCGCCGTCGGCGTCGCGCAGCGGCACCTTGCCGCGGGCGGAGCGGCCCAGGGTGCCGTCGTCGATCTCCATGACCTCCTTGCCGGCCAGAGCCTGGCTGGGGTCGGTCGAGACGACCTTGCCGATCTGCGTGGTGTCGGTGTGCGACCAGCGCACGCCGTCCATGTTCATCACCACGACGTACTCGGCCCCGCTGGCCTTCCGTATCCGCTCCGCCTCGGCCTGCACCGGCCCGTCCACGGACGGCCGTGTCGTCTGCAGGTCCTCGGCGATCTGTGGCTGGACCGCTGTGGTCTGCGCGATCGCGAGCGCGCGTCGCATCGCCTGGTCGTCCAGCTGCGCGCTGAGCGGGGCGAGGAACAGCCCGGTCGCGAGCACGGCGACACCGGCGGCGATCGCCACCTGCATCAGCAGTACCTGCGAGAACGCCCGCCGCGGCAGACCGAGGCGCAGTCGTCGTACGGGGGGAGTGGGGCTCATGTCTATGACGGTACGGCGGTGAGCGGGTCCTGCCGTAGGGGTGTGGCGTGGATCTCTTGGGCGCCGGGTTTGAGGGCCGGGACTGGACGGTGCGGCGCGGACTGAGTGCGGTCGACCTCAGGTGCGGGTGCTGGGCCCGGTGGGCTCGGGCGGCGTCGAGCGGCGGATGTGGCCGTCGGTGGGCCGGTCGCGTGTCTGGTGCCCCGCCCGGCCTCGCTGCAGACCCGTGAACTGGCCACCTTCGATATCTCGCCGCGGCACGCCTCTGTCGGGCCGAGAGTCGATCAGCAGGGCAGGGGAAGCGGTGCCGGGGACAGTTCCCGTACCGCCACCACGTCCATCCGGGCCGGTGAACCCAGGGCCGAGCCGCAGCTCTCCGGGCGGGGCGGGAGCGAGGTGCCCTGGGCGACGACGACGCGCCACACGCGGCCGTCGGTGTGGGCGACGGTCACCTCCCAGCGTGGGGCCTCGCCGTCCGTGCGGACGACGCTCAGGGTGTCCACGGCGTGCTCTCTGGCGGCGGTACGCACGGCCAGCTCGGCCGCCTGTCCGGGACGCTCCCAGGCGGAGCCCCCGCGACAGCCCTCGGTGACCACACGCCCCTCCCGGACGCCCTGGAGGATCTCCTTGACGGCATGGGCCTCGGCCCGCCCGTACGCGTATCCGTACGGCAGGACGAGCAGGGTGGGCGAGAAGCGGTGACCGCCGAGGTGGGTGACCTCCCAGGCGCCCTCCACTCCGGAGGCTGCGAGCTCGGCCGCGAGAGGGCGGCCGAGCAGGGCGCAGCAGCGGTCGCGCTTGCCGTTGGTGCAGACGAGGGCGAGTGGATCGCCGGTGTGGGACCGGCCCCCGAGAACGGCGTCGAAGGTGTGATGGTCCCCCATACCGAGCGCCGTGAAGTCGAGGTTGAGCAACTGCTCCGGGTCGGACGTTGTGGCGCTGTGCAGCCATACGTTTCCCGGAGCTGTGTGGGCCGCATACACCTGGCGCTCGGCGGGCTGACCGAAGTCTGCGTGCCGTCCCGGGCGCCGGATGAGTGCGACCCGTACGCCGGTGTCCGCCGCGGCTGCCTCCAGGGCGCGGCCGAGCACGGGGTCCAGGTGGCTCGAAGTGAGCGCCTTGGCACCCCAGGGACCGGGCTGCTCAAGGAGCAGCCATGTCTTCGCGGTGGCCGCGGTCCCCGCGAGGGGCTCATCGAGGTCCCGGGACGCGGTCGTGCACGTACTCACAGAGGTGAGCCTAACCTGACTTCGGTCAGGGCGACTTCCGGTCGCGGGGAAGGGGGCGCACTTTCGGCGCGTTCGGCGCGCGTCGGCGTGAGGGAGCGCTCACCCGGGGAGCGGCTGTGGCGGCCGCGCGCCCACGTACCGACCGCTGGGACGCATGCGCAACGGGCGCTCTTCGTACTCCTCGAGGATGTGGGCGATCCAGCCCGCCGTACGGGCGATGGCGAAGACCGTCTCGCCTGCGGAGGCGGGCATGCCGGAGGCGACCGTGAGGACGGCGAGCGCCAGGTCGACGTTGGCGTGCAGCGGCCTGTGGCGGGCGGTGGTGGCCACGATGTCGTGGGCCGCCGCCAGGGCGGGCGCCGCGCCGGGAACCTCCTCCAGGAGGGCGAAGAGGGCACGCGCGCGTGGGTCCTCGCCGGGGTAGAGGCGGTGGCCGAGCCCCGGGACACGGCGACCGGCGCGCAGCTCGTCCGCGACGACGGGGGCCGCGGTGCCCTGCTCCAGGACGTCGAGGAGCAGCCGGTGCGCGAGTCCGCTGGCCGCGCCGTGCAGAGGGCCCTCGAGGACGCCCAGACCGGCTGACACGGCTGCGTAGGCGTGTGCCCGGGCCGACGCGGCGACCCTGACCGCGAGTGTCGAGGCGGCCAGATCGTGGTCGACGAGCAGTCCAAGTGCCGCGTCCAGTGCGCGCAGCGACGCCTCGTCGGGCGTGCGGCCGCTGAGCCGTGTCCACAGGCGGTGGGCCAGCGGGCCGTCGTCCTGGGGGGCGTACCGCGTCGGTGGGAGGGCGGCGACGAGGGTGGGGATGAGGGTGCGTGCGGTGCCGAGGACGGCGTTCTCGGAGAGGTCGAAGCGCAGCGGGTCGTTGGCCGAGGCGGCGATCGCGGCGACGCGCAGCCGGTCCGTCGGGCCGCTGTGTTCGGGCAGCGCGTCGACAGCGCGGCGGGCGGCGGTCACGGATGCCTCCGGGGCGCTGAACAGTACGCCGGGGCGCAGCTCTCCCGTCCACAGCCACTCGGCGATCTCCTCGTAGGAGTGCCGGGCCGCCAGTTCGGTCGCGTCGACGCCCCGGTAGTAGTACCGGTCGTCGTCGATCAGGGTGATGCCGGTACGGACGGACAGCTCGCCGCCGGTGCTCGAACTCCCGCCGGTCTCCCGTCTGTTGCGCCGTGCGAGCGCCTCCACCTCCCCGGCGTCGAACGTGCTCCCGCGGCCGCCGGATTCGCGTCGGCTGCCGAGCTGGCCGCGGCTCACGTACGCGTACACGGTCTCGGGCTTCACCCCGAGCAGCTCGGCGGTCTCCTTGGTGCTGAGCCGCCGGCCCTCGTCGCCTCGGGTTACCGCTTGTTGATCCCTCATGTGTGCCACCGTATCCATGGATCGATATATTGATTGAATCAATATTGACAGTGAATGAGTCAATCATGGACAGTCGAATCAAGTCCAGGGAGGAAACATGTCGATCAGCAGGGCCGCGACCACCTCTGTCGACGTACCGCGAGGGCTCGCGGGCGTCGTCGTCACCGACACCGAGTTGGGTGACGTCAGGGGGTTGGAGGGCTTCTACCACTACCGCCAGTACTCGGCCGTCGAACTCGCGCAGGCCCGCGGTTTCGAGGACGTCTGGCATCTCCTGGTCCACGGTGAACTGCCGGACGCGGTACAGCGCGCCGAGTTCGCCGGGCGGACCGCTGAGCTGCGGCGGCTGCCGGACGAGGTGCGTGCCGCGCTGCCCGCGATCGCTGCGGCGACCGGCCACTCCGGGGCGCTCGCCGGGCTGCGGACCGCGCTGTCCCTGCTCGGGGCCTCGCTGGGGTTCCGGCCGGTGTACGACATCGACGCCGGCCGGCGTCGCGCGGACACACTCGCGGCGTGCGCGGCCGTGCCCACGCTGCTCACCGCGCTGTACCGGCTCGGGCAGGGGCTGGAGCCGGTGGAGCCACGCGAGGATCTCGCGTACGCCGCCAACTACCTCTACATGTTGACTGGTTCGGAACCGGACGATGCGCGTACGCGGGCGATCGAGCAATACCTCATCTCAACCATTGACCACGGATTCAATGCGTCAACATTCACGGCGCGGGTGATCGCGTCCACCGGGGCGGACGTGGCGGCCTGCCTGGTCGGCGCCGTAGGAGCTCTCTCGGGCCCCCTCCATGGCGGTGCCCCGAGCCGCGCCCTGGACACCCTCGACGCGATCGGCACCCCCGACCGCATCGACCCGTGGATCCGCGAACGCGTCCTCGCCGGCGAACGCATCATGGGTTTCGGCCACCCCGTCTACCGCACGGAAGACCCCCGCTCACGCATGCTCCGCGGCATCGCACGCGGGTTCGGCGGCCCGTTGGTCGACTTCGCCGTCGAGGTCGAACGCCAGGTGGAAGCGATCCTGGCCGAGCTCAAGCCCGGCCGCGAACTCCACACCAACGTGGAGTTCTACGCAGGCGTGGTCATGGAACTCTGCGGGCTGCCTCGGGAGATGTTCACGCCGACGTTCGCTGCCGCCCGCGTGGTCGGATGGAGCGCGAACATCCTGGAACAGGCGGAGGACTCGAAGATCATTCGGCCGGCGGCTCGGTATGTGGGGCCGATTCCGGCGGCGGCGGTACCGACGGTGAACTGACGGAATCGCAGGTCGCGACTCGTCAAAAGCCTGGCATCGAGCCGATGCCAGGCCTGCGCGTCGGGGCCGAAGGGGTAACCGGGCGGAACCTATTTGTCGGTTCCTTGAGGCCTCAGTTCCTCGGGTTTGCGATGTCAAGCATCCGGAATGTCGCTTTTCGCGCGTAGCAGTGTCTCGCGCGTGATGATTACGATCCGCTCGTAATCGGCTCGTGCGGCGTCGGGTGGGAGCTCGGGGTCCAGCTCCATGGTGGCCTCTCGTCCAATGACAGCGAAGCTGCCGTCACTGAGCTCGAAGATGTCGGGGCATGTCTGGCCAGAAGCGCTGCCGCGCTCGCGTGGACTAGCCCCAACACGTCGCACGATCTTCACAGAGAGGTACCAACCTTATGGCTCGGAATGATGGGCGTCCTCCGAGCTGAGGGGTCCTCGGAGCGTGACGGACTCCGAGCGGAGATGTGCGCCGGAGGCAATGTCTCCGAGCGCAGGGGTGTTCGTCGGAGTGGTCAGGAATCTGGCCAGGCGACAACTTACTGGCTTCTGTCGTCCGTAGTGCAGAAAGAAACAACGAGCAGCCGAGTGAAGTTCGACATCCTCCCTTGACGAACAGTGGCATAAGGGTGCATCGGGGTCACTGGTGGCGCACGGGGGTACGGGAGGGCGCGCGAAAGGTGCGGGCCACCTGCGAGGGTGCCGTCTGGTGTGAAGAGTCACTGCGACTCGTCGTCGGGCTCTCCGACGACCCACCACTCCTCGGTGTCGGAATCAGCCTGATCCTGAATCAGTCCGTCCATCATCCGGCCCAGTTTGGCCTCCTCGGACGAGTCAGGCAGGCTCTTGCGGTGGTGCTCCGTAGCCGCCCAGTATTTCCGGAAGATCATGTTCTGGCACATGACGCGGAAGTGGCCGTGGAGTTCGGCGCGCGACAGGGCTCCGATCCGGTAGAAGTACAGGGCGTTGATGTAGAGGGCATTCGCGAACAGGTACTGCCGCTGCTCCTCATGCGTGATTTCGGTCTCGTATGTGTTGAGGACGGAAGCGAGGGCCGGATCGTCCATGGCCTTGCACAACAGGTCGAAGTGGAGCCGGTGCTGCTCGGTGAGCACGGCGCGCCTGCGCTGTCGTGAGCTTCGTTCCGCGACGGAGTTGGCTGCGAACGCGAGCTTGGCCCAGGTGCCTGAGCCGAACCTCCGTATCGCGGAAATCTGTGTGGCCATGTCAACCCCCGAATCAGGCGACCGTTCCGCCGGTCGTCGGTTGTGGGGCGACAGGGAGCGGACCGGCGAGCGGTGGGCGGCGCGCTTGCCGTCTCCCAGTTTTGCCGAGCGGCTCTGATCGGCAGGGAGGCGGAGAAGAGGCGCACGGAGGGATGTGCGGGTGGCGTTCACCGGCGCCATGCCCAACGTGTGCCCCGCGAGCGCCGCTAACAATCGTTCACTTCGCGGCGTTTCCTCCCACTCGTATCCTGGGTCGGCATTCATTCCTCGTACGAGTGCCGGTGCGTGAGCCGCCCGCGTACGGGAGCCGGTCCCGAGCCGGTGTACGCACCGGTGTGAAAGAGGTCGCCCGTTGAGCCAGCCCAGTCCGCAGCAGATCCCTGGCAAGCAGCCGTCGACTGGCGAGGCAGCCATGCGGCAGATCCCGGGCGAGCAGCCGTCGACCGGGGAGGCCGCCATGCGGCAGATCCCCGTCATCGTCCTCGCCGGCTTCCTGGGATCCGGCAAGACCACCCTGCTCAACCACCTCCTGCACCGCAGCGGAGGCAGCCGGATCGGGGCCGTCGTCAATGACTTCGGCGCGATCGAGATCGACGCGATGGCGGTGGCCGGGGCGCTCGGGGATTCCACCGTCTCCCTGGGGAACGGGTGCCTGTGCTGTGCCGTCGACGCGGGTGAGCTCGATGTCTATCTGGAGCGGCTCGCTCAGCCCTCGGCCGGTATCGACGTCATCGTGATCGAGGCGAGCGGGCTCGCGGAGCCCCAGGAGCTGGTGCGGATGGTGCTGGCCAGTGAGCATCCGCGGATCGTGTACGGGGGGCTCGTCGAGGTCGTCGACGCCGCCGAGTTCGACGGCACGCGTGAGAAGCATCCCGAGATCGACCGGCATCTCGCCCTCGCGGATCTCGTCGTCGTCAACAAGATCGACCGGGCGGCGGACGGCGAGCGGGTGCTTCGCGTCGTCCGGGAACTCGCGGACCGGGCCGCCGTCGTGCCCGCCACCTACGGCCGCGTCGATCCCGAGTTCCTCTTCGACTGCAGGCCGACCGAGGAGCGCATCGGGCAGCTGTCCTTCGACGATCTCCACGAGCACGACGGGGATGAAGGGCACGACCATGCCGACCACCTCCACTCCGCCTACGAATCCCTCTCCTTCACCTCCGAAGTCCCGCTCAGCCCCCGGCGGTTGATGGACTTCCTGGACAGCAGGCCCGAAGGGCTCTACCGCATCAAGGGGTACGTCGATTTCGGCGCCCACGACCGCGGCAATCGCTACGCCGTCCATGCCGTCGGACGGTTCCTGCGCTTCTACCCGGAACCCTGGGCCCGTGGTGCCGCCGAGCGCCTCACCCAGCTCGTCCTCATCGGCTCGGGCATCGACACCGCTGCCCTCGCCAAGGAACTGGAGGCGTGCAAAGAGGACGCCCCACACGCCGACGAGCACAGCATGTGGGGCGTCCTCCGCTACGTACAGGACAAGGATTCGGAGTAACCGGATCCGGCTACGCCGGGCCTGCCACCACTCCCACCGTCTTCGCCAGGGACACACCCGAGCCGTCGCGGCGCGGGTCCATCTCCGGCAGTTCGGCCGGTGTGCCGTTCTTCTGCGCGGCCCGTGCCGGGGACGGGCCCGCCCAGGCGAGGGAGAGGCAGTCCTCGCCCTTCAGGAACCGCTGGCAGCGCACGCCACCCGTGGCGCGGCCCTTGCGCGGGTACTGGTCGAACGGGGTCAGCTTGGCCGTCGTCTGGACGGAGTCGTCGAGCGTGCCGCGCGAGCCGGCGACCGTGAAGACCACCGCGTCCACCGCAGGGTCGACCGCTGTGAAGGAGATCACCTTCGCGCCCTCGGTGAGCTTGATGCCCGCCATGCCGCCCGCCGCCCGGCCCTGCGGGCGTACCTGCGAGGCCTGGTAGCGCAGCAACTGGGCGTCGTCCGCGATGAAGACCAGGTCCTCCTCGCCGGTGCGCAGCTCGACCGCGCCGACGATCCGGTCGCCGTCCTTGAGCGTGATGACCTCCAACTCCTCCTTGTTCGAGGGATAGTCGGGGACCACGCGCTTGACGACGCCCTGCTCCGTGCCGATCGCCAGGCCCGGTGACGACTCGTCGAGCGTCGTCAGGCAGATCACCGTCTCGTCCGCCTCCAGGGAGGACAGGAACTCCGAAATCGGCGCGCCTCCGGAGAGGTTGGGCGCCGACGCCGTCTCCGGCAGTTGCGGGAGGTCGATCACGTTCAGCCGCAGCAGGCGGCCGGAGGAGATGACCGCGCCGATCTCGCCGCGGGCCGTGGCGGGCACCGCGGAGACGATCAGGTCGTGCTTGGTGCGCTTGTCCTCCTCGGCTTCTCCGAAGGGGTCGCCGTTGGCCGTACGGGCGAGCAGGCCCGTCGAGGACAGCAGGACCCGGCACGGGTCGTCCGCGACCTGGAGCGGAACCGTCGCGGCGGCGGCGCCCGCGGACTCCAGGAGCACCGTGCGCCGGTCGGTGCCGAACTTCTTGGCCACCGCGGCCAGTTCGGTGGAGACCAGCTTGCGCAGCTCCGAGTCCGAATCCAGGATGCCGGTCAGCTCGTCGATCTCGCCGTTGAGCCGGTCGCGCTCCGACTCCAGCTCGATGCGGTCGAACCTGGTCAGCCGGCGCAGCGGCGTGTCCAGGATGTACTGCGTCTGGATGTCGCTGAGCGAGAAGCGCTCGATCAGGCGCTCCTTGGCCTGCGCCGAGTTGTCGCTGGAGCGGATGAGGCGGATGACCTCGTCGATGTCGATCAGGGCGACGAGGAGGCCCTCGACCAGGTGCAGCCGGTCGCGCTTCTTGGTGCGGCGGAACTCGCTGCGGCGGCGTACGACCTCGAAGCGGTGGTCGAGGTAGACCTCGAGGAGCTCCTTGAGGCCGAGGGTGAGGGGCTGGCCGTCCACCAGCGCCACGTTGTTGATGCCGAAGGACTCCTCCATCGGCGTCAGTTTGTAGAGCTGCTCCAGGACCGCCTCGGGCACGAAGCCGTTCTTGATCTCGATGACCAGGCGCAGGCCGTGCGTGCGGTCCGTGAGGTCCTTCACGTCGGCGATGCCCTGCAGCTTCTTGGCGCCGACCAGGTCCTTGATCTTGGCGATCACCTTCTCCGGGCCGACGGTGAAGGGCAGTTCGGTGACGACGAGGCCCTTGCGCCGGGCCGTCACGTCCTCCACCGACACCGTGGCGCGGATCTTGAAGGTGCCGCGGCCGCTCTCGTACGCGTCCCTGATCCCGGAGAGGCCGATGATCCGGCCGCCGGTGGGCAGGTCGGGGCCGGGGACGTGCTTCATCAGCGTGTCCAGGTCGGCGCCCGGGTAGCGGATCAGGTGGCGGGCGGCCGCGATGACCTCGCCGAGGTTGTGCGGCGGCATGTTTGTGGCCATGCCAACGGCGATGCCCGACGCGCCGTTGACCAGCAGGTTCGGGTACGCCGCCGGGAGGACGCCCGGTTCCTGCTCCTGGCCGTCGTAGTTCGGCGCGAAGTCGACCGTGTCCTCTTCGATGGACTCGGTCATGAGCGACGTGGCGTCGGCCATCCGGCACTCGGTGTAACGCATGGCGGCCGGCGGGTCGTCGTTGC
Source organism: Streptomyces sp. NBC_00554 (assembly GCF_041431135.1). Taxonomy (NCBI): domain Bacteria; kingdom Bacillati; phylum Actinomycetota; class Actinomycetes; order Kitasatosporales; family Streptomycetaceae; genus Streptomyces; species Streptomyces sp. NBC_00554. Next base: position 2,536,891 of record NZ_CP107799.1, on the reverse strand, counting down.
CGAGCGAGCCGAAGTTGCCGTGGCCGTCGACCAGCGGCAGGCGCATCGAGAAGGGCTGGGCCAGGCGCACCAGCGCGTCGTAGATCGACGAGTCGCCGTGCGGGTGGAGCTTACCCATGACCTCGCCGATGACGCGGGCGCACTTCACATAGCCGCGGTCGGGGCGCAGGCCCATCTCGTTCATCTGGTAGACGATGCGGCGGTGCACCGGCTTGAGGCCGTCGCGGGCGTCCGGCAGGGCTCGGGAGTAGATGACCGAGTACGCGTACTCGAGGAAGGAGCCCTGCATCTCGTCGACGACGTCGATGTCGAGGATGCGCTCCTCGAAGTCGTCGGGCGGCGGGGTCTTCGTGCTACGGCGGGCCATCGCTGCTGCGACTCCTTCACAGTCTCTGCCGGGGCATGAACGGGTTCTGACGCGCACCATTGTGGACCGCCCCACTGACAACGCGGACCACGACCCGTCCGTTGAGGGCTTTCGAGGGTCCGTCGCAGGGTCGTTCGCCGTTCGCGATTCTCGCTCTGGGCGTAGGAGGCGCGGGAACTTCGCCAGCTGTCCGCGCGCTTGCATACAGTGGCAGGACCGACAGGAAATCCGTAGTTTTCCGCGATCGAAGGGACGTACATGCCCATGGGTCACACGGCCACAGCTGAGGCAGGCTCCGGCGGGCTGACAGCGACCGAGCACCGCCTGGCCAACGGCCTGCGCGTGGTGCTCTCCGAGGACCACCTGACCCCGGTCGCCGCGGTGTGCCTCTGGTACGACGTCGGCTCGCGCCACGAGGTCAAGGGGCGTACAGGACTTGCCCACCTCTTCGAGCACCTGATGTTCCAGGGCTCGGGACAGGTGAAGGGCAACGGCCACTTCGAGCTGGTGCAGGGAGCCGGTGGTTCGCTGAACGGCACCACCAGCTTCGAGCGCACCAACTACTTCGAGACCATGCCCACCCACCAGCTGGAGCTCGCCCTCTGGCTGGAGGCGGACCGCATGGGCTCGCTGCTCGCCGCGCTCGACGATGAGTCCATGGAGAACCAGCGGGACGTCGTCAAGAACGAGCGGCGGCAGCGCTACGACAACGTGCCCTACGGGACCGCGTTCGAGAAGCTGACCGCCCTTGCGTACCCGGAGGGCCACCCGTACCACCACACCCCGATCGGGTCGATGGCAGACCTGGACGCGGCCACCCTGGAGGACGCCCGCGCGTTCTTCCGCACGTACTACGCGCCCAACAACGCGGTGCTCTCGGTCGTCGGGGACATCGACCCCGAGCAGACGCTCGCCTGGATCGAGAAGTACTTCGGCTCCATCGCCGGGCACGACGGCAAGCCCGCCCCGCGCGACGGCGCCCTGCCCGACACCATGGGCGAGGAGCTGCGCGAGGTCGTCGAGGAAGAGGTCCCCTCGCGCGCGCTGATGGCCGCCTACCGGCTCCCGGAGGACGGCACGCGCGCGGGTGACGCCGCCGACCTGGCGCTGACCGTCCTCGGTGGCGGCGAGTCCTCCCGGCTCTACAACCGGCTCGTACGCCGCGACCGCACCGCCGTCGCGGCCGGGTTCGGCCTGCTGCGGCTCGCCGGAGCGCCCTCCCTGGGATGGCTTGACGTGAAGACCTCCGGCGATGTCGAGGTCCCCGTCATCGAGGCCGCCGTGGACGAGGAGCTCGCCCGGTTCGCCGAGGAGGGCCCCACGGCCGAGGAGATGGAGCGCGCCCAGGCCCAGTTGGAGCGCGAGTGGCTGGACAGGCTCGGTACGGTCGCGGGCCGCGCCGACGAACTGTGCCGGTACGCCGTCCTGTTCGGCGACCCGCAGCTCGCCCTGACCGCCGTACAGCGCGTCCTCGACATCACCGCCGAGGAGGTCCAGGAGGTCGCCAAGTCCCGCCTGCGCCCCGACAACCGCGCGGTTCTCGTCTACGAACCGATCGCCACTGAAGACGCCGAAGACACCGACGAGGAGGCGGCGAAGTGACCGAGCTCGCCACCATGGAGTTCCACCCCCAGCCGCAGGCCGGCGAGGCCAGGCCGTGGGCGTTCCCCGCACCCGACCGTGGCACCCTCGGCAACGGCCTGACCGTGCTGCGCTGCCACCGCCCCGGCCAGCAGGTCGTCGCCGTGGAGGTGCTGCTCGCCGCGCCGCTGGAGGCCGAGCCCGCGGGCCTCGACGGCATCGCCACGATCATGGCGAGGGCCTTCTCCGAGGGCACCGACAAGCTCTCCGCCGAGGAGTTCGCGGCCGAGCTGGAGCGCTGCGGGGCCACGCTCGACTCGTACGCCGACCACCCCGGCGTACGCCTGTCGCTCGAAGTCCCCGTCTCGCGCCTCCCGAAGGCGCTCGATCTGCTCGCCGACGCCCTGAGGGCACCGGCGTTCGCGGACAGCGAGGTCGAGCGGCTGGTGCGCAACCGGCTGGACGAGATCCCGCACGAGACCGCCAACCCGGCACGCCGCGCCGCGAAGGAGCTCTCCAAGGAGCTGTTCCCGGCCACCTCGCGCATGTCCCGTCCGCGCCAGGGCACCGAGGAGACGGTCGAGGCGATCGACTCGGGAGCCGTACGCGCCTTCTACGAGAAGCACGTACGCCCCGCCACGGCCACCACCGTGATCGTCGGCGACCTCACCGGGGTCGACGTCGACGCGCTGCTCGCCGACACGCTCGGCGCCTGGACCGGCTCGTCCGCCGAGCCGCGCCCCGTGCCGCCGGTGACCGCCGACGACACCGGCCGTGTCGTCATCGTGGACCGCCCCGGCGCCGTCCAGACGCAGCTGCTCATCGGCCGTGTCGGCGCCGACCGGCACGACCGCGTCTGGCCCGCCCAGGTGCTCGGCACGTACTGCCTCGGCGGCACCCTCACCTCGCGTCTGGACCGCGTCCTGCGCGAGGAGAAGGGTTACACCTACGGTGTGCGGGCGTTCGGCCAGGTGCTGCGCTCGGCCCCGGACGGCACCGGTATCGCGATGCTCGCCATCAGCGGCTCCGTGGACACCCCGAACACCGGCCCGGCACTCGACGACCTCTGGAAGGTGCTGCGCACCCTCGCCGCGGAGGGCCTGACGGACGCCGAGCGCGACATCGCCGTACAGAACCTGGTGGGTGTGGCGCCCCTCAAGTTCGAGACGGCGGCGGCCGTCGCGGGCACGCTGGCCGACCAGGTCGAGCAGCACCTGCCCGACGACTACCAGGCGACGCTGTATCAGCAGCTCGCCGCCACCGGCACCGTGGAGGCCACCGCGGCCGCCGTGAGCGCCTTCCCGGTGGACCGCCTGGTGACCGTCCTGGTGGGCGACGCCGCGACGATCGAGGAGCCCGTCAAGGCGCTCGGAATCGGTGAAGTGAGCGTCGTTCCGGCGGAGTAGGGCCGAGTAGGACAGAGCGGAACAGCACGCTCCCATGGGGGCCCAGGAGACCACGGAGTCTCCTGGGCCCCCATTTGTCCGTATTGATAGAGAGGTTGCCTGTCTGCCCTGTGGCATGCGCTACAAAAGCCGTGATCCGTTTGTCGATTGAAAGATGTCCCGTTTAGCGTCGGTCCGGCTGTTCGTCAGGCAGTGCGCCGCGCCCGCGGCACCGGACAGCCATCGCTTAGTCCCCGTACGGCGTGAGCCAGGGGAGCCGGGGACCCACACGTAGTCCCTGGGGTGAATCGGACGCCCTCTCCGGAGGTGGTCCGTAGGAGACCTTCCTGCTCCGAACCCGTCAGCTAACCCGGTAGGCGAGAAGGAAGGAAAGGATCAGCCCCTACATGGCGTTCACCTGTGGCACAGGCAAGCACCGTCGCCCGAGCCGCGTGCAGCGCACGACCAAGAACGCCATCGGCGTCGCGGCGCTCACCACCACCGGCGTCCTCGGCTCCCTGGCCTCCCCGGCGCTCGCCGCGGACAACTCGGTCGAGCAGACCGGTCTGACCCAGGCCATCGAGATCGGTGACTCGATCGCCGACCAGATCGACGCGCAGGCCGCGGCCCAGCAGCACGCCGCCGACGAGGCAGCCGCGAAGAAGAAGGCCGACGCGGCCGCGAAGAAGAAGGCCGAGGAGAAGGCCAAGGAGGAGCGCGAGGCCAAGGAGCGCGCCGCCCGCGAGGCCGAGCGCAAGCGCCTCAACACCTTCGTCTCACCGGTCACCGGCTCGTACGTCTCCACCGGCTACAAGACCGGCGGCAGCCTCTGGTCCTCCGGCAGCCACACCGGCATCGACTTCCATGCCGCGTCCGGCACCTCGGTCCACGCGGTCGGCTCCGGCACCGTCGTCGAGGCCGGCTGGGGCGGCGCCTACGGCAACAACATCGTCATCAAGATGAACGACGGCACGTACACGCAGTACGGCCACCTGTCGTCCATCGGCGTCTCCGTGGGCCAGACGGTCACCCCGGGCCGGCAGATAGGCCTCTCCGGGTCCACCGGCAACACCACCGGGCCGCACCTCCACTTCGAGGCCCGGACGACCGCCGAGTACGGCTCGGACATCGACCCCGTCGCGTACCTCCGCTCGCACGGTGTGAACGTCTGACGCCGCCCGGCATGAACGACTGATCACTCGCTTACGTACCTGTACAAGGCCCCGGCTCGCACGAGCCGGGGCCTTGTGGTTTCGAACCGCTTCCTGTCCAAAAAATATCCATGGATTCCGGTCCGCCATCGGAAATTCCGAGTCTCTGCAATAGAGTCACTGAACAAGCGTCAATCGACGGCGTTTCACGGGGATTAAAGCGGAGGTCCGGTATGCGTGTTCCTGCGCACTCGGTATGCACAGCGATCCGCGACGACATCGTCGCGGGTGTCTACGAGCGCGGCAGCCGGCTCACCGAGGAACTGCTCGCGCGCCGCTACGGCGTCTCGCGCGTCCCCGTGCGTGAGGCCCTGCGCACGCTGGAAGCCGAGGGCTTCGTCGTCACCCGGCGGCACGCGGGCGCGTGTGTCGCGGAGCCGACCGAGCAGGAGGCCGGGGACCTGCTCGAGATGCGCATGCTCCTTGAGCCGCTGGGCGCCGCGCGGGCCGCACAGCGCCGCACCGAAGCCCACCTCAAGGTGCTCCGAGGCCTGGTCAGGCTGGGTCAGGAGCGGGCCAGGAGGGGCAACAGCGAGGATCTGCGCTCGCTGGGCGGCTGGTTCCACGAGACCCTCGCGCAGGCCTCCGGAAGCACCGCGCTGACCTCCACGCTCGCCCAGCTGCGGCACAAGATCGCCTGGATGTACGCGGTCGAGGCACCGGCCAACCCCGCGGAATCCTGGGCCGAGCACGGCGGGATCGTGGACGCCGTGGCGCGCGGCGACAGTGAGCGGGCCCGGGCGATCACGGCCCTGCACACCGAACGCGCGACGGCCGCGCACCGGCTTCGCTTTCCCGGCGCGGGAGATCGCCCGGACCGTGTGAGGACTTCGCAACATCCCGTAAACATGACGGGCCTGCGGCATTAACAAGAGCGCCGTATACAAAGAGGAGTAATTCGCGGGAGATTATTTATGCTGCCCGCACAATGGAATTGCGAAGGGCCCGCCCGATAATTCGGACGGGCCCTGCGTGGCATTTTTTGGAGCGTCGAACACCCCAACCATCAATTGAGAAACCCCAACGGCGCGCAACCACCACCGCGAGAGCGGCGCCGGTTAAGGCGCAAAGAGGTGTCTCAGACGGTCTCGGGAAGCTCCTCGAGCCCCTCGGCGACCAGCTTCGCCAGACGGTCGAGGGCGACGTCCGCGCCCTCGGCCTCGGACGCGAGGACGATCTCCTCGCCGCCCTGGGCACCCAGGCCGAGGACCGCGAGCATGGAGGCCGCGTTGACGGGGTTGCCGTCAGCCTTGGCGATCGTCACGGGGACGCCGGAGGCCGTGGCCGCCCGGACGAAGATGGAGGCGGGGCGGGCGTGGAGGCCCTCGGCCCAGCCGACGTTGACGCGGCGCTCAGCCATGTGATGCTGCCCTTCAGATGTCTCAGGTTGTCTAGACCAGTGTCCCATATCGTGAAGCGTGTCCGGAGCGGGCCCATTCGGTGACAAACCGTCTGTTGCCGTCTGGGGCCGTCCCGAACCCCGTCGTCGGATCCCGGCCTGGATCCGACTTCGGTCCCCCAAGACTGCCTCGCGCCGTTGTCGTACGCGAGCCGTACTGTGGGCGCATGCAGAACTCGTCGGACCGGCACGAGTACCCCTCCCACTGGGAGGCGGACGTGGTGCTGCGCGACGGCGGCACGGCACGCGTCAGGCCCATCACCGTCGATGACGCCGAGCGTCTGGTCAGCTTCTACCAGCAGGTCTCCGACGAGTCGAAGTACTACCGCTTCTTCGCGCCGTATCCGCGCCTGTCCGCGAAGGACGTCCACCGCTTCACGCACCACGACTTTGTGGACCGGGTGGGACTCGCGGCCACGGTGGGCGGCGAGTTCATCGCCACCGTACGCTACGACCGCATCAACGCCGACGGCCTGCCCGCCTCCGCGCCCGCCGACGAGGCCGAGGTCGCCTTCCTCGTCCAGGACGCCCACCAGGGGCGCGGCGTCGCCTCCGCCCTCCTCGAACACATCGCGGCCGTGGCCCGCGAGCGGGACATCCGCCGGTTCGCCGCCGAGGTACTGCCGGCCAACAATAAGATGATCAAGGTGTTCACGGACGCCGGGTACCAGCAGAAGCGGCACTTCGAGGACGGCGTCGTACGCCTGGAGTTCGACCTCGAACCCACCGACAAGTCGCTCGCCGTGCAGCGCGCGCGGGAGCAGCGCGCCGAGGCCCGGTCCGTGCACCGGCTGCTCGCCCCCGGCTCGGTCGCCGTCATCGGCGCCGGCCGCACGCCCGGTGGCGTGGGCCGCAGCGTCCTCACGAACCTCCGCGACGCCGGCTTCACGGGGCGGCTGTACGCCGTGAACAGAGCGGTCCAGGAGAGCGAGCTCGACGGAGTCCCCGCGTACCGCTCCATCGGTGACATCGGCGAGCCCGTCGACCTCGCGGTCGTCGCCGTGCCCGCGCAGTACGTCCCCGAGGTCGTCGCGGAGTGCGGTGAGCACGGCGTGCAGGGGCTCGTGGTCGTGTCGGCGGGGTACGCCGAGAGCGGCGCCGAAGGGCGGGAACGCCAGCGCGAACTGGTGCGCCAAGCCCGTACGTACGGCATGCGCATCATCGGCCCCAATGCCTTCGGGGTCATCAACACATCCCCCGAGGTGCGGCTCAACGCCTCGCTCGCGCCGGAGATGCCGCGGCCCGGACGGATAGGCCTGTTCGCCCAGTCGGGTGCGATCGGGATCGCCCTGCTCTCCCGGCTGCACCGGCGCGGCGGCGGCGTCACCGGCACCACCGGTGTGTCGACCTTCGTCTCCTCCGGGAACCGGGCGGACGTGTCCGGCAACGACGTACTCCAGTACTGGTACGACGATCCGGACACCGACGTCGCCCTGATGTACCTCGAATCCATCGGCAACCCGCGCAAGTTCACCCGGCTCGCCCGGCGGACCGCCGCGGTGAAACCGCTGGTCGTGGTGCAGGGAACCCGGCACTCTGCCGCCCCCCAGGGGCATGCGGTACGGGCCACGCGGTTGCCGCACACCACCGTGTCCGCGTTGCTGCGGCAGGCCGGGGTGATCCGGGTGGACACGATCACCGAGCTCGTCGATGCGGGGCTTCTGCTGGCACGCCAGCCGCTTCCTCACGGGCCCCGGGTGGGGATCCTCGGGAACTCGGAGTCGCTGGGGCTGCTCACCTACGACGCGTGTCTCGCCGAAGGGCTTCGTCCGTTGCCGCCGTTGGATCTGACGACGGGGGCGTCGGCGGAGGACTTCCGGGGTGCGCTGTCCGAAGCCCTTGCCGATGACGGGTGCGATGCCGTCGTGGTGACCGCCATCCCGGCGGTGGGGGAGACCGGTGCGCGGGACGCGGCCCTGGCCGAAGCCCTCCTCGCGGCGTCCGCCTCGGCTCCGGCCAAGCCTGTGCTTGTCGTGCACGTCGAGCTCGGCGGTCTCGCCGAAGCGTTGTCGGCGGCTGCCAGCACCGCACCACCTGCCGCTGCCACGGCACCCGGAGCGGAGGGCGGTGCCCACCCGTTCCGCCCTGCGGAACGCCTGCCCACCGCGGGAGCGGAGCGGCTGCCGGCCGCCGGAGCGGACCCCTCGCAGGCGGCGGGAGCGCAGCACCTGCAGGCAGAGCACGCGCCCGCCGCCGGAGCGAGCCGCTCGCACGCTGCGGAACCGCAACGCCCGCAGACCGCGCACGCGCCCGCCGCGGGAGCGGACCGACCGCTCGCCACGGAAGCCAAGAAGTCACCCACTGCCCGAGCGGACCGCCCGCCAGGCGCAGAAGCCGCGCCGCCGCCCACCGCCAAAACACCCCCACCCGACTCCCGCCTCATCCCCGCCTACCCCGCCGCCGAACGTGCGGTCCGGGCCCTCGCCGAAGCCGTGAGGTACGGCCAGTGGCGGCGGGATGCCGCCGAGCCCGGGCGGGTGCCGGAGTACGAGGACATCGATGAGAAGGGTGCCGCCGGGCAGATCGACGCCCTCCTTGCGCAGGAAGAGGGCGGGGAGGGGCTGACCCTCGGCACCGAGGAGACCCGGGAACTGCTCGGGCGGTACGGCATCGACGTACACACTGCTTTGCCCGCCCCGACATCGGACGACGCGGCGCGGGCCGCCCGCGAGCTCGGCTACCCGGTGGCCCTGAAGACCACCGCCCCGCACCTGCGGCACCGCGCGGACCTTGGCGGCGTACGGCTCGATCTGGCGGACGAGCAGCAACTGCGGCGGGCGTACGCGGAGTTGACCGAGCTGTTTGGGAAGCCGGCCGAGCTGCGGCCGGTCGTGCAGGCCATGGCGCCGCGCGGGGTCGACACGGTCGTACGGGCCGTCATCGACCCGGCGGCCGGAGCGGTCCTCTCGTTCGGGCTGGCCGGGGCCGCCTCGGAGCTGCTCGGGGACACCGCGCACCGGCTGATTCCGGTCACCGACCGGGATGCGGGCTCGCTGGTCAGGTCGATCCGGACGGCGCCACTCCTCTTCGGCTGGCGCGGCTCCGACCCGGTCGACACGGCGGCCCTCGAAGAGCTGATGCTGCGCCTCTCGCGGCTGGTCGACGATCACCCGGAGGTCGTCGCGGTCGCCCTGGAGCCCGTGGTCGTCGCCACGCACGGCCTGAGCGCGCTCGGCGCCACCGTGCGGCTGCACCGAGCCCCCGTCCGCGACGACCTCGGCCCGCGGACGCTCCCCGCCTACTGATCTCCGTCAGGCGGACCTCCCGAGCGGTGCCTCGCAGTCAGTGGGCGCCCGTAAGATGGACATCATGGCCAAGACCAGTACGACGACCCAGGGGCTGCGAGCGGCGATCGAGCGCAGCGGCTACTACCCGGCCCTCGTGGCCGAGGCGGTGGAGGCCGCGATCGGCGGCGACACCATCCGGTCGTACCTGGTTCATCAGGAGACGACGTTCGACGCGAACGAGGTGCGTCGGCACGTCACGGTGCTCGTCCTCACGGGCAACCGTTTCATCGTGAGCCACACCGACGAGCAGGCCGAGGACACCACCTCCCCGACGCCGTACGCCACCACGTCGACGGAGTCCGTGAAGCTCGGCCGGATCTCGTCGGTCGTCGTCAGCAGGGTCGTCGCCAACCCCGAGTCGTACGCACCGGGCACGCTGCCCCGCGAGGTCGTCCTCACCATCGGCTGGGGCGCGGTCTCCCGCATCGACCTGGAGCCCGCCGCCTGCGGTGACCCCAACTGCGAGGCGGACCACGGCTACACGGGCAACTCGACGGCGGACGACCTGAGCCTGCGCGTCAGCGAGGCCGGGGACGGCCCGGAGACGGTGCGCCAGGCCCTCGCCTTCGCGCAGGCCCTCTCCGAGGCGACCGCGGACATCGCGCGCTGATGGTCCTGCCCGCCTGGGACCACCCGGAACCCCTTGCCCTCGACACCGCGCCCGTCCCCGAGTACGGCGCCGGCTCGCTCGCCGATCTGCTCCCCACGCTCGCCGCGGGCATGTCCGTGCCCGGCATGACCGCCGCCATACCCGAGCTGACCGAGGCCGACCGGAACTGCGTCTTCCTGATCGACGGCCTCGGCTGGGAGCAGCTGAAGGCGCACCCCGACGAGGCCCCCTTCATGACGTCGCTCCTGGCGTCCTCGCGAGGAGGCACCGGCCGCCCGATCACCGCGGGCTACCCGGCCACCACCGCGACCTCGCTCGCATCGGTCGGCACCGGTCTGCCGCCCGGCGCGCACGGCCTGCCCGGCTACACCGCGCGCAACCCGAGGACCGGCGAGCTGATGAACCAGCTGCGCTGGAATCCGTGGACGGACCCGCGCAAGTGGCAGCCGTACCCCACTATCTTCCAGCTGGCCGACGCGGCGGGCGTACACACCGCCCAGGTCTCCTCGCCCGCCTTCCAGAACACCCCACTGACGAAGATCGCGCTCAGTGGCGGAACGTTCCACGGCCGGCTGACCGGCGAGGAGCGCATGGACGTCGCGGCCGCGCAACTCGCCGCGGGCGACCGCTCCTTGGTCTACACGTACTACGCCGAGGTGGACGGCAAGGGCCACCGCTTCGGCGTCGACTCCGACCCCTGGCGCGGCCAGCTGATGTACGTCGACCGCCTGGTCCAGCGCCTCGCGGAGCAACTGCCGCCGCGCACGGCCCTGTATGTCACCGCCGACCACGGCATGATCGACATCCCCTTCGACGAGCAGCACCGCATCGACTTCGACGAGGACTGGGAGCTGCGCGCCGGAGTCGCCCTCCTCGGCGGCGAGGGCCGCGCCCGGCACGTCTACGCCGTACCCGGCGCCGAGTCCGACGTCCTGACCTGCTGGCGCGAGGTGCTCGGCGAGCAGTTCTGGGTGGCCTCGCGCGACGAGGCGATCGCGGCGGGCTGGTTCGGCCCGCAGATCGACGAGCGCGTGTACGCCCGTATCGGCGACGTGGTCGCGGCGGCTCGCGACGACGTCCTGATCACCGCGTCCGAGCGGGAGCCGAAGGAGTCGGCGATGGTCGGCAACCACGGCTCGATGACACCGGTGGAGCAGCACGTCCCGCTCCTGCAAGTACGTTCCTGATACCTCCCCCTCCCCCTCTCCCCGTTGCCGAAAGGTGCCCAACTTCCCATGCCTGAGCTGGTGTTCTTCTCCGGAACCATGGATTGTGGGAAGAGCACTCTGGCACTGCAGATCGGGCACAACCGCTCGGCCCGCGGGCTTCAGGGTGTGATCTTCACGCGGGACGACCGGGCGGGCGAGGGAAAGCTGTCCTCGCGCCTCGGCCTGGTCACGGAGGCGGTCGAGGCCACCGAGAGCATGGACCTGTACGGGTATCTGGTCGATCAGCTGTCCAAGGGCGGCAGGGTCGACTACGTGATCGTCGACGAGGCGCAGTTCCTCGCGCCGGACCAGATCGACCAGCTGGCGCGGGTCGTCGACGACCTGGGGCTCGATGTCTTCGCCTTCGGTATCACCACCGACTTCCGCACCAAGCTCTTCCCCGGCTCGCAGCGGCTGATCGAGCTGGCCGACCGGATAGAGGCCCTCCAGGTGGAGGCCCTGTGCTGGTGCGGCGCCCGGGCCACGCACAATGCCCGCACGGTCGGCGGGGAGATGGTGGTCGAGGGCGCCCAGGTGGTCGTCGGCGACGTCAACCGCCCGGTGGGGGAGATCGGTTACGAGGTCCTGTGCCGCCGCCACCACCGTCGCCGTATGACCAGCGCCTCGGCCCACGCGAGCGTGCTGTCTCCCGACGTCCTGCCGGTCACATCGGCCTGACGACAGCGGCGTCGAGGGCCGCCGCGCGGAGGGCGGCTGCCACCCGGGTGACCGGATCGGTCGGCGGGTGGGGGAGACGGGCCAGGAGCAGGCGCCGCTGTTCCTGGGGCCCGCCGCGGACCGGGAGGACGCGGACACCCGGTGGCGCGGCGGCAGCGAGGACGGCGGGCACGGTGGTCAGCCCGCAGCCGGCGGCGACGAGTTGGAGCTTGGCGAGCCAGTCCCGGGCGGTGTGGGCGATCTCGGGCCGCTCGTCCAGGCCGGGCCATACGCCCATCAGCCGGTCCTCTCCCGAGGAGGAGCCCGCGATCCAGCGCTGCCCGCGCAGGTCGGCCACGTCGACGAAGTCGCCGCGGGCAAGGGGATGGGTGGCGGGCACCGCCAGACACAGCGCACGTTCGGTGAGCGTGTGCAGCACGAGCGGGGGCGACTCGGCGTCCGGCGGCCGGAACGGCGGCGCCGAAGCGAGCAGGGCCAGGTCGAGGCTGCCCGCCCGCAGGGCGCGCACCAGCGCCGGGGTGCTGCCCTCCCGGCCGACCACGTGAAGGTCCGGGTCTGAGTGGTGCAGCGCGGCCAGGGCCCGGGGCAGCAGGACGGCGCCGGCGCTCGGGAACCATCCCAGGCGGACCGTCCCGGCCTGGCCGGGCAGGCCGGACAGCTCCCTGGCGGTCGCGTCGATCTCGTCCAGTACGACAGTCGCGCGGCGCATGACGACGCGGCCGACCGCGGTGAGCCGTACTCCGTCGCGCCGCCGCTCCACCAGCTCCGCGCCCGCGGCCCGTTCGATCGCGGCGATCTGCCGGGACACCGCCGACTGGGTGTAGCCCAGCGACGCGGCGGCCGCGGTGAAGGTTCCCTGTTCGGCCACGGCGCGGAAGACGCGCAGCGCGGTCAGTGACACATCCGTGAAGTCCATGACGTTCACGCATGCTAGCCGTGCCGAACTCTCGTTGGACTCATGGATGCGGCGTTCCTAGCGTGGGACGCATGAACGCTTCACGCATCGCCCTCGTCACGGGCGCCAACCAAGGACTCGGCCGGGCCCTCGTCGAAGGACTGGCGGCCCGTATGAGCCCGGACGACCTGGTCCTGCTGACCGGCCGCAGCCACCAGCGCGTGACGGACGCCGCCCGCGAGGTCACCCAGCTGCCCGGTACCCGCGCCCGCGTCGAGGGCCGCGTCCTGGACGTCACCGACACCGAAGCCATCGCCCACCTCGCCGAGGACCTCCGGGCCCGCCACGGAGGGGTCGACGTCGTCATCTCCAACGCGATCGCGCGCCTGCTGCCCGAGGAGTCACAGGCCGAGCGGGCCGACGAGTTCATCGACGTCTCCAACACCGCCACTCACGCGATCCTGCGCTCTTTCGGTCCCGCCCTGCGCCCGGGCGGACGGCTGCTCGTCGTGGCCAGCAGCCTGGGCACGCTCGGCCATCTCGACCCGCGGCTGCACCACTTGTTCGACGGCGCGAGCCTCGACCAGGTCGCATACGCCGTCGAGTCGTGGCGCCGCGCCATCCACAACAGGACCGCCGCGGAGGCGGGCTGGCCGATCTGGCTGAACGTGCCCTCGAAGGTGGCTCAGGTCGCCGCCGTCCGCGCGCTCGCCGCCGAACGCCGCGAACACGACCTCGCCACCGGCACGTTGATCGCGGCGGTGTGCCCCGGCATGGTCGACACCGCCACCTCGCGCCCCTGGTTCAGCGACTACAGCCATGCCCAGTCGCCGGCCCGGGCCGCCCGAGCCGTGCTCGACCTGATCTTCGCCGACCACGCCGATCCCGCCCTCTACGGCGAACTGGTCCGCTTCGGCAAGCCTCTGCCCTGGTACGACGGCACACCCCCGGTGGAGCAGGACCGGATGCTCACGCCCTGAACGCATCAGGAGAGTGAAGTCCGGCGTCCGTTCAATGGACGGTGTTGATCACGTCAATGGACGGTGTGGATCAGGGAGAACATCGCGCCCTCCGGGTCCGCCACCGTCGCCACCCGCCCGTAGTGCGAGTCGTGGGCCGGTTTGAGGAGATGCCCGCCGAGGTCCGTGACACGGGCGACCATGTCGTCCACGTCCGCGGCCTCGAAGTACGTCATCCAGTGCGGGCCCCGGTCGCGGGGCAGGCCGTGGCCGACGCCGTGGATGCCGGCCACCGGACTGCCGTTGATGTGCAGGGTCACGTAGTCGAAGTCGGCCGAGACGACCGGCTCCAGCTCGTAGCCGAAGACCCCCTGGTAGAACTTGACGACGCTCTCGGTGTCGCGGGTCACGAGCTCGTTCCACGCGGGGGTACCGGGCACGCCGGTGATCCCTGTCCCCAGGTGGGCGGCCGCCTGCCAGATCCCGAAGACGGCGCCCGTCGGGTCCGAGGCGATCGCCATGCGGCCGGCCTCGCCCGCGTCCAGGGGGCCGACCCCCACGGTGCCGCCACTGTGCCGCACCGTCTCGGCGGTCAGGTCGACGTCGTCCGAGGCGAGATACGGCGTCCAGGCGATAGGCAGATGCCGGTCGGGCGGCAGCTGCCCGATCCCCGCCACCTCTTGATCGTCGAGCAGGGCCCGTACGTAGGGGCCGAGCTGGTGCGGGCCCGGCTGGAACTCCCAGCCGAACAGCGCTCCGTAGAAGTCCTGGGTCGTGGCCATCCCGTGCACCATCAGGCTCACCCAGCAGGGTGTGCCGGGCGCGTGCCGAGCGTGCGTTGTGCCGTTCAGGCCGGCCGACCCCCGTGCCTCGGTCATCGTCACTCTCTTCTCGGCCCCTCGCGGTGGCCGGGTCACCTTCCGCCTACCGCACGCGTACCGCGATCGCGTGCTCATAAGCCCCGTGCCGATGTTCGCACCACCGGTCGCACCGTGCGTCCCGGCCGCGCCGTCGTTCAGCGGCCTACGGCCGGAGGATGCCCGATGAGCCGTTTCCCGTCCGTTTCCGCACGATTGCCGCGTGGTGTCCATCGGCTGTACAGCATGTGCCCGATCCCATACGCCTGGTGATCGGACCCGCCCGGCGGAGCACAGTAGCCCGACATGGACGACGCGGCCACCCCGTGCGCAAGGATGGTGGCCATGAACGCCATCATCTCCGCACCCGAGCTGGCGAGCGACCTGGCCGGACCGAACCCCCCGGTCGTCCTCGACGTCCGCTGGCAGCTGGGTGGTCCGAGTCTGCGCTCCGAGTACGAGAAGGCGCACATTCCTGGCGCCGTTTTTGTCGATTTGGATTCTGAACTTGCAGGTCCGGCGGGGGCCGGGGGCCGTCATCCGCTGCCCGATCCCGAAGTCTTCGGCGCGGCGATGCGTGCCGCCGGTGTCTCGGCGGACCGCGATGTCGTTGTGTACGACGGCGGGCTCGGCTGGGGCGCCGCGCGCGCGTGGTGGCTGCTGGGCTATACGGGTCACCCGTCCGTGCGTGTGCTTGACGGCGGGTTCACCGCCTGGAGCGGTCCGGTGTCGTCGGAGCTGCCCGCCCCCGCTGCCGGATCCTTCGTACCCGTGCCCGGCGCCCGGCCGCTGCTCGACGCGGACGGGGCGGCGGCGCTGGCCCGTACCGGACTGCTGCTCGACGCCCGGGCGGGCGAGCGGTACCGCGGCGAGGTCGAACCGATCGACCCCGTGGGCGGGCACATCCCCGGCGCGGTCTCCGCGCCGACCACGCAGAACGTCACGGACGACGGACGGTTCCTGCCCGCCGCCGAACTCGCCGACCGCTTCAAGTCCCTTGGCGCGACCGGCACGTCCGAGGTCGGCGTCTACTGCGGTTCGGGCGTCTCCGGCGCGCACGAGGTGCTGGCGCTCGCCGTCGCGGGTATCCCGGCCGCGCTGTACGCGGGTTCCTGGTCGGAGTGGTCCAGGGACGGGAGCCGCCCGGTCGCGGTCGGTCCGGACCCTCAGTAGCGGCGGCCGGTCCCGATCCTCAGCAGCAGCGATGGGGCCCGCACCGAACCGGCGCGGGCCCCATCGTCGTACGACTGATCAGTCCTGCTTCTTCCGCCGTGTACCGAACACGATCTCGTCCCAGCTCGGGACCGCCGCGCGGCGGCCCGGGCGGACGCCGTCGGCCTCGGCCTGGCGGTCGGTCGCGCCGACGAGACGGTCGCGGTGGGCGCCGACCGAGCGGGGCATGAGCACGTCCGCGTAGGCGGATCCGGCACCGGCCGAGGCCGCGGGAGCCGGGGGCTCCTCGGTCTCGGGCTCGGGGGCGGGTTCCTCCGTGTCGGGCCGCTCCGTGGTGGAGGGACGCTCGGGCACCACCATGTCGCCGCGGAAGCTCGGCACCGCCTCCAGGAGGCTGGTGAGCGAGTCGCGCTCGGACTCCTCGACCGGCTCCGCAGAAGGCGCGGGCAGGCTCGGCCGCTCCATCTGCCGGTCCAGGGCGCGGTCCAGCGGACGGTCCCGGGGCAGCCGGGCGATCCGCGGCACGAACGGGAAGCTCGGTTCGGCGGCCGCCGAGAGGTCGTCGGACTCGCCGATCAGCGAGCGCGCCTCGTCGTCGACGGCCTGGACGAGCCGCCGCGGCGGGTCGTACGTCCAGCTCGCCGAGTGCGGCTCACCCGCGACCCGGTAGACCAACAGCACTTCCCAGGTGCCGTCGTCACGACGCCAGGAGTCCCACTGGGCGGTCTCCTTCTCGGCGCCGCGCAGCGTCAGCCGCTCCTGCACGGCCTCACCGAGCTGGGGTCCCGCGTTCTCGCCTGGACGGCGGACAGGGGTCTTCCTTGCGCGCTCGGCCATGAAGGCACGCTCGGCGAGGACAGGCCCCTCGAAGCGCCGCACCCGGTCGACGGGGATCCCGGCGAGCGAGGCGACCTCCTCGGCGGAGGCGCCGGCACGTATACGCGCCTGAATGTCTCGGGGGCGGAGATGACTCTCCACCTCGATTTCGATCTGGCCGAGGCGGGGACGGTCGCCGCGTACAGCGGCGCGCAGACGCTCATCAATCGGAAGCGTGTACTCCGTGCTGTCCGCAGCCTTCAGCACCAGCCGTGTGCCGTCGTTAGAGACGGCCACGACACGCAGTTCCGGCATGGGGACCTCCCGGGTGGTGCCTGCCGACGTCACGTGCGTCGCTGCTTCCGCTAGTCGAGTGTGGCCTGCCCGGGTGCAGCCTGCCACAACCTTGCCGAGTTGCCCGGCGTGTCGGGCACAGGCCCGGGATCGCCGTTATGGCACGGTTACCTATTCGCAACGCTAAGTGACGAACTCCATCACCCTGTGCAACGAGCCCCCTCCCGGCGGTCCTGCAAGGCCCCGGACACCCTGGCGGGAGTCCGGTCCCAGGGCTCGCAAGAGTACTCCATTCGGGCCACTTGCGTGGATCGGCACGCCGCCCAACTTCGAGCAGGGGGTGGTAGTTGGCCGGCGGATGCGGTGTTTTCGTGACCATGAAAAGTGGCGCACTTCACGTAATCGTCGCAAACGGAACTAATTGTTTCGCCCGTACGTCCCTTTCTCGTGCAGTCGGTCGATCAAGTGAGGCAAGTCGATCAAGTTCGGGAAAGGCAGGCAAGGTCCGGGAATGCGTGAAAAGCCGGATGTAGGTGCGGAGTCGGGGATCGGTGAGGGGGTCGGGAAGAAACGATTGGATCTGAGCGTCCCGCAAGTGGCGGGCAGTGCGGTGGCCGCGGTGGTGGCCGCGAAACTCGCCTCCTACTTCGGGGTCTACGGGACGATGCTGGGCGCAGGCCTGGTCAGCGTGGTCGCCACCTGCGGCGGCACCGTCTTCCAGCACTTCTTCAAGCGCACCGGCGAGCAGATACGCGACGTGACGGTGCAGGCCAAACCGAAGGCCCAGCAGGCTCCGGCCGCGGGGGAGTTCACCGAGGGGACCGTCTACCGCGCGCGGGTCAGGAGCTGGAGGCGGCCGGTGGTCGCGGCGGCGCTGGTCTTCGGCGTCACCATGGCGGGCATCACGACATACGAACTCGTGTCGGGCCGGAGCTTCAGCGGCGACGGCCGGAGCACGACAGTCGGCGACGCCTTCGGCGGGAGCGGCTCCAACTCCACGTCGGAGCCCGGCACATCCAGTACATCCGGTACGACGCCCTCGGCAGGGTCCTCCTCCGTGGGGCCGTCGGGCGGCAGCGGCGCCGGTGCCACCCAGGACGACGACGGAGCTACGACGCCCACGCCGACGCCGAGTTCCAGCGCCACCCCGCAGACCGGGGACGGCAGCCCGACCCCCACACCCAGCGCGACGGCTACGAGCCCAACACCCGACGCAAGTAGTCGTTCCCAAAGCGCCGATCCGGGTCGAGCCGATCCCTCAGCTCAGTGAACTCGCCGAAGCGCGGATAGACCCCGGAGAAGTACTCCGCGTCACGCGTGTGCACCTTGCCCCAGTGCGGCCGCCCCTCGTGCGCGGTAAGGATCCGCTCGGCGGCGGTGAAGTACGCCTGATAGGGGGTGCCCTTGAACATATGGACGGCGATGTACGCGCTCTCCCGCCCGGACGCCGTCGAGAGCGTGATGTCGTCCGCGGGGGCCGTGCGCACCTCGACGGGGAAACTGACCCGCAGGGACGAGCGGTCGACCATCGTCTTCAGCTCGCGCAGCGTTTCGACGAGGGCCTCGCGCGGAACGGCGTACTCCATCTCCACGAAGCGCACCCGGCGCGGAGAAGTGAAGACCTTGTAGGGAATGTCGGTGTAGGTCCGCGCGGACAGCGCGCGGCTGGAGATCTTCGCGATCGTCGGGACGGTGGCGGGCACGGCGCGGCCGAGCAGATTGGCCGCGTGGAAGACGCCGTTGGAGAGGAGCTCGTCCTCGATCCAGCCGTTGAGCTGTGGCACCGGCTTCTCGGGGCCCGCGCTGCGGTTGTTGCGCTTGGTGTTGCAGTTGCCGGTGTGCGGGAACCAGTAGAACTCGAAGTGCTCGTTCTCTGTGAACAGTTCATCGAAGTCGGCGGTGACCTTGTCGAAGGTCATCGCTTCCTCGCGGGCCGTGAGCAGAAATATGGGCTCTACGGAGAGGGTGATCGCGGTGATGATCCCCAGGGCACCGATGCCGACCCGGGCGGCCGCGAAGACCTCGGGGTTCTCCTTCTCGGAGCAGACCAGGACCGAGCCGTCGGCGGTGACCAGCTCAAGGCCCTTGATCTGGGCGGCGATCGAGGCGGAATCGCGCCCGGTGCCGTGCGTCCCGGTGCTGACCGCCCCGGAAACCGTCTGCTCCATGATGTCGCCCATGTTCGTGAGCGACAGCCCCTCGCGGGCGAGAGCCAGGTTGAGACGCTTGAGCGGGGTGCCCGCCTCGACGGTGACGGTGCCCGCCTCGCGATCGATCCTGCGTATCCCCGTCAACAGTTGAGGGCGGATCAATACGCCGTCGGTCGCGGCGACTGCCGTGAAGGAGTGCCCGGTGCCGACGGCCTTCACCTTCAGACCGTCCTCGGCGGCCCTGCGCACGGCCGCGGAGAGTTCCTCCACGGAAGCGGGGGTGACCTCTCGTGCCGGCCGGGCGGTGACCGTGCCCGCCCAGTTACGCCACGTTCCGCTCTTCCCGTTCGCTGTGCTGCTCATGGGTCCCTCCCCGATGCGGAACCGGCCTGCTCAGCCGGCGATACCCGAGGAAACCGACCGCGACCGCGACGGCTCCGGACACCGCCGGAACCCCGTACCCGGCCTTCGCACCGGCGGCGTCGATCACCCAGCCGGCCACGGAGGAACCGAGCGCGACCCCGACCGCGAGCCCGGTGCTGATCCAGGTCATGCCTTCGGTCAATTTCGCGCGTGGTACGTGCTGCTCGATGAGGGACATCGTGGTGATCATCGTGGGAGCGATGGACAGGCCCGCAACGAACAGCGCCACAGCCAGAAACGGCAAGTTTCCGACCAGTAGGAGGGGGATCATACTCACGGCCATCGCGCATATGCCCAGCAGCCACCGAGGTTCGGGCGACCCCTTGAAGTGCAGCAGCCCGAACACGGCTCCCGCCACACAGGAGCCCGCCGCGTACAGCGCAAGCACGATGCTCGCCGCACCCTTGTGGCCCTGCTCCTCGGCGAAGGCCACCGTGACCACGTCGACGGCACCGAAGATCGCTCCGGTCGCCACGAACGTGGCCACCAGGACCTGGAGTCCGGCCGAGGCCATCGCCGAACCGCCCTTGTGGTGCTCGCGCGGATGAGGCACGGGTTCGGTGGCGCGCTGGGCCGTCAGCCAGAAGACGCCGACGGCGAGGAAGCAGGCGGCGAGCAGCGGCCCGGCCTCCGGGAACCACACCGTGGACAGCCCGATGGAGATGATCGGTCCGAAGATGAAGCAGATCTCGTCCATCACGGACTCGAAGGAGTACGCGGTGTGCAGCTGCGGGGTGTCCCGGTAGAGGGCTGCCCAGCGCGCCCTGATCATCGCGCCGATGCTCGGTACGCAGCCGATGCCGGCCGAGCAGACGAACAGCACCCAGTCCGGCCACTCGAACTTCGCCGCGAGCAGCAGCCCGGCGGCCGCGGCCAGGGCGAACAGCGTCACGGGGCGCAGTATTCGCCGCTGCCCGTGCCGGTCCACCAGGCGGGAGACCTGCGGGCCCAGCGCCGCGGCGGCCAGAGCCATCGTCGCCGACAGGGCGCCCGCGAGGCCGTACCGCCCGGTGAGCTGGGAGATCATCGTGACCACGCCGATGCCCATCATCGACAGGGGCATCCGGCCGAGGAAGCCCGCGGCGGAGAATCCCTTGGTGCCGGGGGCGGCGAACAGGGCGCGGTACGGGCTGGGCACGGGGAACTCCGGTCGGCTCGGCTCGGCCCCCCGGTCACTACGGGCGGCCTGAACACCGGTAAGGCGTGAATCTGGCCGATACAGCTTACGGGTGAGGTGACCCTAACGCACTCTCGCGGACCGCTTGTCATGTGGCCGTTGTCCGTCTGTCAGCGACGGATGGCAGGATCGAAGACATGCCAGACGTGCTCGATGCCACCCCCTACGACGCCCTTCTCCTGCTCTCGTTCGGCGGCCCGGAAGGCCCGGACGACGTGGTCCCGTTCCTGGAGAACGTGACGCGGGGGCGCGGCATCCCCAAGGAACGGCTCAAGGAGGTGGGGCAGCACTACTTCCTGTTCGGCGGGGTGAGCCCCATCAACGACCAGAACCGCGCCCTGCTCGACGCCCTCCGCAAGGACTTCGCCGACCACGGCCTGGACCTGCCCGTCTACTGGGGCAACCGCAACTGGGCGCCGTACCTGACCGACACCCTGCGCGAGATGGCAGCCGACGGCAGGCGCCGCATCCTGGTCCTCGCCACCAGCGCGTACGCCTCGTACTCGGGCTGCCGCCAGTACCGCGAGAACCTCGCCGAGGCGCTGGCCACCCTCGAGGCCGAGGGCCTGGACCTGCCGAAGGTCGACAAGCTGCGGCACTACTTCAACCACCCCGGCTTCGTCCGCCCCATGGCCGAGGGCGTCCTGAAGTCCCTGGCCGAACTGGACCAGGACGTACGGGAGGGCGCGCACCTCGCCTTCACGACGCACTCCATCCCGGACGCGGCCGCAGACACGTCCGGGCCCGTGGAGGACCACGGTGACGGGGGCGCGTACGTCAGGCAGCACCTGGACGTCGCGCGGCTGATCGTCGACATCGTGCGCGAGGAGACGGGGATCGAGCACCCCTGGCAGCTCGTCTACCAGTCGCGCTCGGGAGCGCCCCACATCCCGTGGCTGGAGCCCGACATCTGCGACCACCTGGAAGAGCTGCACGGCGACGGTGTCCCGGCCGTCGTGATGGCCCCCATCGGGTTCGTCTCGGACCACATGGAGGTCCTGTACGACCTCGACACCGAGGCCACGGCCAAGGCGGCGGAGCTGGGGCTGCCGGTGCGCCGTTCGGCCACCGTGGGCGCCGATCCGCGGTTCGCCGCGGCGATCCGTGAACTCGTTCTGGAGCGCGCCGCCTCCGAGAGCGGGCGCCAGGTGACACCCTGCGCCCTGGGTGCGCTCGGCGCGAGTCACGACCTGTGCCCCGTGGGCTGCTGCCCCGCCCGCGCCCCGAAGCCCGCCGCCGCGGGCGCCGACAGTCCGTACGCCTGAGGAGCCCCGTGATCGAGCCCCTGCACACCGAACTGCTCCAGCTCGCCCACCAGGCCGCCCGCAGCGCCGGTGAGCTGCTCCGGGACGGACGCCCGGCGGACCTCACGGTCGCCGCGACCAAGTCCAGCCCGATCGACGTCGTCACCGAGATGGACATCGCCGCCGAGAAGCTGATCACCGACCTGATCACCCAGCACCGCCCCGCCGACGGCTTCCTCGGCGAGGAGGGCGCCGCCACGGAGGGCACCAGCGGCATCCGCTGGGTCGTCGACCCGCTCGACGGCACGGTCAACTACCTGTACGGGCTGCCGACCTGGGCGGTGTCCATCGCCGCCGAACAGAACGGCGAGACCGTCGTCGGAGTCGTCGCGGCGCCGATGCGCGGCGAGACCTACCACGCGGTACGCGGCCGTGGCGCCCGGGCCACCGGAGCCTGGGTCGGCGAACGCCGGCTGACCTGCCGCCCGTCGCCATCCCTGGACCAGGCCCTGGTCTCCACCGGCTTCAACTACGTGACCGAGGTCAAGACCCACCAGGCCGACGTCGCACAGCGGCTGATCCCGCTGCTCCGTGACATCAGGCGCTCCGGCTCGGCGGCGGTCGACCTGTGCGACGTCGCGGCGGGCCGCCTCGACGGCTACTACGAGCGCGGGCTCCACCCCTGGGACCTCGCGGCGGGCGACCTGATCGCCCGTGAGGCGGGCGCCCTGACCGGTGGACGCCCTGGAGAGCGCCCCGGAGGCGATCTGGCGGTCGCGGCCTCCCCGGGCGTCTTCGAGCCCCTCCAGCGGCTCCTGGAGGAGTTCGGCGCCTGGCACGACTGACGGCGCGTACAACAACGCGGCCACCACGCTTGCGAACAGGCGGCGAACAGAGCGGGGCCCCGGCACTGGATCGATGCCGGGGCCCGCTCTCGTACGGATGAAGTTTTAGAGAAGAACTGATCAGACGCGCGTCGCGCCGACCTCGACACCGTGCTCGGCGGCGAGGCGGTGCAGGTCGTCGAGCTCGGCCTGCTCGACCTCCGCGAGGAAGTCGTCGCCTGTTTCGCGAGCCCGCGTCAGGTCGGACTCGGTAGCCCTTATGCGCTGCAGAAGTCCTGCGGTGAAAGCGTCCATGCTGCGCCCCCTCGTCCTGGGTCGTGGGTCGATGGCACGGGGGTGTGCCGTTCGGAAGGGGCGATCACGTCTCCAAGGGGTGCCCAGCGCTGCCCGGCTGGGCGGCGACGGTGCCGGACACCCACGCCCACTCTGCGGAAAGCGGATTGACGTACCACAAGGTGGCTTGCCACAAGCAGAGCGTGATCGCGGGGTGTAAAGCCGTCCTCCCCCCGCTCTCTTCCGTGGAAACCTCAACCGCACGAGAAAATCTGGCATTCCCACACGCTCTCACCCGTCTTACAGCCGACTTATGGCCGAAAAGGGCAGGATGGAGGTCTTACCCCCGACAGACCCTGCCCGCATGCGCCGAAGAGGCGCTACGCGGGTGGACAGAGGAAGGACAAGCGACGTGCGTGTACTCGTCGTCGAGGACGAGCAGCTGCTCGCCGATGCGGTGGCCACCGGACTGCGCCGGGAGGCCATGGCCGTCGACGTCGTGTACGACGGCGCGGCCGCCCTGGAGCGCATCGGGGTCAACGACTACGACGTGGTCGTCCTCGACCGTGACCTCCCGCTCGTGCACGGCGACGACGTCTGCCGCAAGGTCGTCGAGCTCGGCATGCCCACGCGCGTGCTGATGCTCACCGCGTCCGGCGACGTCAGCGACCGCGTCGAGGGCCTGGAGATCGGCGCCGACGACTACCTCCCCAAGCCCTTCGCGTTCAGCGAGCTGACGGCACGCGTGCGTGCCCTCGGCCGCCGTACGAGCCTGCCCCTGCCGCCCGTCCTCGAGCGCGCCGGGATCAAGCTCGACCCCAACCGCCGCGAGGTCTTCCGCGACGGCAAGGAAGTCCAGCTCGCGCCCAAGGAGTTCGCCGTCCTGGAGGTGCTGCTGCGCAGCGAGGGCGCCGTCGTCTCCGCGGAACAGCTCCTGGAGAAGGCCTGGGACGAGAACACGGACCCCTTCACCAACGTCGTACGGGTCACGGTCATGACCCTGCGCCGCAAGCTCGGCGAGCCCCCCGTGATCGTCACCGTGCCCGGCTCCGGCTACCGGATCTGATCCACTGTGGCCACGACCCCCGCGCCTCCCACGGCGCCTCCGAAGCCCACGTGGGACCCCAGAAGAGTCGAGCCTCCGTTCCCCTGGCTGAGGCCGACCATCCGGATACGGCTGACGCTGCTGTACGGCGGCATGTTCCTGATCGCCGGCATCATGCTGCTGTCGATCATCTATCTGCTCGCCGCGCAGGCCCTGAACGTGGGCAGTGATCTGCCCTTCAGGATCGTCTCCGGCGGAGTGAGCAGCCAGACCTGCAACTTCCCGGCCCAGCCTTCGGCGACCGAGCTCAACAGCGCGATGAACGCCTGCGTCAACGAGCAGCGCCAGCACGCCCTGGACGACCTGCTCAGCCGTTCGCTGCTCGCCCTGCTCGGCCTGGCCATCATCGCCTTCGCCTTCGGTTACGCGATGGCGGGCCGGGTGCTCTCGCCGCTCGGCCGGATCACCCGCACCGCGCGCGCGGTGGCCGGCTCGGACCTCTCCCGACGGATCGAACTGGACGGCCCGGACGACGAGTTGAAGGAGCTGGCGGACACCTTCGACGACATGCTGGAGCGGCTGCAGCGGGCCTTCACCGCTCAGCAGCGCTTCGTCGGGAACGCCTCGCACGAACTGCGCACCCCGCTCGCGATCAACCGCACGCTCCTCGAAGTGCACCTCTCCGACCCCGGGGCGCCGATGGAGCTGCAGCAGCTCGGCAAGACCCTGCTGGCCACCAACGAGCGCAGCGAGCAGCTCGTCGAGGGCCTGCTGCTGCTCGCCCGCAGCGACAACCAGATCGTCGAGCGCAAGCCCGTGGACCTTGCGGAGGTCGCCTCGCAGGCCGTCGACCAGGTGCACGCCGAGGCGGACGCCAAGGGCGTGGAGATGCGCGGGGAGCGCGCCCCGGCGGTCGTCCAGGGCAATGGCGTCCTCCTTGAGCGGATCGCCCTGAACCTCGTCCAGAACGCCGTCCGGTACAACGTGCCGGAGGACGGCTGGGTCGAGGTCACCACGGAGGTCCAGCACGGGCAGGCGGTCCTGGTGGTGTCGAACACGGGGCCGGTGGTTCCCGCGTACGAGATCGACAATCTTTTCGAGCCCTTCCGGCGGCTGCGTACGGAGCGCACGGGCAGCGACAAGGGCGTGGGCCTCGGCCTGTCCATCGCCCGGTCGGTGGCCCGCGCGCACGGGGGTCTCATCGTCGCTCAGCCGCGCGAAGGAGGTGGGCTCGTGATGCGAGTCACCCTTCCCATCTGAGACCATGTCGCCGACACGCGAGGATGTTCGCTTTGCGCGGAATTTCCTGGGCATAGGTCCAGGAGTCTCGTGTGTGATCGATCACAAGGGCGATTTTCCGGCCATCTACTCTCCGTGATCAAGAAGGCCGTCGGAAAGCCGGGAAAATCCGGGTTTTCGGGGGTCCAGATCACGGGAAGTACACGGTGGAACGCCTTTGAAGTGCGGCCTTAGGACCGTGTACGGTCCGCATCGCCATCCAAGCCGATCACTCTTGAGGAGTCCGGTTGGGTGTCGATTGAGTAACAGACCTTGATGTGAGGCAAAATCTCCGCCTCGGGTCGGGCACAAGTCCGGCCTCTCACGCGTTACGTGCGCTGGAGACACCGCAGACACCCAGAGGGGGAGAGCGACATGGCAACGGATTACGACACCCCACGCAAGACCGACGACGACGTCGATTCGGACAGCCTTGAAGAACTGAAGGCTCGCCGGAACGACAAGTCGACGTCGTCTGTCGACGTAGATGAGTTCGAGGCCGCAGAAGGCCTGGAGCTGCCCGGCGCGGACCTCTCGAACGAAGAGCTGGCCGTCCGGGTCCTGCCCAAGCAGCAGGACGAGTTCACTTGCATGAGCTGCTTCCTGGTGCACCACCGCAGCCAGCTGGCCCGAGAGAAGAACGGCCAGCCGATCTGCCGCGACTGCGACTGAGGCAGGGTCGGCCGTGACTGGCTCGACCCCTCCTTGGAAGCGCCGCTCCTCCGGACGGGGAGCGGACGAAGGGCCGTCAGACGGCTCTGAAGGCGTGCGTGACGACGAGCGGGGCTCTTCCGGACCAGGATCAGCCTCGCTCGAGCCGGCGCCCGCGACAACGTCGTCAGGGGCTTTTGGGCCCGCCGACGACCTGGTGCCCGTGGGCACCCCGGCGCCCACGGCGAAGAGCCGTGCGGCCGCCGTCCGTGACGGAGTCAGGGAAGGCGTCCGCAAGGGCGGCAGCAGGGCCAGGGCAGGACTGTCCTACCTTGCCGACCGCATTATCGAGATGGCTCCGCGTATCCCCGTACGGGATCTCGCGGCCCTCCGTCGGCAGTTCCCCGGGCTGACCGCCGAGGAGCTCGCGGACAAGCTTGTCGCGGGCGCGGCCAACGCGACGTCCGCGGTGGGCGCCGGCATCGGCGCGGCCGCGATGCTTCCGGTGCCGCCCGCGATGCCGACGGAGATCGCCGCCGAGATCACCGGCGTCGCCGCGATCGAGCTGAAGCTGATCGCCGAACTGCACGAGGTCTACGGCGTACGGCCGCCGGGGAATCTGACGCAGCGCAGCACCGGGTATCTGAACTCCTGGTCCACCGAGCGCGGGATCGACGTGACGAAAGCGGCGACTCTCAGCGCGGCGTTGGGCGGCCCGATGAAGCGCCAGCTGCGCCAGCAGATCATGAAGCGCGTGGTCCGGGACCTGCCCAACCTGATGCCGTTCATGGTCGGCGCGGCGGTCGGAGCGGTGATGAACCGCCGCGACACCAAGCGCCTCGCGGAGCACATCCGCAAGGACCTGCGTAAGTCCCAGGTGCCGTGGGACGCGCTTCCCGAACTGCCGCCGCTGGAGCGGCCCGCCGACCCCCTGCGGATGGGGGAGATCCCCAAGGAGCTCGGGAACTGAGCTCGTCCCGCCCGTCCCGAGAGCGCCCCGCCTGTCCGGAGGGCGCCTGTCCCTACGCCTTCGTCCGTGCGGCCACTAGGGCCGCTGCCAGGCGCTCCGGCTCCCGGGTCGACAGATACAGGTAGGGCGTCGGGTCTTCCGGGTCGGTGACCTCGACGCGGAGGGCTGTGGGGATGTAGGCGCGCAGGAGCATGAAGGCGCGAGTGTCGGCCTTGAACGTGCGCCAGGCGCGCGCCTCCTCCGGGTCCAGGATCTCGGCGTCGCCGAGGGCCGCGACCGGGATCTTCGCGTCGCCCGCGATCAGGGAGTCGCCCACGACGCGGATGCGGATCGAGCCGTACGAGCTCGTCACGACCGCCGCGACCGCGGTGCCGCCGACCAGGCCGCCGAGCAGCGGCAGCGCACCGAACGGCAGGAA
Organism: Streptomyces sp. NBC_00554; assembly: GCF_041431135.1. Lineage (NCBI taxonomy): Bacteria > Bacillati > Actinomycetota > Actinomycetes > Kitasatosporales > Streptomycetaceae > Streptomyces > Streptomyces sp. NBC_00554. The sequence goes on along the minus strand of NZ_CP107799.1, from coordinate 2,509,697 downwards.
GATCAGGGCCATCGAGACCCCCACCAGGAAGCAGACCAGCCACCAGGTGCGGGGCGCGTGGAGGCGTTCTTCGTACGGCGAGGCGGAGAGCTGCATGCGGCCAAGCTTGGCACGGTGCGGGTGTTGCTCTGACGCGCGGGTAAGGTCTGCGGCTGTGAGTGGTACATCCTCAGTTCTGAAGCCTCCCGCCGACGCCGTCGCGCCGGTGCGGCACCCCGACGCGCCCCCGCCCGGGGAACTCCTCGGCGCGCACTACGGAGAGTGTTTCGGGTGTGGCGAGGGACAGGCCCACGGGCTGCACCTCGAAGCCCGCGCGGGGGAGGGGGTCCGGATCACGGCCGAGTTCACCGTGCGGGCCGCCCACCAGGGTGCGCCCGGTCTCGCGCACGGCGGGGTGCTCGCCACCGCGCTCGACGAGTCGCTCGGCTCGCTGAACTGGCTGCTGCGGACCATCGCGGTGACGGGACGGCTGGAGACGGACTTCGTACGGCCGGTGCCCGTCGACACCGTGCTGTATCTGGAGGCCGAGGTCACGGCGGTGGCGGGACGCAAGATCTACTCGACCGCCACCGGGCGGATCGGCGGCCCCGAGGGGCCCGTCGCCGTCCGGGCCGAGGCCCTCTTCATCGAGGTGAAGGTCGACCACTTCATCGACAACGGCCGCCAGGAGGAGATCCGGGCGGCCATGAACGACCCGGACCAGATCCGGCGCGCCCGCGCCTTCGAGGTGAACCCGTGACCCGTAATCCCGTGGATGTGCTGATCAGGCGCATCGACCCGGAAGTTCCGCTTCCCGAGTACGCGCACCCCGGTGACGCGGGAGCGGATCTGCGCACCACCGAGAGTTGTGAACTGAAGCCGGGCGAGAGGGCCGTTCTGCCCACGGGGGTGTCTGTCGCGCTGCCCGAGGGGTACGCGGCCTTCGTGCACCCCCGTTCCGGGCTGGCCGCCCGCTGCGGTGTCGCCCTCGTGAATGCCCCGGGGACGGTGGATGCCGGGTACCGTGGGGAGATCAAGGTGATCGTGGTGAATCTCGACCCGCGCGAGTCCGTGCGGTTCGAGCGCTTCGACCGGATTGCCCAACTGGTCGTCCAGCAGGTCGAGAAGGTCCGCTTCCAGGAGGTCGCGGAGCTTCCCGACTCGGTGCGGGCCGCAGGGGGCTTCGGGTCTACCGGCGGTCATGCCGCCGTGGGCGGCGGGGCGGGTGGGAATCGATACGCTTCGGTCGTATCCGACCGGGAAGGACAGTGACGTGTTCGGACGTCGCAAGAAGGGCAGTGCCGCCGAGGACGCGGCGGGCGAGGCCGAGCAGGTCGTCGACGATGTCGACACTGAGGCGGACGGGACGGAACGGGAGCGGGTGAGGCTCGAGCCGGAGCCGCGGCCCGACGGTCCCTGGGACGACTCGGAGGTGCGCGACCCCGCCGAGGGCCGTGTGGACCTGGGCGGCATTCTGGTGCCCGGAGTCGACGGCATGGAGCTGCGGGTCGAGGTCGCGGGCGACGCGATCGTCGCCGCCACCGTCGTCCTGAAGGACAGCGCCATCCAGCTGCAGGCCTTCGCCGCTCCCAAGCGCGAGGGCATCTGGGGCGAGGTGCGCGAGGAGATCGCTTCCGGCATCACCCAGCAGGGCGGTGTCATCGACGAGGTCGAGGGTCCGCTGGGCTGGGAGCTGCGCGCGCAGGTTCCTGTGCAGCTGCCGGACGGCACGGGCGGTTTCCAGGTCGTACGGTTCGTCGGTGTGGACGGTCCCCGCTGGTTCCTGCGCGGAGTGATCTCCGGGCAGGGCGCGGTGCAGCCGCAGGCCGCAGGTCTGCTTGAGCAGATCTTCCGGGACACGGTCGTCGTCCGCGGTGAGGGCCCGATGGCTCCCCGCGACCCGATCGTCCTGAAGCTGCCGGACGACGCGCAGATGGTCGCCGAGGGTGTCCAGCAGGAGGAGCAGGCGGGTTCCCGCTTCTCCGGCGGCATGGGGCAGTTGCAGCGTGGGCCGGAGATCACCGAGGTTCGCTGACGGTTCTCGGCACGAGAGTCGGGCCGCATCCCCTTCACCGGGGGTGCGGCCCTTTCGTATGCCCAAGCTGCCCTGTCGTGTGCCCAAGCTCTGTTCCACGAAGGGCGGTTGAGGTGCGGGTCTTTCTTCAGGTCTTGACGGAAGTTTGGTCTGGACCTATGGTCCCGGCCAACGCGTGTGTTCAGTCCCCAGTGTGTCGTTCACATACGAGAACGGATTCCCTCACATGCCCGAAACCCCCACAGCCCCCCTCCGCAGACGGCGCCCGGCCTTCCTCGTCACCATCGCCGCGACCGCCGCCCTGGTCGCCGGACTCCTCTCACTGCCCGGCGCCCAGCAGCAGGCCGAAGCCGCGCCCGCCACCTTCGTGCACCCCGGAGTCGGCGTCTCCAGGGGGCAGTTGGACTTCACCCGCACCCAGGTCCTCGCCGGCGCCCAGCCCTGGAAGGGCGCGTACGACCAGATGCTGGCGAGCAAGTACGCCTCGCTGACGCGCACCCCCGCCCCTCGCTCGGTCGTCGAGTGCGGCTCGTACTCGAACCCCAACTACGGCTGCACGGACGAGCGTGAGGACGCGATAGCCGCGTACACGACGGCCCTCGCCTGGTACATCACCCGCGATGTCCGCTATGCGCAGAAGTCCATCCAGCTGATGGACGCCTGGTCGGCCACGATCACCGACCACACCAACAGCAACGCGCCCCTGCAGACCGGCTGGGCCGGCTCCTCGTGGCCGAAGGCCGCCGAGATCATCAAGTACACGTACACCGGCACCTGGGCCAACTCCGCGCGCTTCGGGACCATGCTGCGCAACGTCTACCTGCCCGAGATCATCAACGGCTCCAACTCCAACGGGAACTGGGAGCTGTCGATGATGGAGGCCGCCATCGGCATCTCCGTCTTCCTGGAGGACAAGGGGGTGTGGGACTCCGCGATGGCGAAGTTCCGTACGCGTACGGCCGCGTACGTCTACCTCTCCTCCGACGGCGCCGTGCCGAAGACCGTGCCGAGCCAGAACCTCAACACCACGGCCAAGATCGTCGCTTACTGGCAGGGGCAGTCCACCTTCACCACCGGCCTCACCCAGGAGACCTGCCGCGACTTCGTGCACACCGGGTACGGCATCTCCGCCATCTCGCACGTCGCGGAGACCAGCCGGATCCAGGGCATCGACCTGTACACCACCGACGTGGGTGAGCGGCTGCGCCAGGCGCTCGGCTTCCAGTCCAAGTACCAGCTGGGCGAGGCGGTGCCCAGCTCGCTGTGCGGCGGGTCCCTCACCCTCGGGCTCGGGCCGATCACCGAGGTCGGCTACAACGCCATGCACAACCGCCTCGGCTACGGCATGACCAACACCCAGAACCTGACCATGCAGAACCGTCCGTCCGGCACCAACAACCTGTTCGTCGCCTGGGAGACGCTGACCCACGGGGACAACCTCAGCTGACGCACTCCGCGGCCGGGTGCCTGGTGACGTCACCAGGCACCCGGCCGATGTCTTCCAGGCCCGCATCAGGGTTGCGTCAAAGTCACTCCCCGGCAGACCCCCTGCCCCTTTTGCCGGGATTATTGGCCGTAGGGTCGACGCTGCGTACACAGCGGTGACAGGAAGACAATAGGGGCCATGGGACGCGGCAAGCTTCGGATCTACCTCGGCGCGGCACCGGGCGTCGGCAAGACCTACGCGATGCTCTCCGAGGCGCACCGGCGCGTGGAGCGGGGTACCGACTGCGTCGTCGCGTTCGTCGAGCACCACAACCGGCCGCGCACCGAGGTGATGCTGCACGGCTTGGAGCAGCTCCCGCGCAGGGAGCTGGAGTACCGGGGCTCCCTCTTCACCGAGATGGATGTGGACGCCGTACTGGGGCGCGCCCCGGCCGTCGCCCTGGTGGACGAACTCGCGCACACCAATGTCCCCGGTTCACGGAACGCCAAGCGCTGGCAGGACGTCGAGGAGCTGCTGGCCGCGGGGATCGATGTCGTCTCCACCGTCAACATCCAGCACCTGGAGTCGCTGGGTGATGTGGTGGAGTCGATCACGGGCGTACGGCAGCGGGAGACCGTTCCGGACGAGGTGGTCCGGCGCGCTGATCAGATCGAACTGGTCGACATGTCGCCACAGGCGCTGCGGAGACGCATGGCGCACGGCAACATCTACAAGTCCGACAAGGTCGACGCGGCGCTGTCGAACTACTTCCGGCCCGGCAACCTGACCGCGCTGCGCGAACTGGCGCTGCTGTGGGTGGCGGACCGGGTGGACGAGTACCTGACCGAGTACCGCACCGATCACCGGGTCTCGAAGATCTGGGGTTCGCGGGAACGGATCGTGGTGGGGCTGACCGGCGGTCCGGAGGGCCGGACCCTGATCCGCCGTGCCGCACGGCTCGCGGAGAAGGGTGCGGGCGGTGAGGTGATGGCCGTCTACATCGCCCGCAGCGACGGTCTGACCTCGGCCTCGCCCAAGGAACTGGCCGTCCAGCGCACCCTGGTCGAGGACCTGGGCGGCACCTTCCACCATGTGGTCGGGGACGACATACCGGCGTCGCTGCTGGACTTCGCGCGGGGTGTCAACGCCACACAGATCGTGCTCGGCTCCTCGCGCCGCAAGGCCTGGCAGTACATGTTCGGGCCGGGCGTCGGTGCCACGGTCGCCCGGGAGTCGGGCTCCGACCTGGACGTGCACATCGTCACCCACGACGAGGTCGCCAAGGGGCGGGGGCTGCCGGTCGCGAGGGGTGCGCGGCTCGGCCGGTCCCGGATCATCTGGGGCTGGATCGTCGGCGTCGGGGGCCCGGTGGTCCTCGCGCTGCTCCTGAACACGGTGGATCTCGGCCTCGCCAACGACATGCTGCTGTTCCTGACGGTGACGGTGGCGGCGGCCCTGCTCGGCGGCCTGTACCCGGCGCTCGCCTCGGCGGCCTTCGGCTCCCTGCTGCTGAACTACTACTACACGCCGCCGCTGCACCGGCTGACGATCGCCGATCCCAAGAACATCGTCGCCATCGCGATCTTCGTCGGCGTCGCCGTCTCCGTGGCCTCCGTGGTGGACCTCGCGGCCCGCCGCACCCACCAGGCGGCACGCCTGCGCGCCGAGTCCGAGATCCTCTCCTTCCTCGCGGGCAGTGTGCTGCGCGGCGAGACCAGCCTGGAGGCCTTGCTGGAGCGGGTCCGCGAGACGTTCGGGATGGAGTCGGTGGCGCTCCTCGAGCGGGAGAGCGACGTCGATCCGTGGACGTGCGCGGGGAGTGTGGGCCCGCGTCCGCTGGTGGAGCGGCCCGAGGACGCGGACGTGGACATGCCGGTCGGCGACCACATGGCGCTCGCGCTGTCCGGGCGTGTCCTGCCCGCCTCCGACCGCCGGGTTCTGGCTGCCTTCGCCGCGCAGGCCGCGGTCGTCCTGGACCGGCAGCGGCTCCAGCACGAGGCGGACCAGGCCAAGGAGCTGGCGGAGGGCAACCGGATCCGTACGGCGCTGTTGGCCGCTGTCAGTCACGACCTGCGCACCCCGCTGGCCGGGATCAAGGCGGCGGTCTCGTCCTTGCGTTCGGACGACGTGGCCTGGTCCGAGGAGGATCAGGCGGAGCTTCTCGAAGGCATCGAGGACGGCGCCGACCGGCTCGACCACCTGGTGGGCAACCTGCTGGACATGTCCCGCCTGCAGACCGGCACCGTCACTCCGCTGATCCGGGAGATCGACCTCGACGAGGTGGTCCCGATGGCGCTCGGCGGCGTACCCGAGGACAGTGTCGAGCTGGAGATCCCGGAGAGCCTGCCGATGGTCGCGGTCGACGCGGGGCTGCTGGAGCGGGCCGTCGCCAACCTGGTGGAGAACGCCGTCAAGTACAGCCCCGCCGACGAACTGGTCCTGGTCTCGGCGAGCGCCATGGCCGACCGGGTGGAGATGCGGGTGGTGGACCGCGGTCCCGGTGTCCCCGACGAGGCCAAGGACCGGATCTTCGCGCCCTTCCAGCGCTACGGTGACGCTCCGCGCGGCACCGGGGTGGGCCTCGGCCTCGCGGTCGCCCGCGGGTTCGCCGAAGCCATGGGAGGCACACTGAACGCCGAGGACACCCCCGGCGGCGGACTCACCATGGTGCTCACGCTCCGGGCGGTGGACAGCCGCCCCGACCTGACCACCGCAGCACCAGCAGCAGAAAGGCAGGCCTCATGACCCGGGTCCTCGTGGTCGATGACGAACCCCAGATCACCCGAGCCCTCGTCATCAACCTGAAGGCACGCAAGTACGAGGTCGACGCGGCCCCCGACGGCGCCACCGCGCTCCAGCTCGCCGCCGCCCGCCACCCCGACGTCGTCGTGCTCGACCTCGGCCTGCCCGACATGGACGGTGTCGAGGTGATCAGGGGACTGCGCGGCTGGACCCGGGTGCCGATCCTGGTGCTCTCCGCCCGGCACTCCTCCGACGAGAAGGTCGAGGCCCTGGACGCGGGCGCCGACGACTACGTCACCAAGCCCTTCGGCATGGACGAGCTGCTGGCCAGGCTGCGCGCCGCCGTCCGTCGCGCGGAGCCCACCGGGGCCGGCGAGGACGACGTGATCGTCGAGACCGACGACTTCACCGTCGACCTGGCCGCCAAGAAGGTCAACCGCGACGGACGCGATGTGCGGCTGACCCCCACGGAGTGGCACCTCCTGGAGGTCCTGGTGCGCAACACGGGCCGCCTGGTCAGCCAGAAGCAGCTGCTCCAGGAGGTGTGGGGGCCGTCGTACGGCACGGAGACGAACTATCTGCGGGTCTACATGGCGCAACTGCGCCGCAAGCTGGAGGTGGACCCCTCACATCCGCGGCACTTCATCACGGAGCCGGGGATGGGATACCGGTTCGAACGCTGATCATCGCGGGTATGTTCGAACGCGGACCCTCGCGGGTACGACGCTGTGAGCGGGCCCCGGTACGCTTTCGGTATGAGTGCTGTTCCTCGTTCCGAAAAGCCGGCGGGCCGGTTCCGGCGCATGCTGGACAGGCTCTCCTCGTCCCAGGAGGACCTGGAGTCCGAGGAGCTGCGCGAGGACGCCGAGACCGCGGGCTGTACGCGCATCGGTGACTGCCACGACCGACAGATCGTGACGGTTACTGGTACCTTGCGCACGGTCACTCTGCGGCCGCGCGCGGGAGTCCCGGCCCTGGAGGCCGAGCTGTTCGACGGCTCGGCGGCCCTGGACGTGGTGTGGCTCGGCCGGCGCTCCATCGTGGGTATCGAGCCGGGGCGCAAGCTCATCGCATCGGGCCGCGTCTCCATGAGCCGGGGCCGTAGGGTGCTGTTCAACCCGAAGTACGAACTCAGACCGCTCGGACGGGAGTAGCCGGTGACGTCGCTCGACAAGCCGACCGAAGACGCCCAGCAGGATTCGAGGGCGGTGACGGAGGCCGCGCTCTTCGAGGCGTTCGGCGGTGTGCGGGGCATGGTCGAGACCGTCGTGCCCGGCCTCCTCTTCGTCACCATCTTCACGATCAACAAGGACCTGCATTCGGCGGCCATCGCCGCCCTTGCCACGTCCGTGCTGCTCGTGGTGGTCCGCCTGGTCATGAAGGACACCGTCAAGCACGCCTTCAGCGGCGTCTTCGGCGTCGCCTTCGGTGTGGTCTTCGCGATGATGACGGGCAACGCCAAGGACTTCTACCTGCCGGGCATGCTCTACACGCTCGGCCTGGCCCTCGCCTACATCGTCACCACCCTCGCGGGCGTGCCCCTGATCGGCCTGATGCTCGGCCCGGTCTTCAAGGAGAACCTCTCCTGGCGCACCCGCAACCCCGGCCGCAAGAAGGCGTACACGAAGGCCAGCTGGGCCTGGGGCCTGATCCTGCTCGCCAAGTGCGCGGTCCTCTTCCCGCTCTACTGGTGGGCCGACACCACCCAGTTCGGCTGGGTCCTGATCGCCCTGAAGATCCCGCCCTTCCTGCTCGCCGTCTGGCTCACCTGGGTCTTCCTCGCGAAGGCGCCGCCGCCGATCGACGTGTTCGCGGAAATGGAAGCCGAGGAGAAGGCCGAGGAGGAGCGGAAGGCCGCACTCGCGCAGGAGCGTGGCGAGACCACTCCGACCAGCCACCGCCGCGAGGCGTAAGCACTTCAGCCCGTACGACGATGGGGGCGCCCGGAGAATTCTCCGGGCGCCCCCATCGTCGTACAGGAAGCGGCTAGCTCGATGCGTCCTCGCGGCGCACCGACAGCAGGTCCTCCAGCTGCTCCTCGCGGGCCTGCGCGGCCACGAACAGGAGCTCGTCGCCGGCCTCCAGGGAGTCCTCCCGGGAGGGGGTCAGGACGCGGGTGCCGCGGATGATGGTGACCAGGGACGTGTCCTCGGGCCACTCGACGTCGCCGACCTGGGTGCCGGCCAGGGCGGACTCCGGCGGCAGGGTCAACTCGACGAGATTGGCGTCGCCGTGGCTGAAGCGGAGCAGTCGGACCAGGTCGCCGACGCTGACGGCCTCCTCGACCAGGGCCGACATCAGGCGCGGGGTGGAGACGGCGACGTCGACGCCCCAGGACTCGTTGAACAGCCACTCGTTCTTGGGGTTGTTGACGCGGGCGACGACCCGCGGAACCCCGTACTCGGTCTTCGCGAGCAGCGAGACGACGAGGTTGACCTTGTCGTCGCCGGTGGCCGCGATGACCACGTTGCAGCGCTGGAGCGCGGCCTCGTCCAGGGAGGTGATCTCGCAGGCGTCGGCGAGCAGCCACTCCGCCTGCGGGACGCGCTCGACCGAGATGGCGGTCGGCGCCTTGTCGATCAGCAGGATCTCGTGACCGTTCTCCAGGAGCTCGCCCGCGATCGAGCGGCCCACGGCGCCGGCACCGGCAATGGCGACTCTCATCAGTGACCGGTCTCCTCTTCAGGGCCCTTGGCGAAGGACGCCTCGACCTTGTCCACGTCGGACGTGCGCATCATCACGTGCACCAGGTCGCCTTCTTGCAGCACGGTCTGCGAGGTGGGCAGGACCGCCTCGCCCAGCCGGGTGAGGAACCCCACGCGCACGCCGGTCTCGTCCTGGAGCCGGCTGATCTTGTGGCCGACCCAGGAGGTGGAGGTGTGCACCTCGGCGAGCTGTACGCCGCCGGTGGGGTCGCGCCACAGCGGCTCGGCGCCCGAGGGCAGCAGCCGGCGGAGCATCTGGTCGGCCGTCCAGCGGACGGTGGCGACGGTCGGGATGCCGAGGCGCTGGTAGACCTCGGCGCGGCGCGGGTCGTAGATGCGCGCCGCGACGTTCTCGATGCCGAACATCTCGCGGGCCACCCGGGCCGCGATGATGTTCGAGTTGTCACCGCTGGAGACCGCGGCGAACGCCCCGGCCTCCTCGATGCCCGCCTCGCGCAGGGTGTCCTGGTCGAAGCCGACTCCGGTGACACGACGGCCGCCGAACCCGGAGCCCAGTCGTCGGAAGGCGGTGGGGTCCTGGTCGATCACGGCGACCGTGTGCCCCTGTTGCTCCAGGGTCTGGGCAAGAGCGGAACCCACTCTTCCGCAGCCCATGATGACGATGTGCACGACCGTCCTTCCGAATGTGAATGGTTACGGCTCAGGCTAAACAGGGTCTCAGACCGCCGCCCAAGCTACACACGCGCGGTCAGTCGGGGGCACCCCCGTGCACGTTCGCCCGCTGGATTTCCGCGATCAGTGGCGATCGGCCGCGATCAGCGGCGGTTGATGCTGCGGACGCTCACCAGAGTGAGGATTCCGAGGCCGATGAGTCCGGCGGCCGCGCCGATGAGCTCCGCGGTGGCGTGCATGGAACCTCCATAAGCGGGCAAATATGGACGTTTTTCATATAGGCATGCGGATCTCCGCGGGTGCGGAATCCGCAGCGCGGCATGTGCCCGTTTTCACTCGGACGCCAGATGTCGGACGGCAGGTGGGCGGGCCCCCGTTCGAACGCTTACGATCCTCTGCGTGTCCAAACTGACCGACGTGCCCAAACGGATCCTGATCGGGCGCGCACTGCGCAGTGACCGGCTCGGAGAAACACTCCTGCCGAAGCGCATCGCACTCCCCGTCTTCGCATCCGACCCGCTCTCCTCCGTGGCGTACGCACCCGGAGAAGTGCTCCTGGTCCTCTCCATCGCGGGCGTGTCGGCCTACCACTTCAGCCCCTGGATCGCGGTCGCGGTCGTCGTGCTGATGTTCACCGTCGTCGCCTCGTACCGACAGAACGTGCACGCGTACCCGAGCGGCGGTGGCGACTACGAGGTGGCCAACACCAACCTCGGCCCCCGGGCGGGCCTCACGGTCGCCAGCGCGCTGCTCGTCGACTACGTCCTCACCGTTGCCGTGTCGATCGCGTCCGGCATCGAGAACCTTGGCTCGGCGATCCCGTTCGTGATCGAGCACAAGGTGCTCTGCGCGGTCGCCGTCATCGTGCTGCTCACGCTCATGAACCTGCGCGGAGTGAAGGAGTCCGGAAAGCTCTTCGCGATTCCGACGTACGTCTTCGTGGCGGGCGTCTTCATCATGATCGCGTGGGGCTCGTTCCGTGGGCTCGTGCTGGACGACACCATGAAGGCGCCGACCGCCGACTTCCACATCCAGGCCGAGCACCAGGGACTCGCCGGCTTCGCCCTCGTCTTCCTGCTGCTGCGCGCCTTCTCCTCCGGCTGTGCCGCACTCACCGGCGTGGAGGCGATCTCCAACGGTGTCCCGGCCTTCCGCAAGCCCAAGTCCAAGAACGCCGCGACCACCCTCGCGGCGATGGGCCTGCTCGCCGTCACCATGTTCTGCGGCATCATCGCCCTGGCCATGGCGACCAAGGTGCGGATGGCCGAGAACCCGGCCGTCGACCTGATCCACAACGGCGTGGCGGTCGGCGCCGACTATGTACAGAACCCGGTGATCTCGCAGGTCGCCGAGGCAGTCTTCGGCAAGGGCAGCTTCCCGTTCGTCGTGCTGGCCGCCGCCACCGCGCTGGTCCTCTTCCTCGCCGCCAACACCGCGTACAACGGCTTCCCGCTGCTGGGCTCGATCCTCGCGCAGGACCGTTACCTCCCGCGCCAGCTGCACACCCGCGGCGACCGCCTCGCCTTCTCCAACGGCATCGTGCTGCTCGCGCTCGCGGCCGCCGTGCTCGTCTGGGCCTACGGGGCGGACTCGACCAAGCTCATCCAGCTCTACATCGTCGGTGTCTTCGTCTCCTTCACGCTCAGCCAGACCGGCATGGTCCGGCACTGGAACCGTCACCTGCGCACCGAGAAGGACCAGGCCAAGCGCCGCCACATGATCCGCTCCCGCGCGATCAACACCTTCGGAGCCTTCTTCACCGGCCTTGTGCTGGTCGTCGTACTCGTCACGAAGTTCACGCACGGCGCCTGGGTCGCCCTGCTCGGCATGGTGATCTTCTACGCGACGATGAGCGCGATCCGTAAGCACTACGACCGGGTCGCCGAGGAACTGATCGCGCCCGAGGGGCCCTCCGACGACAGCGTCCGCCCCTCCCGCGTCCGCTCCGTCGTCCTGATCTCCAAGATCCACCGCCCCACACTGCGGGCCCTCGCCTACGCCAAGCTGATGCGCTCCGACAGTCTGGAGGCGCTCAGCGTCAACGTCGACCCGGCCGAGACGAAGGCCCTGCGCGAGGAGTGGGAGCGGCGCGGCATCGACGTACCGCTGAAGGTCCTCGACTCGCCGTACCGCGAGATCACACGTCCCGTCATCGAGTACGTGAAGGGGTTGCGCCGTGATTCGCCGCGCGACGTGGTCTCCGTGATCATCCCCGAGTACGTGGTCGGCCACTGGTACGAGCACCTACTGCACAACCAGAGCGCCCTCCGGCTGAAGGGCCGGCTGCTGTTCACGCCGGGCGTGATGGTGACGTCGGTGCCCTACCAGCTGGAGTCGTCCGAGGTCGCGCGGAAGCGGGCCCGCAAGCGGCAGGACTGGAGCGCGCCAGGGGCGGTGCGGCGTGGTCCCGCCCACGAGCGTCCGAAGGAGCCGTCGGAGCCGACGAAGGGCTGATGTCCCTTCGCCTTGTGGTGAGCGGCCGGGCAGTGTCCACGTAGACTGGTGGGCTGTTGTCCGGCCGTTCCCCCTTCCCGCACCGTTTCCGCACCCATTCGCATTTGGAGTCACCCCGCCATGCAGGCAGAACCGAAGAAATCGCTGGTGGGGGAGGAGTACGAGGTCGAGATCGGCCCTGTCGCCCACGGCGGGCACTGCATCGCCCGTACGGCCGAGGGCCAGGTCCTCTTCGTGCGGCACGCCCTGCCCGGCGAGCGGGTCCTCGCGCGCGTGACAGAGGGCGAGGAAGGTGCGCGGTTCCTGCGCGCCGACGCCGTCACCGTGCTCGAACCGTCCAAGGACCGCGTCGAGGCGCCCTGTCCGTACGCCGGTCCCGGCCGCTGCGGCGGCTGTGACTGGCAGCACGCCAAGCCGGGCGCTCAGCGACGGCTCAAGGGCGAGGTCATCACCGAGCAGCTGCAGCGGCTCGCGGGCCTCACGCCGGAGGAGGCGGGCTGGGACGGCACGGTGATGCCCGCGGAGGGCGACAAGCTGCCGGCCGGCGAGGTCCCGGCCTGGCGCACGCGCCTGCAGTACGCCGTCGACGCGGACGGCAACGCCGGGCTGCGCCGCCACCGCTCGCACGAGGTCGAGCCGATCGAGCACTGCATGATCGCGGCGCCGGGCGTCAGCGAGCTGGGCATCGAGGAGCGTGACTGGTCCGGCATGGAGTCCGTCGAGGCGATCGCCGCCACGGGGTCCCAGGACCGCATGGTGATCCTGGAGCCCAGGCCCGGCGCCCGCCTGCCCCTCGTCGAGCTCGACAAGCCCGTCTCCGTCATGCGCGTCGAGGAGCACGACGGCGGTATCCACCGCGTCCACGGCCGCGCCTTCGTCCGCGAGCGGGCCGACGGTCGCACCTACCGTGTCGGCAGCGGCGGCTTCTGGCAGGTCCACCCGCAGGCCGCGGACACCCTGATGAAGGCCGTCATGCAGGGCCTGACGCCGCGCAAGGGCGAGATGGCGCTCGACCTGTACTGCGGCGTCGGCCTCTTCGCCGGCGCCCTCGCCGACCGCCTCGGCGACAAGGGCGCGGTCCTCGGCATCGAGTCCGGCAAGCGCGCGGTCGAGGACGCCCGCCACAACCTCGCCGCCTTCGACCGCGTCCGGATCGAACAGGGCAAGGTCGAGGCGGTCCTCCCGCGCACCGGAATCACCGAGGTCGACCTGATCGTCCTCGACCCGCCCCGCGCGGGCGCCGGCAAGAAGACCGTCGAGCACCTGTCCTCTCTCGGCGCCCGCCGCATCGCGTACGTCGCCTGCGACCCTGCGGCGCTCGCCCGCGACCTGGGGTACTTCCGCGACGGCGGGTACAAGGTGCGGACGCTTCGGGCATTCGACCTGTTTCCGATGACGCACCACGTGGAGTGCGTGGCGATTCTGGAGCCTGCCGCAAAGGGCGCGTGACCTGCTGTTTTAGGTGGTGTACGTAATGTGCGCCGTGCGCGTTACTGGCGACGTCTGACGCAGGTTCTGACTGGTTGCCACGGTGGAAGGGGCGCTTCCCACCTTGCTCGGAGCAAGGTGGGAAGCGCCCCTTCTCGTTGCTGCTCGGCATGGCGGGGACGTACCGCTGCCTGCCGCATCCGTGTACCTCGGCCGAGGGGCCGACTCGCCGTCGTACCGCTTTTGTTGGCCCTGGTGGGCCTACTCTCTGCTCTCTCACCCCGTGGTGGCAGGGACGGGCCGGGGGCAGTACTCGCCTCCGATGGGCCTGCTCCCCGTCGGCGACGGGCTCCCGGGACAGAAAACAGTCAAATGCCTGTGCGTCAGCTGAACTCTGTGCCGTCGGCGGACGTATTGATCAGGGCACGGCGCCAATACCGGGCCGTGTTGACGGGTGGTCTTCAGGAGGAATAGTGACGGATCTCGGACAGCGAGCAGTAGATCTCCGGATCTACCCGCCGGCTCTGGGCGTCCTGGCCCAGGCGGCGGTTCTGTTTTCGCTGGCGGCGTCGGTGGGGCTCGGTGCAGCCGGTTGGCTCATCGGACTGGGATATTCCGTTGCCACGTGGGTCCTGCTCTCCCGCGCCCTGCAACATCCTGACGTTCGCCAATGGGGGCCCGCTGACAGCGTCACCTTTTGCCGGTTGATCCTGACCGGTGGTGTAGCCGCTCTTGTGGCCGACGCCGTTGTCGGAGACGAGCATCGGGCAGTACTGATCGGATTGGCTGCGGTGTCCTTGATTCTCGATGCCGGAGACGGTCAGGTGGCCCGCCGCACAGGAACCGCGTCGAGATTCGGTGCACGGTTCGACATGGAGGCGGACTCCGTCCTGGCGATTGTCCTGAGTATCTACCTCGGGACATCTCTCGGTTGGTGGGCCGTTACGATCGGGCTTTTCCGCTACGCCTTCGTACTGGCATCACGGGTGATGCCGTGGCTGGATGCCCCGCTGCCCTTCCGGATGTCCCGAAAAGTTGTGGCCGCATCACAAGGAGTTGTACTGGTTGTCGCCAGTGCAGGTCTCCTTCCCACGCCAATGGCCCAAGCCTGCGTCGCGGTCTCGATCGGTACGCTGGTCTGGTCGTTCGGCATCGATGTCGGGTATCTGTGGCGACAGTCGGCGCTGAAGCGCGTGAGGGAATTCAGTTACAACTAATTCGTTACAACTGACTTGCGCTCGGCAGTGACAGGCAGTAGATGTCGCCGGCGTTGGCCTCATGCGGAAGCGCCAGAATATGAGCGGCCATCGTCTCCGACGAAACCCAGTCGTCGAACTCCAGGTTCATGCTCTCTCCCATGGACAGATTGAAGAGCTCGAACCCCAGTCCGGTCACGCGGTCGAGGCAGCGCTGCGCCACTGAACGTTCGATCGTCGTGAACTCGAATGACAGTGCGGGCAACGCGTGGTTGAGGCCGTCCAGCACTGCGGCTTCGAAACCTTCGACATCGACCTTGACGAACGCGGGCGTACCGTAGGTTCGAATGAGATCGTCGAGCGTGACGACCGACACGTCCATCTCCGCGTCCCATACCTGGTCCTGCCAGCCGCTCGCTCCATCAGCGGCTTTCACGAATTCCGCCGATGCTGTGGAAACGGTGGGATTCGCCGAGTTGACATAGAACTTCGTGGCTCCTCCGTGTGCACCGCACACGGCTTCGACCAACACCACGTCTTCGTCACCGGCATAGATTTCTCGGATGGCCCGGATGCACAGTGGTTGCGGCTCAACTGCCGTCACACGTGCACCTAGACGACGAAAACTGCCGATGCGATCACCGACGTGGGCACCAATGTCGAAAACGAGGTCGCCGGGCTTCACGAACTGGCCGTAGAAAGCGTCCATCGCCACGTCTTGGCCGGCGTTTCCGTAGTAGAACTCGAGCGACCGGCGGATAGAAGAAGCAGCCGGATCGGCCTTGAGGGATTCCAACGCGCCACGGTTTACGTTCATATGGGATTATACCCCGGCGTGGACGTCGCGCAATGCCCGAAGTTGACGCGCCGACCGACGCTCGAAACGGCCGTGAGTATTCGGGTATTCCATCAACTCGGATGTGTTGAGCGTCAGGTGGCTTCTCGGGGGCAGCGCGGTCTCGGGCTTGGCGTCCGATTCGTCATCACGGGGTCGGCGTGGAACCGTACGCCGTCAGGAACCGGTCGCGGAAGTCGCTCATCTTCCAGACCGGGGTGCTCTTTCCGGGCTGCAGCCCGTCCGTCCAGCCCCAGTCGGCGATCTTGTCGAGGACCTTCGGGTCCTTGGCGACGATGGAGACCGGCACGTCACGGCTGGCGTTGTTGCCGCTGACCCGGGCGATGGGCTGGTGGTCGCCGAGGAAGATGAGCACGGTGTTGTCGTTGCCGTACTTCACCAGGTAGTCGATGAGGCTGGTCACCGAGTACTGGATGGACTTGCCGTACTCCTCCTTCGACCTGGTGGAGTTGGTGAGAAGCTCCGACGGGTCGGTG
Organism: Streptomyces sp. NBC_00554; assembly: GCF_041431135.1. Classification (NCBI taxonomy): domain Bacteria; kingdom Bacillati; phylum Actinomycetota; class Actinomycetes; order Kitasatosporales; family Streptomycetaceae; genus Streptomyces; species Streptomyces sp. NBC_00554. The sequence continues at coordinate 2,493,767 of NZ_CP107799.1, read as the reverse complement.
CCCTCCTTCTCGATGGCGTCGAAGATCGAGCCGTCGCCGAGCTGGTCCTGGGGGACCGTCTTGGGGATGGGCCCCCAGGGCTGGTGGCTGGAGGTCAGGATGATCTCCGACATCAGGGGCTTGTCCTGCTTCTTGCCGTGCTCCAGGCGTTCGAACGAGGCCAGGGCGAACTGGTCGGGCATGGGCGACCAGCTGAACTTGGGCCCCTCGTAACCGAGGTGTTTGGAGTCGTAGACGTTGTCGAGGCCGAAGAACTTCGCCTCCGGCCAGGTCTTCTGGACGCCCGGCATGATGCCGACCGTGCGCCAGGCGCCCGTCTTCTGGAAGGCGCTGGTGAGGGTCATGTGATCGCCGTTGGTGACCGTGCGGTAGCGCTGCTGGTTGTTGATCCACAGGCCCGACAGGAAGGTGGAGTGACCCAGCCAGCTGCTTCCGCCGTACGTCGCCGAGGTGAGCCAGCCGCTCTCCGCCGCGAACCCCGCCTTCTCCAGCTTCTCGTTCTCTGTTGTGAGGGTCGCGTTCACCCCCGGCGAGATGAGCGGGTCCTCGATCGCGCTGCGGCCGTAGCTCTCGATGAAGGTGATCATCATGTCCTTGCCGCGCAGGTCGGTAAGGAGCTGGTCCGGCGGGGTGTTGGCGAAGACGTCCTTCTTGGCCACCTTGGCGAACTCCGCCTCGTCCCGCAGGGTCGACTGCACCGCCTTCACCCGGATATGGGCGAGGTGGGCCGAGCGCTCGGCGGCGACCGGCATGTCGGCGGTGAACTGCACGCCGAGGGCCGCGCACGTGACCCAGACGGTGGCGAACACCAGGGTCGTGCGGGTCGCGGTGGTGGTGTGCCGGGCCATGACGTTGCCCAGCCGGACGACCGCCAGCACCGTGACGACGAGCACGACAAGGACGAGGACAATGATCGCGACGACGAGGCCGAGCGTGCCCTTCGCGCCGATCGTGTCCTTGAGATAGGTGTGCGCGTCGTCGAACAGGGTCCAGTCGAGGACCAGGTTGAAGTCCCGCCCGAGATATTCCTTGAACCCCATGTCGAGGACGTTCAGGATCAGCTGCACTCCGACGACCAGCCCAAGCAGCGACGCCACGACGACGCGCGGCCTGCGCGGCAGGACGATCAGCACAGCGGCGCCGAAGATCGCCTCGACCGGGATGCGTACGAAGGCGATGGGCGTCACGCCGGCGGCGTTGTTCGACATGAGCAGGGTGAACAGCACGAGTGCGGCGGCGAGGGTGTTGACGGTCCACGACACCGCCTTCGCGGCGACGGGGTACCTGTCACGCCACCCACGCCAGATGCGCCATCCTCGTCGATCGAGACCCGGGGCCACCTCCGGCGTGGGCTCGTCGGTGGTTTGGGCAGCGGTCTCCGGTGCGTTGTCCGCAGGGGTCTCACCGGCGGCCTCCGGCGTCGGCCCCTGCTCGGGCGTCAGCCCCTCTTCCGGCGTCAGTGCCTCATCCGGAGGCGCCTGCGTCTCATCCGTCGGCTCGCTCGTTTTCGGTAGCTGTCGAGAGCTGCTGTGGGATGACACCCGGCGGTCCTTCCGTGCGAAACACTGTGCTGGTGCGGCGGATCGGCCCCGAACACATGAGGGCGGTGCGCCTGCAATTGTGTACGGCACCCTGACGGCCCCCGTTCAATCACCCGGGTCCGCTTCCGGTCAAGCGGGTCACCCTGTTTGGTCAACGGGTCACCCTGTTCGGTCAAGCGGGGTCACGCGGCCCGCGCGGCCGAGCGGAGGCCAGGGGCTCGCAGAGAAGTCGACGGTATGACCGCCGCGACGTCACAACTTCCCTACAGCGAGCGGTAGTACGGGCGCTTGTCCAGGTCCGCACTTCACGAACTTCAGGTGTTTGATCATACTGTCCAAGGGCTGTGTCCGGCGGGTCGTCCGGCCGTGGCCGAACCGAAGGCAACCGCCCCGGCAGACCACGGATCCGACGGGGGCGTCGCCACTCCTCGGCCGTTCGCAAGGGACAAGGAGCAGGGCCCTCATGCCACAACAGAACACCGCGTCGCCGGACGCGGGTGCCGAACGGCTGGTCGCCGGTCGCTACCGCTTGCTGTCCGTTCTCGGCGAGGGCGGCATGGGCACCGTGTGGCGCGCCCGCGACGAGGTGCTGCACCGCGAGGTCGCCGTCAAGGAGGTACGCGCTCCCGTCGGACAGACCGTGGCGCAGGTCGAGCGGATGTACACCCGCCTGGAGCGGGAGGCCTGGGCGGCGGCGCGCATCAGTGCTCGCGGTGTGGTGACCGTCCACGACGTCGCCACCGACGACGGACGACCCTGGATCGTCATGGAGTTCGTCCGCGGCCGGTCGCTGGCCGACGCGATCGGCTCCCAGGGTGCCCTCACGCCGAGGGAAACCGCGCGCATTGGCGCCGAAGTGCTGGCCGCGCTGCGCGCGGCGCATGGCGCCGGAGTGCTGCACCGCGACGTGAAACCCGCCAACGTCCTGCTCGCGGACGACGGCAGGGTGGTGCTCACCGACTTCGGCATCGCCACCGTGGAGGGGGATTCCGCGCTGACGATGACCGGTGAGCTCGTCGGCTCTCCCGAGTACCTGGCGCCGGAGCGGGCACTGGGCCGGAACCCCGGCCCCGCGTCGGACCTGTGGTCTCTCGGAGCGTTGCTCTACGCGGCCGTCCAGGGCCGTTCGCCCTTCCGTCGGACCACCGCGCTGAGCACCCTGCGTGCCATCGTCGACGACGAGTTGCCCCCGCCGCATCGGGCCGGACCCCTCGCGTCCGTCATCGAAGGCCTGATGCGCAAGGACCCCGACGAACGGATGTCGGCCGAACAGGCCGAGCAGGAGCTGCGCCTGGCTGGTGCTGACGGCGCCTCGGGCGCCGACACGGCCACGCCGTCCACCACGCCGTCCGCCCCACTGCCCACAGCGGCCGCCGAGGAGCTGCCCACCGCCGAGTCCCCTCTCGGGGAGACCGTGCCCACGGCCACGGCCGGGGCACCGACCGTCTCGGCGTCCTCGCCTGTCCCGGAAGGCGGCACGGACGCCGGGGACACGGCGGCACCCACGGCTGACACCCCCACCGCCACGGTCGTCGTACCCACGGACGCGGCACCACCCGACGCCCCCACCGCCCAGGCACAACCCCCGCTTCCCAGTGCAGCGCCCGCGGTCACCGCCGAGACGGCAGGCCCGGTGTCAGGGCCCGTGCCCACGGCCGCTTCCGCGATGCTCGCCTCGCCGGTGGTGCTCGAGCCCGGGGACGCCGAAGCGACCGGTCGCGGCCCCACGAAGGGGAGACGGCTCATCGGGTACGCGGCGGGAGCGGTCGTGCTCGCGCTGCTCGTGGGCGGCCTGGGCTATGTGCTCGGCGGCGGCGACGATGAGGGCAGCAAGGGCAGCAGCTCGCCCACGGGGCAGGCGCAGGCCTCTTCCTCCGGGGCGGCTAGCAGCGGGTCGGACGACACTGCCGAGCAGCCCGTCTCGGTCACCGCGACCGGGGGCGCGACCACGTACGCCGGCGACTGCCCTCCGGCGGACTCGCAGGCCCCCTGGTTCACCGCGACCTTCACGGTGTCCGAGCTGCCCTTCCAGTTCTCGTACCGGTGGGTCTCGACCAACGGGTCCGTGATCGACCGGCAGTGGCGGACGCTGTCGTTCCCGGACGGCGGCCCCCGCACCCATAAGGAGACGGTGCGGCTGTCGACGTACGCACAGTCCGGAACCCTCCGCAGCGAGATGGCCGTGGAGATCCGCTCACCGTTCGAGGCGGTGTCCAACTCGGTGCCGTTCTCGGTGACTTGCTCCTAGACGAACGGCGGCTGGTCAACCGGGCGTCAAGGCCGACGCGGAGCGGCCTAGTCATCCCCGCGCATCGGCCATACTGCAACAAGCACGAGTCGGACCGAAGTTGGCCGACTCGGACATCACCGGTCAAGTGAGCCCCACTGGACCGGAGTTCGGTGGGAGTGACGTACGGCTCCCACTCTCGTAGCGGATCAACCGCAGGGCGCGGTTCCTCTGCCGCACCCGAGACGTTCGCAAGGAGTTTCTGTGTCGTCGGTCATTGTGGGACGCACGGGTCCCTTCGCCGGTCAGAGCGCGGTTCTGGGTAGCGCTCCACTGCGATTCGGACGCAAGAGCGACAACGACGTGGTCATCGTCAGTGTCAGCGCCTCCCGTCTGCACACCGAGATCGTGGCGGAGGGCGGCGAGTTCGTCCTCTACGACCGCAGCAAGAACGGCACCTTTGTAAACGACCAGCCCGTCACCCGTCACGTGCTCGTGCCCGGCGATTCCATACGCATCGGCGACGAGACCTTCCTGTTCGAGACGCAGGAGGCCGTGGAGACGGTCCTGGACCTCTCCCAGCTCGACCTGCCTCGCGCCAACGCCTCTGCGAACCCGGGCGAGTTGCGGGTCACGGTGTCCGGAGGAGGCCCGGTCGGCCTCGCCTTCGCCCTGTTGCTGGAGAACGCCCTGCCGGGGAAGGCGTCCATCACCGTCTACGACGGCCGGTGGATCAGGAACGGCTCCACCGTGGTCTGGAAGGACGAGACCCACGGCAACAACCGGCGTATGCAGGTCGTCACCGCCCAGAGCCGTCAGTACCTCGCGCTCACCGACGAGATGCAGTCGGCGCTGTTCGACGCGGGCGGATTCTCCGAGATGTGGCCCCTGGGGCCGGACTCGGTGGAGGGCCGTCCGCCTCGCAACATCCGGATCGCCTACATCGAGGACAAGCTGCTGGAACTGGCCAACGCCAAGTCCGCGATCCGCCTGGTGCCGAAGCGATTCGATGCGTCGGAGCAGCAGCGCCGGCTCTCCCAGGAACACGTCCTGGTGATCGCCGAGGGCGGCGGGTCGCGCACCCGGGAGCACTTCGCGGACCGTTTCGGCGCGGCCGACTCCTCGATCTACTCCCTCGACGGGGAGCACCTTCAGGACCTGGTCCTTGGACTGCGGGTCAAGTCCCAGCTCTCGGACCCCATGAGCGTCCTGCTGACCGTGGCGCAGAACCGGTTCCTGCTCAACTCGCTGCGTGGCGAGGGGTTCCTCAACATGAGGCTGACCCGCGAGGAGGCCGGCGCAGTGATCGGCATCGACCCGGTCCGGCAGGTCTTCGAGGATTGTGTGGCGGCCCGGCCCTGTCTGATGAGCCGTCAGGAGGACAACGAGTTCGTCTGCCCGACCCATGGGACCCTGTTCCTGCCCGCCCTGCTGCGTAGTTCGCCGCTGTGGAAGCGGATCCAGGAGGGCCTGAAGATGTTCGCCGTCCCCGAGGACGATCTCAGCGCCATCACCTCGTTCCGGCTGGACATGGTGCAGCGCCCCCGGTTCACGGCCCAGCTCAACCGCCCTACCTCCACCAGCCCCGGAACCTACGGCTTCCTGCTGGGCGACGCGGCCAACGCCATCCACTTCTGGCCCGGGCGCGGCCTCAACAGCGGTCTCGCCTCGGCTGTTTCGCTCTCCCGCTCCCTCAGCCGGGTCTGGCAGGGCCGTCCGCTGCGCGACGCCGACTTCATCCGGCACGAGGCGGCGATGTCCATGCTCCAGTACCGGCACAAGAGCCGGGCCTGGAACGCCATGGTCACCACCGACGAACGAGGCGTGACCCGCGCCATCAAGGACATCATCGCCGACAGCATGGAAGGGGAACGGGCCGTCGCCCAACCCGACGGCGAGCGGTCCGATCTCGACCTCTTGCTGGAGAGGATGCGCGCGATCCGCGAGCGCCTCGCCCCCCGCCTCCCCGGACTGCCCAGCGACGAGGAACTGCGCAGCCATCTGTCCACCCTCGCTCCGTCGACCCTGCGGTCCCTGCAGGAGAGCGGCGCCTGGGACACGCTGATCGTCGGCGGCGAGGAGGCCGACATCGACATCTTCTACCAGTCGGACGCCCCGGTTTTCGTCGGCCGCCCCGTCGATCCGCGCATCAACGGCCAGGCGACAGGACCGCGGCAGGCGGGGGCGCTCGACCCGGCGTAATGCGGGCACTCCGCCCCTGAGGCCGAAGGTCCACATCCTGTCCCGCTGTCAGAAGAAGGGGGCCCGGCACAGCCGGGCCCCTTCCGCGGTCGGAGAAGACTGTTCGGCAGCCCGGACCACTCGCCCCCCGCCGACACGCATCGCGTCCACGCGAAAGGACTGCGCGCCGACGCGAAAGACGGCCCGGCACGGGCCTGGAAAGGTCGTCTTCGAGTCGAACCAGCGAGCCAGCCGCTCGCGGTGTCATCGAAGTGGGGACCATCAATGAGTAGGCAACCGGTGAGAAACGTGGTGCTCGTCCACGGGGGATTCGTGGACGGCTCCGGATGGCAGGGGGTGCACCGCCTGCTGACGGACGACGGCTTCCGGGTCAGCGTCGTGCAGAACCCGACGCACTCCCTCGAGGGAGACGTCGCGGCGACCGGGCAGATCCTGGACGAGCAGGACGGGCCGACGATTCTGGTGGGGCACTCGTACGGCGGAGTCGTCATCACCGAGGCCGGCAACCACGACGGCGTCGCGGCGCTGGTGTACATCGCGGCGTTCGCGCCCGACAAGGGCGAGTCCGTCAGCACGCTGATCGCCGATCCCGAGCCGGGGGCGCCCGTCCCGCCGATCCTCCCGCCGGTCAACGGGGTGCTGTTCCTCGACCGGGAGAAGTTCCACGCCTCCTTCGCGGCCGATCTGTCCCGGGCCGAGGCGGAGTTCATGGCCGACGCCCAGGTGCCCTGGGGCCTCGACGCGCTCGGCGGCACCGTCACCGAGCCGGCCTGGCAGCACAAGCCGAGTTGGTACCTGGTGGCGACCGACGACCAGATGATCCCGCCTGCCGCGCAACGGGCCATGGCACAGCGGGCGGGCAGCACCGTCACCGGGACCGACGGCAGCCATGCGATCTACGTCTCCCAGCCGGGGGCCGTGGCCGACCTGATCAAGCAGGCCGCAGCCGGAGTTGCCGGATGACCGCGACCCCGCAGGTGCAGACCGTCCGCGGTCCCGTGGCGGTGAGTGAACTCGGCGCCGTACTGATGCACGAGCACGTCTTCGTGCTCAGCGAGGAACTCCGGCAGAGCCTTCCGGAGACCTGGGACGAGCAGGAGCGCGTCAGCGACGCCGTGACCCGGCTCAAGGCCCTGGCCGCGACCGGCGTCACGACCATCGTCGACCCCACCGTCATCGGGCTCGGACGCAACGTCGCGCGAGTCGCCGTGGTCAACGAACAGGTCGACCTCAACATCGTCGCGGCAACCGGCCTCTACACACTGGCCGACATCCCCGACTTCTTCCGCTACCACGGGCCGGGAACCATGCTCGGCGGCCCCGAAGGCATGACCGAGTTGTTCGTCCGCGAACTCACCGAGGGCATCGCGGACACCGGCATCAGGGCCGCGTTCCTGAAGTGCGCGATCGAGGGCGAACTCACCCCGGGAGTGGAGCGGGTGATGCGAGCGGTGGCCCAGGCGCACTTGCGGACGGGCGCTCCGATCACGGTGCACACCAGCGCGAGCGCCCGTACGGGGCTCATCGCGCAGGACGTACTGCGCAGCGAGGGCGTGGACCTCGGGGCGGTCGTCATCGGCCACAGCGGTGACACCGCCGACCTGGACTATCTGCACCGGCTCATCGACAACGGCAGTTACGTCGGAATGGACCGCTTCGGCCTCGACATCCTCCTGCCCGCCGACGAGCGGGTGGCGACCGTCGCGACTCTCGCGCGCGAAGGGTTCGCCGAACGGATGGTGCTGTCGCACGACGCGTCCTGTCACATCGACTGGTTCCCGCCCGGCGTACGCGAGCAGATCGCGCCCAACTGGCACCACACCCACCTGCACGACGAGGTACTCCCGGCGCTGCGCCGAGCCGGCGTCACCGAGGAGCAGCTCACCACCATGCTGGTGGACAATCCACGCCGGTACTTCAGCCCGGCAAACGGCTAGCCGCCGCGGGCGCTGCGTCTGGCCTCGCGAGGTGTCGTGCCGAACTCCTCGCGGAATGCGGTGGCGAACGAGGCGTGACTGCCGAAGCCGCAGGAATGGGCGATCTCCGCGATCGAGTACGTGGACCAGCTGGCGCTGACCAGACGGGTGCGGGCGACGTTCAGCCGTTCGCGGCGGATGAGGTCGCGTGAGGTGGTGTTGGCCGTCTGCAACACCTGCTGGACGTAGCGCGCGGACCAGCCGAGCGCCCGCGCGATGCCGACGACGTCCAGGTCCCTGTCGCAGGCGTGCCGGCGTACATAGCGTCGGATCGAGGCCTCGACCGTCGCCCGCTGCCCCGTGGGCGCCGAGTCGTTGCCGCCCTCCGCGGCCAGACACACCAGGTCGAGCAGCCGGTCGCAGGCGATGTCGAAGGTCGTCTCGGAGAGTTGCTCGCGCTCCTCGTGCAGTGTGGTGGTCAACTGCCGGACGACTCGGCCCAGTCCGCCGGCGCCGTTGAGTATGTGCGGCCCCCCGGCTGCGATCGGGCTGCGCCCTGCGACGTTCTGGCCGGCCATGAAGAAGGAGATCCCCCGGAGTTCGGCACCGTGGGCGAACGTCAACGGGCGGTCGATGTCGCACAGCGCCATGCTGCCGGGCCCGATCTCGACGGACGACGAGCCCTGCTCCACCCAGGCCGTCCCGGCGAGCGGTACGAGCAGTTCGTACGTGCCCCGGGGATCGGACCGGATGTGCCGGGCGTCCCTGTTGACCACTTCCTCGCCGCCGGAGCAGAGGGCGAGACCGTAGGACTTCGACCGCTGCCACTCCAGGCGTCCGCTCCAAGGAGCGTGGCGGTCCGGGACTTTGATGCGGCTCGCGCCGTGGAGGTCGGTGAAGACCTCGTCCCAGGCGCTCGCCGAGGACAGGGTCAGAACTTGGCTCCAGGAAGACACGCCTCATCGTATGGGCCGACCCGAAAGCCCCTCTCGCGCTGTGACCCAGTTCACGTTTCCCGAACCGAACTAGTAGGCCGGTCCTCCGTCTTGTCTGCGCGCAGCCGAACGGCCTCGCATCAGGATCCCCTCAGTGAAAGGAATGACATGTTTGACCGCGTTGCGGAATTGACGGTCCGGCGGCCCGGAATCGTGCTCGTCGTGGCCTCCGTGCTCGTCGCTGCGATGAGCTTTGTGGGTGTGGGCGCTTTCGGGAAACTCGTGGGAGGCGGCTTCGACGACCCGGACTCGCAGTCGACACGGGCGAGTCGGGTCATCGACGAGAAATTCGGCGGGGAAGCGAACCTCGTGCTGCTGGTCAGTAGTCGCGCACAGCGCGTCACCGACCCGGAAGTGGAGCAGGACGGCGCACAGTTGGTGGCCGAGCTGCGCAAGGAGACCGAACTCAGCAACGTCGTCTCCTACTTCGACACGCACAGCGACTCACTGCTCGCCCGGGACGGCCTCTCGGCCATGGTCCTCGCGCATGTGAAGGGCGATGAATCGACGCGGGAAGAGCACGCGCAGGACATCATCGACGCGTACGCGGGCCAGTACGAGGGACTCACCGTCCGGGCCGGTGGCGGTACCGCGGTGGGCGCCGAACTGTCGGAGCAGGTACTGCAGGACCTCCTTCTCGCGGAGGTCATCGCCGTTCCCGTGACGCTCCTGCTCCTGCTCATCGTGTTCGGGGGAGTGGTCGCGGCCTTGCTGCCGCTCGCCATCGGCACGGTGGCGGTCGCCGGGACCTTCGCGGAACTCGCTCTCCTCGGCAGCGTCACCGACGTGTCGGTCTTCTCGATCAACCTGACCACCGCCCTCGGGCTCGGACTCGGCATCGACTACGCGCTGTTGATGATCAGCCGCTTCCGGGAACAGCTCGCCCTCGGGACGAGCGTGGCCGACGCGGTCCGGACGACGGTGCACACCGCCGGACGTACGGTCGTGTTCTCGGCGGGCACGGTCGCGGTCGCGCTCACCGCGCTTCTCGTCTTCCCGCAGTACTTCCTCCGCTCGTTCGCCTATGCCGGCGTGGGCGTGGTCGTCATCGCGGCCGTCGGCACCCTCTTCGTGATGCCCGCTCTGCTCATGCTGCTGGGGCATCGCATCAACAGCGGCAGGCTTCCCTGGCCCAAGGCCGACCGTCATCGCAGGCGGGCACCGTTCTGGGGCCGGCTGGCCGGGACCGTGATGCGCCGGCCGGTGCTGATCAGCGTGCCGGTCCTCGCGGTGCTGCTGCTCGCCGCGGCCCCGCTCCTGGGCGTCACATTCGGTACCCCCGACGAACGGGTCCTTCCCGAGGACGCCGCGAGCCGACAGGTGTCCACGGCACTGCAGGCGGACTTCGAGGGAGACGACGAAGCGGCCGTCCAAGTGGTGGTCGACGGGGCCGTGGGTGACGAGGCCCTGGACGCCTACGCGGAGAAGCTGTCGCTCCTCAACGGGGTCGTTCGGGTCGAGGCGGCGACGGGCACCTACGAACAGGGAAGCTCGGGGGCCCCCGGCCCGACGAGCGAGGCCCTGAACCGCCCCGACGCACAGCGGGTCACCGTCATCGGCACCGCTCCGCCCAAGTCGGACAGCGCCCAGTCCCTCGTCCGGGTGGTCCGGGACGTCGACGCGCCCGCCGGCTCCAAGGAGGTCCTGGTGGGAGGCGGAGACGCAGAGCTGCTCGACACGAAGGAATCGATCGCGAGCCGCCTGCCCATTGCCGCTGGACTGGTCGCCGTCACCACCTTCATCCTCCTTTTCCTTTTCACCGGAAGCATCGTCCAGCCGATCCGTGCGCTGGCCCTGAACATGACCAGCCTGGCCGCGGCGATCGGCGCGATGACGTGGATGTTCCAGGACGGCCATCTCAGCTCCGTGCTGGGATTCACCGCCCAGCCGATGGACACCTCCATGACGGTATTGCTCTTCTGCATCGCCTTCGGTCTGTCCATGGACTACGAGGTGTTCGTCACCAGCAGGATCAAGGAACTCCACGACGCCGGTGAGAGCACCGAGGCCGCCGTCGTCCACGGCCTCGGACACACCGGAAGAATCGTCAGCGCCGCGGCCTGTCTCCTCGCGGTCGGATTCTTCGCCTTCGCCACGGCGAAGGTCAGCTTCATGCAGATGTTCGGCCTCGGAAGCGGTCTGGCGATCCTCATCGACGCCATCGCCGTACGTGGAGTGCTGCTGCCTGCCGCGATGCGGCTGCTCGGCCGCACGGCCTGGTACGCGCCGGGACCTCTCCGGAAGTTCCACCGGCGCTTCGGAATCAGCGAAAGCGCACCACAAGCAGCTGCGCCAACGCTTGAGTCGGAATTTGCGACGCGAATCACCTGAGATCAGGGATGTGAATCACCTGAGATCAGCGATGCGAATTAACTGAGTTCAGGCGCGACGCACCTGAACTCGACTGACCGGCCGTCTTCCAGACGGCCGGTCAGGCTGTCTCAGCGTTCGTCGGGCGTGAGCCGCCAGCGCCAGTTGCGGCGTTCGTAAGCCACTTGGAAGCCGAGGCGGAGCATGTTGTGCAGGGACGAGTTGTGGGTCCCCGGGGTCTCGGCGCCTGTCTCGGCGATGAGAAGACGACACCCCAGCTTCTGCGCCACTCGGGCCCTTGCTGCCAGCAGAGCGGTCTGGCCACCGCGGCCCCGCGCGTGGGGAAGCACGGCGCCGGCGAACAGCTGAGCCGTGTCACCGCGGACGAACAGGGTTCCGGTTCCGACGAGTTCCCCGTCCAGCCAGGCGGCGAAGGGATGCCAACCGGGCCGGGTCGCGGACGCGGCGCTCATCTCCGCGTACTGCTCGACCGGCATTCCGAAGGCCCGCATCATGACCGTTCCCCACTCGGCGGCCTGCTCCGCCTCCACGGGGGCGACGCGGATTCTGTCCGGGGTGATGTCGAGAGCGTCGGCACGGGCGACAGCCTCGTCGGTCGGGCAGACGAGCTTCACCCAGGACGAATCCGGGACGATGCCTTCCCGTTCGCATGTCTCCTGCCACTCCTCGGGCAGGAAGGCAGGTGCGATCTGGAAGACGGCCTGCGGAGTTTGCGCAGCCCGGTAGAAGCCGCAGACTTCACTGATCAACTCGGCGGTGACCGGTGCGGTGACACCGAAGCCGAGGGCCTTGCTCCAGAAGTGGGTGATGTCGTTGCGCATTGACAGCACCACTCCGCCACCTATCCGCGCGGCGCTCATTCCTAGTGCTTTGCGGACGGTCTCGGGAGCCCCTGTCTGGAATCGGAAGAGTGCTTCCGCCTCGGACTGCTCGGTGACGGACGGCTGAACGTCGGTAGTCATGAATCCGTTTCTCTTTCAGTTCCCTTGTCAGAAATCGGTTCTCTTCTCAGAACCGACGGTCACTGTGTGCCGCGTGCCGTGGCCGTCACGAAACGCGTCACCGCTTGAGAGAAGGCGGCCGGTTCCTCGATGTGGCCGAAGTGCCCGCTGTTCTCCAGGATGAGCAGCTCCGATCCGGGGATCAGCTCGTGCAGTTCCTCGGCCCACCGCACCCCGCAGATGACGTCGTGGCGGCCGACGACGACAAGGGTCGGCACGGTGAGTGAGCCGAGGTCCGCACGGTCGTCGATGACATTCGGGGAGAGGTCCTCGTCCAGGCCGGAGATGTGCGTGGCCGTCACGGAGGCGCGCAGGGGAGCGAACTCCTCCTCGCGGCCCCAGTAGTCGGCGAAGTACGAGGGGATGATCCCCCTGGCGACGGCCGTCATCTGCGCGTCGTCGGAGATGGTGGGGATGGCCTGGAACGCCGCCAGGACCTCGGGGAGTTCGGGGTGGTCGAAGTGGAGCTCGGCGAACGACTGCACCAGGCGCATGGCCTCGGCGCCGTGTTCGGGGCCGGTCACCGGCGCGCTCTCGTAGAGGATCACCCCGGCGACGCGCTCGGGGAAGTGCAGGGCGTGGTACTGGACGACGAAGCCGCCGTGCGAATGGCCCAGCAGGTGCACCTCGGGGACGCCGAGGTGCTCGATCAGCGCACCGAGGAACCGGCTGTAGCGGGGCCGGGTGTAGCCGTGCGGGTGGGAGGGCAGGCGGTCGGAGGCTCCGGTGCCGATCGGCTCCGGGTAGACGACCGTCAGATGCCGCTCCAGCGCGGGCATCCGCAGGTACTCCCAGAAAATGCCGGGCCCGCCGGAATGCGCGACGCACACCGGGCCCGTGCCGTGGACGTGATAGCGCTGCACGACTCCGTCGACTTCGACGGTGTGCGTTCCGACGGCCAGCGGATCGGCTGGACCAGCCATATCAGTCAGGTCGGTGGGGTCGATCGGGTCGGTCAAAGAGGTCGTCATGTGGGTGTCTCCGTATCCGGCAGGTGTCAACGACACCGACAGGACGCCGGAGGCAGAGCGAAGTTCGATCCGAGTTGTGTGATGGCCGTCACACGGGAAGGAGCGGGTTGGTGGCCCGCGACGGCCTGGCATGGAACAGGCGCAGCCGGTGTACGCGGCCGGTGTCGTCCAGGGTCATGAGCCAGGCGACCTCGGGCGGACAGTGCTCGGGGTTGTCGGCGGGATTGAGGATGTCCATCTCCCAGATGACGAGCGACCGCCCGGCCACGGCATGGGCGAGACGCTGCCGTACGCCGGCTTCGAGGTCGCACTCCATTCCGTGCACCAACCGATTCCTGTCGCCCACCGGGTCGTTCCCCCTGAGCAGGGCGACCTCGGGGGACCAGCGCTCGGTGAGCAGCGCGCCGAAGTGTCCGCTCTCGGCGGCGGCCAGTGTCTCGTGCGCTTCGACACGGCTGGCGCGGGTGCGCCGCGCGGTGTCGCCGTGCGGGGCGTCCGCCGTGGACGCGAGGGCGGTCGCCAGCTTGGACCGTCCCTGGCTGAGCCGGCTGCGGACCGTGCCGACCGGGACCCCGCAGACGTCGGCTATCTGCTCGTAGGAAGTGACGTGGGTGCTGAAGTGACGCAGTACCAGGGGCAGTCGCAGCGCGGGGGAAAGCTCTTCGATGGCCTCCCAGATCCAGTCCCGCATCGTGTGGTGCTCCAGCCACCGTTCCGGACCGGCGTCCGTGGAGGGCACGTGCAGATCGTCGAGCGGCTGGAAGGCGACGGAGCCTCGCAGCAGGGAACGGCCGGCGTTGCGCACGATCATCCGCAGCCATGGGCCCACGGCCGCCGGGTCGCGGACGTCGCCCACGCGCCGGAGCGCGGTCACGGCCGCGTCCTGGACCACGTCGTCGACGTCGGGTCCCGGTCCCAGAATGCTCACCGCGACCGCGCGCATACCTGCCCGGTGTCGTTCAAGGAGCAGACCCAGTGCAGCCACATCACCCGCCTGCGCGGCACGCGTGAGCACCGCGTCCTCGAGGCGTCCGGTCTCGCCCGCGTTCGTGCTCAAGGAGTTCCTCCGCCACTCTCCGTCGTGCGTTCGACCGTACTGCGCACGGCCCGGCGGCGTCACGGCGGCCCGGCGGGCCGGGGTCAGTACACGTCGCGGACGTACCGTTTCTCGGCGGCGAGCTGCTTGACGTACGCGGCGGCCCCGTCCTCGTCCAGGCCGCCGTGGACGGTGGCGATGTTGCGCAGGGCCTGGTCGACGTCCTTGGCCATGCGGGAGGCGTCACCGCACACGTAGAAGTGCGCGCCGTCCTGGAGCCATGACCACAACTGGGGGCCGTGTTCACGCATGCGGTCCTGGACGTAGACCTTGGCGCGCTGGTCGCGGGAGAAGGCGGTGTCCAGCCGGCTGAGGGTGCCGTCGGCGAGGAGGGCGGTCAGTTCGTCCTCGTAATAGAAGTCGCTGGCCCGGTGCTGTTCGCCGAAGAACAGCCAGTTGGGCGCGCGGTGACCGAGGGCGCGGCGCTCGTGGAGGAAGCCGATGAAGGGGGCGATCCCGGTGCCGGGACCCACCATCACCATGGGGGTGGCGGGGTTGGCGGGCGGCCGGAACTTCGGCGAGGGCTGGACGAAGACCGGCACGCGGATGCCGGGGGCGGCGTCGGCGAGGAAGGGCGAGCAGACGCCCTGGCGCGGTCGTCCGTCCGGGTTCTCGTACCGGACGACGGAGACCGTCAGCGAGACCAGGTGGGGGTCGGTGAGGGGGCTGGAGGAGATGGAGTACAGGCGGGGTTGGAGCGGCCTCAGCACCTCGGCCCACTCCTGGGCCGAGGCACGGACGGGGTGTTCGGCGATGACGTCGACGGCCTGGCGGCCCCAGGACCACTTGGCCAGTTCGTCCTTGTTGTCGGGGCGCAGCAGCTTCTTCAGCACGCGGTCGTGGGTGCGTTCGGCGACGAAGCGCAGCAGGTCGGGCGTGATGCGGGTGATGTCGAGATGCCGGAGCAGGGCCTCGTGGAGAGGGACCTCCCCGGTGCCGTTCAGGTCCACCGTGGCCGCCGGGTTGACGCCGGTGCCTGCCAGCCATTCGGTGACGACGTCCGGGGAGTTGACGGGGCGTACGCCGAGGGCGTCCCCGGCCTCGTAGCGGAGCGGAGTCTCGCTGTCGCGGGTGTCGAAGGTGAAGCGGCGGACCTCCTTGCCCGCGCCGGGCAGGCTGAGCAGCTGGTTGCCGGTGAGGCCGGCGGTGACGGGGGCCGGCTTCTTCGGCCGGGGAGCGGGTGCGGGCGCGGGGGCCGAGGTCGTTTCCGGGGCGCCGTTCAGGGCGGTGAGGACCTCGTCGAGCCAGGCCGTGGCCGAGAGTTCGTAGTCGGGTTCACAGTCCGTCCGCGGGGTGAGACGCACCGCGCCCAGCTCGTCGAGGCGCTGGTCCACGCGGCGGCCGTGGCCGCAGAAGTCGTCGTACGAGGAGTCGCCGAAGGCGAGGACCGCGTACCGCACGCCGTCCAGACGGGGTGAGTCGGGCGCGGCCAGGGCGTCCCAGAATCCGGAGCCGTTGTCGGGGGCGTCGCCGTCGCCGAAGGTGCTGGTGATCAACAGGACGTCGGCTCCGGTGGGCAGGTTCCCCGGGTGGGCGTCGTCCATGTCGAGGAGGGTGGCCTTGTGACCGGTGGTGGTGAGCCGGTCGGCGGCGGCCGCCGCGAACTCCTCCGCGTTGCCGGTCTGCGAGGCCCACAGGACGACGACCTCCCGGACGGGGGCGGCAAGTGCCGCCGGTGCGGCGGGCGTTGTGGGCACGGCCCTGGAGTACATGCCGGCCAGCACGCCGTTCACCCACAGCGCGTGCTCGGGGCTGAACGGCGCGCCCGGCGGCAGCACCGGCACACCGGGAGCGCCTGAGTCGATCCCGGCGAGGAATCCGATCAGGTACTGGCGCTCGTGCTCGGCCAGCACGGGCGGCGGGGCGGGCTCCAGCCCGAAGGCGCCGGCGGGACCGGCGGTGGGAGCGGCCGGTTGGGGAACCACCACGGACGTGGGAGTTACGACGGACACCGGAGCCGCCACCTTCGTAAGCGACACCGCGCAGACCTTGAACTCCGGCTGGAAGGAGAGCGGGTCGACGGCGTCGCTGGTGACGGCGTTGACGCTCAGGTACTCGCCGAACAGGTCGTTCCAGTGGAAGGGCGCGAAGCAGCAGCCGGGCCGAACCCGGTCTGTCACCACGGCGGGCAGCACCGCCCGTCCGCGCCGCGAGGCGACCTCCACCGAGTCGCCGTCGGCGATGCCGAGAGCGGCGGCGTCGCCGGGATGCAGCTCCACGAACGGCCCGGGGTTGAGCCTGTTGAGTTTGGCGACCTTGCCCGTCTTGGTGAGGGTGTGCCACTGGTGCTGCAGCCGCCCGGTGTTCAGGACGTACGGATAGTCGTCGTCGGGCATCTCGGCGGCCGGGATGTGCGGTCGGGCGTGGAACACCGCCCGGCCGCTCGCCGTCGGGAAGACCGGACCGCCGAAGCCGCTGCCGTCCCCATCCATGTAGCGGATCGGATTGCGGTCGGGCCCGTCGGTGCTCGCCGCCGGCCACTGCACGGGGGTGGACCGCAACCGTTCGTAGGTCACGCCCCGAAGGTCGTATCCGGTCTTCGGATTCCAGGCGCCCTTGATCTCCTCGAAGACCTCTTCCGCGCTGTCGTACGAGAAGCCCTCCTCGTATCCCATCGCGCGTGCGACGGCGGCGATGATCCGCCAGTCGGCCATCGCCTCCCCGGGCGGCTCCACGGCGGGCTGCGCGAGGGTGAGGTTGCGCTCGCTGTTGATGAGGACGCCCTCGGTCTCGGTCCACAGCGCTCCGGGCAGTACGACATCCGCGTACGCGTTCGTCTCCGTCTCGGCGAAGACGTCCTGGGCGACGACGAACTCGGCCCTCTCCAGGGCCTCGATGACGGTCTTGCGGTTGGCCACGGAGGCGACGGGGTTGGTGCAGATGATCCAGCAGGCCTTGATGTCCCCGTCCGCCATCTTCTGGAACATCTCGACGGTGCCCTGGCCGACCCCGTCCTTGCGGACCGTGCCAGGGGGCAGGTCCCACAGCTCCTCGACGAAGGCGCGCTCCTCGTCCACCAGCACCGACCGCTGGCCGGGCAGCCCTGGACCCATGTAACCCATCTCCCGGCCGCCCATGGCGTTGGGCTGGCCGGTCAGCGAGAACGGACCGGAACCGGGGCGGCAGATCGCGCCCGTCGCCAGATGCAGGTTGACCAGGGCGTTGGTGTTCCAGGTGCCGTGTGTGGACTGGTTGAGGCCCATGGTCCAGAGGCTCATCCACTCACCGGCCGAGCCAATGAGCCGGGCCGCCTCCTGGATGTCGGCCTCGGCGAGGCCCGTGAGCTCGGCGACCGTGGCGGGCGGGTAGTCGGCGAGGAACTCCGGTATCGCCTCCCAGCCCTCGGTGTGGGCGGCGATGAAGTCGGGGTCGGTGTCGCCGTTCTCGTGCAGGAGGTGCAACAGGCCGTTCAGCAGCGCGAGGTCCGTGCCCGGCTTGATCTGCAGGAACAGATCGGCCTTCGCGGCGGTGGCGGTACGGCGCGGGTCCACGACGATCAGCTTCGCGCCCGCCTTGACCCGCTCCATCATGCGCAGGAAGAGGATGGGGTGGCAGTCGGCCATGTTGGAGCCGATGACGAAGAAGACGTCCGCGCGGTCGAAGTCCTGGTAGGAGCCGGGCGGGCCGTCCGCGCCGAGCGACAGCTTGTAGCCGGTGCCCGCGCTGGCCATGCACAGCCGCGAGTTCGACTCGATCTGGTTGGTGCGGACGAAGCCCTTGGCCAGCTTGTTCGCCAGGTACTGGGCCTCCAGGCTCATCTGCCCGGAGACGTAGAAGGCGAAGGCGTCGGGCCCGTGCTCGTCGATCACCGCCCGCAGCCTTCGTGCCGTCTCGGCGATCGCGGCCTCCACGGGGGCGGGCTCGGCCTGCGCCCCGCGTTCGGGGCGCGTCAGCGCGGTGGTCAGCCGGCCCGGGGCGGCGAGCATGTCGGCCGTGGTCGCGCCCTTGGTGCACAGGCGGCCGAAGTTGGCGGGGTGCGCCTTGTCGCCGGACGCCTTGAGGACCGTACGCCGCCCGTCGGGGCCCATCCCGATGTCGAGCACCATCCCGCAGCCCACACCGCAGTACGAGCAGACCGTCCGTACCTGCGTGGGGGTCGTGGTCACGGGCGGCCCTTCAGGCGATCGGATGCTTTCTCCCTCGACGCTACGAAGTGCCCGTTACGCGGTTGTCACACCGTTCGATCATTGGGGGTTACGCCCTCCACACAGCTGTGATCGAGGGTCTGTGAGGAGGACGGGATCCTCGTGTGCGACATCGGCTACGTCGTCGTCGGCCTGTTCTTCGCCACCTGGGCGGTCGCCCTGCTGGTGTGGAAGTTCGGCCGGATCGAGGAGAAGTGGACGGCGGGACTGGCTCAACCTGCCGAACAGGGAGCCGAGTAGGGGCCCTGATCGCCGCACGGTATGCCGCAGGTCGGGTCGGCGCCGGTGTCGGCGCCGACCCGGACCGCGCTACTTGCTCACGGCGAAGCGCATCAGGGCCTTCTCGTCGCCCTGCTTGATCTTCCCGGTCTCGTTGATCACCTGGAGCTTCCAGCTCGCGCCGTCCCGCATGGCCTTGGCCACGGCGCAGCCGTTGTCCGAGCTGAGCAGGCTCGGCCAGATGTCGGCGACCTGCTGGGAGCTGCCGCCCGTCGCGTCGTACACCTTGAAGCTGATGTTCCGCGCCTTCTGGAAGTTGCTGCCCTTCTTGTACGCGGCGGCGACGAACACGATGGACGTGATGTTGCCCGGCACCTTGGCGAAGTTGACGGTCACCGTCTCGTCGTCGCCGTCCCCCTGCCCGGTCTGGTTGTCCCCGCTGTGCAGCAGCGAGCCGTTGCCCAGCGGATCCAGGGAGTCGAGACCGGCCAGCCGCACCGGCTCCGAACCCTGCATCGCGATGGCGATCAGGTCGAGGTCGGTACCGACCTTCTGGCGGATCTTCCCTATGATGCCGCCGCTGCTTCCAACGGTCGGGTCCCAGGACGCTCCGATGGTCAGATGGGTCACCCCATCCAGATCCGCCGGGCCGTCTTCTTTCGTGAGCGTGATCATTCGTGAACCCCTTGGTGAGGCGACTGCGACAGACGAATTGTCCCTGGAGTCTCTGTGCTTCGGCGCACCAGGTCCAGTAATGCCGGGACCGATTACGGAAGGCGCGCGCGACCAGAGGGGCTCGGGGCGGGATTCGGCCAAGGAAGATCGCTCCGTGTAGTGGCGTCGCGGCTGTATGTGCTCATTTCGGTGGTGTGGGTGCTCAGGGACTCAAGCGCTTGCTGCGCGCCTACGATGTGGTCGTGTGACGTCGTGCGAGTGGCCGGGCTGGAGACAAGGGCGCGTCCTGGCGCTGCTTTCCCTGTTGCTCGCTCTCCTGTTGGTCTTTCATTCCGTTCTGCCCAACACGCTCGGGCACCTGGGCAGCCTTCTTGAGACGTTCCTTCCTTGGCTCGGACTGGCCGTCCCGGGACTGCTGGTCGCGGCATTGCTGCGCCGCTCGTTCGTCGGGCTGATCGCGTTGCTGCTGCCCGTCGCCGCCTGGATGAGCCTTTTCGGCGATCTGCTACTTCCCGGCCACGACCTGGCGGACTCGGCGGGCCGGATCACCGCGCTCCAGCACAATGTCAGCGACGTCAATCCAGACCCGGCGGGCACCGCGAGGACCTTGGTCGAGACCCGGGCCGACCTCATCGCCCTGGAGGAGTTGACGCCTTCCGCGTTGCCGGCCTTCGCGGCGGTCATGGCGTCGGACTATCCCCACCATGCGACCAAGGGCACGGTCGGGCTCTGGTCGAAGTACCCGCTCTCCGACGTGCGGTTGGTGGACATCAGGCCGGAGGGGATCGGCGAGGGCTGGAACCGCGGGCTGAGGGCGACCGCCACGACGGCACAGGGGGATGTCGCTGTCTATGTGGCTCATCTGCCGTCCGTGCGCCTCGGTCCCAGGAACGGATTCAGTTCCGCGCTACGGGACGAAAGCGCTGTTCTCCTCGGTGAAGCGATCGCGGCCGAGCGGCTGGACAAGGTGATTCTGCTCGGGGACCTCAACAGCACTGTGGACGACCGCGGTCTGGCACCGGTCAGTTCACAGCTGAACGCGGCGGGCTCAGGATTCGCGTTCAGCTGGCCGGCGTCGCTGCCCATGGCTCGCATCGACCAGATCATGGCCCGCTCGGCGACAGTCACCGAAGTCTGGTCGCTGCCCGAGACGGGGAGCGACCACCTGCCGATAGCCGCTCACATCGGACTGTGAATCGGATCGAGGGAAATCGAGGGAATCGGCGAGGGATCAGAGCGGCACGATCTCAACCCGGTTGTCATGGAAGACGGCGCCCCCGCCGAGGTCGGTGTCCCGTTCGGCGACGGTGGCGTTCACGCCCGTCCCGCTGTCCTCCTGGAGTTTGGGCCAGTGGCCCTTCTCGGTGAGGGCGACTCCCGGGGTGACCCGGTCCTCGACGGCGATGAGGGCGGTGAAGGATCCGCGGTCGTTGATGACACGGGCACGGTCGCCGGGCTTCAGGCCGCGTGGGGCGGCGTCGTCGGGATGGAGGACGACCGTGGGCGGGCCCGCGCGGCGGCGCAGCTCCGGCTTGTTGCCGAAGACGGTGTTGATGGTGAAGTGCTGGGCGGCCGAGATGAGCACCAGGGGGTGGCGGTCGGAGGCCGGTTCCGCCGCGGGCACATGGCCGGGCAGCGCGTCGTGGCCGTCGGCCGCGGCCGTCCCCGAGACGAATTCGAGCCTGCCGCTCGGTGTGGGGAAGCCGTCGGAGAACGGCAGCCGGTCGGTGATCAGCCGGGCCCAGCCGCGTTCCCGCAGGCTCTCCACCGTGATGCCGTCCAGGGAGGGGTGGTCCGAGTCGAGGAACTGGCGGGCCAGGTCCTCGTCCGAGTCGTACAGGGCAGGTTCGGTCAGCCCGAGCGCGCGGGACAGGCGGCGGAACGTCTCGGTGGTGGAGGCGCATTCGCCGGGCGGCGAGACGGCGGGTTCGTTCCAGGCCAGGTAGTGGTGGCCGTAGGCGTCGTGGATGTCGAGGTGTTCGGTCTGCATGGTGGCGGGGAGCACGATGTCCGCCCAGTCGGCGGTGTCGGTGCGGAAGTGGTCGAGGACGACCGTGAACAGGTCCTCGCGGGCGAGTCCCTGGCGGATGCGGGTCTGGTCCGGTGAGCTGACGGCCGGGTTGGCGCCGTAGACGAACAGGACCTTGACGGGCGGGTCGTCGGTCTTCAGCAGGCCCTCGGCGAGGCGGGTCATGGACAGGCCGCGTACGGGGTGGGGGAGCAGGTCGTCACGGGTGAGGGCGGCGAGGTTGCCGCCGTGGGCACCGTCGGTGGCGTAGTGCAGGCCGCCACCGGGGTACTGCCAGTCGCCGGTCACGCCCGGTATGCACGCGAGGGTACGCAGCGCGGTGCCGCCGCCCGCGTGGCGCTGCATGCCCATGGAGGTGCGGATCGCGGTGGGCCGGGTGTGGGCGAGGCGCCGCCCCAGGGCGGTGATCCGCTCGGGGGCCAGTCCGGTGTCGAGGGCGGCCCGCTCCGGGGTGAACTCCTCGATGCGGGACCGGAATTGCTCCCAGCCGTGGGTGTGCCGGGCCAGGTAGGCGCGGTCCTCCGCGCCCTCGGCCAGGACCACGTTCAGGAGCGCGAGGGCGAGCGCCGCGTCGCCGCCGGGGCGGATCGGCAGGTGCTCGTCGGCCTGTTCCGCGGTGCGGGTACGGACCGGGTCGATGGCGACGACGTACGCACCCTTCTTCCGCGCCTCTTGGATCAGCCGCCACAAGTGGTGGCCGGTCGTCAGGGTGTTGGTGCCCCAGAGGAGGATCAGGCGGGAGTGGCGCAGGTCTTCGGGGTCCATGCCCTCGCTGGTGCCCTGGGTGTACCTCAGTCCCGCGGACCCGGCGCTCGCGCAGATGGTCATCCGGTGGCGGGAGGCGCCCAGGACGTTCCAGAGGCGGCTGCCCGCCCGGCCCTGGAGACCTTGCAGGTAACCGAGGGTGCCGGTGCCCTGGTAGGGCCAGATCGCCTCGCCGCCGTGGGTGTCGATCGTCTCGCGCAGACGGGCGGCGATCTCCGCCAGTGCCTCGTCCCAGCTGATCCGCTCGAACCTGTCCTCGCCCTTCGCGCCCACCCGCCGCAGCGGGAACATCAGGCGGCCGGGGGCGCGGGTGTGCTCCAGGTACTGGTTGACCTTCACGCACAACGCGCCCCGCGTGTACGGGTGTTCGCGGTCTCCGCGCAGCCCGGTCGCCAGCCCGTCCCGAACGGTCACGGTCCAGGCGCAGCCGTCCGGACAGTCCAGCGGGCAGGCGCCGGGGACCTGCCGCTCGCCGCCGCTCACGGCCCGGCCTCTGTACTGCGGTCGAGTTCGTCGAGATCGGCGCATGGCATTGGTCCAGTACAGCAGAGAGGCCCCGGCGGGGTGACCGGCAGCCGCGATCACCCGAACGGCCCTGCCCGGAAGGTCGCACCCGCCGCCACCACTGAGGCTGGACGTGATCTCTAGCGAGGAGCCTTCCATGGCGGAGAAGACCGGTCCGGCCGCATGACGAGCACGGGAGCGCAGGAGGAGCTGACCGAACTACGCGCCAGAGTCGCGGAGTTGGAGAAGCGCGGCCCCAAGGTTCACAGGCATCGCGTACGGGCGATCCTTGCCGTGCTGCTGATCGTCCTCGCCGCCGTGCTCACCCCGCTGAGCGCCGTCGCGTCCTGGGCGAGCGACACGGTGGGGGACACCGACCAGTACGTGAAGACCATGGAGCCCCTCGCCTCGGACCCCGACCTCCAGGCCGCCGTCGCCAACCGGGTGACCGACGCGGTTATGGAGAGACTCGACGTAGCGACGATCCTCTCCTCCGTCGAGCCCGCCGACCGCCCGCTGGCCGGCAAGGCCCTGGACGCGCTGAGCGGCCCGGTCACCACCGGGATCAGCGGGTTCGTGCACAGCACGGCGCTGAAGTTCGTGAGCAGTGACGCGTTCGCCACCCTGTGGACCCAGCTCAACAGGAGAGTTCACGCGGCCGTCGAGAAGGCGCTGACCGGAAGCGGCGGCGGAGCGGTGAAACTCACCGACGACGCCGTGATCATCGACCTCGCCCCCGTCATCGAAAAGGTCAAGCAGGCGCTCGTCGACAACGGACTCGCCGTGGCCTCGAAGATCCCCGAGGTGCACACCGAGTTCACGGTCATGACCTCCGAGTCCATCGGCAAGGCCCAGAAGGGCTTCAGGCTGCTGCAACTCGTCGGATTCTGGCTGCCCGTGCTGACACTGCTGCTCGCGGCGGCGGGTGTGCTCACCGCCGTACGCAGACGCCGTGCCCTGGTCGTGGCCGCCCTCGCCGTGGCGGTCGGCGCGGCACTCCTCGGACTGGCGCTCTGGGTGTTCAGGGCTCTCTACCTCGACGGCCTCCCGGCCGGGGTCTCCCAGCCCGCCGCGGGGGCCGTCTTCGACACCTTGGTGCGCTTCCTGCGGACGACGGTACGGATGGTGATCACCCTCGGCGTGATCGTCGCGCTGAGCGCCTGGCTGACCGGTAAGGGCCGTGCGGCCTCCCGGGTCCTGGCCGCGTGGACGGGCGGCATCGGCGCCGTACGCGACGCTACCGGGTTCGCCGCGGGGCCGACCGGAGAATGGGTGCACCGCGTCAAACCCTGGCTGAACTGGACGGTGGTCGCGGTCGCCGCCGCCACGCTGCTCGCCTGGAACCGCCCGACGCCCGCCGTCACCGTGTGGATCGCACTGGGCGCGCTGCTGGCGTTGGCCCTGGTCGAGTTCCTGGACGACCGGGAACCGCATCTCGCCGCCGGCACTGCGTGACGACCACCTCCTGCCCTGCGATCAGCCCTGCGGCGGCATGGGGCGTACCAGGCCGGACTGGTAGGCGATCACGACCAGTTGGGCGCGGTCACGGGCGTTGAGCTTCGTCATCGCACGGTGGACATGGGTGCGTACGGTCAAAGGGCTGACGAAGAGCCGCTCGGCGATCTCGGTGTTGGAGTGACCCTCCGCGGCCAGCGCCATCACCTCGCGCTCACGGGCGGTGAGGGCGTCGAGGGCACCGGGGAGCGCCAGCGGGGTGCCGGGTGCCGGGGTGGTGAGGAAGCGGGTGATGAGGGCACGGGTGGCCAGCGGTGAGAGGAGGGTGTCCCCGGCGGCCACGGTGCGGATGGCGTCCAGGAGTTCGTCGGCGCGGACGTCCTTGCCGAGGAAGCCGCTGGCACCTGCGCGCAGCGCCTGGGCGACGTACTCGTCGATCTCGAACGTGGTGAGGATCAGTACGCGGGTGGCCGACAGGTCCGGGTCGGCGCAGATCGCGGCGGTGGCGGCAAGGCCGTCCGTGCCGGGCATCCGGATGTCCATCAACACGATGTCGGGATGGTGCACACGGGCGAGCTCGACCGCTTCCTTCCCATCAGTGGCCTCCGCGACCACCTCCAGGTCGTCACAGGAGTCGATCAGGATCCGAAAGGTGGCCCGCAGAAGGGCCTGGTCGTCGGCGAGGAGAACGCGGATGGTCATTTTCTTCTTCCGGATCTTGGCTTGGATACGAGGGGGAGGGGAGGCGCCCCAAAGGGGCGCGGGGAACTGCGCGACCAGCCACAGCGAGCCCGCAGACGAAGCACCACACCTCCTGCGGAGCGCCTACACACGGATCGGCAATTCCGTCGTCACGGTGAAGCCACCGCCTGGCCGGCGGCCGGCCTCGAGACGCCCCCCGACGGACTGGGCACGCTCCCGCATCCCGATGAGACCGAAACCGCCGCTCGGCCCCGGAACGGCGGGCCCCGCAGCGTCCCCGTCATCGCTGACAGTGACGGTCAGCCGATCGCGGGAGTACGCGAAGCGAACCCGCGCCGTCTTCGCGGCGGCGTGCTTCGCGACATTCGTCAGTGCCTCCTGCACGATCCGGTACGCGGTCAGGTCCACGCCCGGTGAGAGCGGCCGCTCCTCACCTTCCGTGGTGACACTGACGGTGAGCCCGGCGGCGGCGAACGCGGTGGTCAGGTCGGAGAGCCGGCCGAGCCCGGGGGAGGGCTCCAGGGGCGCGTCGGGCTCGTTCGCCTGCCGCAACAGGCCGACGGTGGACTTGAGTTCACGCAGTGCCGAGGACGTCGTGTCGGCGAGGTCGTCGAGCATCCGCGGGACCCGGTCGGGATGAGTACGGGCGAGGTGCGCGGCCGTCCCGGCCAGGGCGTTGGCCAGCGCCATGTGATGGGCGACGACGTCGTGCAACTCGCGGGCGATGCGTACGCGCTCCTCGGCGACCCGGTGCCGCGCCTCCTCCTCGCGGGTGCGCTCGGCGTGTTCGGCGCGGGCCTGCACGGCCTCGACGTAGGCGTGGCGCAGCCGGGTCGCGGTGCCCCAGGCCAGTGGCGACAGCACCCAGAACACGGGGCCGATCGTCTCGAGGGGCCACGGATGGTCGTAGTGGTCGCCGAACACGGCCGTGCCGACGAGAAGGACGACGACGGCGAAGAGGGCGATGCGGCCCGTCCTGCGGTTGGTGTACATGGCCAGCGCGTACAGCGCGACCATGAGCGGTGCGAGCAGCAGGGGTGTGAGCAGATAGCCCACCGCGCTGCCGGTGTTGACGGTGACCGCGGTCACCGCCACGACGGTGCGGGGGTGGCTGCGCCGCCACCAGAGGGCCCCGGAACCGATGACTCCCAGGAGTGCGCCGGGCCACCAGGGGACCTCGACGCCCGACGGTTCCCGGAGGCTCGTCGCGCTACCGAGGACGGCGATGAGCAGCACCTGCACGATGACCATCAGGTCGACGAAGCGTGGATGGTCTTTCGCGTACCGCTGCAAGTTGTTGATCATCGGTTCTCCGGTCGGGGTGGGGCTGGGTCCATCGTGAGCGTCGGCGCGGACGAACCGCCGCCGAGGACCGCCCGTGTCGCCACGGACGGCCCTCGGCGCGGTGTCCTCAGACCCGGGCCTTCTCCAGGTCGGCCGCGTCGTCCTGGGCAGGGGCAGCGGTGACGGACTGCCCGCCGAGCGCCTCACCCTCCACATCGACCTTCGGCAGCAGCCGGTCCAGCCAACGAGGCATCCACCACGCCGCCCTGCCGAGCAGCGCGAGGACCGCGGGCACGAACACCATGCGGACGACGAACGCGTCGAAGAGGACGGCGATGGCCAGACCGAAGCCGATCATCTTGATCATGGATTCGCCGGCGCCGATGAACCCGGAGAACACCGCGATCATGATCAGCGCGGCCGCCACCACGACCCGGGCGCTGTACCGGAACCCGGTGACCACCGCCTGACCGGGCCCGTCCCCATGGACGTACGCCTCACGCATCCGGGCGACGAGGAACACCTCGTAGTCCATCGCGAGACCGAAGACGATGCCCACCAGGAAGATCGGCATCATGCTCATGATCGGCCCGGTCGACTCGACGCCCAGGAGCTCCGCGCCCCAGCCCCACTGGAAGACCGCGACGACGGAACCGAGGGCCGCGAGGACCGACAGGAGGAAGCCGAAGGCCGCCTTTATCGGTACGAGGATCGAGCGGAAGACCACCATCAGGAGCACGATCGCCAGGCCCACCACGACGATCAGGTACGGGATCAGCGCGTCCTGCATCTTCTGCGCGACGTCGATGTTCAGCGCGGTGGTTCCAGTGACCTCGAACTCGGCGCCGGTCGAGGACTCGGTCGCGGGACGGTCGTCGCGGATGGTCTGGACGAGGTCCTTGGTCTTCTCGCTGGTGGGCGCGTCGGCCGGGACCGCGGAGAAGACGGCCGTGTCACCCGCGGGGTTGAACCGCGCGGCCGACACGGAGACGACTCCCTCAGTGTCACCGATCTTCTCCTCGATCACCTGGACCGCGGCCTTCGGGTCGGCGGCGCCCTTGGCGTCCACGACGATGGTCAGCGGGCCGTTGAAGCCGGGGCCGAAGCCCTGGGCGAGGTCGTCGTAGGCGCGGCGCTCGGTGGTGGAGGTGGGCTTGGCCTCGTCCCCGCTCGTGCCCAGCTGGAGGTCGAGGACCGGGATCGCGAGGGCGCCGAGGCCCACGACCGAGAGGAGGAGCACCGGCAGCGGACGGCGCAGCACGAACCGTGCCCAGCGGGTGCCCCCGTTCTTCTCGCCGGCCTCCTTCACCCGGCCGCGCTTGCGGGCGGAGCGGGACAGCACGGCGTTCGGCCAGAAGCCGAGCAGGGCCGGGACCAGCGTCAGCGCTATGAGGACGCCCACGGCGACCGCTCCCGCGGCGGCCAGACCCATCTTGGTGAGCATCGGCACGCCGACGACCGCGAGCCCTGCCAGCGCGATGACGACGGTGAGCCCGGCGAAGACGACCGCGGACCCGGCGGTTCCGGTGGCAAGACCCGCCGCCTCCTCGGGCGCATGGCCCTTGGCGCGCTCCTCGCGATAGCGGGAGACGATGAACACGGCGTAGTCGATGCCG
This sequence comes from Streptomyces sp. NBC_00554, assembly GCF_041431135.1. NCBI lineage: Bacteria > Bacillati > Actinomycetota > Actinomycetes > Kitasatosporales > Streptomycetaceae > Streptomyces > Streptomyces sp. NBC_00554. Next base: position 2,466,093 of record NZ_CP107799.1, on the reverse strand, counting down.
CACGCGAGGCCCAGCATCGAGGCCAGCGTGCCGGTCGTCGAGGACAGGCCGAACGTACTGGCCAGAGCCATGATCGCGGCCATGCTGACGCCGACTCCGATGATCGCGGTGAGCAGCGGAAGCCCGGCGGCGGTCAGTGAACCGAACGTGACCAGCAGCACGACGGCCGCGATGGAGATACCGATCACCTCGGCCATTCCGCCCGCCGAAGGCTGGGTCGCCAGCGCGGTCCCGCCCACCTCGACGGTCAGATCCGAGCCCTGGGCCTCCTTGATGGCGGCCTTCAGGGTGTTCTTGGCGGCGTCGGTGAGGTCGTCGGCCTTCGCCGTGTAGGTGACGGTGGAGTACGCGGTCGAGGCGTCCTCACTCACCGCCTTCGCCTGGAAGGGGCTCACCGCACTGGCGACCTGCGAACCGTCGGACGCCTCGGCCACGAACTTCTCGATGACCGCACGGTTCTCGGACGAGGTGACCTTCTGCCCGTCGGGCGCGACGAACACGATCCGGGCGTTCGCCCCGTCGGCCGTGGAGCCGGGGAAGCGCTGCTCCATCAGGTCGAACGCCTTCTGGGACTCGATGCCCGGCATCGAGTTGCTCGCGTCGGGGGCGGCGGGCGCCGTGGCCGCGCCGAAGCCGACGCCGCCGAGCACCGCCACCCATAGAAGGGCGGCGAACCAGCGCCGCCGGAAGGCCAGTCGGCCCAGTCGATTGAGAAAAGTAGCCACGGGCAGAGGTCTCCACATCTGATCTCGGATACATCCCCAGACTCGCGGGGAGAGGGGTGTCCCGTCGTCGTGCGCCTGCCGACAATCCGGACTACTGAGAACGCAGTACGTCGGCCCTGGCGCGTGGTCCCCGAGCACGACAGCCCGGGGGCCACGGCATGCACGGTGGCTACGCCTGGCCGTCGAAGGTGACGACGACCTTCTCGGCGGCGCCGGGCGTCATCGTCAGCTCGAAGGCGTGCTCGACCTCGGAGAACGGAACGCGGTGGCTGATGAGCCTGGCGAAGCGCTCATGGTGCTCGGCGATCTCCGCGGTCACTTCGAAGATCTCGGTGGGGTAGCCCTGGGAGGCGATGAGCGTCAGTTCGCTGCGCAGCATGCCGCCGAGGTCGATGGCGTCGGACTTCTTCTGTACGGCGACCATGACCAGCTTTGCTTTCCACTTGGCGGAGGCGATGGTGGCGTTGAAGACGGCGGGAGCCCCGGCGGCGTCGATGTAGATGTCGGTGCCGGCGCGCGGCTGGCCGAGGGCGTTGGCGGCCTGCCCGTGGAGTTCGGTCAGGCGGGCGGTGACGTCCTCGGTGGCCGAGTTGATGACGGCGTCCGCGCCGATGGCGAGCGCGGTCTCCAGGCGCTCGGGGATGACGTCGGCGACGACCACGTGCTCGACGCCGCGCAGCTTGAGCCAGATGGTGGCGCCGAGTCCGATGGGTCCGGCGCCGAAGACGACGACCTTGTCGGCGGGCTTGGCCTCGGAGCGGTTGACGCAGTGCCGGGCGACGGCCATCGGCTCGTTGAGCGCGGCGACATCGAAGGGCACGTGGTCGGGGAAGACGGCCACACTCTTGCCCACGACGGCGTCCTCGATCAGCAGGTAGTCACTCATGCCGCCGAGCCTGCCGCCGCAGCCGATGATGCCGGAGGGCGCGCCCTGCGGGTTGACGACCACCCGGTCGCCCGCCTTCAGACCGCTGACCTCGGCCCCGACCTCGACGATCTCACCGGCCGGCTCGTGCCCCAGCGGCACCGAGATCATCGAACCGCCCGGCCCGAACGGCATCCCGCCCATGTGCAGGAAGGTCACATCGGTGCCGCAGATGCCGCAGGCGCGGATCCGCAGCAGCGCGTCCTTGGGGCCGGGCGTCGGACGTTCCACGTCGACGACCTCGACCTTGCCGACCGCGCCGGTCCGTACGGACTTCATGGTGGTCATGGAGTTGCTCGCATTCTCTCGGGTGATGGCTGACTGTCGGACTCGCTCGGTGCCTCGGCTTCGGCCGCTCAGACCGCGGCCCAGCCGAAGTCGACCGGCAGGATCACGCCGTTGACGTTGCTGGCCGCGTCGGAGGCGAGGAAGACGATGGCGGCGGCCTGTTCCCTGGGGTCGGCCACCTTGCCGGAGAGGCCGATGTAGGGGCCGATGACACCGGGGCCGTGGGCCGTCCGCTCGGCATCGACCTGGATGCTGGTCGCGGTGGGACCGGGGGCGATGGCGTTGGTGCGGATTCCCTGGCCCCGGTACATCACGGCGAGGGACTTCGTCAGGCCGACGATGCCGTGCTTAGAGGCGGTGTACGCGGCACCGGCCGCGCTGCCCCGCAGGCTCGCCTCGGACGCGGTGAACACGATCGAGCCGCGGCCCGCCGCCAGCATGTGCGGCAGCACGGCCCGGCTGAGCAGGAACGGCGCCGTCAGGTTGACCCGGATGACGCGCTCCCACTCGGCGTCGGTGGTGTCGGCGAGGGCCGACATGTTGTCCATGACGCCCGCGTTGTTCACCAGCACGTCCACGCCGCCGAAGGCGTCCACGGCCACCGCGACGACCTCGTCCACCACCAGCGGGTCGCTGAGATCGCCGACGACCGCGCGGGCCACACCGCCCGCCTCCTCGATCTCCTTGACGACCTGCTCGGCGGAGTCCTTGTTCAGATCGGCGACCAGGACCTTCGCGCCCTGCCCGGCGAACTCAAGGGCGGCGGCCCGCCCGATTCCGGACCCCGCTCCGGTGACGACGACGCCGCGCCCTTCAAGACCTGTGCTGCTCATGCCCTGCTCCTCTTGCTCGATGTACTCGATGTGCTCGATCTACTCGTTGGATTCGCTGTACGCCGGTACGGACGGCCGGTGTTCGCGGTGTGCCCCGGGCTCATCGCAAAGCCTTGAGGGTGCGCAGGACGGCGTCGGCCATGCCGCGCTCCCCGCGCTCGTTGGGGTGCACGGGGGCGGCGGGGTTCGCCGGAATGAGGGGCTCGACCCAGCGGGTCTCCCGCGCCGAACAGGCGTCACGGCCGGCGGAGGGGGTGTACGTGTCGACGTACCCGGCACCGGCAGACGCCGCCTGCTCCCGCAGCACGCTGTTGAGCTGACGCTCCTTGTCGTCGAGGTAGGTGGCGTCGTCGGGCGCGAGGGTCATGTCGTCGTCGCAGCCGGCGCCCTTGGCCGGCAGGATCGCCGGGTATCCGACGACGTACACCTGGGCCTGCGGGGCGCGGCGCTCGACCTCGCGCAGTGTGTCGGCCAGGCGTTCCCCCGCCGCCTGGATCCGCTGGCGCACCTCGTCGGTGTCGCCGGAATCGGAGACGTACCGGCCGCGGCAGGGCGCGTCGTCGCCGGTGTACTTGCCGCTGCCGGTCGCGACGTAGAGGGCGCCCTGCTTGACGCAACTCTCGACCAGCGAGCCGAACCCGATGTCGTTCCCGCCGATGCCGATGGTGACCAGCCGGGTCGAGGCCGACAACGCCGACAACTGGGCGGGGTTGACCCCGTCGCCGGTGGTCTGCGGCGCGGACAGGTCGGCGAGGGTGGCGCCGCTGCAGCTCACGTCCCGGAAGTCGGCCGCCTTGATCTCCAGCTCCTGGGCGACCAGCGCCGGGTAGTTGCGGTCGGAGCGGTCGCATCCGGCGGGCGTGCCCGTCTGGGCCGGGATCCCCGGGCCGGAGGTGTAGGAGTCGCCGAGGGCGACGTACGGGCCCTTCGGCGGCGCGGCGGTCGCGTTCCTCGGCTGTGTGGAGGCGGCCGGGTCGTCGTCGCCGTTGTGCCCGACGCTGAGTGCGAGGAGCAGCAGGCCGCAGGTGACACCTGCGCCGGCCAGCCCCACTCGTGTGTACGTTCCCATCTCGGTGTCCTGTCTTCCGTCTCAGGTGGTCCCTGCGCGGTGTTCGCCTGATACGCGCAGTGCTCGACTTCGCAGGCTCGCCGGGAGAGGGGTGTCCCGTCGTCGTGCGCCTGCCGACAATCCGGACTACTGAGAACGCAGTACTTGAGTCAGGCAAGCATGTGTGACTTACTTGAGTCAAGCAAGCTAGTCGCCAATTTACTTGAGTCAGGCAAGTAGATGGTAAAGTGTGTCCATGCCCACCACACCGCCAGCAGACGACTCGGTCTCGACCGACATCGCGGCGATCGAGAGTGCCCTCAATCGCATCTCCTACCTGACCGGCCGGGTCCGGCAGCACGACCGCCTGATGGCCCTGGCCGGAGTGACGCTGGACCGAGCGGCCGTGGCGCTCCTGCGGCAGGTCGCCGATTCGGAGCCGCTGCGTCTCGGCGAGCTGGCGGGCCGGCTCGCCGTGGAGGCGTCCCACGTCACCCGGCAGGTGCAGCAGCTGGAGAGGACGGGCTACCTGACCCGCGTCCCGGACCCGGACGACCGGCGTGCCCAGCGGATTCAGATCACCCCGCTCGGCCAGGAGGCGATCGACCGCATCCGCGAGGCGAGCTGCCGGGGTATGGAGGTCGCCCTGAAGGACTGGTCCCCGGAGGAACTGCGGCAGCTGGCAGGTCTGTTCCACCGGATGGTCGACGACTTCCACTCGGCGGAGGACGTGGACGTCTCGTACGAGCGCGCCCAGGCGGCACGGGCCTGACGGCGCGCACGTCTGCTGTACGGGCGTACCGCTCGGCCGGCCCACTGCTCGACTGGCTTACTGCTTACGGATGTAGTGCTTTCCGGAGTCCGCGCAGGCGTGCTCCGTCCGGAGATCCACGGAGGAATCCGTGCCGTCCCGGTCCGAGGCCCGATCCCTACGCGAATGGGTTCTGTGATGTCGATGCTCAATGGTCTGTCCGTGGACGGGAGCGTCAGCGAGAAACCGTCGCCGATGCGTGGAAACGGGCAGCACGTACTGGTCGCGGTGGACGACCCCGCCGCCGTCGAACTGCTCTCGACCACCCTTGAGTTGGCGGGCTATCAGATCGACACGGCGGGCTGCGGGACCGAGGCGCACGCGCGGCTCATGGAGCACCGGTTCGACCTGATGGTCCTCGACGTGACGCTGCCGGACATGGAGGGCCTGTCCCGCGGACACCGGCTCACCCCCGCCGCCGACCGTCCGCCGGTCCTCTTCCTGGTCGCCTGCGAGTACCTGAGCCGGCTGCTCCCCGGGCTCGGCCCGGGCGCCAGCGACTACGTCACCCAGCCGTTCCGGATAGCCGAAGTGCTGGCCAGGGCGCAGGTGCTGCTGTGCGGCAGAACCCCCGCGTGGCGGGGCAGTACGCCGTACTACGGCGATCTCGTCCTGGACGACAGCACCTGCCAGGCATGGCGCGGGCGCCGGGCCCTCGACCTCACGCCCGCCGAGTACCGGCTGCTGCGCTATCTGCTGGTCAACGCGGAACAGGTGATCTCGAAGGGGCAGATCGGCCGGCACGTCTGGGGCGAGGTCCGTGCCGACAACGCGATCGAGCAGCTCCTCTCCCGCCTCCGGCGCAAGGTGAACCAGGAGCAGCCGGCCCTGATCCACACGCGTCGGGGGTTCGGCTACTGGCTGGGCCGGCCGACGCGATTATGAACGGCCGACAAGCGGGCTAGACGCTGTACCCGCCATCCACCCCCAGCGCCTGCCCGGTGATGAAACCGGCACGGTCGGACGCCAGGAACGCGACCGCCTCGGCGATGTCCGTCGCGGCGCCGAACCGGCGCAGTGGGATGTTGCGCCGGGTGATCTCCAGCGCCTTGTCGTCGAGTTCGCCGGAACTGATCAGACGTGCGGCGTTGCCGTCGGTCAGCATGCCGGGGCCGACACAGTTCACACGTACCCCGTACCGGCCCTCCTCGGCGGCCAGCGCCCGTGCGACCGCCTCGACCGCGCCCTTCGTGCCCGAGGAGAGCCCGTCCCGGACCGGGAAACGGCGCGTGGCCACCGTGGTGACGGCGACGATGCTGCCCCGGCTCTCCCGCAGTCCCGGCAGCGCGGCATGAACCAGGTTGAAGAACGCCCCCGCGTCCGCGTCGAGTTGGGCGCGGTACTGACTCGGCGACACTCGGCTCAGGTGCACCATCGGCACGGGCGGGCCCGCCGCGTACACGACGGTGTGGATGCCGCCGCCCGCCGACGCGGCCTCGGACACCGCCTCCGCCGTGGCCGACTCGTCGCTCAAGTCGAGCCGCAGCGCCAGCACTTGGCGCCCGTACGCCTTCACCTCGCCGGCGAGACCGTCGGCCGCCGCCTGGTTCGCGCGATAGGTGAACGCCACGTCGCTGCCCCGCTCGGCCAGCGTCCGCACGATCGCCGCGCCGATGCCACCCGTGCCGCCCGCGACGAACGCGGTACCCGTCCTGTTCGCGAAGTCCGACATCACAGTCCCCAGGGAATCGGCGTAGAGCCGGGCGATCGGTCACTCCTGCATCTACCGGTAATCGCCGAAGAGTTGAAGACGGCGAGGGGCGGCCGGGCGATCGAGCTTCCTCTCCGAGTACGTGACCTACGTCACGTCAGTCCGCTGTCAGGTATCTGACCGGCAGCTGTCAGTCCGTTCCGCTTGCATGTGATCACCGAGGCCCCCCAATCGGCCTCGCGACCCCAAGTCCCCGCTCTCCGTTCTCCGTTCGCTGTTCCGACGGAGCCCCCACCGAGGAGTGACATTGGCCGAGACACTGACAGATCCCGCGGACGACGCGGCCCGGATCGCCGAGTACCCGATGCCCAGGGCGACCGGCTGCCCCTTCGCCCCGCCGCCTGCCCTCGAGGCGCTGCGCGAGGAGACGCCGGTCACCCAGGTGAGGATCTGGGACGGCAGCGAGCCCTGGCTCATCACCGGCCACGCCCAGCAGCGGGCCCTGCTCGCCGATCCCCGCGTCAGCAACGACGACCACTTCGGCAGCTTTCCGCATGTGAGCGAGTACCGGGCGCAGATCGCGCCGTTCACCCCCAGGATGATCGTCAACACCGACGCCCCCGAGCACACCCGGCTGCGCCGCATGGTCACAGGACCGTTCCTCATCAAGCGGATCGAGAAGCTGCGGGAGCCGATCCAGAAGATCGTCGACGATCTCATCGACGACATGCTCGCGGGCCCCAACCCGGCGGACCTGCTCACGGCCCTTGCCCTCCCCGTGCCGTCCCTGGTCATCTCCGAACTGCTCGGAGTGCCCTACGCCGACCACGAGTTCTTCCAGCGCAACAGCAGCCTCGCCCTCGACCGGGCCGCGCCGCCGGCCGAGTCCCAGGCGGCGAGCCGGGCCATGAGCGACTACCTGGACAAGCTGCTCGGCGAGAAGCTCACCGACCCGGGCGACGACACGCTGTCCGAACTCGCGGGCCGGGTCAACGCCGGCGAGATGACGCGCAGCGAGGCCGTCCACATGGGCGTCGCGATGCTCATCGCCGGGCACGAGACCACCGCCACGATGATCAGCCTCGGCACCCTCGCCCTGCTGGAGAACCCCGAGCAGCTCGCCGTGCTGCGCGACACCGAGGACCCGAAGGTCGTCGCGAACGCGGTCGAGGAACTCCTGCGCTACCTGACCATCGTCCACTCCGGGCTCCGTCGGGTCGCCAAGGAGGACATCGAGATCGACGGCCGGACCATCCGCGCCGGGGACGGCATCCTCGTCGAGATCACCGCCGCCAACTGGGACAGGGAAGTCTTCCCCGACGCCGACCGGCTGGACCTCTCCCGGCCCGCGCGCCACCACAACGCGTTCGGCTACGGCCCCCACCAGTGCCTCGGCCAGTCCCTCGCCCGCCTGGAACTCCAGGTCGTCTACAGCACGCTCTACCGCCGCGTTCCCACGCTGCGCCTGGCGGCCCCGATCGAGCAGCTGGAGTTCGACAACAGCGGGACCACGTATGGCGTCCGCTGCCTGCCCGTCACCTGGTGAACCTCTCCCCCCCACAGAACAGCCGAGGAAGAAACCCATGCGTGTAGAACTGGACGAGCCGAAGTGCGTGGCATCGGGGCAGTGCGTCGTCGCGTCTCCGGAGGTCTTCGACCAGCGTGACGACGACGGCGTCGCGATCCTGCTGGTCGAGGAGCCCGGCGCCGAACTCCTCGACGGAGTACAGGAAGCCGTGGCGATCTGCCCGGCGGCGGCGATCCGGCTGGTCGAGAAGTGAGCCGAGACATCGGGCGGATCCTCGTCGTCGGTGCCTCGGCCGCCGGGCTCGCGGCGGCCGAGACACTGCGCCGCGAGGGGTACGACGGCACGATCACCCTCGTCGGCGACGAACCGCACGTCCCGTACGACCGGCCGCCGCTGTCCAAGCAGATCCTGGCCACGCAGTGGGAGCCCGAACGGCTGGCCCTGCGCACGCCGGGCGACCTGGGCGCCCTGGACCTGGACCTGCGCCTCGGCGCCACCGCGACCGGCCTCGACCTCGCCGGACGCACGGTGCTGCTGGCCGACGGCCCACCGGTGCCGTACGACGGTCTGATCGTGGCAACGGGGGTACGGCCCCGCCGGCTCCCGGGTGAGGGCGCGCACGTACTGCGCACCCTGGGCGACGCCCTGGCCCTGCGGGAACGGCTGGGCCCCGGAAAGCGGTTGGTCGTCGTCGGCGCCGGATTCCTCGGGGCGGAGGCAGCCGCCGTGGCCCGGGGCCTCGGCGCCGTGGTCACCCTCCTCGAACCGGCGCCGGTGCCGCTGGCCCACGCGGTCGGCGAAGCGGTCGGGCGGGTGCTGTCGGAGGCCCATCTGGTGAGCGGTGTGGATCTGCGGACCGGGGTCACGGTGAGCGAGGTGACCGACGAAGGGGTACGGCTCGCGGACGGTGAACTGATCGAGGCCGACGAGGTGTTGGTGGCCGTCGGCTCGCTGCCGAACACCGAGTGGCTGGAGGGCAGCGGGCTGACCCTGGGTGACGGTCTGGTGTGCGACGAGTACTGCGAGGCCGCGCGGAACGTGTACGCGGCCGGTGACGTGGCCCGCTGGTACAACCCGCTGTTCGGCACCTCGATGCGCATCGAGCACCGTACGAACGCCGCCGAGCAGGGCATGGCCGCCGCACGGAACCTGCTCAACCCCGAGGCCCGCAAGCCCTTCGCTCCCGTGCCGTACTTCTGGTCCGACCAGTACGACATGAAGATCCAGGCGTTCGGCTACCTCCGCAGCCATGACGAAGTCGCCGTGGTGGAAGGGGACTTGGACGAGCGCCGTTTTGTGGTCGCCTATCGCGCCGGCGACCGGCTGACCGGAGCCCTCGCGGTCGGTATGCCGCCCAAGGCGATCCGCCCCTGGCGGCAGGCGATCGCGGCGAGCGCCCCGTGGCGGGAAGCCGTGAAGACCTCAACAGGAGCTGAAAACAAGGAGGTTGGCCGTGGATGACCGACCGCATGAGTCCCGTCGTGACATGGTCGTGGTCACCGGGTTCCTCCGAGGATGCCTCAGCCTTCAGACCGGCGAGGAATCGGACTCCTGCGGAGCAGGGCAGGAAGCGGTGTTTCGTCCCCAGGGCGAAACACCGTCCACCTGATCGGGTAAGCTGTGCGCCGTGCGTTGCGAGAACCAAGCGCGTACGCCGTGCTGATCGAGAGCCAAGACAGCACATGCACCTCCGAGTTTTGCCGTATCAAACCGGGCTGGTTTCAACCCGGCTGGTGTTGATCGTGGAAGACCTGTTGGGTTGCTGACCCACAGGCAGCGTGAGCCAGGAATCCCCCTGCTTCAGCTGGGGGAGGATTCAATGGTGTGCGTCTCCAGCATGGCCGGTCACTACGCGTCCCTGAGCGGCGCGGACGAGGCCGCCCTCGCGACGACTCCCACGGAGGAACTCCTGGGACTCGACGTCGTCACCGCCATCGGAGACGACGCGCAGTCCGCGTACATCGTGTCCAAGCGCGCCAACCACCTGCGGGTACAGGCCGCCGCACTCGCCTGGAACCTCCGCGGCGCCCGCGTGAACAGCGTCAGCCCGGGTGTGATCTCCACCGCGATGGCGAAGGCCGAGGCCGAGTCGCCGTCCGGCGAGCACATGCTGAAGATGCTCGACGCGTGCGGCGCGGGCCGCACCGGAACGCCCGGAGAGATCGCCGAGGTGGTGGCCTTCCTCGTCGGTCCCGGGGCGCCGTACATCACCGGCACCGACCTCCTCGTCGACGGCGGCCAGGCCGCCTGGATCCGCTGGCACCGGCCGCGATGACGGCACCCGTCAGCTCTTCTCGACGGCCGGCAGGTGCACATCCGCGCTCGACAAGGTCATTGGCGAGGCTGAGAAGGCCCGTATGCGGATGCGTACGCCGGCGCGGGGGAGGGCGAACCTGCCGCTGGGCGGCAGGAGTTCGTACCGCGCGGAGCTGTGGGCGGGGATTGTGGTCAGGCCGGAGGCGATGAACCAGTAACGGCCCATGCCCTGGCCCGTGGTGAGGGTGAAGTGGGGGCGCAGCGCCGAGTCGCCGAGGTTGGCGGCGCGGACGGTGAGTCCGGCGAGGGCGCCGGTGGTCCGGCGGGCTCCGAGGACCTGCATACGCAGAGGTGGTGAGCCCGTCGCCGCCAGGGTCACCGCCGCCAGAGACGGGGTCAGCAGGAGCAGGGCCGTGGCCATACGGGCCCCGCGCCGGTGCGGACCGCGCAGGAAGGCCGGGCGGGGCTGCCACGCGGTGGTGAAGGACTGCGGGGGCGCGGTGACGGCCGCCGCCAGCCACAACGGGGTCATCAGCAGGTAGTAGCCGTCCTGCGAGCGGGTCGCCAGAAAGAACGCGCACCAGGGCAGGACCGTCGCCGCAGGACCCAGCCGCCGTACGAAGAGGACGAACAGCGCCAGCAGGGCGGCGGCCAGCAGCAGGCTGGCGTGGGAGTACCAGGCCAGGCGGCCGCTGCCGTCGGTGAGGTAGAGCGAGATGCCGACCAGACCCTGGCCGTGCAGGTCCGCCTTCTGGGTCAGGGGCAGCGCGATGCCCGAGAGCCAGGCGCGCGGCTCGCTCACGATGAAGTACGCGTTGATCAGCAGCCAGGTCGTGGCGGCCACGCCCACGATCCGGCCCACGGCGGCCGCGGCGGCGCGCGGTCCCAGTTCGCCGCGGCGCAGTGCGTAGATCCCGGCCAGCAGGAACGGCGCCAGGAACCAGGGCAGTTGCTGCGCCGCGCAGGCCGCGCCCAGGCACGCCGCCCGCACCAAGTCGCCCCGGCCGCCGCCGCCCATCCGGGGCCAGCCGACCACCACCGGGACCAGTAGGGCGAGCGCGACGATCGCCGGATAGCCGAGCCTGCCGTACACCGGCAGCAGACCGAAGCCCAGGCAGACCAGCGTGGCCGCGGAACGCCACGGCACCGGCAGCAGCCGCCACATCACGATCGCGCCCAAGATCAGGGCTAGGGTGCTGACCAGCGTCGCCGCGGCGGCACCGTGACCGATCCACAGCAGCGGTGCGGTGAGCATGAGGGGCAGCGGCGGATAGCCGTACGTGTAGTCGTAGCCGCCCGTCATCGTCGGGGTGAGCGCGACGCCGTGACCGAACAGCCAGGGCCAGGGCCGCCCGTAGACCTGGTGACCGGCGAGGAACTCATGGGCGGCCCGAGTGGTCAGCACCGCCTCGTCGCTGCCGCCGTGGTTCATGGCGTACGCGCACAGTGCGAGCGTCACGGCGGTCACGAGGACGCAACCGTCGAGACGGGCGAGCGTGCGGCGCCGGCGTACGACCAGGGCCAGTACGCCGGTCGCGAGGATCGAGGCGTAGCAGAGCGAGACGACCGCGGCCACGACCAGGTGGTGACTCGCGGCCTGCGTCCACACCGCACGCGTACCGATGAAGAGGCTGATGTCGGCGAGCAGCGTCAGGACCCGATGCCACTGAGCGGGCGCCTCGTCCGGCGCTGTCCCCGTGAGGTCCTGTCCGCTGGTCGGCGACGGTCTCGTATCTGCCAAGTACACGGCTCGGGACGTTAATTCGCGCAGGTGAGCGGCGTACGGGCGGAGGTGAAGAGTCCGGTGTGAGGCGGGTAAGAGGGGCGGCTGCCCGTCAGGCGTTGGAGAGTGACACCTCGGTGGCCTTGATGAGTGCGACGACCGGGGAGCCGGTGGCCAGGCCGAGTTCGGTGACCGCGTCCTTGGTGATCGCGGAGGTGAGCTCGGCGCCCGCGACGTCGACCTTGACGCGGGCCATGGCGCCGCCGGTGGCGACGTCGGTGACCGTGCCGGGGAGCTGGTTGCGGATGCTGACCCCGTTCACCGGGCCGGTGGCCAGGGACACCTCCGTCGACTTGATCAGTGCGCGGACCGCGGAGCCCGTGGTCAGGCCCAGGTCCTCGACGGCCTCCAGGGTGACGGCCGCGGTGAGGTCCTGACCGCCGTCGAGACGGATCTTCACCGTCGCCATCACCTCACCCGGGGTGACGGAGGCGACGGTGCCGGGGAGTTGGTTGCGGATGCTCAGACTCATGGGAGAAGGCCTCGATTGCTGAGGGGTGCTGGTTTTGGCTAATTATGTCCGCATCGTCACCGCGTCGGCGCCTGCGAACGGGTCGCGGACCGTGTCGCTGTTGGGCCGAACGGGTGACCATGCGTAAGAATTGCCCGGTGCAGACAACCAGTGCGAGCCAGGACGGGGTGGAGCGGTGAACAGTCACGACGCCACCGACGAACAGTGGGAGGGGCTCGCCCAGGTCGTTCCGTTGCGAGGCCGGGACGCCTGGCCGTCGGCGGTCGACCACCGGTCGATACCCGAGGCCCCCACGGAGGCGCGCCGCCGCTTCGTGGTCCTGCGGATCAACGTGTTCGCGGACGCCCGCGAGGTCGCCGAGACGCTGATGGCGGGGATACCCGTCCTCCTCGACCTGACCGCCGCGGAGACCGACGTCGCCAAGCGGGTCCTTGACTTCAGTACGGGCGTGGTCTTCGGGCGGGCGAGCGGCATGCACCGCGTCGACCGGAACGTGTTCCTGCTGACACCGCCGGGGACCGAGGTGAGCGGGCTGATGGAGGGGGCGGGGGCTCCTGGAGGGTGATGCGGGGGTTGTCGGCCGCTGACACCCAGTGGTCCATCGACCGCTGAAACTCTGCGGTCCGTCGCCCGCTGAAATCCTGCGGTCCGTCGCCCGTCCGTCCCTCGATCGTAGGAAGGTCACCTAGGCGGAACGGTTCGCCTGTCGGCGGAGGCCTAACGTCCGGATATGACCATGTCATCCCTGGAGGCCCCCGCGGCGGCGGAGGCGCGCCCCGACCGCCCGGGCGTCACCGAACTGCGGCTCGCCGCTTTCGCCACGCACCGGCGCGTCCGGTTCCCGCTGGGACCGCTCACCCTCATCGCGGGGCCGAGCGGCAGCGGCAAGACCAGTGCCCTGCGGGCGTACGAGGCACTGGCACGGCTGGGCAGCGGCGCCGAGCTGGAAGAGGTGTTCCCGGACCCGGTCACCTGCGTGCCCGAACGGGCCCGGCCCGATGCCCAGCGGCGCCGCGGCTTCCGCATCGGCTGCACGGTCGACGGTCCCGAAGGCCCCGTACGCCTTGACGTCGCCGTACAGGCCGAGCCCGAACTGCGCATCGTGGGCGAGCGGTTGACAGCGGGCGGCGTGACCCTGCTGGAGACGGCGTTACGGGATCCGGGGCGCCCCGTCGTCCAGGCCGCCTGGCACACCGGAGGCACGTCCGCGGTGACCCGCGGCCCCCTCCCCGACGACCGCCTCGGCACCGCGCTCCTGCCGCTGCGCGTCGCGGGCAGGACCGACGGGGAGCGCCAAGTCCTCGCCGCCGCCGAGCAGATGGTGCTCGCCCTGCGGTCCGTCTACGCCTGCGACCCGAGCCCCCGCCGGATGCGCGCCCCCGTCGCGGTCGGCTCCGGCCTGCTGCTGCGGGGCTGCGACAACATCGCCGAAGTGCTGTGGCGTACGCGGGCGGAGTGCGCCCGGCGGCATGCGCTCCTGGTCGGCGCGGTCGGGGCCGGATGCGCCGGCCCGGTCATGGACGTCCTGGGCGAGACCCTGCGCGACGGCACGATCCGAGGGTTCCTCGACCGCGGCGATGGCGTTCGTACGGAACTGGGGCTGCTCGGGGACGGCGAGTTGAGGTATCTGGCGCTGGCCCTGGTGCTGCTCACCGGACCTGGCGTGCTGGCGGTCGACCAGGCGGGAGAGGTGCCCGCCGCGCTCCAGACGCTGACCGTTCTGGCCGACGGTCTCGACCGCTGTCTGGACGCCCGGCAGACGGGGGAGCTGGTGCGGCTGGCGGCGCGGATGTGCGAACGCGGGCACATCCGGCTGGTCGGCGCCATGAGCGACGCTTCCTGGGCCTGCGGGGTGCCGGGTGTGAGGGTGGTGGATCTTTGACCTTGGCCTTGACGGAGACTGGACGTGAGCCGTGAGCGGGGCGGCAGGGCTGGGGCGTGAGCCGTGACAGAGACTGGACGTGAGCCGTGACCGAACTGGACGTAGCGAAGCTGCAGCGCCGCCTTGCCGAGTTCGCGGCCGCGCGGAACTGGGGGCCCTACCACACCCCCAAGAACCTCGTCGCCGCGCTGAGCGTGGAGGCGTCCGAACTGGTCGAGATCTTCCAGTGGTTGACGCCGGAGGAGTCGGCCCGGGTGATGGACGACGCGGACACCGCCCACCGTGTCACCGACGAGGTCGCGGACGTCCTGGCCTATCTGCTCCAGCTCTGCGAGGTGCTCGGCATCGACCCGCTCGCCGCGCTCGACGCGAAGATCGACCGGAACGAGCGGAGGTTTCCGGCGCCGGAGGAGTCGTGACAGCGGGCGGATTCGGCAGTCTGTCACTCTCCGGAGTTGTCGAGTTGTCCACACTCAACTCCGTGTCCACCGATTTCAGGCTTCCTCTGGCTTTTCGTCCCGGGCTCCCTCACTCTGGGTAGTGGACGGCGGAGTTCGGGCGGACGTGTGTTGAGCGCGTCGGGACAGACGGGGGCAGCGCATGGATGCGGTGCGTCTCATTGTGGCGAGCAGGCGTGCACTGGCGGAGACGGGAGAGTCCCCGGAGGTGATGGAGGAGGCGTGGCAGGCGCACTCCCTGGCTCAGGCGATCGGCAGCCGTTTCGCCGTCTCCGGCCCCCCTGAACTCCGGGGCGAGGCCCTCGGCCTGACCGAGCTTGCGGGACGGGGCTGCGGTGTCCTCGGGGCTCCCGTCCTCGACGTCGGTGCCTTACGGGCCGCCCAGCTCACCGAGTTGGGCGACGCCCGCGAGGCGCTCCTCTGCCTCGGCGGTCTCCTCGGCGAGGTCGGCATAGCCCTCGTCGGCATAGCCTGCGCGGCGGACGACCACGGGACCTACTGGCAGTGCATGGAGGCCATCGACGCGGCAGACGAGTCCCGGGACCGGGTGCTGGAGATGCTGAGACGGCTGGCGGTGCGGGACCGGATGGTCCTGGAGCGTGAGCGGGATTCGGCGGCGGGGTGACGCGTCTCGGGAATTGCAGGACGGACCGTGCCCCCGCCGCCGCTGGCAGCAGCAGGCTTCAGGCGTGGTCGGGCTCGTCCGTGAGGGCGGGCCGGGTGCCCGAGAGGTCCGCGTCCAACTGGGACAGGTCCGCGTTGAGCGACGCCATGAGCTCTTCCATCTGCTGAAGCAGCCCCTTCGGCTGTGCAGGTACCACCTGCTGCGGAACTGCGTCTTGGGACATGACGGCCTCCTCGGCCCTTGGCCCCTGAGCGGGACCGATGCGGGTGACGCCCCGGCGACCGCCGGCGACGGGCGCCGGGCGGTCCGGCTCCGCCCGAGCCAACGATCACCGCCGAGCGGGGTCACTGGCGCGAACCCGCAGCACACGCGGGGTTGACGGATTTTCACCCGACCGGGGACGGGAGTGACCGGCGGGACCGGTGGGGTTGACCGGCACACGACCGTGCAGGATGGAGGCATGGATCTTCGAATCTTCACCGAGCCCCAGCAGGGCGCCACCTACGACACCCTCCTCGCTGTCGCCAAGGCCACCGAAGACCTCGGCTTCGACGCCTTCTTCCGTTCCGACCACTACCTCAGCATGGGTTCGGCCGACGGCCTTCCGGGCCCGACCGATGCCTGGATCACCCTCGCCGGGCTCGCCCGCGAGACCAAGCGCATCCGGCTCGGCACGCTGATGACCGCCGGCACCTTCCGCCTGCCCGGAGTCCTCGCGATCCAGGTCGCACAGGTCGACCAGATGTCCGGCGGCCGCGTCGAACTGGGCCTGGGCGCGGGCTGGTTCGAGGAGGAGCACAAGGCGTACGGCATCCCGTTCCCGAAGGAGAAGTTCGCGCGACTGGAGGAGCAGCTGGCGATCGTCACCGGGCTGTGGGCGACCGAGGTCGGCAAGACCTTCAGCCACCACGGCACCTACTACGACCTCACCGACTCGCCCGCTCTGCCCAAGCCCGCCCAGGCGAAGGTGCCCGTCCTCATCGGCGGCCACGGCGCGACCCGCACCCCCCGGCTCGCCGCGCAGTACGCCGACGAGTTCAACATCCCGTTCGCCTCGATCGAGGACAGCGAGCGCCAGTTCGGCCGGGTGCGTGCCGCGGCGGAGCAGGCCGGCCGCAAGGCAGCAGGCATCACGTACTCCAACGCGCTCGTGGCCTGCGTCGGCAAGGACGATGCCGAGGTGGCCCGCCGCGCCGCCGCGATCGGCCGCGATGTCGACGACCTGAAGGCGAACGGCCTGGCCGGTTCCCCGGACGAGGTCGTCGAGAAGATCGGCCAGTACGCCGCGATCGGCTCCCAGCGGATCTACCTCCAGATCCTCGACCTCGACGATCTGGACCACCTCGACCTGATCGCGGCGCAGGTCCAGTCGCAGCTCGCGTAACCGGACGCGCGCAAGAGCTGAGACACCCGGTGGGGGTATCGTCGTGCCCGCACCGCAGGACGCGTACGACCGAGTGAGGGAGCGCGAGGCAGAGTGGACCGCAGGCTGACGTGTGGGCCGGGAGTTCCCCGGCTGCTCGCGCTGTGTGCTGTCCTCTTCGGGCTGTTCCTCATGCACGGGGCGCCGGTGAACGCCGGTGGCGGCTGTCACGGCGAGGGCGTCATGCCGGCGCCCGTGAGCATGCCCGCGCATTCGGGCCACGCGGCCGCGCAGGGTGAACAGGCCGTCGTCCCCGCCGTCTCCCTCACGACAGCCATGGCCGCGATGAGCGGCGAGCTGTGCGTGTCCACTCCCGCCCGTGACCGGTTGCCGCTCCCCGCGAGCGGGCTGCTCGCCGGTCTGGGCCTGGTGGCCCTGGTGGTGTGGGGGCTCGCCGGGTGTCCCTCGGCGATGTGGGGGCCGGCACGGCGGGGACCGCCATCGGGCGGCAGAGATTTCCTGCTTCAGGTGTGCGTCGCGCGGACGTGACAGGCATCCACCGGATCCGGCCCCGAGCCGGACCGGCAAGGAGAACCTGCCCCTTTCGCGCGCCACCGGTGTGGCGCGTCCACCCGGAAAGAACCCTGTGATGTCCGCTTCTTCGTCTTCCGCTGCCCGCCGCCGCACTCTCGCGGCCGCCGGCACCGTCGCCGTTCTCGCCCTGGCCCTGGCGGCCTGCGGCTCGGACGGTTCCACGTCCAACGACTCGTCGATGCCCGGGATGAACCACGGCTCCGGCAGCGCTTCGGCGTCGGCCACCCCGGACAGCGCTTTCAATGACGCGGACGTGATGTTCGCGCAGCAGATGATCCCG